>NZ_JBHXOX010000012.1:0-231094 GCF_042718795.1 Streptomyces cyaneofuscatus
CGGAAGCTAAGCCTTTCAGCGCCGATGGTACTGCAGGGGGGACCCTGTGGGAGAGTAGGACGCCGCCGAACAATTTTTCCGGGAAAGCCCCGCACTGTATGGTGCGGGGCTTTTCTGCGTTCCAGGCCCGGACGCCGGCCCCTTGCCCCTTTCGACCGGCCGACCGCAGGGCCCTCAGGCTCGCAAACTCGTGCCGGCCGGGATTATGAACATCCTCGGATCCCGTGTATGGTTTACCTCGTTGCCACAGCGCAGCGAGGCCCCAATAGCTCAGTCGGTAGAGCGTCTCCATGGTAAGGAGAAGGTCTGCGGTTCGATTCCGCATTGGGGCTCAGAGAGAAAGCGAGAGGCCCCCGCCACTGGCGGGGGCCTCTCGCGTTTGTGGTCTCACATCAGGCGCGGGGTGGCTCCGGGACGCGCATGGCCAGGATGGCCATGTCGTCCGAGGCCGGTTCTGCGGCGAAGCGCTCCACGGCTCGCAGGATGCGTGCGGCGACCGCTCCGGCCGTCAGGCCCGTACAGGTCGACAGGACGTCCGCGAGGCCGTCGTCGCCGAGCATGCGGGTGCCCTCGCGGCGTTCGGTGACGCCGTCGGTGACGCAGAGAAGGACGTCGCCCGGGTTCAGGGTGACCTCCTGCTCGTACAGCTCCAGGTCCTCCAGGACGCCGAGCAGGGGCTGCGGTTCGGCCGCCGGCTCCACGGAGCCGTCCTGGCGCAGGCGGAGCGGCAGCGGGTGGCCGGCGCAGACCACCTTCAGGAGGGCGCTGCCGTCCTCCTGGGGCCACAGCTCGCCGTACAGGAGGGTCAGGAAGCGGCTGCGGGCGCCCTCGTCGAGGATCGCCGCGTTGAGGCGCTCCAGGACCGCCGGACCGGGGAAGCCCTCCTTGGCCAGCAGGCGCAGGGCGTGGCGGGCGAGGCCCGTGACGGCGGCCGCCTCGGGGCCCGTACCGCAGACGTCGCCGATGGCGAAGCCGTACGCACCGTCGTGGATCGGGAAGACGTCGTAGAAGTCTCCGCCTACCTCGTTGCCCTCGCCCGCGGCGCGGTAGATGACTTCGATCTCGACGTTCGGGACGTCGGGGAGGCCCGGGGGCAGCAGGCTGCGCTGGAGGGACTGGCTGATGGCCATGCGCTCCGAGTACAGGCGGGCGTTGTCCAAGGCCAGGGCAGCCCGGCGGGAGAGGTCTTCGGCCAGTTCCAGGATCTCCTGGCGGAAGTGGTCGTCCGAGGGCTTCCCGAGCGTCAGCATGCCGATCACGCGGTTGCGGGCGACCAGCGGCAGCACCACCGTCTCGCCGCCGACCGCCTGGGCCGTGGCGAGGATGGTGCGGGTGGCCGTCGACATGCTCAGCGGGGCGTCATGGGCCAGGCTGCGGGCGGAGGTGGACAGCGCCGCGCGGTGACCGGCCTCCGAAGGGGCCGCCCAGATGCGGGCGCCCGGCGTCGGGACCGGGTCGGGCGGGGCGATCTTGGAGAGCAGGGCCTTGAGGCCGTCGATGAGGTCCTCGTCCTCGTGGAGCACGTACGAGAGGTACGGGTCCGAGGACTGGTCCGCGATCGTGTAGACCGCGCACCAGGTGGCCAGGGTCGGGACCGTCATCTGGGCCATCAGCGCCAGCGTCTGGTCCCGGTCGAGCGTGCCGGCCAGCAGGTCGGAGGCCTCGACCAGGAAGGAGAGGGAGCCGCGGCGCAGCCGTTCCAGCTCGCCGAGGCGCGCGGACTCCACCGCCAGCGCGATGCGGTCGGCGGCGAACTGGAGGCGCAGGGCCTCCTCGTTCGAGTAGCGGCCCGAGGCCTCGGCCGCGACGCCCAGGGAGCCCGTCAGGCGGCCCTCGACCTTCAGCGGGACCGTGACGACCGAGCGCATCCCGGTGTCGGTGAGCAGCGGGACGGCGCCGGGGACGGCGGTGAGGTCCTCGTGGACGGCCGGCATCCGGGCGGAGCCGTACCGTCCTGTTCCGGCTTCGACGGGGACTCTCGCGAAGCGCTGGCGGGCCGAGGGCAGGCCCGTCGTGGCGCGGACCTCCAGCTCCGTCTCGTCGTCGGTGGCGAGCAGGAGGAAGGCCGCGTCGGCGTCGAGCATGTCGCGGGCGCGCTCCACCGTCCGCTGGAGCAGGCCGTCCAGGTCGTCGGGGGCGGGGGAGCCGATGAAGACCTCGAACGGGTCCGTGGAGCGGCTCTCGGACGAGGAGTCGGAGACCGGGGCGCGCACCGGGGACTGGAGGACCGCGCGTTCGTGGTCGCGGACGAGGAGACAGACCGTGGACGGTTCGCCGTCGGTGTCGCGGACCCGCAGGTGCGAGGCGTAGACGGGGGTGACGCGGCCGTCGGCGCAGCGGATTCCGTAGCTGCCCTCCCAGCGGGAGAGGCGCAGGGCGTCCGCGATGCCGGTGTTGGTGCCGGGCGTGTGCGGCCAGGCCACGAAGTCGGTGAGCTGCTTGCCGGACACCTCGTCCGCCCCGTGGCCGAAGAGGAAGGCCGCGTCGTCGTTCCATGCGGCGATCGAGCCGGAGTGGTCGATCTGGACGACGGCGACCCGTACACGCTGGTCCGCCACGGGCAGTAGCGCGGTAGGCAGGAGCGGTCCGGCGGACCGGATGCCGACCGGGCGCTCGGGGAGGTCCAGCTGAAACCAGACATGTTTGCGGGTGGGGGTGTATTCGACGCCCCAGCGGGAGGCCAGGGCGGCGCAGAGCAGCAGGCCCCGGCCGTTCTCGCGGTCCGGGGAGCCGAAGTCGAGTCCGCTGCTCTGGAGCGGGACCTCACGCTCCGGATAGTGGTCGGCGACCTCGACGCGTACGCCGTCCTCGGTACGGAGGCAGAGGACATCGGCCGCCGTCCCCGCGTGGACCACGGCGTTGGTGACGAGCTCGCTGGTGAGGACGACGGCGTCGTCGACGACATCGTTGTATCCCCACCCCTGGAGGGTGTCCCGGACAAAGGCGCGGGCGGTCGCGACCGAGCGCCCGACCGGTTCGAAGGTGGCGGCCGCGCGCGCGGTGATCACAGCACTCCCCATATTGGTGTCTCGTCGCTTCCCCGAGTCCTGTGCCCGTTTCTCGCCGCTTCGATTCGCTTGCCAGGCTAGACGTATCTCCAGGGTGCCGGGTACACGAGGGCCGAGATCGGGACAGGACGCCGCAGCAGTTGTGCGCGGGCGCACGAGTATGTCTTCCGGTAGGAGGGATGGGGTGCAAGCGGGGGAGGTTGCCCGCCGACCTGTTCCGGCCTGGTACGTTGCAACGATTTGACGTCCGCCCGGCCACCCGTTGACGGTGTGCCGTGGCGGTGGTCCACAGTGGAGCTGGGCAAGCTTCCGGATAGGCCCGAGCGAAACGGTCAACCCCTGCGGGAGGGACACGGTGGAGTCTGGCGTGGCGGCGCGGGGTTCAGAAACGCGTACAAAAGGCGGGCAGTCCGTGAAAAAGCAGCGCAATGGCACCGTCGAGGTCGACGCGGCAGCTCTGAACAGACTGCTGGCGGGACTCGCGGCGATGCGCGACGGCAATTTCCGCAGGCGGCTCACCGTCTCCGGCGACGGCGTGATGACGGAGATCGCGGCGGTCTTCAACGAGGTCGCCGACCGCAATCTCCACCTCACGGGTGAGCTGGCGCGGGTGCGGCGGGTGGTCGGGCGTGAGGGCAAGCTGACCGAGCGGCTGGAGACGGGCGCCTGCGAGGGCTCCTGGGCGGCCGCGATCGACGCCTCCAACGAGCTCGTCGACGATCTCGCGCGACCGGTCTCCGAGGTGGGCCGGGTGCTGTCGGCGGTCGCCGACGGTGACCTGGAGCAGCGGATGGAGCTGCGGTCGCACACGACGGACGAGACGGTACGGCCGCTGCGCGGCGAGTTCCTGAAGGTCGCGCGTACGGTCAACAACCTCGTCGACCAGCTCTCGGTCTTCACCGAGCAGGTGACCCGGGTCGCGGTCGAGGTGGGCACCGAGGGCAAGCTCGGGGGCCAGGCGCAGGTGCGCGGGATGTCCGGGTCCTGGAAGGACCTGACGGACTCCGTCAACACCATGGCGTACCGCCTCACCGCCCAGGTACGGGACATCGCGCTGGTGACGACGGCGGTCGCCAAGGGCGATCTGTCGCGGAAGGTCACCGTCCATGTGGCCGGCGAGATGCTCCAGCTGAAGAACACCGTCAACACGATGGTCGACCAGTTGTCCTCGTTCTCCTCCGAGGTGACGCGCGTCGCCCGTGAGGTGGGTACGGAAGGAGAGCTGGGCGGTCAGGCGACCGTGCCGGGCGTGGCCGGGGTCTGGAAGGACCTCACGGATTCCGTCAACACGATGGCGGGCAACCTCACCTCCCAGGTGCGCGGGATCGCCGAGGTGACGACGGCGGTCGCCAGCGGTGACCTGACGCAGAAGGTCACGGTGAGCGCGCGCGGCGAGGTCGCCCAGCTCGCCGAGACGATCAACCAGATGACCGAGACGCTGCGCACCTTCGCGGACGAAGTGACACGTGTGGCGAGCGAGGTCGGTGGCGAGGGGCTCCTCGGTGGCCAGGCGCAGGTGCCGGGCGCGGCGGGGACGTGGAAGGACCTCACCGATTCGGTGAACACGGTCTTCCGGAACCTGACCACGCAGGTGCGGGACATCGCTCAGGTGACGACGGCGGTGGCCAGTGGCGACATGTCGCAGAAGGTCACGGTCGACGTGGCCGGGGAGATGCTGGAGCTGAAGAACACCGTCAACACGATGGTGGACCAGCTCCAGTCGTTCGGTTCCGAGGTGACGCGCGTCGCGCGGGAGGTCGGCGTCGAGGGCCGGCTCGGCGGTCAGGCCGAGGTGCCGGGCGCCGCGGGGACCTGGAAGGACCTCACCGATTCGGTGAACACCGCCTTCCGTAACCTGACCGGCCAGGTCCGGGACATCGCCCAGGTGACCACGGCGGTCGCCAACGGTGACCTGTCGCAGAAGGTCACCGTGGACGTGGCCGGGGAGATGCTGGAGCTGAAGAACACCGTCAACACGATGGTGGCGCAGCTCTCCAGCTTCGCCGACCAGGTGACGCGGATGGCCCGGGACGTGGGTACCGAGGGCCGCCTCGGCGGTCAGGCACGGGTGGACGGCGTCTCGGGTACGTGGAAGGAGCTGACGGACTCCGTCAACTTCATGGCCGGGAACCTCACCTCCCAGGTGCGGCAGATCGCCCAGGTGACGACGGCGGTGGCCCGGGGTGACCTGTCGCAGAAGATCGACGTGGATGCCCGGGGCGAGATCCTGGAGCTCAAGAACACGATCAACACGATGGTGGACCAGCTCTCGGCCTTCGCCGACCAGGTGACCCGCGTCGCCCGTGAGGTGGGTACGGACGGCCGGCTGGGCGGCCAGGCGCAGGTGCCCGGTGTGGCCGGAGTGTGGCGCGATCTCACCGACTCGGTGAACGGCATGGCGGGCAACCTCACCGCCCAGGTCCGTAACATCGCGCAGGTCGCCACGGCGGTGGCGCGCGGTGACCTGTCGCAGAAGATCGACGTGGACGCGCGCGGCGAGATCCTGGAACTGAAGAACACCCTCAACACGATGGTGGACCAGCTCTCCAACTTCGCCGAGCAGGTGACGCGGGTCGCCCGCGAGGTGGGCACGGAGGGCATCCTCGGCGGTCAGGCCGAGGTGCAGGGCGTGTCCGGTACGTGGAAGGACCTCACCCAGTCCGTCAACGGCATGGCGAACAACCTGACCCTCCAGGTCCGTAACATCGCCGAGGTCACCACCGCGGTCGCCAAGGGCGACCTCTCCAAGAAGATCACCGTGGACGCCAAGGGCGAGATCCTCGAACTGGTCACTACCGTCAACACGATGGTCGACCAGCTCCTCAACTTCGCGGACGAGGTCACGCGTGTGGCCCGCGAGGTGGGTACCGAGGGCATCCTCGGCGGCCAGGCGCGGGTGCGCGGGGCGACCGGCATCTGGAAGGACCTCAGCGACAACGTCAACCTGATGGCCAACAACCTGACCAGCCAGGTACGGAACATCTCCCGGGTCTCCTCCGCGGTCGCCAACGGTGACCTGACGAAGAAGGTCACCGTGGAGGCGCGCGGCGAGGTCGCGGAGCTGGCCGACACCGTCAACACCATGGTGACGACGCTGTCCTCCTTCGCGGACGAGGTCACGCGCGTGGCCCGCGAGGTGGGTACGGAAGGTGAGCTGGGCGGTCAGGCCCGGGTGCCGGGAGTCTCGGGGACGTGGAAGGACCTCACCGAGTCCGTGAACTCGATGGCCTCCAACCTGACCGGCCAGGTGCGGCAGATCGCCACGGTCACCACGGCCATCGCCAAGGGCGACCTGACCAAGAAGATCGACATCGACGCCCGGGGCGAGATCCTGGAGCTGAAGAACACCATCAACACGATGGTCGACCAGCTCTCCTCGTTCGCCGACCAGGTGACCCGGGTCGCCCGCGAGGTGGGCACGGAAGGGCAACTGGGCGGTCAGGCGCGGGTCCGGGACGTGGACGGCACCTGGCGCGACCTCACCGAGTCGGTGAACGAGATGGCCGGGAACCTGACCCGTCAGGTGCGCGCCATCGCGGCCGTCGCCACGGCGGTGACCCGCGGCGATCTGAACCTGAAGATCGACGTGGACGCGGCCGGCGAGATCCAGGTCCTCCAGGACAACATCAACACGATGATCGCCAACCTGCGCGACACCACCCTCGCCAACAAGGAGCAGGACTGGCTGAAGGGCAACCTGGCCCGGATCTCCGGCCTGATGCAGGGCCGCCGCGATCTGGACGACGTGGCCTCGCTGATCATGAGCGAGCTGACGCCGGTGGTCTCGGCGCAGCACGGCGCGTTCTTCCTGGCCATGTCCCCGGGCGACTCGGACGAGGTGGGTCCGGACAACGCCGACGACAACGCGTACGAGCTGCGGATGCGGGGGAGTTACGGCTACTCCGCCGGGTCGATGCCGACCTCGTTCCGGCCCGGTGAGACGCTCATCGGGACGGCGGCCGAGGAGAAGCGGACCATCCAGGTCGACAACGTTCCGCCGGGCTACCTGAAGATCTCCTCCGGGCTCGGCGAGGCGCCGCCCGCGCATGTGATCGTGCTGCCGGTGCTCTTCGAGGGCAAGGTCCTCGGTGTGATCGAACTGGCCTCGTTCCAGCCGTTCACGCACATCCAGCGGGACTTCCTCAACCAGCTCGCCGAGATGATCGCGACGAGCGTCAACACGATCAGCGTCAACACCAAGACCGAGAAGCTCCTTGAGCAGTCCCAGGAGCTGACCGAGCAACTGCGCGACCGCTCGCAGGAGTTGGAGAACCGGCAGAAGGCCCTCCAGGCGTCCAACGCCGAACTGGAGGAGAAGGCCGAGCTGCTGGCGCAGCAGAACCGCGACATCGAGGTCAAGAACACCGAGATCGAGGAGGCCCGGCAGGTCCTGGAGGAGCGCGCCGAGCAGCTCGCGGTCTCGATGCGCTACAAGTCCGAGTTCCTGGCGAACATGTCGCACGAGCTGCGCACACCGCTCAACTCGCTGCTGATCCTCGCCAAGTTGCTGGCGGACAACGCCGAGGGCAACCTCTCGCCGAAGCAGGTCGAGTTCGCCGAGACGATCCACGGGGCCGGTTCCGACCTGCTCCAGCTGATCAACGACATCCTCGACCTGTCGAAGGTCGAGGCGGGCAAGATGGACGTCAGCCCGACCCGGATCGCCCTGGTTCAACTGGTCGACTACGTGGAGGCGACCTTCCGCCCGCTCACCGCGGAGAAGGGGCTCGACTTCTCCGTACGGGTCTCGCCGGAGCTTCCCGCGACGCTTCACACCGACGAGCAGCGCCTCCTCCAGGTGCTGCGCAACCTGCTCTCCAACGCGGTGAAGTTCACCGATACCGGTGCGGTGGAGCTGGTGATCCGGCCGGCCGGCGCCGATGTGCCGAACGCGATCCGGGAGCACCTGCTGGAGGCGGGCTCGCTGCGGGACGCGGACGCCGATCTGATCGCGTTCTCGGTCACCGACACCGGGATCGGGATCGCCTCCAGCAAGATGCTGGTGATCTTCGAGGCGTTCAAGCAGGCGGACGGGACGACGAGCCGCAAGTACGGCGGTACGGGCCTCGGCCTCTCCATCAGCCGGGAGATCGCGCGGCTGCTCGGCGGCGAGATCCACGCGGCGAGCGAGCCGGGCCGGGGCTCCACCTTCACGCTGTACCTGCCGCTGCACCGCGCCGAACTGCCGCCCCAGGGCTACCCGCAGGTGGGTTCCGGTTCGAGCGAGGGGCTGGGCGGCGGGTCCGAGAACGGGCAGGCTCCGCAGGGCGGTGACTCCGCCCCGTTCGGCGATCCGGCCAACTCCGCCGGGGTGTTCCGGCGGCGGCGCAAGGCCCTCGGGGACGCCGCCCGACGGCCCGCACTGCCCGCCGGGCGGCCGGTCGGCGAGAGCGCCCCGCAGGAGGAGTGGGTGCAGGGCAGCCCGGCCGGTACGGAGGAGGCTCCGGCGCCCCGGCGGACGTTCCGGTTCCGCGGGGAGAAGGTGCTCATCGTCGACGACGACATCCGTAACGTCTTCGCGCTCACCAGCGTGCTGGAGCAGCACGGTCTCGCCGTGCTGTACGCGGAGAACGGCCGCGAGGGGATCGAAGTCCTGGAGCAGCACGACGATGTGACGGTCGTGCTGATGGACATCATGATGCCCGAGATGGACGGGTACGCGACCACGACCGCGATCCGGCGGATGCCGCAGTTCGCCGGGCTACCGATCGTCGCGCTCACCGCGAAGGCGATGAAGGGCGACCGGGAGAAGGCGATCGACTGCGGGGCTTCCGACTATGTGACGAAGCCGGTCGATCCTGATCATCTGCTGGCGGTGATGGAGCAGTGGATGCACGGAGAGTGATGGAATGCTGAGCGAATCGGCGTGAGTTGTTGATCGGCTGTGCGCGAACGGGTGTGAACGCCCTGTATCCGGGGAACCTTCTGGTCTCCCACCGCGTTTGCGGTATGTGCACAGTGACATCGCGGTGACAGGGTGTGGTGACGGGCGGGGTGCGGCTACCATGACCGGCACAAGGACGGACGGCGTAAGGGAGTCGTCCTCTGGGGCGGCACCCGGTGCATTTCCGGGGCGAGGAGGACGGGCCATGGTGCAGAAGGCCAAGATCCTCCTGGTCGATGACCGGCCGGAGAATCTGCTGGCGCTGGAGGCCATCCTCTCTGCGCTCGATCAGACACTGGTGCGGGCATCGTCAGGGGAGGAGGCGCTCAAGGCGCTGCTGACGGACGACTTCGCGGTAATTCTGCTGGACGTCCAGATGCCGGGCATGGACGGTTTCGAGACCGCCGCCCACATCAAGCGGCGGGAGCGGACGCGGGACATCCCGATCATCTTCCTCACCGCGATCAACCACGGCCCGCACCACACCTTCCGGGGGTATGCGGCCGGCGCGGTGGACTACATCTCCAAGCCGTTCGACCCGTGGGTGCTGCGAGCGAAGGTCTCGGTCTTCGTCGAGCTGTACATGAAGAACTGCAAGCTCCGCGAGCAGGCAGCGCTCCTGCGGCTCCAGTTGGAGGGCGACGGCCACACGGGCGGCGAGCACGAGAAGGAGCCGGCCGGTCTGCTGGCCGAACTCTCCGCGCGGCTCGCGGCGGTCGAGGAGCAGGCGGAAGCCCTCTCCAAGCAGCTCGACGACGAGTCCGCCGACGCCGCGGCCGTCGCCACGGCGGCCCATCTCGAACGGAAGCTGACCGGCCTGCGCCGCGCGCTCGACGCGCTGGAGCCGGGCACGGGCGGCGGCGCCGGAATCCTGCCCGCTCAGCAGTAGGGCCTTCCGCCCGTCAGAACCAGGGCTTCCCGTCAGAACCAAGTCTTTTCCGTACGGATCCACGGATCAGGGGTGGATCGGGCCCGTGCGCGGAGGGCTCCTCGTCATGAGAGCGCGTCAGTTCCCGGTCATCCGGAGGCGACACGGTCGAGTGAACTGGTAGGCGAACGTGTTCACGGACGTCGACAACGGTAACCTCGGCACCATGGCCTCACGTACGTCCGGCAAGGGTTCCCAGGGCACGGCGGGCACCGCGAAGCGCGTCGGCCGTACACCGGGGCCGGCGAAGAAAGCCGCGCCCGCCAGGAAGACCGCCCCCAAGAAGTCGACCGCGCCCGCGAAGAGGGCACCCGCGAGGAAGGCGGCGGCCAAGAGGCCCGCGCCCAGACCCGCACCGTCCCCCACCAACGGCGTCTACCGGCTGGTGCGCGCCGTCTGGCTCGGCACGGCCCACGGCGTCGGCGCGGTGTTCCGCTCCATAGGGCGCGGTGCGAAGGGACTTGACCCCGCCCACCGCAAGGACGGCCTCGCACTCCTGCTCCTCGGCCTCGCGCTGATCGTCGCCGCGGGCACCTGGTCCAACCTCCAGGGGCCGGTCGGCGACCTGGTGGAGATGCTGGTGACCGGGGCGTTCGGCCGGCTCGATCTGCTCGCGCCGATACTGCTCGGTGCCATGGCCGTGCGGCTCATCCTGTATCCGGAGCGTCCCGACGCCAACGGCCGGATCGTCATCGGGCTCTCCGCCCTCGTCGTGGGCATCCTCGGCCAGGTCCACATCGCCTGCGGGTCGCCGGGCCGCGAGGACGGCACGGAGGCGATGCAGGACGCGGGCGGGCTGGTGGGCTGGGCCGCGTCGAAGCCGCTGATCTTCATGATGGGCGAGGTCCTCGCCGTACCGCTGCTCGTCCTGCTCACCGTCTTCGGCCTGCTCGTCGTCACCGCGACCCCGGTCAACGCCATCCCGCGCCGGCTGCGGCAGCTCGGCGTCCGCCTCGGCATCGTGGAACCGGCGTACGAGCCCGGCGAGGTGTACGAGGACGACGAGCGCTACGACGAGCAGTGGCGCGAGGCGCTGCCCGCCGGGACGCGGCGCGGCTCCGGACGCCGGCAGGCCCCGGACGCCGACGACGCCGTCTACGACCACGACCATGCCGAGGCCGACGCGCTCACCAAGCGCAGGCGGCCCCGCCGGCCCGCCGCTCAGCCCGCCATGAACCGGCCCCTGGACGCGGTGGACGTCGCCGCGGCCGCGGCCGCCGCGCTCGACGGCGCCGTGCTCAACGGCATTTCGCCCTCGCCGGTCGTCGCCGACCTGACCCAGGGCGTCTCGGGGGACCGGGACCGTACCGGCTCCACGCCCGTGCCCGGAGCGCGGGAGGCCGGACAGCACGGCGGCGCGGGCAAGGACCGGGCAGGAGCGGGCCAGGGCCGGGGGGATGCGGGCACGGCGGGGGCTTCCGCCTCCGGGCCCGTCGACCCCGGCGGCGTACCGGATCTGACCAAGCCCGCCCCCGAGCGGACCGGGGACCTGCCCGCCCGCGCCGAGCAGCTCCAGCTCTCCGGCGACATCACGTACTCGCTGCCCTCCCTCGACCTGCTGGAGCGCGGCGGCCCCGGCAAGACCCGCAGCGCCGCCAACGACGCCGTCGTCGCCTCGCTGACCAACGTGTTCACCGAGTTCAAGGTCGACGCCGTCGTCACCGGCTTCACCCGGGGGCCGACGGTCACCCGGTACGAGATCGAGCTCGGCCCCGCCGTGAAGGTCGAGAAGATCACGGCGCTCGCCAAGAACATCGCGTACGCCGTCGCCAGTCCGGACGTACGGATCATCTCGCCGATCCCCGGCAAGTCCGCCGTCGGCATCGAGATCCCCAACTCCGACCGGGAGATGGTCAACCTCGGCGACGTGCTGCGCCTCGCGGACGCGGCCGAGGACGACCACCCCATGCTGGTGGCGCTCGGCAAGAACGTCGAGGGCGGCTACGAGATGGCCAACCTGGCGAAAATGCCGCACGTCCTGGTCGCAGGCGCCACCGGATCGGGTAAGTCCTCCTGCATCAACTGCCTGATCACCTCGATCATGGTGCGCGCCACCCCGGAGGACGTCCGGATGGTCCTCGTCGACCCCAAGCGCGTCGAGCTCACCGCGTACGAGGGCATCCCGCACCTGATCACGCCGATCATCACCAACCCCAAGAAGGCCGCCGAGGCGCTCCAGTGGGTCGTGCGGGAGATGGACCTGCGCTACGACGACCTGGCCGCCTTCGGCTACCGGCACATCGACGACTTCAACCACGCCGTGCGCACCGGCAAGTGCAAGACGCCCGAGGGCAGCGAGCGGGAGCTGTCCCCGTACCCGTACCTCCTGGTGATCGTCGACGAGCTGGCCGACCTGATGATGGTCGCCCCGCGCGACGTCGAGGACTCCATCGTCCGCATCACCCAGCTGGCCCGCGCCGCCGGAATCCACCTGGTGCTCGCCACGCAGCGCCCCTCGGTCGACGTGGTGACCGGTCTGATCAAGGCGAACGTGCCCTCCCGGCTCGCCTTCGCCACCTCCTCCCTCGCCGACAGCCGGGTCATCCTCGACCAGCCCGGCGCGGAGAAGCTCATCGGCAAGGGCGACGGGCTCTTCCTCCCGATGGGCGCCAACAAGCCCACCCGTATGCAGGGCGCCTTCGTCACCGAGGACGAGGTCGCGGCCGTCGTCCAGCACTGCAAGGACCAGATGGCCCCGGTCTTCCGGGACGACGTCGTGGTGGGTACGAAGCAGAAGAAGGAGATCGACGAGGACATCGGCGACGACCTGGACCTGCTCTGCCAAGCCGCCGAGCTGGTCGTCTCCACCCAGTTCGGGTCCACCTCGATGCTCCAGCGCAAGCTGCGGGTCGGCTTCGCGAAGGCGGGGCGGCTGATGGACCTGATGGAGTCCCGGAACATCGTCGGCCCCAGCGAGGGATCCAAGGCGCGCGACGTCATGGTGAAACCGGACGAGCTCGACGGGGTGTTGGCCGTCATCCGGGGGGAATCCGCTCCGTAGGGGTAATCCACCCGTAAAGGTTTCGTGGGCAACCGTTTCGTGCGGTCGTACGTCAAGTTGGAGGGAGGGGAGGAACGATGCTCCTCCCTCCCGCCCAGCCCGTTGTCCCCCACCCTGTTCGGCCCACTCCAGGTTGCCCAGTCCTCGATCGGGGCACGGTCCCGTCCCCGCTCCGTCCGTGGAGCGGTCCCCGGGGCCGTCCGGCGAACCCGATGGCGTACAAAGCCGTCCCTCCCGGTTGCCCCTCCCTTTCGTACCCCCCCTAGACTGAACATCCAGCAGGTGGCTCACGCTCGAAAGGCGCCCCCGTGTCCATCGGCAACTCCCCCGAAGACGACCGGCCTTCGATCGGTCGTGCCCTTCAGCAGGCTCGTATCGCCGCAGGTCTGACGGTCGAGGAAGTCAGCAGCTCCACCCGGGTGCGCATCCCCATCGTGCACGCGATCGAGGAGGACGACTTCTCGCGCTGTGGCGGCGACGTCTACGCACGCGGCCACATCCGCAACATCGCCCGTGCCGTCGGCATCGACCCGGAACCCCTGGTCGAGCGTTTCGACGCCGACCACGGCGGCCGTCCCGCACCGACCCCCGCGGCTCCGCTGTTCGAAGCGGAGCGCATCCGTTCCGAACCGCGGCGGCCCAACTGGACCGCGGCCATGGTCGCGGCCATCGTCGCCGTCATCGGCTTCGTCGGCTTCACCTTCTTCAACGGCGGCGACGACAAGCCCTCGAACACCGCCCAGGTCGCGGAGGGCTCCAAGCCCGACAAGACCGCGGCCAAACCCACCACCACCAAGCCGGCTGCCCCCAAGCCCGTGCCGTCCGAGAGTGCCATCGCCGCCGCCCCCCGGGACAAGGTGACGGTCAAGCTCGACGCGAGCCAGGGCAAGAGCTGGATCTCCGTCAAGGACCACAACGGCCGGCTGCTCTTCGACGGGCTGCTGCTCGAAGGTGAGTCCAAGACCTTCCAGGACAAGGAGCGCATCGACCTCGTCCTCGGCAACGCCGGGGCGATCGAGCTCTTCGTGAACGGGAAGCAGCTCCAGGACCGTTTCGAGCCGGGTCAGGTCGAGCGGCTCACGTACACCAAGGGTGACCCCGAGGCCGGCTGACCCCGCGCCTCCCATCCCTTCGACGGGCGTCCGGCCTCGTGCCGGGCGCCCGTCGGCGTTCCCGGCGGGCTTTCCGCCTGTTACTCCCCGTAGCAGAAGAGAGCGCAGGCAACCCTGCTCGGCGGGAGGGCCACCGGGACGAAGTAGTCTTGAGTCCATGCCCGAACGCCGTACCGTCGCCCTTGTCACTCTTGGCTGCGCCCGTAACGAGGTGGACTCGGAGGAGCTTGCAGGCCGCTTGGCAGCGGACGGCTGGGACCTCGTCGAGGACGCCTCGGACGCGGATGTCGCAGTCGTCAACACCTGTGGGTTCGTCGAAGCCGCCAAGAAGGACTCCGTCGACGCCCTGCTCGAAGCCAACGATCTCAAGGACCACGGCCGCACCCAGGCCGTCGTCGCCGTCGGCTGCATGGCCGAGCGTTACGGCAAGGACCTCGCAGAGGCCCTGCCGGAGGCGGACGGCGTCCTCGGATTCGACGACTACGCCGACATCTCTGACCGGCTCCAGACCATCCTCAACGGCGGCATCCACGCCTCGCACACCCCGCGCGACCGCCGCAAGCTGCTCCCCATCAGCCCCGCCGAGCGGCAGTCCGCGGCGGTGTCCCTGCCAGGGCACGCCCAGGAGGCCGAACCCGCCCCCGCGCCCGCGGACCTCCCGGAAGGTGTCGCTCCGGTCTCCGGGCCGCGCGCACCGCTGCGCCGCCGGCTCGGCACCAGCCCCGTAGCCTCGGTGAAGCTCGCCTCCGGCTGCGACCGCCGCTGCTCCTTCTGCGCCATCCCCTCCTTCCGCGGCTCCTTCATCTCCCGCCGTCCCTCGGACGTGCTCCAGGAGACCCGCTGGCTGGCCGAGCAGGGCGTCAAGGAGGTCATGCTCGTCTCCGAGAACAACACCTCGTACGGCAAGGACCTCGGCGACATCCGCCTCCTGGAGACCCTGCTGCCCGAGCTGGCCGACGTGGACGGCATCGAGCGCATCCGCGTCAGCTACCTCCAGCCCGCCGAGATGCGCCCCGGTCTCATCGACGTCCTCACCTCGACGCCGAAGGTCGCCCCGTACTTCGACCTCTCCTTCCAGCACTCCTCCCCGAGCGTGCTGCGCACGATGCGCCGCTTCGGCGACACCGACCGCTTCCTGGAGCTCCTGGACACCATCCGGTCCAAGGCCCCCGAGGCCGGCGCCCGGTCCAACTTCATCGTCGGGTTCCCCGGTGAGACCGAGGCCGACCTCGCCGAGCTGGAACGCTTCCTCACCGGCGCCCGTCTCGACGCCATCGGCGTCTTCGGCTACTCCGACGAGGAGGGCACCGAGGCGGTCGGCTACGCGAACAAGCTGGACGCCGACACCATCGCGGAGCGGCTCGCCCACATCTCCCAGCTTGCCGAGGAGCTGACCTCGCAGCGGGCCGAGGAGCGCGTCGGCGAGACCCTCCAGGTGCTCGTGGAGTCCGTCGAGTCGGACGAGGACGGCGAGGTCGCGGTCGGCCGCGCCGCTCACCAGGCTCCGGAAACGGACGGCCAGGTGGTCTTCACCACACGCGAGGGACTCGTGCCGGGCCTTATGGTCGAGGCAAAGGCAGTGGGCACCGAGGGCGTCGACCTGGTGGCCGAACACCACGAGCTTGCGGAGGCGGCCAGATGACGGGAGCCCCGGCATCCGCGGCAGGCGGTCCCGGCGCGAAGCCGGTCCGCGGCGGCAAGCTGGGCACCGCGGCCGTCAACCAGGCCAGCCTCTGGAACATCGCCAACATCCTGACCA
The DNA here is from genome assembly GCF_042718795.1 of Streptomyces cyaneofuscatus. Classification (GTDB taxonomy): domain Bacteria; phylum Actinomycetota; class Actinomycetes; order Streptomycetales; family Streptomycetaceae; genus Streptomyces; species Streptomyces cyaneofuscatus_A. Next base: position 15,693 of record NZ_JBHXOX010000012.1, read on the forward strand.
TGGTGCGGCTGCTGCTCGTCCCCGGCTTCGTGCTGCTGCTGTTCCACAACGGCGGGTACGACCCGGTCTGGCGCTCCTTCGCCTGGGCGGCCTTCGCCGTCGCCATGATCACCGACCTGTTCGACGGTCATCTGGCGCGGGCGTACAACCTGGTCACCGACTTCGGGAAGATCGCCGACCCGATCGCGGACAAAGCGATCATGGGTGCCGCGCTGATCTCGCTGTCGATCCTGGGCGATCTGCCGTGGTGGATCACCGGGGTGATCCTCGCCCGTGAGCTGGGCATCACGCTGATGCGGTTCTGGGTGATCCGGCACGCGGTGATCCCGGCCAGCAGAGGCGGCAAGCTCAAGACCCTGGCGCAGGGGACGGCGGCCGGGATGTACGTCCTGGTGCTCACCGGACCCCTGGCCACCCTGCGCTTCTGGATGATGATGGTGGCCGTCGTCCTGACGGTCGTCACCGGTCTCGACTACGTACGCCAGGCCGTCGTCCTGCGCCGCAGGAGCATCGCCGCCGAGCGGGCCGCCGTGGGCCGGACCGCTGAGGCGCTGAACGAGGCGGCCGGGTCTCCTGGCGCCGGCGCCGGTGCCAGTGCTGGTACCGGTGCCCGTGTTGTGGACGCCGGTGCTTCCGGTGTGACGGATGCCGGTGCTCCTGGTGCGGCCGTGCGGGTGTCCGGTGGTTCGACGGCTGTGGAGCCCGCCGTGCGTGCGCGGGACGGCGCGGAGGCCGAGCGGTGACAGCCGCTGCCGCCGCTGCCGCCGCTGCCGCCCCCGCCGCCGCTGCCCGGGCGCTGGAGCTGCTCGTGGAGCGCGGTGAGACGCTCGCCGTCGCCGAATCGCTGACAGGCGGCCTGGTGGCGGCCGAACTCACCTCCGTACCCGGTGCCTCCCGGTCCTTCCGGGGATCGGTCACGGTGTACGCCACGGCCCTCAAGGGCGAGATCCTCGGCGTGGACGGGACCCTCCTGGCGGAGCGCGGGGCGGTCGATCCCGAGGTCGCGCGGCAGATGGCGGCCGGGGTGCGCCGTGCCCTGGGCGCGGACTGGGGCGTCTCCACGACCGGAGTCGCGGGCCCGGAACCGCAGGACGGGCAGCCCGTCGGGACGGTCTACGTGGCCGTCGCGGGACCTTCCGGCGTCGAGAAAGTGTCCGCTCTGCGATTGAATGGTTCCAGGGCGGACATCCGTAGAGAGAGTGTGCGAAGCGCCCTCGATCTGCTGGCCGGCGAACTCGGAGAGAATGCGCGGGCACAGGATACGGAACAGATCGGGGGGAATGGATGTTTGCAGCCCTGAGTGAACACGACATCGCTCCCCGCACGGCCGCAGCGCAAGGCGGTACGGTAGGGCGTGAAGGATGCGGCTACGCGGTCCGAGGAGGGAGCCACCGATGATTCTGCTCCGTCGCCTGCTGGGTGACGTGCTGCGTCGGCAGCGCCAGCGCCAAGGCCGTACTCTGCGCGAAGTCTCCTCGTCCGCCCGGGTCTCGCTCGGTTATCTGTCCGAGGTGGAGCGGGGGCAGAAGGAGGCATCCTCCGAGCTGCTCTCCGCGATTTGCGACGCGCTTGACGTACGGATGTCCGAGCTCATGCGAGAAGTGAGCGACGAGCTCTCGCTCGCCGAGTTGGCCGAGTCGGCAGCTGCCAGTGATCCGGTCCCAGTACCGGTTCGTCCCATGCTCAATTCCGTCTCCGTCTCGTCGGTCGCAGGAGTGCCGTCAGGACGGGTGACCATCAAGGCGCCCGCGGAAGCGGTGGACGTCGTCGCCGCCTGATCCGCGCGGCACAGTGCTCGACCGGAGTCCCGGTCGGCCCCACAGGGGTCGGCCGGGACTTTCGCGTATGCGGCGTTCGTCTGTCTCTTTGCGGCGCAGCCTTCGTGTGCCGCTTTCGTGTGTCGCTTTTGTGTGCCGCTTTGGTGTGTGAGGCGCGAGGAAGCGGGCAGACGGAGGTTGAGGCCAACATGACTGTTTTGTTTCTTTTGTGCCATCGTGAGTGGTGCGCCGAAACGGTCAGCGAAACGCCTGACGACGGTCAGCAGTACGCCTGACGGATGGGAGTTGTGCATGTCTGTGGTGAAGAGCCCGCTGTCCGAGAGTGATCTCAAGCTCGTCGGAGAAGCGCTGCAAGGCGCGCTGGTCGACCTGGTCGACCTCTCCCTCGTGGCGAAGCAGATCCACTGGAACGTGGTCGGCCCGCGTTTCCGGTCCGTACACCTCCAGCTCGACGACGTGGTGGCCACGGCCCGGCAGCACTCCGACACGGTCGCCGAGCGAGCCTCCGCGATCGGCGTCAACCCGGACGGCCGCTCCGCGACCGTCGCCAAGGAGACCGCCATCCGGCCCGTCTCCGAGGGCTGGATCAAGGACACCGACGCCGTGAAGGCGCTCGTCGACGCCCTGGGTGTGGTGATCGGCCGGATGCGGGAGCGCATCGAGGTGACCGACGCGCCGGATCCCGTCACCCAGGACATCCTGATCGCACTGACCGCAGAACTCGAGAAGCACGCCTGGATGTTCCAGGCCGAAAGTGCCTGAGCGGAAGGAATCGACATCGTGACCGGTGACAACGCCATGGACAAGCTCAAGGGCAAGGGCAAGGAGGCCGTCGGCAAGCTGACCGGCGACCGCCGCAAGGAGTCCGAAGGCAAGGCCGACCAGGCCAAGGCCTCGGCCAAGGACAAGGTCGACGAGGCCGGCGACCGCGCGAAGGGCGTCACGGACTCGCTCCGCGACGACAAGTAGCGGCCGTCGGCGCCTCGCGCCCCCTGCCCCCAGTGCCCCCGCCGGTCATCGGCGGGGGCACTCGGGGTTTGCGGGCAGGGCGCCCCTTCGGTCGTCCGTTCTGGATGCAGCGGGGTCGCTGCCAAGGGAAACTGCCCGAAAGGACGTCGGCCGCAGGAGGGCAGCGATGATACGGCGGTGGATACCGGCGCTGATCCTCGGGGGGTTGTGGTGGTGGGCGGTGCTGCGGCTGGTGCTGCAGCCGGAGCAGGCCGGTGCGGTGGAGGGGGCGGTGGCGGCGGGGGGCTGGGGGCTGAGCCTGCTGCCGGTCCACGTGGCGTCGGGGGTGTCGGGGCTTTCGGGGGCGTTCTCGGAGCGACCGTCGGGGGGTGGGCCGGCTCCGGGGCGGCTTGTGGCCGGGCTCACCAGGGCATGGCGACGCCGCCGTTCGGGCGGAGGATCTGGCCGGTCATGAAGGCCGACGCGTCGGATGCCAGGTGCAGCACGGTGTGGGCGACGTCCTCAGGTTCGCCGACCCGGCCCAGGGGCGAGATCCGGGCCATCGTGGCTTCTGTCCGTTGCTGCTGTCCGGCTCCGTGCCGGTCGGTCATCGGTGTACGGATCCAGCCCGGGGCCACCGCGTTCACCCGTATGGCGTACGGGCCCAGCTCGGTGGCGAGCGTCTTGGTGAGCTGGACGACGGCCGCCTTCGCCACGCTGTAGCAGAGCAGGCCCGCGCTCGCGGAGTCCACGGCGCCGGACGCCATCGTGATCAGCGAACCGGGCGCGGAGCGGGCGATCATGGTGCGGGCCACCTCCTGGCAGGCGTACAGCACCCCCCTGAAATTGACCGCCAGTACCCGGTCCAGGTCCGCGTCCTCTGTCTCCAGGACGCTGCTGGTGTGCATGATCCCGGCCACGGCGACCAGGGTGTCGATCTCTCCCGCCGACCGGACGGCCGCGCGGACCCCGTCCCGGTCGGTGACGTCGAGCGGGTGGGTGCGGGCCGCGCCGCCCGCGCTCGTGATCACCTCGTACGTCCTCCGCAGGCCGGTCTCGTCGCGGTCGGCGCAGTGGACCGTGGCTCCGGCCTCGGCCAGCAGCACGGCGCTCGCCCGGCCGATACCGCCGGCGGCGCCGGTGACGAATGCGGAGCGGCCCGTGAGGTCGTACGCGGCGTACGCGGAGAGGGGCATGACGGGACCGTACGACTGAATCTGACGGGGCGTCAACTAGTGTGCGGGCCTGGTGCTGTGCAGGGCGTCGGGCCCGATTGGCAGGCCGGGCACCAGTACGTGGGCCGGTCCTCCTGGTCGATCTTCCGGATCGGGGTGCCGCAGCGCAGGCAGGGGCGGCCTCCCCGGCCGTAGACGTAGAGGGGGTCCTGCACCCGGAGGGGCGGGAGCGGCCTTCCGGTGGGTGTGGGGGGCGGGGTGCTCGGGCGGGGGCGGCGTTCGGCTCGGATGGTGGTCGTGCGGGTGGGGCGGTCGCGGTTGGCGTCGAGGACGCGGTGGGCGAGGGCGACCAGCCGGGGGAGGGTTCCGTCGGGGAGGGCGCCCACGGGGAGCCAGGGCGTGACGCGGGCCAGGAAGCACAGCTCGCACTTGTAGACATTGCCGATGCCCGCGAGGTTGCGCTGGTCCAGGAGGGCTTCGCCGAGGGGGCGGTCCGGGGCGGCGAGGAGGTTTTCGACGGCACGGTCGAGGTTCCAGTCCGGGCCCAGCAGGTCCGGCCCGAGATGGCCGACGGCTTTGCCCTCCTCGCTGGTGCGGAGCAGTTCGAGGACGGGGAGGCGGTAGCCGACGGCGGTGTGGTCGGTGTTGGCCAGGACCGCGCGGATCTGGTGGCCGGGGCCGCCGCGCCAGCGCTCGCCCGGTGCGTAGATCCGCCAGGCCCCGTCCATCCGGAGGTGGCTGTGCAGGGTCAGCCCGCCTTCGACCCGGGTCAGCAGGTGCTTGCCGCGCGCGGTGACGTCGAGGACGGTGCGGCCGCTGAGGTCGGCGGTGGCGAACCGGGGGACGCGCAGGTCGGCGTGGGTCAGGACCCGCCCCGCCAGGGCTGCGTGCAGCCGGGCGGCGGTCTGCAGGACGGTGTCTCCTTCGGGCATACCTCCATGATGGGCCCGGCCGGCCCGCCTGGCTGCCGCCTGGCGGGTCAGGTTCTCCGGCCCTCACGCCCTCAGGCGCAGGCCTTTCGGGGTGGCGAGGAACCCGGCCGCTTCCAGGGTCCGGCCCAGGGGTGAGGTGAGGGAGGAGGCCCCGTTGGTCCGCTCCACCGTCACGGTGCCGAGCGCTCCGGCGCGGGCGGAGGTGGCCAGGGCCTCGGCGGCCGCCAGGAGCGCCGGGGACTCGGGGTCGGTGGGCCAGGCGAGCAGGGACTTGCCGCCGCGCTCCATGTAGAGCGTGAGCTCGCCGTCGACGAGGACCACCAGGGCCCCCGCCTTGCGGCCCGGCTTGTGCCCGGCGCCGTCCGGGGACTCCGGCCAGGGCAGGGCGGCGCCGTACGCGTTGGCCGGGTCGGCGGCGGCGAGCACCAGGGCCTGAGGGGCGGTGCCCGGGTCCCGGCGGTCGCGGGCCGTGGCGGCCGCGCGCAACCGGTCCACCGCCCCGTCCATCGCGAACTGGGCGGCTCCAAGACCCTCGACCACATAGCCCCGCCGGGCCTGGCCGCTGTCCTCGAAGGCGGCCAGGATGCGGTACGTCGCGGAGAAGCCGCCCTCCACCCCTTCGGCCTGCACCGCGCCGCGGGTGACCACGCCGTGCCGGTCGAGGAGGGTGCGGGCCAGGGCGTGGGCGCGGTGGGTCGGCTCCGGTTCGCGCGGGGGGAGCAGGGACCAGCGGCCCGAGACCGTCGGGGGGCCGGTGCGGGAGGCGGGGCGGGCGGCTGCGGTGAGGGATCCGTACCGCCCTCGGGGCACGTTGCGCCGGGCGCGGTGGGCGGTGGAGCCCGCTGTCCGGCCGGAGCCCAGGAGCGAGCGGAGGGGGGCGAGGGTGTCGTTGGTGAGCCGCCCGGACCAGGCCAGCTCCCAGAGGGCGTCGGCGAGCTGCTGGTCGGAGGCGTCCGGGTGGGTGGTGGCCCGGACCTGGTCGGCGATCTGCCGGAAGAAGAGGCCGTATCCGCCGGAGAGGGTGGTGAGCAGGGACTCGTGGAGGGCAGACAGCTCCAGGGGGTGCGGGGCGGGCAGGAGCAGGGGTGCGCTGTCGGCGGGGTAGAGGGAGAGCCAGCCGTCCTTGCCGGGCAGTGCTCCCGCTCCGGCCCAGACGATCTCGCCTGTCGTCGTCAGCTCGTCGAGCATCGCCGGGGTGTACCCCATGACCCGGCTCGGCAGGATCAGCTTCTCCAGGGCCGAGGCGGGGACGGGTGCTCCCTGGAGCTGTTCGACGGCACGGGCCAGCCCGTCGATGGACCGCAGGCGGTGGGAGCCGAAGTGCTGCCACTGGGGGAGGAAGGAGGCGAGTGCGGCGGGCTCCACCGGCTCCAGCTCCTGGCGGAGCGCGGCCAGCGAACGGCGGCGGAGCCGGCGCAGCACCGTGGCGTCGCACCACTCCTGGCCGATGCCCGCCGGGTGGAACTCGCCCTGGACGGTACGGCCGGAGGCGGCCAGCCGTTGCAGCGCGCCGTCCGTGACCGCTGTGCCGAGGCCGAACCGCTCGGCGGCCCGGGCGGCGGTGAACGGGCCGTGCGTCCGGGCGAAGCGGGCGAGGAGGTCGCCGAGGGGGTCCTTCACCGGCTCGGTGAACGCCTCGGGGACACCGACCGGCAGCGCGGTGCCCAGGGCGTCCCGCAGCCTCCCCGCGTCCTCGATCGCCGCCCAGTGGTCCGCCCCGGCGATCCGGACCTGGATGGCCCGGCGGGTCGTGGCCAACTCCGGTGCCCAGGAGGGGTCGGCGCCCCGCTCGGCCAGCTCGGCGTCGGTCAGGGGGCCGAGGACGCGCAGCAGATCCGCGACCCCTTCGACGTCCTTGATCCGGCGGTCCTCGGTGAGCCACTGGAGCTCCTGCTCCAGCTCGGTGAGGACCTCGGGGTCGAGCAGCTCGCGCAGCTCCGCCTGGCCCAGCAGCTCGGCCAGGAGGTGGGAGTCCAGGGAGAGCGCGGCGGCCCGCCGCTCGGCGAGCGGTGAGTCGCCCTCGTACAGGAACTGGGCGACGTATCCGAAGAGGAGGGAGCGGGCGAACGGGGAGGGCTCCTGGGTGGTGACCTCGACCAGGCGGACCCGGCGCGCTTCCAGGTCACCCATCAGTTCGGTGAGCCCGGGGACGTCGAAGACGTCCTGGAGGCACTCGCGGACGGCTTCCAGGACGATCGGGAACGAACCGAACTCGGAGGCCACCTGGAGCAGTTGCGAGGCGCGCTGGCGCTGCTGCCAGAGCGGGGTGCGCTTGCCGGGGGAGCGGCGGGGCAGCAGCAGGGCGCGGGCAGCGCACTCCCGGAAACGGGCGGCGAACAGGGCGGAGCCACCGACCTGGTCGGTGACGATCTGCTGCACCTCGCCCTGGTCGAAGACCACATCGGTGGCGCCGACCGGGGGCTGCTCGCTGTCGTACGAGAAAGGCTGCGGGGCCGGTCGGTCGTTCGCCGCGTCCGGCGCGTCCCCGGTGGGCGGGGCGTCGAAGTCGAGCAGGTCCAAGCCCATCATGTCCGCGTCGGGGAGCCGCAGCACGATCCCGTCGTCGGCGTGCATGACCTGGGCGTCCATCCCGTACCGCTCACCGAGGCGGGCGGAGAGCGCGAGCGCCCAGGGGGCGTGCACCTGGGCGCCGAAGGGGGAGTGCACGACGACCCGCCAGTCGCCCAGCTCGTCGCGGAACCGCTCGACCAGGATCGTCCGGTCGTCCGGGACATGGCCGCAGGCCCGGCGCTGCTCGTCCAGGTAGGCCAGGATGTTGTCCGCCGCCCAGGCATCGAGCCCGGCGGCGAGCAGCCGGAGCCGGGCGTCCTCCTCGGAGAGCCCGCCGATCTCGCGGAGGAACGCCCCCAGGGCGCGGCCGAGCTCCAGGGGGCGGCCCAGTTGGTCGCCCTTCCAGAACGGCAGCCTTCCCGGGACGCCGGGGGCGGGGGAGACGAGGACCCGGTCGCGGGTGATGTCCTCGATCCGCCAGGACGTGGTGCCCAGGGTGAAGACATCGCCGACGCGGGACTCGTAGACCATCTCCTCGTCCAGCTCGCCGACCCGGCCGCCGCCCTTCTTCGGGTCCGCGCCGGCCAGGAAGACCCCGAAGAGGCCGCGGTCCGGAATGGTGCCGCCCGAGGTGACGGCGAGCCGCTGCGCGCCCGGGCGGCCCGTGACCGTACCGCCGATCCGGTCCCAGACGACCCGGGGGCGCAGCTCCGCGAAGGCGTCGGAGGGATAGCGTCCGGCGAGCATGTCGAGGACGGCGGTGAACGCCGACTCGGGGAGCGAGGCGAAGGGGGCGGCCCGGCGGACCAGGGCCAGCAGGTCGTCCGCCTGCCAGCTGTCCAGCGCCACCATGGCGACCAACTGCTGGGCCAGGACGTCCAGCGGGTTGGACGGGATGCGGAGCGCCTCGATCGCCCCGGTCCGCATCCGCTCGGTGACGACGGCGGCCTGCACCAGGTCGCCGCGGTACTTCGGGAAGACGACGCCGGTGGAGACCGCACCCACCTGGTGCCCGGCCCGGCCGACCCGCTGGAGGCCGGAGGCGACGGAGGGCGGGGACTCGACCTGGACCACCAGGTCGACCGCGCCCATGTCGATGCCGAGCTCCAGGCTGGAGGTGGCCACCACGGCTGGCAGCCTCCCGGCCTTCAGGTCCTCCTCCACCTGGGCCCGCTGCTCCTTGGAGACCGACCCGTGGTGGGCGCGGGCCAGCAGGGCGGGGGCGCCGCGGCCGGCGCCGGACTGGGCCATGACCTCGGCGGGGGCGTGCGCCTCCGGCAGGGCGGCGACTTCCGGCAGATCGAGGGCGGGCCTGTCCGGGTTGTCCGGGTCGAAGGCGGTGCCGGTGGCCCGTTCGTACGCGATCTCGTTGAGCCGGTTGCACAGGCGCTCCGCCAGCCGGCGCGAGTTGGCGAAGACGATGGTGGAGCGGTGCGACTGGACGAGGTCGGCGATGCGCTCCTCGACATGCGGCCAGATCGAGGGCTTCTCCGCCTGCGCGGCGTCCCCGTCGGTGGCGGGGGAGCCGCCCAGCTCGCCCAGGTCCTCGACCGGGACGACCACCGAGAGGTCGAACTCCTTGGTGGACGGCGGCTGGACGATCTCCACCTTGCGCTGCGGCGACAGGAACCGGGCGACCTCGTCGACCGGCCGGACCGTCGCGGAAAGCCCGATCCGGCGGGCGGGCCGGGGCAGCAGCTCGTCCAGGCGCTCCAGGGAGAGCGCGAGATGGGCGCCGCGCTTCGTACCGGCGACCGCGTGCACCTCGTCCAGGATCACCGTCTCGACGCCCGCGAGCGCGTCCCGGGCGGAGGACGTGAGCATCAGGAACAGCGATTCGGGTGTGGTGATCAGGATGTCCGGCGGCCGGGACACCATCGAGCGCCGCTCGGCGGGCGGGGTGTCACCGGACCGGATGCCCACCCGCACCTCCGGCTCGGGCAGGCCGAGCCGCACCGACTCCTGGCGGATGCCGGTCAGCGGCGAGCGCAGGTTGCGCTCCACGTCGACCGCCAGCGCCTTGAGCGGGGACACGTACAGCACGCGGCAGCGCTTCTTCGCCTCGGCGGGCGGCGGACCGGCGGCCAGCCGGTCCAGCGAGGCGAGGAAGGCGGCCAGCGTCTTGCCGGAGCCGGTCGGTGCGACCACCAGCACATCGCTGCCTTCGCCGATGGCGCGCCAGGCACCCTCCTGCGCGGCGGTGGGCGCGCTGAAGGCACCGGCGAACCAGCTGCGGGTCGCGGGCGAGAAGGCGTCGAGAGCGGAGCCGGTCATGTCCCCCATCGTGCACCCCGCCACTGACAACGGGCCCGCGACACCGCCCGCAGCCGCCCCCTCACCCTGCGGCGCACCGCCGGGACCTGCGAGAATGTGGCCATGGCGGGAGCGGATCGGGCGACGGAGTGGGCACGGCACTGGACGTACGCGGAGCTGCCCGACCTCGACCTCCTGCGCGCCCGGTACGTCCGCCACACCTTCCCCCGGCACAGCCACGAGGGGTACGTCTTCGGCGCGGTCACCGGCGGGGTGGAGGACGTGGGGCTGCCGGGCGGCACGGTCCACGCGATTCCCGGCACCGTGGTGATGATCAACCCGGAGGTGCCGCACACCGCCCGCCCCGGGCAGCCCGAGGGCTGGGCGTACGACACGCTCTACCCCTCCGCCCAGGTGATCAACGACATCGCGGCCGAGGTGACGCCCCTGCGCGGCACGGTGGGGTTCGGCGAGACACGGGTGACCGACCCGTACGCCGCCCGGCTGATCACCCAGGTGCACCGGGCCGCGGAAGAAGGCAACGCGCTGGCCGCCGACAGTCTGCTGCGGGTCCTGGTCGTCCGCCTGCTCACCCGGCACGGCAGCTCGCTCCCCGGCGTGACGCCCCGGGCCGGAGGCGCGCGGGACGCCGAACGCGCCCGCCGCGCACTGGAGGGGCGGATGGACGCGCCGCCCACCCTGGAGACGCTCGCCGCCGAGCTGGGCACCAGCCCGTTCGCGCTGCTGAGGGCCTTCAAGAAGGAGTACGGGATGCCACCGCACACCTGGCTCACCGACGCCCGGGTGCGGCGGGCCCGCCGCCTCCTCGACGCGGGCATCGCCCCCGCCGAGGCCGCGGCGGCCGTCGGCTTCACCGACCAGCCGCACCTCAACCGGCACTTCACCCGGATCGTGGGGGTGCCGCCCGGCGCGTACCAGCGCGAGCGGGGTGTGTACCGGCGCGGGCGGGACGCCTCCTAGGACACGTGATGCCTCCTGGGACACGTACGGAGCTCCCCAGGGCGACGCGGGGTGCGCAAGAACGTACAAGACCGGCCCGGGACCGTCCCCGTAACGTGCGGCGCGTGGCAGAACAGACAGCACCCCCAGAGAGCACCGGCGCGATCGGTGCCATATCTGCCGGGCCGCCCGGTCCGACGGAGCCCGGCCCGACGGCGCCCGGCGCCCTGCCGGACGGACCGCCCGGGACCTCCACGCACAAGCCGGACGCGGCCGTCGTCCGGGACGCGCTCGCCGTCGGTATCGCCGTCGGGCTCTCCGGCTTCGCCTTCGGCGTCACCGCCGCCGGCTCCGGGCTCAGCCTGCTCCAGATCTGCGCCCTGAGCCTCTTCGTCTTCACCGGCGCCTCGCAGTTCGCCCTGGTCGGCGCGTTGGCCGCGGGCGGCAACCCGTACACCGCGGCGGCCGGCGCGTTCTTCCTGGGCGTCCGCAACGCCTTCTACGGTTTGCGGCTCTCCCAACTGCTGGCCCTCCCGCGCGCGGCGCGCCCCTTCGCCGCCCACTGGGTGATCGACGAGACGACCGCGGTGACCGTGGCCCAGCCCGACCGGCGGTCCGCGCGCCTGGGCTTCACGGTCACCGGGCTCACCCTCTACGTGCTGTGGAACCTCACCACCCTGGTGGGTGCGATGGGCGCCGAGGCGCTGGGCGACACCGAGGCCTGGGGTCTGGACGCGGCGAGCCCCGCCGTCTTCCTCGCCCTGCTCGCCCCGATGCTCAGGAGCACCACCGAGCGCGTCACGGCGGGCGTCGCCGTGCTGCTGGCTCTGACGCTGCTGCCCGTCCTGCCGGCCGGCGTGCCGGTCCTGCTGTCCGCGCTCGCGGCCCCCGTCGTCCTCTTCCTCATGGGACGGCGCAAGCGGGGACCCGGCAGGGCGACGCGGGACAGGACCACGGAGAAGGGCGGACGGGGCGCATGAACGTCTGGATAGCGATCGGACTGACGGCGGTGGGCTGCTACCTCGCCAAGTACGCGGGCCTGCTGGTCCCCGCCGGAGTGCTGGAGCGACCGCTCGTACGGCGGATGGCGGTCCTGCTGCCCGTGGCGCTGCTGGCGGCCCTCACCGCCCAGCAGACCTTCGGCGACGGGCAGCAGCTCGTCCTGGACGCCCGGGCCGCCGGACTCGCCGCCGCGGCGCTCGCGCTGGTCCTGCGCGCCCCCTTCCTGGTGGTCGTCGGCGTGGCCGTGGTCGTCACGGCGGGCGTCCGTGCTCTGGGGTGAGCGGGGCTCCGGTCAGCCCGGGGGGCGGCCGTAGGCCCGTAACGTCTCCAGGGCCCTGAGCGTCACCAGGGGCCGCCCCTCCAGGGCGGCGCCCGGTGCCCATTGCCGCCAGTTCACCGGCCAGCCGCCGTCCTCCCGCTGCTCGGCCGCCAGATGGTCGAGCGAGCGCTCCAGCTCCTCGTCGGTGAACCAGCGGCGGGCCAGTGACCCGGGCGTACGGGCGTAGTCGTGCGGGAAGTGGTGCTCGCCCGGCGCGTAGCCCGGCGCCACCGGGTACTCCGCCCGCCGGGCCGGATCGAGCACCGCGAGCCGCTGCCCGCGCACCAGCCGGCCCAGCCGGTCCGCCGCCCGCTCGGCGCGGGCCCGGTCCGGCACCCCGTCCAGGAAGGCGATCGCGGCCTCGATCTCGTACGGATGCGACTGCTCCAGCGCGTCGACGGCGTTCCAGCAGAAGTCCGTCGCCCGGAACAGCCACGCGTGCCACACCTCGTTGCGGTGCAGCAGTCCGACGATCGGACCGGTTGCGAGCAGTTCGGCGGGCGGGTCGTCGACCACGGGGACGAACGGTGCGGCGGGATATCCACGCTGGGTGGGGAGCAGCGCGGGAAGCGCCCCTTCTTTGGTCGACACGTCGCTCAGATAGCGGCAGATCCGCTCCACCCGCAGGCCGTCGCAGCGGCTGATGGAGTCGAGGACGCTGAGCGCGTGGGCGGTGTGCAGCGGCTGGCTGACCGGACCGCGGAGATCGGGTTCCAGCGCGTGGGCGTAGCCGCCGTCCTCGTTGCGGTAGGCGGCGAGGGCCGTCTCGACGGGGTCCGGGGCGCCGTCGAGGAAGCGGTGGGCGAACCTCCGCTGTTCGAGGACGCGGGCGGTGAGCCAGATGAAGTGCTCGGCGCGGACGAGGGGATGTGCTCCGGTTCCAGCCATGGACCGACCGTAGAGGGGAGAAGGGCACCGGCACATGCCCTGCGGACCGGCTGCACTCTCAGGAGCGCGATACTGAGGGCATGCGGTTGACGATTTTCTGGGAGCGGATGGCGGACCACTTCGGTGCCGTGTACGCGGACTCCTTCGCCCGTGACCATGTGATGGCCGAACTCGGCGGCCGTACGGTGCACCAGGCGCTGGACGCGGGCTGGGACGCGAAGGACGTCTGGCGCGCGGTCTGCACGTCGATGGACGTGCCCGCGGAGAAGCGCTGATACCCGCAGGCGTCCCCGTCCGCCGGAGCTGACCTACGCCGTTCCCCGGGCGTTCCCCGGCCGGGGGACCGGTTGTCGGTGGCGTAGGCGAGACTTGTCCCGTGTCATCGACAGACGAGACCGTTCCGCCCCGGCCGCCCGACGCCCCGCCCGCCGGCCCCCCCCGCGCCACCGTCCGGCCCGGGGCCCGCCCGGATGCCGGGCTGGCTGCCGCGCGCGATGGTCCTGGCCCTGGCGCTCTACGCCTGCTTCCAGCTCGGCAGCTGGGCGTTCGACCAGGTCATCGGGTTGCTGACCAACGTGCTGATCGCCTTCTTCCTCGCGCTCGCCATCGAGCCCGCGGTGGGCCGGATGTCGGCCCGCGGGATGCGCCGGGGGCTGGCCACGTTCCTCGTCTTCATCGGCCTGATGATCTTCAGTGCCGGGTTCGTCGTCCTCCTGGGGTCGATGCTGGCCGGCCAGATCGTGGACATGGTCGACGACTTCCCCGAGTACATCGACTCGGTCATCAACTGGGTCAACCAGACCTTCCACACCGAGCTCTCACGGGTCCAGGTCCAGGACAGCCTTCTGCACTCCGACTGGCTGCAGAAGTACGTCCAGAACAGCGCCACAGGGGTGCTCGACGTCTCCACCACGGTCCTCGGCGGGCTGTTCCGGCTGCTGACGATCTTCCTGTTCTCCTTCTACTTCGCGGCCGACGGCCCCCGGCTGCGCCGCGCACTCTGCTCCGTACTGCCGCCGGCCCGGCAGACCGAGGTGCTGCGCGCCTGGGAGATCGCGGTCGACAAGACCGGCGGCTACATCTACTCGCGCGGCCTGATGGCACTGATCTCCGGCGTCGCCCACTACATCCTGCTGGTCGTCCTCGGAGTGCCCTACGCTCCGGCGCTCGCGGTCTGGGTGGGGCTCGTCTCGCAGTTCATCCCCACCATCGGTACGTATCTGGCGGGTGCCCTGCCGATGCTGATCGCGTTCACGGTCAACCCCTGGTACGCGCTGTGGGTGCTGGGCTTCGTCGTGGTCTATCAGCAGTTCGAGAACTACGTCCTCCAGCCCAAGCTGACCGCCAAGACCGTCGACATCCACCCGGCGGTCGCGTTCGGTTCGGTGGTCGCGGGGACGGCCCTGCTGGGAGCCGTCGGCGCGCTGATCGCCATCCCCGCCGTCGCCACGCTCCAGGCGTTCCTGGGGGCCTACGTGAAGCGGTACGACGTCACCGACGACCCCCGGGTGCACGGCGGCCACCGACCGCGACGCGGGGGGCCCGCTCTCTCCCGGATACGCCGCGCGCTGGGCGGATCCGGCCGGACGGGCGGCGGAGGAGGAGCGGCCGGACAGAGCTGAGTCGGGTGACGGCCTGAGCCGGAGGTACGGCCTCGGTCAGAGGTACGAGGGGTGCGTCACCCGGTACCGGAAGGCGTGCCAGGTCCACGCCTGGGCGAAGGACCTGCCCGCGCCGGTCCGCCCGACGAACCGGTGCGCCCGGGCCCAGGGCCGCCCGGTCAGGCGCATGGTCAGCAGTGGCGTGGAGCGCGGGACGGTGACGGGCGGCGGTCAGCACTCAGCGGTCAGCGGTAGCCCGTGACGTCGGCGGGCAGCCCCTGGTCCTGGACCTCGGTCAGATACCGCCAGGCGTCGGGGCGGCTGCCGTCCGTGTCGGTGAAGCCGTACACCTGGGCGAGCTGCCCGCTGGAGAGCGACCGGCCGTTCCAGCGCGCCACCTCCGGGTCGCGGGCGAGGGCGGCGACGGCCCGGCCCACGTAGGCGGGGGACTCGGAGATCGCGAAGTGCGGCGCGTGCGCGATCGCGTCGCGCCAGGTGGCCTCGGTGACGCCGTGGGCCTGGAGCATCGCCTCGGAGCGCAGCCAGCCGGGGGTGAGCGCCACGGCGGTCGCACCGTGCGGCGCGAGCTCATGGGCGAGCGCGAAGGCCATCCGGTTCACGGCGGCCTTCGCGAGGTCGTAGAAGAAGGAGACGCGGTAGGTGTCCGCGTTGTACTCGTCCGTCCCGTCGGTCATCTCCACGACCAGACCGCCCGGGGTCTCGATCAGCAGCGGCAACGCGAAGTGACTGGTGATCGCGTGCGTGTCGACGGCCAGCCGCAGCGTGTGCAGCCCGGTGTCGAGCGACGACTCCCAGACCGACTTGTTCCACTCGATCTCGGCGCCCCAGATGTCGTTCACCAGGATGTGCAGGGCGCCCTGCTCGCCGGAGATGCGGGCGACGAGCGCGCTGACCTCGTCGGGGACCAGATGGTCGACCCGTACGGCGATCCCGCGGCCGCCCGCCGCGTCGACCAGGGCCGCGGTCTCCTCGATCGTCTCGGGCCGGTCCATCTCGGAGCGCTCGGAGCCGCTCGTACGCCCGGTGACGTAGACGGTCGCCCCGGCGGCGCCGAGCTGTACGGCGATGCCTCGGCCCGCCCCGCGGGTACCTCCGGCGACGAGCGCCACGCGGCCGGCGAGATCGGAGCCCGTAGCAGGTGCGCCGTCCGGTACGGGTGAACTGTCGGACGCTTCCGGTGGCGAAGAGGGGCCCATATCGCCTTAATGTAGGGCACTTGTTCCGTCAGGGCCCGAGCTGCGAGCCGATCTCGGTACGGGACGACACCCCCAGCTTCCGCAGGGCACGCGCCACGTGGTGCTCCACCGTCCGGTGCGAGAGGACCAGCTCGCGGGCGATCTCGCGGTTCGAGAGGCCGAGCGAGGCCAGCCGGGCCACCGCTCGCTCCCGGGGAGAGAGATGGTCGCCGTACCCCAGGGCGCCGGGCCTGCGCACGGTGACCTGGCCGTGTTCCCGCAGCCCGCGCTGGCAGCGCAGCACATCCCATACGGCGTCGATGTCCTGGTAGGCCGCGATCGCCTCGTGCAGCACCGTGCGCCCGCCCGCAGCACCGGCGGCCAGCAGCCGCAGCCCCCACGCCTCCCTGACGTACGCGGCTTCGTAGGGCCGCTCCAGAGCCGTCCAGGCGTCCGCGGCGGCCGCGTGCAGGGCGTCGGACCCGCCGGCCCCGGCATGTGGGCTGTCCGTCGCGGTGAGTAGCGCCCGGCAGGTCAGCAGGGCGGCCCGGGCGGCCGGCGCGTCCCGGCGGGCGATGCCGTCGGCCAGCTCCGCGACGAGGTGGTGGGCCTCCCCGTCCCGGCCGTCCCGGATCAGCGCCTGGACGGCCGGCGGCGCGAGGGCTGTCGCCCACACCCACGCACCGGTACGGCGGACGTGGTGCAGCACCCCCTCCACCGCCTGGACGGCCTGCGCGGGGCGGTCGGCGGCCAGATGGACCCGCACCACGGCGGCCGCGGCGGAGGTCAGCACGATGCCGGTGTCCAGCGCGGTCGTGCCGACGGCCCGGTCCAGGAGGCGACGCGCCACATCGGTCTGCCCCTTCGTGTGCAGGCGCAGCAGACCGCAGACCAGGAGCGCCTCCGCGTGGAAGTCGGGCACGTCCTGGTACTGCTCCTCGGCGCGCTCGGCCCGCTCCAGCAGCCCCGCCCACCGGCCGCTCGTGAAGGCGGCGAGCATGTCCGTGGTCTCGACGAACGCTTCGAGATAGGGGGCCTGATTCGTCCGGACGGCCTGCCACGCCCGGGCCTGGAAGGCGCGGGCGCGTTCCGGATGGCCGAGTGCGGTCGCGGCGCCCGCCAGATTGGCGTGCACCCTCGCCGCCGCCTCGCCGGTGATGGCCTCTGGCAGATCGGCCACCGCGCCCCACGCCGACGGGTCGCCCATCAGGGCCAGGGCGGTGGCGCGGTTGGCCAGCACGGCCGTGCGCAGGTCCTCCTCGTCGACCCGGGGCAGCAGCCGCTCCGCCTCGGCCAGCAGCCGCCGGTGCTCACCGACCGGCCAGCCCTTGAGGGAGGGGATCGCGATGATCGCCAGCGCCCGTGCGGCCTGGCCCGTCGACACGGCGAGAAGATCGGGAACGGCACGCGCTATCTCTTCCAGCGCCTCAAGACCGGAACCCGACTGGTTGCGCAGCAACAGACCCAGGAGGAGCCGGATCTCGCCGCTCGGCCCGGGGCCCAGGGAGCTCTGGTCGAGTACCTCCCGCAGGGCGGCCGGCACCTGCGGGCCGGTGCGGGCGTTCAGCGCGACGCGGGCCAGCTTCAGCGCGACCCGGTCGCGGACGACGGCGGAGGGGCCCCCGCGCAGGGCGTCGAGGTAGCCGTCCGTGGCCGTACCGGCGTCCCCGCCCCGGGCTGCGCGGTCCGCGGCCGCCTCCAGGCATCGCACCGCCTGGGTACGGAGGCCGGCGCACCGGTAGTGCTCGGCGACCCGCACCAGAGGGAGGGGGCCGGTACACCGGCCGAGGGCGCGGGCCGCGCGCAGGTGCAGTACGGGCCGCTCCGGTTCGGCGACCGCCTCGTACGCGGCTCTGCGCGCCAACTCGTAAGGGAAGG
Source organism: Streptomyces cyaneofuscatus (assembly GCF_042718795.1). Classification (GTDB taxonomy): domain Bacteria; phylum Actinomycetota; class Actinomycetes; order Streptomycetales; family Streptomycetaceae; genus Streptomyces; species Streptomyces cyaneofuscatus_A. The sequence goes on from NZ_JBHXOX010000012.1 coordinate 33,134, forward strand.
CGTAGGTGCCGTCCCCAGCCCGTACGACGCCTTCTTTCAGAGCCGCGGTGAGCGCACGACGGGTCTCCTGCTCGGCCAGCCCCGCGACCGCCCCCAGCAGGTGTACGGGCGCGGGGTCACCGAGAACCGCTGCCGCGGCGACCACCCGCCACGCGTCCGAAGGAAGGTGTCGCAGCCGCTCCACCACCACACGGCGCACGGACGCGGGCAGAGGAGGCTCACGCACCCCCGTCGTGGAGTCCGGCCACTCCCGCAGCACCTCCTCGATCACGTAGGGGAGGCCGCCCGTCCACCGGTGCAGACGCTCGGCGAACTCCTCCGGCACCGCCCGCGCGCCGAGCAGCCCCGCGGCCATCACGCCCGTCTCCGCCACCGACAACGGTGCGAGGTGCCGTTCGGCCACCACCACATGGGCCGGTGGGCGCAGCGGGAAGGGGAGCCCGTCGCCTCCCTCGGTGTCGGTGTGAGGAGGGGTGTGGCCGCGGGCGGTGAGCACGAGTCCCAGGTCCGGCGGCGGGTCGGAGACGACCGCACAGAGGAAGGCGACCGTGGACCCGTCGGCCCACTGGAGGTCCTCCACGGCCAGAACCACCCTCCCCAGGGATGCGGTCAACGCGCACAGGGCCCGCAGAACGCGGTGCTGTCCGGCGCGCGGATCGTCCGCAGGAGGCGGTGCGGGCGGCAGGAGGTCCGCGAGCTCGGGCAGCAGCCCGCGCAGAGCCCCGGTCACCGGCGGCAGGTCTTCCGGACGGGGCCGGCAGCGGCTGAGCGCCTCGATGAGCGGTGCGTACGGGAAGGGGGCGTCCGACTCCCGGCAGCGGGCGGTCAGAGCGGGGGTGCCCGACGACCGGGTCCGTGTGAGGAGTTCACGGACCAGCCGGCTCTTCCCCACCCCCGCCTCACCGGTGATCACCACGACGGAGGGTCGACGGCCGAGTACCGGGCGAAGGCCGTCCAGGAGCGCGGAACGCCCGGTCAGGGCGGCGGGGAGGGGGATCGGCGGGTCGGCGTTCACGGCTTCCTTCCGCACCCGTGGGCAGCATGGGGCTGACGGGCGGGCGGTTCGACCGGGCCGCCCGGCGGCCTCGTGATGGCTCTCCGCGCATGATGGCCCCTCATGAGGGTGGTGAAAAGGGGCGCGCGGGCGCTGAAAAAGGGGAGCGACGCCCGCGGCGCATGTGCGGGCGCCGCAGGCGTCACTCCCCGTCCGGCCGGTGAGGTTCGCGGAGAGGTCTCACCGGCCGGTTGTGCCGGGATCCACCAGGGTTCGGGACCGTGGATCACCGGCGGTTCGGTGGGGGTGTCACCGAAGCCGGGCGGTCAGAACGTCAGCGACCAGGAGTTCAGCGTGCCGGTGTCGTTGACCCAGTTGTCGCTCACCCGCAGCTTCCAGGACCCGTTGGCGGGCTTGGACGCGGCGTTCACGGTGAAGGTGCCGCGGACGTCGTCGGCGCCGTCGTTGGCGTTGTAGTCCTTGAGCCGGAAGACAGCACCGTCGGGGGCGACGAGGTCGACCCGCAGGTCACCGCGGAAGGTGTGCCGGATATCGACCGTGACGGAGAGCGTCGCGGGCGCGTTGCCCGTGATGCCGCTCACGGTGACCGGGGACTCGGCGGTCGCGTTGTCGCGGATCGGGTAGGCGGTGGTGTTCTCGAAGGTCTTGCCGGTGGGCGGAGGCGTGGTGCCGTCGTTCGGGACGTACAGCAGCCGGTTGGGCGAACCGGTCTTCGCGTCGGTGACCTTGTTCGGGGTGGCGTCGGCGATCAGCCGGTCGTGGACCTGCTTGGGCGTCCAGGACGGGTTGGCGGAGAGGATGAGGGCCGCCGCGCCCGCCACGTGCGGGGAGGCCATGGAGGTGCCGCCGTCGGAGCGGGAACCGGTGTCGTTGAGGTGGGAGGCCGAGACGATGTCGGAGCCGGGGCCGAACAGGTCCAGGCAGGTGCCGTGGTTGGAGGACTTGCCGCTCGGCCAGATCGACCGGGCGTCACGGCTGTCGGTGGCGCCGACCGTCACCGCGGTCGGCACGGCGGCCGGGGAGGTGTTGCAGGCGTTGGCCCCGTCGTTGCCCGCGGCGACGACGTAGGTGACACCGGAGGCGATCGACTTGGCCAGCGCGTCGTCGACCGAGGAGGTGCGCCCGCCGCCGATGCTCATGTTGGCGACGGCCGGCTTGGCCGCGTTCTTCGTCACCCAGTCGATGCCGGCCAGCACCGGGGCCCAGGTGGAGCCGGAGGAGCCCTGGCAGTTCAGGACCCGTACGCCCACCAGCTTCACCGCTTTGGCGACGCCGTATGTCGCGCCGCCGACCGTGCCTGCCACATGGGTGCCGTGCCCGTTGCAGTCCTGGGCTGTGGCGTCGTTGTCGATGAAGTCGTAGCCGTCGACCGCGCGGCCGCCGAACTCCCGGTGCGAGGTGCGTATCCCGGTGTCGAGCACATAGGCCGTCACATCGGAGGCGGTGTTGGGGTACGTGAACTTCCGGTCGCCCGGCAGGTCACGCTGGTCGATGCGGTCCAGGCCCCAGGTCGGGTCGTTCTGGGTGCCCAGGGCGTACGCGACTCCGTCGGCCTCCACCCGGGCGACGGAGGGATCGGCGGCCAGCTTCCGGGCCTGCTCCTCGCCCACCTTCACGGAGAAGCCGCGCAGGGCGGCGGTGTAGGTGTGGCCGATCGTGCCGCCGTGCCGTCCGGTGAGGGATTTCGCCGTCCTGTCGACATCGGCCCGCGCCACCGAGTCCTTGAACGTGACGATGTACGAGCCCTTCACCGCACCGGCCCGGTCGGCGCCCAGGATGCGGCCTTCGGAAGGCGGGGGCGTGGGGGCGGCCCCGGCCGTTCCGGCACCGGCTATCAGCGCGCCGACGGCACACGCGGCAGCGGCGACACGCCACACCGCAGCTTGAGACACCATGCGATTCCTCCTGAGGGGTTGGCCCGGACCGGCTCCGGTCCGGGCTGGGCCCGCGCACGGCGAACACCGGGCACGGGCGGAAGGAAGGGGCACGGCGGAGGCTCCGGACGATTGCGACGTCGGCCTCGTACGGCGGATGCCGAACTTGGGGGGCCGGCAGATGCACGAGGGGCGGAGCCACCGCCGCCTCAGGAAGAATCGATCCCTGGGGGCAGGTCGAACAATGCGTAGGTGTACCCAACCGTTCCGGCCGTCCGGGCCCGGCGTGGCGGATAGGTTCTGCTCGCGAGAACGCCATCGTGGCGAGCCGCTGGGCAGGAGGGCTACATGAGTCAGGGACCTGCGGAGAACGGGCTGCGCTGGATAGCGGACGCCTACGACGTCAGCTTCACCTTCACGCTCAGCGAGGGACTCTCACCGGAGGAACTGCTGCGCGTCGTGGGTGCCGAGGAACGGCATGTCGTCCCGCTGACCCGCCGCGCGGCGTACGAACTGCTGGTCAGGGACGAAGACGGCCACCTCAGCGACCTCGACTTCCTGGACTGGGAGGACGAGGCGGAGGTGGCCCGGCTGACGAGCGCGGGCTTCCTGCCCGCACCGCCGGAGACCATCGTGCGAGCCGGCTCGGTGGCGGGCTGGGCTTACGCCCTGGAGGAGTTCGGCTGCCATACGGGCACCTACATCGCGGCGCTGTCCGAGCGGGGCCGGGCGTTCGTCGTGCACCGCAACGCGAAGGGCTTCAGCCGCGTCGACTACGGGCTCCGCGGCAAGGCGGTGACGTCGTTCGAGCCGGGCCTGCCGGACCTGATGGACGGTGTTCCGGCGGAGGCGGCGCTCGGCTTCGTCCACGATGGTGCCGGGGCGGGCGATGTGGCGTTCCTGCGGTTCCTGGAGGACGAGCTCGGCATCTACCTTCCCTACGAGGAGACGCAGGCCGAGCTGTCGGCGGCGGCGATCACCGATCCTGCCCGGGGCTGATCACCGACACCGGCCGGGAATGATCACCGGCGCCGCTCGGGGCTGATCATCGACGCTCCTCGGCGACAGCGAGCCGCATCCCGGCCTCCCGGACCCCGCGTGGTGCGCTTGACACCAAAATCGAACATCCATTCTCATGGATTTCGGCCGGGTTTTTCCGGGCCCGACCGTGGAGTTGTCCACAGGCCGGGAGGACGTCGAGGCCCATTGTCAGTGGCAGGGGTTAGCGTCTTTGACGTGAAGCGATCGACTCAAGCAAATCGGGTGGAACCCATGGCAGGAACCGACCGCGAGAAGGCGCTGGACGCCGCACTCGCACAGATTGAACGACAGTTCGGCAAGGGCGCGGTGATGCGCCTCGGCGAGCGGCCCAACGAGCCCATCGAGGTCATCCCCACGGGATCGACCGCCCTCGACGTCGCGCTCGGCGTCGGCGGCCTGCCGCGTGGCCGTGTGGTGGAGGTGTACGGACCGGAGTCCTCCGGTAAGACGACGCTGACGCTGCACGCCGTGGCGAACGCGCAGAAGCTCGGCGGTTCGGTGGCGTTCATCGACGCCGAGCACGCGCTGGACCCGGAGTACGCCAAGAAGCTCGGCGTCGACATCGACAACCTCATCCTGTCCCAGCCGGACAACGGTGAGCAGGCGCTCGAGATCGTCGACATGCTGGTCCGCTCCGGCGCCCTGGACCTGATCGTCATCGACTCCGTCGCGGCCCTGGTGCCCCGTGCGGAGATCGAGGGCGAGATGGGTGACTCGCACGTGGGTCTCCAGGCCCGTCTGATGAGCCAGGCCCTCCGCAAGATCACCAGCGCGCTCAACCAGTCCAAGACCACGGCGATCTTCATCAACCAGCTCCGCGAGAAGATCGGTGTGATGTTCGGCTCGCCGGAGACCACGACCGGTGGCCGGGCGCTGAAGTTCTACGCCTCGGTGCGCCTGGACATCCGCCGGATCGAGACGCTCAAGGACGGCACCGACGCGGTCGGTAACCGGACCCGCGTCAAGGTCGTCAAGAACAAGGTCGCCCCGCCCTTCAAGCAGGCCGAGTTCGACATCCTCTACGGCCAGGGCATCAGCCGTGAGGGCGGCCTGATCGACATGGGCGTGGAGCACGGCTTCGTCCGCAAGGCCGGCGCCTGGTACACGTACGAGGGCGACCAGCTCGGCCAGGGCAAGGAGAACGCCCGCAACTTCCTCAAGGACAACCCCGACCTCGCCGACGAGATCGAGAAGAAGATCCTGGAGAAGCTGGGTGTCGGTGTCCGGCCGGAGGCCGAGTCCGCCGAGCCGGGTGCGGAAGGACCGGCGACCGCGGGAGCGGCGGCCGACGGCGCGGCGAAGCCGGTGACCGCTGCCGCGGCCACCAAGGCGAAGCCGGCCAAGACCGCGGCGGCCAAGAGCTAGGCCGTGACACGTCGTACGGAGTGGCCGGGAGGCCCCGCCGAGCCCGGAGACGGCCCCGAATTCGCCGGCGGACCCACGGACGGGTCCGCCTACGAGCCGGGGACCGGCCGCGGGGCGCGGTCCGGGCGCCGCTCACGCGGGGGAGCGGACGCGGGCGCCGGGTTCGGCGAAGGGGCGGGCCGCCGTGGCCGCTCCGGCACCAGGAGCAGCGGCTCCCCCTCCTTGTCGAGGGCCGAGCGGGGGGAGCCGCGTGATCAGCGGGACACGGGGGAGACGCGCGACCGGCGGGACAAGGGGGAGCCGCGCGACCCGGTCGAGCAGGCGCGCAACATCTGTCTGCGCCTGCTCACCGGGACGCCGCGCACGCGCAAGCAGCTCGCGGACGCCTTGCGCAAGCGGGAGATCCCGGACGAGGCCGCCGAGGAAGTCCTCGCACGCTTCGAGGACGTCGGGCTGATCGACGACGCGGCCTTCGCCGGGGCCTGGGTGGAGTCCCGGCACCACGGCCGGGGGCTCGCCCGCCGCGCCCTCGTCCGCGAGCTGCGCACGAAGGGCGTCGACTCCACCGTGATCGACGAGGCGGTCGGCCGGCTCGACCCGGACCAGGAGGAGGAGACGGCGCGGGAGCTGGTGGCCCGCAAGCTCCGCTCCACCCGCGGCCTGGACCGCGACAAGCGGCTGCGCCGCCTCGCGGGCATGCTCGCCCGCAAGGGATACGGGGAGGGCATGGCCCTGCGGGTGGTGCGCCAGGCGCTGGAGGAGGAGGGCGAGGACACGGAGGGGATGGACGAGCCGTTCTGAGAGGACTTCCCGAGAGCGCATCCTGAGAGGATTTCCGCAGAGGACTTCCTGAGAGGAGCGGCCGCCCCGAGACGAGCGGGGGACGGGGTACGGGGGACGCGGCAGGGCCCGTCGGCCGGTCAGTGTCCGGCCGCGGCCGCTCGGCGGGCGGCCGCGTCGACGAGGGCCAGCGCGTCCGCCGCGGTGCGGCCCGGCGCGCGGTTCCACGGGCCGATCAGTCCGGGCCATCCCTGGGAGCGGAGCTCGGTGATCAGCCAGGCGCCGGCCCGGTTCACGGTGGAGGGGGAGCCGTAGCCGAGCCGGTGCGCGGTGAGCAACGCCCCACAGACACAGCGGGCTCCACGGGCGTTGCGCAGTCGGTACGGGGTGTTCTGCCAGCCCCATTCGGCCAGGATCTGCCGGGCGTAGCCGAGGTGGACGGAAGGCCGCAGATCTCCCTGGCCGACCCGCCGCCAGGCGTGGACACGATCGGGCAGGACCGCCCCCAGTCGGCCGGGGAGCGGGCGCTCGGGCGGAGGCGCCGCCGGCAGCGTCCGCAAGGCGTCGTCGATGAGCCGGTCCACGGGGACGGAGAGCAGGCTTCGCCAGTCGGAAGGTTGTCGGTCCGTAACTGGAGCCGGAGCCGGAGCCGGAGCCGGAGCCGGAGCCGGAGCCGGAGCAGGTGCCGGAGCCGGAGCAGGTGCCTGGGGCGCCGCGGGTTCGGGGGCGGTGAGGTCCCACCCCGAGACGATGCCCTGCCATGCCTGCGTGTCGTGCAGCCGGGACGCCTGGGCGTCCAGTTGGTCGGGGGTGAGAACCGAGATCGCCATAAGTGCGTCATCTCCGTACATTTCGCCTCTGTGTGAAGCGAATGTCGGTCGCGCACGGCGATAGCTCTAGCGGAATGTGGCGTTCGGGTGAATCCGCCCCGCCCGGAGACCAGACATGAGTGAGGGAGGGGGCGGCCACGTCACGCCCGGGGCCGCCCCCTCCCTCACCAGCTCGGCATCAGCCGTCGGCGGCGCCCGGAGTGACGGGGAGGCCCGCCGCGCGCCACGCCTGGAAGCCGCCGACCAGATCGGTGGTCCGGTGCAGCCCGAGTTGCCGCAGCGACGCCACCGCGAGGCTCGACGCGTACCCCTCGTTGCAGATGACGACCACCGGGAGGTCGTGGCTCACCGCCTCGGCGGCGCGGTGGCTGCCCTGCGGGTCGAGCCGCCACTCCAGTTCGTTGCGCTCCACGACCAGCGCGCCGGGGATGAGCCCGTCCCGGTCCCGGAGGGCCGCGTACCGGATGTCCACCAGCAGCGCCCCGTCCGTCGCCGCCGCGGCGGCCTCCTGAGGGCCGATCCGGTCGTAACCGGCCCGGACCCGCTCCAGCAGCTCGTCGATGCCCACGCGCCCGGCCTCGGCCCTGTCCCCGCTCACTGCCAGTCCTCCGGGCTCTCGGTCTGCTCCAGCCGGAGCACCGCGCCGGTGCGGCTGAACCGGCGGATCCGCGGCAGCGGCGGGTAGTACGCGTGGACGGAGACGGCATGCCCGCTGTCGGACTCGTTGAGGACCTCGTGCACGTGGTTCTGGCCGAAGGCCCGCCCCTGACCGGCCGCCAGCTCCCGTGACCGGTCCACCCCCTCGTTCAGCTCCAGGGTCTTCCAGCCGTCGGTGGGCAGCCGTACGGCCAACGAGTGCTCCTTGAGGGTGCCGGACGCGGTGGTGAAGGCCCCGACCGAGTCGGCGTGGTCGTGCCAGCCCGTCCCGGTCCCCGGCGGCCAGCCGATCAGCCAGGCCTCACTGCCACCGGGCCCGTCGAGCCGGACCCAGGTGCGGCCCTCCGGATCGAGCGGCAGTGAGGCGATGAGCGCGGTGTCCTCGGCGGTGCGGCGCACGAAGTCGAGCAGTTCGGCGACCGTCGGGCCGGAGGAGACGGCACGGGCCGAGCCGACCCGCGCGGAGACAGCGGGGGCGGCGGACACCGGAGCGGCGGCCACCGGAGCGGTGGCGGGGGAGGGTACGGAAGCAGCCGTGGGTACGGCAGGCAAGAGGGAAGACACAGGGACCGTCCTGAAAGTTCGCGCGAGGTCCCGGCCGTGCGGAAAGCGGCACGGACCGGCAGAGGCAGGCGATTCAGCAGGACGGGCGACACACGCAGCCCGCGTAACGGAGGAGGTCCATATGGACCCTCCGCCACAGGCGCACATCGGTGTCGGTCATGATCTGGAGTACACCATGTGCGCCCGTGACGGTCAATCGATCCTGGCGGACCGGTCGGCCTGAACCCGCTCGCGAGGCCGCGGCGCGCGCGCCGCGGCTCCTCCCTCGTCGTCGCCGCTCTCGCCGTTCTCCTCGCTCTCCCCGCCCCCGGCTCCCGGCGCCCCGCCCAGCGCCGCCAGCGCCGCGGCCAACAGCTCCGCGGGCCGGACGCCGGCGAAGGCGGCCACCAGATGGCCGTCGGGCCGGACCAGCAGCACGGTGTGGGCCGAGGCGCCGGGATAGCTCTCCGTGACCAGCAGTTCCGCCGGGGACGGCAGCGCCTCCACGGCTTCCACGAGGCGCGGCATGATGCCGGCGGTCAGCCAGTGCCGCCGGTCCCACACGCCGGTCCCCGGGGCCACCAGGATCACCAGCGGATGCCCCTGCCCGAGCCGCTCCCGGAGCCGTACGGCCGTCCCGTCCGGCGCCGTCACCCGTACATCGGCGACCGGCGCGCCGGGGGGCGTACCCACGGTGGTGTGCGCCTCCGCATGCGGTGGTGCGAGGGGGGAGTGCGAGTACGAAGGGGGCGCACCGAGGGCTCCACGGCCCAGGTGCCCGTCGGCGAGCAGGGTGTCGTGGCCGCGGACCGCCCCCGGTACGAGTGTTCGCAGCCCGCCGCCGCCCCGCAGTATCGGCAGGGACTGGTCGGCGGCGCGCAGCCGGGCGGCGACCGCGGCCCGGCGCTCGGCCTGGTAGCTGTCGAGCAGCAGGTCGCCGCCGCGGTGGTGCCAGGCGTGGGCGAGCTTCCAGGCCAGGTTCTCGGCGTCCCGGATCCCCTCGTCCAGCCCCTGGGTGCCGAGCGCCCCCAGCAGATGGGCCGCGTCGCCGGCGAGGAAGGCCCGCTGTACCCGCCAGCGCCGGGCGAGGCGGTGGTGGAGTGTGTGGACGCCGGTGTCGAGCAGCTCGTACGGCGGGGTCTCGCCGCACCAGCCGGCCAGGGTGTCCCGGACCCGGGTGATCAGGGCCTCCGGGGTGACCAGCTCACCGCGCGACGGAAGCAGCCAGTCCAGCCGCCAGACCCCGCCCGGCAGTGGCCGCGCGCTGACCTCCGCGCCCCCGCCGCGCCACGGCGGCTGCCGGTGCAGCACGGCCTCGCCCGGCCAGGGCAGTTCGGCCCGGAGTGCGGCGACGGCGTGCCGTTCCACCGCCGTACGGCCGGGAAACCTGATGTCCAGGAGCTTGCGCACCGTCGAACGGGCGCCGTCGCAGCCGACCAGATAGCTGCCGCGCCACCAGGTCGTACCGGGCCCCTTGGTGTGCACCGTGACGCCGTCCCGGTCCTGCTCCAGGGTGTCGACGCGGCTCTGCGGTACCAGCTTCACCAGCGGCGCCGCCGCGACCGCCGCGCGCAGGGCGGAGGCCAGCGCGTGCTGCGGAACGTGCAGAGGGGCCGGGAGGGACGGCCCGCCCCGGACATCCATGTCACCGGCGTCAGCGACGTCACGGAGGTCTCCGGAGTCTCCGGGGTCGGGGGAGTCAGCGGGCCCCGTGCCCAGCGGTACGTCGCGGACCAACTGCTTCCGGCGCATCGAACGCCACCCGCTCCACCGCAGCCCGTCCTTCTCCAGGTGGGTGGCGCCGAGGCGTTCCACCAGGTCGGCGGTGTCCTCACGCAGCACGACCGTGCGGGCGAGACGGACCTCCTCGGTGCCCGGCCCCTCGTCCAGGAGCACGCACGGGACGCCCTGGGCGGCGAGGGCCAGCGACAGCGTCAGACCGACGGGTCCGGCGCCGACGACGATCACCGGGTCCACGGCGCGTGTCCTCCGGCCCGTACGGTCATGCGGAACGTGGCAGTGGAAGCCGGGTACGTGATCACAGAACGTATGCAACCCACTGGGGGTGCTTGCGTCAAGTGACCGAGGCAGCGACGCGTGCGCCGCTGCCTCGAATGCTTCTGCCGGGAGAGACCGGTGGGAGTCAGTCCTTCGTCACTCCAGCCCCACCGGCACCGTCGATACCGGTGCCCGCGCCCCCTGCGCCCCCTGCATCCGGGCCGAACGTACCGGCCGTCGCGTCGATGGTTCCGGGGGCCTGGACGGCCGGCGCCACCACGATGCCGGTCTTGGCGCGGCGACCGCGCTTCTCGATCCAGGTGGCCAGCGACGAGAGCAGCAGACACAGCACGATGTAGATCGTGCCGATGACCGTGATCGTCGAGACGTACGGGTACTGGCCGTTGACCAGGGTGTTGGAGGCGATCAGACGCGCGGTCTGGAGCAGCTCCGGGTACAGGATGATGAAGCCGAGCGAGGTGTCCTTGAGCGTCACCACGAGCTGGCTGATGATCGTCGGCAGCATCGACCGGACGGCCTGCGGCATCAGCACGGTGACCATGACCTGCGTCTTGCGCATGCCGAGCGCGTACGCGGCCTCGCTCTGGCCGCGCGGGACGGCGTTGACGCCGGCGCGCAGCACCTCGGCCTGGACGCAGCCGTTGTAGACGGACAGACCGGCCGCCAGCGCCCACATCGAGTAGTCGGTGAGGAAGCCGACCCAGATGGCGTAGATCGTGATCAGCAGCGGGAGCGAGCGGAACAGCTCGATGAAGGTGGTCGCCGCCCAGCGGACCGGTTTGTGGTCGGAGAGGCGTCCCACCGCGAGCAGTACGCCGAGGACGAGCGAGCCGACCGCTGCCAGGCCGAATGCCTTGAGGGTGGCGATGAGGGCGTCGGCGATGTTCTGCCGGATGCCCGCGTAGTTGAAGATGTCCCACATCGCGGGGGCCAGGTGGCCCTTGTCGGCCAGCCGCAGCACGCTGACACCGATCAGCCCCAGGATGGCCAGGGTGCCGACGACGGCGTAGATGCGGTTGCGGACGACGGCCTTGGGACCCGGGGCGTCGTAGAGAACGCTGGCGCTCATCGGGCGACCTCCATGCGACGCTCCAGCAGCCGGAAGAGGCCGCTGATGGTAAACGTGACCACCAGGTAGCCGAGGGCCACCCAGATGAAGACGGGGACGATGTCGTAACCCTTGTCGCTCATCAGCTTCTGCCAGCCGAAGAGCTCGGCGACGCTGAAGGCACCGGCGATCGCGGAGTTCTTGGTGAGCGCGATGAAGATGCTGCTCAGCGGCGGGATGACGGTACGCGTCGCCTGCGGGAGCACCACGATGCTCAGGGTCTGGGAGAACGTCATGCCGATCGAGCGCGCGGCCTCGGCCTGGCCCAGCGGCACGGTGTTGATACCGGAGCGGACCGCCTCGCAGACGAACGAGGAGGTGTAGAAGCCGAGCGCCAGCGAGCCGAGGACGAAGGGGCTCATCCCCGGGAAGAGGATCTCCGGGACGACGAAGAAGAAGATCAGGAAGAGCAGCGTCAGCGGGGTGTTGCGCATCAGCGTCACCCAGGCGGTGCCGAAGAACCGCAGCGGTGGCACCGGCGAGACCCGGAACCCGGCGATGACGACACCGAGGACCAAGGCGATAACCGAGCTGACGGCGGTGATCGACACGGTTCCTATGAAGCCGTCGCGGAACTCTGGGAAATTGTCGAGCAGTACGTTCATGAGGTCTCCGCGTCGGCGGTCAGCGGCATCAGGGCAGGGGAAGGGGCGCCCCGTACGCCCGCCCCGTGCCCCTGAGGGGCAGCGGCGGCGTACGGGACGCCTCCTGAGTCACACGCGGTGCGTCAGTGACGGGGCGTCAGCCGTGGGACGGCGGACGGCGTCAGTAGCGCTCGAGCGCCGGCGGCTCGGTGTAGGCCGAACCGGACAGGCCCAGCGTGGCCTCGTAGATCTTCTTGTACGTGCCGTCCTTGACGTGCTTGTCCAGCGAGTCGTTGATCGCGTCGCGCAGCACCTTGTCGTCCTTGTTCAGGCCGACGCCGTAGGGCTCGTCGGTGAACGGCTTGCCGACGACCTTGAGCTTGCCGGGGTTGGCGGCCGCGTAACCCTTGAGGATCGAGTCGTCCGTGGTGAGGGCGTCGACCTGCTTGGTCAGCACCTGCTGCACGCAGTCGGAGTACTTGGCCAGCTCGACGACGTCCGCGCCGTACTCCGGCTTCTTGATCTCCTGGAGCGGGGTGGAGCCGACGATCGAGCAGACCTTCTTGCCCTTCACCGACTCCTTGCCGGTGATGGAGTTGTCGTCCTTGCGGACCAGGAGGTCGGCGCCCGCCTTGTAGTACGGACCGGCGAAGCCGACCTGCTTCTTGCGCTCGTCGTTGATCGTGTACGTGCCGACGAAGTAGTCGACCTGGCCCTTGGAGATCGCCGTCTCACGGATGCCGGAGTCGACGGTCTTCCACTCGATCTGCTTGTCCGTGAAACCGAGGTCCGCCGCGATCATCTTGGCGATCTCGATGTCGAAGCCGGAGCGCTCCTTGGTCGACTGGTCCTCGAAGCCGAGGTAGGGCTGGTCGGCCTTGGCACCGATGATCAGCTTGCCGCGCTGCTTCGCCTTCTTGAAGACCGGCGAGTCCAGGGCGACGTCCTTGGCGACGGTGTACGTGGGCAGCGCGGGAGCCTCGGAGGAACCGGGCTTGGTGCCGCCCGGTTTGTCACCGGCGGAACCCTCCTTGCCACCACACGCGGTCGCGGTCAGGGCGAGGACGGCGATGGCCGCGACGGCGGCCGACTTGCGGAGCTTCATGTGAGTTTTCCTTATGCCGTAGGTCGTTGTCGTCAGTCGTCAGTCGTCGGTCGTCAGTGGTGAAGGATCTTCGACAGGAAGTCCTTGGCCCGGTCGCTGCGAGGGTTGCTGAAGAACTGCTCGGGCGTGGCCTCTTCGACGATGCGGCCGTCCGCCATGAACACCACGCGGTTGGCGGCCGAGCGGGCGAAGCCCATCTCGTGGGTGACGACGATCATCGTCATCCCGTCCCGGGCCAGCTGCTGCATGACTTCGAGGACCTCGTTGATCATCTCCGGGTCGAGAGCCGACGTGGGCTCGTCGAAGAGCATGACCTTCGGGTCCATCGCCAACGCCCGCGCGATCGCGACGCGCTGCTGCTGGCCACCGGAGAGCTGTGCCGGGTACTTGTCGGCCTGTACGCCGACGCCGACCCGGTCGAGAAGGGTCCGGGCCTTCTCCTCCGCGGCCTTCTTGTCGGCCTTGCGGACCTTGGTCTGGCCCAGCATGACGTTCTCCAGCACCGTCTTGTGTGCGAAGAGATTGAACGACTGGAAGACCATGCCCACGTCGGCGCGCAACCGCGCCAGCTCCTTGCCCTCCTGGGGCAGGGGCTTGCCGTCGATCGAGATCGCACCCGAATCGATCGTCTCCAAGCGGTTGATCGTGCGGCACAGCGTGGACTTCCCGGACCCGGAGGGCCCGATGACGACCACGACCTCGCCACGGGCGATGGTCAGGTCGATGTCCTGGAGCACATGCAGCGCGCCGAAGTGCTTGTTGACGTCGCTCAGTACGACAAGGTCGTCGCCCGCAGGCGCGGCATTCTCGGCGGCCTTGGTCACTGAAACTCCGCTCATCGGCTTCTTGCTCCGTCCTCCTCGGGTGCCAAGGACACTAATGACGCGGTGCGACCAGCGTCATTACATCTGAGCGGAAATTGAGCATAACGATCCGGCGGCAACCGGACACTCCGTGTGAAGGGGACGCCACGCGCAGCGCCGGGGCGTACCGGGTGCATAACGGAAACCCTGCTGTAACCGGCAACCCCTTGACTGACATACCCGTCATCGGAGTGGATGCCCTGTGCGGCAGAAGAACGTGAAGCGCCGCTGAACGGAATGTTTCGGCCAAAGTCCCTGGAGCCAGGGAGACGGAGAGGAGGGCCATGAGACTGCTGCTCGTCGAGGACGACGACCATGTCGCGGCGGCCCTGTCCGCCGTGCTCGCCCGGCACGGGTTCCAGGTCGTGCACGCCCGCAACGGCGAGGAGGCCCTGCGCGCGCTGCTGCCCGCGGAGAAGGAGCCCTTCGGGGTCATCCTCCTCGACCTCGGCCTGCCCGACCAGGACGGCTACGAGGTGTGCGGCAAGATCCGCAAGCGCACCGCGACCCCGGTGATCATGGTGACCGCCCGGGCCGACGTCCGCTCCCGCATCCACGGGCTCAACCTCGGCGCCGACGACTACGTCACCAAGCCGTACGACACCGGTGAGCTGCTCGCCCGTATCCATGCGGTCGCCCGGCGCACCACCAGCGGCGAGGACACCGCGCCGACGCCCGTCGCCGCCCTGCGTCTGGGGCCCGTGGCGATCGAGCTGCCCACCCGCCGCGTCAGCGTCGACGGCGCCGAGGTCCAGCTCACCCGCAAGGAGTTCGACCTCCTGGCCCTCCTCGCGCAGCGGCCCGGCGTGGTCTTCCGCCGCGAGCAGATCATCAGCGAGGTCTGGCGCACCAGTTGGGAGGGGACCGGGCGCACCCTGGAGGTGCACGTGGCTTCGCTGCGCTCCAAGCTGCGGCTGCCCGCCCTCATCGAGACCGTGCGGGGCGTCGGCTACCGGCTCGTCGCGCCGTCCGCGTAACGGGCCGGTACGTCCCCGGTGCGCACCCGTCTCCTTCCGCTGCTCATCACCCTCATGGCGGCCGTCCTGCTCACCCTCGGCTTCCCGCTCGCGGTGAGCGTGGCCGCCGCCGAACAGCAGCGCCTGGTCATCGACCGGATCGACGACACCGCCCGCTTCGCCGCCCTCGCCCAGCCCATCACCGACACCGTCCCGGCCTACGACGAGCGCCGGCTGACGCTCGCCACCGACCTGGAGGTCTACGCCTCGGTGTACGGGATCCGGGCCGGCGTCTTCTACCGCAACGACCTGGCCCTGGCGAAGGCCCCGGAGGGCTGGATGCTGCCCGCCGAGGGGGAGGGGCGCACCGCGTTCAACGAGGCGCTGCTCGGACGCCGTTCGCACGACCCCCCGCAGGTCTGGCCCTGGCAGGACGGCCGGGTCGTCGTCGCCTCGCCCGTGGTGCGCGACGGTGACGTCGTCGCCGTGGTCGTCATCGACTCGCCCACCGACGAGATGCGCTCCCGGATCCTGCGGACCTGGCTGCTGATCGCCCTCGGCGAGGCCCTGGCCATGCTGGTCGCGGTCGGCGCCGCCGTCCGGCTCACCGGCTGGGTGCTGCTGCCGGTACGGGTCCTGGACGCGGCCACCCACGACATCGCCGTCGGCCGGATGCGCTCCCGGGTCGCGGCCGCCGGCGGGCCCCCGGAGCTGCGGCGGCTGGCCCGGTCCTTCAACGAGATGGCCGACAACGTCGAGGACGTCCTGGAACAGCAGCGCGCCTTCGTCGCCGACGCCTCGCACCAGCTCCGCAACCCGCTCGCCGCGCTCCTGCTGCGCATCGAGCTCCTCGCCCTGGAGCTGCCCGAGGGCAACGAGGAGATCGCCGCCGTACGCACCGAGGGCAAGCGGCTGGCCCGGGTCCTGGACGACCTGCTCGACCTGGCGCTGGCCGAGCACGCCGAGGCGGACCTCCGGCTGACCGACATCGTCCCGCTCACCGCCGAGCGCGTCGCCTCCTGGCGCCCGATGGCGGAGGGGAAGGGCGTGCGCCTCACCCTGGACGGGGCCCCGGCCGCCACCGCCTGGGCCGACCCCGTGGCCCTCTCCAGCGCGCTGGACGCGGTCATCGACAACGCCCTGAAGTTCACCCCGGCCGGTCAGGACGTACGGGTCACGGTCACCCCGGGAACCTCCGCGACGACCGTCGTGGTCGCCGACCGGGGGCCCGGCCTCACCGATCAGGAGCTGGAGCGCGTCGGTGACCGCTTCTGGCGCTCCACCCGCCACCAGAACGTGAGCGGGTCGGGGCTCGGCCTCTCCATCTCCCGCGTGCTGCTCGCGGCGGGCGGCGGCTCGATCACGTACGAGCGCCACGAGCCGCACGGCCTGCGGGTCACCGTCTCCGTGCCGCGCGAACTGCCGCTCACCCCCTGAGGGCCTCGGCTGCTGCCGGCGGACCCGGCTCGCTCAGGGCTTCACCGAGCGGTAGTAGCGTTTGGCGCCCTCGTGGACCGCCAGCGGGTCCGTGTAGATCGCCGTACGCAGGTCGACCAACTGCGCGGCGTGCACCTCGCGGCCGATCCGGTCCCGGCTGTTGATCACGGTACGGGTGAACGCCTCGGTCATGGCCGGATCCGTACGGTCCGTGGTGATGAGCAGATTGGCGACCGCGACCGTGGGGACCGATACGCCGCGCTGGGCGAAGCGGTACGCGTCGGCGGGCATCGTGGCCGACCGGTAGTAGCGGGCCGAGCCGCCGTTCGACTGCAACTCCTTGACCAGGTCCTCGTCCAGCGGGACCAGCTTGACCGCGAACCGCTGCGAAAGCTCGTGCACGGCCCCCGTCGGGAGCCCGCCGGACCAGAAGAAGGCGTCGAGCTCCCCGGCGACCAGCCGGTCCGGCATGGTGTTGATCCCCGCCGGCACAGCGGTCACGTCCTGCGTCGGATGGATGCCCGCGGCGTTCAGCAGCCGGTCCGCGACCAGCCGCACACCGGAGCCCGGCTGGCCGACGCCGACCCGCTTGCCCCGCAGATCGGCCACGCTCCCGATGTCGGAGTCGCGCGGGACGACGAGCTGGACGTAGTCGTCGTAGAGCCGCACACAGCCCCGCAGCAGATGGGCGCCGGGCCTGCCGTCACGCACATAGGTGGCCACGGCGTCGGCGGTGGCGATGGTGAAGTCCGCCTCCCCCGTCGCCACCCGCGCGAGGTTCTGCTGGGACCCCTCACTGGTGAGGAGCTTTATAGACACCTCGGGCATGTCCTTGGCAAGGGCACCTTCCAGCCGTTCCCCGTACCGCTGGTAGACGCCGCTCGGTACCCCGGTGGAGAAGGTCAGCGATCCGCTCGGGGTCTGTTCGCGCAGGGGGAGGAGCCACCACGCGAGCAGCCCGAGCACGACCGCGAGCACGGCGCCCGCCTGAAGGGTGCGGTGCCGGCCGAATCGGGACAGAGCGTGGAGCATGCGGGCGATCCTGCCAGCTCACCGCCCCTCTGACCAGGCCCGGCCGGGCAGGGACGAAGGCGCGCCCGGCCACCGCCTACCCTGGTCACATGAGCAGCGGCAACCGGAGCGAAGAAGCAGTGGACGTCCAGAAGAGCTACGAGGTGCGCACCTACGGGTGCCAGATGAACGTCCACGACTCCGAACGGCTGTCGGGTCTCCTGGAGGACGCCGGTTACGTACGGGCGCCCGAGGGCGCCGACGGCGACGCCGACGTCGTCGTCTTCAACACCTGCGCGGTGCGCGAGAACGCCGACAACAAGCTCTACGGCAACCTCGGCCGGCTCGCCCCGATGAAGACCAAGCGCCCCGGGATGCAGATCGCCGTCGGCGGCTGCCTCGCCCAGAAGGACCGCGACACCATCGTCAAGCGGGCCCCCTGGGTGGACGTCGTCTTCGGCACGCACAACATCGGGAAGCTGCCCGTGCTGCTGGAGCGCGCCCGGATCCAGGAGGAGGCGCAGATCGAGATCGCCGAATCCCTGGAGGCCTTCCCCTCCACGCTCCCCACCCGCCGCGAGTCCGCCTACGCCGCGTGGGTCTCCATCTCCGTCGGCTGCAACAACACCTGCACCTTCTGCATCGTCCCGGCGCTGCGCGGCAAGGAGAAGGACCGCCGCACCGGCGACATCCTGGCCGAGATCGAAGCCCTGGTCGCCGAGGGCGTGTCCGAGATCACCCTGCTCGGCCAGAACGTCAACGCGTACGGCTCCGACATCGGCGACCGCGAGGCGTTCTCCAAGCTGCTGCGCGCCTGCGGGAAGATCGAGGGCCTGGAGCGCGTCCGCTTCACCTCGCCCCACCCCCGCGACTTCACCGACGACGTCATCGCTGCCATGGCCGAGACGCCGAACGTGATGCCGCAGCTCCACATGCCGATGCAGTCCGGTTCCGACCGCGTACTGAAGGCGATGCGTCGCTCCTACCGTCAGGAGCGCTTCCTCGGCATCATCGAGAAGGTGCGCGCCGCGATGCCGGACGCCGCCATCTCCACCGACATCATCGTGGGCTTCCCCGGCGAGACCGAGGAGGACTTCGAGCAGACCATGCACGCGGTCCGCGAGGCCCGTTTCGCCAACGCGTTCACCTTCCAGTACTCCAAGCGCCCCGGGACCCCGGCCGCCGACATGGACGGCCAGATCCCCAAGGAGGTCGTGCAGGAGCGGTACATGCGCCTGTCCGCCCTCCAGGAGCAGATCTCCTGGGACGAGAACAAGAAACAGGTCGGCCGCACCCTGGAGGTCATGGTCGCCGAGGGCGAGGGCCGCAAGGACGGCGCCACCCACCGCCTCTCCGGCCGCGCCCCCGACAACCGCCTCGTCCACTTCACCAAGCCCGCCCAGGACGTGCGCCCCGGCGACGTGGTGACCGTGGAGATCACCTACGCCGCCCCGCACCACCTGCTCGCCGAGGGCACCCCGCTCGCGGTACGGGGCACCCGCGCGGGCGACGCCTGGGAGAAGCGCACCACGGCGGCCGCCGCCAAGCCGGCCGGCGTGATGCTCGGCCTGCCGTCCGTCGGCGCCCCGGCCCCGCTCCCGGCCGCGGCGGCCCCGGCCTGCGGCATCGGCTGATCCGTACGCGGGACGACGGGGCGCGGCGGGCCGCACCCCGGGACAGCACGGCTCCGGACTCCGTCGGCATCCCGGGACAGCAAGGCTCCGGACTCCGTCGGCACCCCCGGACAGCACGGCTCCGGCTGGGGCCGACCGGTCCGTACGACGAGGGGTCCGCGTCCCGGCAAGTACGCTGACCGGCATGCTTGTCGCCGCCGCCGTGTGCCCCTGCCCGCCGCTCCTGGTGCCCGAGGTCGCCGCCGGAGCCGCACCCGAACTCGACCCCGCGCGCGCCGCGTGCCTGGACGCCGTGGGGGTGCTCGCCGCCTCCCGCCCCGACCTGCTCGTGGTCGTGGGCCCGGGGGACGGCCGGACCGCCGGGGCGTACCCGGCAGGCGCGCACGGCTCCTTCCGGGGCTTCGGCGTCGCCCTCGACGTCACCCTGGGCACGCCGGACCCGGTCGCGCAGGGACCGGCGCTCGCGGACTCCCTCGCCGTCGGCGCATGGCTGCTGGACCGGGCCCGCTGGGCCGGCGCACCGGTCGAGGGGCTCGCCGTGGACGGGCGCAGCCCCGCCGCCGAGTGCGCCCGGGCCGGGCAGCAGCTGGCCGCCCGCGCCGACCGCGTCGCGCTCCTCGTGATGGGCGACGGCAGCGCCTGCCGCACGCTCAAGGCGCCCGGCTACCTCGACGAGCGGGCCGAGGCCTTCGACGCCCGGGCGGCCGAGGCCCTGGGCTCCGCGGACCTCGCCGCACTGGACGCGCTGGACGAGACACTCGCGTACGAGCTGAAGGCGGCCGGCCGGGCCCCCTGGCAGTTGCTCAGCGGCGCCGCACGGGGAGCGGGCCTCGGCGGCCGGCTGCTGTACGAGGACGCGCCCTACGGGGTGGGCTACACCGTCGCCGCCTGGTCCTGAACCGAACGCACCGACGGCGGCACCGGAAGGATCCGGTGCCGCCGTCGGTGGCCTTGCCGCCGTCCGCTCAGTGGGCGGGCGGCGGGGGAGGCGGGGTCGTGCCGGGAGTGCCGGGCGTACCCGGAGTGCCAGGGGCGCCGGGCGTGCCGTAGGTGCCGGGCGCACCAGGCGTGCCGTGGTGGCCGGGCGTGCCGTGGGCGCCGGGCGTGCCGCCGTCCTTCTGGCCCAGCTTGTCCACGGCCTCCTTGGCCTTGCGCGTACCCGTGTCGATCTTGTCGCTGTACTTGCCCTTGGTCTTCTGGTCGACCGTGCGCGCCGCCTTGTCGAGGCCCTGCTCGATCTTGCCCCCGTGCTGCTGCGCGAGGTCGCCGACCTTTTCCTTGGCCGGTCCCAGCTTGGCCTTCAGGTTGTCCAGGAACCCCATTGGGTCACCTTCCGTGCAGTGAGGACGGTCTGCGGGAGCGTTCTCCCTCTCCCATTGTCCGTCACCTCTCCCTTCCTGCCGACTTTACTCGCCCTTTAGCGTTTCTCTGATGCTCTTCCACGCTTTCGGCGGTGTGCGGGAGGACCCCGGATATTTGGGAGACTGTCCCGGTGAACCGTCCCGCTTCAGCCCCCCGTGTCATCACCGTCGTCGGCCCCACCGCGGCCGGAAAATCCGATCTGGGGGTCTTCCTCGCCCAGGAGCTCGGCGGCGAGGTGGTCAACGCCGACTCCATGCAGCTCTACCGGGGCATGGACATCGGTACGGCGAAGATGACACCCGCCGAGCGTGCGGGCATCCCGCACCACCTGCTGGACATCTGGGACGTCACCGAGGCCGCCAGCGTCGCCGAGTACCAGCGACTGGCGAGGCTGGAGATCGACCGGCTGCTCGCCGAAGGCCGTACGCCGATCCTCGTGGGCGGCTCCGGGCTGTACGTGAAGGGCGCCATCGACGCCCTGGAGTTCCCCGGTACGGACCCCGAGGTGCGCGCCCGGCTCGAAGCGGAGCTGGCCGAGCGCGGCTCCGGCCCCCTGCACCAGCGGCTCGCCGCCGCGGACCCCGACGCCGCCCGGTCCATCCTCCCGAGCAACGGCCGCCGTATCGTCCGCGCCCTCGAAGTCATCGAGATCACCGGCAAGCCCTTCACCGCCAACCTCCCCGGCGACGAGCCGGTCTACGACGCCGTGCAGATCGGCGTCGACGTCGAGCGCCCCGAACTGGACGAGCGCATCGCCCGGCGCGTCGACCGGATGTGGGAGGCCGGTCTCGTGGACGAGGTGCGCGCCCTGGAGGCGTCCGGACTCCGCGAAGGACTCACCGCCTCACGGGCGCTCGGCTACCAGCAGGTCCTCGCGGCGCTCGCGGGGGAGTGCACCGAGGACGAGGCGCGAGCCGCGACCGTACGCGCCACCAAACGCTTCGCGCGCCGGCAGGACTCCTGGTTCCGCCGCGACCCGCGCGTCCACTGGCTCGGTGGCGGACACCGTGACCGGGCAGAACTCCCGCACCGGACGCTGACGTTGATCGAACGAGCGGTCACAGCCTGATCACGTGATGGCATCGGGACGCTCAGGCCGTCAATGCGGCACCCGCGCCCGTGCCATCATCGAGCATCGATCCACCAGCGGAGTCCGAGTAGGGAGGGCGCGTGGCGATGGAGGCCGGCCCTCGCGACACGGAGCAGCACGACGTACCGCCACCGCGGGAGATCGCGGGGCGGCTGAGTCCCGACGGGCCCGACGAGCAGGACGTGGTCTCCGAGGTCGAGGTCGAGCTGCGCCCCACCCGCAAACTGCGGATCTGGCAGCTCGCACCCATCGTCACGCTGGCCGCCGTCGGCTCCCTGATGTTCGCCTTCCCGCTCGCCTTCGAGTTCGGTGACGGGGGTGCCGTGGTCGCCATGCTGGGGCTCCTGATCAGCTGCTGCGCGGCCGGCTGGGGCATGATGGCGGCCCGCCGCGTCGGCCACACCTGGCCCGGCCTGCCGGCCAGGGGCTCGGGCGACCGCCTCGACTGGCGGGTGATCACGCTGTACGTCGCCACGTGCGCCGCTCTGGTCGCCCTCGCCGTCTGGCGCGTGGCCCGCCTGCGCTGAAGCCACCCGCCGAAGCCTCCCGGGGGACACCCGGCGGGTCCGGCCTCGCGGATTGTCGGTGGTGACTCGTACAGTTGCCCTGTGAGCACTTCGCAGATCACCTTCCTCAAGGGTCACGGCACCGAGAACGACTTCGTGATCGTCCCCGACCCGGACAACGCCCTCGCGCTGCCCGCGTCCGTCGTCGCCCGGATCTGCGACCGCCGGGCCGGTATCGGCGCCGACGGCGTGCTCCACGTGGTCCGCTCGGCCGCCCACCCCGAGGCCCAGGACATGGCCGCCGAGGCCGAGTGGTTCATGGACTACCGCAACGGTGACGGTTCGATCGCCGAGATGTGCGGCAACGGGGTGCGCGTCTTCGCCCACTACCTCCAGCGCGCCGGCCTCGTCGAGCAGGGCGGCCTCGCCGTCGCCACCCGGGGCGGCGTCAAGCAGGTCCACCTCGCCAAGGACGGCGACATCACCGTCTCCATGGGGCGCGCCCTGCTGTCCGAGGCGAGCGCCACGGTCGCCGTCGGGGAGCGCAGCTGGCCCTCTCGCAACGTCAACATGGGCAACCCGCACGCCGTCGCCTTCGTCGACGACCTCGCCCACGCCGGCGACCTGCTCTCCGCCCCTCCGGTCAGCCCCGCCGCGGTCTACCCGGACGGGGTCAACGTCGAGTTCGTCGTCGACCGGGGCCCCCGCCACGTCGCCATGCGCGTCCACGAGCGCGGCTCCGGCGAGACCCGCTCCTGCGGCACCGGCGCCTGCGCGGTGGCCGTCGCCACCGCCCGCCGGGACGGCAGGGACCCGGCGGTGACCGGGTTCCCCGCGACGTACCGGGTGGACCTCCCCGGTGGCACCCTGACCATCACCGAGCACCCGGACGGTTCGGTCGACATGACCGGCGCCGCCGTGATCGTCGCCGAGGGCACCATCGACCCGGCCTGGCTGGAAACGGTCGGCGGCTGACCGGCAAGCACGACCCAGGGTCCCCTCCTCGAAACGGTGATCGGACCGAGCTTCGCTCGAATGGGTGATCCGTTTCACGCTGGGCGAGAGGCGGACTGCGCCACGTGGTGGGGTCGATAGCATCAAGCACCGGCCCGGAGAAGCGACCGCCTCTCCCCACCGCCGGTCGACGCCGCCGGAGGTGCCCCATGAGTGCAGAGGCCGCCGATCCCGCCGCTGTGCCGCGCAGGCGGAGCCGGCCCCGGATCGATCTGCGCAGGCTGGGCCGGGTGGCGCTGCTCGGCCCTGTCCCCCGCGACCGGCTGCCCGACGCCATCGGCCATGTCGCCGAGGCGCACCGCGCCCACCACCCCGACGCCGACCTGGCCATCCTCCACCGCGCCTACGTCCTCGCGGAGTCCTCCCACCGGGGTCAGATGCGCAAGAGCGGCGAGCCGTACATCACGCACCCGCTCGCCGTCACCCTGATCCTCGCCGAACTCGGCGCCGAGACCACCACGCTGACCGCCTCCCTCCTCCACGACACTGTCGAGGACACCGAGGTGACCCTCGATCAGGTACGGGAGCAGTTCGGCGAAGAGGTCTGCTATCTCGTCGATGGCGTCACCAAACTCGAGAAGGTCGACTACGGCGCCGCCGCCGAGCCGGAGACCTTCCGCAAGATGCTCGTCGCCACCGGCAACGACGTCCGGGTCATGTCGATCAAGCTCGCGGACCGGCTCCACAACATGCGCACCCTCACCGTGATGCGCCCCGAGAAGCAGGCCCGGATCGCCAAGGTCACCCGCGACGTCCTCATCCCGCTCGCCGAACGGCTCGGCGTCCAGGCGCTCAAGACCGAGCTGGAGGACCTGGTCTTCGCGATCCTGAACCCCGAGGAGTACGAGGACACCCGCGCCCTCATCGCCGGGATGACGGGCGGGAGCGACCCCCTGGCCCCCATCGCCGACAGCGTCCGGGCGACGCTCCGCGAAGCGGGCATCAGCGCCGAAGTCCTCATCAGGCCACGCCACTTCGTCTCCGTGCACCGGGTCCGCAGGAAACGCGGTGAGCTGCGCCCCACCGACTTCGGCCGACTGCTCGTCCTGGTCGGTGAGGACGCCGACTGCTACGCGGTCCTCGGTGAGCTGCACACCTGCTTCACCCCGGTGATCTCCGAGTTCAAGGACTTCATCGCCGCCCCCAAGTTCAACCTGTACCAGTCGCTGCACACCGCCGTCGTCGGCCCCGAGGGCGCCGTCGCCGAAGTCCTCATCCGTACGCACCGGATGCACAAGGTCGCCGAGGCGGGCGTCGTCGCCCTGGGCAACCCGTACGCCCACGACGCGACCGCCGCCCACGACCCCACCGCCGCCCAGCAGGCCGAACCGTCCGACGAGCGCGCCGACCCGACCCGGCCCGGCTGGCTCTCCCGGCTGCTGGACTGGCAGGAGTCCGCCACCGACCCCGACACCTTCTGGACCACCCTGCGCGCCGACCTCGCCCAGGACCGCGAGATCACCGTGTTCGGCACCGACGGCCGGACCCTCGGCCTGCCCGCCGGGGCCAGTTGCGTCGACGCCGCGTACGCCCAGCACGGGGAGCGGGCGCACACCTGCATCGGAGCCCGGGTCAACGGCCGCCTCGCCACCCTCTCCACCGTCCTCAGCGACGGCGACACCGTGCAGTTGCTGCTCGCCCAGGACACCGCGTCCGGCCCGTCGCCCGAGTGGCTGGACCACGCCCGGAGCCCCGCCGCCCGTATCGCGATCACCGGCTGGCTCTCCGCCCACCCCGAGGCCCTGGGCCCCGATGCCCTGGGACCCGATGCCCCGGGCTCCGAGGCCGGGGGAGCGGATGATGCCGACGGCCGTGTGGAGCGGGCGGCCGACGGCCCGCAGCCCACCGCACCCGCCCGCACCCGGTCCGGCGGGCGCGCCGCCAATGTCGTTGTCGACGGCCCGGAGAGCCCCACCCGCCTGGCCGGCTGCTGTACGCCGGTGCCCCCGGACGAGGTGGTCGGCATCGTGGTCCGGGGCGGCGCCGTCACCGTGCACCGCCAGGAGTGCCCCGCCGTCGCCCGGATGCGCGAGATCGGCCGCGCACCCGTCGCGGCCCGCTGGCGCGAGGAGGGCGGGGAGCGTGACACCGCCGCCTGCCGGGTCACGCTCGTCGCCGAGTCCTTCGGCCGGCCCCGGCTCCTCGCCGACCTCACCGAGGCGATCGCCACGGCCGACGCGGCCATCGTCTCCGCCACCGTGGAACCCCCCAGCGAACAGCGCGTCCGGCACACCTACACCCTCCAGCTCCCCGACGCCGCCGGACTGCCCGCCCTGATGCGGGCGATGCGCGACGTCGCCGGGGTGTACGACGTCAGCCGCGCCCAGCACCCGGCCGCCACCGGCTGATCTCCCTTGCGGGGAGACCGCCCCGTTCGAGTGGTGCGGCGCGCGGCACCCCCGGGAGAGCGCCCGGCGCTGATAGCGGTAGTCCATGCCGCACCTCTCCCGCCGCCTGCGGGCCGCCCTCCTGGCCACCGCGTCGCTCACCCTCGTCGCCGCCGCCCTGCCCGCCCCCGAGCCGCTCGGCATCGGTGACCGGCTCTTCCCCGAGCTGGGCAACCCCGGCTACGACGTCCTCACGTACGACATCGCCTTCACCTATCACGGCAGCAACACCAAGCCCCTGGACGCCGTCACCACGATCAGGGCCCGCACCACCGCACCGCTGGAGCGGATCAACCTCGACTTCGCCCGGGGCACCGTCCAGGGCGTCGAGGTCGACGGGCAGGCCGCCGACTTCGGCAGCAAGAACGAGGACCTGGTGATCCAGGCCCCCCGCCGCCTCCCCGCAGGCGCCCCCCTGAACATCACCGTCCGGCACACCAGCGACCCGTCCGGGACCTCGGGCAACGGCGGCTGGATCCGGACCGCCGACGGCCTCGCCATGGCCAACCAGGCCGACGCCGCCCACCGGGTCTTCCCCAGCAACGACCACCCCTCGGACAAGGCGCACTTCACCTTCCGCATCACCGCCCCCAAAGCCCTCACGGCCGTCGCCAACGGGTTGCCCGCCGGCCACACCCGTAACGGCGCCACCACCACCTGGACCTACCGCACCCGGCACCCCATGGCCACCGAGCTCGCCCAGGTCTCCATCGGCCGCTCCCACGTCCACCACCACACCGGACCGCACGGACTGCCGCTGCGCGACGTCGTCCCGGCCGACGAGCGCGAGAAGGTGGAGCCCTGGCTGCGGAAGACCCCCGCCCAACTGGAGTGGATGGAGCGGCGCGTCGGCCGCTACCCCTTCGAGTCGTACGGCGTCCTCGTCGCCGACAGCCGCATCGGCTTCGCGCTGGAGACCCAGACCCTCTCGCTCTTCGGGAAGTCCTTCTTCACCGAGCCCGCCTACCCCGAGTGGTACGTCGACTCCGTGATGGTCCACGAGCTGGCCCACCAGTGGTTCGGCAACAGCGTCTCGCCCGCCACCTGGTCCGACCTCTGGCTCAACGAGGGGCACGCCACCTGGTACGAGGCCCTGTACGCGGAGGAGAACGGCGGCGTGACGCTGGAGCGGCGGATGCGCGAGGCCTACAAGCGCTCCGACGGCTGGCGGGCGGACGGCGGCCCGCCGGCGCACCCGGACACCCCCGCCGAGGGCGAGAAGCTGAGCCTCTTCCGCCCGGTCGTCTACGACGGCAGCGCCCTGGTCCTCTACGCGCTGCGCCAGGAGATGGGCGCGGCCGCCTTCGACCGGCTCCAGCGCGCCTGGGTCCGGATCCACCGGGACGGTACGGCGACCACCGCGGACTTCACCCGGCTGGCGTCCGGCATCGCGGGGCGGGACCTGACGGCCTTCTTCGAGGACTGGCTGTACGGGAAGAAGACCCCGGCGATGCCCGGCCACCCCGACTGGCGCGCGGCCGAGCCCGCCGCCACCCCCTGAGGGCGGGGGAAAACCCCGGTGACGGGCCCGGTGGGGCCGTGCCACTATCGACACGTCGGCACGGCGGACCGCACCGGGACCCGACAGGGACCCGACCGGAACCTCCGATCGGAACCCCCGGCGGGAGTGATCGGGAATCATCCGGACAGGTCACACGTTGTGACTGACGTAAAGACTTCTATCGACGTAAGGATCCAATGACCTCCTCTTCTTCCCTTCCCCAGGACGCGCAGGACGCGCAGAGCGCCACGGAGAACATCCCCGAGAGCCTCACCGAGAGCCTTCGGGCCGACGCCCTGATGGAAGAGGACGTCGCCTGGAGCCAGGAGATCGACGGAGCGCGCGACGGCGACCAGCTCGACCGCTCCGAGCGGGCCGCCCTGCGGCGTGTCGCCGGTCTCTCCACGGAGCTCGAGGACGTCACCGAGGTCGAGTACCGACAGCTGCGCCTGGAGCGCGTCGTGCTGGTCGGTGTCTGGACCTCGGGGACGGTGCGTGACGCGGAGATCTCCCTCGCGGAGCTCGCCGCCCTCGCCGAGACGGCGGGCGCACAGGTCCTGGACGCGGTGTACCAGCGGCGCGACAAGCCCGACCCGGCGACCTACATCGGTTCCGGCAAGGCACTGGAGCTGCGGGACATCGTCCTCGAATCCGGGGCGGACACCGTCATCTGCGACGGTGAGCTCAGCCCGGGCCAGCTGATCCATCTGGAAGACGTCGTCAAGGTGAAGGTGGTCGACCGGACCGCTCTCATCCTCGACATCTTCGCCCAGCACGCCAAGTCCCGTGAGGGCAAGGCGCAGGTCTCGCTGGCGCAGATGCAGTACATGCTGCCGCGCCTGCGCGGCTGGGGTCAGTCGCTCTCCCGTCAGATGGGTGGCGCCGGCTCCGGCGGCGGTGGCGGTATGGCCACCCGTGGTCCCGGTGAGACCAAGATCGAGACGGACCGGCGGCGGATCCGCGAGAAGATGGCGAAGATGCGCCGGGAGATCGCGGAGATGAAGACCGGCCGCGAGATCAAGCGGCAGGAGCGCAAGCGCAACAAGGTGCCCTCCGTCGCCATCGCCGGATACACCAACGCCGGAAAGTCCTCGCTGCTCAACCGCCTCACCGGAGCCGGTGTCCTGGTGGAGAACGCCCTGTTCGCCACCCTGGACCCGACCGTGCGCCGGGCCGAGACGCCGAGCGGCCGGATCTACACCCTCGCCGACACCGTCGGGTTCGTACGGCACCTGCCGCACCACCTCGTCGAGGCGTTCCGCTCCACCATGGAGGAGGTCGGCGAGTCCGATCTCATCCTGCACGTGGTGGACGGCTCGCACCCGGTGCCCGAGGAGCAGCTCGCGGCGGTCCGCGAGGTGATCCGGGACGTCGGCGCGGTGAACGTGCGCGAGATCGTCGTGATCAACAAGGCGGACGCGGCGGACCCGCTGGTCCTCCAGCGGCTGCTGCGCAACGAGAAGTACGCCATCGCGGTCTCGGCCCGGACCGGCACCGGGATCGACGAGCTGCTCGCGCTCATCGACGCCGAGCTGCCGCGCCCGTCCGTCGAGATCGAGGTGCTCGTGCCGTACATCCAGGGGGCGCTGGTCTCCCGGGTGCACGCCGAAGGTGAGGTCCTCTCCGAGGAGCACACCGCCGAGGGCACCCTGCTCAAGGCCCAGGTCCACGAGGAACTGGCGGCGGAGCTGGGGACGTTCGTCCCCGCCGCGCACTGATCACCGCGGGGCGCAGGGCTGTGATCACCGCACGACGCCGGCCGTGATCACCGCGAGACGCGGGCCGTGAGTACCGCACGGCACAGGCTGTGACCAAGACGCCCGACCGGGACCTCCCGGCCGGGCGTCAGCCGTTTCCGGGCTCCTCGCGCCCCGCTCCACCCGAGGCCTCGTACCCCGGGGGCACGAAGCACGCGGTCACGGTCTTGCCGGCCCGCTGCGGATGGTGCTCCCAGCTGTCGGCCAGCGCGTCCACGATGGCCATACCGCGGCCGCCGAGCGCGTCGGGGTCGGCGTCGCGCGGTGTGGGCGGCTGCGGACTGGAGTCGTGGACGCTGACGTGCAGGCACGAGCTGTCCCACGTCAGGACGAGCTGGGCGTCACTATGGGCGTGCTTGTGCGCATTGGTGATGAGTTCGGAGACGGCGATGAGCACCGAATCCACGGTGTCGGGGTCGTTCTTGGCCCACTCCAGGCTCTGCAGGTGCTCGCGCGCCCAGTGACGCCCCGCTCGCACTCCCTTGGAGATGGGGAAGGACTGCGCCCAGCCCACCGCCCTCAATGTGGAATCGGTCATCGCCATGCCTTTCGGTCGTGGCCGTACGGGGGTCCGGCGCTCGGTAGTCCTCCGTCTACCCGCCGGAGCGCGGAACACCGTCCCGCTCGGGCCGCGAAGCCGTCGGGACCCGGAGGTGATTGGACGGCCGGGCATCGGGCACACGACGGCAGCACCCACCTAACAAGGAGGAAATTATGATGATCGTCGGAATAGTCGCCGTCTGTGTCGTCCTGGCCGTGCTGGCCTTCCTGGTCCCCAGGTTCTCCCGCCACCCGGAGCGCGGCACCCAGCGCACGCTCGGCCTGGGCTCCCGCGCGGGCGGCAAGGCGCCGGGCGTCCTGGGCCGGATCTTCAGCAAGCCGTTCCGCAGCAGCTCCAAGGCGGTCGGCCGCAGCGGTTCGGCCGGTCGGCGTGCCCGTGGCCACATGCCGTTCTGACCGCATGTGCCCGCACGCCCTCACGCCGGTAGCCGTGCCCGTCGGGCACCATGGCCGGATGGACGCCGATCAGCCGGAGCGGACCCCCGACGGCCGGTACATCGTGGTGAAGGGCCGCCGGTGGCGGGCGACGGACCCGGAGATCCCCGAGGACGTCGCCGCCGGTCTGCGCCGTCACCTCATGGCGGCCCGGCGAGCGGTGGCCGCCTCACACCGGAACCACGACCCGGCCGCCGAGAGGCTGGCCCGAAGCCGGGTGCACACCGCCAAGGTGGCCCTCGGCGAACGAGGCACCCCGTGGTGGGAGCAGCCCCTCGCCGAGCGGCGCCGCCGCTGGGAGGACGGGGCCGCGGAACTCGACGCCGCCAGGAAGCCCGGACAGCGAACCGCCCGGCCGGCCGACGGATGAGTCGGCCGCCCGGGCGGAAAAGGGGCCTGGCCGGCCCTCGTACGATGTCCTGCTGACCCGCGTACGCGTGTCCTTTGTACGTCTGTCCCTCGTATGTCGCGTCCTACTGGCCCGCGTACTTCTCGCTGACCGCGCGGTAGATGCCCTCGGCCTCCTTGCCGAGCCGGGGACCGGCCAGCCAGCCCGCCGAGACCGGGCCGATCGAGGTGTTGGACACCAGGGCCGGTCGGCCGTCCGAGCCGGTCGCGACCCAGCCGCCACCGGAGGAACCCCCGGTCATCGTGCAGCCGATGCGGTACATCGTGGGCTCGTCCTGGCGG
This sequence comes from Streptomyces cyaneofuscatus, assembly GCF_042718795.1. Lineage (GTDB taxonomy): Bacteria > Actinomycetota > Actinomycetes > Streptomycetales > Streptomycetaceae > Streptomyces > Streptomyces cyaneofuscatus_A. Next base: position 63,259 of record NZ_JBHXOX010000012.1, read on the forward strand.
ACCGAGAGGCGGCCCGGCCTGTCCTTGCACCGGAGCAGCTTCTGACCGTCGAACGGCGGCGCGGCCGGGTAGCCGGTGGCCGTCATGTCCGCGATCTGCGGTACGGCGGGGGCGTTGAAGTCGACCGCCAGCGCCGAACCGACCGTCTCCTCCAGCGACTTGCCCGTCGACCCCTTCTCCGGCGTGACATGCAGCACCGCGAAGTCGTACGGGGCGCCCTGCCCGCCGGTCGCCGCACCCTGGGCGATCCACTGCTCGGAGGTCTGGGCCCACTTGCCCCACCACACGCCGTAGGGAGCCACCTTCTCCTTGGGCGCGGTCTCCAGCTCCGCCGCGGAGAGGTTGTCGTTGTTGTACGACGGGACGAAGGCGATGTTGCGGTACCAGCCGCCCGCCTTGCCGGCGTGCACACAGTGCCCGGCGGTCCACACCATGTTGGACTTGCCGGGGTTCGCCGGGTCCTTCACCACGGTCGCGGAACAGACCATCGGGCCCTTGGGGCCGTCGAAGAGCAGCTTCCCGGCCTCCGGCGCGTTGTCGTGGTACGGCGTCGCGACATCGGCCGCCCGGACGGGGGCGGGCGTCGGGTCCGTCACACCGTCGTCACCGGAGATGTCGTTGTCGACCGGGTTCTCCGGGGGCTTGTCGGCCTCCCGCATCCGGTCCGGGTCCCAGAGGTCCTCGATGATCGGGTTGACGAAGTCCTGGGCCTCACGCAGCCACTGGTCCTTGTCCCAGTTCTTCCACTCGCCGTCCCGCCACTTGTCCGGGTCGATCCCGTGCTCCTTGAGCCGGTCCTTGAGATCGTCCGGGATCGTGATCTTGCCGTCGGCCCGGCCGGCCGGGGCGCTGGGCGTCGTACCGCCCGCGTTGTCCTCCTCCGGACCGCAGGCGGTGGCGGTGAGCGTCAGGACGGCGACGGCCGCCGTCGCGGCGAGCACTCCGGAAGGCATGCGCCGTACGCGCCTGCCGCGGCGTGCGGTGTCGGTCGGGCGAATGGGTCGCATCTGGTGATCCCCCTGGGACTTCGTCACTCGGTACTCCGTGCGGCTTTCGGACACTTCGGGGCAGCGGAACACCCTTCTCCGGCCCTCGGTGCGGCCCCCACTATGCCGGTGCCGATGGGGACGGTTCGCGGCAGGTCCACGGTTCCGTTCCCGCAAGGACGTTCCGGTGTACCCGTGATCCCTTGCGGCCGGCGTCGTTGGTACGTACGGGGGACACCAGGACAGCGTTCACCCCCGCACTCCGTCCGCGCGAAAACGTACCGACGTGCAACGCAACTGTTACCGCAGGAGGATCAAGAGCCGTGTCCGTGACCGAACCCGCTCCGGTGGCACCGCCCCCCGCGCCTCCCGTGCACGAGGGCATCCTCCGCCGCCAGTCACTGCGCGAGTCGGCCGCCCGCACCTATGCGCGGTCCCTGCCGATCGTCCCGGTCAGGGCGCGCGGGCTCACCATCGAGGGCGCGGACGGACGCCGGTATCTGGACTGTCTGTCGGGCGCGGGCACCCTGGCGCTCGGCCACAACCACCCGGTCGTGCTCGAAGCCATCCGGAAGGTCATCGACTCCGGCGCCCCGCTGCATGTGCTCGACCTCGCCACCCCGGTCAAGGACGCCTTCACCACCGAGCTGTTCGCCACCCTGCCGCGCGAGTTCGCCGACAACGCCCGCATCCAGTTCTGCGGCCCGGCCGGCACGGACGCCGTCGAGGCCGCGTTCAAGCTGGTCCGCGCCGCGACCGGACGCGAGACCCTGCTGACCTTCACCGGCGCCTACCACGGCATGACGGCCGGGGCGCTGGAAGCCTCCGGCGGCGCCCGGGACGTGCGGGTGACCCGGCTGCCCTTCCCGCAGGACTACCGCTGCCCGTTCGGGATCGGCGGCGCGCGCGGGGCCGCCCTCGGCGCGCGGTGGACGGAGCACCTGCTGGACGACGAGAAGGGCGGCGTCCCGGCCCCGGCGGGGATGATCCTGGAGCCGGTCCAGGGCGAGGGCGGCGTCAACCCCGCCCCGGACGCCTGGCTGCGCAGGATGCGCGAGATCACCCGGGCCCGGGGTATCCCGCTGATCGCCGACGAGGTGCAGACCGGCGTCGGCAGGACCGGCGCCTTCTGGGCCGTCGAGCACAGCGGCATCGTCCCGGACGTCATGGTCCTCTCCAAGGCGATCGGGGGCTCCCTCCCGCTCGCGGTCATCGTCTACCGCTCTGAGCTGGACCTCTGGCAGCCGGGCGCCCACGCGGGTACGTTTCGTGGCAACCAGCTCGCCATGGCGGCGGGCGCGGCCACCCTCGCGTACGTCCGGGAGAACGGGCTGGCGGAGCGGGCGGCGGCCTTGGGCGCCCGCATGCTCGACAGCCTGCGAAAGTTGCGGGCGGACCATCCGGGGATCGGCGACGTACGGGGGCGCGGACTGATGATCGGCCTGGAGCTGGTGGACCCCGAGGCCGCGCCCCTGCCGGCCGAGGCCGACGACCCCGCCCCGGCCCCGCCGCCGGACCCGGCCCTCGCCCGCGCCGTCCAGCAGGAGTGCCTGGACCGCGGCCTCATCGTCGAACTGGGCGGCCGGCACAGCGCCGTGGTCCGCCTCCTTCCCCCACTCACCCTCACCGACGAGCAGGCGAGCGCTGTTGTCGACCGTCTCGCCGACGCGCTGGCGGCCGCGGAGCGTTCGCCGCACCGCAGGGCCGCAGCCGGGCCGACCACCTGATCCCCGGAACCACACAAGGAAGACCGCCGTGAACCCCACCCCCGCCTCCGAGGCCGACGGCCCCGGAACCCCCCAGCACCGAGGGCAGGACGGACCGGCCGCCCCCGGCACGGTCGAGGCGACGACCGTGCCCCGTCAGAAAGCGGCGCAGGGCGGTGACGTGAGCGATCCGGCGTACGCCCCCGCGGAGCCCGGCGCCCCGGAAGCCTCGCACGACGGACCTCTGGCCGACGCAGCCCCGCACGACGGACTCCTGGCCGACGCAGCCCCGCATGACGGACTCCTGGACGGCCAGGACCCGTTGGACCACCCCGACCCGCTGCGGGCCGCCGACGCCGCCGGCACCGAGAGCCTCCTGCGGTGCTGGACCCGCGAGAACGACCTGCCCCGCCCCGAAGGCGACACCCTGCGCGTCGCCTTCCCCGCCACCGGCACCGCCCTGCTCGTCCCCGTGCACTACTGGTCCGCCACCGGAGCCCACCGCTTCGGCGCCCCGGTCCTGGAAGGCGCGCCCGAGAAGGCCCCGCCCGCCGACGCCGTCACCGTCGCCGTCCTCATCGGCCGGGAAGCCGACCGCAACGGCTCCGCCGACCTGGTGGCCAGGGTCGCCGACTCCGTACGCCACACCGCCGGCTTCGTCGAACAGCGCCGCCGCACGCCGGCCGACCCCGCCGACGCCGACCTCTTCCTCACCGCCGAGCAGTCCCTCCTCCTCGGCCACCCGCTCCACCCCACCCCCAAGAGCCGCGAAGGGCTCTCCGAGGCGGAGTCCCGGCGCTACTCGCCCGAACTCCACGGCTCCTTCCCGCTTCACTGGTTCGCCGTGGACCGCACCCTGACCGCCACCGACTCCGCCTGGACCGACGGCGGCCCGGCGTCCGCCGAGGAGTTGCTCGCCCCGCACCGCGACGGGCTGCGCCTGCCGTCCGGCACCGCCGCCGTGCCGCTGCACCCCTGGCAGGCCGCCGACCTGCTGAGCCGCCCGCAGGTCGCCGCCCTCCAGGAGACCGGGCTGCTGCACGACCTCGGCCCGCACGGCGAGCACTGGCACCCCACCTCCTCCATCCGCACCGTGCACCGCCCCGGCGCCCGGGTGATGCTCAAGCTCTCCCTCGGCGTACGCATCACCAACTCCCGCCGCGAGAACCTCCGCAAGGAGCTGCACCGGGGCGTCGAGGTCCACCGCCTCCTGACCACCGGCCTCGCCGAGAGCTGGCAGCGCGAGCACCCCGGCTTCGACATCGTCCGCGACCCCGCCTGGCTCGCCGTCGACGACCCCGAGGGCACCCCCGTCACCGGCCTCGACGTGATGCTCCGGCAGAACCCCTTCGGCCCGGGCGACGACGCCGTCTGCATCGCCGGGCTCACCGCTCAGCGGCCCCGGCCCGGGCAGCCCCTGATGCGCTCCCGGCTCGCCGAGGCCGTCGCCGTCCTGGCCGCCCGGACCGGCCGCCCGGTCGCGGACGTCTCGGCGGAGTGGTTCCGGCGCTACCTGGACCGCGTCGTACGCCCCGTCCTCTGGCTCGACGCCCACGCCGGCGTCGCCCTGGAGGCCCACCAGCAGAACACCCTGGTCCTGCTCGACCCGGACGGCTGGCCGGTCGGCGGCCGCTACCGGGACAACCAGGGCTACTACTTCCGCGACTCCCGCCGCGACGAGCTGGAGCGGCGGCTCCCGGGCATCGGCACCGTCAGCGACACCTTCGTCTCCGACCCGGTCACCGACGAGCGGTTCGCCTACTACCTGGGCATCAACAATGTCCTCGGCCTCATCGGCGCGTTCGGCGCGCAACGCCTCGCCGACGAACAGACACTCCTCACCGTCCTCCGCCAATTCCTCACCGAGAACGCGGAACTGGGCTCGCCCCTGCCCGCGTATCTTCTCCAGCACCGCCAACTGCGCTGCAAGGCGAACCTGCTGACCCGGCTGCACGGCCTGGACGAGCTGGTCGGCCCGGTCGACACCCAGTCCGTCTACGTCACCATCGCCAACCCGCTGCACGCCTGAGGGGCCCCGGCCCCCGCTCCAGAGACCTGAGGGGCCCCGGCCCCCGCTCCCGAGACCCGAGGGGCCCCGGCCCCCGCTCCAGAGAGGAGAGTGTCACCGTGCCTCCCGCCGACGCGCCCGCCGAATCCGACGCGGCGCCTGAGGAACCGGGCTCCGGGCCCGGCGACCGGGAAACCACCGCCGCGCCCACCGGCACGGAAGACACCCTCGATCTGAAGCTCACCGAGGAACTCCTCGCCCTCATCGCGGAGGACCGGAACAAGGCAGCTCGCCGGCGCGACCCCGTCGGCGAGCTGCTCGGCGACCCGGCCACCTGGCCCGGCGCGACCACCGAGGCCGGGGTCTTCCACCTGGTCCCGGTGGTCCTGGAGCGCGATCTCGCCGTCCTCAGCCGCTGGATGAACGACCCCGCCGTCGCCCCCTTCTGGGAGCTCGCCGGGCCCGAATCCGTCACCGCCGACCATCTGCGGCCGCAGCTCGAAGGGGACGGCCGCTCCCTCCCCTGCCTCGGCGTCCTCGACGGAACGCCCATGAGCTACTGGGAGATCTACCGCGCCGACCTGGACCCGCTGGCCCGCCACTACCCCGCCCGCCTCCACGACACCGGTATCCACCTCCTCATCGGGGGCGTGGGCGACCGGGGGAGGGGCGTGGGCACGACGCTGCTGCGCGCGGTCGCCGACCTCGTGCTGGACAACCTTCCGCGCTGCGGCCGGGTCGTCGCCGAGCCGGACCTCCGTAACACCCCGTCCGTATCGGCATTCCTGAACGCTGGATTCCGCTTCTCCGCAGAGGTGGACCTCCCCGACAAACGTGCCGCTCTCATGATCCGCGACCGAACGTACCGTGATCACCTGTGAACACCGCGCCGCACCGTATCCACCGCTCGAACCCCATCGGTCCCACCCGGAGGAGTCCCCGTGCCGACATATCCCGCGAGCCCTGACGCAGTCGAGCCCCACCCACTCCTCAGCCCCCCGGAGCTGAACCGGCAGATCTGGGACCGGGCCGCGGCGCGGCTGCTCGCCAAGATGCTCGGCGAGTTCGCGTACGAGGAGATCATCGAGCCCGAGCGCCGGCCCGGCGACGGCCATCTGTACGCTCTCTCGCTCGACGACGGCACCGAACTCCGCTTCTCGGCCCGCCGCGGCGTCTACGGAAGCTGGCGCGTCGACCCCGACTCCGTCGAGACGGCCCATCCGCCCGCAAGCCCCCTCTCCAACGGCGCTTCCTCCAGCCACGCCGCCGCCAACGGCACTTCGGACGGTACGGCCCGCCCGTTCCGCGACCCGCTGCGGTTCCTCGCCCGCGCCCGCGGCCTCCTCGGCCTCGACGGCGCCACGCTCGGCCACCTCATCCGGGAGCTGACCCTCACGCTCTCCGCCGACGCCCGCCTCGACCACACCGCCCTCACCGCGCGGGAGCTCGCTGACCTCGGCTACGCCGAACTCGAAGGCCACCAGACCGGCCACCCCTGGCTGGTGGCGAGCAAGGGGCGGCTCGGCTTCTCCGCCTCCGACGCGGCCCGCTTCACGCCCGAGACCCGCAGCCCCCTCCGGCTGCCGTGGATCGCCGTGAGCACCCGCATCGCGCAGTACCGGGGCGTCGGCCGACTCACCACCCCCGAGCACCTCTACGCCCAGGAGCTCGACCCCTCCGTACGCGCCGCGTTCGCCGCCGAACTGGACGCCCGGGGGCTCGACCCGGCGAGCTACCTCCACCTCCCCGTACACCCCTGGCAGTGGGACGAGTGGATCGTGCCGCTCTTCGCCCACGCCATCGCCGACGGGGACATCGTGGCGCTGCACACCGACGGCGACGCACGCCTCGCCCAGCAGTCCGTCCGTACGTTCGCCAACGTGTCCCGCCCCGACCGGCACACGGTGAAGCTGCCGCTTTCCATCCTCAACACGCTCGTCTGGCGCGGCCTGCCCACCGAGCGGACCCTCGCCGCCCCCGCCGTCACCGCCTGGGTCCAGGGCCTGTGCGAGGCCGATCCGTTCCTCCGCGACACCTGTCGGGTCATCCTCCTCGGCGAGGTCGCCTCCGTCGCCGTGGAACACCCGCTCTACGACCACCTCCCCGAAGCCCCGTACCAGTACAAGGAGCTCCTCGGCGCCATCTGGCGGGAGCCCCTGCCGCCCCGCCTCGACCCGGGCGAACGCGCCCGCACGCTCGCCTCCCTCCTGCATACGGATCCGGCGGGCCGCGCGTTCACCGCCGAACTCGTCGAGCGCTCCGGGCTCGCCCCGGAGGCCTGGCTCACCCGCCTCTTCGCCGCCCTGCTGCCGCCGCTGCTGCACTTCCTCTACCGCTACGGGACGGTCTTCTCCCCGCACGGCGAGAACGCCATCGTCGTCTTCGACGAGAACGACGTGCCCGTACGGCTGGCGATCAAGGACTTCGTCGACGACGTCAACGTCAGCGCCCACCCGCTGCCGGAGCACGACACCATGCCCGAAGAGGTCCGCACGGTCCTCCTCACCGAGGCGCCGTCCTTCCTCACCCAGTTCATCCACTCCGGCCTCTTCGTCGGCGTCTTCCGCTATCTGTCCCCGCTCTGCGAGGAGCAGCTCGGGGTGAGCGAGGACGCGTTCTGGTCACTCGTCCGGGCGGAGATCGTCCGCCACCACGCCCGCTTCCCCGAGCTCAAGGAGCGGTTCGAGCTGTTCGACATGCTCACCCCCGAGATCGAACGTCTCTGTCTCAACCGCAACCGCCTGCACGTGGACGGCTACCGCGACCGCTCCAGCCGCCCGCACGCGGCGATCCACGGCACGGTTCCCAACCCGCTGCACCCCTCCGCCCGGATCCGGGAGTGACCACCGTTGTCAGTGGCGCGCCGTAGGGTGGTCGGGCTATGACGAAGCCACTCCTCCCCGAGCTCCTGCACGCCGCCGTCACCGCCGTCGGCGGTACGGAGCGCCCCGGCCAGGCCGCCATGGCCGAGGCCGTCGCCGCGGCGGTCGACGACCAATCCCACCTGCTGGTCCAGGCCGGCACCGGCACCGGCAAGTCCCTCGGCTACCTGGTGCCCGCGCTGGCGCACGGGGAGCGGGTCGTCGTGGCCACGGCCACCCTCGCCCTCCAGCGGCAGTTGGTGGAGCGGGACCTTCCGCGCACGGTGGACGCCCTGCACCCGCTGCTGCGCCGGCGCCCGCAGTACGCGATGCTCAAGGGCCGGTCGAACTACCTCTGCCTGCACCGGCTCCACGAGGGGGTCCCGCAGGACGAGGAGGAGGGGCTGTTCGACCAGTTCGAGGCGGCGGCGCCCTCCAGCAAGCTGGGCCAGGACCTGCTGCGGCTGCGGGACTGGTCGAGCGATACGGAGACCGGCGACCGGGACGACCTCACCCCCGGCGTCTCGGACCGGGCCTGGGCGCAGATCTCGGTCTCCTCGCGCGAGTGCCTCGGCGCGTCGAAATGCGCGTACGGAGCGGAGTGCTTCGCGGAGGCGGCCCGGGAGCGCGCCAAGCTCGCCGATGTGGTCGTCACCAACCACGCGCTGCTCGCGATCGACGCCATCGAGGGCGCCCCGGTGCTGCCCTCCCACGAGGTGCTGATCGTGGACGAGGCGCACGAGCTGGTCTCCCGGGTCACCGGGGTGGCCACCGGGGAGCTGACCCCGGCCCAGGTCAACCGGGCGGTCCGCCGGGCGGCGAAGCTGGTCAACGAGAAGGCCGCCGACGCGCTCCAGACCGCCGCCGAGGGGTTCGAGCGGGTGATGGAGCTGGCCCTCCCGGGGCGCCTTGAGGAGGTGCCCGAGGACCTCGGGTACGCGCTGATGGCGCTGCGGGACGCGGCTCGTACGGTGATCTCCGCGATCGGCGCCACCCGGGACAAGTCGGTCGAGGACGAGAACGCCGTCCGCAAGCAGGCCCTGGCCTCGGTCGAGTCGATCCACGGGGTCGCCGAGCGCATCACCCAGGGCTCGGAGTACGACGTCGTCTGGTACGAGCAGCACGACCGGTTCGGCGCCTCCGTGCGGGTGGCTCCGCTCTCCGTCTCCGGGCTGCTGCGCGAGAAGCTCTTCGCCGAGCGTTCCGTGATCCTGACCTCGGCCACGCTGAAGCTCGGCGGGGACTTCAACGGGGTGGGCGCTTCCCTGGGGCTGGCTCCCGAGGGCATGGCGGGCGACGACATCCCGTCGTGGAAGGGGCTGGACGTCGGCTCCCCGTTCGACTACCCGAAGCAGGGCATCCTCTACGTCGCCCGCCATCTGAACACTCCGGGCCGCGAAGGCTCCCGTACGGACATGCTGGACGAGCTGGCGGAGCTGGTGGAGGCGGCGGGCGGCCGCACGCTGGGGCTGTTCTCCTCCATGCGGGGGGCCAAGGCAGCCGCCGAGGAGCTGCGGGGCCGGCTGGACAAGCCGATCCTGCTCCAGGGCGAGGAGACCCTCGGCGAGCTGATCAAGAACTTCGCCGCCGACCCGGAGACCTGCCTCTTCGGCACCCTTTCGCTCTGGCAGGGCGTCGATGTGCCGGGGCCGAGCTGTCAGCTGGTGGTCATGGACCGGATCCCGTTCCCCCGTCCCGACGACCCGCTGATGAGCGCACGCCAGAAGGCGGTCGAGGAGGCCGGCGGCAACGGGTTCATGGCGGTGGCCGCGACGCACTCCGCGCTGCTCATGGCCCAGGGCGCGGGCCGCCTAGTCCGGGCCACGGGGGACAAGGGCGTCGTCGCCGTGCTGGACCCGCGCCTCGCCAACGCGCGGTACGGCAGCTATCTCCGCGCCTCGCTGCCGGACTTCTGGTACACGACGGACCGCAACCAGGCCCGCCGCTCACTCGCCGCGATCGACGCCCTGGCCAAGGCGGACGGCAAGTAGCGGACGGCACGTAGGACACGTGGATGATGAAGCCCCGGGACGCCTTGCGGCGGTCCCGGGGCTTCATCATCTACGTGAGGTCGACGACCGGTGCGTCTTCACACCCGCCGCAGCACCGCCACCACCTTGCCGAGGATCGTCGCCTCGTCACCGGGGATCGGCTGGTACGCGGCGTTGTGCGGGAGCAGCCACACATGGCCGTCCTCGCGGCGGAAGCGCTTGACCGTCGCCTCACCGTCCAGCATCGCGGCGACGATGTCACCGTTCTCCGCGACGGGCTGGCGGCGCACGGTGACCCAGTCGCCGTCACAGATCGCCGCTTCGATCATCGAGTCACCGACGACCTTGAGGACGAACAGCTCGCCGTCGCCGACGAGCTGGCGCGGCAGCGGGAAGACGTCCTCGACCGACTCCTCGGCGAGGATCGGCCCACCGGCGGCGATCCGGCCCACCAGAGGGACGTACGACGCGGCGGGCTTCCCCGTCGTGTCGGTCGGCTGGGTGCTGGGCTGGTCCGATCCGCGTACCTCGTAGGCGCGGGGCCGGTGCGGGTCCCGCCGGAGGAACCCCTTGCGCTCCAGGGCCATCAGCTGATGGGCGACGGACGACGTGCTGGACAGGCCCACCGCCTGACCGATCTCCCGCATGGAGGGCGGGTAGCCCCGCCGCTGCACGGAGTCCCGGATGACCTCGATGACCCGCCGCTGCCGGTCCGTGAGCCCCGAGCTGTCCGCCCTGATCCCTGGCGGCCTCCCGGGCAAGGAGCGCCCGGGTCGCGCGGGCTCGGGCCCGTCCGTGTTCGTGACTGAGTCATTCATGGCATGCACCGGCTCAAGTCGGCTCTGGGAGCGGTGGTCCCGGGCGGTGATGGTGGCACTGTCTGCGGTCGTGGTCACGTCGGCCCCTCTCGAATGGTCTCCCTAGCTGGACAACGGTAGTAGCTTTCGAAAGGTTGCGCCAAACACACGTTCGAGTGAAAAACGAATAAAGGGCTGCCGCGATGCTTCCCGGAGGTGTATGAGCAGGGAGCGGAGGGCTCGTACGGGTCCGGCCGAGGTCCGCGCCCAGTCTTTCATCCCGCATCCGCGCTCCCGGCCCCCGGCGGTTCGCGCACCGCGCGATTCCCGTAGCCTCTTCCCTGGCCCGCGCTTCCTCCGGACACGTCCGGGGCGCGACACGCGGTAGGGCCGAAATTGCGACGCAACCCTAGATCTAGTGGTTGGATCGTCCCGGCCGCCCAGAAGTTGTGGTCCCGGGTTCATTCGGACCAGGGCCATCGCCTATGCTGGGGACTGCCTCCGAGGGGCCCGCGAGGGCCGGCCGGAGAGGCTATTCAGTCGCGCTGTGAAGGAGGGTTGGGAGCCATGCACTGCCCCTTCTGCAGGCACCCCGACAGCCGGGTCGTCGACAGTCGCACCACCGACGACGGGACGTCGATCCGTCGCCGCCGCCAGTGCCCCGACTGCTCCCGCCGCTTCACCACGGTGGAGACGTGCTCGCTGATGGTGGTCAAGCGCAGCGGCGTGACCGAACCCTTCAGTCGCACCAAGGTCATCTCCGGCGTCCGCAAGGCATGCCAGGGCCGGCCCGTCACGGAGGACGCCCTCGCCAAACTCGGCCAGCGGGTCGAGGAGGCGGTGCGCGCCACCGGCAGTGCCGAGCTGACCACCCACGACGTGGGTCTGGCCATACTCGGCCCCCTGCAGGAACTCGACCTCGTCGCGTACCTGCGCTTCGCGTCCGTCTACCGGGCGTTCGATTCCTTGGAAGACTTCGAGGCCGCCATCGTGGAATTGCGCGCGCAGCGGCCCACCGCGGAGGACTGCGGGAGCGGCGAGACCCTTGAGGTCCCCGCCCCTGCCATTGCCGCCGACTGAGCGGCACCTGCCCGTCACCGTCCGGAGTCATGTCCTCCGGCTGGTGACCGGGCGCTTCAGAACCTGTTCCCGCGGCCCTACGTGGCCCGCAGGACGACGGACACACACTGTGCCTGGGAAGAACTGGGCACTTCAGGGCGTTTTTGCCCACATATGGGAGGCGGCATGACAGAGACGGCGAGCGGCCCGGCACGAGGTTCCCGCACCAAGGGCACCAAGGCGAGCAAGGGTCTGCGTATCGAGCGCATCCACACCACCCCCGGCGTGCACCCGTACGACGAGGTGGCGTGGGAGCGCCGGGACGTCGTCATGACCAATTGGCGCGACGGCTCGATCAACTTCGAGCAGCGTGGCGTCGAGTTCCCCGACTTCTGGTCGGTGAACGCGGTCAACATCGTCACCAGCAAGTACTTCCGCGGCGCGGTCGGCACCCCGCAGCGCGAGACCGGTCTCAAGCAGTTGATCGACCGGATCGTGAAGACGTACCGGAAGGCCGGCGAGGAGAACAGCTACTTCGCCTCTCCCGCGGACGCCGAGATCTTCGAGCACGAGCTGGCGTACGCCCTCCTGCACCAGGTCTTCAGCTTCAACTCCCCGGTCTGGTTCAACGTCGGAACGCCCCAGCCGCAGCAGGTCTCCGCCTGCTTCATCCTGGCCGTCGACGACTCCATGGAGTCGATCCTCGACTGGTACAAGGAAGAGGGCATGATCTTCAAGGGCGGCTCCGGCGCCGGCCTGAACCTCTCCCGTATCCGCTCCTCCAAGGAGCTCCTCTCCTCCGGCGGCAACGCGTCGGGACCGGTCTCCTTCATGCGCGGCGCCGACGCGTCCGCCGGAACCATCAAGTCCGGTGGCGCCACCCGCCGTGCGGCCAAGATGGTCATCCTCGACGTCGACCACCCCGACATCGAGGCCTTCATCGAGACCAAGGTGAAGGAGGAGGAGAAGATCCGCGCCCTGCGTGACGCGGGCTTCGACATGGACCTGGGCGGCGACGACATCACGTCCGTCCAGTACCAGAACGCCAACAACTCGGTCCGGGTGAACGACGAGTTCATGAAGGCCGTCGAGGCGGGCTCCAAGTTCGGGCTGCGCTCCCGGATGACCGGCGACGTCATCGAAGAGGTCGAGGCCAAGTCCCTCTTCCGCAAGATGGCCGAGGCCGCCTGGGCCTGTGCCGACCCGGGCATCCAGTACGACGACACCATCAACGCCTGGCACACCTGCCCGGAGTCCGGCCGGATCAACGGCTCGAACCCGTGCAGCGAGTACATGCACCTGGACAACACCTCGTGCAACCTCGCCTCCCTCAACCTGATGAAGTTCCTCAAGGACGACGGCCTGGGCAACCAGTCCTTCGAGTCCGAGCGCTTCTCCCAGGTCGTCGAGCTGGTCATCACCGCGATGGACATCTCGATCTGCTTCGCGGACTTCCCGACGCAGAAGATCGGCGAGAACACCCGCGCCTACCGCCAGCTCGGCATCGGTTACGCCAACCTCGGCGCCCTCCTGATGGCGACCGGCCACGCGTACGACAGCGACGGCGGCCGCGCCCTGGCCGGGGCCATCACCTCGCTGATGACCAGCACCTCGTACAAGCGCTCCGCCGAGCTGGCCGCGGTCGTCGGCCCGTACGACGGCTACGCCCGTAACGCCGAGCCGCACCAGCGCGTCATGAAGCAGCACGCCGACGCCAACGCCAAGGCCGTCCACGTCGACGACCTGGACTCGCCGGTCTGGGCCGCCGCGACGGAAGCCTGGCAGGACGTGATCCGGCTCGGAGCGAAGAACGGTTTCCGCAACGCGCAGGCCTCGGTCATCGCGCCCACCGGCACCATCGGTCTCGCGATGTCCTGCGACACCACCGGCCTGGAGCCCGACCTCGCCCTGGTCAAGTTCAAGAAGCTGGTCGGCGGCGGCTCGATGCAGATCGTCAACGGCACGGTGCCGCAGGCGCTGCGCCGTCTCGGCTACCAGCCGGAGCAGATCGAGGCGATCGTCGCCCACATCGCCGAGAACGGCAACGTGATCGACGCGCCGGGCCTCAAGCCCGAGCACTACGAGGTCTTCGACTGCGCGATGGGCGAGCGTTCCATCTCCGCGATGGGCCACGTCCGGATGATGGCGGCCATCCAGCCGTGGATCTCCGGCGCGCTCTCCAAGACCGTCAACCTGCCCGAGACGGCCACCGTCGAGGACGTCGAAGAGGTCTACTTCGAGGCGTGGAAGATGGGCGTCAAGGCGCTCGCGATCTACCGCGACAACTGCAAGGTCGGCCAGCCCCTCTCCGCCAAGACCAAGGACAAGGAGAAGGAAGAGGTCACCGCGAAGGCCGAGGAGACCATCCGTACGGCGGTCGAGAAGGTCGTCGAGTACCGCCCGGTCCGCAAGCGCCTCCCCAAGGGCCGTCCCGGCATCACCACCTCCTTCACGGTGGGCGGCGCCGAGGGCTACATGACCGCCAACTCCTACCCGGACGACGGTCTCGGTGAGGTCTTCCTGAAGATGTCCAAGCAGGGCTCGACCCTCGCGGGCATGATGGACGCCTTCTCCATCGCCGTATCGGTCGGCCTGCAGTACGGCGTCCCGCTGGAGACGTACGTCTCGAAGTTCACGAACATGCGCTTCGAGCCGGCCGGCATGACGGACGACCCGGACGTGCGGATGGCGCAGTCGATCGTCGACTACATCTTCCGCCGCCTGGCGCTCGACTTCCTGCCCTTCGAGACCCGCTCCGCCCTCGGCATCCACTCCGCCGAGGAGCGCCAGCGCCACCTCGACACCGGTTCGTACGAGCAGTCCTTCGAGGCGGACGTGGACACCGAGGCCCTCGCCCAGTCGGCCCCGGTGCAGCCCGAGCTGAAGGCGGTGACGGCTCCCCGCGAGTCCGCCGAGAAGCCGGCTCCGGCGACGGCGCACACCTCGGCCGAGCTGGTCGAGATGCAGCTCGGCATCAGCGCGGACGCCCCGCTCTGCTTCTCCTGCGGGACGAAGATGCAGCGCGCCGGCTCCTGCTACATCTGCGAGGGCTGCGGCTCGACCAGCGGTTGCAGCTGACACCCGGCTGAGCGGTGACGTGTGAAGGGGACCGGCCCCGGGCCGGTCCCCTTCGGCGTTCGGGCAGCTCTCCTGGGGAGGGGTGTGGTGTGCGAGAGCGCCACCATTCGAACGTGACGAAGGCCCAGGAGTACCTGACCGCCGTGCGGTGATGCCGCGGGCCCTGTGCTCAGGACCCGCGGCCTCGCGAAGTCGTCCTCACCCTGGTTGGTCCTCACCCTGGTTGGCCGAAAGACGTCGGCGTGGAGAGGTGTGCGTCGAGGCATCGCGTCAGGCCCCGGCGTCGCGGTCCCCCATCACCGCGGCGAACGTGTTCGGGTCGGCGTCGAAGCCACGTACCTCCGCACGGAACGTCCACTGCCCGGAACCGGTACGGGAGAACTCCCCGACGACGGCCGCCGTCGACGACGCCACCCGCGCGAAGTCGTCCTCGACCAGGCTCGTGTAGCCCTCCCGGATCTCCACCACCGTGCTGCCGACCTCGCCGAAGGTCGTGCGGCCCTCGCGCTGCTGGATGGCGACGCCGACCACGACCCGGCCGTACCGGTCCGCCAGCCGGCCCAGCTCGATCGTCATGACCTCGTCGAAGCCGAACCCCTGGCCGGTCCTGCTGTCCCGGTTCAGCGTGATGGTCCCGTCCGGCGAGCGGCTGTCGAAGTGCACCAGGTACGCGGGGCTGCCGTACGGCGCGTCCGCCGGGTAGGTGGCCGCGATGATGTCGAGGTCGACGTCCGGTTGACCGTGCGGGCTGGGGTCCCACTTGATCCGTACTTCGACCTTCTCGATGTCCTTGTTCGGAGTGCTCACCGGACTTCCCCTCCTGGCCGACGGTCCACGGACCGTTCTCATCATCCGATTCACCCGATCATGTACGGAACGGGCCGCGCCGCCAACTGCCCGCGTGGCGGGCGACCGGATCGGGCCATGTGCTCGGGGACGGCCTTGCGGGGGACCGTGACCCGTGCCACGTTCCGCGCCGTACGATGGCGCGGTGCTGGTGAAGTGGATTCGCTGTTCCGTGGTGGACCGTCATGGTTTCGAGCGGGGACAGCGGAAGTGGGCGGGGCTGCTCGGCGAGCCGGGGTTCAGGGGGCAGAGCGGCGGGTGGAGCCGAACGCGCCCCGGTGTCGCCCATGTCTTCGCGTTCTGGGAGAACCGCGTCTTCTACGACTCGTTCATGGCCCGTGGACACGACCGCCCGGCGACCGGGCAGGCCGGCACCTTCCGCGACATGCAGGTCATGCTCTTCGAGCGCCGGTTCGACGTGAAGACGGGTTTCGAGCCGGACTTCACGGACGCGGATGTCGTCAGGGTCGCGCACAGCAGCGTGCACGAGAACCGGGCCGAGCACTTCGTGCTGATGCAGAAGCAGGTGTGGAACCCGGCGATGGCCGGTTCCCCCGGCATGCTGCGCGGGGTCTTCGGGGAGGCGCCCGGCAACGAGTTCCTCGTGCTGTCCCTGTGGAAGTCGGCTGCCGAGCGGGGCAAGTACCGCGCCGACGGGGCGGAGCGCCTGGCGGCCCGAGCGCAGACCGAGACGGACGTGGCCGCGCTGACGGGGGACGTCGTCGAGCTGGAACCCTCCTGGACGGTCTGACATCGGCGCCTGAGGATCACGCGTGATCTGTACGGATCACGCGGAATCGCCGTACACCCCCTAGGGTCGGTGCATGGCACGACCGCAGCGCATCGTCCTCGTCCGGCACGGCGAGTCCGAGGGCAACGCCGACGACACGGTGTACGAGCGGGAGCCCGACCACGCGCTCCGGCTCACCGCGACGGGCCTGCGGCAGGCCGAGGAGACCGGGGCGCGGCTGCGTGAGCAGTTCGGCGAGGAGCGGGTGAGCGTCTACATCTCCCCCTACCGGCGCACCCACGAGACGTTCCGGGTCTTCGGTCTTGATCCCGCCCTGGTCAGGGTCCGCGAGGAGCCCCGGCTGCGCGAGCAGGACTGGGGCAACTGGCAGGACCGGGACGACGTACGGCTCCAGAAGGCCTACCGGGACGCCTACGGGCACTTCTTCTACCGCTTCGCCCAGGGGGAGTCCGGCGCCGACGTCTACGACCGGGTCGGCGCGTTCCTGGAGAGCCTGCACCGCAGCTTCGAGGAGCCGGACCACCCGGAGAACGTCCTGCTGGTCACCCACGGGCTGACGATGCGGCTGTTCTGCATGCGCTGGTTCCACTGGTCGGTCGCCGAGTTCGAATCGCTCTCCAACCCGGGCAACGGCGAGGCGCGAACCCTGCTCCTCGGCGAGAACGGCCGCTACACCCTGGACCGGCCCTTCCAGCACTGGCGCACCCCTGAGCCGTACGGCCGCACCGGATAGAGTGGCAGGGCGATGACCGTTGATTCTGCTTCCGAGCGGCGCTTCGAACGCGCCCTGGCCAGCCTGCGTGGCCTGTCCGTGGGAGACGCCCTGGGCTCCCAGTTCTTCGTCCCGGTCAACTACCCGCTGCTCAAACAGCGCCTGTTGCCGCCCGGCCCCTGGCAGTGGACCGACGACACCGAGATGGCCGCCTCGGTCCTGGCCGTGCTCGCCGCCCACGGCCGTATCGACCAGGACGCGCTCGCGCACTCCTTCGCCGAGCACCACGACTTCGACCGGGGCTACGGCCCCGCCGTGAACCGGCTGCTCCGGCTCGTACGGGAGGGCGGCGACTGGCGCGAGCTGGCCTCGGGGCTCTTCAAGGGGCAGGGGTCGTGGGGCAACGGTTCGGCCATGCGGATCGCCCCGCTCGGCGCCTGGTACGCGGACGACCCGGAGCAGGCCACCCACCAGGCCGAGATCTCCTCGTACACCACCCACCAGCACCGTGAGGCCGTCGTCGGCGCGATGGCCGTCGCGGCGGCCGCCTCGCTCGCCGCGGCCCCGGGCGGGCCGCCGAAGCCCGAGGAGCTCCTCGACGGTGTCATCGCGCTCGTGCCCCGCAGCGCGGTCGGCGCAGGGCTGCGCCGGGCCCGCGACATGCTCGACTACCAGGACGCCGGCACGGTCGCCGCGGTCCTCGGCAACGGCCGCAGGACCAGCGCCCACGACACCGTGCCGTTCGCCCTCTGGTCGGCGGCCAGGAGCCTCGGAGACTTCGAGGAGGCCTTCTGGCTGACGGCTCAGGCGGGCGGCGACGTCGACACGACCTGCGCCATCGTCGGGGGCGTCGTCGCCGCCTGTACCGCCGGGGCGCCGCCCGCCGACTGGCTGGCGCAGACGGAGGCACCGCCCGGCTGGCTACTCCCGGCGCGGCACTGACTGTTTGACAGGGGACTGTCACGGTCCTGCCACAGGCCTCACTCTGAGTGTTCGCGAACACCGGTTCGGGACTAATCTTTCGGCCACGCCGCCCCCTGGTCGATCTTCACCGATCGACCTTCTTGGGCGTGCGCCGAATGAGATGCCGGGACCACGCGCCCCTATGGGGTGTGCGCGGGTGCTCGGTGGGGGAGGGGTCCCATGTCCGAACAACCGTCCGAGGCATCCGGGGTGTCCGGGGCGCCTCAGGCGTCCGAGTCGCCCAAGGCGTCAGGCCCCCCGGCCGACCCCTCACCGACTCCGCAGCCGCAGCCGCAGCCGCAGCCGCAGCCGCAGTTGCGGTCATCGTCATCCTCGCCGTCCCCGGCCCAGGCCGTCGAGCCGCCGGCCACCCCCGCGTACCTCCACGCCCAGCGGCAGCGGGCCCAGGGGGCGCAGCAGACCTGGCAGCCCGGCCGCCCCTGGCAGCCCCCCGTCAAGCGCCCCGGCGCGACGGCCAAGCTGCGCCCGGCCGCGCCCCCGCCGATCCCGCCCGCCGTCCTGTGGGCCGCCCTGGCCACCGCCGTACTCAGCGCGCTCCTGCTCGGCGACGGCCTCGGGGTGAACCTGCTGATCGTCGCCGTGCCCGCCGCCCTCGCCGCCGGGTTCGCCGCCCGGGCAGCGGGGCGCCGGCTGCGGCCCTGGACCGCCACCTGGGCCGTCGGCGGTCTCGCCCTGCTCGCGGTGCCCGCCCTCCGGGACGCGGGCTGGCCGACCTTCCTGGCCGTCGTGTCGGCCTTCGCCCTGGGCTCGCTCGCGCTGCACGGCAGCCGGAGCTGGCTCGGCGTGCTGATCGGCTCCGTGGGCCTCGTGGACTCGGCCGCGGCCGGGGTCCGGTGGGGCTGGCGCGGGATACGGGAGCGGGCCGACGACTCCCGGGGACGCTGGGGCACCGCCGTACGCACCACGGCTGTGGCCGTCGGGCTCCTCGTGGTGTTCGGGACGCTCTTCGCCAGCGCCGACGCCGCCTTCGCCGACCTGCTGGGCCGGCTCACCCCCGATGTGTCGATCGTCGACGGCCCGTTGCGGACGTTCCTCTTCCTCGTCGGCCTCGTGGGCGCGCTGGCCGCCGCCCGCACCGCCGCCGCCCCCGTGCGCTGGGACGGGCTCATCGTCCAGGCGGGCAAACCCCGGGGACGTACGGAGTGGGCGCTTCCGCTCATCGTCCTGAACCTGCTCTTCGCCGCGTTCATCACCCTCCAGCTCGTCGTCCTCCTCGGGGGTTACGACAAGGTGCGGGAGAAGACCGGGCTCGACCACGCCGAGTACGCCCGCCAGGGCTTCTGGCAGTTGCTCTGGGCCACCCTGCTCACCCTCGTCGTGATCGCCCTGGCCCTGCGCTGGGCACCGCGCGGCGGCAGCCGGGACCGGACACTGGTACGCGCCGTGCTGGGCACCCTCTGTGTGCTCACCCTGGTCGTCGTCGCCTCGGCGCTGCGCCGCATGGACCTGTACGTCGAGGAGTACGGGCTCACCCGGCTGCGGATCTCCGTGGCCGCGATGGAACTCTGGCTCGGCGTCGTGTTCGTCCTGATCCTGGCCGCGGGGGTGTTCGGCGCCCGGTTCCTGCCGCGCGCGATCGCGGTCAGCGCCGCGGCCGCCGTCCTGGCCTTCGGGGCGATCTCCCCGGACGCGGTGGTCGCCGAGCAGAACGTCCAGCGCTTCGAGGACGACGGCACCTCGATCGACCTCGACTACCTCAAGGACCTCTCCGCCGACGCCGTACCCGCTCTCGACAAGCTGCCGGAGCCGCAGCGCTCCTGCGCCCTCCGGGTCGTCCAGCGCGAGCTGCACACCTCCGACTCCCCCTGGTACGCCACCAGCTGGGGCGAGGCGAGGGCCGAGGAGATCCTCCGCGAGCGCCCGGCCACCGCCGACCACCGCACCTGCTACGGCCTGGGCACGGACGGCGTACGGGAAGGCGAGCGCGACGGCTACGAGCAGGACCCCGACGGCTACGACCCCTACTGATCCCACCCCGGAGCGACGCCCCCCGGCCGAATCTCGGTGTCCCCGGTGCCCCGGGGTGTCGCTGCCGTCGCTCTCGGCGTACGCTGTCTGGCGCCATGCCGTACGAACCACCCACGCACACCGTCGAGCGCTCGCTTCGCGCTACCACCGGTGCCAGGACCGTTGCCGGTGTCGACGAGGTCGGACGCGGGGCGTGGGCCGGACCCGTCACCGTGTGTGCCGCGGTCACCGGTCTGCGCCGACCGCCCGAAGGCCTCACCGATTCCAAGCTCTTGACGCCGCTGCGGCGTGCCCAGCTCGCCCCCGTGCTGGAGAGCTGGGTCACCGCCCACGCCCTGGGCCACGCCTCCCCGCAGGAGATCGACGACCTCGGCATGACCGCGGCGCTGCGGCTCGCCGCCGTACGGGCCCTGGAGGGGCTGCCGGTGCGGCCCGACGCGGTGATACTCGACGGCAAGCACGACTACCTGGGCGCCCCCTGGAAGGTCCGTACGGTCATCAAGGGCGACCAGTCCTGCATCGCGGTGGCGGCCGCCTCGGTCATCGCCAAGGTGTACCGCGACCGGATGATGGCCGAACTGGGCGGGGAGTCCGAGGAGTACACAGACTTCGCCTTCGGTGCCAACGCGGGGTATCCCTCGCCGGTGCACCGGGCCGCACTGGAGGAGCGGGGGCCCACGCCCCATCACCGTCTCTCCTGGGCGTACCTGGACGCGCTGCCCCGGTGGCAGCACCTGAAGAAGGTCCGTTTTTCCGCCGAGGCGGCCGCACTCGAAAGCGGGGGCCAGCTCGGCTTCGAATTCTGATCGCGCGCAGGCGCCCACCGCGATGCCGACCGACCACGTCGGCCCGACCAACCACCTTTCCTGCCTCTCTTCCCTCATCCTTCAGGAGCCTCAGATTCACGAGAGTGCCCAGGGTCCCCGCGTCGCTCCGGCCGCCGGCCGTACCGCGCCGACCCCCCGCCCCGTACCAGGTCCGCGTTCCGCGGCCACGCCGCGTCCCGGTCGTCCGGTCCCCGGCCCCGCGCGCCCCACGCCTCCGGCACAGCGCGCACACCCCGTATCCGTACCCGCGACCGCACCGGCTCCCGCACCGGCTCCCGTAGCGCCGACGAGCGCTCCGAGCCGGCCGGAGAATCGTTCCGCGCCCCAGCTCCAGCTGATCCCGGCCCCGGCCGGCGGGGCCCTCGACGCGGCCGAGGAAGCGGTCGACCTGCTGCTGGAGTCCGGCCGCGCGCCGGGCGACATCCTGGTGCTCACCACCGGTGAGCAGCACCCGTGGGCCGCCCACGAGCTGTCCTTCGGCGACGCCGCGTACTGGTCCCACCAGGACGCCGGTGACGACGTCTTCTTCGCGGACGCCTCCGCGGTCGACCGGGCGAAGCCGCGGCCCGTCGTCGTCGTGGCGGTCAACGGGGGCGCCGGTGACACCGTCACCCGCGCGCTGCCCGTCGCCCGTGACCGCGCCGCCGCGCTGCTGATCGTCTGCGGAGACCCGCAGACGATCAACTCCGCACTCGGCGCGGGTGTCTGAACCGTCGTACCAGTCGTCACCGTCGTACCGGTCGTAACCCGTCGTACCGGTGCGCAGCAGCCCCGGCCGCCGTCACGGGCGGCCGGGGCTCAGCTTCCGGTGTGTTCTGCGGTCACCGGGCGGCCGAGCGGCGCAGCGCCTGGGCGGAGCCGCCACCCGTCCGCGTCAGCGCGGGCTGCTGTTCGGTGACGAGGTCGGACAGCGGAGCCGGCTCCGACAGGGAGCTGGGCCGCCGTCCGCCCCGCCCTTCGCCGAGCACCTGCCAGCCCCCGCCGGTCAGCGTGATGTAAGCACCGCACCGGAGCCCGTGCAGGGTACAGGCGTCCCGCAGGCCCCACATCCACGCGCCGTCCTCCTCGGTCCACCGCTCGTCGCCGTCGCGGCAGTAGAGAAGCACGGCCGTACGCACCGGAGTACGCCGGCGCAGATCGTGCGGGATCACGCGCCGCAGATGGGCGAGCAGGGCGTTGCGGAAGTCCCAGCCGTCCGCCGCCGCTGTGTCCCGGCGGGTGAAAGAGGCGCTCGCCGTGAGCCGTTCCTCATGGTCGAGGACCGCCACGACGGCGGTGGCGGGCGTCGGCCGGTGCCGGGAGTGCAGCCCGCTGACGACCTCGCGCGGACTGCGCAGCAGCGGTATCCCCGCCGAGGCCCACTCGGCGGGTTCGAGCATCCGGGCAAGGCGGTTGACGGAGTCCGCTCCACCCGGTGGGGTCGAGAACGCCGATATCGAAGTGGCTGAGGACGGGGCGAATCCGAAGGTCATGATCCTCCCTTCGCTACGCGCCCATGGTGCGGGCAGGGTCGAGTGAGGGCGCGCCGCGGCACAGCCCTTCCGGGCCCGACGAGAACTGTGCGGGGAGCAGTCCCAATTCTTCCTGGCGTATCGGCAGGCGGCAACGAGCAATTGGCGCGGCTGACGGGAATCAGCCGGAATGACACTGATATCCCTGCCCAGCCCCGACCCGGATGACGCGTCCCGTCACCCCTGAACCGCGAGGACCAGCGGGCACACCCCCCGGGCTCCGGCCCGCCGCAGCAGCCGCGCGGCGACGGCCAGCGTCCAGCCGGTGTCGGACAGGTCGTCCACGAGCAGGACCGGGCCGTCGGCGGACCGCAGCGCCTGCGCCAGCTCCGGCTCGACGCTCAGGGCCTCGTGCAGGGCCCGCACCCGCTGTGCGCTGTTGGTCTGCGACATCGTCAGCTCCTCGGTGCCCGGCGCGTACGTCACCGTCCCGAGCAGCGGCATCCGGCCGATCTCGGCGATGCGCCGGCCGAGCGACTCCACCAACTGCGGTCGGCGGCGCGAGGCGACGGTGACCACGCCGACCGGCCGGGGAGCGGCGTCGGGCGCCCCGGAGGCCCAGCCGCCGGAGCCCCTGGCCCAGTCCGCGAGCACGGTGACCACGGCGTCCGTGACATCGTCCGGCACCGGCGCGTCCGGTGCCTGCGCCGCCAGCATCGGGCGCAGCCGATTGCCCCAGCCGATGTCGGAGAGCCTGCCCAGCGCCCGTCCGGCGGAGGAGAGTTCACCGGCGGGGATACGTCCCTTGAGGTCGACGCCCACCGCGGACAGACCGGTGGGCCACATCTTGCGGGGGGCGACCTCCACCCCCGGCCGGCCCAGCTCGCTGCGGGCGCCGTCCAGGGCCGCGGGGGAGACCTTGTCGTCGAAGCGGGCGCCCGCGCAGTTGTCGCAGCGCCCGCAGGCGGTGGCTTCCTCGTCGTCGAGCCGCAGCCGCAGGAACTCCATCCGGCACGCCGTCGTCGTGGCGTAGTCGCGCATGGCCTGCTGCTCGTCGGCCCGCTGCCGGGCGACCCAGGCGTAGCGCTCGGAGTCGTAGACCCACGGCTCGCCGGTGGAGGTCCAGCCGCCCTTGACCCGCTTCACCGCACCGTCGACGTCCAGCACCTTGAGCATCGTCTCCAGGCGGGTCCGCCGGAGGTCGACCAGAGGTTCCAGCGCGGGCAGGGAGAGCGGCCGCTCCGACCGGGCCAGGACATCCAGGGTGCGGCGCACCTGCTCCTCGGGAGGGAAGGCGACCGAGGCGAAGTACTGCCAGATCGCCTCGTCCTCCTTGCCGGGGAGCAACAGCACCTCGGCGTGCTCGACCCCGCGCCCCGCGCGCCCGACCTGCTGGTAGTACGCGATGGGGGAGGACGGCGAGCCCAGGTGCACGACGAAGCCGAGGTCGGGCTTGTCGAACCCCATGCCCAGCGCGGAGGTGGCGACCAGTGCCTTGACCCGGTTGGCCAGCAGGTCGTCCTCCGCCTGCTGGCGGTCCGCGTTCTCGGTCCGCCCCGTGTAGGAGGTGACCGGATGGCCGTTCTGCCGCAGGTAGGCCGTGACCTCCTCGGCCGCCGCGACCGTCAGCGTGTAGATGATCCCGGAACCGGGAAGCTCCCCGAGGTGGTCGCCCAGCCAGGCCAGCCGGTGCGCCGCGTTGGGCAGTTGGAGCACACCCAGGCTCAGGCTCTCCCGGTCCAGCGGACCCCGCAGCACCAGCGCGTCCGTGCCCGCGCCCGTGCCCAGTTGTTCCGCGACGTCCGCCGTCACGCGGGCGTTGGCCGTGGCGGTGGTGGCCAGCACCGGCACACCGGCGGGGAGATCGGCGAGCATGGTCCGCAGCCGCCGGTAGTCAGGCCGGAAGTCGTGCCCCCAGTCGGAGATGCAGTGAGCCTCGTCGACCACCAGGAGACCCGTCGCGGCGGAGAGCTGAGGCAGCACCTGGTCCCGGAAGTCGGGGTTGTTCAGCCGCTCGGGGGAGACCAGGAGGACGTCGACCTCACCGGCCGCCACCTCGGCCTGGACGCTCTCCCACTCCTCCGTGTTGGACGAATTGATCGTGCGGGCGCTGATCCCCGCCCGCGCGGCCGCCGCGACCTGGTTGCGCATCAGTGCCAGCAGCGGCGACACGATCACGGTCGGGCCGCTGCCCTGCGCGCGCAGCAGCGAGGTCGCCACGAAGTAGACGGCGGACTTGCCCCATCCGGTGCGCTGCACGACCAGCGCCCGGCGCTTGTCGGCGACGAGCGCTTCGATCGCCAGCCACTGGTCCTCGCGCAGCCTGGCCGCACCCGTGGCATCCCCGACGAGGCGGGCGAGGACGGAGTCGGCCGAAGCTCTGAGCGCTGCACGGTCTGCGTTGGTCATCCCTCCATGCAACCCGATGACGACCACAAACCGCGAACGCCGGGCCACCCCTGTGGATAACGTTATCCACAGGGGTCGCGGGATCCGGCGGACCGCGGGACCGTCGAGCCATGAACAAGCACCACGAATCCACCGGCCCGTCCGACGGTCAGCAGATCACCCTGCGAGGCCCTGCCGAACTCGCCGACGCCCTCCCGTATCTGATGGGTTTCCACCCCAGCGACAGCGTCGTGATGGTGGCGCTGCACGGTGGCCGGGGCCGGTTCGGCGGCCGGCTCCGGCTCGGCATTCCACGGGCGCCCGGTGAATGGGGACCGGTCGCCGAACAGTTGGCGGAGAGCCTGATCTCGGGGAGCGAGCGCCGTGACGGACGGCCCGACGCGATCGTGATCTTCCTCTGCCAGGACTCGCCGGACGGGGAGAGCGGCCGCCTGACGATGGAGCGCCTGCGGCCGTTCGCCCAGAGCCTGCGTACGGCGTGCGGAGCGCTGGACGTGCCCGTGCTCGAAGCGCTCTGCCTCTCGGACGGCCGGTACTGGTCCTACTGCTGCCCCGACGGCCGGTGCTGCCCGCCCCAGGGAAAGCCCCTGGCCATGCCCGGTACGACGGTGATGGCCGCCGCTGCCGCCTATGCGGGGATCCGGGTACGGGGGACGTTGCGCGACATGGAGGCGCGGCTCGCTCCGTGGCAGACGCCGGACGAGGTGTCCGCACAGCTGCGGGCGCTGGACCGGGCCGCGCCCTCGCTGGCGCCCCGGATCCTGGACGAGCGGGCGAAGGCCGAGGTGGCGAAGGAGACCCTCACGCTCGCCCGCACCCTGATGGACCGCCTCGGGCGGACGCCGCCCGCTCCGGAAGCCGTCTCCGACCTCGGGGACGACCAGCTGATCGACGAGGACGAGGCCGCCGCGGTCATCCTTGGCCTCCAGGACCGGGAGACCCGGGACAAGGCCGCGGTCTGGATGGAAGGCCCCGAAGGGCACCGCGCGCTGAGGCTGTGGCGGACCCTCGCCCGGCGCTGCGTCGGACCGTACGGCGAGCACGCGGCGGCTCCGCTGACCCTGGCGGGCTGGGTCTCCTGGTCCACCGGCGACGAGCCCGGCGCCCGGGTCGCGCTGGCCATGGCGCTCCGCGCGGACCCGGAGTACACGTTCGCGCAGCTCCTGCACCGGGCGTGCAACGAAGGGCTGGACCCGGAGACCCTGCGCCGCTGCCTGCGCGGTGACGGCGCCGATGGTGAAGGGCCGGAGGCGGCGGTCGCGGGTGCCGGGGACGCCGGGGCGGTGGTGGGGGCCGGGGGCACGAGGGGGCCCGCCCTGCATGTCCGGAGGGTCAGGCCGGCGGCGAACCGGGCCCGGCGGCGCGCGAGCGGGCGCCGGGCGACGACGGACACCGGGGCGACCCCACCGGTGCCCGCTGCGACCAGGCCTGGGGCGTCCCGGCCCGGTGCGGCCGTGCCCGGGCCCGGGCCGATGGTCGCCGGACGCCGCGTGCGCGACGTCCGGCGGTACGGCAGGCGCGGCGCCGGGACGCGTCGCTGAGGGCGGCGGGCCCGGCAGTGCGGTGAGCCGGGCGGGCCGCTGCCTGCCCGACGGCACCGCCCGCTCTACGGCACCGCTCTGCGGAGACCTTCTCGACGGGTGCGGCCGGATCCGGCCGCACCCGGGATCTCCCTGATCACCGGAGTACCGAAGGGAGTGTTTATCGTCAGGCAGACGACTATGATCACGGCATGCCGCCCTACGACCCGTCGACCTTCCCGCCCTTCGCCGTCACCGTGGACCTGGTCGTGCTCACGGTGCGCCGTCACGCGCTCTGCGCACTGGTGGTCCGCCGTGGGGAGACGCCCTTCCAGGGCCGGTGGGCGTTGCCCGGCGGTTTCGTCAGGGCCGACGAGGATCTCGTGTCCGCGGCGGCGCGTGAGCTCGTCGAGGAGACGGGGCTGTCCGCCCATGATCCGGCGAAGCCCGCCGTGGGCAACGGCGCGCACCTCGAACAGCTGGCCACCTACGGGGACCCGGCGCGGGACCCCCGGATGCGGGTCGTCAGCGTCGCGCACCTCGCGCTCGCCCCGGATCTGCCCGCGCCCCGGGCGGGCGGGGACGCCAACAGCGCCCGCTGGGCACCTGTGGAGGACCTGCTCCGGGAGGGCGAGCAGGCGACACCGCTCGCCTTCGACCACGCGCGGATCCTCGCCGACGGTGTGGAGCGCGCCCGCTCCAAGATCGAGTACTCCTCGCTGGCCACGGCGTTCTGCCCGCCGGAGTTCACGGTCGGGGAGCTGCGCCGGGTCTACGAGGCGGTGTGGGGCGTGGTCCTCGACCCGCGCAACTTCCACCGCAAGGTCACGGGCACCCCCGGCTTCCTGGTGCCCTCCGGCGGGACCACCACACGGCAGGGCGGCCGGCCCGCGCAGCTGTTCCGGGCCGGTGCGGCCACGGTGCTCAACCCGCCGATGCTGCGGCCGGAGGTCTGACGGCGGGGCCTGTCGGCAGCCGGGGGAGTGCGGAACACCCGCGGGTCCACTGCTGCACGAAAAGTCGGAAATGTCGCGTTATGTTGCTGCGGTACCCCTCTGCCGCCGAGCGGTCTCACCTTCCGTGAGAGAACGCGAGAGAAGCGATGCTCCAGGCCATCGGACTCACCAGCACCCCCCGTCGCGACGCTCCGCCCGCCGTGGACGACCTGACCTTCGAGGCCCCGCCCGGCCGCGTCACCGCCCTGCTGGGCGCTCCCGGTTCGGGCAAGACCGCGACCCTGCGGCTGATGCTCGAACTCGACTCCGGCCGGGGCGTCGCCTACTTCCGCGGCAGGCCGCTGCACCGCATCGCCCACCCGGCGCGCGAAGTGGGCGTGCTGCTCGGCGACGTACCGGGGCACCCCTCCCGTACGGCCCGCGGCCAGCTCCGGATGCTCTGCGCCGCCGCCGGGACGCCCGCGGCCCGGGCCGACGAGATGCTCGAAGTCGTGGGCCTCGCCGGGCTCGGGGACCAGCGGCTCGGCACCCTGTCGGTGGGGATGGACCGACGCCTCGGCCTCGCCTCCGCCCTGCTCGGTGACCCGCACACCCTGGTCCTGGACGAACCCGCCGAAGGCCTCTCCCCGCGCGAGAACAGTTGGCTGTACGGGCTGCTGCGCGCCCACGCGGCCCAGGGCGGAACGGTCCTGTACGCCACCGCCGACCCCAAGGAGGCCGCCCGCACCGCCGATCACGTCGTCACCGTCGACGGCGGCCGCCTCGTCGCGGACCAGGAGGTCGCCGACTTCGCCCGCACCCGGCTCCGCCCCCGCGTCGCCGTCCGCACCCCGCACGCGGCCCGGCTCGCGGCGGTCGTCAGCAGGGAGGCCCGGGCCGGACAGCGCTCGGTCGAGGTGGTCCCCGAGCCGAACGGACGGCTGACCGTGTACGGCTCCACCTGCGCCGAGGTCGGGGACGCCGCGTTCCGGCACGGGGTCCCGGTCCACCAACTCGCCGACGAGATCGGCGACACCGGACCCGCCGCCGCCCCGCCGCCCCACGACGACGAGGCCCGGCAGCCCTCCGCCGCCGCCCTCTCCGAACTGCCGCCGCCGATCCGGGTCCGCCCCGCCCGCGGGCCCCTGCGCCCGCTCCGCTACGAACTGCGGCGCTCCCTCGGCGTCCGGACGACGACCGTGATCATGGCGTCCGTGCTGCTGGCCTCCGCCGCGCTCTCCGTCCTCCTGGCGCGTACCGGCGGCACACCCCTGCCGCGCGCGCTCGCCGCCTGGCCCGAGCTGCTGCCGCTGCCTCCCGCCGCCCTGGGCGCGGGCATCCTGGGCGCGCTCTCCTTCGGCGACGAGTTCCGCTACCCGGCGCTCGCCGCCGGCCGCGGCACCGTGCCCCGGCGGATCGGCCTGCTGGTGGCCAAGCTGACGGTCACCGCCGGATTCGCCCTCCTGCTTGCCTCGCTCACCGTCGTCTGCGGCGCGCAGGGCCTCCGGCTCTTCTACGGCCCGGAGTTGCTCGCCGTCCCGGCCAATGCCGTGGTACTCGGCGCGAGTTGGGCGTGCCTGGTCGTGGGCTGCGCCTGGGCCGGGCTGCTGGCGGCGGGTGTCTTCCGGGTGGCCGGGGCCGGGATCGCCGCCGTACTGGCCGTTCCGGTGCTGGTGGTTCCCCTGGTGCAGAAGGTGTTCGAGGCACCGTCCGCGCGTTCGGTCACCGGACTTCCGGGCCGGCTGCGCGAACTGGCCTGGTGGCAACTGCCGCAGGAGGCGGACCGCTGGGTCCTGGCCGTCGCGCGGGTGGTGGCCCAGCCCGTGGGTGCCGCGCTCACCCTGTCGTTGTCGGCCCTGATCTGCGCGTATCTGTTCACCAGCCTTCGCGGAAAGGTGCGTTGGTGATCACCCCGGCTCGGCGGCGAGAAGAGGAGCCCGCAACTCCCTAGGAAATGCCTGGTTCATACGCGTATGGCGTCAATTGCGGCGCGGGCGCCGATCACCCTTTCGTGTGCTTTTCACCAAAGACCTCAAGGGGTGGACGAGCCACGCCGACAAAGGATGCGTGAGTACCCTTGCGCACACCATGATGACCGCCGCCCGCTCCGCCGATTCCGGCCTGGCCGGTGCGGGCGAACTCGATCGCTATCCCTACACGGAAGCGCCGGCCGGCGAGCGCGCCGCGCCCCGGCCCTGGGGCGGTTCCGATTCCGAGTTGGGGCGGGCAAGCCGGCGGGGAGCGGCGAGCCGTGGACGCGGCCTGCACGGCCAACTCGTCCAGCAGCTGGGCCAGATGATCGTCTCCGGCGACCTCGGCGCGGACCGTCCGCTCGTTCCCGAGGAGATCGGCCAGCGCTTCGAGG
This sequence comes from Streptomyces cyaneofuscatus, assembly GCF_042718795.1. Lineage (GTDB taxonomy): Bacteria > Actinomycetota > Actinomycetes > Streptomycetales > Streptomycetaceae > Streptomyces > Streptomyces cyaneofuscatus_A. The sequence goes on from NZ_JBHXOX010000012.1 coordinate 92,513, forward strand.
TCTCCCGTACCGTCGTACGCGAGTCCCTGCGCGTCCTGGAGGCCAAGGGGCTCGTCAGCGCGCGCCCCAATGTGGGTACGCGGGTCCGCCCGGTCAGCGACTGGAACCTGCTGGACCCCGACATCATCGAGTGGCGCGCCTTCGGTCCGCAGCGCGACGACCAGCGCCGCGAGCTGGCCGAACTCCGCTGGACCATCGAGCCCCTCGCCGCCCGTCTCGCCGCCGGGCACGGCCGGGAGGACCTTCAGCAGCGCCTCGCCGACATGGTGGAGATCATGGGGCACGCGATGGGGCAGGGGGACGCCATCACCTTCTCCCGGGCCGATGCCGAGTTCCACGCCCTGCTCATCCAGGCCGCGGGCAACCGGATGCTCGAACACCTCTCCGGCATCGTCTCGGCCGCCCTGCACGTCTCCGGCGGTCCGGTCACCGGCTGCGACCGCCCGGGCGATGCCTCGCTCGGCCACCACGCACGCATCGTCGACGCCCTGGCCTCGGGCGACTCGGCGGGGGCCGAGACGGCCATGCGCCAGCTCCTCGTCGTCCACCCCGACGTGGAGCGGGTGGTTCCCGCGCCCCGCGAGCAGCACTGACCGGTCCACGGCCGGGGTGGCAGGCCCTGTGCCGCCGGACCGCACGGGTCCGGCGGCACAATTGTGGGGAGATGCCTGTCCTGGCTCGGTTCGTCGCGAATGGGGTGTGACTCGGGCCACGCGGATTGGGCGTAACACTCCTCGAAGCAGCGCGATGACTTAAGAGGTGACCGCCGCGGAAGGAATACAGCAGCCCTTGGGCGCGCTGTTCAGTTCTGAGGCCGAACCCGCGCCGTCGACGACATCCCCAGTCGGCGGTCGTCGGTTCCAGCCCTCTCCAGGGCAGGGCCGGAAGCCGTTTCCATCGTTCCGAGAGGTTGTTCGTGTCGGCCAGCACATCCCGTACGCTCCCGCCCGAGATCGCCGAGTCCGAGTCTGTCATGGCGCTCATCGAGCGAGGGAAGGCTGATGGGCAGATCGCCGGCGATGACGTGCGTCGGGCCTTCGAGGCTGACCAGATTCCGCCAACCCAGTGGAAGAACGTTCTGCGCAGCCTCAACCAGATCCTCGAGGAAGAGGGTGTGACGCTGATGGTCAGTGCCGCGGAGTCGCCGAAGCGCGCCCGCAAGAGCGTCGCAGCGAAGAGCCCGGTCAAGCGCACCGCCACCAAGACTGTCGCGGCGAAGACCACCGTGACGAGGACCGTCGCGGCCACCGCCGCCCCGGCGGCCGAGAGTGCGGACGCGGTGGCCGACGACGCCGTCGCGGCCGCCCCCGCGAAGAAGGCGGCAGCCAAGAAGACGGCTGCCAAGAAGACCGCCGTGAAGAAGACGGCGGCCAAGAAGACAGCGGCGAAGAAGTCCGGCAAGCAGGACGACGAGCTGCTCGACGGTGACGAGGCCGTCGAAGAGGTCAAGGCCGGCAAGGGCGAGGAGGAGGAGGGCGAGGGCGAGAACAAGGGCTTCGTCCTCTCCGACGACGACGAGGACGACGCGCCTGCCCAGCAGGTCGCCGTCGCCGGTGCCACCGCCGACCCGGTCAAGGACTACCTCAAGCAGATCGGCAAGGTCCCCCTCCTCAACGCCGAGCAGGAGGTCGAGCTCGCCAAGCGCATCGAGGCCGGTCTCTTCGCCGAGGACAAGCTCGCCAACGCCGACAAGCTCGCGCCGAAGCTCAAGCGCGAGCTGGAGATCATCGCCGAGGACGGCCGCCGCGCCAAGAACCACCTCCTGGAGGCCAACCTCCGTCTGGTGGTCTCCCTGGCCAAGCGTTACACCGGCCGCGGCATGCTCTTCCTGGACCTGATCCAGGAGGGCAACCTCGGTCTGATCCGCGCGGTCGAGAAGTTCGACTACACCAAGGGCTACAAGTTCTCCACGTACGCCACCTGGTGGATCCGTCAGGCGATCACCCGCGCCATGGCCGACCAGGCCCGCACCATCCGTATCCCGGTGCACATGGTCGAGGTCATCAACAAGCTCGCGCGCGTCCAGCGCCAGATGCTCCAGGACCTGGGCCGTGAGCCCACCCCGGAGGAGCTGGCCAAGGAACTCGACATGACCCCGGAGAAGGTCATCGAGGTCCAGAAGTACGGCCGTGAGCCGATCTCGCTGCACACCCCGCTCGGCGAGGACGGCGACAGCGAGTTCGGTGACCTGATCGAGGACTCCGAGGCCGTCGTCCCGGCGGACGCGGTCAGCTTCACGCTCCTCCAGGAGCAGCTGCACTCGGTGCTCGACACGCTCTCCGAGCGTGAGGCCGGTGTGGTCTCGATGCGCTTCGGTCTCACCGACGGTCAGCCGAAGACGCTGGACGAGATCGGCAAGGTCTACGGCGTGACGCGTGAGCGCATCCGTCAGATCGAGTCGAAGACGATGTCGAAGCTCCGCCACCCGTCGCGTTCGCAGGTCCTGCGCGACTACCTGGACTAGAACACAGGGCGGAACATTCACCGGCCGGAGGGCCCGGATCCCAGGGATCCGGGCCCTCCGGCGTGTCCGCGGGTGCGCAGGCGGACGGGCTCGATCACGCTGGGTGGGTCGTTGCCACCTCAGTGTCAGGAGCCTTCATGCCCCGTCCCCTCGCCCGTGCCCTGACCGGGGTCCTCGCCCTGACCGCCGCGGCCGCCGTGGCCCCGCTCGCCTCGCCGCTCCCGGCGGCCGCGGACAGCATCGTCGTCGGCGGGCAGCCCGCCCCCGTGGCGGACAGCCCCTGGGCGGTGGCCCTCTCCAGCCGTGACCGGTTCGGAGGAGCGCGCTCGGGCCAGTTCTGCGGCGGCGTCGCCGTGGCACCCACGAAGGTCCTGACGGTCGCCCACTGTCTGGGTGAAGAGGCGCTCGGCGGACCGGTGAGCCGGGTCAAGGACCTCCGTGTCATCGCCGGGCGGGACCGGCTGAGCGGCACGAGCGGCGAGGAGATCCCGGTCCGGGGGGTCTGGGTCAATCCGGCGTACGACCCCGACACCAACGCCGGCGACCTCGCGGTGCTCACGCTGGCCCGGCCGCTGCCGAAGGGCGGCGTCATCCCGATGGCCCGGGCCGGGGACGAGGCGTACCGGGCCGGGACGGCCGCAGCGGTCTACGGGTGGGGGGACACGACCGGTGCCGGTACGTACGCCTCCGTGCTGCGCTCCGCCCGGGTCCAGGTCCTGCCGGACCGTGAGTGCGCGCGGGCCTACCCGGGCGGCCGGGAAGGCACGTACGACGCCTCAGGGATGCTCTGTGCGGGAGATCCGGCGGGTGGGCGGGACGCGTGCCAGGGCGACAGCGGCGGGCCGCTGGTGGCCCGTGGGCGGCTCATCGGCCTGGTGTCCTGGGGGAGCGGCTGCGGGCGCGTCGGCAGCCCCGGGGTGTACACCCGGGTCTCCGCCGCCCTGAGGTGGGCCGAGGGCCGTATCTGAGCGCCTGGGCGGGCCCCTCAGGGACCCGCTCGCCCGGTCCCGCGAACGCCCGGCCTTCTGTGAACGCCGGACCCCGCGGACGAACGAGAACGGGCGGCGCCCCCTTTGGGTGGGGGAGCCGCCCGTCGGCCGGTCCTGGACCGGCCCCTGGCTCGTCGTGGATGCGAGGTGTCAGTGCTGGTCCTCGTCGGCGGTCGCCTGCACGGCGGTGAGCCGATCCGTCTCATCCTGTATTTCCGCGGCGATCTTCTTGAGTTCCGGCTCGAACTTGCGCCCGTGGTGGGCGCAGAAGAGCAGTTCACCGCCGCTGATCAGGACGACGCGCAGATATGCCTGGGCGCCGCAACGGTCACAGCGGTCTGCTGCGGTCAGCGGGCTCGCGGGGGTCAGAACAGTAGTCACGTCGCCTCTTCTCTAGCTCGACGAGCTGTCGTACCAGGGTCAACATCCAACCAGGCCGAAAACGTTCCCGCTCGTGGCTTTTCTTCGAAACTTCTTCTCGGGATGGCTGTCAGTTGCCGGTTGGCGGCGAATGTGCCGTATGCGGAGCGCTACGGTTTCGCATTGCTTGTCTTGGGGGTGGGTCCCGCCGGCCGGCTTGCCGGTGTGTTCATGAGGACGTGCCCGGAGCCTAAATGGTTCATGCCTCGAAGGGAACGTGATGTGCACGTCACTCCGACGAATGATCGAACATCCATGCGAGCCCGGATGGAGCTCGTCTAGCATGAGGATTCCCCGAGGGTGGCGTTACAACCGCTCTACCAGGCCTCTGTAGGCTCTCAGCGGCAACCGAAGCCGACCGTGATACCCACCAGAGGCCCAGATGAAATTCAGCGAGGAGCGAACCGCGTGACCGCCGAAACGTCCGTGCCGTCCACCGCGATGCTGACCGCAGCAGGCGGCGACCGGGACAGCTCCAACTACACCGCGCGGCACCTTCTCGTCCTCGAAGGACTTGAGGCGGTCCGCAAGCGCCCCGGGATGTACATCGGGTCCACCGACAGCCGTGGCCTCATGCACTGCCTCTGGGAGATCATCGACAACTCCGTCGACGAGGCCCTGGGCGGTCACTGCGACCAGATCGAGGTCATCCTCCACGACGACTCCTCGGTCGAGGTCCGGGACAACGGCCGCGGCATCCCCGTGGACGTGGAGCCCAAGACCGGGCTCTCCGGCATCGAGGTCGTCATGACCAAGCTGCACGCCGGAGGCAAGTTCGGCGGCGGCTCCTACGCGGCCTCCGGCGGCCTCCACGGCGTCGGCGCCTCCGTGGTCAACGCCCTCTCCGCCCGCCTGGACGTCGAGGTCGACCGCAACAGCGCGACCCACTCCATCAGCTTCCGGCGCGGCGTCCCGGGCATGTTCACCGAGCAGGGCCCCGACAGCCCCTTCGACCCGGCCAACGGCCTCCGTAAGGGCAAGCGGGTCCCGAAGACCCGTACCGGTACCCGGGTCAGGTACTGGGCGGACCGGCAGATCTTCCTCAAGGACGCCAAGCTCAACCTGGAGACGCTCTACCAGCGGGCCCGCCAGACGGCCTTCCTCGTCCCCGGCCTCACCATCGTCGTCCGCGACGAGCGGGGGACCGACGGCGAGGGCAAGACCGAGGAGACGTTCCGCTTCGACGGCGGCATCAGCGAGTTCTGCGAGTACCTGGCGCAGGACAAGGCCGTCTGCGACGTCCAGCGGCTGACCGGCACCGGCACCTTCAAGGAGACCGTCCCGGTCCTCGACGACCGCGGCCACATGACCGCGACCGAGGTCACCCGGGAGCTCGGCGTCGACATCGCGCTGCGCTGGGGCACCGGCTACGACACCACCGTCCGCTCCTTCGTCAACATCATCGCCACCCCCAAGGGCGGCACCCACGTCAGCGGCTTCGAACGCTCCCTCACCAAGACGGTGAACGAGGCGCTCCGCTCCGCGAAGATGCTGCGGGTCGCCGAGGACGACGTGGTCAAGGACGACGCCCTCGAAGGGCTCACCGCCGTCGTCACCGTACGGCTGGCGGAGCCGCAGTTCGAGGGGCAGACCAAGGAGGTGCTCGGCACCTCGGCGGCCAACCGGATCGTCGCGGCCGTGGTCGCCAAGGAGCTCAAGGCGTTCCTGACCTCCACCAAGCGGGACGCCAAGGCCCAGGCCCGCGCGGTCCTGGAGAAGGCCGTCGCCGCCGCCCGTACGCGGATCGCGGCCCGCCAGCACAAGGACGCCCAGCGCCGTAAGACCGCGCTGGAGTCCTCCTCGCTGCCCGCCAAGCTCGCCGACTGCCGCAGCGACGACGTCGAGCGCAGCGAGCTCTTCATCGTCGAGGGGGACTCGGCGCTCGGCACCGCGAAGCTGGCGCGGAACAGCGAGTTCCAGGCGCTCCTGCCGATCCGCGGCAAGATCCTCAACGTCCAGAAGTCGTCCGTGTCGGACATGTTGAAGAACGCCGAGTGCGGCGCCATCATCCAGGTCATAGGAGCCGGGTCCGGCCGGACCTTCGACATCGACGCCGCCCGCTACGGCAAGGTCATCATGATGACCGACGCCGATGTGGACGGCTCCCACATCCGTACCCTGCTGCTGACCCTCTTCCAGCGCTACATGCGCCCGATGGTCGAGGCCGGACGGGTCTTCGCCGCCGTGCCGCCGCTGCACCGGATCGAGCTGGTCCAGCCCAAGAAGGGGCAGGACAAGTACGTGTACACGTACTCGGACAGCGAGCTGCGCCAGACGCTGCTGGAGTTCCAGCGCAAGAACGTGCGCATCAAGGAGTCCATCCAGCGTTACAAGGGCCTCGGTGAGATGGACGCCGACCAGCTCGCCGAGACCACGATGGACCCGCGCCACCGCACGCTGCGCCGGATCAACATCGGTGACCTGGAATCCTCCGAGCAGGTCTTCGACCTCCTGATGGGCAACGAGGTCGCCCCCCGCAAGGAGTTCATCACCAGCTCGGCGGCGACCCTGGACCGTTCACGCATCGACGCGTAGGGAGCCGTATCGACTCCTGAGGCCCCCGCCCCGCCGGACTACCGGAAGGGTGGGGGCCGCTTGCGTTCGGGACTTCTGTCACCTGAAGAGGTGAATTCGGGCGAATGGCCTGCCCGCGAGCTTCCTCCACCACCCATCGTGGGCCACGCGGCCGAAAAGGTCCGTGGACAAGGGAGTTGCTCGGTGGAGAAGGAAGCAGGGCCGTCGGCCGCGGGAGTGCGGCTCGACGACCCGTGGTACGAGGCGTCGGCCGCGGGCTGGGACGAGGCGGACGGCGTGGAAGGCGCGGCGGTGGACGGCCGGCCAGGGTCCGGCCCCGGAGAACCCCGGCCCAGCGCGGCCGAGATCTACCTGGAGGTGCACCGCAGCGCGGCCTTCCGCGAGGTGCGCCGCCGCTACCGCCGCTTTGTGCTGCCCGCCGCCCTGGCCTTCCTCCTCTGGTACCTCGCGTACGTCGTCGCGGCCACCACCGCGCCCGCGCTGATGGCCCGTCCGGTCGCCGGAGCGGTCAACGTGGCGATGGTGGCGGGCCTCGGCCAGTTCCTCACCACCTTCCTCCTGACCTGGGCGTACGCCCGCCACGCGCGGCTGCGCAGGGACCGGGCCGCGCTCGATCTGCGGTGGGACACCCAGGAGATGACGCGGGGAGTCGGACAGCCCGCGGCAGGAGGGCCGGTCCGTTGAGAGGCGACCACCAGACACTCGCCCTGCTGCTGTTCTGCGCGTTCATCGCGGTGACGCTCTTCATCACCACCTGGGCCGGCCGCAACCGGCAGGGCTCCGCCGAGGAGTTCTACGCCGGCGGGCGCCTGTTCTCGCCCATGGAGAACGGTTTCGCCATCGCCGGCGACTACATGTCGGCCGCCTCCTTCCTCGGCATCTCCGGGCTGATCGCCCTGTTCGGCTACGACGGCATGCTCTACTCGGTCGGCTTCCTGGTGGCCTGGCTGGTCGTCCTGCTGCTGGTGGCCGAACTCGTCCGCAACTGCGGCCGGTTCACCCTCGCCGACGTGGTCGCCGCCCGCATGGCCGAGCGCCCGGTGCGTATCGCGCTCGGCACCTCGTCCGTCACCGTCTCCGTGCTCTACCTGGTCGCCCAGATGGTCGGTGCGGGCTCCCTGGTGGCCCTCCTGCTCGGCGGGACGAGCGACGCGGCCCGAACGTGGACCGTGGTCGGGGTCGGCGCGCTGATGGTCGTCTACGTGTCGTTCGGCGGGATGCGCGCCACCACCTGGATCCAGATCGTCAAGGCCGTGCTGCTGATGGGCGGGGCCGTCGCCCTCACCGTGCTCGTCCTGGTCCGGTTCCGCTTCGACGTCAACGGTCTGCTCACCACCGCCGCCGAACGCAGCGGCCACGGCAAGGACTTCCTCGCCCCCGGCCTGCGCTACGGCGGCGACTGGATCGCGCGCTTCGACTTCATCAGCCTGGGCGTCGCCCTCGTCCTCGGCACGGCGGGACTGCCGCACATCCTGTCGCGCTTCTACACCGTGCCCACCGCCCGCGCGGCACGCCGCTCCGTCGTCTGGTCCATCGGCCTCATCGGCAGCTTCTACCTGATGACGATCGTGCTCGGCTTCGGCGCCGCGGCCCTGGTCGGCTCCGCCGAGGTCCGCTCCTCGAACACCGCGGGCAACACCGCCGTACCGCTGCTGGCCCTCGACCTCGGCGGAGGTGAGGGTTCCACCGGCGGAACGGTTCTCTTCGCCGTCGTCGCCGCGATCGCCTTCGCCACCATCCTCGCCGTCGTCGCGGGCATCACGCTCGCCTCCTCGGCCTCCGTCGCCCACGACCTGTACGCCTCGCTCCGCCGCCCGGGCCGCAAGCAGTACGGCGAAGTGGCCGTCGCGCGGGTCGCCGCCGCCGGGATCGGGGCGGTCGCCATCGCACTCGGCCTGCTCGCGCAGAACCTCAACGTGGCGTTCCTGGTCGGCCTCGCCTTCGCCGTGGCCGCGTCGGCCAACCTCCCGGCGCTGCTCTACTCGCTGTTCTGGCGGAACTTCACCACGCGGGGAGCCGTTTGGGCGGTGTACGGGGGCCTCGTCCCCGCCGTCGTCCTGGTCCTGGTCTCACCGGTCGTATCGGGCAGCCCCACGTCGCTGTTCCCGGGCGTCGACTTCCAGCTCTTCCCGCTGGATAACCCGGGGCTCGTCTCGATCCCGCTCGGCTTCCTGGCGGGCTGGCTCGGCACCGTCACCTCGCGCGAGAAGCCGGACGAGGCCAAGCACGCCGAGAGCGAGGTCCGGGCGCTGACGGGGGCGGGGGCGGCGTAGGAGCTTTGCGTACGGGGGCGGGGGCGGCCTGATCCGAAAGGGGCGGGCCTGATCCGAAGGAGAGGCCCCTAGGCCCAGGCGTACCGGTGTTCCGGGCGGCCCGTCTCGCCGTACCGCAATGTCAGCCGGACCTTCCCCGTCCGCTCCAGCAGCTTCAGATAGCGCTGCGCCGTCTGCCGGCTCATCCCCGCGCTCTCCGCGATCTCCTGGGCGGAGAGCGGGCCGTCCGCGTCGCGCAGCGCCCGCCGGACCAGCTCGGCGGTGGTGGGGGAGTGGCCCTTGGGCAGGTCCGGCTCGCCCGCCGCCCACAGGGCGCCGAAGAGCCGGTCCACCTCCGCCTGCTCGGCCTGGCCGCCGCCGTCGAGGGTGTGGCGGAGCGCCGCGTACGCGGTCAGCTTCGAGCGCAGACCGGCGTACGTGAACGGCTTGACCAGGTACTGGAGCGCGCCGTGCCGCATCGCGTCCTGCACCGTCGCCACGTCACGGGCGGCGGTCACCATGATCACGTCGACCTGACGGCCCAGCCGGCGCAGCTCCCGTACGACGGCGAGGCCGTTGCGGTCCGGGAGGTAGTGGTCCAGCAGGATCAGGTCCACGGGCACCTCCTCGACCACGGCCAGCGCCTGGGCCGCCGAGTGGGCCTGCGCGGCCACCCGGAATCCGGCGACCTTGGCGACGTACGCGGCATTGATCTCCGCCACCCGGACGTCGTCGTCCACGATCAGGACCTGGATCACCGTTTCCCTCCCGTCGTGGGCGCCGCTGCGCCGAGCGCCTCCGGCAGGACCACCGTGAAGACCGCCCCGCCCCCGTCGGCCCGGGAGACCGTCACACTGCCTCCCTGGCGCTCCGCGAGCCGGCGGACCAGCGGGAGTCCGAGGCCGCGCTTGCCGTGGGCCGGAAGGTCCTTGGTGGACCAGCCCTCGGTGAAGATCGACGCGTACCGCTCCGGGGCGATCCCGGGGCCGCTGTCCCGTACCCGCAGTTCCACCGTACGGCCCTCGGCCCGCAGTCCGACCTCGATCCGGGCGTCCTCGGACCCCGCCGCCGCGTCCGTGGCGTTGTCGACCAGGTTGCCGACCACCGTGACCAGGCCGCGCGGGTCCACCACCCGGTCCGGCAGCAGTGTGCCGGGGGCCAGCCGCAGCGAGACACCGCGCTCGGCGGCGACCGTCGCCTTGCCGACGAGCAGCGCGGCCAGCAGCGGATCCCGCACCTTCTCCGTGACCTGCTCCGCCGTCGCCCGGTGGACGCCCACCACCTCCGTGACGAACTCCATGGCGTCCTCGTGCATCTCCAGCTCCAGCAGCCCCAGCAGGGTGTGCAGCCGGTTGGCGTGCTCGTGGTCCTGGGCGCGCAGCGCGTCGATCAGCCCGGTGGTGGAGTCCAGCTCGCGGCCGAGGTGTTCCAGCTCGGTCCGGTCCCGCAGGGTGACCACGGCCCCGCCGTCGTCCGTCTCCATCCGGTTGGCCAGCAGCACCCGGCTGCCCTGGACGGCCAGCAGGTCATCGCCCACCACCCGCCCCGCCAGCACGTCCACGGTCCGGCCGGGGGCCAGCACCTCCTCCAGCGGCCGTCCCGCCGCCTCGGGGCCGAGCCCCAGCAGCCGCTGCGCCTCGTCGTTGAGCAGCCGGATCCGGCCCGCGCCGTCGAGCGCGAGCACCCCTTCGCGGATGGAGTGCAGCATCGCCTCGCGCTCGGTCAGCAGCGCGGAGATGTCCGAGAACGCCAGGTCATGGGTCTGCCGTTGCAGCCGACGGGAGATCAGGTACGCGGCGAGCGCGCCGACGGCCAGGGCCGTTCCGGCGTACGCCAGGAGCCCCGGGATCGCGCCGAGGAGACGGGCGCGCACGCTGTCGTACTCGATCCCGACCGAGACCGCGCCGACCACCTCCAACGAGCCGGAGGCGTCGCGCAACGGCACCTTGCCCCGGGCCGAGCGGCCGAGGGTCCCGCTGTCGATCTCCATGACCTCCCGGCCGCGGAGCGCGTCCCCGGGGTCGGTGGAGACCACCTCGCCGATCCGGTCCGCCTCCGGGTGCGACCAGCGCACGCCCCGGCGGTCCATCACGACGACGTACTCCGCGCCGGTGGCCCGCCTGATCCGCTCCGCGGCGGACTGTACGGGGCCGAGCTCGGACGGCTCCGTGGTGCGCAGGTCCTCGGCGATCCCGGGCCGGGCGGCCGTGCTCTGGGCGATGGCCAGGGCACGGCGCATCGCCTCGTCGTCCAGTTGGGCGCTGAGGGGGGCCAGGAACAGGCCGGTGACCAGCACGGTGACGCCCGTGATGATGGCCAGCTGCATCAGCAGGACCTGGGAGAAGACCCGCTGCGGCCAGCCGAACCTGCGCGGTCCCCGGTCGGAGTGCGGTGGGGCGTTCATCGTAGAGACGGTAAAGGGCGCGGGGGCCGGGCGGAAATCCGTTCGGTTCCCCGGGCTGTCCCCCTTGCCTGGCGGCGCGGCTTCTGTGAGCGTGAGCCTTCTCGTACGGGGCTGACGGGGGGCGTTCTCGTACGGGCGTTCCGGGAGCGTTTCGGCGAGTTCGGCAGTTGCGGCGAGTTCGTCAGGAGCGCAATCCACTTGCACTTCTTGCGCTAATCTTGCGCTCATGACGCGACGACTTGCTCAAGTGGCCCAGAAGGTGGGAGTCAGTGAGGCGACGGTCAGCCGGGTGCTGAACGGCAAGCCGGGCGTCTCCGACGCCACCAGGCAGGCCGTCCTCTCCGCGCTGGACGTCCTCGGTTACGAGCGGCCCACCCAGTTGCGGGGAGAGCGGGCGCGGCTGGTCGGGCTGGTCCTGCCCGAGCTGCAGAACCCGATCTTCCCGGCCTTCGCCGAGGTGGTCGGCGGCGCGCTCGCCCAGCAGGGGCTCACCCCGGTGCTCTGCACGCAGACCAAGGGCGGCGTCTCGGAGGCCGACTACGTCGAACTCCTCCTCCAGCAGCAGGTCTCCGGCGTGGTCTTCGCGGGCGGCCTCTACCACCAGGAGGACGCCCCGCACGACCACTACAAGGTGCTCGCCGACCGCAAGATCCCGGTCGTCCTGATCAACGCGGCCATCGACCGCCTCGGCTTCCCGGGCGTCTCCTGCGACGACTCCGTCGCCGTCGAGCAGGCCTGGCGCCACCTCGTCTCGCTCGGCCACGAGCGCATCGGCCTCGTCCTCGGCCCCTCCGACCACGTGCCCTCGCAGCGCAAGCTCGCCGCGGCCCGGGTGCTCGCGGAGGAGACCGGCACGTCCATCCCCGACGAGTGGGTGGCGCGGGCGATGTTCTCGCTGGAGGGCGGGCAGGCCGCCGCCATGCGCCTCCTTGAGCGGGGCGTCACCGGCATCATCTGCGCCAGCGACCCGCTGGCCCTGGGCGCGGTCCGGGCCGCCCGCCGCCGGGGGCTCTCGGTGCCCGGCGACGTCTCGGTCGTGGGCTACGACGACTCGGCGTTCATGAACTGCACCGAGCCCCCGCTGACCACCGTCCGCCAGCCCATCGAGGCCATGGGGCGCGCGGCCGTGGAGCTGCTCTCGGTGCAGATCGGCGGCCGGACCGTGCCCTCGGACGAGCTGCTCTTCGAGCCCGAACTGGTGGTGCGTGGATCCACCGCCCAGCCGCCGCGCGAGAATTCCCGCTGATCCGTAGCCCTTTTGCACTAGTGGGGACCTGGTCCGCCTAAGGGGTGGGCCGGGGTGGCCGGGGGCCGGTGTACTGCCCGCTCGGGCGGATCCGCAGCGGGCGCTCCCCGTACTCCTCCAGCGCGTGTGCGATCCAGCCCGCCGTACGGGCGACCGCGAACACCGTCTCGCCCGCCTCCGCCGCCATCCCGCAGCCCACCGAGAGGACGGCGAGCGCCAGGTCGATGTTGGCGTGCAGCGGCGCGTGGCGGGCCGTCGTGGCGACCACCTCCCGGGCCGCCGCCAGCGGACCGGCCGCCTGCTCCACGTCCTCCAGCAGCGCGAACAGGGTGCGGGCCCGGGGGTCCTCGCCCCGGTACAACCGGTGGCCCAGGCCCGGCACCCGGCGCCCGGTCCGCAGGTGGTCGGCGACCACCGGGACCGCGCTGCCCCGGTCCACGGCCTCCTGGAGCATGCGGTGGGCCAGGCCGCTGGCGGCGCCGTGCAGCGGGCCCTCCAGGACCCCGAGGCCGGCGGAGACCACGGCGTACGGATGGGCGTGCGCCGAGGCGGCGACCCGGGCGGCCAGGGTGGAGGCCGCGAGGTCGTGGTCGATCAGGAGGACCAGGGCCGCGTCCAGGACGGCGAGGGCCGGGGCGTCGGCCGGCCGCGCGGTCAGCCGGGGCCACAGCTGCCGGGCCAGGGAGCCCGAGGAGCCGAGAGAGCCCGAGGAGCCCCCCTCGGCCTCCGGCGCGCCGCCGGCCACCGGCAACGCCCCCACCAGCGTCGGGATCAGGCTCCGCGCACTGCTCAGCACCGCCTCCGGCGACAGGTCGAACCGCAGCGGATCCGTGGCGGCGGCAGCGGTCACCGCCACCCGCAGCCGGTCCGCCGACCCGCTGTGCGCGGGCAGCGCGCCGACGGCCCGGCGGGCGGCCGCCAGGGTCTCGGGCGGCGCCTCGAAGCGGGCACCCGGCCGCAGCTCACCGGTCCACAGCCACTCCGCGACCTCCTCGTAGCCGTGGTCCCGGGCCAGCTCCGTCGCGTCGACGCCCCGGAAGTAGTACCGGTCCTCCTCGATCAGCGTGATGCCGGTACGGAACACGAGGTCGCCCCCGGCCGGTGACGGCTCGCGCCGCCCCGAGCGCCGGGCCAGGGCCCGCACCTCCTCGGCGTCGAACGTGCTGCCCCGGCCCCCGGCCGCCCGCACGCTGCTGAGCTGGCCCCGGCTGACGTACGCGTACACCGTCTCGGGCTTCACCCCCAGCAGCTCGGCGGCCTCGCGGGTGGTCAGCCGGGGTGCGTCCTGGCGGCCGGGCTCTGGTTGATCCGTCATGGGGACCACCGTATCCACCACCCCTTCATATTGACTCAATCAACATTGACAGATTTCCAGTCAAGCATGGACAGTCGAATCAATGTTGCATGCACGGAGGAGAGAACGGCCATGACCACCACCCCTGTCCCCGCCGTCCCCCGCGGTCTCGCCGGCGTCGTCGTCACGGACACCGCCCTCGGCGATGTCCGCGGCCGGGAGGGCTTCTACCACTACCGCCAGTACTCGGCGATCGAGCTCGCGCAGACCCGCAGCTTCGAGGACGTCTGGTACCTGATGTTCCACGGCGAGCTGCCCGACCGGGCGCAGGCCGCCGACTTCGCCGCCCGTACGGCGGGCCTGCGCGCGCTCCCCGCCGACGTGACCGAGGCACTGCCCGCCATCGCCCGCGCGGGCGCCGTGTCCGGACCGCTCGCCGGACTCCGTACGGCCCTGTCGCTGCTCGGCGCCGCCGGCGGATTCCGCCCGGTCTACGACCTGGACACCGACCGCCGCCGCACGGACGCGCTGGCCGCCTGCGCCGCCGTACCCACGATCCTGACCGCGCTCCAGCGCCTCGGCGAGGGCCTCGAACCCGTCGAACCCCGCGAGGATCTGCCCTACGCGGCCAACTACCTGTACATGCTCACCGGCACCGAGCCGGAGCCCGAGCGGGTCCGGGCCGTCGAGCAGTACCTGATCTCCACCGTCGACCACGGCTTCAACGCCTCCACGTTCACCGCCCGCGTCGTCGCCTCCACCGGCGCCGACCTGGCCGCCTGCCTGGTCGCCGCCGTCGGCGCGCTCTCCGGACCGCTGCACGGCGGGGCGCCGAGCCGCGCGCTGGACACCCTGGACGCCATCGGCACCCCGGACCGCATCGACGGCTGGATCCGCGAGCAGGTCCTCTCCGGCCGCCGCATCATGGGCTTCGGCCACCCCGTCTACCGCACCGAGGACCCGCGCTCCCGGATGCTCAAGTCGATCGCGCAGGGCTTCGGCGGGCCGCTCGTCGACTTCGCCGTGGAGGTCGAACGGCAGGTGGAGGCCATCCTCGCCGAGCTCAAGCCGGGGCGGGAGCTGCACACCAACGTGGAGTTCTACGCCGGCGTCGTCATGGAGCTCTGCGGGCTGCCGCGCACGATGTTCACGCCCACGTTCGCCGCGGCGCGGGTGATCGGCTGGAGCGCCAATATCCTGGAGCAGGCGGAGGACTCGAAGATCACCCGCCCGGCGGCCCGCTACATCGGCACACCCCCGCCGCAGCCGGTCCCCGCGCCCTGACCGCCCCTCCGAGGAAGGCCCCCGTTGACCCCGCCCCGCACCCAGCAGATCCCGGTCGTCGTCCTCGCGGGCTTTCTCGGCTCCGGCAAGACCACGCTCCTGAACCACCTCCTCCGCAACCGCGCGGGCACCCGGATCGGCGTGATCGTCAACGATTTCGGGTCCATCGAGATCGACGCCATGACGGTCGCGGGGCAGGTCGGCTCGACGGTCTCCCTGGGCAACGGCTGCCTGTGCTGCGCGGTCGACGCGAGCGAACTCGACACCTTCCTGGAGACGCTCACCCGCCCGTCCGCCCGGCTGGACCTGATCGTCATCGAGGCGAGCGGCCTCGCCGAACCCCAGGAGCTCGTACGGATGCTGCTGGCCAGCGAGAACCCGCACATCCTGTACGGGGGTCTGGTCGAGGTCGTCGACGCCGCCGAGTTCGACGGGGTCCGGGAGCGCCATCCGGAGATCGACCGCCATCTCGCCGTCGCGGACCTCGTCGTCCTGAACAAGACCGACCGGGTGGGGGAGGCCGAACAGGAGCGGCTGCGAGCGGCGGTCGCGGAGCTGAGCAGGCCCGCCGCCGTGATCTCCGCCGTGCACGGCCGGATCGACCCGGAGCTGCTCTTCGATCCGGCGCTGCGGCCGGACGGCGAGGAGAGGATCCGTCAGCTCACCTTCGAGGATCTGCTGCGGGAGGAGGCGGGCGGCGACCACGACGACCATGCCGGCCATCTGCACGCGGCCTACGAGAGCGTCGACTTCACCTCGGACGTCCCTCTGGACCCGCGCCGGTTCATCGCGTTCCTCGACTCCCGGCCCGAAGGCCTCTACCGGATCAAGGGGTTCGCGGACTTCGGCGCGGGGGACCGGGACAACCGGTACGCGCTGCACGCGGTCGGCCGGTTCCTGCGCTTCGTACCGCAGCCGTGGGCGCGGGGGGAGCAGCGGCTCACCCAGCTCGTCATGATCGGCGCCGGGATCGACGCCGAGGCGCTGCGGGCCGGGCTCACCGCCTGCCGCGCGGAACCGGGTCCCGAAACCCCGGACACCGAGACCGAACGCGCCATGTGGGGCGTGCTCCGGTACGTACAACAGGAGCCGGAGCCCGAGGACGTACGGGAGGAAGCGGCCGCGGAGACGTGACACCTCCGCAGCCGCTGCCCGCCGACCAGGCCTACAGCGGCGGCCCCGCGATCACGGCCACCTTCTCCAGCAGCGGTGTGCCCGAGCCGTCCCGCCTCGGGTCCGGCTCCGGCAGCTTCGCCGGGGTACCGTTCTTCTGCGCGGCCCGGGCCGGGGTGGCGCCCGCCCAGGCGAAGACCAGGACGTCCTCGCCCTTCAGGAACCGCTGGCAGCGCACCCCGCCGGTCGCCCGGCCCTTGCGCGGATACTGGTCGAACGGGGTCAGCTTCGACGTCAGCACCGAGTCGTCCAGCGTCCCGTGCGAACCGGCCACCGTGAACACGATCGCGTCCGCCGCCGGGTCCACCGCCGTGAACGACAGCACCTCGGCCCCCGCCCCCAGCTTGACGCCCGCCATGCCTCCGGCGGCCCGCCCCTGCGGGCGCACCGAGGCCGCCGGGTAGCGCAGGAGCTGGGCGTCGGAGGTGATGAAGACCAGGTCCTCCTCGCCCGTACGCAGCTCGGCCGCGCCCACGATGCGGTCACCGTCCTTGAGGGTGATGACCTCCAGCTCGTCCTTGTTGGCCGGATAGTCCGGCACGACGCGCTTCACCACGCCCTGGAGCGTGCCGATCGCCAGCCCCGGCGACGCCTCGTCGAGCGTCGTGAGGCAGACCAGCTCCTCGTCCGCCTCCAGGTTGAGGAACTCCGAGATCATCGCCCCACCAGAGAGGTTGGGCTCCGCGTGGGTGTCGGGAAGCTGGGGCAGGTCGATCACCGAGAGCCGCAGCAGCCGCCCGGTGGAGGTCACCGCCCCCACATCACCGCGTGCCGTCGCCGCGACCGCCGAGACGATCACGTCGTGCTTCGTGCGCCGGGCGTCCTCGGAGATCTCGACCGGCTCCGCGTTCGCCGTACGGGCCAGCAGCCCCGTCGAGGAGAGCAGCACCCGGCACGGGTCGTCGGCGACCTCCAGCGGCACGGACGCGATCTGCGAAGCGGCCGACTCCAGCAGCACCGTGCGCCGGTCCGTGCCGAACTTCTTCGCCACGGCGGCCAGCTCCGAGGAGACCAGCTTGCGCAGCTCCGCGTCCGACTCCAGGATCGCGGTCAGCGCCTCGATCTCGCCGTTGAGCTTGTCGCGCTCGCTCTCCAGCTCGATCCGGTCGAAGCGGGTGAGCCGGCGCAGCGGGGTGTCCAGGATGTACTGCGTCTGGATCTCGCTCAGCGAGAAGTGCGCCATCAGGCGCTCCTTCGCCTGCGCGGAGTTGTCGCTGTCCCGGATGATCCGGATGACCTCGTCGATGTCGAGAAGGGCGACGATCAGACCCTCGACCAGGTGCAGCCGGTCGCGGCGCTTGGTGCGGCGGAACTCGCTGCGCCGGCGCACGACCTCGAAGCGGTGGTCGAGATAGACCTCCAGCAGCTCCTTGAGGCCGAGCGTGAGTGGCTGCCCGTCGACCAGGGCCACGTTGTTGATGCCGAAGGACTCCTCCATCGGCGTCAGCTTGTAGAGCTGCTCCAGCACCGCTTCCGGTACGAAGCCGTTCTTCACCTCGATGACCAGACGCAGGCCGTGCGCCCGGTCGGTGAGGTCCTTGACGTCGGCGATGCCCTGGAGCTTCTTCGCCGAGACCAGGTCCTTGATCTTGGCGATCACCTTCTCCGGGCCGACGGTGAAGGGCAGTTCGGTGACGACGAGGCCCTTACGGCGTGCCGTCACGTCCTCCACGGCGACGGTGGCACGGATCTTGAACGTGCCACGGCCGTTCGTGTACGCGTCCTTGATGCCGCCGAGACCGACGATGCGGCCGCCGGTGGGCAGGTCGGGGCCGGGAACGAAACGCATCAGCGTCTCGACGTCGGCGCCCGGGTGCCTGATCAGATGGCGGGCGGCGGCGATGACCTCGCCCAGGTTGTGCGGGGGCATGTTGGTCGCCATGCCGACCGCGATGCCCGAGACCCCGTTGACCAGGAGGTTGGGGTAGGCCGCCGGGAGGACGACCGGCTCGCGCTCCTGGCCGTCGTAGTTCGACTGGAAATCGACGGTGTCCTCGTCGATCGCCTCGGTCATCAGGGAGGTGGCGTCGGCCATCCGGCACTCGGTGTACCGCATCGCGGCCGGCGGGTCGTCGTTGCCGAGGGAACCGAAGTTGCCGTGGCCGTCGACCAGGGGCAGCCGCATGGAGAAGGGCTGTGCCATCCGCACCAGGGCGTCGTAGATCGACGCGTCACCGTGGGGGTGCAGCTTGCCCATGACCTCGCCGACGACGCGCGCGCACTTCACATAGCCGCGGTCCGGGCGCAGTCCCATCTCGTTCATCTGGGACACGATGCGCCGGTGCACCGGCTTCATGCCGTCGCGGGCGTCGGGCAGGGCCCTGGAGTAGATCACCGAGTACGCGTACTCGAGGAAGGAGCCCTGCATTTCGTCGACGACGTCGATGTCGAGGATCTTCTCCTCGAAGTCGTCCGGCGGCGGGGTCTTCGTGCTACGGCGGGCCATCGCGGCTGCGACTCCTTCTCGGATTCACGGATTCTGATCGGACAACCTGGGGTACTGATGCGGACCATTGTGGACCTCCGCACTGACAACGCGGACCTCGACCCGTCCGAAGGCGTCCCGGGCGGGCGGCCGGGGACACCATCGACGGAAACTTCCGCGGAACGGGAACTTCGCCAGGTGCCGGTGCGCTTGCTTAGAGTGGCAGGTCTGGCAGGAAGTACCGGTCAGGAAGTCCAGTATCGCGATCGAAGGGACGTACATGCCCATGGGTCACACGGCCACCGCTCAGGCCGGCTCCGGCGGCCTGACAGCGACCGAGCACCGCCTGGCCAACGGCCTGCGTGTGGTGCTCTCCGAGGACCATCTGACCCCGGTCGCCGCGGTCTGCCTCTGGTACGACGTCGGTTCGCGCCACGAGGTCAAGGGACGCACCGGTCTGGCTCACCTCTTCGAGCACCTGATGTTCCAGGGCTCGGGACAGGTCAAGGGGAACGGTCACTTCGAGCTCGTCCAGGGGGCCGGCGGCTCGCTCAACGGGACGACCAGCTTCGAGCGGACCAACTACTTCGAGACCATGCCCACCCATCAGGTGGAGCTGGCCCTCTGGCTGGAAGCCGACCGTATGGGCTCCCTCCTCGCCGCGCTCGACGAGGAGTCCATGGAGAACCAGCGCGACGTCGTCAAGAACGAGCGCCGTCAGCGCTACGACAACGTGCCCTACGGCACCGCGTTCGAGAAGCTCACCGCCCTCTCCTACCCCGAGGGCCACCCCTACCACCACACCCCGATCGGCTCCATGGCCGACCTGGACGCGGCAACCCTGGAGGACGCCCGCGCGTTCTTCCGTACGTACTACGCGCCCAACAACGCGGTGCTCTCCATCGTCGGGGACATCGACCCCGAGCAGACCCTCGCCTGGGTCGAGAAGTACTTCGGCTCCATCCCGTCCCACGACGGCAAGCAGCCGCCGCGCGACGGCACCCTGCCCGAGATCATCGGCGAGCAGCTACGCGAAGTGGTCCACGAGGAGGTCCCGGCGCGGGCGCTGATGGCCGCCTACCGCCTCCCGCACGACGGCACCCGCGCCTGTGACGCGGCCGACCTGGCGCTGACCGTGCTCGGCGGCGGCGAGTCCTCCCGGCTGCACAACCGCCTGGTCCGCCGCGACCGTACGGCGGTGGCGGCGGGCTTCGGGCTGCTGCGGCTCGCCGGGGCGCCCTCGCTGGGCTGGCTGGACGTGAAGACCTCCGGCGGTGTCGAGGTGGAGACGATCGAGGCCGCCGTCGACGAGGAGCTGGCCCGGTTCGCCGAGGCGGGCCCCACCCCGGAGGAAATGGAGCGCGCGCAGGCCCAGTTGGAGCGCGAGTGGCTGGACCGGCTGGGGACGGTCGCGGGCCGCGCGGACGAACTGTGCCGGTACGCGGTCCTGTTCGGCGACCCGCAGCTCGCCCTGACCGCCGTGGGACGCGTCCTGGACATCACCGCGGAGGAGGTGCGCGAGGCGGCAGCGGCGGCCCTGCGCCCCGACAACCGGGCGGTGCTGGTCTACGAGCCCATCGAGCCGGCCGAGGATGCCGACGAGGCCACCGACGCGCCCGAGGGGGCGGACAAGTGAGCGACGCCGCCGTGACTGGAGTAGCCATGGAGTACCACCCGCAGCCGACCCCGGGCACCGCCCGGCCGTGGGCCTTCCCCGCCCCCGAGCGCGGCGCCCTGCCCAACGGGCTGACCGTGCTGCGCTGCCACCGCCCCGGCCAGCAGGTCGTGGCCGTGGAGATCTTCCTGGACGCGCCGCTGGACGCCGAGCCCGAGGGCCTGGACGGCGTGGCCACGATCATGTCGCGCGCGCTCTCCGAGGGCACCGACAAGCACAGCGCCGAGGAGTTCGCCGCCGAGCTGGAGCGGTGCGGCGCCACCCTGGACGCGCACGCCGACCACCCCGGCGTCCGGGTCTCCCTGGAGGTCCCGGCCTCCCGGCTGGCCAAGGCGCTCGGCCTGGTCGCCGAGGCCCTGCGCGCCCCGGCCTTCGCCGAGAGCGAGATCGAGCGGCTCGTCGGCAACCGGCTGGACGAGATCCCGCACGAGCAGGCCAACCCGTCCCGGCGCGCCGCCAAGCAGCTCTCC
This sequence comes from Streptomyces cyaneofuscatus, assembly GCF_042718795.1. GTDB lineage: Bacteria > Actinomycetota > Actinomycetes > Streptomycetales > Streptomycetaceae > Streptomyces > Streptomyces cyaneofuscatus_A. The sequence continues at coordinate 113,144 of NZ_JBHXOX010000012.1, forward strand.
AAGGAGCTCTTCCCGGCCACCGCCCGGATGTCCCGCCCGCGGCTCGGCACCGAGGAGACGGTGCGGCGGATCGACGCCGCCGCCGTGCGCGCCTTCTTCGACGCCCACATCCGCCCGGCCACCGCGACGGCCGTGATCGTCGGCGACCTCACCGGCATCGACCTGGACGCCCTGCTCGCCGACACCCTCGGCGACTGGTCGGGCGACGCGGGCCAGGCTCGCCCGGTCGCGCCGATCACCGCCGACGACACCGGCCGCGTGGTCATCGTGGACCGGCCCGGCGCCGTCCAGACCCAGCTGCTGATCGGCCGCATCGGCGCCGACCGGCACGAGCGTGTCTGGCCCGCCCAGGTGCTCGGCACGTACTGCCTGGGCGGCACGCTCACCTCCCGGCTGGACCGGGTGCTGCGCGAGGAGAAGGGCTACACCTACGGTGTCCGCGCCTTCGCCCAGGTCCTGCGCTCCACCGGCCCTGACTCGGGCGGCGCGGCGATGCTCGCCATCAGCGGTTCGGTGGACACCGAGTCCACCGGACCGGCGCTGGAGGACCTCTGGACGGTCCTGCGGACACTGGCCGCCGAGGGGCTGACCGACGCCGAGCGCGAGACGGCCGTACAGAACCTGGTGGGCGTCGCCCCGCTGAAGTTCGAGACGGCCGCCTCGGTCGCGAGCACCCTGGCCGACCAGGTCGAGCAGCACCTGCCCGACGACTACCAGGCCCAGCTGTACGCCCGCCTCGCCGAGACGGGCACCGTGGAGGCGACCGCGGCCGTGGTCAGCGCCTTCCCGGTGGACCGGCTGGTCACGGTCCTCGTCGGCGACGCGGCCCAGATCGCGGAGCCGGTGAAGGCGCTCGGGATCGGAGAGGTGACTGTCGCCAGCGGCTGACGCACCGTCGGCACACACCAGGGCGGAGAGGACCCCGGCGGAGAGTGATTCGCCGGGATCCTCCCATTTGTCCGTTAAGGGCTACTCACGCCCTTCGCTAGAGAGCATGCGCATATGCCCTGTGGGATGTGCGACAAATCCCCCTGTCCGTTTGGTGACGGGAAGCCGCCCCGCCTAGCGTCGGCCCGGCTGTCCGTCACCCGTATGCCGCACCCGCGGCGCCGGGCAGTCATCGCCGAGTCCCCGTCAGGCGCGAGCCTGGGGAGCCGGGGACCCACACGTAGTCCCTGGGGTGAATCGGAACCCCGTGCCGTGACCCGGCGCGGAGCTCCGTAGGAGACCTTCCTGCTCCGAACCCGTCAGCTAACCCGGTAGGCGAGAAGGAAGGAAAGGATCAGCCCCTCCATGGCGTTCACCCGTGCCACCGGGAAGCACCGTGCCCCGAGCCGCCTGACGCGCCGTAGCGCCCAGGTCGCCGGCATCGCGGCCCTGGCCACCACCGGAGTCCTCGGCTCGCTGGCCTCCCCGGCCGCCGCAGCGGACTCCGAGGCCCCCAAGGCCGCCGAGACCGGACTCACCCAGGCCGTCGCCCTCGACGCCACGCTCGCCGAGCAGATCGACGCCCAGGCCCGGGTGCAGCACCAGCAGGCCGAGGCCGTCGCCAAGGCGAAGGCCAAGGCGGCCGCAGAAGCCAAGGCCAAGGCCGCGAAGGCCAAGGCGAAGGCGGAGGCCCAGCGCAAGGCCGAGGCCCGCGCCAAGGAGATCCGCGAGGAGAAGGCCCGGGCCGCCCGCGCCGCCGAGCGCGCCCGCCTCAACGCCTTCCACCTCCCGGTCGCCGGCTCGTCCGTCACCACCGGCTACAAGTCGGGCGGCGCGCTCTGGTCCTCCGGCAGCCACTCCGGCGTGGACTTCCGCGCCGCCTCCGGCAGCTCCGTGGTGGCGGTCGGCGCCGGTACGGTCGTCGAGGCCGGCTGGGGCGGCGCGTACGGCAACAACATCGTGCTCCGGATGACGGACGGCACGTACACTCAGTACGGCCACCTCTCCTCGATCGGCGTCTCCGTCGGCCAGAGCGTCACCTCCGGCCAGCAGATCGGCCTCTCCGGCTCCACCGGCAACTCCACCGGCCCGCACCTCCACTTCGAGGCCCGGACCACCCCGGAGTACGGCTCGGACATGGACCCGGTCGGCTACCTGCGCTCGCACGGCGTCAACGTCTGACCCCACCTCGCGCGACTCCCTGACTCCCGAAGGCCCCGGTTCCCCGCCGGGGCCTTCGGCGTGCGCCGGGAAGCCCTTCGTGTCGAAGGCCCCGGCCCCAACCTTTGGCCAGAAGATATCCATCAATTCCACCCTGCCATCGGAAATTGCGGCAGATTGCAATAGAGTCACGGAACAGGCGTCGGCCGGCCGCGTTTCGCGGGGATTAAGGCGGAGGTTCGGACATGCGCATTCCCGCGCATTCGGTATGCACGGCAATCCGTGACGACATCGTCTCCGGTGTCTACGAGCGCGGCAGCCGCCTCACCGAGGAGCTGCTGGCGCGGCGGTACGGGGTCTCCCGCGTCCCGGTGCGCGAGGCGCTGCGCACCCTGGAGTCCGAGGGGTTCGTCGTCACCCGCAGGCACGCCGGGGCCTGTGTCGCCGAGCCCACCGAGCAGGAGGCGGCCGACCTGCTGGAGGTGCGGATGCTCCTGGAGCCGCTCGGCGCGGCCCGGGCCGCCCAGCGCCGTACGGAGGCCCACCTCAAGGTGCTCCGCGGGCTGGTCAGGCTGGGCCAGGAGCGGGCCCGCCGGGGCGAGGGGGAGGATCTGCGGTCGCTGGGCGGCTGGTTCCACGAGACCCTCGCCCAGGCCTCCGGCAGCCCCGGCCTCATCGCCCTGCTCACCCAGCTCCGCCACAAGATCGCCTGGATGTACGCCGTCGAGCAGCCGGCCCGCCCGGTCGACTCGTGGGCCGAGCACGGGGCCATCGTGGACGCGGTGGCGCGCGGCGACGCGGAACGGGCCAGGGCGCTGACCGCCCAGCACGCGGAACGGGCCGCCGGGGCGCACCGGCTGCGCCGCCCGGACCGCCCCGGCCGGCGCACGGCGCCGCCGCCCCGGGTGAGTTCTTCGCAACACGGCGTAAACATCGCGGGTGCCCGCCATTAACAAGAACGCCGTATACAAAGAGAAGTAATTGCCGAGGGCTTTATCCGTGCTGCCCGAATAAAGCCTGAGCGGTCGACGGGGCGGCGTCAGGAATAACGAAAGAGCCGTGGTCCCCCTCGGGGAACCACGGCTCACAGTCCGTCGCCGTTGTACGGTCTCGGGATCGTCAGACGGTCTCGGGAAGCTCTTCGAGCCCCTCGGCGACCAGCTTCGCCAGACGGTCCAGGGCGGCCTCGGCGTCGTCCGCGTCGGACGCGAGCACGATCTCCTCGCCACCCTGCGCACCCAGACCCAGCACCGCGAGCATGGAGGCGGCGTTGACCGGGTTGCCGTCGGCCTTGGCGATCGTCACGGGGACGCCGGAAGCCGTGGCGGCACGGACGAAGATGGAAGCGGGGCGGGCGTGCAGGCCCTCGGCCCAACCGACGTTTACGCGGCGCTCAGCCATGGTTCTGCCCTTCACATATCAACGGTTGTCTAGACCAGTCTCTCATGCGGTGCGCGATGCTGTGCCCGGCCTCCCTCCCCTTTGCGACGCCCCGGCCGGGGCGGTCCTCAGACTGCCCCGGTACCGATCCCTCCGCGACCGGGAGACCGGCCGTAGGCTTTGCCCATGGAGCCCTCGCCGGAGCAGAGTCCGCATCACGCGTACCCCGACCACTGGGAAGCGGACGTGGTGCTCCGCGACGGTGGCACCGCACGCATCAGGCCGATCACCACGGACGACGCCGAACGGCTGGTCAGCTTCTACGAGCAGGTCTCCGACGAGTCGAAGTACTACCGGTTCTTCGCACCGTACCCCCGCCTTTCCGACCGGGACGTGCACCGCTTCACCCATCACGACTACGTCGACCGGGTGGGGCTGGCCGTCACGATCGGCGGCGAGTTCATCGGAACCGTCCGCTACGACCGCATCAACGACCAGGGCCGGCCCGCCTCCGCACCCGCCGACGAGGCCGAGGTCGCCTTCCTGGTCCAGGACGCCCACCAGGGCCGCGGCGTCGCATCGGCGCTGCTCGAACACATCGCCGCCGTCGCCCGCGAGCGCGGTATCCGGCGCTTCGCCGCCGAGGTGCTCCCCGCCAACAACAAGATGATCAAGGTGTTCCGGGACGCCGGCTACACCCAGCAGCGCAGCTTCGAGGACGGCTCCGTCCACCTCACCCTCGACCTCGAACCCACCGAGAAGTCCCTCGCCGTCCAGCGCGGCCGCGAACAGCGCGCCGAGGCCCGTTCGGTCCAGCGCCTCCTCGCCCCCGGCTCCGTCGCGGTGATCGGCACCGGCCGCACGCCCGGGGGAGTGGGCCGCACGGTCCTGCGCAACCTCCTCGCCGCCGGCTTCACCGGCCGTACGTACGCGGTGAACCGGGCCTTCGACGAGGGTCTGGCCACCCTCGACGGGGTCCCCGCCCACCGCTCGCTCGGCGAGATCGACGAGCAGGTCGACCTGGCCGTCATCGCGGTCCCCGCCCACCGCGTCCCCGAGGCCGTCGCGGACTGCGGCGAGCACGGCGTCCAGGGCCTCGTCGTCCTCTCCGCCGGTTACGCCGAGCGGGGCTCCGCCGGCCGCGAGCTCCAGCGCGAACTGGTCCGCCAGGCCCGCTCGTACGGCATGCGCATCATCGGCCCCAACGCCTTCGGCATCATCAACACCGCCGAGTCCGTCCGGCTGAACGCCTCCCTGGCCCCCGAGTCGCCGGCCCGTGGCCGGATCGGCCTGTTCACCCAGTCCGGCGCCATCGGCATCGCCCTCCTCTCCGGCCTCCACCGGCGCGGCGCGGGCCTCTCCTCGTTCATCTCGGCGGGCAACCGGGCCGACGTCTCCGGCAACGACTTCCTCCAGTACTCGTTCGAGGACCAGGACACCGACGTCGCCCTCCTCTACCTCGAATCGCTCGGCAACCCCCGCAAGTTCACCCGCCTCGCCCGCCGCACCGCCGCCGTGAAGCCCGTCGTCGTGGTGAAGGGCGCCCGGCACAGCGGCACCAACCCGCCGGGCCACGCCGTCCCGGTCAGCCGCATCCCCGACGCCACCGTCTCCGCCCTGATGCGGCAGGCGGGCGTGATCCGGGTCGACACGGTGACCGAGATGGTCGACGCCGGACTGCTCCTGGCCGGCCAGCCGCTCCCGGCCGGGCCCCGGGTCGCGATCCTCGGCAACTCCGAGTCGCTCGGCCTCCTCACGTACGACGCCTGCCTCGCCGAGGGGCTCCGCCCGCGCCCGCCGCGCGACCTCACCACCGCCGCATCCCCGCAGGACTTCCGGGACGCGCTGGCCGAGGCGCTCGCCGACGGGACCTGCGACGCCGTGATCGTCACCGCCATCCCGTGGGTGGGGGAGAACGGCGAGGCCGAGACCGGTGACGGCGAGGTGCTGGCCGCCGCCCTGCGCGGAGCCGCGGCCGGCGGACCGGCCAAGCCCGTCGCCGTCGTCCACGTGGAGATCGGCGGCCTGGCGGAGGCGCTGGCCGCCGCGAGCAGCACGGCCGCACCCCGCACCCGGCCCACGACGCTCGCCGCCCAGCCGTCCGGCCCGCCTGCCGCGTCCACCCCGCCCGCCACGACGGAGACCGCGACGGAAGAAACCGAAGAGGGCACCGAACCTCCCGCCCGCCCCGGCCGCATCCCCGCCTACCCCGCCGCCGAACGGGCCGTACGGGCGCTGGCCGAGGCCGTGAAGTACGCCCAGTGGCGGCGCCAGGCGGCCACTCCCGGCAAGGTGCCCGAGTTCCTGGACGAGACCACCGACGGGCCCGGCGCCGCCGCCCTGATCGACACCCTCCTCGGCGCCACCCCCGACCCGCGCGGCCGCCCCCTCACCCACGACGAGGCCCGCGAGCTGCTCGGCCGCTACGGCATCCCCGTACGCCCCACGCTCCCCGCCCCGGACCCCGACGCGGCGGTGGCGGCGGCCGCCCGCCTCGGCTACCCGGTGGCGCTGAAGACCACCGCACCCCACCTGCGCCACCGCGCCGACCTCGGCGGCGTCCGGCTCGACCTCGCCGACGAGGACGCGCTGCGCCGCGCGTACGGAGAGTTCACCGAGCTCCTCGGCAAGCCCGCCGAACTCCTCCCGGTCGTCCAGTCCATGGCCCCGCGCGGCGTGGACACCGTCGTACGGGCCTCCATCGACGCCGCCGCCGGGGCGATCCTCTCCTTCGGCCTCGCGGGCGCCCCCTCCGAGCTCCTCGGTGACACCGCGCACCGGCTGGTTCCGGCCACCGACCGCGACGCCGCCGAGCTGATCCGGTCGATCAAGGCGGCCCCGGTCCTCTTCGGCTGGCGCGGCTCGGCCCCCGTGGACACCCCGGCCCTGGAGGAGCTGCTGCTCCGGCTGTCCCGGCTGGTCGACGACCATCCCGAAGTGGTCTCCGTGGCGCTGGAACCGGTGGTCGTGGCCCCCCAGGGCCTCACCGTGCTCGGCGCGAGCGTCCGCCTGGCCCCACCGCCCCCGCGCGGCGACCTCGGCCCCCGCCGCCTCCCGAACTACTGACAGGTCCCAGGCAGCCACCGGCCCACCGTAGGATGGTGCACATGGCAAAGACCGGTACGACGACCCAGGGGCTGCGCGCGGCGATCGAGCGCAGCGGCTACTACCCGGCCCTCGTGGCCGAGGCGGTCGAGGCCGCCGTCGGCGGAGAGCCGGTCGCCTCGTACCTGGTCCACCAGGAGACCACGTTCGACTCCAACGAGGTCCGCCGCCATGCCACGGTCCTCGTGCTGACCGAGAACCGGTTCATCGTCAGCCACACCGACGAGCAGGCCGCCGACACCAGCTCCCCGACGCCGTACGCCACCACCTCCACGGAGTCGGTCAAGCTCGACCGGATCTCCTCCGTCGTGGTCAGCCGGGTGGTGGCCAACCCGGAGAAGTACGTCGCGGGCACGCTGCCCCGCGAGGTCGTCCTCACCATCGGCTGGGGCGCGGTCTCCCGGATCGACCTGGAGCCCGCCGCCTGCGGCGACAGCAACTGCGAGGCCGACCACGGCTACACCGGCAGCTCCACCGCCGACGACCTGAGCCTGCGCGTCAGCGAGGCCGGTGACGGCCCCGACGCCGTCCGCCAGACCCTCGCCTTCGCCCAGTCCCTCTCCGAGGCCACGGCCGCCACCGCCGCGACCGGCCGGTGATGGCCCAGGCCGCCTGGCAGGACCCGGTCCCGCTCGCGCTCGACACCGCCCCCGTCCCGGCGTACGGCGGTGGCTCGCTGGCCGACCTGCTGCCGACGCTCGCGGCCGGGCAGGGCGTGGAAGGCCTCACCGCCACCATCGGCGAGCTGACGCCCGCCGACCGGAACTGCGTCTTCCTGATCGACGGCCTCGGCTGGGAGCAGATCAAGGCCCACCCCGCCGAGGCGCCCTTCCTGCACTCCCTGCTCCCCACCTCGCTCGGCAACACCGGCCGCCCCATCACCGCCGGCTTCCCCTCCACCACCGCGACCTCGCTCGCCTCGGTCGGTACGGGACTCCCGCCCGGCGAGCACGGCCTGCCCGGCTACACCGTGCGCAACCCGGAGACGGGCGCGCTGATGAACCAGCTCCGCTGGAAGCCGTTCACCGCGCCGAAGGTCTGGCAGCCCTACCCCACGGTCTTCAAGCTGGCCGACGCGGCGGGCGTGCACACCGCGCAGGTCTCCTCCCCGGACTTCGAGCAGACCCCGCTCACCAAGGTCGCGCTCAGCGGCGGCTCCTTCCTCGGCCGGCTCTCCGGCGAGGACCGGATGGACGTCGCCGCCCAGCGCCTCGCCGCCGGTGACCGCTCCCTCGTCTACACGTACTACAGCGAGGTCGACGGCAAGGGCCACCGCTTCGGCGTCGACTCCGACGCCTGGCGCGGCCAGTTGATGTACGTCGACGGGCTCGCCCAGCGCCTCGCCGAGCAGCTCCCGCCGCGCTCCGCGCTCTACATCACCGCCGACCACGGCATGATCGACATCCCGTTCGACGAGCAGTCCCGGATCGACTTCGACGAGGACTGGGAGCTGCGCGCCGGCGTCGCCCTGCTCGGCGGCGAGGGCCGCGCCCGGCACGTCTACGCGGTGCCCGGCGCCCAGGGCGACGTCCTGGCCGTCTGGCGCGAGGTGCTCGGCGAGCAGTTCTGGGTGGCGAGCCGGGACGAGGCGATCGCGGCGGGCTGGTTCGGGCCCGTGATCGACGAGCGGGTGTACGGCCGCATCGGCGATGTGGTCGCCGCCGCCCACGACGACGTGGTCATCACCGCGTCGGTCAACGAGCCGCACGAGTCGGTGATGGTCGGCATGCACGGCTCCCTGACCCCCGTCGAACAGCTCGTCCCGCTGCTCGAAGTACGCTCGTAGCCGCGTTTCCCCCCCACTGTTCCGATCCGCTGTTCCGATCCGCTGTTCTGAAAGGTGCTCGACCCCTCATGCCCGAGCTGGTGTTCTTCTCCGGAACCATGGACTGCGGAAAGAGCACGCTGGCCCTGCAGATCGGTCACAACCGCTCCGCGCGCGGCCTCCAGGGCGTGATCTTCACCCGCGACGACCGGGCGGGCGAGGGCAAGCTCTCCTCCCGGCTCGGCCTGGTGACGGACGCCGTCGAGGCGGACGAGGGCATGGACGTGTACGCGCACATCGTCGACCGGGTCAGCCGCGGCGGCCGGGTGGACTACGTGATCGTGGACGAGGCGCAGTTCCTCGCCCCGCTCCAGATCGACCAGTTGGCCCGGGTCGTCGACGATCTGGGCCTGGACGTCTTCGCGTTCGGCATCACCACGGACTTCCGCACCAAGCTCTTCCCCGGTTCCCAGCGGCTGATCGAGCTGGCCGACCGGATAGAGGCCCTCCAGGTCGAGGCGCTCTGCTGGTGCGGCGCCCGCGCCACGCACAACGCCCGTACGGTGGACGGCGAAATGGTCGTCGAGGGCGCCCAGGTCGTCGTCGGCGACGTCAACCGGCAGGCGGGCGAGGTCGGTTACGAGGTGCTGTGCCGACGCCACCACCGCCGCAGGCTCACCGCGGAGACGGCCCGCGCCGGCACGCTCTCGCCGGACGTGCTGCCGGTCGCTGCCGAAGGCTGATCCGGTCAGTCCTCGGACGACCGTACGATCGTGAACGCCGCGCCCTCCGGGTCGGCCACCGTCGCCAGCCTGCCGCTCGCGCCCTCGCGCGGCGGCTGCAGGATGTGCCCGCCCAGCTCCACCACCCGCGCCGCCGACGCGTCCACGTCGGCGACCTCGAAGTACGTCATCCAGTGCGGACCCCGGTCGCGCGGCAGCGACTGGCCGACGCCGTGCAGAGCGGCCACCGGGCGGCCGGCCAGGTGCAGGGTCTGGTAGTCGAAGTCGGCGGAGACCACCGCCTCGGTCTCGTAACCGAAGACCGTCTGGTAGAACTTCGCGACCATAGAGGTCTCCCGGGTCACCAGCTCGTTCCAGACGGGGGTGCCGGGGACGCCCGCCGTCATGGTCCCGATGTGCTCCGAGCCCTGCCAGGCGCCGAACACCGCCCCGCCCGGGTCGGAGGCGATGACGAGCCGTCCCGCCTCGCCCGCGTCGAGCGGGCCGACCGCGACCGTGCCGCCGCAGGAGCGGATCACCTCGGCCGTCCGGCCCGCGTCGTCCGTCGCCAGGTAGGTGGTCCAGGCGATCGGGAGGTGTCGGTCGGGTGGCAGTTGGCCGATGCCCGCGACCTCCTTCCCGTCGAGCAGCGCGCGGACGTAAGGGCCCAACTGGTCGGGCCCCGGCCGGAACTCCCAGCCGAACAGAGCCCCGTAGAACTCCTGGGTCGCGCTCAGGCCGTGCACGATCAGACTCACCCAGCAAGGTGTTCCGGGCGTGCGCCGGGCAGCAGCCTCGGTCATCGTCTTGTCTCTCCTCGGACCGTTGTGTGGCCGGACGGGGGAACGGGGCGCGGGCGGCCGTCCCGGGTCAGGACGCGGTCCGCACACCCCGTGCAGATGCTCGCACCACCCGGCGCCGGTACGGCTCCGGCCGCGCCGCGTTCTGCGGGTTCTCGACGGGGCGGGACCGCTTCGAGCGGGTATTTCCGTTCCGACGCGGGTACGGGTACGGGTGCCACGGCCTCTGCGCGAGGATGGCACCCATGAAGCCCATCATCACCGCATCCGCATACGCGAGCGAGTCGGCGGGACCACGGCCCCCGGTGCTCCTGGACGTCCGCTGGCAGTTGGGTGGTCCGCACGGCCGCCCCGACTACGAGGCCGGCCACCTGCCCGGTGCCGTCTTCGTCGACCTCGACACGGAACTGGCCGGACCGGCGGGCAGCGGCGGCCGCCACCCCCTCCCGGACCCGGAGGCCTTCGGCGCCGTGATGCGCCGCGCCGGGGTCGGCCAGGACGCCCCGGTCGTGGTCTACGACGGCGGGCAGGGCTGGGCCGCCGCGCGTGCCTGGTGGCTGCTGCGCTGGACGGGGCACCCGGACGTACGGGTCCTGGACGGCGGGCTCGCCGCGTGGACCGGCGACCTCTCCACCGAGATCCCGCACCCCGCCGAGGGCGATTTCCGGCCGAAGCCGGGCGCCCTGCCCACCCTGGACGCGGACGCGGCCGCCGACCTCGCCCGTACGGGTCTGCTCCTGGACGCACGGGCGGCCGAGCGCTACCGGGGCGACGTCGAGCCGATCGACCGCGTCGGCGGCCACATCCCCGGCGCGGTCTCCGCCCCCACCACGGCAAACGTCGCGGAGGACGGCCGCTACCTTCCCGCCGAACGGCTCACCGAGCGGTTCACCGCGCTCGGAGCGGGGAAGAGCGGCGGGCCCGTCGGCGTCTACTGCGGATCGGGGGTCTCCGGCGCCCACGAGGTGCTCGCCCTGGAGATCGCCGGCATCCCCGCCGCGCTCTACCCCGGCTCCTGGTCCGAGTGGTCCGCCGACCCCGCCCGCCCGGTCGCCACCGGCCCCGAGCCGGCCTGACGGGCGGCAGCACGGAGAGGGGCCCGTACGCCATGGCGTACGGGCCCCTCTCCTGCCGACCGGCACTCCCGGTCAGTCCTGCTTCTTGCGGCGGGTGCCGAACACGATCTCGTCCCAGCTCGGCACGGCGGCCCGGCGGCCCGGCCGGACCCCGTCCGCCTCGGCCTGACGGTCCGTCGTCCCGGTCAGCCGGTCGCGGTGACCCGCCACCGCCCGGGGCATCAGTACATCCGCGTACGCCGAACCGGCGCCGGCCGAGGCCGCGGCGGCGGGCGGCTCGTCCGCCTCGCTCTCCTCCACCGCCGGTTCGAGCGCGGGCGGCTCGGGCTGCGTGGGCCGCTCCGGTACGACCATGTCACCGCGGAAGCTCGGCACCGCCTCCAGCAGGCTGGTCAGCGAGTCACGCTCACCGGCCGACGCGCTGCTCACGTACTCCTCCGGCTCGGAAACCGGAGCGGGCCGCTCGACGTGCCGCTCGATCTGCCGGTCGAGAGCGCGGTCCAGCGGCCGGTCGCGCGGCAGCCGGGCGATCCGGGGCACGAACGGGAAGCTCGGCTCGGGCGCCGCGCTGTCGCTCTCGCCGATCAGCGAGCGCGCCTCGTCGTCCAGGGCCTGGACCAGCCGGCGCGGCGGGTCGTAGGACCAGCTCGCCGAGTGCGGTTCGCCCGCGACCCGGTAGACGAGGAGGACCTCCCAGGTGCCGTCGTCGCGGCGCCAGGAGTCCCACTGGACGGTCTCCTTGTCGGCGCCGCGCAGCAGCAGCCGCTCCTGCACCGCCTCGCCGAGCTGGGGGCCGGTGTTCTCGCCGGGGCGGCGCACGGGAGTCTTCCGGGCCCGCTCGGCCATGAAGGCGCGCTCCGCGAGCACGGGGCCCTCGAAGCGGCGGACCCGGTCGACCGGGATGCCGGCGAACTGGGCGACCTCCTCCGCGGAGGCACCGGCCCGTATGCGGGCCTGGATGTCGCGGGGGCGGAGGTGGCTCTCCACCTCGATCTCGATCTGGCCGAGCCGGGCGCGGTCGTTGCGCACGGCGGCGCGTAGCCGCTCATCGATCGGAAGCGTGTATTCCGTGCTGTCGGCAGCCTTGAGCACCAGTCGTGTGCCGTCGTTGGAGACGGCCACGACACGCAGTTCGGGCATGGGGACCTCCCGGGTGGTGCCTGCCGACGTCACGTGCGTCGCTGCTTCCGCTAGTCGAGTGTGACCTGCCCGGGTGCAGCCTGCCACAACCTTGCCAAGTTGCCCGGCGTGTCGGGCGCTCGCCCTGGAACGCCGCCATGGCACGGTTGTCTCTTGCGTCCCAAAGTGACCGATTTGGTCGCTCTGTACGGCAAGTGCCCGTGCCATGCCTTGGCGCTGCCCGGTCCGAGTGCCGCTGCCGGCCCCCTCCCGTAGCTGCGGATTCCGGTGTCGGAGTCCGCCCCAGGGCTCGTACGGTACTCCATTCGGGCCACTTGGGTGGACCGGCGCGCCGCCGAACTTCGCGGGAGGTGCGGGAGTTGGGATACCCGGTTCCCCGTGAAATGCCCCTGATGCGTGTTGTGCTTCACACAATCACCGGAAACGGAACTATCCACTTCGCTCATTTGTCCCTTCCTGTTGCATGGTGGGAGAGATGTCAAGCAGGGGCTGGTAATGGTTCAGAAGCCGGAAAGTGACACAGAACCCAAGGAAAGGCGCATAGATCTGAGTCTGCCGCAGGTCGCCGGGAGTGCCGTGGCGGCCGTCGCGGCAGCCGTGGCGGCCTCACAGCTGGGCGTGTACGGCACCATCGCCGGGGCCGGCGTGATGAGCGTCGTCGCCACGTGCGGCGGCTCCGTCTTCCAGCACTTCTTCCGCCGCACCGGCGAGCAGATCCGCGAGGTGACGGTCCAGGTGACCCACCCGGAGGGCCGCCAGGTGACGGTGCACACCAAGGAGACGACGCCCTCGGCGCACAGAGCCGCCGAGCGGCGGCCGCGACCGGAGCCCGCGTCGGCTGCGACGGAGGACGCCACCACGGTGCTGCCCACGGTCGACCCGGGCGCGGTCCCGGAGGTGCTGGCGGAGGGGGAGAGCACGCAGTTGCTGAAGCCGGTCGCCGACACCGACCGGACGCAGGTGCTGAAGCCGGTCGCGGAGACCGACCGGACGCAGATGCTGGACCTCGGCGACGCGCGCACCCGGATGCTCCGGGCGGTGCCCGGCGCGGGCGCGGGATCCGGCCCGGGAACGGGTGCCGAATCCCACCCGGACCGTACGCAGGTGCTGCCGCAGGCCGCCCCAGGTGAGCCGTCCCCTGATGACGCGTTCACCGAAGGCACCACCCACGGCACCCGGCTGCGCGGCTGGAAGCGCCCGGTGCTCGCGGCCGCCGCGGTCTTCGCCGTGTCCATGGCCGGGATCACCGCCTTCGAGGTGTTCTCGGGCAACGACCTCAGCGGCGGCAAGGGCACCACCCTCGGCTCCGTCGTACGCGGGGGAGGCGGCGGAGACCGCGATTCCGGCCCGGCCGACCCCACGCCCTCCGGGGAGACCGGCCAGGACGGGCGAGGCGAGCAGAGCCCGACCCCCGGCGACGGCGACGAGGACGGCAGCGGCACCGGTTCCGCCCCCGCCACCGACCCGGGCGACGGCAACAGCCAGAGCCCGGACCCCGGTACGGGAACGGGCGGCGAGCAGCCGGACACCGGGTCCACCCCCACGCCGACGCCCTCGGGCTCCGGCGACGGCGGGACCACGCCCGCGCCGACGCCGACCCCGTCCGCCCCCGACGGCGGCGGCACCGGCGCCCCCGACCCGACGACCGCCCCGGGCACCGGCGGCGCCGCCGGCCAGGGCGAGCAGGCGCCGCCCGCCGACGGCACCGGCGGCGAGTGACGACGTACGGCGGGAAACGCCTCGGCCCCCTTGAGGCATCAAGGGGGCCGAGGCGTTGCGGGAGGTCAGTCGCCGAGGACGCGCCGCAGGTAGTCGTTGCCGAACATCCGGTCCGGGTCGAGCCGGTCGCGTACGGCCGTGAACTCGCCGAAGCGCGGGTAGACCTCCGCCAGATAGGCCGCGTCCCGGGTGTGGATCTTGCCCCAGTGCGGGCGGCCGGAGTGCGCGGTCATGATCCGCTCGACCGCAGTGAAGTACGAGCGGTGGGGCGTGCCCTTGTAGAGGTGGACGGCGATGTACGCGCTGTCGCGGCCCGAGGCCGTCGAGAGGGCCATGTCGTCGGCGGGTGCGGTGCGCACCTCGACCGGGAAGCTGATCTTCAGCGGCGAGCGCTCGACCATGGCCTTCACCTCCCGCAGCGCCGCCACGGCCTGCTCGCGCGGAACGGCGTACTCCATCTCCACGAACTTCACCCGGCGCGGGCTGGTGAACACCTTGTACGGGATGTCGGTGTAGGTCCGGGCCGAGAGGGCGCGGCTGGAGAGCTTGGCGATCGAGGGGATGGCCGGCGGGATCGCCCTGCCGACCGAACAGGCCACCTGGAAGATGCCGTTGGAGAGCAGCTCGTCGTCGATCCAGCTACTCACCTTTCCGGGCGGGGCGGCCGGGCCGGCGCTGCGGTTGTTGCGCTTGGTGTTGCAGTTGCCGGTGTGCGGGAACCAGTAGAACTCGAAGTGCTCGTTCTCGGCGACCAGCCCGTCGAAGTCGGCCGTGACCCGGTCGAAGGTCATCGGCTCCTCACGGGCGGTCAGCAGGAAGACCGGCTCCACGGCGAGGGTGACCGCGGTGATCACCCCGAGGGCGCCGAGGCCGACCCGGGCGGCGGCGAACACCTCGGGGTGCTCCTGCTCCGAGCAGACCAGCACGGTGCCGTCGGCGGTGACCAGCTCCAGGGCGCGGATCTGGGCGGATATCGACGCCGAGTCACGGCCGGTGCCGTGCGTCCCGGTGGAGGTCGCCCCGGCGATCGTCTGCTCCATGATGTCGCCCATGTTGGTGAGCGAGAGCCCCTCACGGGCGAGCGCGGTGTTGAGGCGCTTGAGCGGAGTGCCCGCCTCCACCGTGACGGTCATCGTCGTCCGGTCGATGTCCCGGATGCCGGTGAGCAGACCCGGGCGTATCAGCACGCCGTCGGTGGCGGCGGTCGCCGTGAAGGAGTGGCCGGTGCCGACCGGCTTCACCGTGAGACCGTCCGCGTGCGCCCGGCGCAGTACGTCGACGAGCTCGTCCACGGACGCGGGGGACTCGGCCCGCGCAGGCCGGGCGGTGACATTGCCCGCCCAGTTACGCCACGCGTTCGTCGTCGTCCGTGCGTAGGTGTCGGTCATCTTCCCCGCGCCCTCCGGTAGGAGCCGGCTTCACGAGCCGGCGGTACCCCAGGAACGCCACCGCCGCCGCGAGCGCTCCCGCCGCGACGGGCACCGCGTACCCCGCCTTCGCCCCGGCGGCGTCGACCACCCAGCCGGCGGCCGAGGAGCCGAGCGCCACTCCGACCGCCAGCCCGGTACTGGTCCAGGTCATGCCCTCGGTCAGCTTGGTGCGCGGTACGTGCGCTTCGACGAGGCCCATGGTGGTGACCATCGTCGGTGCGATGGCGAGGCCCGCGACAAAGAGCGCCACGGCCAGCAACGTGAGGTTCCCGGCCAGTTGGAGGGGGATCATACTCACGGCCATCGCGCAGACTCCCACCAGCCACCTGGTCGCGGGCTTCCCCTTCAGGTGCAGCAGCCCGAAGACGGCCCCCGCGAGGCACGAACCGAGCGCGTAGACGGCGAGCACGAGGGAGGCCGCGGCCTTGTGGCCGCTCTCCTCGGCGAAGGCCACGGTCACCACGTCGACGGCCCCGAAGATCGCGCCCGTCGCCACGAAGGTGATCACCAGGACCTGGAGGCCGGGGGAGCGCAGCGCCGAGCCGCCGGTGTGGAGGGACTTCGGGTGCGGGATGGGCTCGGTGGCGCGCTGCGCGGTCAGCCAGAAGACGCCGACGAGGAGGAACGCGGCGGCGATCAGCGGACCGGCCTCCGGGAACCACGCGGTGGAGAGACCGATCGAGATGATCGGCCCGAAGATGAAGCACACCTCGTCGACGATCGACTCCCAGGAGTACGCCGTGTGCAGCTCACGGCTGGAACCCCGGTAGATCGCCGCCCAGCGGGCCCGAACCATCGACCCCACGCTCGGCACACAGCCCGCGCCCGCCGCGAAGACGAACAGCGTCCAGTCCGGCGCCCCCTGCTGGGCACAGATCAGCAGCCCCGCCACCGCCGCCACCGCGACCAGCGTGAAGGGGCGCAGCACCCGCCGCTGCCCGTACCGGTCGACCAGGCGCGAGACCTGCGGACCGAAGACCGCGGCCGCCATGGCGAGGGTCGCGGTGAGCGCCCCGGCCAGCCCGTAGCGTCCGGTGAGCTGGGAGATCATGGTCACGACGCCGATGCCCATCATGGACAGCGGCATACGGCCGAAGAAGCCTGCTGCGGAGAACCCCTTGGAGCCGGGGGCGGCGAAGATGGCGCGGTAGGGGCTGGGCAAGGGAACTCCGGTGGTGCCTGTCATGCGTGTAGGGGGCTGATACAGCTTACGGCCGGGCGGAGGGAGTCCGACACCGGATTTCGGAGCCTCCGGGGGCGCGGAGCAGGCGTGCGGCCGCCACGGTTTCCGGCTCTTGCCGACGGGGCGTCGGATGTCGGTTGCCGCGCTGTCGGCGGGGGGTGGCAGGATCGATGTCATGTCCGATCTGCGCGATCCCGCTCCTTACGACGCCCTGCTGCTGCTCTCCTTCGGCGGTCCCGAGGGCCCGGACGACGTGGTTCCGTTCCTGGCGAACGTGACCCGTGGCCGGGGCATCCCCGAGGAACGGCTCAAGGAGGTCGGGCAGCACTACTTCCTCTTCGGCGGGGTCAGTCCGATCAACGCCCAGAACCGCGCTCTGCTGGACGCCCTGAGAAAGGACTTCGCCGACCACGGCGTGGACCTCCCGGTCTACTGGGGCAACCGCAACTGGGCGCCGTACCTCATCGACACCCTGCGCGAGATGACCGCCGACGGGCACCGCCGCATCGCCGTCCTCGCCACCAGCGCCTACGCCTCGTACTCGGGCTGCCGTCAGTACCGCGAGAACCTCGCCGAGTCGCTGGCCGCCCTGGAGGCGGAGGGCCTCGACGTGCCGCGCGTGGACAAGCTGCGCCACTACTTCAACCACCCCGGCTTCGTGGAGCCCATGGTCGACGGGGTGCTGGCCTCCCTCGCCGACCTGCCCGAGGACGTCCGCGGGGGCGCCCACCTCGCCTTCACCACGCACTCCATCCCGACCGCCGCCGCCGACGCCTCGGGGCCCATGGAAGCGCACGGCGAGGGCGGCGCGTACGTCGCGGAGCACCTGGACGTCGCCCGGCTGATCGTGGCGGCGGTGCGCGAGCAGACCGGCACCGACCACCCCTGGCAGCTCGTCTACCAGTCCCGCAGCGGCGCCCCGCACATCCCGTGGCTGGAGCCCGACATCTGCGACCACCTGGAGACCCTGCACGGCCAGGGCGTGCCCGCGGTCGTGATGGCGCCGATCGGCTTCGTCTCCGACCACATGGAGGTCCTGTACGACCTCGACACCGAGGCCACCGCGAAGGCCGCCGAGCTCGGCCTGCCGGTCCGCCGGTCCGCGACGGTGGGCGACGACCCGCGCTTCGCCGCCGCCGTACGGGACCTGCTCCTGGAGCGCGCTGCGCGTGAGCGGGGGCGTGAGGTGAAGCCCTGTGCGCTGGGCTCCCTCGGCCCGTCCCACGACCTCTGCCCGGTCGGCTGCTGCCCGGCCAGGGCCCCGAAGCCGGCCGCGGCAGGCGCGGACAGCCCGTACGCGTAGCCCGTACGCACCGACCACCTCTGGGAGCACCGTGACCGACCCCGCCCTGACCGAACTGCTCGACCTCGCCCTGGAGGCCGCGCGCCGCGCCGGAGCCCTGCTGCGTGACGGCCGCCCCGCCGATCTGGGGGTGGCCGCGACCAAGTCCAGCCCCATCGACGTCGTCACCGAGATGGACATCGCCGCGGAGAAGCTGATCACCGGCTACCTCTCCGACTTCCGCCCCGACGACGGCTTCCTCGGCGAGGAGGGGGCCAGCTCCCCGGGCTCCACCGGCATCCGCTGGGTCATCGACCCGCTCGACGGCACCGTGAACTACCTGTACGGCCTGCCGACCTGGGCGGTCTCCATCGCCGCCGAGCGCGACGGCGAGCGGGTCGTGGGCGTCGTCGAGGCCCCGATGCGCCGGGAGACCTACCAGGCGGTCCTGGGCGGCGGTGCGTACGCGAACGGCAACGCCCTGCGCTGCCGCCCGGCCCCGCCCCTGGACCAGGCCCTCGTCTCGACCGGCTTCAACTACGTCAGCACCGTCCGCAGCCACCAGGCGGACGTCGCCCAGCAGCTCATCCCGAGGCTTCGGGACATCCGGCGCAGCGGCTCGGCGGCCGTCGACCTCTGCGATGTGGCGGCGGGCCGGCTGGACGGCTTCTACGAGCGAGGGCTGCACCCCTGGGACCTGGCCGCCGGCGACCTGATCGCCCGGGAGGCGGGCGCGCTGACCGGCGGCCGCCCCGGGCTTCCGGCCGACGGCGACCTCGCGGTGGCCGCCACCCCGGGCGTCTTCGAGCCGCTGCAGGCCGCCCTGGAGGAGCTCGGCGCCTGGCACGACTGACATCCCTGCCCGGCCGAACGCCCTGGTAGAAGCTGTGGGGGCCGCACGGCACAGCAGAGGGCCCCGGATGCCGCCAACGGCATCCGGGGCCCTCTTTCGTACGGCTCAGACGCTTGTGGCGCCGATTTCCACGCCGTGCTCGGCCGCGAGGCGGTGCAGGTCGTCCAGCTCGCCCTGCTCGACATCCGCCAGGAAGTCGTCGCCGTCCTCGCGAGCCCGCGTGAGGTCGGTCTCGGTCGTCTTGATGCGTTGCAGCAGACCTGCGGTGAAAGCGTCCATGATGCGCCCCCTCATCGTGGGTCGGTGGCACGGGGGTGTGCCCGGAATACCTCAGGCCGGGGAGCCGGAGGAGCGGGTGATCTCGCCGCTCTCCGGGGAACGGAGACGGGGCCGTGGGATGCCACGGGCCGGGGCGTGATCGCGGGTGTGAACCCCTCATCCCCATACGCAGACTCAGAGAAACCTCAACTGACCGGTAATTCCGCCCCCTTCCCCGGGTCCGTCCGGCCCAGCGCCGTCTTACCGCCGGTTTATACGCGTTGCGGGCAGGATGGACGCACACAGTCGGCCTCCCTCGGAGGCCGTTCGCCGTGTGAACCCGTAGAAGGACCTAGGGAAGGACTGCGCTGTGCGCGTACTCGTCGTCGAGGACGAGCAGCTGCTCGCCGATGCGGTGGCCACCGGACTGCGCCGGGAGGCCATGGCCGTCGACGTCGTCTACGACGGTGCCGCGGCTCTGGAGCGCATCGGGGTCAACGACTACGACGTCGTCGTGCTGGACCGGGACCTTCCGCTGGTGCACGGCGACGACGTCTGCCGCAAGATCGTCGAGCTGGGCATGCCCACCCGGGTGCTCATGCTCACCGCCTCCGGTGACGTGAGCGACCGGGTCGAGGGCCTGGAGCTGGGCGCCGACGACTACCTGCCCAAGCCCTTCGCCTTCAGCGAGCTGACCGCCCGGGTCCGCGCGCTGGGCCGCCGTACGACGGTGGCGCTGCCGCCCGTCCTGGAGCGGGCCGGCATCAAGCTCGACCCGAACCGGCGCGAGGTCTTCCGGGACGAGGTGGAGATCCAGCTCGCCCCCAAGGAGTTCGCGGTGCTGGAGGTCCTGATGCGCAGCGAGGGCGCCGTCGTCTCGGCGGAGCAGTTGCTGGAGAAGGCCTGGGACGAGAACACCGACCCCTTCACCAACGTGGTGCGGGTCACGGTCATGACGCTCCGCCGCAAGCTCGGCGAACCGCCCGTCATCGTCACCGTGCCGGGCTCCGGATACCGGATCTGAGGACCATGGCCGCCACCCCGCCGCCCCCCACGGCGCCCCCGAAGCCCACCTGGGAGCCCAAGCAGCAGGACCCCCCGTACCCTTGGCTGCGCCCGACCATCCGGATACGGCTCACGCTGCTGTACGGCGGGATGTTCCTGATCGCGGGCATCCTGCTGCTCTCGATCATCTACATGCTGGCCGCGCAGGCCCTCCACGACGCGGGGAGCCTGGAGTTCAAGGTCGGCGGCAACAACGTGCTGATCGCCAGCGACACCTGCCCGCAGCTCGGCGCCGCGACCAACAACGACCAGCTGAACGAGACCATCAAGGCGTGCACGGCGGCCCAGCGGCAGCACGCGCTGGACAGCCTGCTGAACCGGGCGCTCCTCGCCCTGGTCGGCCTCAGCGTGATCGCCTTCGCCTTCGGCTACGCCATGGCCGGACGCGTCCTGTCCCCGCTCGGCCGGATCACCCGGACCGCGCGTCGGGTGGCGGGCACGGACCTCACCCGGCGGATCGAGCTGGACGGCCCGGACGACGAGCTCAAGGAGCTCGCGGACACCTTCGACGACATGCTGGACCGGCTGGAGCGGGCCTTCACCGCGCAGCAGCGGTTCGTCGGCAACGCCTCGCACGAGCTGCGCACCCCGCTGGCGATCAACCGCACGCTGCTGGAGGTCCATCTCTCCGATCCGGAGGCACCACCGGAGCTCCAGCAGCTCGGCAAGACGCTGCTGGCCACCAACGAACGCAGTGAGCAGCTCGTCGAGGGGCTGCTGCTGCTGGCCCGCAGCGACAACCAGATCATCGAGCGCAAACCGGTCGACCTCGCCGAGGTCGCCGACCGCGCCATCGACCAGGCCCGGGCGGAGGCGGTGGCGCGGAAGGTCGAGATCCGCGGTGAGCGGTCCGCCGCCGTCGTCCAGGGCAACGGGGTCCTGCTGGAGCGGATCGCGCTGAACCTCGTACAGAACGCCGTGCGTTACAACGTGGCCGAGGACGGCTGGGTGGAGGTCGACACCTCCGTACAGCCCGGAGAGGCCCTGCTGACCGTCTCGAACACCGGTCCCGTGGTGCCGGCGTACGAGATCGACAACCTCTTCGAGCCCTTCCGGCGGCTGCGTACGGAGCGCACGGGCAGCGACAAGGGGGTCGGGCTCGGCCTGTCGATCGCACGCTCCGTCGCGCGGGCCCACGGAGGCCGTATCATCGCGGAGCCCCGCGAAGGCGGCGGTCTCGTGATGCGCGTCACCCTGCCGGTCTGAGAGGCTGCACGGTGTGACTCTGCACCGAATCTTCATGTTCGCTTTGGGCGGAATTTTCAGGACCCGCTCCCGGGCGAGCCGTGTGTGATCGATCACAGAGCCCCTTTTCGGGTCATCTACGCTCCGTGAGCGCATCCCGTTCGGAAAGCCGGTAATCGTCCGGGTTTTCGGGGGGTGCTATCACGGGAAGTACACGGGGTGGCGCCTGTGAACTGCACCGTCGGGACCGTGTACGGTCCCCATCGCCACCCAAGCCGAGCCTCGCCGAGGCGGCCGGTTGGGTGTCGATTGAGTAACAGACCTTGATGTGAGGCAAAATCTCCGCCTCAGGTCGGGCACAAGTCCGGCCTCTCACGCGTTACGTGCGCTGAGACACCCGCAGAAACCCAAGAGGGGGAGAGCGACATGGCAACGGATTACGACACCCCACGCAAGACCGACGACGACGTGGACCAGGACAGCCTCGAAGAGCTCAAGGCTCGTCGGAGCGACAAGACGGCATCCGCCGTCGACGTCGACGAATTCGACGCGGCCGAAGGCCTCGAGCTGCCCGGCGCGGACCTCTCCAACGAGGAGCTGGCCGTCCGGGTACTGCCCAAGCAGGCCGACGAGTTCACCTGCATGAGCTGCTTCCTGGTGCACCACCGCAGCCAGCTGGCTCGCGAGAAGAACGGTCAGCCCATCTGCCGCGACTGCGACTGAGGTCGGGTCGGCCGTGGCAGGCGACACACCGTTCCGGAAGCGGCGCCCCTGGCGCCGGCACGGACCGGAGGCGAATCAGGGCGGCACAGGCCCGGCAGCAGGCGTCAGCCCGTCTGCCGAGCGGTCCGCCGCCCTGCCGGACCCCTCCGGTGTCCCCGGTCCCGGTAATTCCGGCACCTCCGACGACGACGAGCGGGGCCGTTCGGCCTCGCTCGAAGTGGCGGGGGCGGCAGACCTGCCGGACGGAAGCGGAGAGCAGGACCAGGCGGAGCCCACGACCGGGGCAGGCCGCCTGCACGCAGTGAAACGGGGGGTGCGCAAGGGCGGGGAGAGCGCCCGGGTCCTGGCCGGCCAGCTGGCCGACCGGATCATCGAGACGGCTCCCCGCGTCCCGGTGCGCGATCTCGCCACCCTGCGCAAGCAGTTCCCCGGGCTGGGGCCCGAGGAGCTCGCCGACAAGCTGGTGGCGGGCGCGAGCCGGGCCACCGCCACCGTCGGCGCGGGCATCGGAGCGGCCGCCATGCTGCCCGTACCGCCCGCCATGGTCGCCGAGCTGGCGGCCGAGGTCACCGGCGTCGCCGCGATCGAGATGAAGCTCGTCGCCGAGCTCCACGAGGTCTACGGCCGTCGCCCGCCGGGCCATCTCGCCCAGCGCTCCACCGCGTATCTGACCTCGTGGACGGAGGAGCGCGGCATCGACGTCACCCGGCCCACCACGCTCAACGCGGCCCTGGGCGGCCAGATGAAGCGCGAGCTGCGCCAGCAGATCATGAAGCGCATGGCCCGCAATCTGCCCAACCTGATCCCGTTCATGATCGGCGCCGCCGTCGGCGCCACGATGAACCGCCGCGACACCCGCAAGCTCGCCGACCGGATCAGGAACGACCTGCGCAAGCAGCAGATCCCCTGGGACCGGCTCGCCGAGCTGCCCCCGCTGGAGCGGCCCGCCGTACCGGTGGTGCTGCCCAAGGAGATCGAGGGCTGAGCCCCCGATCGTCCGTACATCCCGCTCGGGCCCCAGGTCCCTCAGGCCGTCGGGACCGCCGTCAGCGCCGCCGCCAGGCCCTTGGGGTCCCGGGTGGAGAGGAAGACGTACGGAGTCGGGTCCTGCGGATCCGTCACCTCCACCCGCACCGCCGTCCCCACGTAGCTGCGCAGCAGCATGAAGGCGCGCGCGTCCGCCTTGTGCGTGCGCCAGGCGCGCGCCTCCTCGGCGTCCAGCACCTCGGGCTCCCCGAGCGCCGAGAGCGGAACACGGGCGTCACCCGCCACCAGCGCCCCGGCCACCACCCGGATCCGGGCGGAGCCGTAACTGCTCACCGCGGCAGCGGCCGCGGCGGTGCCGCCGACCAGCCCGGCGAGCAGCGGCAGGGCCCCGAGAGGCAGAAGCATCAGCGCGCAGGCGACACCGATCCCGAAGGCGATGAACCACCAGGAACGGGGAGCGGTGAGACGTTCGTCGAAGGGCGGTGCGGAAGGCTGCATGGAGCCAAGCTTGGCACGGCGGGACCGGCACACCGCCGCGCGGGTAAGGTCTGCGCCTGTGAGTGGAACATCAGCAGCTCTGACACCTCCGGCCGACGCCGTCGCCCCGGTCCGGCACCCTGACGCCCCCGCCCCCGGCGAACTCCTCGGCGCGCACTACGAGCACTGTTTCGGCTGCGGCGAGGGCCAGCCGCACGGCCTGCACCTGGCGGCGCGGGCCGGCGAGGGCGTGAGCGTGACCGCCGAGTTCACCGTCAGGCCCGCCCACCAGGGCGCTCCCGGCCTCGCCCACGGCGGCGTGCTCGCCACCGCGCTGGACGAGACGCTCGGCTCGCTGAACTGGCTGCTGCGCACGATCGCGGTGACCGGACGGCTGGAGACCGACTTCGTGCGCCCCGTCCCGGTGGACACCGTGCTGCACCTCGACGCCCGCATCACGGCCGTGCACGGCCGGAAGATCTACTCCACGGCCACCGGCCGGATCGGCGGCCCCGATGGACCCGTCGCGGTGCGGGCCGACGCCCTGTTCATCGAGGTCAAGGTGGACCACTTCATCGAGAACGGGCGGCCCGCCGAGATCCAGGCGGCGATGGCCGACCCGGACCAGGTCAAGCGTGCCCGAGCCTTCGAGGTGAACCCCTGATGCGCAGCCCCGTCGACGTACTGATCCGCCTGCTCGACCCGGACGTGCCGATTCCGGCGTACGGACACCCGGGGGACGCCGGGGCCGACCTGGTGACCACCGAGGCCGCCGAACTCGCCCCCGGTGAGCGCGTGGTGCTGCCCACCGGGGTCTCCATCGCCCTGCCCGACGGGTACGCCGCCTTCGTGCACCCCCGCTCCGGCCTCGCGGCCCGCTGCGGAGTGGCCCTCGTGAATGCCCCAGGGACGGTGGATGCCGGGTACCGTGGGGAGATCAAGGTGATCGTGGTCAACCTCGATCCGCGCGAGAGCGTGCGGTTCGAACGGTTCGACCGGATTGCCCAACTGGTTGTCCAGCAGGTCGAGAAGGTGCGCTTCCACGAGGTGGCGGAACTTCCCGGCTCGGCGCGGGCCGAAGGGGGCTTCGGGTCCACCGGCGGCCATGCGTCGGTGGACGTCGCCGAGGGCGGGATCACCCACGGTGGGAACAGCTACGCTTCGGTCGTATCCGACCGGGAAGGACAGTGACGTGTTCGGACGTCGCAAGAAGAGTGGTTCCGCCGAGGACGCGGCGGACGAGGTGCGCGAGGCCGAGCAGGTCGCCGACGAGAGCGCCGACGGGGCCGCGCCGAGCGCCCGCCGGACGAATCTTCCGCCGGCTCCCCGGCCCGACGGACCCTGGGACAGCGCCGAGGTCTCCCAGCCCGGCGAGGGCCGGGTCGACCTGGGCGGCATCTTCGTGCCCGGGGTCGAGGGGATGGAGCTGCGGGTGGAGGTGGCCGGGGACGCCATCGTCGCCGCCACCGTCGTGCTCCGCGACAGCGCGGTCCAGCTGCAGGCCTTCGCCGCTCCCAAGCGCGAGGGCATCTGGGGCGAGGTCCGTGAGGAGATCGCCTCCGGCATCACCCAGCAGGGCGGCGTCATCGACGAGGTCGAGGGCCCGCTGGGCTGGGAGCTGCGCGCGCAGGTCCCCGTACAGCTCCCGGACGGCACCAACGGTGTGCAGCTGGTGCGCTTCGTCGGCGTCGACGGCCCCCGCTGGTTCCTGCGTGGGGTCATCTCCGGCCAGGGCGCGGTGCAGCCGGAGGCCGCGGGCCTGCTGGAGACGATCTTCCGGGACACCGTGGTGGTCCGCGGGGAGGGTCCGATGGCCCCCCGTGACCCGATCGTCCTGAAGCTCCCCAACGACGCCCAGATGGTGCCCGAGGGCATCCAGCAGGAGGAGCAGGAGGGCTCGAAGTTCTCCGGCGGCATGGGCCAGCTCCAGCGCGGACCGGAGATCACCGAGGTCCGTTAGCGGTACGTCACCACAGCATCGCGGCCGGTGGGCCGCACCCCTTTCCGGGGTGCGGCCCACCGGCCTTTCCGCGTCCTTCGGCCAGGGCGTGTCCGGCGGGCGGGCCCGCGCCACCGCCATCAGGGTTGCGTCAATACGGCCCTCACCTGCGCTCCCAGGTGCCGGAGCCATGGATTCGCGGAGTAGCGTCGTCAGCGGCAGCCGCACCCGGCGCCATCGGCCACCGGCACGGACGGCCGCAGGAAGAAGACAATGGGGCCATGGGACGCGGCACACTCCGGATCTACCTCGGCGCGGCACCGGGCGTCGGCAAGACGTACGCGATGCTCGCCGAGGCGCACCGCCGGGTCGAGCGCGGCACCGACTGCGTGGTGGCCCTCGTGGAGCACCACGACCGGCCGCGCACCGAGGTGATGCTGCACGGCCTGGAGCAGGTCCCGCGCTCCGAGATCGAGTACCGTTCCGCCGTCTTCACCGAGATGGACGTCGACGCCGTCCTGGAGCGCGCCCCCGCCGTGGCCCTGGTGGACGAGCTGGCCCACACGAATGTGCCGGGCTCCCGCAACGCCAAGCGCTGGCAGGACGTCGATGAGCTCCTCAAGGCCGGGATCGACGTCATATCCACGGTCAACATCCAGCATCTGGAGTCCCTCGGCGACGTGGTCGAGTCCATCACCGGCGTACGCCAGCAGGAGACCGTCCCGGACGAGGTGGTGCGCCGGGCCGACCAGATCGAGCTGGTCGACATGTCGCCCCAGGCGCTGCGCCGCCGGATGGCGCACGGCAACATCTACCAGCCCGACAAGCTGGACGCCGCCCTCTCCAACTACTTCCGCCCCGGCAACCTGACCGCCCTGCGCGAGCTGGCCCTGCTGTGGACCGCCGACCGGGTGGACGAGTACCTCCAGCAGTACCGGGGCGAGCACGACATCCGCACCACCTGGCAGGCCCGCGAACGCATCGTCGTCGGCCTCACCGGCGGCCCCGAGGGCCGCACCCTCATCCGCCGCGCCTCCCGGATGGCCGCCAAGGGCTCCGGCAGCGAGATCCTCGCCGTCTACATCGCGCGCAGCGACGGACTGACCTCCGCCTCGCCCAAGGAGCTCGCCGTCCAGCGCACCCTGGTCGAGGACGTCGGCGGAACGTTCCACCACGTCATCGGCGACGACATCCCCGCGGCCCTCCTGGAGTTCGCCCGCGGCGTCAACGCCACCCAGATCGTGCTCGGCTCCAGCCGCCGCAAGACCTGGCAGTACATCTACGGCCCCGGGGTCGGCGCCACCGTCGCCCGGGAGTCCGGACCCGACCTGGACGTCCACATCGTCACCCACGAGGAGGTCGCCAAGGGGCGCGGCCTGCCCATCGCGCGCGGTGCCCGGCTCGGGCGGGCCCGGATCATCTCGGGCTGGCTGGTCGGCGTCGCCGGCCCGGTCCTGCTCTCGCTGCTGCTGCTGAGCCTGGAGAACGGCCCCGGCCTCGCCAACGACGTCCTGCTCTTCCTCTTCCTGACCGTTGCCGCGGCCCTGCTCGGCGGACTGCGGCCCGCCCTCGCCTCGGCCGCCGTCGGCACCCTGCTCCTGAACTACTGGTTCACCCCGCCGACCCATACTTTGACCGTCCAGGACCCGGAGAACTTCGTCGCCATCGTGATCTTCTTCGCGGTGGCGGTGGCGGTCTCCTCGGTGGTGGACCTGGCGGCCCGGCGTACCCACCAGGCCGCCCGGCTGCGCGCCGAGTCGGAGATCCTCTCCTTCCTGGCGGGCAGCGTGCTGCGCGGCGAGACCGCGCTGGACGCGCTGCTGGAGCGGGTCCGCGAGACCTTCGCGATGGAGTCCGTCGCCCTGCTGGAGCGGGCCAGTGACGTCGACCCGTGGACCTGCGCCGGATCCGTCGGGCCCGCCCCGGTCGCCCGGCCCGACGACGCGGACGTGGACATGCCGGTCGGCGACAACATGGCGCTCGCGCTGTCGGGCCGGGTGCTGCCCGCCGAGGACCGCCGGGTGCTCGGCGCCTTCGCCGCCCAGGCGGCCGTCGTCCTGGACCGCCAGCGCCTGGTCTCGGAGGCCGACCGGGCCCGCAGGCTCGCCGAGGGCAACCGGATCAGGACCGCGCTGCTCGCCGCCGTCAGCCATGACCTGCGCACCCCGCTCGCCGGGATCAAGGCCGCCGTCAGCTCGCTGCGCTCCGACGATGTCGCCTGGTCGCCGGAGGACGAGGCCGAGCTGCTGGAAGGCATCGAGGACGGCGCCGACCGGCTCGACCACCTGGTCGGCAACCTGCTGGACATGTCCCGCCTCCAGACCGGCACCGTGACCCCGCTGATCCGTGAGATCGACCTCGACGAGGTGGTGCCGATGGCGCTCGGCGGGGTCCCCGAGGGCAGCGTCGACCTGGACATCCCCGAGACGCTGCCCATGGTCGCCGTCGACCCGGGGCTGCTGGAGAGGGTCGTCGCCAACGTCGTCGAGAACGCCGTCAAGTACAGCCCCGGCGCGGAGCCCATCGCGGTGGCCGCCAGCGCGCACGGCGAACGCGTCGAGCTCCGGGTCGTCGACCGGGGGCGCGGCGTCCCCGACGAGGCCAAGGAGCGGATCTTCGAGCCCTTCCAGCGGTACGGTGACGCCCCGCGCGGCGCCGGGGTGGGCCTCGGCCTCGCCGTCTCCCGGGGCTTCGCCGAGGCCATGGGCGGCACCCTGGACGCCGAGGACACCCCTGGTGGCGGGCTCACCATGGTCCTGACCCTGACGGCCGCACCGGGCCGGGAGCAGGCCCGGGACCGGGTGGTGCTCCCGGCCGAGGCCACCTCATGACGGACCCGCCCCGCGTGACGCCCGCCCCCTCCTCCCCGTACAGCCCCTCCCGTAGAAACCCGTACAGCCCCTCCCGCAGAAAGGCAGGTCCGCGATGACCCGGGTGCTTGTGGTCGACGACGAGCCGCAGATCGTACGCGCCCTCGTGATCAACCTGAAGGCCCGCAAGTACGAGGTCGACGCCGCGCCCGACGGGGCGACCGCCCTCCAGCTCGCCGCCGCCCGCCACCCCGACGTCGTGCTCCTGGACCTCGGGCTGCCCGACATGGACGGGGTCGAGGTGATCAAGGGCCTGCGCGGCTGGACCCGGGTCCCGATCCTCGTCCTCTCCGCGCGCCACTCCTCCGACGAGAAGGTGGAGGCGCTGGACGCGGGCGCCGACGACTACGTCACCAAGCCCTTCGGCATGGACGAGCTGCTGGCCCGCCTGCGCGCCTCCGTACGCCGCTCGGAACCGGCCGGCCAGGACATCGGCGAGGACCTCGCGATCGTGGAGACGGCCGGCTTCACCGTCGACCTGGCGGCCAAGAAGGTGCACCGCGCCGGCCGCGACGTACGGCTCACCCCCACCGAGTGGCACCTGCTGGAGGTCCTCGTCCGCAACGGCGGACGCCTGGTCAGCCAGAAACAGCTCCTCCAGGAGGTCTGGGGGCCCTCCTACGGCACCGAGACCAACTATCTGCGGGTCTACATGGCCCAGCTCCGCCGCAAGCTGGAGGCGGACCCCTCGCACCCCCGCCACTTCGTCACCGAGCCGGGCATGGGCTACCGCTTCGAGCGCGGCTGACGCGCACCGGCTCACCCTTTCGAGTGGTCCACCCAGGGCTCAGTGCACGGCCCGCAGGACCGGTACCCTTCGGTTATGAGTGCTGTTCCCCGACACGAGAAGGCCGGCAGGGCGGAGAGGCCTTCCGGGCGCTTCCGCCGTATGCTCGACCGGCTCTCCAGCTCCCAGGAGGACCTGGAGTCCCAGGAGCTGCGGGAGGACACCCAGGCCACCGGATGCACCCGGATATCCGAGTGCTCCGACCGCCAGATCGTGAAGGTGGCTGGTACGTTGCGGACCGTCACCCTCCGACCCCGTGCCGGAGTGCCCGCCCTGGAGGCGGAGCTCTTCGACGGCACCGAGCCGCTGGACGTGGTCTGGCTGGGCCGGCGCTCCATCGTCGGCATAGAGCCCGGCCGCAGGATCATCGCCTCGGGCCGGGTCGCCATGAGTCACGGCCGCCGGGTGCTGTTCAACCCCACATACGAACTCCGACCGCTCGGCAAGGAGTAGCCGGTGACGTCTCTCGACAAGCCGACGTCCGAAACGGACCAGCCCCACCCCACCGACCGTCAGAGCGCCGGCGGAAGGCACGCCGCCCAGCAGGACGCCGCGTCGAAGGCGGTCACCGAAGCCGCCCTCTTCGAGGCCTTCGGCGGCGTGCGCGGCATGGTGGAGACAGTCCTGCCCGGGCTGCTCTTCGTCACGATCTTCACGATCAACAAGGACCTGCACGTCTCGGCCATCGCGGCCCTGGCCGTCTCCCTGGCCCTGGTCGCCGTACGGCTGATCCGCCGGGACACCGTGAAGCACGCCTTCAGCGGGGTCTTCGGGGTCGCCTTCGGTGTCGTCTTCGCGATGATGACGGGCAACGCCAAGGACTTCTACCTGCCGGGCATGCTCTACACCCTGGGGCTGGCGGTCGCCTATCTGGGCACCGCCGCCGCGGGCGTACCGCTGATCGGGCTGATCCTGGGCCCGGTCTTCAAGGAGAACCTCTCCTGGCGGACGCGTAACCCGGGCCGGAAGAAGGCGTACACCAAGGCCAGTTACGCCTGGGGTCTCATCCTGCTCACCAAGTGCGCGATCCTCTTCCCGCTCTACTGGTGGGCCGACACCACCCAGTTCGGCTGGGTGCTGATCGCGCTCAAGATCCCGCCGTTCCTGCTCGCGGTCTACCTGACCTGGGTCTTCCTCGCGAAGGCTCCGCCGCCCATCGACGTCTTCGCCGAGATGGAGGCCGAGGAGAAGGCCGCGGAGCAGGCGGAGAGGGACCGGAAGGCCGAGCAGGCCGCGGCGGCTCTCCGCAACCCGGAGGCGTAAGACGTACGTATAAGAGGGCCCGTAACCGCTGTTGGGCGGTTACGGGCCCTTCTTATGCTCACGCGTCAGCTGTGCGACTACTCACGCGTCAGCTGTAGGACCGCTCACGCGTCAGCTCTAGGGCTGCTCACACGTCAGTCGTCGGACGACAGATCGCGGCGGACCGACAACAGGTCCTCCAACTGCTCCTCGCGCGCCTGGGCCGCCACGAACAGCAGCTCGTCACCGGCCTCCAGAGACTCCTCGGGACTCGGCGTCAGCACCCGCGTCCCCCGGATGATGGTGACCAGCGAGGTGTCCTCGGGCCACGCCACATCACCGACCCGGGTGCCGGCCAGCGCCGACTCCGGCGGCAGCGTCAGCTCCACCAGGTTGGCGTCGCCGTGGCTGAAGCGCAGCAGCCGGACCAGATCGCCGACGCTCACCGCCTCCTCCACCAGGGCCGACATCAGCCGCGGGGTCGAGACCGCGACATCGACGCCCCAGGACTCGTTGAAGAGCCACTCGTTCTTCGGGTGGTTCACCCGTGCCACGACGCGCGGCACGCCGTACTCGGTCTTCGCGAGCAGCGAGACGACCAGGTTCACCTTGTCGTCGCCCGTCGCCGCGATCACCACGTTGCAGCGCTGGAGGGCCGCCTCGTCCAGCGAGGTGATCTCGCAGGCGTCCGCGAGCAGCCACTCCGCCGACGGGACCCGCTCCACCGAGATGGCACTGGGCGCCTTGTCGATGAGTAGCACCTCGTGCCCGTTCTCCAGCAGTTCGGTGGCGATGGAACGGCCCACCGCGCCCGCCCCGGCAATCGACACACGCATCAGTGACCGCCCTCCTCAGGACCCTCGGCGAAGGCCTCTTCGACCTTGGCGATCTCATCCGTACGCATCATCACGTGGACCAGGTCGCCCTCCTGCAGGACGGTCTGCGACGTCGGCAGGATGGCCTCGCCCAGCCTGGTGAGGAAGGCGACGCGGACGCCGGTCTGCTCCTGGAGCGTGCTGATCCGGTGGCCGATCCACGACGGTGTCGTGTGCACCTCGGCGAGCTGCACACCCCCGCTCGGATCGCGCCACAGCGGCTCCGCGCCCGAGGGCAGCAGCCGCCGCAGCATCTGATCCGCCGTCCAGCGGACCGTGGCCACGGTGGGGATGCCGATCCGCTGGTAGACCTCGGCCCGCTTCGGGTCGTAGATGCGGGCCGCGACGTTCTCGATGGAGAACATCTCGCGGGCCACACGGGCCGCGATGATGTTGGAGTTGTCGCCGCTGCTGACCGCGGCGAACGCCCCGGCGTCCTCGATGCCGGCCTCGCGGAGGGTGTCCTGGTCGAAGCCGACCCCGGTGACCCGGCGGCCGCCGAATCCGGACCCGAGACGGCGGAAGGCCGTGGGGTCCTGGTCGATCACCGCGACCGTGTGCCCCTGC
Organism: Streptomyces cyaneofuscatus; assembly: GCF_042718795.1. Classification (GTDB taxonomy): domain Bacteria; phylum Actinomycetota; class Actinomycetes; order Streptomycetales; family Streptomycetaceae; genus Streptomyces; species Streptomyces cyaneofuscatus_A. The sequence goes on from NZ_JBHXOX010000012.1 coordinate 144,662, forward strand.
TGCTCCAGGGTCTGCGCGAGTGCGGCTCCGACGCGCCCGCAGCCCATGATGACGATGTGCACCGTTCGCCTACCTCGCAGTCCTGGTCAACCGGCTGACCTGCGAAAACACGCTGCTCACACTTCTCTCTCAGCTTGCCGGGCAAACAACGGGGCAACGACTTCGGCGTTGCCCGGGGATGAGCTTATGCCGCGGAGGGACCGCTGTTTCCTCCGAGTGTGCGTTGCCCCGGACACATGGGCAAAGGGGGAGTAAAAGCGCTGCGCTGTTCGCAAGGATTGCGTTAAGGATTACGGCTGAATTCTGCTCCCGCCGCAGGAGAACAGGGGTGTCACGCCGATCAGGCGCGCTTGACCGGCACGGCGGCCGCTTACGATCCTCGACGTGTCCAAACTGACCGACGTGCCCAAAAGGATCCTGATCGGGCGGGCGCTGCGCAGCGACAAGCTGGGGGAGACCCTTCTCCCCAAGCGCATCGCGCTCCCCGTCTTCGCATCCGACCCGCTGTCCTCGGTGGCGTACGCACCCGGAGAAGTCCTCCTCGTGCTGTCCATCGCGGGTGTGTCGGCGTACCACTTCAGCCCGTGGATCGCGGTGGCCGTCGTGGTCCTCATGTTCACGGTCGTCGCCTCCTACCGGCAGAACGTCCACGCGTACCCGAGCGGCGGCGGCGACTACGAGGTCGCCACCACCAACCTCGGGCCCCGGGCCGGACTGACCGTCGCCAGCGCGCTGCTGGTCGACTACGTCCTCACCGTGGCCGTGTCGATCTCCGCCGGTGTGGAGAACCTGGGCTCCGCGATCCCCTTCGTCATCGAGCACAAGACGCTCTGCGCGATCGGCGCCATCGTGCTGCTCACGCTGATGAACCTGCGCGGGGTCAAGGAGTCGGGGAAGCTGTTCGCCGTCCCGACCTACCTCTTCGTGGCGGGCGTCTTCCTCATGCTGCTGTGGGGCGCGTTCCGGGGCCTGGTCCTCGGCGACGCGATGCACGCCCCGACCTCCGAGCTGGAGATCAAGCCCGAGCACCAGGGCCTTGCCGGCTTCGCGCTCCTCTTCCTCCTCCTGCGTGCCTTCTCCTCCGGCTGCGCCGCCCTCACCGGCGTCGAGGCGATCAGCAACGGGGTGCCCGCCTTCCGCAAGCCGAAGTCCAAGAACGCCGCGACGACCCTCGCGATGATGGGCCTGCTCGCCGTCACCATGTTCTGCGGAATCATCGCCCTGGCCATGACCACCGATGTCAAGATGGCCGAGAACCCGGCCGTCGACCTGCTCCGCGACGGCGTCCCGGTCGGCGAGAGCTACACCCAGGACCCGGTGATCGCCCAGGTGGCCGAGGCGGTCTTCGGCCATGGCTCGTTCCTGTTCATGATGCTCGCCGCGGCCACCGCGCTGGTCCTCTTCCTGGCCGCGAACACCGCGTACAACGGCTTCCCGCTCCTCGGCTCGATCCTTGCCCAGGACCGCTACCTGCCGCGCCAGCTCCACACCCGCGGCGACCGGCTCGCCTTCTCCAACGGCATCGTGCTGCTGGCCGGCGCCGCCATCCTGCTGGTCGGGATCTACGGAGCCGACTCCACGCGCCTGATCCAGCTGTACATCGTCGGCGTCTTCGTCTCCTTCACCCTCAGCCAGACCGGCATGGTGCGGCACTGGAACCGCCTGCTGGCCGACGAGAGCGACCCGGCCAAGCGCCGGCACATGATCCGGTCCCGCGCCATCAACGCCTTCGGCGCCTTCTTCTGCGGCGTGGTCCTGGTGATCGTCCTCGCCACCAAGTTCAGCCACGGCGCCTGGGTCGCCCTGCTCGGCATGGTGATCTTCTACGGCACGATGACCGCGATCCGGAAGCACTACGACCGGGTGGCCGCCGAGATCTCCGCCGAGAACGCCTCCCCGGACGAGACGATCCGCCCCTCCCGCGTCCACGCGATCGTGCTGGTCTCCAAGCTGCACCGCCCGACCCTGCGCGCCCTCACCTACGCCAAGCTGATCCGCGCCGACCACCTGGAGGCGCTCTCCATCAGCGTCGACCCGGACGAGACGAAGGCCCTGCGCGAGGACTGGGAACGGCGCGGCATCGACGTACCGCTCAAGATCCTCGACTCGCCCTACCGCGAGGTGACGCGCCCGGTCATCGAGTACGTGAAGGGCCTGCGGCGGCAGAGCCCGCGCGACGTGGTCAGCGTGTACATCCCGGAGTACGTGGTCGGCCACTGGTACGAGCACCTGCTCCACAACCAGAGCGCCCTGCGCCTCAAGGGCCGTCTGCTGTTCACCCCGGGCGTGATGGTCACCTCCGTCCCGTACCAGCTCCAGTCCTCCGAGGCGGCGAAGAAGCGGGCGCGCAGGCGGGCGGACTGGAGCGCACCGGGTTCGGTACGGCGGGGCCCGGTGGAACGCCGGCACAAGGAGCCGGGCCGGAAGGGCTGAGGCGGGGGCGGCCGGTCGTGGTCGGCGTCCTGACCACACCCACGTAGACTGGACGGCTGTTGTCCGGCCGCAGGCCCGACCGTTTGCCCCCTTCCTCCCTGGAGCCTCCCCTCATGCAGAACGCACCCACGTCGTCGCTGGTCGGGGAGGAGTACGAGGTCGAGGTCGGTCCCGTCGCACACGGCGGCCACTGCATCGCCCGTACCGCCGAGAACCAGGTCCTCTTCGTCCGTCACACGCTGCCCGGCGAGAAGATCATCGCCAAGGTCACCGACGGCGACACGGACTCCCGCTTCCTGCGGGCCGACGCGGTACGGATCCTGGAGCCGTCCAAGGACCGGGTCGAGGCCCCGTGCCCGTACGCCGGCCCCGGCATGTGCGGCGGCTGCGACTGGCAGCACGCCAAGCCCGGCGCGCAGCGCCGCCTCAAGGGCGAGGTGATCGCCGAGCAGCTCCAGCGCCTGGCGGGCCTGACGCCCGAGGAGGCCGGCTGGGACGGCACGGTCATGCCCGCCGAGGGCGACAAGCTCCCGCCGGGCGAGGTCCCCGCGTGGCGCACCCGCGTCCAGTACACCGTCGACGCGGACGGCCGGGCGGGTCTGCGCAAGCACCGCTCGCACGACGTCCAGCCGGTCGACCGCTGCCTGATCGCCGCACCCGGCGTCGCGGAACTCGGCGTCGAGAAGCGCGAATGGCCGCAGATCGCCGCAGTCGAGGCCATCACCGCGACCGGCTCCAACGACCGCCAGGTCATCCTCACCCCGAAGCCCGGCGGCCGGCTCCCCCTGGTCGAGCTGGACAAGCCGGTCTCCGTACTCCGGGTCGAGGAGCACGACGGCGGCGTCCACCGCGTCCACGGCCGCGCCTTCGTCCGCGAACGCGCCGACGACCGCACGTACCGCGTCGGCTCCGGCGGCTTCTGGCAGGTCCACCCGCAGGCGGCCAACACCCTGGTCCGCGCGGTCATGCAGGGCCTGCTGCCCCGCAAGAACGACACGGCCCTCGACCTCTACTGCGGCGTCGGCCTCTTCGCCGGAGCCATCGGCCAGCGCATCGGCGAGAAGGGCGCGGTGCTCGGCATCGAGTCCGGCAAGCGCGCGGTCGAGGACGCCCGCCACAACCTCAAGGACCTGGACCGGGTCCGCATCGAACAGGGCAAGGTCGACCAGGTCCTGCCCCGCACGGGCATCACGGAGTGCGACCTGATCGTCCTGGACCCGCCCCGCGCGGGCGCGGGCAAGCAGGTGGTCAAGCACCTGGTGTCGCTGGGGGCGCGCCGTGTCGCGTACGTCGCCTGCGACCCGGCGGCGCTGGCGCGGGACCTGGCGTACTTCGCGGAGGGCGGGTACCGGGTGCGGACGCTGCGGGCGTTCGATCTGTTTCCGATGACGCACCATGTGGAGTGCGTGGCGATTCTTGAGCCTGCGGACAAGGGTGCCTGAAATGCCGCTTTGTGGTTCGGGTGGGTTGCTCGACCTGTTTCCCTTCGTGCGGCGGGTCGAGGGGACGGATCACCCCTCGTGCATTCCTGACCTGCGAATTCATCAGGGGGGCGCTTGCGTCGGCGACACCTTCAGGGTCGAGATCGGAGAGTCCTGACGCTCGTGTGGCGCTCGCAGGTCCGCCCTGTTCTGAGTCGTCGTGTGCATCGGCTGTCTGCGGGACGCGGTCAGCCGCCGTGCGACTGTTTGTGGAACCGGCCGTCGACCCAAGGGGATGCACGGAGGTCTCTGTCCCGACGTGGCCTGCTTCGCCTGCGTGAGTCAGTAGGCCGAGGCAAGCGAGCGTAGCTTCTGGACTGGGGCCCCTGTCGGCTGTGCCGGCGCGCGTGCCCAGGATCACCTTGGGAGCTGGGTCAGAGGCCCACCGATCCGTTGCCTGGACGCTCTGCGGGTGTTTTGACCGGTCAGTTCAGAAGAGGTCGAGCTCTGCAGACTCGACTGCACCCAGTAGTCGGCATTCTCCGGTATTTCCGTCAACGAGCAGGTAGCACGTACCCGCAGCTATGTCCCGGAGGCCTCCGTCACGGAGAGGCAGCTGACTGGCAGTCGAAAAGGAAGTTGCTTCCCACTTGGGCGCGTTTCCCTTCGACGAGATTGTCGCTGTCGGTGAAGGGCTCGGCCCATGAGACCAGCGTTCGGCCACCTGATTGAGGTGGCCGGACGCTGCGTCTCCCGCCTGGATCTCGGGACCTGCGGATTGCCTTCCCTTGGAGCTAGTCAGCCAAGACCAGCTCGTCAGGGCCATCCATCCCAGCCGTCCTGACTACCGCCCGGCAGAACTCCGCGGGGGGGCAGTAGCGGTGCTCCGTGATGTAGTGGATGACGAGGTTGGGGGCCGAGTAGACAGTGCCGTCGGTGTCCTGAGCCCGGATCTCAGCGGAGCCGAGCCACACCTGGGTGTCGAAGGCCGGACCACCAAGGATGACGGGCCGTTCGGTGGAGCAGAACTCGCAGTCGTGAACACCGCGCGTCTGGTTGTCGTAGGCACTGCTGAGGGCCTTCAACGCATCGATCACACGGTCATCCACGATCCCGGTGCGGTAAGCACAATCGGGCGCCAACCAGCCGACGTTGAGCATCTCCTGGTCCGATGTGTCGTACACGTAGGCGGTCATGTCGGGGAAGTGTGGCATAACCACTCCTCAGCGTGGGTTGCAGTGTTCTCGGCAGAAGGCCATGTGCACGGGTCCCATGTTGGGTTTGAGGATATCGCTGAGCAGCGTGGGCTTGCTCACCGTGATCGACCCCGACATCATCCTCAGGTCGGTCCCCGGGAACACGGTGTAGTTCGGGATGTCCTTGCCGGGTCCGAAGACCTCCGTGGGCTTCACTTTCTTGCCCTGCTCGACGGCAAGCCCGACGGGCTGTCCGAGCATCTTCCCGTCCTCGACATAGAGGTAGCCCCAGGTGCCGCTAGGCATCTGAGTGTCCCCGGTGCCTCGGATGTATGCCCCGTGGCCCGCGATGACGGCTTGGCCGTCCGGCCGCCCGCCAGGGATGCGAACGCGGGCCGGGCCGACGCCCTTACCGTGAGAGGGAATGCTGTGTCCGCGCAACTCGGGTGCCACGGCTGCTCGCCGCCACCCGGTCAGTCCGCCGAGTCCGGTGACCGCGAGCTGTTGGGTGAGTTCGTCGGCTGCTTCGGCGTAGAGGTCGGCGAGTGCGTCGCAGCCTTGTTGGCGGAGCATGTACTCGGCGCGGTAGAGGCGGTAGGCGGGGCGGACGGGGAGGTACTTGTCGAGGAAGGCGCCGGCGCCGCCGTTCTCGCCGGTGAAGGCGTCCTGCGCGTCACCGAGGAACACGAACGGTGACTTGACGACGTCGACGAAGGCGTTCCCGAAGATGCCCAGCACGTCGCCGATGCCGTCGACACTGTCATTCGGGTCTTCGGGAGTCCGGCCGCTGGGGTCGGTGAGCAGGGTGGGCTTGTTGTCGGCGTAGGCGTACGGGGACACGTAGGGGGTTGAGGTGCTGCGGGTTGCCGGGTCGGTGCTGTTGAAGCGGCCGGTGGCGGGGTTGTACTGGCGGGCGTGGAGGTCGATGTTGCCGGTGGTGGTCTCGTAGCGGGCGCCGGTGTAGGTGGGGGTGCTTGAGGGTGCGCCTGCGGTGACGGTGCCCAGGACGCGGGTGCCGTAGGGGTCGTAGGCCCAGCGCTGGTGGAGGGTGCCGGTGCTGCTGGTGACGGCGAGCGGGGAGCCCTGGGTGTCGTGGTGGTAGTAGAAGACCGCGCCCGTGCCGGTTTTGGTGGCGGCGGGCTGGCCGAGGGGGTCGTAGCGGTAGGACTGCTTGACGGTCCAGGCGCTGTCGTACTCGGTGGCGAGGATCGGCAGGGGTGCGTTGGGGTCCCACTGGGTGCGGCTGGTGACCGCGCCGTCCTTGAGCGTGGCGACCTGGTTGCCGCTGGCGTCGTGGTCGTAGGCGTAGTTGGCGCCTGCGACGGTGGCGGAGGAGATCTGTCCGGCCAGGTCGTAGGTGAAGGTGTCGGCGCCGGCCTTCGTCTGGTTGCCTTCCGCGTCGTACTCGTATGCGGTGGTGGCGGCCCCGGTGGTGGTGGAGGTGAGCTGGTCGGCGTCGTCGTAGGCGTAGCTGGTGGACGTGGCGCCGAGGGCGGAGGTCAAGCGGTTGCCGACCTTGTCGTATGTGTAGGACGTGGCGCGTGTCGCGGCGCAGCCGGTTACCCAGGGCTGGGGGTAGCAGCCGGAGGTGATACGGCCCGCCGTGTCGTAGGTCTGGTCGTAACCGCCGGTGCCGACTCCAGCCCGGGTGACGTCGACGCGGGTGGGCAGGCCGGCCGCCGACAGCGTCAGGGCGGTCTTGGTGACCGTCGTGCCCGCCTTGGCGGACGTGACGGCGGTCACGCGGCCCGCCCGGTCGTAGGTGCGCTCCTCGGTCTCCGTGTTGGGCAGCGCCGTCTTCGTGAGGTTGCCCGCCGGGTCCGAGGTGTAGGTGGTGGTGGTGCCGTCGGCCGTCATCGTGGCGGTGCGGCCGTCGTTGTCGTAGGTGTAGCCGATGGTGTTGCCGTCGGCGTACTTACGGGTGAGCATCTGCCCGGCGGCGTCGTAGGTGTACGCGAAGCCGCGGGTCTTGGTGAGGTCGCCGACCGAGTTGTAGACGAAGTCCTCGGAGATCCTCGCGTTGGCACGGGCCGTCATCTGCCCGGCGTCGTCGTAGCCGAAGGTGACGTCCGGCGTGGAGTCCGAGTAGTCGATCTTGGTGACCAGGCCGCGGACGTCGTACGTCCGGGTGGTGGTGCCGCGGGGCGTCGTCACCTTGACCGGATTGCTGTCCGCGTCGTACGCGTACGACGTCACCCGGTCCAGCGGGTCGGTGACCGATGTCAGGCGGTGCGCGGCGTCGTAAGCGTAGGTGGTGACGTGGTTGTTGGCGTCGGTGCGACCCGTCATGTTGCCGACCGCGTCGTAGCCGTAGGTGGTGGCTGCCCCGCCGGGGGCTGTGACGGTGGTCAGCTGGTCGAGCTTGTTGTAGCTGTAGGTGGTGGCGCGCTGGTCGGCGTCCGTGCTCCGGGTGACGTTCCCGACCGCGTCGTACTCGGTTCTGGTCACGTTGCCGAGCGGGTCGGTGACGGCGGTCGGATTGCCGGCCGGATCGTAGTCGTAGGTGGTGGTGTACTGGGCGGGTGAGGCACCGGTGACGTTGCCTCGCGGGTCGACGGCGGTGGCTTGGCGGCCGTCGTCGTCGTAGGTCCAGCTCTCCTTGTTGCCCAGGGGGGAGGTGCTGCTGAGCAGGTTCCCGTCGGCGTCGTAGGTGTAGGTGGTGGTCTTGCTCAGCTGGTTGGTGCTGCTGGTGAGCCGGTTGTTTTTGTCGTAGACGGACAGGGTCGTCTTGCCTGCGGCGTCGGTGACCTTGGTGACGTTGTCGTTGGCGTCGTACGTGTAGCCGGTGGTGTGGCCCAGCTGGTCGGTGTTCACCAGGGGCCGGTTGATCGCGTCGTAGGTCGTGGTGCTGAACGCGCCGGTGGGTCCGGTGACCTTGGTGCTGTTGCCTGCGGCGTCGTAGGCATAGCTCGTGGTGTAGGCGGCCGGGTCGGCGCCCGCGACGTTGCCGCGCGGGGAGACGCTGGTGAGCAGGCGACCCACCTTGTCGTAGGTGTAGGTGGTCTTGTTGCCGGCTGCGTCCGTCTCGGAGGCGAGGTGTCCGGCGGCGCTGTAGGTGCGGGTGACGAACTTGCCTACCGGGTCCGTCGTTCGGGTCAGGTGCCCGGCGTCGTCGTAGGCGAGTGCAGTGGTCTCGCCGTCGGGGTTCTTCGCGGTGAGGAGCTGTTCCGCGCCGTTGTAGGTGTAGGTCGTGGTGCGGCCCAGAGGGTCGGTGGCCGAGCTGAGCAGCCCTCGCCCGTCGTAGGCGTACATCGTTGTGTAGGCGGCGGGGTCGGCGCCGGTGACGTTGCCACGGGGGTCCGTCTTGGACAGGATCCGCCCGGCCGCGTCGTAGGTGAACGTCGCCTTCTCACCCAGGGGTGTGGTCACCGACGTGCGGTTCCCGGCTGTGTCGTAGCCGTAGGTGGTGACCTTGCCGCGTGGTGTCTTCACCGTCTGGATGGCGCCGAGTGTCGTGTATGTGTAGGCGGTGGTGCCGACGAGCGGGTCGGTGGTGGTCGTCAGCTGGTTGGACGTGTTGTACGCGTACGTGGTCTTGTTGCCGCGGCCGTCGGTGTGGCTGGTGATGTTGCCCGACGTGTCGTAGGTCCAGATTTCTTTGTAGCCGAGGCTCGCCGGTGAACTGCGCGTGAGCATGCGGCCGGCGCTGTCGTACGTCATCGACGTGGTGTTGCCACGCTGGTCGGTGATGGACACGGGCCGCAGATTGCGGTCGTAGTCGTAGGTGATGCTCTTGCCGTACGGGTCGATGGTCGACATGAGGACGTTGCCGGAGTACAGGTCGGTCCACACACCGCCGTCGGGCGCCGTGGTGTGCGACTCGCGACGGCCGTCCCAGGCGAACGTGGTCGTCTTGCCGTTCTGGTCGGTCTGGGAAGTGATCCGGCCTGCGGTGTCGTAGGTGTTGCTGACCTTGCCGCCTGCGGGGTCGGTGTAGGACGAGAGCCGCTTGTTCGCGTCGTACGTGTAGGAAGAGGTTTTCCCCGCCGGGTCGGTCACCGAGGTCAGCAGACCACCGGTGTAGCCGTAGGACACCGACGTCGTGTCCGGCAGGGCCACCTTGGTCAGCAGCCCGTCGGCACCGGCCGTGAACGTCGTTGTGCGTCCGGCGGCGTCCTTGACAGAGGCGAGCTTGCCGGACGTGTACGTCAGGCTCAGCCCCTTCCCGGTCTTGTCCACGACGGAGGCGAGCTGACCACCGCTGGTGAAGGTCCGCCTGGTGTGGTCGGGCGTGGTCAGGATGTAGTCACTGGTGCCCTTGACCAGCTTGGCCGCCGACCCGGCCGCGGCTCTGTACGTCCCGTCGCTGTTCTGCGCGAACACGAACGACGCCCCGTCGTCCGCCCGGTAGGTGACCTTCCCCGTCGCGACCGTGAGCTTCGAGTCGAACGGTGATGCCCACCCGCGGCCGAGCAGGCCCGCCGTGGTCGAGTCGGAACGGTAGGTGCGTTCCAGGGCCAGTGGCACACCGGGGCCGACCAGCGACGCGTCGGTGAGCTGTTCGAAGAACATGCCGGTCGCCGTGTTGACCGGGTCAGCACGGTGAGCCTGCGCGTAGCAGGTGCAGATGCCTGCCTGAGCCCCGGGAATGTCAGGCGTGTAGAAGGCTTCCACCAGGGGAGAGGTGGTTCCGCCCGGACTCGAAGACCCGTCCGTGCCGGTGAGGAAGATCCAGGCGTAGTACTTCTTGCCGTCCTCGAGATGCCCCCCGAGTATGCTGCCGCTCCACCAGAAGCACTGGTCGGCGGGGTGTGCGTTGCCTGGCCACCATCCGTAGCACCAAGCGCCGTTGTCGAGGTAGCGGCCCGAGGGGTCTCCGGTGGAGCGCTTGATCTCCTGTTGGAGGACGAAGTTCCCCGCCTCGTCGCGGACGTAGAGCCACATCCCGGACACCTGGGATGCCGCCGTGCCCGTCGGCAGCTGCAACTGCCCGCCGATCGACAGCATCGCCGGGTAAGCAGTGGCGTACGCGCTGACCCAAGACGGATTCCCTGTTGCCTGCGCGCCGAAGGGCGATGCCAACTTGCCGGCGGCCGGGCCCCGGTCGGCGGGCTCGGTGGGACGGGGGTGCGGTGTGCCGGCCGGCTTTACTGCGCGCGGAGCGATGTAGTTGTGCATGGGCGACAGCTCGCCCCGGTCGCGCCTCATCTGCTGGCGTCTCTCGGCCAGCGTCATGGCCTTGGGCGGCTTCGGAAGGTCCGACGCTGTTCTCGCGGAGGCCGTCTCCATGGCAGTCGATGGCGGTATGGAGGTCTGTCGGTCTCCGGGGGAGGCCCAGGAGGGGATGGCCCCTGGAACGGCCAGGAGCGCCACGGCCAGGAGTGTGGTGAGGAGTCTTCGCGCTTGTGTGCGCACTGTGCATCACCCGTGAGTAGATCGTGAACAGAGTCGGGATGATGCTTGATCCGAAAGTGGATCGAACTAACGCACGGTGCTGAATGGGGCTCAATCCCGACGTGTCACACCGAGTGGCGCCCAGAGTCTCCCCTGGTCGGATGGTTGACCAGCCGTCCCTTGGTGAGCGATTGGCGTGAACACGCCTTTCCGTCCTGGAAGCGGTGGTTGAACACCCGGAGAGCAGTCGGCCAAGCCTGGGTTTCCTATCTGGGACCGGCGTGGTTGTGGCGACTGGTGGGGGGAATCAAGGTGCGCCTCGTGCGCGGGACCTCACTTGCCATCGACGTGCGGGAGTAGAGCTTCTGGTGGCGCTGTGGCTTCGTGGACCATGATCGGCCGAGTGCCGGCAACTGTCGTCGGTGCCGCCTTCGACCGGGGCGTTGGCGCCTGCCTCGCGAGCCGGCGTGAGGCAGGCGGCGCAGGGCCGGGCGCGCCGAGCTGTCGACGTCGACGGCAAGGTGCTGCAGGGGTCGGCCCATCTGGCCGCAACCTACAGGCGCCCTCACTCCGCGGTCATCCGCCATGGCCCCGTAACTCTCACCCCGTGGGGTGGCCGGGTCGGTTATGGAGATCCGGTACAGCGCGAGGCTGTTGGCGTCCATGCCCGAGGAGTTCCTTGGCGCGGGAGCCGAATGTTGTCGACCGGCGGGCATGACCCACGATGTCGGTCGGACAGATGGTGCGGGGCATAGCGGGTGAGTTGGGGTCCGCAGCTGGCGGGCGTGGACCCGATGGGTGACGTTGGTCCGGCGGCCTGTGCACCGGCTGCCAGCAGTGACGCTCGTTTGACGCTCCAGGCGGCCCCACGCAGGCCGTCGAGCCGAGAGAGGGTATCTGGCCTGGGCTTTTCCGTCACATGCTCAGGCCGACATCTTTTCGATGACGCACCATGTGGAGTGCGCGGCGATTCTGGAGCCGGTCGGGAAGGGTGCCTGACCTGCAGTTTTGTCGGCCCAGGGGTTCCTCGCGGGACGGCCGGGCTGCCTTGAGGGTGAGGCGGACCCGGGTGTTCCGGGCGAGTCGGCGGTGGACGGCCTGTTCGTTGGCGGTCACCACCTGCTGGGTGGCCCACTGGGCGCTCTCCCGGTCGGGGTAGGAGGCGGAACGGGTCAGCCCGGGGGTCCCTCTCACATCTCCGGGACAGGACCTGCGCGCGTACAGACTCACTAGTCCGCGAAGCTCCAGACCAGGCCCACCTCGGTGTCCGAGACGATGACGAGGCCACAGTCTTCCATGCACACACTCAGCGGGCTGTACCCGAGGCTTTTCAGCGTGAAGTCGATGATGCCGGGCGGGCTGCCCTGTTTGTTCATATTCGTGTAGTACCTGGCCCCGTCCCCGTACCGAGCGAGGATCGTGCGCGCCATGGCCCGCAGCTCGTCCGGGGATTCGGCGAAGTACTGGAGGTTGGCAAGGGTGCATCCGGTCTCCGTGAGGGCCAGGAGCAGGTTCTCGGCGCTGCCCCGGTCGATCTCCTTGAGGCGCGGTGCGATGTACTCCGGGGGGTGGTCGGCGAACGGGTACTTGGGGTCGCCCGCACGCTCCGGGCTCTGCGCCGCGTCATCGACGCCGGCCCAGCCTCTGGGGTCCGGAACCCGGGCCATCACGGTGAGGACGTCGAGCGCCCAGGCCTCGTGGTGGCGGGGTCCTGTGGCGACGTATGCGTACGCGTCCCTGTACAGGTGGCGTACTGCGGCGTCCCAGGACGACTGATCGACGGGCGACATGCGGTGCGGCCTTTCTCGGCGGTCGATCAGGGCTTGTAGGGAATTGAGGTCACGACCGTGAAAAAGACGAAGAGCTGCCGGGAAGCGGCTTGCCGTGGGGCCAGGCCGCTCTGTTTCTCGGTGTCCTCAGCGGAGGTGCCGACTGGTCGTCCCGCCTGATGGCCCGCTTCAAGGGGTCCCTGGCCGACGCGGACGGGCGGTACTGGACGGTGCTCGCCGTCATCGGGGCGCGTGGTGCGGTCCTCGTCGGCCTGGTGGCGCTGCTGGGCTACTCCCTCGCCCTGCCCGTTCACCTGCTCCCCGTCGTGGCGGCGCCCTCTCACCCCGTCAGCCGCACCGGCAACGTCCGCACGCTGTTCCCCACGAACGAGGCGTGGCGTGGCAGTTCCGGCTCCGGGACCGCGAGGTCCAAGGCCGGGAAGCGGGTGAAGAGCTGTTCCAGGGCCGTGGTGCTCTCCAGGCGGGCCAGGGGCGCGCCCATGCAGTAGTGCGCGCCGTGCCCCAGGGAGAGGTGGCGGGATGTGCCGGGGCGGGTGATGTCGAAGCGTGCCGCGTCCGGGCCGTGGGCCCGGGTGTCGCGGCCGGCCGCCGAGTAGCCCGCCAGGACCGGGGTGCCCTGGGGGATCACGGTGCCGTCCAGGGTCAGATCGCGGGTCGGGTAGCGGAAGGGGAAGTAGCTGACCGGGCTGTCCCAGCGCAGGGTCTCCTCCACCACGTCCGCCCAGCTCGCCCCGCCGGTCAGGACCAGGTCGAGCTGGTCCCGATGGGTGCACAGGGCGCGTACGGCGTTCGTGATCAGGTTCAGCGTCGTCTCGTGCCCCGCGATGATGGTCAGCATCAGCGTGCCGATCAGCTCGTGCGGGCTGAACCGGTCGCCGTCCTCCTCACGGGCCGCGATCATCGCGCTGGTGAGGTCGTCGCCCGGGTCGGCCGCGCGGGCGGCCGCGACCGCGCTCAGGACCTCCACCATCTCCCGGTTGGCCGCCATCGCCTCGGCCGGCCCGATGTCCGTGGCCACGATCTGGTTGGAGAGATGGTGCAGCCGGTCGTGGTGGGCCTCGTCCACGCCCAGCAGTTCGCAGATGACGCCCATCGGCAGCGGCAGCGCGAAGTGGGTGCGCAGATCGACGACGCCGTCCTCGGTGGCGGCCGACTCCAGGCCGCTCAGCAGGCGGGTTGTCAGTTCCGCTACATAAGGGCGGAGTTCCTCGACCCGGCGGGCCGTGAACGCCTTGCTCATCAGCGACCGCAGCCGCCGGTGGTCGGCGCCGTCCGCGGTCGTCATCCCCTGCACCGTGGCGAACGTCTTCAGCGGCCAGCCGTCGGCGATCTCCCCGGCCTGGAGCGCCGCGAAGTGCTGTGCGTTCTTGGCGACGTCGGGGTGCGCGAGGAATTCCCTCAGCGCGTCGTGGCCCAGCACGGCCATCCCCCGCACCTCGCCGGGGAGGACCACCGGGGTGACCGACCCCTGGGCCAGCAGCCGGGCGTTGGCCGCGTGCGGGCAACCGCCCGCCGGGTCCAGGCGGTGCGGGCGGTCGGCTGCGGGGTTCAGCGGTGATGTGTTCAACAGGGCTCCAGGTCTTGGAGGGGGGAGGGGGGAGAGAGACAAGCCGGGGAAGGGCGGGCTCCGAACGGGTCAGTGCGGCCGGGCCGGTGGTTCCACCGTGTTCCGGTGCGGCCACGTCGGGGCGGGGGCCTCGGCCGCCTGGGAGGGCACCGAGCCTTGTGGTAACTGCGGTGAGGCGAAGCGTACGGGGAGTGTGCCCAGTCCCTTGCTCCAAGGCGAGTCGATCCGCTTCAACTCGCTCTCCGGGACCGACAGTTCCAGGTCCGGCAGGCGGTGCCGGATCGTGTCGACCGCGGTCCGGGTGATCAGTCGGGCCGGGTCCTGGGCGGGGCAGGTGTGCGGGCCCGCGCCCAATGCCAGATGGGAGCGGTTGCCTACCACAGGGGTGCCGTCGGCCGGCAGGATCTCCGGATCCGCGTTGGCCGCCGCCAGGCCCAGGATCAGCATGTCGCCCGCCCGGATGTCCTGGCCGCCGAACCTCATGTCGCGGGTGGCGTAGCGGGCCGGGAAGTTCTGGGTGGGTGGGAAGCGCCACAGGACCAGGTCGAGTGCGTCGTCCACGCTGAGGTGGCCGCCGCTCAGCGAGGAGCGCAGCGCGGGGTTGCAGAGCAGGATGCGCAGCGCGGTGGCGATCCAGTTCACCGTGGTCTGGTTGCCTGCGACGAACATGACCACCAGGTTGTGCAGCACCTCCTCGTCGGTGAGCCGCGCCGGATGGTGCAGCAGTGCCGAGACGATGTCCTCGCCCCTCACCCGCCGCCTCTCCTCGATCAGTGACAGGAGGATGGCGCCCATCCTGCGGCTGGCGTCCGCCGCCCCGCTGGTGGCGGACACCATGCCTCCCACCGCCTCCACCAGCTCCCGGCCGGTCCGGTCGTCCACCCCGAGCAGCCCGGCGATCACCCGCATCGGCAGCATGCGCGCGTAGGCGGCGACGAGGTCGGCCTCGCCGTGTGCCGCGAATCCGGCGATCAGCGCCTCAGCGGTGGTTCGTACGCTGCGGCGCAGCTCGTGCCCGTTGATCCCGGCCAGCGCGTCGGAGACGGCGACGCGCATCCTGCGGTGCTGTTGCCCGTCCGCGAAGAGCAGCGCGGGGCGCCAGCCGACCATCGGCAGGATCGGCGAGTCGGGCGGCACCCGCCCTTCGCGCAGCAGGCTCCACCGGCGCGGGTCGTGCGAGAGATCCTGTTCCTCGCGGGTGAGCCGGAGCAGTTCGCGATGGCCGAGGACCAGCCAGGCGTCGATGCCGGGGGCGACGGACACCGGTGCCACCGGGCCGTGTGTGCGGCGCAGTTCCTCGTACAGCGCGGGCATCGTGTTGCCGTCGAGGTCGGGTCCGTACAGTGCGGCCCCCCTGACGGGGGCGCCGGTCACGGGGCGGCCGACGGCCGGCCCCGCCGTGGGGTGAGGCGTGCTCATGAGGGCTCCGTGGCGACGTCGATGAGGTGACGGACCAGGGCGATCAGCGCCCGGATCGAGCAGGCCCGGTCCCGTGCGTCGCAGGTCACCAGCGGGGCGTCCGGCACGGCCAGGGCTGGCATCTCAGGGGACCGAACGCCCTGCGCATGATCGGCACGTCCCATGAGGTGGACGCCCGTCTGCTCAGGGCCGAACGCGACTGCGAGCTCCAGGAGAGCATCGTCCAGGAGGGCCGCCCCGAACTGCCCGACAACCGGCCGGCTCCGCTCACCGTCACCCAGCTCGACGACCTTCTCGGCGAACGGTCCAACCAGACCAGGGTCGTCCTCGGCACCACCGCGACCGGGGTCAGGGACGTCGGCGACACCCTTCGCGCGATCGCCGGACGTATCGTCGACTGGACGCTGCCGCCCATCGGCAAGCCCGGCGTGTACAAGCAGCAACTCGTGGGCGGACTCCCGCGTCAACGGCGGGTCGTCATCAGCGACTTCGCCCGCTACCCGGACGCCAGGCCGGAGGCGCCCCGGCAGGCCGTCGACTGGGCCGAGACCCTCCTGCCCACCACCCCGGGGGTGACCCGTGCGGTCGTCATCGTCACCGATCCCACCCAGCTGGGCCTCTGGCGCCGCCTGCTGACGGGTTCCGAGCCCACCTCCGCCGCCCCCGTCGTGCTCCGCCGGCACGACCGCCGCACCCTGCGCGGCTGGGCCCAGCGGGTCGAGAGGTTCCACACGGAGGACCGCCTCGACCGGCTCCACGAGCTGACCGGCGGATGGCCGCTCCTGGTCGACCGGGCGCACCGCCTCCACGGCGAACTGGGCGACGCCGCACTGGCGTTGGATCGCCTGGCGGGACTGCGCACGGACCGGGCCGAGGCCCGCGCCTTCGTCGAGGCGACCGGCGTGTATGCGGACCCGCTGCTCGCGACCGGTTACCGGGCCCTTGCCGAGGAGTTCAAGGAGGATCCGTTCGACCTGGAGAGCGCGGTGACCGCTGTGGCCGTGCGCAACGAGGACGAGGAGGAAGCCCGCTGGATCGTCACCTGCCTGGAGGCCCTCCAGGTGTTCGACCGGGAGGAGACCCCGTTGCTGCGCCTGGAACCGCTGCTCCGGGAGTGTGTGGCACTCCAGAGCTGACAGGAGAGCGGACGGGGCGGCGGCGAGGGAGGGGGACGTAGTAAGGATGCGCAGGTTTCCGCCGTAAATGCCCCGGTTCACCACGGGGGAGAAGGCCGATCTGAACGGGGCCGTGCTGAAGGCCTTCGGTGTGGCGGGCGAACACCTGGAGACGACGCTCGGGCTCGGCGGCGTACGCGAGCGGCTGCGTGCGGTGGGCCGGGTGGCGGACTTCTCGCCCGGGTGGCCCGTCTGGACAGGACAGGGTTGCCTCCGCCTCCATCCGCGTGGGGTGGGTCAGCCGAGGACGAGGGGCAGGGTGGCCAGGCCGCGGGTGAGGCGGGTCCGGCGCCAGGTGAGGGTGTCCGCCGGGATGGCCAGGCGGGTTTTCGGGAAGCGGGTCACCAGGGTGCGCAGCGCGGTTTCCGCCTCGGCCCGGGCCAGGGGGGCGCCCGGGCAGCGGTGGATGCCGTGGCCGAAGGAGAGGTGGCCGGTGGCGTCGCGGTCGAGGTCCAGGTGGTCCGGGTGGGGGAAGTGCGCCGGGTCGCGGTTGGCGGCGCCGGGGGCGATGAGAACCGGGAAGCCCGCCGGGATGCCGGTCCCGCCGATGCTCAGGTCCTCCGTGCTGTGGCGGAAGGTGGCGACGCTCACCGGGGAGTCGTAGCGGAGCAGTTCGTCCAGGGCGCCGGGGACCAGGTCCGGGTCCCGGCGCAGCCGGTCGAACGCCTCCGGGTGCCGCAGCAGGGCCAGGACGGCGTTGCCGATGAAGTGGGTGGTGGTCTCGTGCCCGGCGACGACGAGGAGTGCGGCCAGCGAGACGGTCTCGTCCCGGTCGAGGCCGCCCTCCTCGCAGTCGCGTACGAGGGATACGAGGGAGGGGAGAGCGGCGTCGTCGGGGGTGGCGCGGGCTGTGTCGACGAGGTCGGTGAGGTAGTCGCCGATGCGGTGCGACGCGGCGTCGACGATGGTGGTGTCCGTCGCGTCGAAGAGGTCGTGGGACCAGGTGGCCAGCTCGGCGCGGTCGGATTCCGGGACACCCAGCAGTTCGCAGATCATCGTGATGGGGAGGGGGAGCGCGAGTTCCGCCACCAGGTCGACCTCCATGCCCGGCCGCCAGGCCGCCGTGAGGCCGTCGACCACCCGGGTGATGGACGGGCGCAGTGCCCGGACGCGTCCGGTGGTGAACAGGGGCGTCGCCACCCGTCGGTGGCGGGTGTGGGTGGGCGGGTCGCTCGCCAGCATGGTGCGGGAGACCGCCGGGTGCAGGTCGCGGTTCGAGGGGCGGTCGGCGAAGAAGCGGGCCGTGTCCTTGGACAGGCGGGGGTCGGTGAACGCCTCGCGGGCCTCGGGGTGGCCGGTGATGAGGTACGCGTGGTGGCCGCCGGAGCCGGTGGGGATCCGCTGGACCGGGCAGCGCTCGCGCAGCCTGTCGTAGGTGGGGTAGGGGTCGGTGAAGAAGCGCGGGTCGCGCAGGGGGTCCTGCCGCGGGCGCGGGGCGGTCATGAGGCCGCTCCCGCGTTCTTGGGTGCTGGGTGGGTCGGTGGGGTTGTTGCCGCGCTCCCGGGTGTCGGGTGGCTCGGCGAGGTCGCTTTCGCGTTTTCGGGTGTCGGGTGGGTCGGCGAGGCGCCGGTCCTTCCGGGCCGAGCGGCGGCTTCCGCGGTCCTGGGCGTCGGGTCGTTCGGCGAGGCCTCTTCCGCGGTCTCCGGTGCCGGGTGCCGCGTGTAGGCCGCCGCCACGAGCAGCAGCCACGCGGTCTCCGCCGGGAGGTCGCCCTTGCGGGAGCGGGTGCCGGCGGCGGGCGGGGCCTCGTCGCCTTCGCGGGGGAGCCCGGTGCGCTTCGCGGCGAC
Source organism: Streptomyces cyaneofuscatus (assembly GCF_042718795.1). Classification (GTDB taxonomy): domain Bacteria; phylum Actinomycetota; class Actinomycetes; order Streptomycetales; family Streptomycetaceae; genus Streptomyces; species Streptomyces cyaneofuscatus_A. The sequence goes on from NZ_JBHXOX010000012.1 coordinate 162,784, forward strand.
GGCCGCGGCGATGACCGCCGCCTCCACCTCGGCCTCGCCCTGGGGGGTTTTGGCCGTTCCCCGGCGGGCGGCCTCGGCCGCCGCGGCGTCCCGTACCGCTGTCCGGCGGTACGGGCGCAGGGCCAGCACGCAGTCGTTGATCTCGATGACCCGGCGGTGGAGGTGGAAGTCGACGTCATGGGCGTCGACTTCGGGGGTGCCCGGGTCGAGCACGACCTCGGGGACCGCCGAGGTGACCTCCCGCCACAGGGGTTCCAGGGCGGTGAACGAGTTCCGTTCCCAGCGGCGGCGGCGCAGTCGGCTGAGCGGCCACAGCAGGGCGGGAAGGGTGAGTCCGACGGTGATGAGGAGTACGGCGACGGCGGGCGCGGTCACGCTGAACGCGCAGCGGAAGGGGGTCAACGGGCTGGAGCACCGGGCATGGTCGGGAACGAGCCCCAGACCGAGGCCGATCGAGATCAGGGCGAAGAGCTTGTACGCGGCGTAGAGGAGGGCGAAGCCGCAGCCGACGGAGGTCGTGCGCAGGCCCCAGCGCTGACTGCGCCGGGTCGAGCGCTTGGAGTGGGCCCAGGTCTGCAGCAGGAAGTCCTTGGCCGTGAGCCCCAGGTAGGAGATGTAGATGAGCACGTAACACGCGTACAACACCGGGTTACGGCCGGTGAGTTGTTCGGCCACGAAGAAGGCGGTCATGCCGGTGACGGAGACCGCGAGCGCGATGACGCGCAGTCGGATCTGCCGGTCGGCCCGCTCCCGGTCCAGATTGAGCTGGAAGAGGAAGGCGAGGACCGCGGTGGCCGCCGTCAGCGTGAAGGTGTTGCTGAGGAGCCGGGCGACGTGGGGGACCACCGATTCGACCGCGCGTTCCACGGCGGGGGCGTAGGAGGCGAAGGCTAGGGCGAACGAGGTCAGCAGCGCCGCCATCGCCCAGGTGCCCGTGGGGCGGTGTCCGCCCCGTCCCCGTACCCAGTACGCGGCGAAGCACAGCAGCACGACGGCCGTGCCCGTGAACAGGACATTGATCATTTCCGGTGGCGTTTCTTCCTGTGTGGCTCGGCGAACAGCGCGTCCCAGCTCTCGGCGCCCCTGGCGGGCCGGCTCGGCGGGCCTTCGCGCCCCCGGTACATGAGCTGCCGGATCACGCTGGCCATCACCTCGGCCTCGCGTTCGTCCTCGCTCGTGTAGCTGGTCCGGCCGGACATGCGCTGGACGAGGGTGGGGTCGAACCCGATCGCGCGCAGCGTGTCCTGGTCCAGTTCCAGGCTGCCGGGATGGTCGCAGACGATGTGGCTGATCTCGTGGGCGAGGATGTGGTTCTGGTGGAGGGGGGAGGTGGCCTCCTCGTAGAACAACAGGTCGGCGTCCGGGGTCTCCAGACGGATGCCGCACGGGGCGTCCAGGGCGCCCAGCGTGCTCAGGGGGCGCAGGATGATGGGGCGTCCGCGTTGTTCGGCCACGGCGTCGCGGAGGTCGCGGGTGCTGAAGCGGTGCGGGAGCGCAAGCGCCTCGACGCGTGCCTCACACGCGGCGCGAAGCTGCTCGAAGTCCATGTCCTCACTCCGGTGACGCCGGTCGGGGGTGACCGGCGGGGGTGGCCGGCGGGGCGGATCTCTCCTGGGTAGCTCTGTGTGAGCGCACCAATGCTGACATGTTCGCGACGCCGCTCCGAGGGTGGGGTGCCGCTGCGACACGGTGTCCGGGGCAGAATGCCGGGCTTGTCCTGGGAAACGCCCGATGCCCCCCGGCGATGAGCGGCCACAGGGGGGTTCGTCGGTTAGGCACCGGGCGGGGATCGTGCGATCGCCGTCCGGTGCGCGGTTCAGTCGTCCAGGTTCAGGTCCTGCGGGCTGTCGTCGGTGGTGAGTCCTTCGAGCCTCCGGGCCTGTTCGATCACGGTGGACAGCATCTTCAGGCTGTCCACACTCAGCCCGTTGGCGCGCAGGGCCACCTTGCGGACGTCCTGGTCCCGCATCGCGGCGAGGAGGCCGATCTCCGCCTTCGTGCGTTCGGCCGCCTCGCTGTCGACGAAGTAGCCCGCCGGTACGCCGAAGAAGTCGGCCAGGGCCTTGATCGTGTGCCGCGTCGGGTTCCGCTTGGCGCCGGTGCGCAGTTGCTGGATGGCGCTCGCCGTGACCCCGCGCCCCTCCCCGGTCGCGGCCCGACGGATCCCCTCCGCGACCTCCGCGTAGGTGTAGGGCCCCCGGGAAGGGGGGTGCACCTCGCGGAAGAGGTGGTCCAGGAGCTGGGCGAAGGTGGGTGACCGGTCATCCTCCACGTACACGACCTCCTTGGCGTGATGCCGGGCCTTGGCCCACCACAGTGTGTCTCGAAGCCCTTCGGGCCGACCCCGGCGACACTTTGGTTGACGCCGGGCCGTCACTCTGGTGTACGTTACCAATGCTTCGTCGCCACTGAAGTGTCGAGGGGGCGGGTGGCCGCAGGGCCGCCGCCGGGCCGGGGTCGAGCTTCACGGGGGTGAGCTCGGCCGACGGCCCGCCCCCGGCGGCGTCCGCCATGCGGCCGGGCGGCGGGGGGGAGAGAGAGACGGGGCCGGCTCGCGGTGACGCCGACTGCCCCGTGTTGACTTCCGCCGGCAGCCCGTCCAGGGCGGCCAGGGCCTTGACCCGCGTACGCGACAGCTCGGGATCGGCTGCAGCGTGCCTGTTCCGCGGCCGCGAGGTCAGGGAGTTCGTAGGGGGATGGTCAGGGGGGCGACAGGGGCGTGCCGAGTTGAGACCGATGGTCAGCACCGTGCGTCGGCCCCGGCGTCCCCGTCCGATCCGGGAGCGGTCGAGGAACGCCGGAAGCCCCATCGACCGAGAGGTGCAGTGACATGCTCCGTGCCGAGCTGATTCGGCCGCTGCCCCAAACGCTGAGGGAGCACGCCGTTCGCTTCGGGGACGGCCGTCGTGACAGGCAGAGGCCATCGGTGAGATCGGCGAGCCCTCCGGCGAGTACACCTGGAAGAACGCGGCCGTGCAGGCCCTCCTGCACATCGATGTGGCCGAGCGGGGGCTGTGTGGCCGGCCGGAGTCCACCTCGATGGGCCGTTCACCCCACGGCGAGCGCGTCTCACTGGTCGGTGCGGGGGGCGCGGGCGGCGCGATCGCCGCCGCCGTCCGCCAGGCGGGTGCCGGGCACCTCTCGGTCTGCGACCACGACGGGAGGAAGCTGGACACGCTCGTCTCCCGCCTCGCACAACGCTGGCCGGGCCGGGTGACCGGCGCCGCGACCCCGGAGCTCGAAGCCGTGGACATCGCTCTCGACGCCACCGCACTGGGGCTGCGCGCCGACGACCCCCTGCCCATCGACCCCGCTGCGCTGCCCCCGGGCACCGTGGTGGCCGACGTGATCATGAAGCCGCGCGAGACACCTCTGCTGCGTGCGGCGGCGGCGCTCGGCCACCATCCTCACCACGGGTCGCACATGCTCACGCGTCAGCTCGGCCTCTACCGGGAGTTCTTTCGGCTGGGCGGGTGATGACCACCCCGTCCTCGGAGTCCGGACTGCTTCGGCGAGATGTGGTCGCCGTCAGGGCCCGGCCCGTCAGGTCGACCAGACCACCCTGCCGTTGTGCACGATGACCACCTTGCCGTCCGAACGGAGAACCATCCGGGCGCCGCCGAAATCGTGGGTCTTGGACGCCCAGATCGCGCGGTCGTCGCCGTTGTGGATGACCAGGTTGCCGTCGGGCTGGAAGATCGCCCGGTGGTTCTCGCCGAAGGTCATCGCCGCCCAGATGGGCTTGTTCTGCTCGTTGTAGACGACGAGGTTGCCGTCCGGCTGCATCGTCATCCGGATGCGGTTGGTGGCCCAGGACTGGCCGACCCCGATGGAGCTGGTCGCGGAGACCGTCTGGGTGCCCCAGTTCGGCTTCGGGGCCGCCTTGGGCTTCGCCTTCGGTTTCGGTTCCTGGGAGGCCTTCGGCGTCGGCTTCGGCGTCGGTTTCGGTTTCGGTTTCGAGGAGGACTTGGGATTGGGCTGCTCGGTGGGGGCGCTCGTGCCGGGCTGCGGGGCGGGGGCGGCCGGGGCGGCCTTCGGTGGGGTGATCTTCTTCTGTTCGGTCGCGGACGGTGTGGGTTTCACCGCCACGTAGTCCTCCAGGGCCGCCGGAGCCGTCTCGGGGTTCAGGACCGTGTCGGCGCTCCCCGCGACCGGTGCCGTCCCGGTGTTACGGGGCTCCTCGTCGTTCGCGCTGCCCATCAGGAGCACAGGGATCGCGACCAGGGCCGCGCCGATGAACACGGCCCCCGCCAGGACCGGGGTGCGGGGGCGGCCCCTGTCGACGGCCGTGAGCGTCTTGGTCTCCGGCGCGGTTCCTACGGCCGCCGCCAGGGCGGCGCCCTCCGCGCGGGCCTCGCCCGGTTCCTTGGCCGCCTCGGCCGGCGCGGGCGGTGCGGCCGGGGGCGAGGGCTCGGCCGGCGCGCCGGGCTCGGGTGTGGCAGCCGGCTCCGGTGTGGTGGTCGCCTCCGGCTTCTTCTCCGCCGGTGCGGTGGGCGATGGGGGCGCGGGGGTGGTCTTCTCCGCGCCGGCGGTGGCTGCCGCGGTGCCGGCGCCAGGGGTGGGGGGCTCGGGGGGCATGCGGTGACTCCTCCTCGGTGGCGCGCCCAACGTAGCCCGTCGGGGGGCGGGCGGGCGGTGTCTCGCCCTTTACGCTCCCGGCGCTTTGTCCATCTGCGCCTCACTGGTCCCGGAAAGTTCTCCGTTCGGGCAGAAAACGGGCACGTGACCAGGCCATTCGGATCTCCTGCCGTGCGCCGTGAACGAAGCTCGTATGACATCCTGTTGGCTTCCCGATCTGATCACTGTCGGCCGTGCGCGAAGACCGCTCGGCGCTCAAGAAGTCGTACGGAGCCAAGAGTTCAGGTGGAGAATCCGACCGGAGAGCCGCGAGAGGGCCCGCAGGGGCTCCCGTTGGCCTTTTCCGACGCCTCCTCGGTGTCCGATGCTGCCCCGGTGCCCGATGCCTCTCTCGTTCCTGATGCCGTGAAGGACGCGGCTCGTCGGGCGCCGGGACACTGGATCGGGATCGTCGATCCGGAGTGGACCGAGGAGCGGACACCGCCGGAGTGGGCCGTGCTGGGGGAGTGGCAGTCGGACGCGAGCGGGGACGTGGCCGAGTACCGCGCCAACCCGGCGTACCGGCCCTCGGCCCGCGTCCTCGGGTGGCCGGAGCCCACCGATCCGGTCGACGCGGCGGCTCAGCGGGCCGCGACCGGATACGGCACGGTCGAGGCGGCGCTGGCCGCCCTCGCGGAGGCGGACGTCACCGTCGTACGCGGGCCGGACGGCGGCCCGCTCGTGGCCGCCGGGCGGGACGGGGCGCCGGTGGTGCTCCTGTTCACCTCGCCCACACATGAATTCATGTCGGCGGCACTTCACCATGACACGCTGTCCGCACGGGAGCTGGCCAGGTCGGTGACGGCCGCCGGCGCCCTGTTGTCGGTCAACCCCGGTGCCGCGGCACCCCTGCTCGTCCCGGCCGACAGCCTTCTCGGGCCCCCGGACCCCGCCCCCGTGGCCGGGGCGGGCGGCCCCCATCCGACCGAACCCTGGCCCCACACCACAGGGAGGACCCCGTGACGCGTTCGTCGTCGTCCCAGCAGACCCCCACTTCTCCTGAGGCTCGTACGGAGCCCGGTGCCGAGGGTGAGGGCACGGCCGCGAACTCCGCCGCCGGCGCCGCTCCCCTCGCCTCCGGTGCTTCCGCCGCGCCTGATACGGCAGTCGCGCCCGATTCCGCGCCCGATTCCGCCCCCGCACAGGCGAAGAGCGAAGCGGCCGCCGCCCCGAAGGCCTCGGAGACCCCGACGGTCCCGGAGGCCCCGGAGGCCCCAAAGGCCCCAAAGGCCCCGGAGGAGGAGGCGTCCGGAGAGCCTCGGTCCTCCGAGGGTGAGAAGTCCGCAGCGCCCAAGGCCCCTGAGGCCGCTGCCCCTACCGTCGGCACCGCCGAGGCCCAGCCCGGAACCCCCGGGGCCGCCCCAGGCTCCGACTCCGACCCCGATCCCGACCCCAGTGCCTCCGTCGCCGCCCAGAGCCGGCTCCCCGCCCTCGTACGGACCATGAGCGCCACCGCCATCGGCCGGCCGCAGGAGGAGGCCGGTCCTGTGGGGCGGCCGGGCAAGGCCGCACTCGCGGGCGCGGCGGTCGTGGGGGCGCTGCTCGTGTCGGTGCCCTTCCTCGTGCTCGCCGGGAACAACGACGACGGGCCCCGGCAGACGAACGCGGCGGCGGCCGGGACCGTCCTCGACGGGAGCGGGCCGGAGGCGCCGGGCGAGTTCGCCGTCACCGCGCCCGAGACCAGCGCGGCCGCCGAGGACGAGAAGGGGAAGAAGAAGGGGGACGAGGGGGCGCCCGAGAAGGCCGGCAACGCCGTTCCGGCCATTCCTCCGCCCGCCGCTCCACCGGGCGGGGACAAGGACGCGCCGAAGAAGGAAGCCGATTCCGAGGCACCGCCGAAGAAGAAGGCCGCCCCCGAGGCAGCGCCCAAGAAGGCCGACAGCCCGAAGGCCCAGCCCAAGAAGGACACAGGCGGGGCCAAGGCCCAGCCCGCCAAGGCCCAGCCCGGCGTCACGTTCAGCGGGCCCGTCTCCTTCCGCAGCCATCTCTCCGGCCGCTGCCTCGACGTCCCCGGCCACAACTTCAACGACGGTCAGCCGCTGTTCATGTGGGACTGCAACGGCGCCGAGGCCCAGCAGTGGCGCTTCGGCTCCGACGGCACCATCCGGGCCAAGGACAAGTGCCTGGACGTGGCCAACGCGAACTTCAACAACGGCACGCCCATCCAGCTCGCCTGGTGCAACGGCTCCGCCGCCCAGAAGTTCACCCTGAACGGCGCCCACGACCTGGTCAACACCGTCGTCGGCAAGTGCGTCGACATCCCGAACCACAGCAGGGACCGGGGCCCGTCCACCTATCTGATCCTGTGGGAGTGCACGGGCAACGACAACCAGAAGTGGAGCACCTGACCCGAAGGTCCGCGGACCCGGAGCCCCGCTCCCGGCCTCCGCGTGCCGCCCCGGGCCAGGCATGATGGCATCGCCGGACCGCCGCACCGCGCCCCGGCGAAGAGGGGCGTCCGGACAGGGCGCCGCCGTAGCAAGGAGGTTGGTGCGTGTCGCGCCAGGTACTGTCGGTCGGCCCCGGGGACCGCTTCTCGACGATCGGTGAGGCGCTCGCCGCCGCCCGCACCGGGGCGCTCATCAGCGTCCGGCCCGGAACGTACGCGGAGAACCTGGTGATCCACACCCGGGTCACCCTCACCGCCGCCGAGGGGCGGGGCACGGTGGAGATCCGGCCGCGTACGGGCAGCGTGATCGCCCTGCGCGCCGACGCCGTCATGCTCTCCGAACTCACCCTGCGCGGCGGGGATCCGGAGCTGCCCGCCGTCGATGTACGGCGCGGGCAGGCCGCGTTCGACGGCTGCGAGATCGTCGGCGCCGCCTGGACCGCGATGCTGGCGGGCGGGACGGGCTCCCTCGCGCTGCGGAACTGCCGGGTGAGCAACCCGCAGGGCGCGGGCATCGTGGTGACCTCCACCACGCCCACCACCGTCGAATCCTGCACCCTCGAACACCTCGGCACCAGCGGCATCGTCCTCGCCGAGCAGGGCGAGGCCCGTATCCGCGACTGCACGGTACGCGGCGCACGGGGCAACGGGCTCCTCGCCAACGGCGAGACCCGCGGCACCGTCGAGGACTGCGACATCTCCTCCACCGACAAGCCCTCCATCGCCCTGGAGGAGAACTCCGCCGTCTCCGTCGTCCGGACCGTCGTCCACGACACCAGCACCGGCGTCCACCTGAGCAGCGCGGGCCGCACCACCCTGGAGGACGTCCGCGTGACCGGCGCCTCCGGCAACGGCATCGCCCTGGCCGGAGGCACCGACCCCGTCCTGCGCCGCTGCCGCGTCTCCCGCGCACGCGGTCACGGCATGGTCGTCACCGACCGGGCCCGCGGCACCTTCGAGGACTGCTGGGTGGACGGCGCGCAGGGCGCCGCGCTCCGGGTCGCCGGGGCCTCCTCCCCGGCGCTGACCGGGCTGACCGTCCGCGACTGCGAAGGCGCCGGGCTGCTCCTGGAGGAGGACGCGGCGCCGGAGCTGGACCGCCTGGAGGTGATCGGCTCCTCGCCCGCCGTCGCGCTGCTCGGCGGCGCCAACCCGCTGCTGCGCCGGGCCCGGCTGGTGGAGCCCGCCGGCGACGGCATCGCCGCCTCCCGGGACGCCCGGGGCCGGGTCGAGGACTGCGAGATCGTCCGGCCGAAGGGCGCCGGGGTACGGGTGGCCTCCGGCTCCACCCTCTACCTGGCCGGCGGCGGGGTCTCCGACACCACGACCAGCGGCCTGATCGTGGAGGACGGCGGCAACGTCACCGTCCGCGACTTCCGCGTCGAGATCTCCGGCGAGGAGGGCGTGGTCGTCGACGCGGGCGGTGAACTCACCGCCAACCGCACCACCGTGCACGCCCCCAAGGGCCACGGCTTCCTGCTCCGCGAGGGCGCCCTCGCCTCGCTCAGCGGCTGCGAGGTGGGCGGCGGTGCCCAGGACGGTTTCCGGGTGGAGTCCACCGCGCCCGTCTCGCTCGTCAACTGCACCGCCCGCGAGAACGAGGGCGGCGGCCTGGTGCAGACCGCCCCCGGCGAACGGCTCGCCGTGGAGGGCCTGAACAGCGTCTCCAACGGCAAGCGGGACGCCTGGGGCAGCGGCAGCGCCGAGAACACCGACCCGGCGGGCTCCGGCGCCGCCGACGGACCCGCCCCCGACCGCGCGGACGGCCCTCTCGGCGCCCTCAACGCGCTCATCGGCCTGGAGAACGTCAAGCAGCAGGTCCGCACCCTGGTCAACCTCACCCAGCTCGCCCAGCGCCGCGAGCAGCTCGGCATGCCCGCACCGCCGATGAGCCGCCACCTGGTCTTCGCCGGTCCGCCCGGCACCGGCAAGACCACCGTCGCCCGCCTCTTCGGGGCGATCCTCGCCGAGCTGGGTTCGCTGCGCAGCGGCCATCTGGTGGAGGTCTCCCGCGCCGACCTCGTCGCCCAGGTCGTCGGCGGCACCGCGATCAAGACCTCCGAGACCTTCCAACGGGCCCTCGGCGGAGTGCTGTTCATCGACGAGGCGTACACGCTCACCGCCGACAGCGGCAACGGCGGCGCCGACTTCGGCCGTGAGGCCGTGGACACCCTGCTGAAGCTCATGGAGGACCACCGCGACGACGTGGTGGTGGTCGCGGCCGGCTACTCCCGTGAGATGGACTCCTTCCTCTCCTCCAACCCGGGCCTGGCGTCCCGCTTCTCGCGGACCGTCGAGTTCGAGAACTACTCCGTGGACGACCTGGTCGCGATCATGGAGAGCATGTGCGCCCAGCACCAGTACGAGCTGGGTGAGGGGACCGCCGAGGCGCTGGCCACCCACTTCGGGGCGATGGACCGGGACGCCGGATTCGGCAACGGCCGTGCCGCACGCGGGGTGTTCGAGGAGATGGTGGACCGGCAGGCGGTCCGGCTCTCCGCACAGCCCCAGGTCAGCGAGCGCGATCTGCGGCTGCTGCTCCCCGACGACGTCTCCGCCACCGCCGTCGCGTCGGCCGCCGGGACCGCCGCACCGGCCGACGACCCGCTCACCCGCCTCGGCGACATGATCGGTCTGGCCGAGGTGAAGCGCGAGGTCGCCGACCTGGTCAACCTCATCACCACCGCCCGCCACCGGGCCGCCGCCGGACTCCCCGTCCCCACCCTCAGCAACCATCTGGTCTTCACCGGCCCGCCCGGCACCGGCAAGACCACCGTCGCCCGCCTCTACGGCGAGGTGCTCACCCAGCTCGGCGTCCTGGCACGCGGCCAGTTGATCGAGGCGGCCCGCGCCGATCTCGTCGGCCGCTACATCGGCCACACCGCCCAGTTGACCCGCGAGGTCTTCGAAAAGGCCCGTGGCGGTGTGCTGTTCATCGACGAGGCGTACACCCTCACCCCGCGCGGCGGCGGCGCCGACTTCGGCCAGGAGGCGGTGGACACCCTGCTGAAGCTGATGGAGGACCACCGCGACGAGGTCGTCGTCATCGTGGCCGGCTACACCGACGAGATGGAACGCTTCCTCGCTTCCAACCCCGGCCTCTCCTCCCGCTTCCCGCGCCGGATCGCCTTCGCCGACTACTCCTCCGAGGAGCTGGTCACCATCGTCCGTGCCCAGGCCACGCACATGGGGTACGAGTGCGGGCCCGGCACCGGGCCGCTGCTCAAGGAGTACTTCGACGCGCTGCCCCGGGACCGCTCCTTCGGCAACGCCCGCCTGGCCCGTCAGGTGGTCGAGTCGATGGTCACCCGCCAGGCGGGCAGGCTCAGTTCGCTGGCCGCGCCCACCCTGGACGACCTGCGCATCCTCCTCCCGGCGGACGTCATGGCCGTGGCCCCGAAGGCGGTCCCGCAGTGAGGCCGCCCGCGCGGGGGACGACCCGCCTGCTGTACGGTGCCGGGCTCGCCGCCGCCCTGCTGCTGCCCCTGGCCGCACCCGCCCAGGCCGGGCCTCCCTCCCGTACCCCGGCGGCCCTCCCCGCCGCCGACGGGGCGAAGGGCCAGGAGCTGCCCGGGATGCCCACCGCGCTCGACCCTCGGGCCGACGCCGTCGCCTGCACGCCCGCCTCCAAGGAGGAGGCGAAGAAGCAGGACTGGTCCCGCCAGCGCCTCGACCTGGACCGCCTCCACCGGCACACCACCGGGGCGGGTGTGACCGTCGCGCTGATCTCGACCGGTGTCGACCCCGGGGCCGAAGGACTCGACGGCCGCGTCACCGCCGGGGGCGAGGCCGCCGACGACTGTGTCGGGCAGGGGACGTTCCTGGCCGGGCTGATCGCCGGGACCGGGGGCTCGACCTCCCGCCTCGCCGGGGTCGCCCCGGGCGCCAAGATCCTGGCTCTGCGCGGCACCGACCGGCGCGGGGAACCGGACTCCACACGCGTCACGGCGGCGGTACGGGCCGCGACCGCCGCGAAGGCCGACGTCATCGCCGTCGCGGTGGCCCTGCCGCGCAAGGACGCCGCACTTACCCGGGCCATCGCCGAGGCCCGCAAGGCCGGGGCGGTGGTGGTCGCCGCCGCCACCCCGGAGCCGCCGTCCCGGGTCTCGGGCGACGAGATCCTCTCCCGTACCTACTGGCCGGCCGGCGAACCCGGAGTCCTCGCGGTCGCCGACATGCTGCCCGCCGGCACCCGCCCCGACGGCGCCCTGCCCACCGGGAGCGTCGATCTGGCCGCGCCCGGCGCCGGGGTGGTCTCGGGCGGGCCGCGCGGGAAGGGCCACTACCTCGGGGGCGGCACCGCCGTGGCCACCGCGTACGCGGCCGGGGCCGCCGCGGCCGTCCGCGCCGCCCACCCCGACGACCCGGCCGACGCGGTGACCCGCCGGCTGACCGCCACCGCGTACCCGGCCGACATCCCCCAGTTGGACGCCTACGCCGCCGTCACCACGGTCCTCGGCGCCGCCGGAGCGCCCGCCGCCGGTGCGGAGCGGGCCGCCGAGCCCGTGGCCGTACGCGACACCTCCGACACCGACCGCGCCACCGGGCGGGCCACCCTCTTCGTGCTCCTCGGGTCGGCCGGCGTCCTCTCCCTCCTCTGGGCCGGTTTCGCCCTCAGCCGGGCCCGCGCCCGGGGCTGGCGCCCGGCCGGGACCGGCCCGGCCAAGGGCTGACCGAGGGCTGAACGCGTGAGGCGCCCTCCCGTCGGGGGAGGGCGCCTCAGTGGCGTAACTCCGCGGCGGTAACCCTCCGCGCTACTCCACCAGCGCCGTCTGCACCAGCCGCGGCTTGCGCCGCTGGATGTGCAGGGCCCGGCCCGGCGGCAGGTTGAGCGGCTTCGCGTTGCCGAAGAGGCGGCCCTCCGTGGGCGGGCAGGAGAGCAGGACCGCCGGGTTGTTGGCCTCGTCCAGGCGGCGGATCAGGCCGTCGCTGAGGCCCCGGCCCGCGCCCATGGCGCTGCGGGCGACGACCAGGTGCAGGCCCATCTCGTAGCCGAGGGTCAGATTCTCGAAGAGCGGCTCGAAGGGGCTCTGGAAGGAGTTCCCGGAGACCATGTCGTAGTCGTCCACCAGGATGAACAGCCGCGGACCGGTCCACCAGTCGCACGTGCGCATCCGGGCGGGCGAGATGTCGGCGCCGGGCACCCGGGTCTTCATCGCGCGGGCCGCGCCCTCGATGGTCTCGTTGAGGTTGTCCAGGGAGATGACGTGCCCGATGCGGTACTCCTCGGGGATGGCGTCGACCAGGGTGCGGCGGTAGTCCACCGCGATGATCTTCGCCTCGGCGGGGGTGTACCGGGTGGTGATGCCCTGGGTGATCAGGCGCAGCAGGTTGGTCTTGCCGCTCTCGGTGTCGCCGACCGCGATCAGGTGCGGGGTCCGGCTGAAGTCGTGCCAGACCGGCTCCAGCGCGTCCTGGTCGAGACCGAGCGCGATCCGCATACCGCCGCCCTCGGTGGCCTCGGGCGCGGGGAGTTCGGAGACCGGGAGGCGGTGCGGCAGCATCCGGACCTGCGGGGCGGACGGACCGGACCAGTGCCGGCCGATCTCCGCGACCAGGTGGGCGACGCCCTCGCCGAGGTCCTCCAGGGAGCCGCTGCCGTCCAGCCGGGGCAGCCCGGCGAGGAAGTGCATCTTGCTGTCGGCGGTGATGCCCCGGCCGCCGGTGCGCGGCACCGTACGGGCCTTACGGGTGTCGATCTCCGAGTCCATCGGGTCACCCATCCGCAGCTCGAGACGGGTCGCGGCCTGGTCGCGGACCTGGGCGGACAGCTCCACCCAGCGGGTGGTGGTGATGATCAGGTGGATGCCGTAGTTGAGGCCCCGGGCGGCGAGTTCGTTGAACTTCGGGATCAGGTCGTCGTAGTCCTGGCGGACCGTGGACCAGCCGTCCACGACCAGGAACACATCGCCGAACGGCTCGTCCGGGAACTCCCCGGCGGCGCGGCGGCGCCGGTAGGACTGCATGGAGTCGAGCGTGTGGTCCACGAAGAACTGCTCACGGCGGGCCAGCAGCGTCATCACCTCGGCGACCGCCCGGTGCACCCGCTCCGGGTTGAGCCGCGCCGCGACCCCGCCGACATGCGGGAGTGCGGCGAGCTGGGAGAGGCCACCACCGCCGAAGTCCAGGCAGTAGAACTGGACCTCGGCCGGAGTGTGGGTCAGTGCCAGGGCCGCGATGAGCGTCCGGGCGAGCGTCGACTTGCCGCTCTGCGAACCGCCCGCGACGGCGACATGGCCGCCCGCCCCGGACAGGTCCACGATCAGCGGGTCGCGCCGCTGCTCGAACGGCTTGTCCACCAGACCGACCGGGACCCGCAGCTTCCCGGTCCCCGGCCAGCGCGCTGCGGTCAGACCGCGCACCTCGTCCGGCGCGATGCCGGGCAGCAGGGCGTCCAGCGGCGACGGCTCGTCCAGCGGCGGCAGCCACACCTGGTGCGCGGCGGGCCCGGAGCCCCGCAGCCGCTCCAGCGCCACATCGAGCAGCGCCTCCTCGTCCTCCTCGCTCGAAGGCTCCGGCTCGGGCGCCGCCTCCAGGGTGCGCGGCACCACCCACCCGCTGGTCCACGGCACCACCTGGCTGGCCACCCGGGCCTGCACGACGGCTCCCGTACGCCGTCGGTACGTCCCCGAGGAGTACGCGGCCCGGAACCGGGTCAGCGCCTCCACCCCGGACTTCAGATAGCCGCTGCCGGGCGCGGCGGGCAGCTCGTAGGCGTCGGGCACCCCGAGCACCCCGCGGCTCTCCATGGCGGAGAACGTGCGCAGTCCTATGCGGTACGAGAGGTGGCTCTCCAGTTGGTGCATGCGCCCCTCGTCCAGGCGCTGCGAGGCGAGCAGCAGGTGCACGCCCAGCGAGCGGCCGAGGCGGCCGATCATCACGAACAGCTCCATGAACTCCCGGTGGGTGGAGAGCAGTTCGCTGAACTCGTCGACCACCACGAAGAGGCTGGGCAGCGGGGTGAGGCCCGTCCCGGCGGCGCGCGCCCGCTCGTACTCCAGGGCCGAGGTGTAGTTCCCGGCCGACCGAAGAAGCTCCTGGCGGCGGATCAGTTCACCGTGCAGGGCGTCCTGCATGCGTTCCACCAGGGCGACTTCGTCCGCCAGGTTGGTGATGACGGCGGAGGTGTGGGGGAGTTCCTCCAGGCCGAGGAAGGTGGCGCCGCCCTTGAAGTCGACCAGGACGAAGTTGAGGGTCTCGGAGGAGTTGGTGAGGGCGAGGCCGAGGACCAGGGTGCGCAGGAGCTCGCTCTTGCCGGAGCCGGTGGCGCCGATGAGCATGCCGTGCGGGCCCATACCGCCCTGCGCGGACTCCTTGATGTCCAGCTCGACCGGGCGGCCGTCCACCCCGACCGCGATCGGCACCCGCAGCCGGCCGGAGCCGGCGTGCCGGTCGAAGAGGGTCTGCGGTTCGTGCCGGTGCAGATCGGGGATGCCGAGCAGGGTGGTCAGCTCGACGTCGGTGTCCAGCGGCTGCGCGATGTCCGTGCCCAGGCTCATCCGGCGCGGGGTGAGCAGCCGGGCCAGCGACTCGGCGCCGAGCGGGCCGAGCCGGTCGGGGCGGCCGAGCGGCACGGAGCGCTCCTTGCGGCTGCGGTCGGTGCGCACCAGGTTCACCTGGTCGGGCCCCACGGTGAGGCGCAGCGTGTTGCGGCCGGGCCGCCAGCGCAGCGCCCCGGACACGTCGAGGATCAGGGCGTTGCGGTAGCCGTGGCCCTCCCAGCGGTGGCCCTCCGGGACGGTGACGCCGTCCAGCACGATGACCGTGTACGGCTCGTCGCGGCCCGGGCGGGCGTCCGGGTCGAAGCCGGGGCGCTCGGCGAACTCGGCGCCGAGCAGATCGTCCAGCTCGGTCAGGTCGGCGGTGATCCGGCGGGCCTGACCCGCCCCGTCCTCCTCATGTGGATCCAGCACGTGCGGCAGCCACTTGACCCACTCCCAGTCGGGCCGCCGCTCGTCGCTGACACAGAGCGCGATCCACAGCTCCTCCGGCGCGTGGAACACCGCGAGCTGTCCGAGCATGGCCCGCACCAGGGCGCGTACGGCGTCACTGTCGTCCGCACCGGCCGCCGCGCTCCCTGCACCGGCCGCCGCGCTCTCCTCACCGGCCGCCGCGCCGGGCGTCTCCTCCGGGCGCAGCAGGATCCGGGCCGAGGAGCGCAGATAGAGGCCGAGCGGCTGCTCGGGGATGGTGGAGTAGGCGCGGATGAAGCGGCGCAGGGCGTGCGCGCAGAGGGGTTCGAGGTCCTCGACCGGGCGGGTGGAGACCGGGTTCAGGGTGAGGGCGAGCTGCTGCTCGCCGACCGCGAGCCGGACCTCGCCGAAGTCCTCGTCCGCCGGCCGGCGCTCCCACAGCCGGGAGGTGCGGGCCAGCGCGCGGAGCGAGGCGGGCTCGGGGTGGCGCCAGGCGAGTGCCCGCTGCTGTTCCGCGATGGTGGTCCGCACCCGCTTGCGGGTCTGCGCCAAGTAGCGCAGGTAGTCACGGCGTTCCCCCTTCAGCCGTTGCTTGCGCTCGCTGGAGCGGCGCATCAGCTGCCCCAGCAGCATGGCACCGGCGGAGAGCGCCATGACGCCCATCGCCAGATACATGAAGACGCCGTTCCCGCCGCCGGGGCGCAGGAACATCAGCATCATCGACACCGACATCAGGGCCATCGGCAGATAGGTCCACACCGCCGAGGTGTCGGGCACCGTCTCGGCGAGGACCGGGGGCTCCTGGAGGGTCAACTGCCCCTCGGGCATCTCCGGTCCGCGCCTGCGGGCCGGGCGGCGAAACAGCACGACACTCAAGGAAGAGAACCTCCGGTTCACTGACTTTCCGGCCCGCTCCGAATACCGGCCCCTCCGCACGGAGGAAAGACCGCACCCGTCGGATTCCTCGGGTGCGGGTGCCCCGATGAACGACGCGTGAATGTTTCGAGCGGATAGCGGGGACGGTCAACTTCCATGATGGCCGCCCGTTTGCCGGATTGCGCACCCGGCCCGCAGTACGGCCGGTGGCCGCAGGCAGTAGTCTGCATTCACGGAACGCGCCCTGTCCACGCGGGAGTGGCGGGCGCCGGGTGTGCGGGCGCAATTCCCCGGCCCGGCGCCCCGGTTCACAGCCAAGCGGACTTATCCGTACTGTTCGCACATTCCTTCTCCTCGGGGAAGCTTCCTCAAAGCCCGCACGGAAGACGAGAGTTCTGCTGATGACCGACAGTGCGGTGGCCGAATCGTGCCGCCTGACCGTACGTGCGCCGAGCGTCACCATCGATCTGGCCGTGCCCGCCGACGTGCCGGTCGCCGACCTGCTCCCCACCCTCCTGCGGTACGTCGGTGAGGAGGCGGAGGAGGCCGGGCTCGACCACGCCGGCTGGGTGCTCCAGCGCCTCGGCGACGCCCCGCTGGACGAGGAGACCACCCTGGCCCAGGCCGGTCTCGCCGACGGAGCCGTGCTCCATCTGCGCCCGCACACCGAGGCGCTGCCCGAGGCCCGGCTGGACGACCTGGTCGACGGGATCGCCGAGACGGTGGGCCGCCGGCTGCACACCTGGCACGCCGGGGCCGCCCGGGGCCTGCTGGTGAGCACCGCCGTGGCGACGGTGGTGGCCGCCCTGGTGCTGGTGTTCTGGCCCGGAGTGGCCGATTCCACCGCCATCAGGGCCGCCTGCGCGGCCGTGGCCGGGGTGCTGCTCCTCGCGGGGGCCGGCTCCGCCAGCCGCGCGGTCGGCGACCGCCTCTCCGCGACCGCGCTCGGCCTGCTGGTCGCCCCCTGCTTCGCCCTGGTCGGCTGGGTGCTGCCCGGCGGTGACGTGTCCGGGCCGGACGCGGCCCAGGTCGTCGGTGCCCGGCTGCTCGCCGCAGGTGCCGCGGCGGCGGGCGGCGCGGTCCTCGCGCTCGCCGCCACCGCCGTCGGCGCCCCCGCCCTGCTGGCCACCGCCGTGGTCGCGGTCGCCACCGCGGTCTCCGGGGCCCTGATGGGCTACACCGGCCTGGACGTGCCGGCCGCCGTGGCGCTGGTCGCGACGATCGTGGCGCTGGCCGCCGGTGCGGTCGCCCCGTTCGCCTTCAAGCTGGCCGGAATGCGGATGCCCTCCCTGCCGTCCTCCGCCGGACAGCTCCAGGAGGGCATCGACCCGTACGCGGGCGACGAGGTCGCCGAGCGCACCGAACTCGCCGGACGCTGGGTCACCGCGCTCTTCGCCGCCACCGGCACCATCGCCGCCGCCGCCCTCGCCGTCCTCGCCCACACCCCGGACCTCCCCGAGACGCTCACCGCCCTCGCGCTGGCCCTGCTGCTGCTCCTGCACTCCCGGGGTCTGGTCCACATCGGCCAGCGGCTCACCCTGGCGCTGCCCGGGATCTGGGGGCTGCTGCTGCTCGCCCGCGCCTGGGCGGTGGACAGCGACGCCGACGGCCGGGTGGTCGTCTTCGCGGTGCTGCTCGCCGTGGCGGCCGCCCTCGTGACCGCGTCCTGGATCGTGCCCGGCCGCCGGATGCTGCCGTACTGGGGCCGGGCGGCGGAGCTGGCCCACACCGGCCTCGCGGTCGCGCTGCTGCCGTTCACCCTGTGGGTGGCGGGCCTTTTCGGCTGGCTGCGCGGCCTGTTCGGCTGAGTCCGCCCCGAACGGCCCACCAGCCCTGAACCACCCCCGTACGGCCCACCAGGCCCGAACCACCCCCGTACGCCGGTCCATCGAAGAAGAGTTGAGGAGAGGCTGTGCAGTCCAAGCGCGACCAGGTGCAGGCCCACGGTTTCATGATGGGCAGGCTCAGCTCGGGCCTGCTGACGGCCGACCCGGACGCCCCGGAGAGCCCGCTGGGCCGGACCACCCGGGGCGTGGTCTTCGGCCTGCTGGTCACCGTCCTGATCGGCGCGGGCGCCACCGTCTACGGGCTGCTGCGCCCCGGCGGCAACGAGACCTGGCGCAAGGGCGAGAACCTGGTGGTCAACCGCGAGACCGGCGCCCGCTACCTGTGGACCGGCACCGACGGCGTACTCCACCCGGTGCGCAACTACGCCTCGGCCCGGCTGATCGGAGGCGCGCAGCTCAAGGCCGTGGACGTCTCCACCGCCTCGCTGCGGGACGTGCCCGTCGGCTCCCCGGCCGGTATCCCCGGCGCCCCCGACACCCTGCCCGGCTCCGCCCAGCTCGACTCCGGGGCCTGGCACATGTGCGTGACCGGCCCGGACGGTGCGCTGCCCAGCACCGCCGGTGGCGTCACGGGCATCGGTGTCGACCGGGCGGGGGCCACCACCCTGGTCGCCGGGGCGCCGCTGGAGACCCAGGACGTCGGCGCCGGCCGAGGGGTCCTGGTGAGCGGCCCGGACCGCACCGAGTACCTGGTGTGGCGGGGCAGCCGACTGCCCCTGGACCGCCCCTCCGATGCCCGCAACGCCCTCGGTTACGGCTCCGAACGGGCCATGCCCGTCTCCGCCGCCTTCCTCGACGCCCTGGCCCCCGGACCGGCCCTGAAGCCGCCGGAGGTCCCGGGGCGCGGCGGGAAGGGCCCGCTGCTCGGCGGCGAACCGAGCCGGATCGGCCAGCTCTTCGAGGTGAGCGTGCCCGGTGGCGGGTCCACGTACCACCTGCTGCGCAAGGACGGCCTGGTGCCGCTGTCCCGGCTGGAGGCCGCCCTCGTGCTGGGCGACCCGGCCACCCAGAAGGACGCCTACGAGGGGCGCTCGCCCGAGGCCCGCGCGGTCGGCGCCGACGCGCTCCGAACGCACCGGGCGAAGGAGACGGCCTCCGCCGGAGCCGCCGCCGAGCTGCCCCGTACGCCGCCGGTCCCGCAGTCCGCACCCCGGGGCACCGCGCTCTGCGCCCAGGTCGACGGCGGGAACGGCGGCGCCCGGATCCGGTCGGTGCTGGTGCCGCTCGCCGGGCTCGCCCCCGTGGCGGTCTCGCAGGGCGCCGCCCAGCCGGTCGCCGAGGCCTGTGCCCGGACGGACGCCACCGTCGTACGGCCCGGACGCGGCGCCCTGGTCCGGGCCCTGCACGCCAGCGGTGCGGCGCACGCGGGGACGACCTACCTGGTCGCGGAGAACGGCGTGAAGTACCGCGTCCCGGCCAAGGACTCCCTGGGCGCGCTCGGGTACGGGGAGGGGGACATCGGCTCGGTGCCCGCACCGCTGCTCGCGGCGCTGCCGACCGGCGCCGACCTGGACCCGGCCGCAGCCTCGGGCGCCGCGGAGCCGAGGGTCACGGCCCCCCGGTGCGCTTCCGGCAAGGGCGACACAGTCGACTCCCGGCCATGATTCAGGCATACCCCCCATACGGTGCTGAAGAAAGGGAAAGGGGAGCGGGAAAGTAAAGTTTCGAACATAACTCGGCGGAGAGAAACCTCAGACAAAGCTCAGAGAATGGGCTGCCGCGATGACCGTTCGGATTCCCCGGCTGCCCGTTTCCCGTCCGTATCGCCTCCGCTCGGCCGACCGGCGGCGGGGAGCGTTCATTTAGCCGAAGCCTTCGGACAACTCCGTTGGCGTGCAAGGATTCTGGTGACCTGACCTATGCTCAAATCTTCCCTACATGCGTTGCGCCGGACGGTGAGTTCTCTTTAGCCTCAGCGGGCAACGGTGCCATGAGAGTCACTCAACGAAGGGAGCGCGACATGGCTGACAGTGGCCAGAGGCGGGCGGACTATGCCAAGGGCTTGGGAGGTGTCTCCTCTCTGGAGTCGGCCCGGGCCGCGGTCGAGAAGATCCAGAACAACGTCGCCGAGATCGCCGCTCGTTCGGGTGTGGGCGGTGACGAGGGCCAGGCCCTGCTGAAGCTGTTCCGCAGTTGGAACGGCGAGGCGCAGAAGGTCGTCGTCCAGATCAGCAAGATGGTGGACGCGCTCCAGGAGAACGTCACGTCGGCCGACCGGCTGGCGAAGGAGAACCAGGACCTCACCGAGGTGCTCAACAGCAAGACCAGCCAAGGCGTCTTCGAAGCACTGCGCTGACCCGCCCCCCACCCGAGAGGAGATGTCATGGCCGACGGCATCATCGATGTGCAGTACTCCACGGTCCGCAACGCGATCGAGGAGCTGAAGCAGCAGACCCAGCAGATCATCACCACCCTCAACAACCTGGAGGACGAGCTGAAGCCGCTCATCACCTCCTGGGAGGGTGACGACCAGGCGATGTACCGCGGTGTCCAGGCCGAGTGGGACCAGGCGACCAAGAACATGGCCCTGCTCCTCGGCGACAGCGGCGAGCTGGTCCAGAGCATCCACGACAACCACTCCCGTGACGAGCGCAGGAGCGCCGACAACTGGGGTGGCGTGCGGGCTCGCTAGCCTTCCCACCGGGGGCCGCCTCCCGCCGCACGCGGTGGAGGCGGCCCCCGGCTTCCCGTAGCTCCGTTCCCGTGACCCGAACCGGGCCCGATCGCAGGAGGACGTCCCATGGCCGGTGAGCACGCCGACGTCAAGCATTTCGACCTCAAGCAGATGGAGAACTTCCGCGACAACGAGGTCCACCCCGTATACACCAAGGCCAAGAAGCACAAGGAGGAGGGCGAGGGCGAGGGCGACACCCGCATCCGCCCCCTCAGCGAGCTGGTCGGCGGCTACACCACGCCCGACAACCTCGACCAGACATCGCAGATCCTGCGCATCGGACTGATCGGCCGGGAGAAGATGATCTCCGGTCCGACGCTGGTCGAGAGCGTGACGTCGGTCGCGACCTCCCTGGACAAGCTGCTCGGCGACCAGATGGAACTCTTCAAGGAGCTCAAGGAAGCTCTCACCGACACCATCGAAGAGGCCAACAAGACCAAGAACAAGAACCTGGACGCGATCGACGCCCAGACGCTGCTCCAGACGTTCGAAGAGGTCGACACGCTCACCAGCGGGTCCTCGGGCACGGAAGAGAACTAGCCGGCCCCGCGCACGGGGTGGACGGCGAGAGACGAGAGAGGGCACGCGGTGGCCGACCGGTACGACGAATCATCCGTGGGGAACGTCGACAAGTACGAGGACACGGACGCGGCATCGTCCGACAACTGGGCCGACCTCGTCCATCACATCACCGGCTACCCCGTGCCCAAGCGCGGCGAGATCTTCGACACCCTCCGCTCCGACCACGGCGGCAAGCTCTTCCGCATGGACATCAAGGAGCGCAGCCTCAGCCTCCTCGTCAAGGACTCCGGCTTCCTGCAGAACAAGGGCCAGGACTACGACATCTGGTTCTTCGACAGCGGGAAGAAGCGCTCCATCATGCAGGCGCGCATCGTCTTCGAGGGGCGGGTGAAGTCCGGCGACGAGATCATCTTCGCCGGCACCGACTCCACCGACGTCAACAACGTGGACGTCCGCGAGGGCAACGAGTTCACGGACTACAACAAGGACAAGTTCAGCACCATCCCGCTGGCCCGCTACATGAACGGGCCGCGGGCGGCGCTCATGTCCCTGCTGGACGGTGGCAACAGCGCCAACGGCCGCTTCAGCGGTGAGGTCGCCAAGGAAGGCGACGCCGTCGACCTGAATTCCTTCACCAGGGCTGGCCAGTCCTTCGACTACGCGGCCCAGTTCTTCAAGTACCACGCGCCGGTGCTGAAGGACTGGGAGGACCGTTTCGGCCGGGACGACGCGAGCTGGAAGGGCGAGGCCGCGGAGGTCTTCCGCAGCCTCATCAAGAAGATCCGCGAGAACTACGACGCCTACGTGGAGACCTTCAACGAGACGGCGGGCAGCGGGGACGCCACCGGCACCGGCAGCACCGTCTACTCCCGCGCGCTCTCCCTGGGCCGCTCCCACCTGGAGCAGGCCGCCCGGGACCTGCTCGGCTACTGGCTCGCCTGGGCCCAGTCCGACTACTACGACCCGCACCGGGTACTGCGCTACGTCCTCGACGACCTCGCCAAGTGGGTGGACGCGGAGAACGTGGCCAAGACCGACATCACGTCCACCACAAACCGCTACACCACCACGGTCAGCCACAAGCCGAAGGGCGACTTCAAGCAGGTCCACCCCGAGTACGGAGACCTCACCGACATCGCCAACTGGGCGAAGGTCGGCGACAAGGCGGTGACGATCTGGAGCCGGGCCGTGGACGACATGCTCGTCAAGAACGCACGCATCGTGCAGTCGCGTCTCAACAACCAGTTCCTGGACCTCTCCAAGGACTTCTCCGAGAACGTACCCGAGCCCAAGTCGACCAGCACGGCGAGCGAGGAGTACGAGAAGAAGAAGCTGGAGGAGGAGAAGGAGGAGATCAAGAAGGAGAACGAGGAGAACCGCCGCTACCAGGACGAGCTGCGTGAGGAGCAGCGCCTCCAGCGCGAGGAGGACAAGAGACTCCAGGAGGAGCTCCGCAAGGAGCAGGAGGAGCAGCGCGAGGAGGACAAGAAGTACCAGGAGGAGCTGCGCGAGGAACAGCGCCTCCAGCGCGAGGAGGACAAGAAGCTCCAGGACGAACTGCGCGAGGAACAGAACCAGCAGCGCGAGGATGACAAGAAGTACCAGGAGGAGCTGCGCGAGGAGCAGCGGCGGGAGCAGGAGGAGGCCAAGCGCGAGGCCGAGGAGCAGGCCAAGCAGATGGAGGAGAGCCTCGGCAACATCAACGGGCCGGGCGGCGGGGGCGAGAACCTCGGCAACCTCGACGATCTGCTCAACCTGAAGCAGGACATTCCGGTGACGGAGAGCCTGGGCGACCTCGGTGGCATCAACAACCCCGGCCCCGGCGGCTCGAACACTCCCAGCCTCGGCGACGTGAACAACGCGGTCTCCGAGAACCTCGGCAACCTCGGCGACGTGAACAACCCCGGTGGCGGCCCGGTCCCCGTGACCTCGAACCTCGGCAACCTCGGCGGGATCAACAACGGCCCCGGCTCGACCCGGAACCCCAACGACGCGGCCAACCAGGCCATCACCGAGAACCTGGGCAACCTCGGAGACCTCAACAACGGCGCGGGCGGCTCCCTCGACACTCCGACCGGCGGCAAGACCCAGCTCGACGCCTCCGGCCTCAACACGGACTTCCCGGATGGCAGCAGCACCTCCTTCGACAAGGACACCGGGATCCTCACCACCACCCACCCGGACGGCAGCGTCACCACGCAGGACCTGGGCGACGGCGCCCGGGTGACCAACCCGGACGGTTCGGTCACCTCTCTCGGCGACGACGGCAAGCTGACGACGACGTTCCCCGACGGTACGAAGCAGGAGATCGACCCCGCGACCGGCCAGGCCGTCTCCACCGCCCCGGACGGCACCGTCACCACGGAGAACCTCGGCAACCTCGGAGGCCTCAACGGACGGAACGGCATCGGGGACCTGGGCGACCTCCGCGACCTGGGCAACATCAACGCCGACCTGCCGACCGAATCACGCGGCGACCTGGGCGACCTCGGCCTCGGCGACCGGGAGACCATCAACGACCTGGGCGACCTCGGGAACCTCAACACCGGCGACACGGGGCTGAAGTCCTCGACCGGCAGTCTGACCGGGCTGGAGAACGGCGACTTCGCCACCACGTTCCCGGACGGCGGCAAGACCGTCTTCGACCCGGACACGGGCCAGCTCACCAGCATCGCCCCGGACGGTTCCAAGACCACCACCGACCTCACCCACGGGGCCGAGGTGACCAACCCGGACGGCTCGGTCTCCTCGCTGGACAACGGCCGGTTCCTCAACTCCTTCCCGGACGGCTCCCAGCACTCCATCGACCCCGACACCGGCATCGCCACCGTCACCGACGCCCAGGGCAGGACCGAGACGGTCACCCTCGACGAGCTCAACTCGCGCTCGGGCGACAACAACAGGCCGGACTTCCTCGACGACCTGCGGGACCTCGACCGGGACCTCGACCGGAACCGTGACCTCGGCAACCTCGGTGACCTCAACGGGAACCGGGACCTGGACGGCCCGAACGGGAACCGGGACCTCGATCTCGACAGCCTCAAGGACCTCGCCAACGGGAGCAGCGGGAGCAGCAGCGGCGGGGGCAGTGGTGGCGGTGGGGGAGGCGACGGGACCAGCACCCGGGACGTCTCCCTCTCGGAGCTGGGGCTGGGCGCCCAGGTCGGTGCGGGCGGCCCCCTCGGCTCCGGCGGCGGCCTCCCCGGTACGAACCTCCCGTCCTCGGAGACCCTCGGCCAGGTCACCCCGCTCTCCGACAGCGCCACGAACAACGCGACCACCCCCGGCGGCGGCCCCGGCGGCGGACCGGGAGCCCCCGGCGCCCCGGGCACGCCCGGCACCCCCGGCATGCCGATGGGCGGCGGTATGGGCGGCATGGGCGGGGGCGGCGAGAAGGGCAACGGCGAGCGCGTGCGGTCCGTCCTGGTCGACGCGGCCGAGGAGAGCGAGCGCCGCAACCGCCGCAGGCGCAGCCCGTGGAACCGCCAGGAGGACAGCGACACCTTCCTCACCCCCGCCTCCCGGGTGGCGACCACCGGCGGCAACTCCCCGGCCGAGGACGAGGAGGAGCAGGGGCGCAGGCCCGTCACCTCGGCCGACTACCTGGAGGAGGACGCGGACGTCTGGGGCACCGAGGAGGGCGGCACCCCGGCCGTCATCGGGAGGTGACGTTCGCTCAGACGTCCGCCACCAGGCAGGATGAGCGGGCCGGGCGCCATGCCCGTACCGAGTCCGTACGTATGTGAAGACCGAGGCAGAAGGAGGGGAGCGGGCGTGACGGAACCGCTGGAGAAGCGGCTGGAGAAGGCCATGGCCGAGCTGCAGGCGGCCCAGGAGGCGGTGGCGCGCACGGAGCGCGAGCTGCGGTCGGCGTCGTTCTCCGTGCTCTCCTCCGACCGGGCGGTCCGCGCCACCGCGGGCCCGCAGGGCGAGCTGACCGGGATCGAGTTCCTGGAGAACAAGTACCGCGACATGTCCCCGCAGGAGCTGGCCGCCAGCGTGCTGGAGGCGGCGGGCGCGGCCCGGCTGAAGATGAACCGCCATGTGATGAAGGCGATGGCGCCCTTCGCCGAGCCCAGCAGCGACGTGCCCGAGCTGAAGGGCTTCGAGCTGGACTGGGAGCGCATCTTCGGCCCCGAGGTGCTGCGCGAGGACGACGAGGACACCGCGCGCGGCCCGGCCACCCCCGCGTGGCGGGACGCGCTCGGCGACGAGGGAGAGGACTGACGGAATGGGACAGCGGTATTACGTCGACCCGGAGCGCATCGAGGCCCTGGCACGGCAGTTGGAGGAGATCGGCACGCTCACCCGGTCGATGACCGAGGAGTTCCTCGACGAGCTGGCGCCCACGGTGAGCTGGCCCGGCACCAACAGCGAGTTCTCGGAGAAGGCCAAGCCGCAGGAGCAGAAGGAGCGGCAGACCACCAAGGACACCATGCTCTCCATCCGGGACGCGCTGGTCGGCATCACCGACGCCACGATCGGCAACGTCCGGATGATGAAGGACACCCGCGACCGCAACCTCGACGAGATCCAGCACGGCAACAGCCGCCTGGAGACCGATGGATTCGACGGCCCGGGCGGGCATGGCCGGCGCTGACCTCCGCACCGCAGGCCGCTCCCGTACGCGACCGGGAGCGGCCGCTCCGTCCTGCCCGCACGGCCCCCGAGGCGGCCGTCGGTGAGTATCCAGGTATCGCCCGAGGTCAACGCCATGATCTTCATCCTCACCGGGGAGAAGCTCATGGACGCCGACGAGGACCTCGCCTTCGAGAGCCGTCGGCCCTACTCCGGCCTCGGGCGCAAACTGGACCGGCTCTCCTCGCTGATCGACAAGTCGATCCACGACATCGGCGAGTCCATGCCGGACGACCTCGCCTCGTCGTACGCCAAGGCGATGGGCATGCTCATCGACGACGGCGGCAAGAACTACCTGCGCGACTTCTCCGACCAGCTCGACAAGATCGCCGAGGGCCGCCGCAAGACCTCCATGGACATCATGGAGTCCAAGTGGCAGGTGATCGCGGAGATCATCCGGCTGCTCATCGAGATCGCCATCTACCTGGCGATGTCCTTCTTCACCGGCGGCGCGTCGGCCAGCCAGATCATGATGGCCAAGCTGCGCAGCCGTTTCTTCATCCTCACCACGCTCAGCCATCTGCTCCAGCGGCTGCACCTGGCACCCTCGCTGACCGAGGCGTTCGCCGAGGCGTTCACCACCTTCGCCGTGCGGCTGGCGATGATGAACTTCGCCCCGGACGGCCGCCGCCCGGATTCCATCGACTGGGGCGACATCGGCAAGGCCGCCGCGTTCGGCGCGGCGGCGGGGTTCTTCACCAGCGTCTTCGAGAAGTTCGCCAAGGACATCGTCAAGAGCTTCGACGGCAACTTCCTCAAGGGCGGCCCGGATCTCGACTTCAAGAACCCTCCGAACCTGCGGGACACGCCGAACGTCGACCTCAAGACCAACGGCCCCACCCCCAACCCCAAGCCGGACCCCGACCTTCCCGACCCGCCGAAGGACCGCCCCGACCCGGACCCGTACGGCAACACCCCCGGCCCCACCCCCTCGCCCGGCCCGGTGCCCGTCACCTTCCGGGACGGCCCGCTCTCTTTCCGCAACAACCCCGAGCTGTGGCGCAACAGCCAGATCCTGCGCCTCAACCTCGACCGGCCGGGCGCGCTGGCCGGGCACTACGCCCTCAAGGGGACGGCGGACTTCATCGCCGCCGGAGCGGGCGAGGTGGTCGCGGAGATCCTGATCAAGGGGGCGTTCGAGGGGGACTGGTCGTCCAGTTGGACCACCTTCTTCGGTGCGGGCATCAGCAGCCGGGTCGAGTCCTCCCTCATGGGTGCGGCGCTGAACAGCGGCGCCGAACTCCGCCACGCCATCGACAAGTTGCGCAACCAGCCGCCGCCGACCGTTTCCAGTGGCAACGGCAACGGCAACGGCAACGGCTCGGAGACGGGCGGCCCCGACCGGGCCGAGGGACCGTCGCGCACGGACAGCGCCGGCGGCCCCGGCCCCGGTCTCTCCTCGCCGCCGGTCGTCCAACAGACCGCAAGCGAGGGCGACTTCAGCGGCAGCCAGTCGCCGCCCCCCTACGTTTCGCAGGACGCGCCGCCGCCCTACGTCTCCGCCGATCCGCCGCCGTACACCCCGGGACCCCTGCCCGTGACGGCGGCCGAGAACGCGCTGTGGCAGCAGGTCCACCAGGGCCCCGCCGAGGTCCGGGAGCAGGCGCTGCGCGACCTCGCCGCGCTCCGCGGCTCCCAGGCGCCCGGCCCCGCCGAGATCGGCGTACGCGACGGGGTGCACGACCGGCTCTCGCAACTGCCCGAGGTACGGGTGGTGCCCGGCGGGAACAGCCCGGCCGGCCAGGTCGACACCGACGAGGTGCGCCGGGCCCTGGAGGGCTTCGGCACGCCGGTGACGGTGGACGCGCCGATCGTGGGGGAGGGGCCGGGGGCGTCGACCGGCAGCGGCACCGGAGGGTCCGGTGGCCCAGGCACCGTGGAATCACCGGGTACGGAGACCTCCTCCGGCCCCGCCGAGCAGCCCGCCCAGCGGAACCAGCCCGACCCGGACACCCGCACCACCGCCCCTCCCGAGGTCAACACCAGTGGTTCGTACGGCGATGCGCGCGCTCCCGGAGAGACCGGTGGCGGCCCCGGGACGCGCGGGGTCGAGGGCGGTACCCCGACCACCGCCGACGCACCCGGCACCGGTGCGCCCCCGCTGACCGTCGTCGTCTCCGAGGGCCCGCCGCCGGTCGCCGGATCGCCGGAGGCGGCCGAGCTGCTGGACGGCGCCGGGGTGGACCGGGCCGTGGTGCTGGGTCCGCCGACCGGCTCCGACGCGGCGGGGCAGCCGGTGCGGGAGGCGGTCGAGCTGACCCGCGAGGGCCCCGGTGCGCCGGTGGAGGTGCGCCCGCTCACCGGACCCGAGTCCGCCGCGACGCCCGACGGCGGGGTGAACACGGCGTTCCCGGGCGCGAACGTGCTGCTGCCGCTCGCCGACGCCCTGGGCGTGCCGCCCGTCATGGCGCCCGCACCGCCGCCCGCAGCCTCCACCGTCCCTCCCGCCACGTCGACCACTCCTCCCACCGCGACGGCCAACCCTCCCGCCGCGTCGACGGCCTCGCCCCCGCGTTCCGTCGCGCAGGGCGGCCCGACCGGCGACACCGGCCCCGCCGAGGCCCCGCCGGGCGAGCAGGCGCTGGCGGCGCCGGAGACGTCCGCCGACCCCGAGACCGGTCCGGTCGACCCCGTAACCGCGCCTCCCCGCACCGAGTCCGGGCGGTACGACACCGACCCGTCCCCCGTGAAGGTGGTCTCCGGCGAACCGGCCCCCGCCGCCGGCGACCTGCCGGGCCCGGACTCCACGCCGACGCCGTTCCCCACCGCCGGCTCCGCGCCCGCCCCGGACATCAAGCCGCCGCTCACCGCCACCGGCCCCATGCCTGCCCCGGACATCAAGCCGCCGCTCCCCACCACCGGCCCCATGCCCGCCCCGGACATCAAGCCGAAGGCCGTCCCGACCTCCTCGGTCCCCTCGACCACCCGCGCCGACGTCCCCGTCGCCGCCAAGCTGGCCGCAGACGCCCGCCCCTGGACCGAGACGGCCACCGACCTGCACCTGGAGTCACGGCGGGACAGCGTCATGGAAACGGACGACGCTCCGGTCGCCCCGATCACCACGAGCACCGCCGACGGCGACGGCGAGGGCGAGGGCGACGGAACCACGCCGCCCCCCACCGCCGGGCCCTCCGTCACCACGCTCGACCGGAAGACGGTGCCCTTCAGCGAGCTCCGGCGCCTCGTGCCGCAGACGGCGCTCACTCCGCAACCCGGCGTCGCCGTACGGACGGTGACCATCTCCCAGGGCCCGGCCGAGGACGGTACGGGGAGGAGCGCGGGCCGTGAGGCGCTGCTCGGCCTGGACACCTTCCGAGGGGTGCGGACCGCCTCGGCCGAGCCCCCGCCCCCAGGAACCTCCGAGGCCCCGCCCGCTCCCCGTACGGTCTTCACCGGCCCGCCGGCCGCGCTCCCGGGCTCGGGCACCGAGCGGGGCGCCGACTACTTCGTGGGCCACGGCACGCCCCGTACCGTCACCCTCGGGACGGACAACCCCGCGTACCCCACGGTCAAGGTCAGCGGTGTCCAGCTCGGCGAGGTGCTCAAGTCCTGGGCGCAGGACGGGGACCGGGACCGGCCGCTGGTGCTGTTCTCCTGCGAGACCGGGCAGCAGCCGAAGATCGCGGGCCTCCCGGTCGCCCAGCACGTGGCGAACCGGACCGGGCGCCCGGTGTACGCGCCGACCACCGAGGCGGGCACCGCCAAGGACCGGGACGGCAACGTCCGCGCGGTGCTCGGCGAGGGTCCGGACGGGCCGGGCCGGTGGCGGCTGTTCACCCCGGAGCCCGCCGGAACCGACCTGGACGACCTGGCCCGCGACGCCGGACTGCACACGGGTCCGGAACCGGCCGACGCCTTCGCCCGCGCCCGTACCCTCCAGCAGCTCCGCACCCTGCGCGAGGTACTCGGCCCGGACGCCGAACAGCACCCGGGCAACCGGGAGTTGCTGGCGGCGCTCGCCTATGTGGACGGTCTGCGCTGGCGCGATCCGGGCACCGCCGCCCGGTACGGCGAGGGCCGGATGACCCCGGACCTGCTGGACCGGATGGTCACCGACTGGCACACCGCCACCAACGGGACGAACGTCGACCCGGCCACCGGTCCCACCCCGGGGCAGTACACCGCGTTCCTGGAAGCCGCCGCCGCACTGCGGGCCGGCGCGACCCCCGCAACCACGCTCGACAGCCTGCTGCCGCCCCCGCCTCCCTCACTGCCGCCGGACACCTTGGTCTCGCAATCCGACGTGCTCGGTCTCTCCTACGCGCGCGCCGCGCAGATCGCCTGGTCGCTGTCGGACGCCCCGCTGCCGCTGTCCGACCTGGACCTCGGCCCCGACGACACCGCCGAGCTGGCCAGCCGCCTGCACCGCTCCGAGCCCGCAGGGCCGCCCGCCCCGACCGTCGGGCCGGACGCGCCCGTGTCCTCCCCGTCCGGCCGCCCGGAGAGCATCGCCGAGGACGTGCAGTTGTCCGGCAAGGACACCAGGACGCCGGGCCTCGCGGACACCGTCCACGCGGACGGGCAGGCCCTCCGCCGGCTGCACACCCGGGGAGACGGGGACTGCCTCTTCCGGTCGCTCCTCGACACCGCGCGCAGCCACCCCGTCCCGCCCCCCTGGGCCGCGCGGAACGTCGCCGGCCTCCGCAGCCTGCTCCGCGACCGGCTCACCGGCTCCGAACTGCTGGCCCCGGACGTCGAGGCCACCCCGGACCCGGTGCTCGCCGTCGTCGACGACCTGCGGATGACCGCCCTGGCCGGGGTACGGGACCCGGAGGCGCGGGAGCGGATCGGTCAGCGCTGGGACCGGATCGAGCAGACGGTCGTCAAGGACGGGGACGCACGCCGGTGGCGGCGCATCCTCCGGGACAGCGGCTACCCGCACCTCGCCGACGTGGCGCCCACCCCCGCCGACGCGCGGCGCCTCGGCACCGACGGGCTGATCGTCGCGGCGGCCGAGCTGCCGGCCCTGTGGTCCTCGCCCTTCGCCGACGCGCTCCCGCTCGCGCTGGCGCACACCCTCGACATCGAGCTGCGACTCGTCCGGCCCGACGCGTCGGGCCCGGCGGGCACCTCCGTCACCCCGCTCAACCCGGGCGGCCGCAGCGGCACCCTGCACCTCGCCTACAACGGCTCCGACCACTACGACGCCCTGGTCCCGGCCGCAGCCGTGCCCGCCCCGACCACCCCGGCTCCCACTCCGACCACCCCCACCCCGGCCACCGAGGCCCCCGCCGGTACCGACGCCTTCGGGGAGTGGCTGCGGAGCATGGGCGGGGCTCCCGACCTCTACGCTCCGGCCGAGGAGACCCCGGACCGCGGCGACCCCGTACCGCTGGAGACCCAGCTGGAGCGACACCGTCCGGCGCGGCTGCTGACCGGTGAGGACGCGCGGCCGCCGGGCCCCGCCCCGCGCACCGTCACCTTCGACGACGGCAGCCGGCTGCCCACCGTCCTGATCAGCCCGGACGCCGACCCGGACGACGGCTCCACCGGTCCGGGCGCCCGGACCGGCACACCCCCCGGGGCCGGGCTCCTCAACGGCCTGGGTGTCCTCACCCTGCGCTCGCCCGAACAGGTGGCCAAGGAGGTCTTCGACCAGCTTCCCAAGAAGCTCCGCGCCCAGTTCGACGAGGCCGAGCTGCTGCGCCTGCTGAAGGACCAGCCCGGCGCGTTCACCGCCCCGCGCGGCGCCCGCTTCGTGGGCCGGGAGAAGTCCGGAGTCGGCCACGAGATGGTCGTCGAGGCGATCCCGTACCACCGCTGGGAGCGTTTCGGCGAGGTCGGCGGCGCGACCGTCCGGCTGGACACCATGCGGCGCGGTCAGGCCGGTACGGGCGGCGGGCGCAGCGTCGGGGTCGGCCGCCGGGTCGCCGCCGCGCTGGGCATGGGCCCGCCGCTCACCTGGATGCTGAAGATCGGCGTCTCGCTCGGGTGGAGCCGCAGGACCGACCACACCCTGGGCACCCAGGCGTACCACCAGAGCGAGTACCGGGCCTGGGAGGGGTCCCACCTGCATCTGGACGACGTCCACTACCGGGTGCGCGTCGAGCGGGTCACCGAGGCCCCGAAGACCCCCGCGCCGACGCCCCCCGGGCCGGGTACCGCGCCCCCCGCCGCCCCCCGCTGGCAGCGCAGCCAGGTGCACTCCGCCGCCTTCGCCATGCGGGACGGGCTGAGCTGGCGGCTGCCGGACGACCTCACCGTGCCCTTCAAGGGGCCCAAGCGTGCCCCTGAGACGCTCACCTTCCCGGACGGGGCCGAACCCCGGATCACCGACACGACCGCGCTACACCTGACGGACCCGCCGGAGGACGTGGCGCTGGCCATCTCCGGTGCACGGCCGGGTAGTTCGGCCCACCGCACCCTGGTCTCCTACGTTCGCCCGGGACGGCTGCTCGGCCTCTTCGGGCGGTTCGCCGGACCCGTCAGCGGACCCGAGCTGACCCGGGGCAGCGGGCAGCACCCGCTGGGTCATCTGATCGTGGAGCGGTCGATCCCGCACCGGGCCACCCTGGTCACGGAGTCGGTCAAGGCGGAGGTCCGCGACCTCGCCCAGACCACCTACCAGAACCAGCGCGCCCACGTCCGTGACACCCGGTTCGGGGTCCAGGTCACCGCCGGGCCCAACTACACCCTCATCGGCCCCGAGACCGACGTACGCCTCCAGGGCGGCCCCCTGGTCCGCACCGACCTCAGCACCGGCAGGGGCCACTACCTCGGCTCCGACGCCGCCCGCAAGGTGACCGGCCGCGTCCGCAACCACCCGATGGCGCTGTACCGGGTGGAGCGCACCCTGATGGTGCGCAAGGCCGGCCGGCCCGCCTCCGCCGCGCAGCCGGTCCGGGTGGTCAGCCTCGACTGGTACTCCACCCAGGACGCCCGCCGCCTCGCGGGCTGGGACAGCCGTACGCCCGGAGCGGCCGGCCCGAACCCGGACGCCGAGCCGCCGGTGCCGTGGTACCTCACGCGGGAGAACCCGGTGCACCTGGGCGGCCAGGTCCGCGCCGAGGGCTTCGTACCGGACCGGCGGCCCCCCGCCCCGCCGCCCCCGGCCACGACGGCGGCCCCCGCCCCGGCCACCACGACGACGGCCCCCGCCCCGGCGACGGCCGCCACCCCTGCGCCCGCCCCGGCGCCCGCCCCCCAGGACCCCCTCAAGGCCTTCACCGACACGGTCCTGGACACCCTCACCCGCGCCTACCCGTCCCTCTTCGTCCCGCCGCTGATGCTGCGCCACCCCCACCTGGCCAAGCTCTGGTACGGGGACGGGCGCATGCGGACCGCCCTGCACAACGAGCGCCAGGTGCGGGAGGCGCTGAACCGGCCGAGCCTCGCGCAGAGCCTCGACGACCTGACCACCACCGGAGTGCCCGTCACCCTCACCGAGGACGGCAAGGTCCGCCGGGGCCACCACACGCTCATCCTGCGCGCCCGCCTCACCGACCGGCAGTTCGAGACCACCCTGAGCGAACGCTCGCTGCGCAATGCCGTGATCGGCACCGAGATCTCCGGCCAGGGACAGCAGGAGTCCGCCACCCTCTCCGCCGGTGTCGAGCTCGGCATCTCGCCGCGCGACCACGACAAGGACCCCGCAGCCGGACTGCCCCGCCAGGCGGGCAACGTCTCCCTGGGCGCCCGCTACGCGCAGACGCGCACCCGCGCCACCAAGAACACCGTCGCGGTCGCCCACGACCAGCTCACCTTCCAGAACGGAGCCGATCTCTACAGCTACCAGGTGGAGTTGGACGCCACCTTCGAGGGCCACCGCCGCCCGCGCGGCTGGACCCGGCTCGCCACGGTGGGGCTGCTCGGCGCGGGCGTCTTCGTCAGCAAGGTCACGGAGCGCCCACTGTTCACCCGGGGGACCGAGGCCGTGGGGCGGGTGGAGCTCGCCGTCCCCGCCGCCCACGGCTCCGACCGCCACGCCCCCGCCGACCCGCCGCCCACCGGCCCCGCACCGACGCCCGCGCCCACCCCCGCACCGCGTCCCCTCGCCGCCACCGAGGCGGACCAACTCCTGGACGGAACGCGGCCGTTGCCCCGGACTGCCGCGTCCGACCGGCAGCTCGTGAACAAGCTGCTCAGCGCCCCGCACGTGGTCCTCAGCACCGAGGGCGGCGAGCAGCGGCAGCGGCTCGTCCAGGACACCGCCGACCGCGCCACCGGCACCTCCTGGCACGTCAGCGCGCCCGGCACCCCGATCCGCACCGCCCTGCGCCGGGCCATGGCCAACCTCGGCATCGCCGGGCAACTCGGCCAGTACCTCGGCCCGTTCGGCTCCCGCATCACCGGACTCACCGGCGCGGGCCCCTTCTCGACGCACTACCTCAAGGCGGCGGTCCGGGGCGAACTCGACAACGTACGCGTCAAGAGCGACCCGAAGCCGGGCAGCCTCGAAGCCACGATCGGCAACGAGCACCGCGTCGCCGGAACCTCCGGCACCGGGACCCGGACCACCCTCGGACTCCAGGGCGGCGTCACGCCGTTGCAGCAGGCACCCGGCCAACAGCCCGTGGTGGGCGCGTACTCGACCGCCCTCCAGTACGCCTGGGGCAAGGGCCGCAGCATCTCCCAGACCCTCACCCGGGGCCGCAACACCACCCTCACCTACGCCGGCCGGATGTATCTGGTGGTCGCCGACGCCACCGAGACCGTGGCCGTACGGGACCGCTGGACGGCCGCGATGGGGGCGGTCGGCACCCGTGCCGGGGCCCAGATCAGCTCCGCCGCCGGGCGGATCTCCGACCGCCTCGGGCGCGGCCTCGCCCCGCGCCGGGCAGCCGCCGCCCTCCAGCGCATCCGCGACGCGGTGATGTTCCACCTGCCGATGCAGGACGCGATCGAGGCCGGGCTCGCCCCCGACGGCCTGGGGACCACCACACCGGCCAACCTCGGCGGCGGCTACAAGCTGCCCCCCTTCCTCCGCCGCCGTCACTTCCCCTCCCACCCCAGCGGCCAGCTCGACGCGAGCCGGGCCGCGCAGCGACTGATGGGGCAACTGGAGCGGATCGGGGTGCCTTCGCACGACCGGGAACAGGTGCTCCAGCGCCTCTCCCCGGACTTCCTCCGCTCCCATGTGCACGAGCTGACCACCGACGGTATGGCCCTGCCGGTCCGCTACCGCACCTGGACGAGCCCGCACCACCTGCCGGTCGGCGGCAGCCCCGGACAGCTGAAGCTGACCCTGACGCCGGTCACCACCACCGTGGAGCGGCTGCGCACCGGCTACGAGCTGGAGGACTACCGCACCACCGCCCGCGACGACGTCCAGGGCCGGTCCCAGGACCGCGGCGCCGATGTGACGCTCAGCGCGAGCGAACGCGCCGCCGGCAGCGGGGTGCTGGTCGCCAACCCGGCGCTCCAGGGCACCGCTGCCAAGCAGCGGTCGAGCAATGTGACCGAGGCGGTCGGCAGCACCGCGATGCCCAACATCGCCACGACCCAGGCGCACGCCGAGATCGTGACCACGTACACCCTGACCGCCACCCTGGTGGACGCCTCCGGGAAGCCGCTCGGCCCCACCGCCACCGCCCCCGTCGGCTCCCTCAACGAGATCCTCCCGGCCAGCCTGCTCACCCCGGACGGTGCGGGTGCGGACGGCGCGCTCACCGAGCAGGATGTACGAGAACCCGACCGCGCCGTAAGGGTTTTGACGGCTGATCAGGCGCGCCCGGAAGGCATCGCCCGGTGGCGGACCACGGACGGGGAGAGCGGCGAGGCCGACCCGGACATCCTGCCCTTCGACGAGGTGATCGGCTCCGGCATCCTCGCCGTCGACATCCTCGGCTCGGCCAACGTGCAGGACGCCCTCACCCTCGCCACCGCCCGCGCCGACGGCTTCCCCGGTGACACGGACCTCGGCAAGCGGCATACGGGCACCTCGCTCACCGAACGCGTACGGATGGCCCGCCACACCCCGCTCACCGCCCTCGGCACCGCCCCGGCCCAGGCCCAGCAGGAGGCCACCTCCCAGGTCGGTCTGACCGCGGGCTTCCGCGAGGCGCTCGGACCCGACGGCTCGCCGCTGCCCACCCAGTCCTCCGCCCGCCTCCTCGGCCAGTCCCACACCGCCGACTCCCGCCTCTACGCCAAGATGCACCGCACCGGCGCCCGGCTGCTCGCCGTGGAGAACAAGCCCCGTATGGAGGCCATGCAGCGCCGCAAGACCGGTGACGCGCTGGAGGCCGGGATCACCGACAACGTCGAGGGCGCGGTCAGCACCTCGCCGCTGGCGGGCAACAGTAACGCGGGCGTGACCAACCCCGGCGCCACGGTCCCGATCGGCGGTACCAACGACTCCACCGCCCTGCGGAGCGCCACCGACACCACGCTCGGCACCCACATCAAGGTCGTCACCGACCGCAGCATGCTCTTCGCGGTCCCCGTGAGCTGGCTGTCGGTGGCCGAGGTGAACCACCGGGTCACCGACAGCCGCCCGATGCAGGCCCTCGGCAAGCCCCGGCGGGGCCCGCGCGCCGTCGAGGCCGAGACCACCGCCCTGGTCTGGCTCCGCGAGGACATCGCCCGCGACTACGGCCTGCTGGACGACACCACCTTCCCCGACGAGGCCCGCACGGCCTGGGACGACCAGGCCAAGGCGGCGGCCGACCTCGCCACCGCCGAGAAGAACTACTACGACGCCCGCGCCAAGACCCGGGAGACCTGGCTCGACCTGAGCCCCGAGGAGCAGACCGCGCTCGGTGACGGCGCCGGGGCCACGACGCCGTCCCCGGCAGTAGCCGCCTCCCCGGCCGTCACCGCCTGGCAGACGGCCCGCGACGAGGTACGCCGGTGGCAGCAGCGCCTGGACGCCGCCGCGAGGGACCACCACCGCCTCCACCTGGCCGCCGCCCGCCTCACCGCCCACCACCAGGGTTCGGGCTCCGTACCGGTGAAGGACGTGCCGCAGGAGTACACCGCGCCCGACTGGCGCTCCGAGGCGCCGGAACCGTACAAGGTGACCGACGCCACCGACTCCCGCCCGCGCACCCTCACCTCGCCGGACGGGCGCACGGTGCACGAGGTCCACGAAGTGCCGCACGACGGGGCCTCGTTCTTCCACGCGCTGCTCGCGACGGCCCAGGACCAGGGCAAGCTGCCCTTCCTGCTGGACGCGGACCTCGCCGACCGGTTCGCGGCGGCCCCCGGTGACCCGGCGGTCACCGCCGAGGCCGTCGGCGCCGTGCGCGACCGGCTCGCCTGGGCGCTGGGCGACAACGGCAACGAGGATCTGCTCGACGGCCTGGCCCTGGATGCGGCGGACACCTTCACGCAGGTCGAACTGGACTACGCCGAGATCGATCTGACGGCTGCTCAGCAGGCGGAGTTCGACGCGTTCGGCCGGCTCCCGCAGACCGTCTGGCCGAGCCCGGAGCAGCGGGTGGCGCTGGCCACGGCGGCCCTGTACCGCCCCTTCACGGCCGAGCCCGCGGCGGCCGACCCGGACGGCGGAGACCCGGCGCCGCCCGAGCGCCGGGCGGGCGACCACGGCGGCGCCGACGTGCTGCCCGCACTCGCGGCCCGGATCCTGGGCACCCCGGTGACGGTGGTGACGGGGGAGGGGCGGCCGCAGACGTTCCTGCCGCGCGGCGCCGACCCGGCGACGGCCGACCCGGCTTCGGGCCCGGTGCTCTTCGCGGCGGACGGCTTCTTCTCCGCCGCACTGACGCCCGGCACGGTGCCGCCCCCGACCATCGCGTTGCCGACCCCGCCGGCCACGAGTACGCCTTCGGGCCGTACGGAGACCGTCCCCAAGCCGCCCGTCCACCGCAGCCACCCCACCCCGCCCTGGCTGCCGCCCGCCGACACCACCGGCCCGCGCTACCGCCTGGACCGCGACGGCCTCCTCACCGCGCCCGACGGCGCCACCTACACCCAGGGCGCTCCGGCGGGCCGGGGCAACGGCTTCTTCGGCGCACTCTCCACCGCCCTGCGCCAGGCCGCCGAGCAGCCCGGCCCCGACCCACGGGCGGCGGCCCGGCTCCGGACCCGCGCCGGAGCCTCGCCCGCCCAACTGATGCGGCTGAACGGCCTCCCCGGCGAACGGGCGGAACGCGACACGCTGTTCTCGCCCCCGCCGCCCGACGACCGCAAGGGCACCCCTGCCCTGAGCCAGGACGCCCTCGACGGCCGACTGCGCCGTCACCTGGCCAACGCCCCCTGGGGCCCGGACGCCGACCGCGCGGTGGCCGAGTGGGCCGCAAAGGCGACCGGGGCCACGGTCATCCTGATCGAGGAGAACGGCACCGCCCACACCTACGCGGGCCCCTCCACCCACGCGCCGGTCCTCCGACTCCGGCGCAGGGGAGGGGACTTCGTACCGCTGCTTCTCCGGAGCCCGGCGCCGGCCCCGGCGCCCGCACCGAAGACCCCGGCCCCGGAGACGGCCGTCACCGGCGAGGGCCCCGGGCTGCCGGGCGAGGAAGAGGCGTACGAACTGAGCACGCTGTCCGGCGCGGAGCCGCAGCCGCAGCCCCACGACGACACCGACACCGACAGTGACGGGGACTCCGACTCCGAGGGGGAGGACACGCCGATCTGGGCCGACCCCGAGTGGCTGACGGCCGTGTTCGGCCCGCAGTGGAGCCGGGCCCCCCGCGCCCGGCTCCAGGAGACCTCCGAAGCCCTCTACGAGCTGGTCGAGGAGGCGGCCGGCGGCCGCACCACCCGCGACGGCCTGGCCGACCTCGTCCGGCATGTCCTGCACCTGCCGACCCGGGCCCGGGTGAGCAACCAGGACGTCCTGGACCTGGGAGCGCTGGCGCTGGAGGCCTCCTCGGACGACCTGGCGACCGCCGAGGACCTCGCCGTCTACTTCGTCGACCGGCAGATCGAGACCCGGCGGGACGCCCTCGCCGAGGAGACCCTGCTGCGCACGGCGGACCGGACCCCGGCGGGACGGGACTTCACCGGGTCGGGCCGGGGTCTCCCGACTCCGGACACCTACTTCGCCGAGCGGTCCGGGCACGCGGCCGAGCAGGGCGCGGCCTGGCGGAACCCGTATCTGTTCGTGGCCGGGGCGGCGGAGGGCGGCGGCGTCGAGATCGTCACGCCGTGGCGCACCTTCGTGGTCCGCGACGCCGAGGAGATGGCCCGGATCATCTCGTACGACTCCCGGCGGCCGGCCGGCGCGGACATCGTCCTCGCCCTGCCCCCGGCGTTCGCGGCACAGGTCGCCGACCTGGTCGCCGGTACGACGGCCCGCCCGGTCTGGTATCCGCTGGGCCCGGCCGAGGTAGCGACCCACCCCACCACCGGAGCCGCCCATCTCGTGGTGCACCGGAGGGCTGGGGAGGCCGGGCCGGACTGGACCACGCCCCCGCCACCGCCCGAGCCCGGCCTGCCCGGCGCCCGCGACCACAGCGGCGACACCGACAGCGACGACGGCCGTGGCAGCGAGGCCGGGAGCGACAGCGGCTCCGGCTCCACCAGCGACGGCGACGCGGAGTTCGACCGGCTCGCCGACCAGGCCCAGCACGAGCACCGGATCGACGCCCTGCGCCCCCGCCCCCTGGTCACCCGCGACTACCAGGTCCTCGACGACAGCGGTACCGGAGTGCTGTTCACCGAGGCCGGGCCCCGGACCGTCGGCGAAGTCCGTACGGAGGAGGGGGCCGAAGGACCCGCGCTGGTCCTGCCCCAGCAGATTCCGGGGACCCTCCCCGCCGCCGACCGGCCGCCGCTGCACATCTCCGCCGACCGGACGGTCGCGCTGCTCTCGGCCGGGGACGACACCACCGGCCGGGGCCGCCAGGTGTACGCCACCCGCGCGGCGATCGAGCGCTCCTCGGCCCGACTGGCCGCCGCCGGAGCCGGGGTACGGCTGCAGGCCGACCCTTCGGTACGTGTGGTTCTCGACCAGGAGGACGGCAGGCCCGGCGAACCGCTCTTCCGGGTGGAGCCCGAGTTCCTCACCGCCTCCGGGGCCTCCGAGCACGCCTTCACCCGCGACTTCGCCCGGATGGTCGCCGGAACGGACGCCGCGCCGCTCTCCCATCTCGCCTTCCGGGGGCCCGACGGCACAGTGGCCACGGCCCCGGTCAACGGGCTGCACGGCCGGGAGGTCACCGGCACCCACCACCTGGCCCAGGCGCTGACGGAGGTGGCCGACGGCACCCGCCCGCCCACCGCCGTCACCCCCGCCTGGGCCGTCCGGCAGGCGGGCCGGGACCCGCGCTTCACCGGCGGGGTCGTCGGCGCGCCCACCCCGGGCGAGGCGTACGGCCAGGCCCTCAGCCACACCCAGGACAACGCGCTGCGCGGGCCGCTGACCCGGGCCGCCGCGCGGGCCGGGGTCAACGAGTTCGCCTGGGCGGAGGTCGGTGAGGGCTATCTGATCCAGTCGGTCTCCACCACCAACGACGGCGGCGCCCAGCTCTTCACCCACAACCACGCCAAGCCCGGCGACCCGGTCGGCCCGCACGCCCCGTACCACTTCGCGCAGGTGGTGCTGGCCAGCGAGGACGGCACCCACCAGATCACCCTGGAGAACGAGACCCACTCCCGCGCGGAGATCCCGACGGACCAGCTCGACGCCGTCGTGGACGACAACCTCGACCGCTACGACGAGGACCGACTCACCCTCCTGGCACAGGAGACGGACGAGCGGGCCGAGTCGGCCCGGCGCGACGGAGCGGGCCCGGCGGAGATCGCCCGGCTGGAAGGGTTCGCGCGCGCCGCCCGGGCCCTGGCCGCCGTCCACGAAGCCGAGCACGTCCGGTGGCACTTCACCGAGGACCGCCCCGAGCACGCCCTGGCCCAGAGGGAGGTGGACCAGGCCCGAGCCCGCGCCCGGGACGCCGTACGGTCGGCCGCACCGGTCCCGCACGACAAGGACCAGTGGTACTTCCGGGCTTACAGCAAGCGCCCCGGAGAGTCGGCCCACGCCGTCAACGCGGCGCTCCTCACGGACCGTTCACCCGCCGTGTCCAACCCGCTCACCACCGTCGCCCTGCACGGCCACGCACTGCGCCCGGACCGGCGGACCGTACGCTTCGCCGAGCAGCAGCACACCCTGGCGCCCGACGCGGACGAGAACCTGGACGCCCTGGCCCTGTACCTCGCCCGCACCGGCCTGTGGAACAGCGCCAACGGCCTGCCCCTGCCCACGGTCACCGTCACCGGACACGGCAACCGCTCCCGGGCCAGTGGCGAGAAGCGCGCGGCGGCGGTCGGCAAGGCCCTCGGTGACCGGCTGGCCCGGCTGCTGAGGACGTTCCAGGAGGGCGCCCCCGGGCCGCACGTCCGGCTCTCCGACTTCACGCTCACCCTGGACGCCCAGCGGGTCCGCCGCGCCACCGACCCGGACCGGGGACGGGTGGTGACCGTCGGCATCGACGACCACCGGCAGACACCCCCTCCCGAGTCCGGCCGCCCTGCCTCCGGCCGCCCTGCTTCCGGCCGTCCCGCACCCGTCGGCGAGCCGCTCCGCACCGAGCCCCCCGCCCTGCCGCGCCCGACCGGCGGGCCCACCCCGGAGGCGTCGCCGCTCGCCGGAACGGACCCGGCCACCACCGGGTCGCGCACCTCCTCCACCGACCGTGACCCGTCCCGTCCCGGCCGCCGGTCCGCGACGCCCAGCCCCGACCGGGGCGCACCGGTACCCGCGTGGGTCCGGGCCCGCATCCGGTACGCCGAGGAGTCCGTCGCCTTCGAACGCCGCCTGGCCGAACACCTCGCCGAGAACGAGGCGGTGACCGAGGAGTTCCGGAAGATGGCGCGCGCCGCGTGGGACCGGGTGCGGCAGCAGTACCCTCCGCGCGTCCTCGCCACCTTCGGCAGCGACAACCCGAGCATGCCCGGAACGGTCGGAACCAGCAGGCCCGCCCTCCAGCAGGTGCTGCGGACCGGCAACCTGAGGGAGCTGGTGACCTTCCTGTTCCAGGGCATCTCCAGCGACCTGGTGCCGGAGACGCTGGGGGGCAGGGAGGACCCGAACCCGGAGATCGAGCAGGAGCGGCCCAGCCGTCGCCAGGCGGAAGGCCGTGCCGAACTGGAGCGGCTGGCAGCACAGTTGAACCTGGACGACACCCTCTCCGCAGCGCAGAAGCAGGCCGCGCTCGCCCGGGCCACCCGGGAGCACACGGTCCAGACCGACCCCGACGACGTACGCCCGCCGCTGAGCCGGGCCGAGCGCCCCTTCGCGGTGAACGAACTCGGGCTCACCTGGATGCCGGCGTCCTCCGTGTACGACCTCGCGATGAGCTCCGGCCTCCAGGAGACGTCCGAGGACTCGGGCGGCCTGGTCCTGACCGGCACAGCGGGGTCGACCTACCGCTTCCTCGTGCACGCCGCCCGGATGCGGGACCAGTGGGGCCTCGACCTCGACCTCGGGCTGATCCGGGCCGGGATGATCGCCATGTCGCTGTCGGCCGGCCACCACTCCTTCCACGAGGTGATGCGCGGCGCCCAGTTGGCACTGGACACCCTCCCCGGCCACGATCCGGCCCTGGACTACCAGGACAACTGGGGCCGTTACTGGAACATCCACCCGCTCACCGAGCAGGAGCTGCGCGAACACGTCGCCCGCGAGG
Source organism: Streptomyces cyaneofuscatus (assembly GCF_042718795.1). GTDB lineage: Bacteria > Actinomycetota > Actinomycetes > Streptomycetales > Streptomycetaceae > Streptomyces > Streptomyces cyaneofuscatus_A. The sequence continues at coordinate 204,792 of NZ_JBHXOX010000012.1, forward strand.
GCCGCTTCCCCGACGAGCACGCCCAGGACGTGCTGGACGCCGGGGACCCTGCCCCGTCCTCCGCCCCGGCCCCGCAGCCCGACTCAGCCCCGTCCGGGCCGCTCACGGAGCTGGCGGAACGGCTCCCGGACCTGCCGGCGGCCGACCGTGCGGAGCGGCTCGCGCTGCTGTCGGCGGCCGAACGCGAGCAGTTGGCCGCCCGGCCCGGCCTGGCGGCGGCGCTGCGCTCTAAGCTGAGCGACCGCGACTTCGCCGAAACCGTGGCCCACCTGCTCGTCACGGTGGCACCCGGGGCCGACCAGCCGGTATCCGCCGGACGTGAGGCGCGGGCGCGGATCGCGGCCATGCTGCGCGATCCCGCCGTGGCGGCCCGGCTGCTGGAACGGGGTGCCAGGGTCCTGGTGGTCCCGAGGAACGAGGCCCTGACCACGCTCGGCCCGTTCCGCGACCTCGCGGGCCGGGAACTCTCCACGACGGACCGGCGCACCTGGGACACCGCGCGGGGCCTCGGCCGGCTGAACACCGGCATCACCGAGGAGAACCTGCTCGGAGAGACCACCGGCGTACCCGGTGCGCTGGGCTACGCCGACGGATACTCCACCACCACCCACGAGTTCGCGCACGCCATCCACCGGTACGGGCTGAGCGACGCCGACCGGCGGACCATCGCGGCCGCCTACCGAGGCAAGCTCCACCCGCCCGCCGGCCAGGACCCGGCCGACGTGGACTGGCCGGACGGCCCCCGCCGGAGCGCGAAGGACGGACAGCCCGCCGACAACTACGCCTCCACGGACGAGTTCGAGTACTTCGCCCAGGCCGTCAACGCCTACCTGGGCACGAACACCGGCCACGACCCGTTGACCGGTCGGCCCCGGAACAACGGCCCGTCCTGGGTGCGGGAGAACGAACCCGCTCTGCTGCCCCTGCTGGAACGGCTGTTCGGGACCACGCCGGAACAGGACGGCCCCGGCCCGGCCAACCCGGTCCGGGCGGTCCGCGCCGAGAACGAGATGTACGAGGGCTTCCGCGCCGTGTGGGACCGGGCGGAGGGCGTCCACCGGGCGCAGCCGCACCCGACGGTGTCCGCTCCCTCCCCGGTGCACCACCCCGCCCCGACCACGGATGACAACGCTGAAGCCCCGCTGCCCCCGCCGCCGGGCGACCCCCGCGGTGGCTGGGCCGAGTTCCCCGCCGACCTGACAGCCGAGCTGGACCGGCTCCTCGCCGGCAACCCCGAGGCCCAGGCGCTGTCCCAGTTCCGGTTCACGGAGGAGAGCGACAGCGACGACGACAGCGTCGAGAGCGATCCGGCGGACGACCCCCGCACCTGGGCCGGGCTGCTCTTCGGGCCCGCCTCCCGGGACGAGTACGAGACCGAGGCGCTGCTCGACACCGCCCGTGCCGTGCGGGACCTGGCGAACCGGGGGACCACACCCGCGGAAGCGGCCACCGATGTCCTGGCGGGGCTGCGGGAGCTGACCCGGCAGGTACTCGGCCTCGCCGACGAGGCCCAGGTCGGTGCCCGGGACCTGATGCTGCTGGGCTCCCTGGCGCTCAGCGCCGACCCCCGCCAACTGGCCGACGCCGACGCGCTGGGCCGCCTCCTGACGTACCAGGACAGCGCGCTCGGCGAGCGGACCAGGCTCGGTCCCGGACGGGGTGCCGGACGCGACTGGAGCGGCACCGGCGGCCTGACGCCCCCGCTCGACACCTACGCGGCCCAGGACGAGGACGGCACGCCGGCCGTCTGGCCCGTCCCCTGGCCGGACGCGTACGTGGTGCTCGCCCAGTCCGCCGTGGACGCCGTGGACGCCGTGCGCCTGCACACACCGGACGGAGTCCTGCGGATCGAGGACACGGCGGAGCTGGCCCGGCTGATCGCCCGCGACCCCTACCGACCGGCCGGCGACGACATCGTGCTCGCCTTCGCCCACAGCGACATCGAGACGGTCGCCCGCCAGGTGGCGGACCTCACCGGCAACCGGGTCTGGTACTCCGAGCTGGGCCCGAGGGTGGCCACCGACTGGCGCAGCGGCGCCGAACACCTCATGACAGGCCAGGCACCGGACGGCGGGGCGCACGCCTGGATGTCGCTGCGTCCGGGGCAGGGCCCGGTGCCCGGCGGACGGGTCACCGGCACACCCGCGGCGGACCCGCACCCCTCGGACGGGACCGCGTCCGACATCGAGGCGCGCCGCGCCCACCCGCTGACCACCCGTGCGTACGGCTTCGCGGACGGCCACGGGGACGGCGAACTGTTCCGCAACCCCGGCGACCTGGAGAACACCTGGACAGCCCCCCGGTCCCTCGCCGCGGACACCGACGCGCCCACCCTCCTGCTCGCCGACCAGACCTGGGACGTGGAGCGGGCGGACGGCCACCCGGCCGTCCGGATCTCCGCCGACCGCACCCTCGCCGTCCAGAACGAGCACGGCAGCCAGCAGGCCTACGCCACGCGCAAGGCCGTCGCCGAGTCCAACGTCAAGCTGACCCGGGCGGGTCTGGCCGTACGGCTGGGACTCGACGAGGAGCGGAGCATCGTGCTGCCCACCCCGGACGGCGGCGCCAACCGGCTGTTCCGGGTGACCCCGGTCTTCACCAACCGGGCCGGTGAATCCACCGAAGAGGTCTGCCGGGACTTCGCCATCATGCTCGCCGGCGACGGCCGCCCCTCCCACCTGGTCTTCCGGGACCCGGAGGACGGGTCCACCGTCACCGCACCCGCCAACGCCTCCGACGGGGCCGAGGTCACCGGTACGCACCACCTGGCCGAGGCGCTCGGCCAGGTCGCCGACGGCATCCTGCGGCCCGGCTCCGCCGATCCCGGCTGGGCCGCCGCCCTGGTACGCCGCGACGAGCGGCCCACCGGGGGTGACGGCACCGGACCGCTGCCCGCCGCCGCGTACGGCAGTGCGCTCGGCCTGGAGCGGCCGCATGACCCCCGGCGCACCGCCCTGACGGAGGCGGCCCGCCGGATCGGCGTCAACGAGTTCGCCTGGGCCGACGTCGGTGAGGGCTACCTCGTCCAGTCCGTCGCGGCCCCCGGCGAGGACGGCCCGAGCCTGGAGACCAACTACGCCAAGCCCTCGACGGAGTCCGGCGAGTCCTACTTCGGCTACCACTTCATCACCGTGGTGCTCGCCAGCGAGGACGGCACCCACCAGGTCTCCCTGGAGAACCACGCCCGCGCCTCGGCCCGCGAGGACCGGCTGCGCGGCATGGTGCGCGCCAACCTCAGAGCCGTCGACCTGGACGACCTGCGGGCCCAGGCCGACGTCCTGCGCCGGGAGATCGCCCGGCTGGAGGAGAGCGGTGACGACGGGCACCTCAAGGAGGTACGCGGCCACCTCGACCTGACGATCCTCCTGACCCGGGCGAAGCTGGCACAGCAGGAGGTGCTGGACGCCCCCACCGGGTCCCCCGAACGGGCAGCGGCACAACGCTCGTTCGACGGCGTCGTCACCGCCGCGTCCCGGCACCTGGAGCGCCTGGAGTCGACCGTCCCCGGCAAGCGGCTCTGGTACATGCGGATGTTCACCCGGCGTCCGGGCGAGTCGGCCCACGACGTCAACGCCAGTCTTCTGGAGGACGGCGCGGCCGAGGCCAATCCGCTCACCGTGGTCGTCCTGCACGGGCAGGAGGAGCGTCCGCAGACCCTGCACTTCGAGCCCGGCACCGAGCGGACGCCCGACAGCGCGCTCAACGCGATCCGCCACGTCGCCGCGCGGGTGGCCCGGACCGGGCTCTGGAACACGGCCAACCACCTGCCGCTGCCCCGGGTCGACCTGGTCGGCGGTCGGACGGCACGGCTGGGCCGGGACATCGGCCGGGCCCGTGCCAACGCCGTCGCCGCCACCTTCCGGCAGGAGCTGGCCGCCGCGCTCCGGACCCTCCAGGACGGCACTCCCGGGCCGCACCTGAGCGCCGACCGGTTCACCGTCGAGGCCGATTCCGTACGCGTCGAGAAGACCAGCGCCCGGGCCGAGACCGTGGAACTCACCGTCGACGACGGGCGCGGCGGCCCCCGGCAGGTCGCCCTCCGCGGCCTGCGCGGCGGTTCCCCCGACGACGGCCTGGACCCCCTCGCCGAGCAGTGGCCGATCGGCCGGCCGGTCACTCTCATGCGCCCCCGCTTCGGCGGCCTGCCCCCGGCCCCGGCCCTCCCGGCGGCCGGGGCGCCCGACGACGGCCCGGCCACCGGGAAGGGCAAGGAGCCCGAACCGCGCCCGCGCCACTGGTTCCCCTACACCCGGCACACCGAGTCCCGGGCGGAGCCGCTGCGTTACGAGGTCGCCGACACCGGCCACCTCCGGCTGCCCGACGGGCAGGAGATCCCGCCCACCGGCTGGACGAGGTTCGGCGACGACTTCGTCCACTCCGCGACGGGAGCGCTGCTGCGCGGTGACCACGGCTGGCTCGGCCGGGTCGCCAACCTCGACACCCTCGTACCGGCACTCACCGGACTCGACCCGGACGCCGCGCCGTACCGGATCACGGCCGACGCCTCTTACCTTCACCTGGTCCCGGAGCACGGCGCCGGTACCGGTACCGGTACCGCGCTGAGCGTGCCCCTGACCCTGGACCCGGCGGACGGCGAGCCGGGGCCCTCGCACGCGGCGCACTCCACCGGAACGGTAACGCCCGCTGCCCAACAGGGCGCCGCGTGGGAGGCCCACGGCCGGGCGCTGCGCGAGCTCGACGCGGCTGCCGCCCGCGCCGTCGAAACCGGCCGTACGGGCCCCGAGGGCCGGTCCGAGGTCGATGCCGCGCGCGCGGCGGTGGAGCGGGCCGAGGAGCGGCTGTGGGCGCTCGGGGTAGCGCCGGAAGCGCTGGCCGACGCCCGGACCGTGGACCCCGGTGAGCCCGCCACCGCACCGGACTCCTCCACCGCACCCCGTGGACCCGCCCCTGCCGTCCCCCTGGACGCCGAGCAGCGGCGGTGGATCGCCGACCGGGTCACCGAGGCCGACCTGCCGCCCGTGCCGGAGGCCCCGGACGGCGCGGAGACCGTGACCTCGGCAGACCTGCGCGCGGCGGGCGTCGCCCTCCCCCCGGGGCTGCACGCCGAGATGGCCCTCCTCGGCGACCGGCTCCCCGTCGGCAGGCTCAGCGCGTCGGACCTCGCCCGGATACGGCTCACCCGTCCCGGCGACACGGGCGGGACGGTGGGCACGGTGGCCGCGGAGGTGACGCGCCGCCTCTGGGACGCGGCCTACGCCGAGGTCCGGGACGCCGCCCCCGAAGGCCGGGGCGACACGGAGACGGCTCGCGCCTGGTCGGCCGCCGTAGCCCTGGTGCTGCCGCCCGAACCGCACCCGGTGCTCGCCGACGCCCGGTACGCCGGTGAGGCCTTCCGCGATGCGGTGCGCCGGGTCGCCGGTCATCTGCTGGCGGCGGAAGGGGGTGCCGAGGGCGTACGGGCTTCCGCCGCGGAGCTGGCCGACTCCCTGCGTACCGGACTCGGCCTGGCACCGCGCTGGACGGTGCCCGCGGCCGGGCCCGCGACCGGGCCCACCGTCAGCCAGGCCGCGCCGGGGCGGCCCGCGCTCCAGTCCCGGCCGGATGGCGACATGCCGGATCTGGACATGCCCGACCTGGACCTGGGCGAGGGCCAGGGCTCTGGCCAAGGCCAACTCGGCGACACGGACATGGACATGGACGTGGACGTGGATCTGGACCTGGGCGGTAACGATCTGCCCGGTGCCTTCCCCTCCGCCCTGGACAGCCTCGACCTGGACGCCCTGGGTGACCTCGGTGACCTCCCCGACTTCGACTTCGACTTCGACTTCACCTTCGGCCTGCCCGCGCCCGTATCCGTCGGCGCGGGCGGCGGGCAGCCCGTGTACGCCGTGCCCGCCGCCCCGCCCGCCCGGCCGCTCACCACCCTGCCCGCGCTGACCCTCGTACCGTTCGCTCCGCAGGCCACCGGAACCGCCGACGAGGCGGAGCGCGAGGTGGAGCGGCTGGCCCACCAGGTCGCCCGGACCGCGCTGCGCAACCGGCGTCACCGGGTACCGCTGCCCAGGGTCGACATCGCCGGATACGGCGCCGACGCGCGCGGTGCCGGGACCGCGCGCGACCGGGACCAGGCCGCCCAGGCCCAGGGCGACCTGCGGGCGCGGGCCGCCCGCGACCTGTTCGTCCGTCACCTCGACCACGCCCTGCGCACCCTTCAGGCGAACCTCCCGGCCGGCGCCACGCCGTTGCGGCCGCAGGACTTCACCGTCACCGCGCGGGGCCGGAGCCGGGTGCCGGGCCAGGGTGCCACCGTGGCCCTGGCCGGGTGGATCGGCCGGGAGGAGCTGGGCCGCCAGGCCACCATCGGCGTCACCTCACCGCGTCACGCCGCCGCCCTGGACGCCCTGGACGCGCTGCGCCGCACCGACCCCGCCCTGCGCTCCGGGCCCCTGGACGTGGACGCCGTCGCCCGCCGGATCTGGCACCTGGCCCCGTCCGTGCTCGTCGACCCGGAGATGCGGCGCGACCTGTACACGCTGACCGGCCGGGCGCTCGCCGCCGGGCGGGCCACCAGCCTGGCCGCGCTCACCGCCCTCCACCTGGAGGAACAGGGCCTGCTCGCGGACGACCGGGCCCGGCACGTGACGGCCGGCGGCAACCGCGTACCGGGCCTGAACTGGACCGGCACCCGGACCGCCGAGCTCAACGCCCTCTTCGTGGACCGGCTCACCGTCGGCCCCGCGGGCGCGCCCGCCCCCACCGGGGACGCGGACATCGCGCCGTGGCCGTGGGACCCGGCCCCGTACCCGGTGCTGGCGGACGGCAGCCACGACCGGGTGACGGCCCACCTGCCGGACGGCACCACCTGGGAGCTGGACGCCGACGAGTTCGCCGAGCTGGTCGCCGCCGACCTGACCCGCCACCCGCTGCCCGAGCGCGCCCCGATCGTGCTGGCCGTCCCGTCGGCGGGCGACCGCTACCTGGAGCTGCCGCGCAAGCTCGCCGAGCGCACCGGCCGCACCGTCTGGGTCCACAGCGGCCCGGCGCAGCGCAACCCCGACCCGACCGCGACGAACACCGTCGGCGTCCTCCACCGGGACGGCCTGCCGGACGGCACCTGGCTCCCGGTCCGCCCCGGCCTGGCGCCGGACCCCGACGACGGCGCCCCGGCCTGGCACCGCGAGGTGCTGACCCAGCCCATCGTCAGCTCCCGGACCGGGGAGCAGACCGGGCGCAGCTTCCACCAGCCCGCCGAACTCGTCGGGGAGCGCGAGAGCTACCGCGACCTCGACCGCATGTCCTTCTACGTCCACTGGGACGCCGCGACCAACACGTACTCCGGCAAGCTGCCGATGCGGGACCCCGGCCCGGCGGACCAGGCGTACCGGCTGGCGGGCCACGGGCTGCCGGGCGGGCTGTCCCTGCCGCTGGCCGACGGTTCCAGCCGGACCGTGGACCGGGACGAGGCGGCCGGGTGGCTGCGGCGGCGCAAGAGCCTGTCGAGCCTGCCGCAGGACCACTGGGTCGACCTGGTGATCTGCCACTCCGGGGCCCCGGGGCAGGGCTCCGCGCAGGACGTCTCCCAGCTCGACGGCGTCCTGCCCGCGCCGTTCACCGCCGATCCGCTCGGCGACGACGCCCTCTCCCTGGGCCAGCACCTGGCCAACCAACTCCGGCGCACGACGCGGCTGTCGTACTCCTCCCAGGGCGTGGTCCGCTTCGGCGACGGCCCGGTGCGGGTGCTGGCCACCGACGCCCAGGGCCGCCCCTGGTGGTGGGAGACCAGCCGCCCGGAACCGGACGACGCGGAACTCGACCGGCTGGCGGAGCAGGCCGGGTTCGGGGGCGGTCCGTCCCCGCGTGTCCGCTCCGAACTGCTGCGCGTGGTGCGTGCGTTGAAGCTGGTCATCGGTCCCGATGTGCAGGCGGCCGACGACTTCCCCAGGCTGGTCGCCGGGGCCGCGGCGGTCGTCGACATGTGGTTCGCCGACCCGGACCTCCGGCCCACCGGCCCGTTCTGGCCGCAACTCCTCACCCAGGTGGTCGCGGCGCACCCCCTCGCGACGGGCGGCGTGGACGCGGACGTCACCCGCCAGGTGCTGGCCGAGGCGGCGAAGGCGTGGCGGGACGCGGGCGGCGCACTGCCGGTGAGCGGCTTCGTGCCCCTCCCGCAGTTGCGTACGGCGGCGGCCTGGCTCTCCGACCCGGCGGCGGTGGACCGGGCGGCCGTCGACGCGCTCCGGCTCGCCGACCCCGCCGACGCCCCCGCGCACCGGACCCGGATGTTCTGGGCGAGGGTCCGTGCCGAGGAGGCGCTGCCCGGCCCCGGACCGGCGGCCGATCTGCTGACCGTACGGGCCCTCCGCCTCGACCAGGACGCCCAGGTGGACGACGCCCTGCGCGACCGGGCCCGCGCCCTGCTCACCCGGGGCTTCGCGGCGGGCCGGAACATGGCCGACCCGGACGTGGCGGGCGCGTACGCCATCGAGGCGGCCGGTGCCCTCGCGGCGCCCGCACTGCTCACCACCGTGGGCGCGGCGTTCGGCTCCGGCCGGGACTGGCGCGGCCTCGCGACCCTGCTGCCCCGGCTCGACAGCTTCCGGGTCGCGGACACGACGGTGGACGCGCCGTGGGCCGGACAGGACGCGGACGGCACGGTCCGGCCGGTGCCCTACGCCGTACGGGCCTCGGTGGACCTGGAGGACAGCAGCCACATCCAGGTGACCCTGGGCGCGGCCACCCACCGCCTGTCGGCCGCCGAGTTCGCCGAACTGCTGTCCGCCGGAACGGACTTGCGGGGGATGCCGTCCTCCACGCCGGTCCTGCTGCTGCTCGACGGGCTCAGCGGCCCCACCCCGGAGGTCGCCGAGACCGTCTCCCGCAGGCTGGGACGGCCCGTGTGGTGGAGCACCTCCCCGGTCGAACTCTCCGCTCCGGACGCCGCCGAGGGCGAACTCCCCGTGCTGGCGCCCGACCTCTCCACGCTGTCCCAACCGAGCGCCACCGACTGGCGGTTCACCGCTCCGTCCGTTCCCGACCTGGGTGCGCGGACAGTGCCCGCCACACCGGCCCCGGGCCCCGGTGCGCCGACACCGGCCACCAACAGCGACCCGGCCGCCTACTCCTCGCGGACCGGCGACCTGGTCGCCGCACCCGCCGACAACGGCCCGAACTCTGCCCGTAACCAGCGCAGTTCCGTCGGCGACCCCATGGAAGGCGTCGAGCCCACCTCCGTGCCGACGGCCCCCGCTTTCCCCGCCGTCCCCGCGACCCCCGTCCCCGTCACCCCCGCCCCGGTGAAGGCCCTGCAACCGCTGCCGCCCCGGACCCTCGTGGCGTACGGGCGGGACGAGACGAGCCCCTCCGCGCAGGGGGACCGGACCCTGGAGCTGCTCGCCGCCCAGGTGGCGGCCACCGGTCTGCGCAACCGGCGGGCGGGCGCGTCCCTGCCCCGGGTGGAGGTCACCGGCTACGGCGCCGACATCCGCCCCGACCGGCCGGCGACCGGTTCGCCCGCGAGGCGGCGGGCCACCACCGCGCGCCACCGCTTCACCCGGCTGCTGGCGAGCGAACTGGAGCGGCTGCAAAGGGATCTGCCGGCCGGCGCACCCCGCCTGACCGCCCAGGACTTCGCCATCGTCGTCAAAGCCATGGCCCGCGTGCCCGCCGACTGGGTGGGCACCGGTGCCCTCGCCCAGGTGACCCGCGCCGAGCTGGGCCGCCAGGCGACCGTCGTCCTCCACCAGCCGCCGGACGCGGTGGCGGTGCAGAAGCTCGACTCCCTGCGCCGCCGTGACCGCGCGCTGCGGAACGGGCCGCTCGACGTGGACGCCATCGCCCGCCGTGTTCTCCACCTGGACCCGGGGGCCACCGTCCAACAGGACGCCAGGCAGGAGCTGTTCGGCCTGGTGGGCCGGGCCACGGCGGCCGGCCGGGCTAACGGATTCGCCGCGCTGGCCGCGTACCACCTGTCCGAGCTGGGGGTCACCGCGCAGGGCCGCGCCCAGCACTTCACCGTGGACGGCAGCCGGGTGCCGGGCCTCAACTGGGGTACGAGCGACGTCATCGGACTCGACCCCGCCCAGAGCGACCTGCTGGATGCCGACCCCGCAGGCGGCTACGACGTCGTCAGCACCTCACCGACCCCCTGGCCGAGCGGCACGACGCCTTACGTGGTGGCCGCGGAAGGCGGCCCCGACCGGGTGGAGGCGCGGCTCCCGGACGGCACCGTAAGGGAGTTGGGCGTCGAGGAGTTCGTGGAGCTGGTCGCGGCCGACCTGGCCCGCGAGGCGCTGCCGCCCGGTACACCCGTCGTACTCGCCGTACCGTTCGCCGCCGACGGCTACCTCGACCTGCCCCGCAGGCTCGCCGACCGTACGGGCCGGACGGTGTGGGCGCACAGCGGCCGCGTCACCGTCGAGTCCGCCCCCGGGGAGGCGAGCACCATCGACGTCGTCCGCGCCCCGAAGACCCCCCGGGGCGACTGGATCGCCAGCGTCCCCGGGCTCGCGCCGGACACCGACGACGACGCCCCCGACTGGCACCACGACGTGGTGAGCCGGGCCCTCGTCAGCGCGCTCAGCGGCCGGCAGATCGGCCGGGCCTCCCACCATCCCGCCGAGTTCGCCCGGGACTTCGAGGACGACGACCGCCACCTGGACCGGATGGCGACCTTCGTCCACGACCACCCGGCCACCGGCCGCACCTCCGGCGAGTACGACCTGCCCCGGCCGGGCCCCGAGGACCGCGCGTACCGGCTCGACCTCCACGGCTCACCCGGCAGTCTGACGTTCGCCCTGAGCGACGGCACCACCCGCGACATCGACGAGCGGGAGGCCGGCCCGTGGCTGCGCCGCCGCAAGAGCCTGACGACCCTGCCCGAGGACCACTGGGTCGACCTCGTCGTCTGCTGGAGCGGAGCGCCGCGCGACAGCGCCGTACCGAAGCCGGGCACCGCCTCCGACGCGTACGGCGGCCCCTTCGTGGCCGACCCGCTGGCCACCGTCTCGATGGGCCAGCACGTGGCCAACGCCACCGGGCGCTCGGTACGCCTCGCCTACGGCCCCCAGGGCACCCGGCAGAGCAACGGCCGCTACCAGCGGACCCTGTTCGCCGACGCCCAGGGGCGCCGCCGGGCCTGGGCCCTGGCCCGGCCCGAACCGGACGAGGACGAGCTGGACCGGCTGGCGCAGATCGCCGGCATCAGCCCCGGCGACGGCGAGGTGTCGGACGAGATGCGTACGGCGACGCTGCGCCTGGTGCGGGCGCTGCGGATCACCTTCGGCCACGACATCGACGACGACCCGGGCTTCGAGGACCTGCTGCGCGGCGTGGCGGCGGTGGACCAGATGTGGCGCAGCGACTCCGACTTCGAGGCGGCCGGGCCGTTCACGCTGGACCTGCTCCAGCGGGTCGTCGCCGCGCACCCGGAGGCCGCCACCGGGGTGGACCGGCAGACCACCCGCCGGGTGCTGGCCGCCGCCGCTGAGCACTGGGCCCGCTACCCCGACGACGGGCTCGTCAGCTTCGTCGACCTGCCCGCGGTGGAGGCCGCCGCCCAGTGGCTGGCGGAGGGGGACGTGGAGGACGAGGCCGCCGCCGTTCTGCGCATCCGCACCGACGAGGTGGGCGAGGCGGAGATGTCGCGGATGTTCTGGGCGCGGGTCAAGGCCGAGGAGACGCTGCCGGGAACCGGCCCGGACGCGCAGGAGTTCGCCGCCCGGGTCCTCCACCGGGAGCCGGACCCGCGCGCCGCCCACGCCCGCCGCACCGAGGCGCTCGACGTGCTGACCCGGGCCTTCGCGGTGGGCCGGGAGGCGGCCGACCCCGACATCGCGGCGGCGTACGCCCTGAAGGAGGCCGGTGCGTACGACGACACCGCACTCGACACCGCACTCGGCACGGCGGTGGGCACGTCGGACGGCACCGGCCGCGACTACACCGACGGGCCGTCGCAGGACGTGGACCTGACCCGGTTCCGTACCCCGGCCGGCCTGGTGGACGCGCCCTGGGCGCAGGGCAAGGACCGTCCCGTCCCCTACCTGGTGCGGGCCGGGGCCGACGCGGACGACCCGGATCTCGTCGAGGTGTCCTGGAACGGCGACACGTATGAGACGACCGCCGACGAGTTCGCCGAACTCCTGGCCGCCGATCCGGTGTTGGCCCGTACCGAGCTGACCGTACCGCTCGTCCTCGCCCTCCAGGGCCCGGCCGCCGACGCCGTCGGCCTCGCGGACCGCATCGCCCGCAGGCTGGGCCGCACCGTGTGGTGGACCGGTTTCCCGGCCGACCTCTCCGGCACCGATGACGCGGGGGGCCCGTTGCTGACCTTGCACCCGGCGCCCGACGGCACGGCCCCGGGGACCACCCCCTGGCAGCGGGCCCGCCCGGCCCACCCCGCCTCGGCCGAGGACGCCCCGCGCCCGGTTCCGGCACCGCTGCCCCGGTCCAGGCCGAGAGACGACGAGGACCGCACCGGGGCATCCGCCTCGACTCCCTGACACCCGACCCCGGTCCCTGCCCCCGAAAAATCCACGCACCCCCCAAGTACCCCAGTGAACGAGGACACGATGAGTGAGCCCGGCGCCCCGCCCGCCACCTCCCCCCTGGACCCCGCACCCCCGGAGGAGTTCGTCGAGGCCGCCCGGCTCGCGCCCGACCACTGGCTCTACCTGGCCGACCCCGCCTGGCAGGGAGAGGGCCCGCCACCGGAATGGGCCGTCATCGGCCAGTGGCGCTCGGACCACGCGGGCGAGATCGTCGAGTGGGAGGACAACCCGGACTACCGCCCGTCACCCGAGGCGATGGGGTGGCCCGAACCCGCCGACGCGGTGGACCGCGCCGTCCAGCTCGCCACCACCGGATACGGCCCCGCCGAGGACGTCACCGCCGCACTGGCCGGGGCCGAGGTCGCGGTGCCGGTCACCGCGGACGGGGAACCGGTGAGCGCGTCAGCACCCGACGGCACGGCGGTGGTCCCCGTCTACACCTCCCCGCGCTACCTCCGCGGCCTCGGGCAGCTGGCATCCGTGACGCTGCCGCTCACGGAGTTGCTCGCCCGCATCCCCGCCGGACACAGCCTCTGCCTCAACAGCTCGGCCCCGGTCAGCATGGTGCTGACCACGGAAGGGCTCGCGGAGGTGCTGACGGAGGCACGGGCGGAGTCGGCAGAGGAGACCACGGCCTCGACCCTCTAGTGTCCGCTCTCTAGTGTCCGGGGGGCGGGTCGGCGTAGACACCACGCAGCATGCCGGTGGCCTGACCGACCTCGATCAGGTAACCGTCCGGATCGCGCAGGTAGCAGCGGATCTCGGCCTTGCGGTCGATCGGTCCGGTGACGAACTGAGCGCCTTTGGCGCTCCACTCGCGGTGGACGGCCTCGATGTCCGCCACACGGATGTTGAGGAAACAGGACGCGCTGGTGACGTCCTCCGGTGGGCGCAGGGTGATGCCGGGTTTGTCGGGGGTGGGCCCACCGCCGGGATTCATGATGATCCAGCTGTTGGCCAGCCGGACCGTGCAGGGGTTCTCGGCGAGCACGACCTCACCGCCGAGGACGTCCGCGTAGAAGGCACGCGAACGGGGTACGTCGGCGACGCTGAGGAAGTAGGTCAGGAGCATCCCTGACTCGGGTGCGGGAAAGCCTTCCGTGGGCATGTTGCACATCCCTGCTTTCATGGTCGTCGGATCTGCGTCAGCGGCCGGGGTCGCGTCCGTGGCCGGCTGGCCAGCCGACTCTGCTCGGGTCACGTTCCGGACCGAGGATGTGCCGGGGCCTAGGACGCGCCCCCGCCCGTGCCCGCGCCCGAGGCCTGGGGGTCGGTCACTCCCCCCGGGCAGAGCTGGTCGGCGTCCCACCCCGCCAAGCGGGCGCCGGCCGCGTACGCGGAGTCGTAGAACCGGAGGATCCGGGCCGACGCGTCCGGCTCGGTGCGCACCTCGTCGTAGGGCAGCAGGGCCAGGTGCGATCCGTTGCTCTCCGTCCACCGCGCGGCCGCCGGTTCCAGCGGCTGCCGCTGCAGCCCGTCGGGTTCCGGCGCCGTGTACGAGTAGAAGGCGGGTTCCGGGTAGGACCGCTCGTCGCCGAACCAGAAGCCACTGCTGATCACCTCACGCGAGTACGCCTCACGGGTCACGGGATCGATGGACTGCCCTTGTGCCACCTGCCGGTCGGCGAACCGGGTGACGGCGATGTCGAAGGTGTGCCAGAAGTGGTGGACCGGGCTGGTCTTTCCGGAGTATCCGGCCGCGTACCTCTCCAGGACCAGCATGACCTGGGTGAGGATCGTCCAGTAGCGGTTTACGGCTGCCGGGTCGTACGTGGCGTGCTCGTCGTCCTCGGCGAACGGCCGGGCGGCGTCGGGCAGGTCGAAGGGGTACGGATGCTCCGGAACCACGCTGATGCCCAGATGGGCCAGTGCGCCGGTGAACGCGCGGTAGAAGTCGCCGACCGACAGGCCCGTCAGGGGGAACGACACCTGGCGCCCGTCGAGGGTCAGCACGCGGAGACGGTGGGTGGTGAAGTCGAAGTCGACGGTGAACACGGTGCCGTCGCCGAGCGGGCCGCTGGGCCGGGTGGTGATGCCGCTCCCGGTCAGGTGGAAGGGAACGTTCCACCAGTGGTTGCGCCGGACGCTGGCCGCCAGCCGCACCTTCCCGACGATCTGGAGGAACCGGTGCAGCGTTTCCTTCGTCGGGGCCCATGACCCCCTGGGCAGCGGGGGAAACACATCCATCGCAGGCGCCTCCGGTGGCCCGCCCCGGCCCGGACGGCCGAGGACACATGGTTCCACTCTCACGCCCCGTGCCCGGGGCCGCATCCGCTGAGCGCCGGGGGAGGGGGCAGGGGGGCCGGGGCGCTGGGGTGCGGGTGCGCTGGCGGGCCGGGCTGCTGCTGGAGTGCGTACCGCGTTCGCCGTGTCGCGATGGCCCTTCCCGTGCCGGTCCTCCAAGCTCAGGTCATCAGCCACCACGAAGGGACCCGCACCCGTGCCGTCCACCACTCCGCCCCGTTACGACGACCTCCGCGCCCTCTACCTCAACTGCACCCTCAAGCGGTCACCGGAGACGAGCAACACCGACGGATTGATCGACCGCAGCGCCGCGGTGATGCGCGCGGCCGGCGTGCGGACGCAGGTGATCCGCCCCGTCGACCGGGACCTCGCGGTCGGCGTCCAGCCCGACATGACCCAGCACGGCGCCGCCACCGATGCCTGGCCGGAGCTGTACGCCGAAGTGATGGCCGCCGACATTTTGGTGCTCTGCGGACCGATCTGGCTCGGTGACAACAGCTCCGTGATGAAGCACCTCATCGAACGGCTCTACTCCAACTCGGCCGAACTCAACGACGCCGGCCAGTCCGCCTACTACGGGCGGGTCGGCGGCTGTCTCATCACCGGCAACGAGGACGGCCTCAAGCACTGCGCCATGAACATCCTCTACAGCCTCCAGCACATCGGCTACGCCATCCCCCCGCAGGCCGACGCGGGCTGGATCGGCGAGGCAGGCCCAGGACCCAGCTACCTCGATCCCGGCTCCGGCGGCCCCGAGAACGACTTCACCAACCGGAACACCACCTTCGCGGCCTGGAACCTCATGCACCTCGCCGCTCTCCTGAAACGCGCCGGGGGCGTCCCCACGTACGGCAACCAGCGCCCCGAGTGGGAGGCCGGCTGCCGCTTCGACGCACCCAACCCTGAACACCGAAGCTGACGAACGCCCGTCCGGGGTGATCACGTCGCCCCGCCACCGTGCTCCCTCCGCTGGCCTCCCACCACGACCGGGCGCAGCCTGGAAGGGCCGGCCGTCCCACGCCACGAGGCCGGCCGCCGCACGCCGTGTGGGTGCACCGCCCGGCGAGGAACCGAGCAAGGAGCACATCCATGGCTGACCGAACGATTCCCGGAATCGACCCGCAGGCCGCCCCGAGCGGCCCGGGGTGCGCCGACTGCCTGGCGGGGGACGGCCCCGGCTGGTGGTTCCATCTGCGCCGTTGCGCCGCCTGCGGCCGCATCGGCTGCTGCGACTCCTCCCCGTCCCAGCACGCCACCAGGCACTTCCGAACGGCCGGCCACCCCTTCATCACCAGCTACGAACCGGGCGAGGAGTGGTTCTACAACAACGAGACCGAGCAGTTCTACGAGGGCCCGCAGCTCGCCCCGCCCACCTCCCACCCGTCCGACCAGCCCGTTCCCGGACCGGCCGGAGCGGTGCCCGAGGACTGGCAGCAGCGGTTGAACTGACGTCCTCGGCCGGGGGTCGGGCGGCGGGTGGGCGCCGACACCACCATCCGGCGCCAGCCATAGGGGCGATCGCCCCCTTTCGTACTAGTACGTCCGCCCCTCCGGATCCCGCATTGCGCGTTCCCGACCCCAGGGTTCTCTTCAGTCACGGCTGCCCAGCGGCAAAACTCGTCACGTACGGCGCCGAGATACGCCCATCGGAAGAGCGAGCCCTGAATCGAGGAGCGTCCTGCCCGTGAAATCCCAGCGCGAACTCCTGACCCCCCAGATGTTGCGGTACGACGACTTCGACGACCGTGCGGAGACCCGTTACCTGCCCTATCTGATGTATTTCCACCGGGCGGACTACCGTTCCGCGACGATCAACACCGACCGGTTGGGATTCAGGATCTCCCACGGCGCCACGGAACAGGGGTCGGTGGCGAATCCGCCCCGAGGTCCCGTCCGGCTGCTGGCCGGCAGCTCCACCCCGTTCGGGATCGGAGCGACCAGCGACGCCGCCACCATGGCGTCGCGCCTGTGGACCCGGTACGCGCCCTCCGTCCCGTGGCTCAACTTCGCCGGGCGCAGCCACAACTCCATGCAGGAGTTGCTGCTGTTCCTGATGCACCGCGAGCTGGTCCCCGAGGTCGACGAGATCGTCGTCTTCTCCGGACTCAACGACCTGGCGCTCGCCCGGCTGCCCGACTCCCAGCGCGGCGACCACGGCGGGTTCTTCAACTGCGGCGAGTACTTCGACAGCATGGAGGAGCTGCGCGCCTCCCACCGCAAGCCCAAGCGGGGCTTCGGCCGGCGCCCCGGCGGGCCGGAGGACGCCCCTCATGTGGTGCCCCCGCTCGCGGACCGGATCGCGTACGCCGTCGACCTGACCGCGCGCCACCTCGCCGCACTCCGCCTGCTGGCCGGGCCGACCGGCGCGCGCATCACCTACGTCCTGCAGCCCCTGGCGACCTGGGTGCGGGAGTCCGGCCCGCGCGAGGAGCGGGCGATCTTCGGCGAGCTCGACGGGATCTCCAACTTCTGGGAGCTGTACGGCGACATCGCCACGCTGGAGACCGGCCGTCGGTACGCCGACGCGCTCCAGGTCGCCTGCAAGGAACAGGACATCCGCTTCCTGGACCTGAGCCCCGTCGTCGCCGAGTCCGTCAAGGACGACGACTGGCTCTATGTGGACCGGGCGCATTTCACCGACCACGGTACGGAAATCGTCTCCGGCCTTCTCGCCGAATCCCTCGGGCTTTCCTGAGCTGTCAGATCCGGCACGATCCGGCACGATCCGGTCCCCACGTAATCCCTTTACGCAAGAGAGGGCTATTCAGCCATGTCCTTCGTCAAAAACCTCATCGCGAAAGTGTTCCGGCGGAAGCGGAAGCCCAAGAACGACGCCTCCATCTACCCCATGTTCTGACCGCGCGCGACGAGAAACCCGCGACGAGAAACCCGCGAAGCGAATCACGCGACGAGAACACGAGACCGAGAGAGGGGAACGATGCACAGCCAACAGGCAGCCGCCACGGCCACGCTGTCCGCAGAGCATCAGGCGGGTCGTCCGCACGGGCTGCCGGGGGACGGCGGCGGCTCCGCGCGGACTGTCTACGCGTACGCGACGGACCCGGAGGCCACCCTTCCCGAGGGCCGGTTCGTCGAGGAGGTACGGACCGTACTGCGCCGCCACGCCATGGCCGACGCCCCCGCAGGAGACGACGGCTCGCTCGACGCCCTCGCGCGGCAGGCCGCCGACTGGGGTGCCGCTGAGCGCGAGCGCTACCTCACCCTGGCCGGCGACGCGGAAGGCCCCGAAGGCCACCGCGAGGTGCTGGTCCGCCGGGCGGTCCTCGGCTGCGCCCCGCTCGCCCTCCTGTCCGGGGCCTGGCTGCAATGGCTCAGCGACCCCGGGAACGCCGACGACCCCCTGGTCCTGCGCATCCTCGCCCTGTACGCCTCCGACGTCGGCGCCGGCCACCCGGCGGCCTCCCGGGGCAGCGCCTGCCTCGAACTGTTACGCAGGCTGCGGCTCGCCGAGAACGCGGCCCCGGCCGCCCGGCTCACCGGCGACCAGCGCATCCCGGACGGCGCGTTCCGCCTCCCGGCGCTGCTCCTGGCGATGAGCCGGCGTCCCGACGACTTCCGGGGCGAGATCCTCGGTGCCGACCTGTGCCTGAGGGCCGTCGGGCTGCTGCCCGCCCTGGAGCTGGTCCGGGAGGTGCTGCCGACGGAGGCGGACTGGGCGACCCTGGACCCGGGCCGCAGGCGTGAGGGCGAGGGGCCCTCTCCCGTCGAGCGGTGCCGCGCGGCCGTGGACGCGCTGGTGGAGGGGGAGGGTGAGCGGGGCGGCGACGCCGTGCGCTCCGGCTTCCGCTGGATGCTGGCCGGCCTCCGCGACTGGTCCGACGCGCTCCACGCGGAGCTGGTGGCGGCCGGGGACCCCGCGTTCGACATGGCCGAGCTGATGCGGCTGCGCTCACGTGAAGGGGCGGTCTACCACCACCAGTTCCTGCTGGAGGGCAAGCCCTTGGCCCGCTGGCTGGCGGAGTGCCGGACCGACCCGGGCCCGCTGCTCGACGTCCTGGCGCGCAGCAAGCTGGTCAAGCCCGGCCGTTCCGGGGCCAGTTCGCTGGTTCGGGGGCTGGTCGGTGAGCGCGGGCCGATGTTCCGGGTCTTCTCGCCGGAGGATCTGACGGTGATCCGCCGCTGGATCGACTCGCTCCCGGCCAGGCCTGCGGAAGCGCCGGAACTCCAGAAGGAACCGGAACCCGGCCCGGGGTCGAAGAAGCCCTCCCCGGGCGCCACGCGGGACCCCCTCACAGCCGTCGCCGCAGCCCTGCGGACCGGCGCCCGCTCCCCGGGCCGCACCCCGTCCGGGCTCCGCGAGGCGTACCACCTGCTCATGAACCGTACCGACACCCCCGCCCTCCGCTCCTGGGCCATGGACTACGTCGCCGGCTGGCTCGCCCGCTCCGGCCACGGCATGGACCGTACGGCGATGCGGTTGCCCGAGCGCTGGAGCCACGAAGGGCTGCGCCCGTGGCTTCAGGCCCAACACGACCAGCACGGGGCCGAGTTCGAGGAGAACGCGGCGATCCCCCTGCCCTCGAAGGAAGCGGTCGTCGACGACACCGTACAGACGGCCCCGCTGACCCTGATCGACGGAAGCTGGCTCCAGGGGTTCACCGACTACGAGCAGGCCTCGTCCGCGATCGGGCACTCCCTCTTCGAGACGTACTGGGACGAACTCGGCAACGGCGAACCGCACTTGAACCACCCCCTCATCTACCGCGACGTGCTCAAGGAGATGGGGGTGGAGCTCCCGCCGACCGCCTCCGCCGCGTTCGCGCGGTGGCCCGGCTTCCGCGAGGAGTCCCTCGAACTGCCGGTGTACTGGCTGTGCGTGGGCCGCTTCCCGCAGACCTTCCTGCCGGAGGTCCTCGGCCTGAACCTGGCCATGGAGCTTTCGGGCGTCGGCGGCACCTACCGACGGGCGCGCCTCGCCCTGAAGGCGTACGGCTTCAGCACCCGCTTCGTGGACATCCACAACACCATCGACAACGTCGCCACCGGCCACTCCGCCTGGGCCGCCGACGCCGTGGACACCCTGCTCGCCTCGCTGCCCGACGCACCGGGCCCCGGCGCCCGGGCCGATGTGTGGGGCCGGGTGCGTGTGGGCTACCGCTCGCTCAACCCGCCGAGGACCGTCGGCGCACGGCTCGCCGCCCGCCGCACCCGCTTCACCGGCCGCCGCAGGTGAGCCCCCGGAGGCCGGCGGGCCTCACGACGCGGAGAGCCTCTCACTCCCCACCCCGATCCCGTATCCGAACCCAGCCGGAGGAACCCAGCGGTGTCTGACCTCATTCTCGGAGTCTCCGCGTTCTACCACGACAGCGCCGCCGCCCTGACAGCCGACGGCGTCCCCGTGGCCGCAGCCCAAGAGGAACGTTTCACCAGGCGGCGGCACGACCCCTCGTTCCCCTCCCGCGCGGTCGCGTACTGCCTCGACGAGCAGGGCGTGAGCCTGGACGACGTCTCCGCCGTCGCCTACTACGAGGACCCCCGGCTGAAGTTCCGCCGGGTGCTGTCCACCTTCGCGGGCGCCGCCCCCACCGGCTTCGCCTCCTTCCGCGACACGCTCCCCGCCTGGCTCGGCCCCGGCGGCAAGCTGCGCACCGCCGACACCGTGCGCGCCGAGCTCGCCGCGCTGGGCCGGGGCCGGGTGCCCGAGCTCTCCGTACGCCGCCACCATGAGTCGCACGCGGTCTCCGCCTTCTTCCCGAGCCCGTACGAGTCCGCCGCCGTGCTCTGCATCGACGGCGTCGGCGAATGGGCCACCACCACCCTCTGGCACGGCCGGGGCACCGACCTCCGGCCCGTCTCCGAACTCCGCTTCCCCCACTCCCTCGGCCTGCTCTACTCCGCCTTCACCTACTTCTGCGGCTTCAAGGTCGACTCCGGCGAGTACAAGCTCATGGGCCTCGCGCCCTACGGCAAACCGCGCTACGCCGACCTCATCCGCGAGAAGCTCATCGACCTCAAGCCCGACGGCTCCTTCCGCCTGGACATGCGCTACTTCGCGTACCTGCGCGGCCAGGTCATGACCGGTCGCGGCTTCGAGAAGCTCTTCGGCGGCCCGCGCCGCACCTCCGAAACCCCGCTCACCGAGCGGGAGTTCGACCTCGCGGCCTCGGTGCAGGCGGTGACCGAGGAGGCGGTGCTCCGGCTCGCCCGGACGGCCCGCGAGCGTACGGGGGAGTCCCGGCTCTGCATGGCCGGCGGCGTCGCCCTCAACTGCGTGGCCAACGGCAAGGTGATCGACGCCGGGATCTTCGACGAGGTCTGGGTCCAGCCCGCCGCCGGTGACGCCGGGGGAGCCCTCGGCGCCGCCCAGGCCGTCGCGATGGAACGAGGCGCCCGGCGCGACCATGTGCGTACGGGGCACGACGCGATGAGCGGCTCCCTGCTCGGGCCCGCCTACGGCGACGAGGAGATCGCGGCCTACCTGGACGCGCGCTCCATCCCGTACCGGCGGCTCGACAGCGACACCCTGGCCGCGCAGGTCGCGGACGGGCTGGCGCAGGGGAAGATCGTCGGCTGGTTCCAGGGGCGCATGGAGTTCGGGCCCCGGGCCCTCGGTGCCCGCTCCATCATCGGGGACCCGCGCAACCCGGACATGCAGTCGGCGATGAACCTCAAGATCAAGTTCCGGGAGTCCTTCCGCCCGTTCGCGCCCGCCGTCCTGGCCGAGGACGCCAAGGACTACTTCGACCTGCCGCAGGAGAGCCCGTACATGCTCGTCGTCTCCCAGGTCGCCGCTGCCCAGCGGCTGGAGGCGCAGGAAGGCGGGGCCTCGGGGCTCGACCTGCTCAAGGTGCGGCGCTCCACCATCCCCGCCGTCACCCACGTCGACCACTCGGCACGCGTGCAGACCGTGACCGGCCACAGCAACCCGGCCTACCACCGGCTGCTGACCGCCTTCAAGTCCCTCACCGGCTGCCCGGTCCTGGTCAACACCTCGTTCAACGTACGCGGCGAACCGATCGTCAACTCCCCGCAGGAGGCCTACACCTGCTTCATGCGGACCGACATCGACATGCTGGCGCTCGGCAACTTCCTGCTGGAGAAGAGCGACCAGCCCGCGTGGCAGGAAGCGTCCGACTGGCGCGACGAGATCCCGCTCGACTGAGCCCCCGGGCACACCCTTCCCGCCCCGGCGCCGCCGCCACGGGACCACACGAAAGAACGGACGGAACGGACCCCCATGCGCACCTTCCTGCTCCTCATCGCCTACTACCTCGTCGTGACCCCCGTCGGCCTGCTGAGCCGACTGGTCAACGACCCCCTGGCGCGCCGCTGGAACCGGCGCGCCGACACCTACTGGAACGCGCCGGCCCCCTCACCGGCTCGCTGAGCGACGCAATGAGGGCGTGCAACCGACCTAACGGAGACAGACGATGACCAGCTTGCTCCAGTTCGCCCGGTACCGAGTCGAGGACAGCGCCCGGGACCTGTTGCGCAAGGAGATCTCGGCCCGGGTATCGGAGACCAGCCTCGATTCCGACCTCGACGACGCCATCCTCGGCGGAATCGGCGCGTACGCGCTGCGGCGCCATCTGCCCGGTGACATCCTCCACGGCAGCCAGGTGTTCACCGCCGCCGGCTCCCACGCGTTACTCCTGTCCAACCTGCCCACCCAGGACTTCCCGGCCACCCCGGTCAGCGGCTTCGCCGACGAGGGCGGACTCGCCGTGACCAACGCCATCCACCTGGGCCTGATCCGCCTGCTCGGATGCACGCCGTTCGCGGTGAGTTACGAGAACGACGGCCGGCTCATCCGCAATGTCGTGCCCAACCCGGCGGCCTCCGGGACCACCAGCTCCTGGGGGGCCGACTCGGAGTTCTTCTGGCACTCCGACAACCCGCACCAGCCCTTCGGCCCGCCCGGATCGGACCCCCGGCTCTACACACCGCCGTACCTCACCTTCTTCGCCATACGCAACGAGGAGCGCATCCCCACCGAGATCGCGGCCCTCGACGACGTCGTCGTACGGCTCGACGAGGAGACCCGATCGGTGCTCAGCGCAACGGAGTTCGAGGTCGGCGCACCCGACTCCAACGACGGGGAGACCATCGGCCCGCTGGTGAAGACCCCGGTCCTGGAGCCCGGACCGGACGGCCGCCACCGCGCCCGCTACGACCGGGGCACCACGGCCGGACTCACCCCCGCCGCCCAACAGGCCCTGGAGCGCTGGCGCGAGGTCCTGCTCGACATCCCGTCGGCCGACCTCATCCTCCAGCCGGGCGACTTCATGATCTTCGACAACCTCCGCGTGCTGCACCGCCGTAAGGCGTTCACCCCGAACCCGAACGCGACGGCCCGGTGGCTCCGCCGCTGCTACGCCGCCTGACCGGCACGACAACTCCCCTACTGCCACAGCACATTCCGCACCCCACGTACCACTTCGAAGGGAACCCCATGGGCAAGTACCGCGTGGCCGTCATCGGCGGTCGGCCGGCACCGGTCGCAGGAGCCAAGGAACTCGGCATCGACGTCGTCCTCGTCCACCAGGAGGGCGCCTACGACGTGGCCGTGGCCCAGCACTGCGAACGCATCATCCACGGCCCCCTGGACGACGGCCCGGCCATCCTCGAACTCCTGAAGCCGCTGCACGCCGAGCGCCCGTTCGACCGCGTCCTCACCACCA
This sequence comes from Streptomyces cyaneofuscatus, assembly GCF_042718795.1. Lineage (GTDB taxonomy): Bacteria > Actinomycetota > Actinomycetes > Streptomycetales > Streptomycetaceae > Streptomyces > Streptomyces cyaneofuscatus_A. The sequence goes on from NZ_JBHXOX010000012.1 coordinate 228,184, forward strand.
CCGAACCGGCCGCCGAATCCACCGGTTTCGTCGTGGACGCCCTCGGCCTGCCCGGCGTCAGCGAGTTCACCGCCCGCGCCCTCAAGGACAAGGCACTCACCCGGCAGTTGCTGGACGAACACGGCATCAGCCCGGTCCGCTACCGGCTGGTCCGGAGCGCCGAGGAGATCGCCGCGTTCCGGGCGGAGGTCGGTGACCGGATCATCGTCAAGCCGGTGGACGGCGTCGCCAGCCTGCACATCCACCCCGTGGACGGGCCCGAGGACGCCGAGAAGGCCTGGGAGGCACTCCAGGAGGCGGACACCTCGGCCGTCATCGCGGAGGAGTACCTCGACGGCCCCGTCGTCAGCGTCGACTCCTTCTCCCACGCCGGCCGCCACCTCACCATCGGCTACTCCGAGTACCGCATGAACGAGCGGTACGTCGAGTGGGAGGTCAGCACCCCCAGCCGGTACGCCACCCCGTGGCTGGCCGAACTCCGCGAGCTCACCCCGAAGTTGCTGGACGCCGTCGGCCTCACCGAAGGCCCCTCGCACAGCGAGTTCGTCCTCACCCCGAAGGGCCCGCGCGTCCTCGAATCCCACGCCCGGCTGGCCGGCAGCGGCGCACCCGAACTGGTCCGCCGCGCCTTCGGGCTCAACCTCAACCGGATGTTCCTCACGGTCCCGCTCGGCATCGACGAGCTCCCGCAGACCTCGCCCGAGCCGCTGGGCGGCGCCGCGGTCCGCTTCTTCACGCCGGAGCCCGGCACCGTCGACGCGATCGAGGTGGACGACGACGCCGCCCACGAGATCCGCCGGGTCCCGAAGGACGAGAAGCAGTACGTCTTCCTCCCGTACCTGGACGAGTTCACGGACACGGAGGTGGCGGCCGTGATCGGCAAGAGCGTCGGCGAGACCGTGCCGCCGCTGCTGACCGTCGCGGACTGCGTCTCCGGGTACGTCATCGCCTCCGGGCGCGACGCGGACGACGCGGTGGCCAAGTGCGAGGCGACGAACGACCGCATCCGCTTCAAGACGAGCTGAGGACGGCGCACGGCCGGCCCCGCCCCCGCGCGCTGCGGCCCAGGGCGGCCGGGACCTCCAGCCGAGGCCCCGGCCGCCCGCCTGCCCGTGCGCGCTCCTTCTCCCTTTTCACCGCGCTCCTGCCTCTTCCCTCCTGCCTCCTGCCTCCTGGGATGGACTCACCGATGAACACGATCATTTGCCCTGTCGTGGCGGAGGGGTCCCTGCCGGACCCCGTCGCCCAGCTGAAGACCGCCCGTCAACTGGTCGAGGACCGGTATAGCAGCGAGCAGCCCCTCGCCCGCGCCGCGCTGCACCTGATCGACTGCGCCACCGACATCGTGGGCCAGCTCCCGGACGGTGACCTGGACGCGGCGCGCGGCGCACTGGGCTCGGCCCGGGCCGCCGTGGTCTCCGCGACCTTCGCGGTGGGCCGGGTCCGGGACATGTCGGCAGCCGGAGCCGATGAGGCATGAGTAAACACGGCGAACACGGCGGACGCGGTGGCCACGGTGGAGGCGGCGGGCACGTTCTCGTCATCCACCGTTGGCGCGACCGCCACGCCCACTACGAGGAGTACGTCGACCACCGCACCCACCGGGTCACCTACGTGACCACGGAACTGGCGCTCGACTCGGTGCCCGGCGGTGCGGCAGCCGCCCGTACCGTCCCGGCCACCGACGATCTCGACGCCGTCTGGCGCGCGGTGACCGAGCTGCGAACCCATTTCGGTGTGCCGGAGCGGGTGGTGGCCCTCAACGAGGGCGACCTCGACACCGCGGCCGTCGTCCGGGAGCGGCTGGGCTGCGCCGGCCAGACCCCTGGTCCGCTGGCCCGCTTCCGCGACAAGCTCACCATGAACCAGGTGACCGCCGACGCGGGCATACCCGCCCCCGCCTTCGCGGACGCCCCCGACGAGGCCGCCGTCCTGGCCTTCGCCGAGGCCCACGGCTGGCCGGTCGTGGTCAAGCCGCGCCGGGGGACCGCGAGCAGGGGTGTCGTACGGCTCGACTCCCAGGCCGACCTGCCGCTGCTGCGCACCTCGCCCCCGGAACCCCGCCTGGTGCAGAAGTTCTGCGCCGATCCGATCCTCCACATCGACGGCCTGTGGACCGGCGAGGGACTGGGCCCCTGGCGGGCCTCCCGGTACGTCAACACCTGCGTGGACTTCACCCAGGGCGAGGCGCTCGGCTCGGTCGAGGTGGACGACCCCGAACTCCTGCGGCCACTGGGCGAGTTCACCTCCCGGGTAGCGAGGGTGCTCGGCCCGGACCCGTGGGTCTTCCACCTGGAGGCGTTCGTCGGTACGTCCGCCGACGGCTCGCCCTCGATCCAGTTCCTGGAGGCGGGGTACCGGGTCGGCGGGGCGGAGATCCCGTTCGTCTGGCGGGAGGTGCACGGCATCGACCTCGCCGGAGCCGCCGCCGACGTCCAGCTCGGCCGGCGCCCGGAACTCCCGATACCGGACGTCTGGCGTACGGGCGGCTGGCTGCTGGTGCCCTCACCCGTCCCGGCCCCCTGCCGCGTGACAGCCTGGGAACTCCCCGAACCGCCGACCCCTGACGAGGGCCCCTACGCCTTGGTGGTGCCGGCCGTGGGCCAGGTGGTCCCGCGCGTGGGCGGGTACGAGCACGTGGGCGCCCGGTTCCGGTTCTGCGGGGGGGCGAGCGGTGACGTGGAGAAGGCGATCCTCAGGACGGCGGCCCAGTTCCGGCTGGAGTGTGTACCGGAGCGGGGAGCGCGTGTGGCCTGCGGACTGGATCGATGAGGGGCGGGAGCAGCGGAGGACCGTCCGCCGCACTCGTCCTGCCTGCCGTACTCGTCCTGGAGGACGGCCGTGCGTTCCGTGGCCGTGCTTATGGGGCCGTGGGGGAGACCTTCGGCGAAGCGGTGTTCTCCACCGGCAT
>NZ_JBHXOX010000013.1:0-218493 GCF_042718795.1 Streptomyces cyaneofuscatus
GACACCATCGTCCTCGACAAGACCGGCACGGTCACCACCGGCAAGATGACCCTCCTCGCCGTCCACACCGCCGACGGCACCGACGAGAACGACGTGCTGCGGCTGGCCGGAGCCCTGGAACACTCCTCCGAACACCCCATCGCCCAGGCGGTGGCAGCAGGCGCAACTGATCGCCTCGCCTCCGACCTCCCCACCCCCGAGGACTTCGCCAACGTCCCCGGACTCGGCGTCCAGGGTGTGGTGGACGGGCACGCCGTCCTCGTGGGCCGGGAGAAGCTGCTGGCCGAGTGGGAGATCCGGCTGCCGGAGACGCTGGCCGCCGCCAAGGCCGAGGCCGAGCGCGCCGGGCGCACCGCGATCGCGGTCGCCTGGGACGGCGAGGCGCGGGCCGTGCTGGAGGTCGCGGACGCGGTGAAGGACACCAGCGCCGAGGCCATCGAGCGGCTGCGCGCGCTCGGGCTCACCCCGATCCTCCTCACCGGCGACAACCGGGCCGTCGCGGAGGCGGTGGCGGCCGAGGTCGGCATCGGTGCCGATGACGTGTACGCGGAGGTCATGCCCGAGGACAAGGTCGCCGTCGTCCAGCGCCTCCAGGCGGAGGGCCGGAGCGTCGCGATGGTCGGCGACGGGGTCAACGACGCCGCCGCCCTCGCCCAGGCCGACCTGGGTCTGGCCATGGGGACGGGCACGGATGCCGCGATCGAGGCCGGTGACCTCACCCTCGTACGGGGAGACCTGCGGGTCGCAGCGGACGCCATCCGGCTCTCGCGCCGCACGCTCTCCACGATCCGGACGAACCTGTTCTGGGCCTTCGCCTACAACGTCGGCGCACTGCCGCTGGCCGCCGCCGGGCTGCTCAGCCCGATGATCGCCGGGGCCGCGATGGCGTTCTCGTCGGTGTTCGTGGTCGGCAACTCGCTGCGGCTGCGGGGCTTCAAGGGGGCCTAGGAGTAAGCGGCGGGGCGGCTCACGCCCGGACGAAGAACCGCACCCGCGTTCCCGGAACCGCCTGCGCCGCCCCGGCGAGGGCGGTTTCCGGTACGACGCCGACAACCGGGTAGCCGCCGGTCGTCGGGTGGTCGTTGAGGAAGACGACGGGCCGGCCGTCCGGGGGCACCTGGACCGCCCCCAGGACCATGCCCTCGCTGGGCAGTTCGCCGTCGCGGGCCCGCTCCAGGGCGGGGCCTTCGGTGCGGAGGCCGATGCGGTTGCTGTGCGCGGAGACCCGGTAGGCGGCGGTGGTGAGCGTGCGGAGGGCTGCGGGCGTGAACCACGCGTGGCGCGGGCCGAGGTGGAGGGGCAGGACCAGCTCGGCGGGGGCGCCGGGCCAGGGGGCGTTGCCGTCGTACGTCGGTGGCTGCCCGGCCGGTTCGCCCAGAGGCAGCGTGTCGCCCTCCGCGAGGGGGGCCGGGCCGAGGCCCGAGAGGAGGTCGGCGGAGCGGCTGCCCAGCACCGGTTCCGGCTCCAGGCCGCCCGCGAACGCCAGATAGCCGCGTACGCCGTTGAGCGCGGGACCCACGTCCAGCACCGCTCCCGCCGGGACCCGGACGGGCGCGCCCCATGCCACGGGGAGCCCGTCGACGGTCACCCGGCTCCCCGCACCGCCGACGACGGCCACCACGGGCCGGCCGGGGCGGACGGCGCACCCGGTGACGGTGGTCTCCAGGAGGGCGGCGCCCGGCGGGTTGCCCAGGAGCCGGTTGGCCAGGCGGGCGGCGGGCGCGTCGAGGGCCCCGGCCCGCCCGACGCCGAGGTGCGCCCAGCCGGGCCGGCCGGCGTCCTGGACGGTGGTGAGGGCGCCGGGCCGGACGACATGGAGGAGCCCGTTCCGTACGGCGGTCATGAGCCCGTCTCCGTACGAGGCAGGGGTACGGCTCCGGGTTCAGCGGCCACGAACCGCACCCGGGTCCCGGGCCCCAGCAGCGCCGCCGGTTCCCTGCCCGGGTCCCACAGGGCCGCCGCCGGGCCCGCCATCCGCCCGATGAGCTGCCAGCCGCCGGGCGAGGGGCGCGGGTAGACCCCGGTGTACGGCCCGGCGAGGGCCAGCGCCCCGGCCGGAACCCTCGTACGCGGGGTCGCGCGCCGGGGCACATGCAGCCGCTCGGGCAGCCCGGTGAGGTACCCGAACCCGGGCGCGAACCCGCAGAAGGCCACCCGGAACGCGGTACGGGAGTGGAGTGCGGGCACCTCGTCGGCGCCGACGCCCCAGAGCGCGGCGACCTCGTCCAGATCGGGCCCGTCGTACACGACGGGGATCTCGACCGCGCCGCGCTCCTCGCGGCGCAGCGGCGGCACGGACCAGGAGAGGAGTTCGCGCGCGAGCCGGTCGCGGGCGGCGGGAACGCGCCCGCCACCGCGGCCATCACCGCGCGCGATGCCGTCGATGCCGTCGATGCCGTCGAGCAGGACGGTCCGGGCGCCGGGCACGATCTCGCGTACGCCGGGCAGTGCGCCCTGCTCGCGCCGGCGCAGGAGCTCGGCGTGGAAGGCCTCGGCGTGGTCGCCGTCGGCCAGTTCGACGAGGAGGGCGTGCGCCCCGGCAGGCAGCACGCGCACCTCACGTACGTCACACGCCTCGCGCGCCTCATGCGCCTCGCCCGCCCCGCTCACCTCCGTACCGTCGTCCCCCCGGCTCACGTGAACGCCTCCACCAGCACGCCCGCGCCCTCCAGCGCCGTACGCACCCGGCGCGCGAGCGCGGCGGCGCCCGGGGTGTCGCCGTGGACGCAGAGCGAGCGCGCCTCGACGGGTATCCGGCTGCCGTCCACCGCGGTGACCGCCCGGTCGAGCGCCATGCCGACCCCGCGGCGTACGACGTCGTCGGCGTCGTGCACCACCGCCCCCGGTTCGCCGCGCGGGACCAGCGTGCCCCGCGCGGTGTACGCCCGGTCGGCGAAGGCCTCCTCCACGGTGGGCAGCCCGGCGGCGGAGGCATGGGCGAGCAGGTGGGAGCCGGGCAGCCCGAGGACGGCGAGGCCGCCGCCAGCGAGCCGGACGCCCGCGACGACGGCGGCGGCCTGCTCCTCGTCGTGGACGGTCCGGTTGTAGAGGGCGCCGTGCGGTTTGACGTACGAGACGCCTGCGCCGGCCGCCTCCGCGAACACCCGCAGGGCGCCGATCTGGTAGGCGACCTCGGCGGCCAGCTCATCGGCCGGCACCTCCATCGAACGGCGCCCGAACCCGGCCAGATCCCGGTAGGAGACCTGCGCCCCGATCCGTACGCCGCCTGCCGCCGCCGCATCGCAGACCCGCCGCATGACGGAGGCGTCGCCCGCGTGGAAGCCGCACGCCACGTTGGCGCTGGTGACACAGGCGAGGAGCGCTTCGTCGTCGGTCAGGGTCCAGCGGCCGAAGCCCTCGCCCAGGTCCGCGTTCAGGTCCATCTTCACCGGGCGCACGCTATTGACTGCGCTCGCGGTCGACAAGAGCCGGTCCGAGGAGCGGAAGGCCCGCCGCCGCTCCCGGTGCTCAGTCCTCCAGCTTCGGCGGCCGGTCGAAGAGGTGCAGGTCGTCCTCGTGTACGCCGTGCAGCTCGTAGCGCGTGCCGACCAGCGGACGGTTGGCGTACAGGCGGATCAGGGTGGGCCCGTCACCGTGGTACCGGCCCGCCGGCCGGCCGTCGGGCGAGGGGACACCGAGCGGGCGCGGCACCGCCCAGCCCTCCCCCTCCCCCTCCACGACCGCGGCGATCTGCGACATCTCCTTCCGGTACGCCACGCCCTCCAGCAGGCCCAGGGCGTACGGGAGTCCGCGCCCCGCGTACGCCCCGTCGAGGCCCCACGCCTCGCGTACGTCCCCCGCGTGCACCCACTCGCCGAGCGCGACCCCGTCCAGCTTCCCGCCCGCTGCGGCGATCACCGGACCGGCCTCGGTCATCCCGCGCTCCAGCTCGTCCAGGAGTGCGGGCAGGGGCACCCCGTCCCGCTCCTCGATGTCCCGATCGTTGGACTCGGGCGAGAACACCCCTTTCTCCAGCCGGTCCTCGACCACGCGGGTCAGGGCGGCGGCGCAGTGCGCGAGGACATGGCGAACGGTCCAGCCGGGGCACGCGGTGCGCAGGGCGAAGGAGGACTCGGGGGTGGCGCGCAGGAGCGGGAGGAAGGCGTCGCGCTCGGTGCGCAGGAGCAGGCCGGGGAGTTCGGGATCGCGTACAGGAGCAGAAGTCATGATCTCAGCCAACCGCAGGGAGGCCGCCGAGCGCGGCGGGATGCCGGAATCCGTACGGGACGCAGCCTCTAAGGTCGTCCCATGACGGACAGCCCGCGCCCCCGCGACCCCCGTACCGCCCTGGTCGACCGCTGGCGGGACACGCTCCTCGCCGCCCGTTCGGGAGCGCCCGACGCCGGTCCCGATGCCGGTCCCGACGCCGGTCCCGATGCCGACGCCGGTCCCGATGCCCGTGCCGACGCCGGTCCCGATCCGCTGCCGTACGCCGAGAACCTTCTGGACCGCTGGGACGAGCCGCAGCGGCGCTACCACACCACCGCCCACCTGACGGCGGTCCTGGACCGGATCGACACCCTCGCCCCGTACGCCGCCGATGTGCACGCGGTGCGGCTGGCCGCCTGGTTCCACGACGCGGTGTACCGGCCCGACCGTACGGAGAACGAGGAGCGCAGCGCCGCCCTCGCCGAGCGGGCGCTGCCCGAGGCGGGGGTGGGGGAGGCGGTGACGGCGGAGGTGGCGCGGCTGGTCCGGCTCACCGTGACACACGACCCGGCCGACGGGGACCGGAACGGGGAGGTGCTGTGCGACGCGGACCTGGCGGTGCTGGCGGGGAGCCCGCAGGAGTACGCGGCCTACGCGGCGCAGGTACGGGAGGAGTACGGGTTCGTGCCGGACGAGGCGTTCCGGGCCGGGCGGGCCGGCGTACTGCGGCAACTCCTCGCGCTGCCGAGGCTGTTCCGTACGCCGCACGGGGCGGCCGCGTGGGAGGCGCGGGCCCGGCACAATCTGGCGACGGAGCTGGAGTTGCTGGGGTAGCCGTCCGGTCCGCGGTGACCGGCGCATGTTCCGGTTCCTTCACGGAATTGTTCCGGTCACCCCCTGGCCCGGCTTGCGACCCCTGACGAACGTCAACGTCCGGCATCGCGGTTGCCCCCACTTCGACGACTCGACGCGAAGACCGGGAATGCGGATCCGTTCGGCGGTGTTGCGAGGTGTCATGCCCGACTCCACCTCCCGCCGCCGCACACCCATGCCGCTGGCCGTATACATCCTCGGCCTCTCGGTCTTCGCCCTCGGCACCAGCGAGTTCATGCTGTCGGGTCTGCTGCCGCCGATCGCCGACGACATGAACGTCTCGATCCCGCAGGCCGGGCTTCTCATATCCGCCTTCGCGATCGGCATGGTGGTCGGCGCCCCGCTCCTCGCCGTGGCCACGCTGCGGCTGCCGCGCCGGACGACCCTGATCGCGCTGATCTCGGTCTTCGGCCTCGGGCAGGTGGCGGGCGCGCTGGCGCCGACGTACGAGGTGCTCTTCGCCTCCCGGGTGGTGAGCGCGCTCGCCTGCGCGGGGTTCTGGGCGGTCGGGGCGGCGGTGGCCATCGCGATGGTCCCGGTGAACCAGCGGGCCCGGGCGATGGCCGTGATGATCGGCGGGCTGTCCATAGCCAACGTGCTGGGCGTGCCGCTGGGCGCCTTCCTCGGCGAGCACCTCGGCTGGCGGTCGGCGTTCTGGGCGGTGGGGGTGGCGTCGGCGGTGGCGCTGGTCGGGGTCGTCACCCGCATCCCGTACATCCCGCTGCCGGAGAAGAAGCCGCAGCTCCGGCAGGAGCTGGCGATCTACCGGGACCGGCAGGTCTGGCTGGCGATCGTGATCACCGCCCTCGCGGCGGGCGGGGTGTTCTGCGCGTTCAGCTACCTGGCGCCGCTGCTGACGGAGGTGGCGGGCCTGGACTCGGGGTGGGTGCCGTGGATCCTCGGCCTCTTCGGGGTCGGCGCGCTGATCGGTACGACGATCGGCGGCCGGGTCGCGGACGCGCACCTCTTCGGGGTACTGCTCAGCGGGATCACGGCGTCCACGGTGTTCCTGGCGGCGCTGGCGCTGTTCGCCTCCAGCCAGGTCGCGGTCGTCGCGCTGGCGTTCCTGCTGGGCCTGTCGGCGTTCTTCACGGCCCCCGCGCTGAACGCCCGGATGTTCAACGTGGCGGGCGCGGCCCCGACGCTGGCCGGTGCCACGACGACGGCCGCGTTCAACCTGGGCAACACGAGCGGCCCGTGGCTGGGCGGCACGGTGATCGACGCGGACTTCGGCTTCGCCTCCACGGCATGGGCGGGCGCGGCGATGACGGTCCTGGCCCTGGCGGCGGTGGCGGTGTCGCTGCGGCTCCAGCGGGGTGGGGGCGGCGTCTCGCGTTCGCGGCTGATCGCGAAGAGCGCGGCCGGGGCGGAGCGGGCGGCGCGTCCGGGACGTACGGCACCGGTAGCCGGAACAGCCGAGTGCGCGGCGGGGGCACAGGGCCCCTCCCCCACCCAGCCCTGAGCAGCGCGAACGGCCCCCTTTACGCCGACGCGCGCCCTTTACGCCGACGCGCGCCCTTTAAGCCATCGCGCGCCCTTTACACCGTCGCCCGCCCCTTAAGCCGTCGCCCGCCCCTTCGGCCGCCGGAGCCCGGCGGCGGTGAGGCGGCGCACCAGTTCCTTCGAGCCGATCTCCCGCGCACCGGCGCGTACCGCGTCCGCGTAATACGCCTCCGGTACGTCGTAGTGGTCGCGCTCGAAGGCGCGCGGCGGGCAGCCGATCGCGGCGGCGAACGCGTGCAGCTCCTCGAACGACACATCGCTGACCAGGTGCGACCAGAGGCGGCCGTGTCCGGGCCAGGTGGGCGGGTCTATGTAGAGGGTCACCGCCGCAGTACCTCGCCCAGCGAACCCACCGGCGCGACGGCCACGGCCGCCTTCACGCACACCCAGTGCGGGTCGGGCCCGAGCTCCGGCTCCACGTCCAGCGCGTGCGGCTCGCCCTCGGCGCAGGCGGGGCACAGCGGCCACCGCCCGTACTTCTCCAGCAGGGCGTCCTGCACGTCCTGGGCGACCAGCCCGGCGACGAACTCCGCACCCTCGGGCCACTGCTCGACCCACCACCGGCGGTGCGTCACGGCATCCTCGACGAGCGAGACGACATCGGCCTCGGCGACGTCGCCCGCGACGAGATCGGCCATGACCAGCGCGCGGGCGGTGTGCAGTGCCTGCTCCAGGGGGTTCAGCTCCATGCTCCCCATTGTGCGCCCGCGCGCGTGCGGGGCGGCGCCAGAGGTAGGGACCACCGAGGGTCCACAGGGGGTTGACGGACTCCTGGGTTGAAAATATCTTTCAGATGTGACCCAAGACGTGAAGGAAATTTTCAGCGGCGACTCCCCGCCCGCTCCCGCGGCCCTCGCCGCGAAGGTGCGGACGCTCGCGCCCTCCATGACCCGCTCCATGCAGCTGGTCGCCGAAGCCGTCGCGGGCGACCCGGCCGGATGTGCCGCCCTCACCGTCACCGGTCTCGCCGAGCTCACCGGCACCAGTGAGGCGACCGTCGTCCGCACCGCCCGCCTCCTCGGCTACCCCGGCTACCGGGATCTGCGCCTCGCGCTGGCCGGGCTCGCCGCGCACCAGGAGTCGGGGCGGTCACCCGCCGTCACCGCGGACATCGCGGTGGACGACCCGATCGCCGAGGTGGTCGCCAAGCTCGCCTTCGACGAGCAGCAGACCCTCGCGGACACCGCCGCCGGGCTGGACACCGTCCAGCTCGGCGCCGCCGTGGCCGCCGCGTCGACCGCCCGCCGCATCGACATCTACGGCGTGGGCGCCTCCTCCCTCGTCGGCCAGGACCTGGCGCAGAAGCTGCTCCGGATCGGGCTGATAGCCCACGCCCACACCGACCCGCACCTCGCGGTGACCAACGCGGTGCAACTGCGCGCCGGCGACGTGGCGATAGCGATCACACACTCCGGCTCGACCGGTGACGTCATCGAGCCGCTGCGGGTCGCGTTCGACCGGGGGGCGACGACGGTGGCGATCACCGGACGGCCCGACGGGCCCGTATCGCAGTACGCGGACCATGTGCTGACCACGTCCACCGCCCGCGAGAGCGAGCTGCGGCCCGCCGCCATGTCGAGCCGGACGAGCCAGCTCCTGGTCGTGGACTGCCTGTTCATAGGCGTGGCGCAGCGGACGTACGAGACGGCCGCGCCCGCCCTCGCCGCCTCCTACGAGGCGCTGGCCCACCGCCACAGCCCGCGCTCCTCCACCCGTTGATCCAGCACGACCGGCACGCGTACGAGAACAAGCACGAGAAAGCAGAGCCGCCCTCCATGACCTCCACCACCAACGCCTCCGGCACCGACAGCTACGGCACCGACAGCTACGGCGAGCTCCGCGCCCAGTTGGCCACGCTCACCACCGAGGCGTTCCGTCCCGAGCTCGCCGAGATCGACCGGCTGCCCACGGCCGAGATCGCGCGGATCATGAACGGCGAGGACGCCACCGTCCCCACCGCCGTCGCCGAGCGGCTGCCGCAGATCGCCGCCGCGATCGACGCCGCCGCCGAGCGGATGGCCCGTGGCGGCCGGCTGATCTACGCGGGCGCGGGCACGGCGGGCCGGCTCGGCGTGCTGGACGCCAGCGAGTGCCCGCCCACCTTCAACACCGACCCGTCCGAGGTCGTCGGCCTGATCGCGGGCGGCCCGTCCGCCATGGTGAAGGCGGTGGAAGGGGCCGAGGACAGCAAGGAGCTGGCCGCCGCCGACCTGGACGCGCTGAAGCTGACGGCGGACGACACGGTGGTCGGGATCTCCGCCTCCGGCCGTACGCCGTACGCGATCGGCGCGGTCGAGCACGCCCGGGACCAGGGCGCGCTCACCATCGGCCTCTCCTGCAACGCGGGCTCGGCGCTCGCCGCCGCCGCCGAGCACGGCCTGGAGGTCGTCACCGGCCCCGAGCTGCTCACCGGCTCGACCCGGCTGAAGGCGGGCACGGCGCAGAAGCTCGTGCTCAACATGATCTCGACGGTCACGATGATCCGGCTCGGCAAGACGTACGGGAATCTCATGGTCGACGTCCGCGCTTCCAACGAGAAGCTGCGGGCCCGCTCCCGGCACATCGTCTCCCTGGCCACCGGCGCGTCCGACGCCGAGATCGAGGCCGCGCTCGCCGCCACCGACGGCGAGGTCAAGAACGCGATCCTGGTCGTCCTCGGCCAGGTCGACGGCCCCACCGCCGCCCGGCTCCTGACCGAGTCGGACGGGCACCTCCGCGCCGCCCTCGCGGCCGTACGCACCACCTGACCCACCCCCTGGGCCCCCCACGCCCCGCACAGCAAGGCACCTCGCACCATGGCCACTGAAGACAAGAACCGCGCCACCGCCGCCGCGATCCTCCCGCTCGTGGGCGGCGCCGCGAACGTCAGCTCCATCGCCCACTGCATGACCCGGCTCCGCCTCGGTCTGCACGACCGGTCCCTCGTCGACGACGAGGCGCTGAAGGCCCTGCCCGCCGTGATGGGCGTGGTCGAGGACGACACGTACCAGATCGTGCTGGGTCCGGGCACGGTCGCGCGGGTCACGCCGGAGTTCGAGCACCTGGTGGAGGAGGCCCGCGAGGCCGCGCCCGCGCAGGCCGCGGTCTCCGCCGACGACCTGGCGGCACAGGGCGCGGCGATCAAGGCACAGCAGAAGGCGAAGAACGCCACCCCCTTCAAGCTGTTCCTGCGCAAGATCGCCAACATCTTCGTACCGCTGATCCCGGCGCTCATCGGCTGCGGCATCATCGCGGGCCTCAACGGGCTGCTGGTGAACCTGGGCTGGCTGCCCGCCGTGACGCCCGCGCTGGCGGCGATGGCCTCGGGCTTCATGGCGCTGATCGCGGTGTTCGTGGGCTACAACACGGCGAAGGAGTTCGGCGGTACGCCGATCCTGGGCGGTGCGGTCGCGGCGATCATCGTGTTCCCGGGCGTCGCGAACATCGACGCCTTCGGCCAGACGCTCTCGCCCGGCCAGGGCGGTGTGCTCGGCGCGCTGGGCGCGGCGGTCCTCGCCGTGTACGTGGAGAAGTGGTGCCGCCGCTGGGTACCGGAGGCGCTGGACGTCCTGGTGACCCCGACCCTGACGGTGCTGATCTCCGGCCTGGCGACGATCTTCGGCCTGATGTACGTGGCCGGGGAGATCTCCTCCGCCATCGGTACGTTCGCGGACTGGCTGCTCTCCACCGGCGGCGCGGGCGCGGGCTTCGTCCTCGGCGGCCTGTTCCTGCCCCTGGTGATGCTCGGCCTGCACCAGGCGCTGATCCCGATCCACACGACGCTCATCGAGCAGCAGGGCTACACGGTCCTGCTCCCGATCCTGGCCATGGCGGGCGCCGGCCAGGTCGGCGCGGCGATGGCGGTCTACTTCCGCCTCCCCCGCAACGAGTCGATCCGCCGCACCATCAAGTCCGCCCTCCCGGCAGGTCTGCTGGGCGTCGGCGAACCCCTGATCTACGGCGTCTCGCTCCCGCTCGGCCGCCCGTTCATCACGGCATGCGTGGGCGGGGCGTTCGGCGGCGGCTTCGTCGGCCTGTTCAACCAGCTCGGCGACACGGTCGGCTCGACGGCCATCGGCCCCTCCGGCTGGGCCCTGTTCCCGCTCCTGGACGGCAACCACGGCCTGGGCTCGACGATCGCGATCTACGGGGCCGGCCTGCTGGTCGGCTATGTGGCGGGCTTCCTGGCCACGTACTTCTTCGGCTTCAGCAAGGACCTGCTGACCGAGTTCAACGTCTCCCAGGAGCCGCAGTCGTCAACGGTCGCGGCAACAGGCGGCCCCCACCCGGCCACGGACGCGGACGCGGACCGGGCGGACGTCCCCGGCTCAAAGGACTCCACAGATCCCGGCTCCACGGACCCGGGCTCCCCGGACAAGGCACCGGCCCGGGTCTGACGGCTCACAGGAGTGGCGCGGCCTGAGAACTACGCCTCAGGTCCCGCCCCACCCCCGCCTCCCGCCCGATCCGCCCCGCAGCCCCCGCTGGCTAGCGTCGTCCCCATGCGTATCGGACTGCTCGGCACCGGAAACGTCGCCCGCGCCCTGGCCCACGGCTGGCGCGCCGCGGGACACGACGTCCTCCTCGGCTCACGCCACCCCAAGGAGCGCACCGACCTCGGCCTCCCCGTCGCCACCCTCGACGAGACGGCCGCACACGCGGAGGTGCTCGTCAACGCGGTGCCGGGGGGTGTCTCGGTGGAGCTGCTGCACTCCATCGGGGCCCCGGCGCTGGCCGGGATCCCGCTGATCGACGTCGGGGTCGGCCTCTCGGACGACTTCACGCAGCTCACCCACCCCAACAGCAGCCTGGGCGAACTGATCCAGGAAGCCTTCCCCCTGACCCCCGTCGTCAAGACGCTCTGCACGGTGGACTCCACCACGATGACCTCCCCGGGCGACCTGACCGAGCCCGGCACGGTCTTCCTCTCCGGCGACGACGCCGAGGCCAAGCGGATCACCGGGCGGCTGCTCACCGACCTCGGCTGGCCGGCCTCCTCGCAACTGGACATCGGCGACATCACCACCGCACGCGGCCAGGAGCACTTCGCGTTCCTCTTCATGGGGATCGCGGGCGGGGTGGGCTCGCACACCTTCAACATCAAGGTGGTGACGCGCCCGGCGGCCCCCTAGGGCCGGCCGGGGTCCCGTCAGTGCAGCGCCGGTTCCGCTTCCCGCGCAGGGCCCGAAGCGTCGCCGTCCGCGACCGGAGCGGACGGGATGAGGAACGACGCGATCAACCCCAGCAGGACGAACCCGGCGGCCACGTAACCGCCGAGGACGACCCCGTCCGTCATCGCCGCCCTGGCCGCGTCCGCGACGGAAGCCGTCTGCGGGTTCGCGGCCAGGGGGCCGATCGCGGCCCCCGCGCTGTCGGTGACCGCCCCGGTGAGCCGGTCCGCCTCGCCCGCGGGCAGGCCGCCGCCGGTGAGGCGGTCGTTCAGCCGGGTGCTGAGCGTGGTGAAGAACACCGTGGTCAGAGCGGCGATACCGAGCGCGGAGCCGAGCTGCCGGAAGGCGCTCTGCACCCCGGACGCCTGACCGGAGCTGGCCTCGGGGACGTCGTTGAGGACGACGTTGGTGACCTGCGCGGTCGCGAAGCCGACGCCGATCCCGTACAGGAAGAGCACCAGGGAGACGGACCACCAGGAGCTGTCCGGGGCGGCGATCAGCCCGATCCCGGCGAGCCCCACGACCTCCAGCGCCAGTCCGACGCGTAGCTGGCCGAGCGGGGCCACCTTGGCGGCCATGCCGAAGCTCGCACCGCTGGCGACGAAGGAGCCGATGGCCACGGGGACCAGGGCCAGTCCGGCCTGGAGGGCGCTGTAGCCGAGGGTGAACTGGAGCCACAGCGGCAGGATCGCGACGACGCCGAACTCGCCGATGCCGATGATCAGCGTGGCGATGTTGCCGCTCCGGAACGAGGCGATGGAGAACAGGCTCACGTCCATCAGCACCCGGTCCGGGTCACCGGCCCGGCCGAGGACGATCTGCCGCCGTACGAACGCGAAGAGGCTGACCGCCGAGAGGACCAGCGCCACCAGCACCGGCGAGGGGCCGCCGGACCAGGTGAGGCCGAAGACCTCCAGCGGGTGCACGGTGGTGATCCAACCGTACGTACGCCCCTCGACCAGCCCGAAGGCGAGCAGCCCGAGGGCGGCGACGGAGAGCAGCGCCCCGGGTACGTCGATACGGCCCCGGGTCCGGGGCGAGGGCGCCATGTACAGCAGCACCCCGGCTCCGACCAGTACGGACAGCGGCACGTTGATGCCGAAGGCCCAGCGCCAGGAGACATGCTCGGCGAGCCAGCCGCCCAGCAGCGGGCCGAGCGCGGCGGCGGCGCCGATGGTCGATCCCCACACGGCGAACGCCTGACCGCGCGCCTTGCCGGTGAAGGTCGCCTTCAGCAGGGAGAGCGAGGTCGGCAGCAGCATCGCCGCTCCGGCGCCCTGGAGGAAGCGGGCCAGGATCAGCAGCCCGCTGTCGGGCGCGAGCCCGGCCAGCACGCTGGTCGCCCCGAAGACGACGACACCGCCGAGGAAGATCCGGCGGGCCCCGAAGATGTCGGCCAGCCGGCCGGTGAGCAGGAGCAGCGCGGCGAAGACGATCGCGTACGACTCCTGGATCCACTGCGCCTGGACGGAGGTGGCGTCCAGGTCCTCGATGACCGAGGGGACGATCACGTTCACGATCGTGGTGTCCACCACGATCAGTGCCACCCCCAACGCGATCGCGATCAGGCCGAGCCACCGGCGGGTGGCGGACGGTTCACGCACAACAAATCCTTCCATCATGGAATAGTTCCATGAAGAAAGTAAGCTGAGGGCGATAGGTTGTCAAAGGCGGCGGGGCCCGGTGCGCGGCGCAGGCCGTAGCAGTCGGCGAGGGTCGGCATGGCCTCGGAGGAAGGGTGGCGTTGGCCGTGGAGGAATCGGCACACAGCGGTGTGGCGGCGCAGCGGGAGCGGCTGATCGAAGGGCTCCGGGCCTACGGCGGCCAGTTCACCGAGCTGAGCCGCCTCTTCGCCGACTGGCTGGGCCTGCACTCCACCGACGCGGCCGCCCTGCTGGAGGTCGCCGCAGCGGAGGAACGGGGCACCCCGCTCTCACCGGCCCGCCTCAGCGAGCGGATCCTGCTCTCCCCGAGCGCGACGACAGCCCTGCTGAACCGCCTCGAACAGGCGGGACACATCATCCGCAGCCGGGAGCACACCGACCGGCGGGTCATCACGCTGCGCAGCAGCGCGTACGTCCAGGAGCGCGCGGACGAGTTCTTCCGCCCCCTGGGCGTCCGCCTGGACGCCGTCATGGCCGGGCATCCGCCCGAGGTCCTGGCCGGCTTCGAGGCCCTGCTCGGCGACCTGAGCCGGAGCATGGACGGTTACATCGCCGAGCGGAGCGAGGGGGGCCGGGAGGGCGGCCCCGGGGGCCCGTCGGTGGGTTGACCTGCGGGAGGGGGGCCGGGGGTGGGACCCGTACGCCTACGGGGCGACAGCTCCTGGGAACTCCCCCGTCGGGAGCGACACGTCGAAGGGTGCCGGGAGGGTCAGCGGCTTGCCGAAGGGCACCGCGTCCGTGTGCTTGAACGTGCCGTCCTCGTTCGGCTCCGTGAACAGCGTGGACATGGCGCCCCGGGTGTCGAAGCGGTCGATCAGCAGGTACATCGGAACGCCGGCGCGGGCGTAGGCGCGGTACTTCTTGGTCCGGTCCTCGCGCGCGTTGCCCCTCGACGTGATCTCGACGACGAGCAGCGCCTCGGCGGCATCGAGCGGGTCGCTGGTCTCCGGGTCGGCCGCGGCGATCAGTTCGGTCGGCATGACCACCAGATCGGGGACATAGAGCTTTCCCAGCGGCGCCACGTGGATGCCGAGCGTCTGGTAGATCCCGAGCCCGTCGGGGAGCCCCCGGTAGAGGCGGCGCTGGACCATCTCTGCGATGCCGTTGTGGTGCGCGTGCGGCGGTGGTACCAAGACGATCTGCCCCTCGTCGATCTCGGCGCGCCACCCCGCGGGCACGTCCAGTTCTCGCCATGTCTGGAGCAGGTAGTCCCACGCGCGCGCACTCGGTGCGTGACTGTTCTCGACGAACGCTGCGGTCATCGCGTGTCCCTTCTTCCGTGGCCTTGCCGAGAGGCTAGATCGGAGGTCTCGCGGCCGTACGCCGCTTTGTCCAGCGTCCCACGAACGAGTGCCCGCGCACAGGACCGCTCGCCCGCCCCGTGACCCCTCCCACGGCATGGATTCCGGCCCGCCGGTCATACTGGCCGAGGACGGAGGACTAAGGGCCTCACACGGAAACCGGAGGGCGGGGACATGGTCGACGACACCTGGTCCAGTGCGCTGCACCGGCTCTGGCAGGCCGCTTCGCGGGCCGAGGAGGTCGCGGCGCTGGCGGACGACGTCTACGCGCCGCTCCTCGCCACCCCGGGCGTCCACCTCGTGGTGGGCACCCGGTGGGACGAGAAGCACGTCCTGCGGTACATGCGTGCCCTGAGCGCCGGGAGCGACAACCCGGTGATCGTCGCCACCACGCGGTCGATGCCGGAGGCCGCCGAACGGGAGCCGGGCGGCGCGCCCGTGCTGACCCGGGCCGCCGTGGAAGGTCTGGACGACGCGGTGTGGCCGGAGGCGGAGTTCCTGCGGCAGGCGCCCGGGGCCTCCGTCGTGGCCTGCACCTTCCGGCTGGACCAGCGCGGCTGGGCGGCGCTGGCCCTCGCCGTGGACGGAACGGCGGACCTGGGGGTCGTCGAGAGCCGTCTGGCGCAGGCCGTCGACGTCATCGTCGCCTGCCACACCGGCATCCTCCAGCGCGGCCGCGAGGCGCGACGGGCCGCAAACGACGCGCTGCTCGCCGAGGCCTCCCTCCAGATGGACTCGTCCCTGGACGTGGAGGACACCCTGCGCCGGGTGGCCCGGATCGCCGTACCGGCCGTCGCCGACGGCGCTCTCGTCCACCTGCTGCGCGGCGAAGGGCCGGAGTTCGTCGCCGCCACACACGTCGCCGTCCAGCAGCAGCGCGCGCTGGAGGAGGCCGGCCGCCACGACCCGTGGCTGGCGGCGCTGCTCGCGCGGCGGGGCGAGGACGAGGACACGGTGTTCCTCAGCGGCGCCGCACTCGACGGCTCGCCCTTCGCCGAAGCCGTCAGCGAAGCCGTCGCCGAAGCCGTCAGCGAAGCGGCTCCCGAAGGCGTCAGCACATCCGGCGCGAACGGCACCGGCACCGGCATCGGCACCCGCACCGCCGCCGACGCGAGACCCGCCGGGGACAGCCCCCACCCCACCGTCGTCAGCATCAGCACCCTCCGCGCCCGGGGCCGCGTCGTCGGCAGCATCGCCTTCGTCTACCAGCGGCCCGAGGCCCGGCTGCCGGACAGCGCCTTCCTCCGCAGCCTCGCCACCCGGGCCGCGCTCGCCATCGACAACGCCCTGCTCTACGAGCTCCGCCGCACCGCCGTCCTCTCGCTCCAGGAGCACCTGCTCCCCTCGCAGCTCCCGGTCACCGACCAGTGGGACCTGTCGGCCAGTTACGAGGTCGGCGACCCCATGCTCGACGTGGGCGGCGACTTCTACGACGCCGTCCCCCGCCCCGACGGGTCCATCGCCCTCCTCATCGGCGACGTCTGCGGACGCGGCGCCGAGGCGGCGGCCCTCACCGGCCTGGCCCGCCACACCCTGCGCACCCTCCTGGAGGAGGGCACCGCCCCGGGCACCGCCCTCAGCCGGCTCAACCGGGCCCTGCGCCAGGAGCGGGCCAGCCGCTTCCTCACCGCGGTCGTCGCCACGCTGACGCCGCGACCCGACGGCACGGCCCTGCTCAGCACATGCAGCGCGGGCCATCCCCCGCCGCTCGTGCTCCGCGGCGACGGCACGGTCTCCGAGGTGCTCTCCGGCGGGCTCCTCCTCGGTGTCCTGGACGACGTCTCGTACGACAGCCACGAGGAGCGGCTCGCACCGGGCGACACCCTGGTGCTGTTCACCGACGGGCTCACCGAGTCCCGGGAGGCGGACGGCACGTTCTTCGAGAGCGTCCTGCCCGGGCGGCTCGCCGCCCTGCGCGGGTCCGACGCCGCCCACATCGCGGAGAGCCTGGCCCGGCAGGCCAAGGTGTTCCGCGATTCCGGTCAGGACGACATCGCCCTGCTCGTGGCCCGCTGGACCGGCATACAGCCCGGCGCGGACCTGCTCCCCCACGACCTCCCGTTCGAACAGGCGGCCCTGCGATGACCACACCGACCGGCCGACAGGCAGGCCCTCGATGAACAGCGACGGGCTGATCCTCGTCGTGGAGGACTCGGAGGAGGACACCGAGGCCATCCAGCGGGCCCTGTCCCGCTCCCACCCCTCCCTGCACGTCGAGTTCGCCCCGCGCAGCGACGCCGTGGTGCCCCGCCTCCTCGACCCGTCCGCCCCCACGCCGGACCTGGTGCTGCTCGACCTCAACATGCCGGGCATGAACGGCCTGACGCTCCTGTCCCACCTGCGCGCGCAGCCCGCGTGCGCGTCGCTGACCGTGGTGGTCTTCACCTCGTCCACCTCCTCGGCGGAGGAGGACGCGTGCTACGCGGCGGGCGCCGACAGCTACATCTACAAACCCGTCAACTTCGAGCTGTTCCAGACGGTTCTGCGGGGCGCGGTCGACTTCTGGATGTCGCAGAAGGCATAGCAGAGGGCAGAAGGCGGAGGGCAGAGGGTTCGGGGGTTCGGGGGTTCGGGGGTTTACGGGGTGCCGGTGGCACCCAGCGTGAACCACACCGCCGTCCCCGGACCACCGCCGGGCGCCGCCGCCGGGCTCTCCAGCCACAGCCGCCCCCCGTGGCGCTCCACGATCCGCTTGACCACGGCGAGGCCCACGCCCGAGCCGCCGCCCCGCTCCTCGCGGCGGTGCAGCCGACGGAACAACTGGAGGACGTCCTCCTGCTGGTCCGGCGGGATGCCGATGCCGTTGTCCCGTACGACGACGGCGGTGACGGGCGCTCCGCCCTCCCCGCCCGGCTCCGCCACCGGCACCGCCTCCACCCAGACCCGCCGCTCCTCCGCCGTCCCCTCGTCCGCCGCGTACTTGGCCGCGTTGACGAGCAGGTTCTCCAGCACCTCGCGCAGCCGCTCCCGGTCCGCCCGCACCCGGGGCAGCGGAGCCGGGCGCACCACCGTCACACCCTGCTCCGCCAGCCGGCCCCCGGCCACGAGCAGTGCGTCGTCCACCACCTCGTCCAGCTCCAACTCCTCGCGCTCCAGCCCCACTTGACCTAGGCGCGAGAAGTGCAGCAGGGAGTCCAGCAGCCCGTCCATGCGCTCCGCGAGCCGACGCACCGTGGTCAGGCGGCGCAGCGAGGTGGTGTCCAGTACGGCACCGGCGTCCTCGACGATGAAGGCGGCCGCGTTCGAGATCCCCCGCAACGGCTCCTTCAGGTCGTGGGCCGCCGCGTGCGCGAAGGAGTCCAAGTCCTCGTTGGTCCGGGCGAGTTCGGTGTTCCGCGCCTGCAGCTCGACCAGGTGCCGGCTGAGCAGCCCCGACATCTCCCGCCACAGCTCCCCGGCCACGACGCGCTGCGCGGGGCTCCACGGCATGCTCCGCCCGCGTACGGTCGCCCGGTGGACGGCGCCGGAACCGCGCGGGGTCAGCCGCTCACCGCCCGGCCCCGTCCGCACCGGGCGCGCCGGGTCGGCCGCCCACTCCCGGGGCGCGGGCTGTTCCCGGCGCCACCACGCCAGCAGGTCGCCGTCCCGGTTGAAGGGCAGGAAGAGCAGGCCCGCCGGCACCCCCTGCGCCTCCGCCTCCGCAGCGTCGAGCCCCAGCACCTCCGGCACCCGGTCACTGCTCCACACCTCGCCCACCGGACCCGCGCCCGCCAGCCGCTCCAGCAGCCCGGGGAGCGCGGGCGGGACCGGGTCACCCGTCGCCGACACCTCCGCACCCCGACTCCGAACGAGCAACGCACCGTCCGCACGCAGGAGTTCGGCCATTCCGGAGCCCGGTCGCAACAACGCGTCCGGCTCCTGCGCGCTGATCCGGGCCAGCAGCGCGGCGAGCGCCCGCCGGCGCCCCGACAGCTCGTCCGCCTGCTCGCGCTCGGCGACGGCCGCCAGTTGCAGGGACAGCGCGATCCCGAAGAACTCGCAGGCCGCCCGCACTTCGGGGGTCAGCCTGCGCGGCTCGTCACCGTGGCAGGCGATCAGGCCCCACAACTCGCCGTCGCGCAGCAGCGATACGGACATGGACGAGGCCACGCCGATGTTGCGCAGGTACTCCAGGTGGTAGCCGGAGACGGTACGGAGTGTCGAGCCCGACAGGTCCAGCGGCTCCCCGGTCCCCTCCCGCACCTCCGGCAGCAGCCCCACCGTCGCGTCGTCCACGTCCCCGATGACCCGGATCCAGTTGCGGGCGTAGAGGCGGCGCGCCTGCGGCGGGATGTCGCTGGCCGGGAACCACAGCCCCAGCCACGGCTCCCGCCCCTCGTTACGCGCCTCCGCGATGACCTGGCCGGGCCCCTCGGCACCGTCGAACCGGTACGCCACCACCCGGTCGTACCCGGTGAGCGCCTGGACCTCCCGTACGGCGGCCGCACAGCACTCGGTGACGTCGGCGGCACCCTGGAGCCGGTGCAGGGCGCGGCGCACCCGGGGATAGAAGTTCTGGAACACGAACGGCCCGTCCGCGGCCCGTGGTTCGAACTCCAGCACCAGCAGCTCGGCGACCCGGTGGACGGTCACGTCGAAGGGCCGCACCCGCCCGTCGCCCGACTCCAGCGAGAGGGACAGCACACCGGAGGCCGTGGGCCCGTCCGAGGACCCCGCCGACGCCCCGCCCGAGGACCCCGCCGACGCCCCGCCCGAGGACCCAGCCGGCGCCCCGTCCGAAGAGCCGTCCGAAGAACCCCCTGAGGGCCCGGCCGCCTCCACGCTCTCCCGCGCCAGCGCCCACTGCTCGTCCCCGATGAGCTCCGTGACCGGTCGCCCCACCAGGTCCTCGGCCGCCCGGCCCAGCACCTCGCCCGCGTTCCGGCTCACCGTGTCCACGACGGCGTCGTGCAGCCGGGCGGCGACCAGGGCGCCGTACGACTGGACGCCGCCGAGCAGGTGGATCGGCTCCCTCACGCACTGGGAGAGGTCGAACTCCTGGCTCACCCCGGCCTCGGCCGCCACCGCTTTCGGGGAGAGCCATCCCCGTACGTCGTCGGACACTGCCTTATCTCCGTCCCGCCGCCCGTCGCCCCGTATGCGTCTTCCTACCACCCGGCGCCTCAGGTCCCGCAGTGGGCGAGCACCGCGCGCGGCATGGTCCGGGTGATCTCGTCGCCCAGCCGCTCGAACTCCCGCCGCAGGAACGGGTCGGCGAGCCGGGCGATGCCCTTGAAGCGGATGTGCGCGTGGTAGGTGATCCGGGTCGCGCCCTCGCCCTCGGCCCGGAACGTGAGGTCGTCGGTGGAGTCCGCCGTCTTGTTGGTGCCGACGAAGACCAGCCGGTCCGGCTCCTTCACCTCCAGCCGGTACGTGAGCTCCGTGCGCCGCCCCCGGAACTCGGAGACGTTGTGCCACGTGGCTCCCTGGACGACGGGGGCGCCCGCCGGGCCGTCGGTCCGGTCGCACTCCTGCGTCCCCGGGTCCCACTCCTTCGCCCGGGAGAAATCGGCGAGGTACGCGACGACCCGGTCCAGCGGGCACGCGACGGTGAACGAACGCCTGACGTCGACCACGATGATTCCTCGATTCCTCGGTTCCTCAGGTTCCTCGACTCCTCGTGCGGATCACACGGGGCACTGCACCTGCCCGCTCCCATCCTCGCGCACACCCTCCCACCAGGCACTTTCTGCAGGTGAAGAAAAACTCAGATTCATGGGTGCCGGTGGCGCGTAGGGAAAGCGAAGCCGGGAACGCGAACAACCGGCGAATCTGTCAAGGAATTCATCGAGGATGAGCTGAATCGACCTTCGCGAAAGGGGCCACAATGAACGAATCCCTGTGGGGCTACCAGCCGTCGAGCGGTCACACCGCGGGCGCCGATCTCTCCGGATACGCGGTGGAGGCGACCGACGGCAGCATCGGAAAGGTCGACAAGCACTCCGACGAGGCCGGCTCGGCCTATCTGCTCGTCGACACCGGGGTCTGGATCTTCGGCAAGGACGTCCTGCTCCCGGCGGGTACCGTCCGGCGCATCGACGCGGAGGACCGCAAGGTCTACGTGGGCCTCACCAAGGAGCAGGTCAAGGACTCGCCGGAGTTCGACCGCCACCGGCAGGCCGAGGACCCGGGCTACCACGCACAGATCTCCGCGTACTACATGGCTTTCCGCGTCATGTGATCCGCGTACGCCCCGCCCCCGTCGGCGCGGCGTACGCCCCTGAACGGCGGCGGGCCCGACCCCGAGGAGGGGTCGGCCCCGCCGCCTCCTTCTGCGTCCACCCCCCTCAACGCGGTAGCTGCCCCTCCCGGTTGATCTCCGTCACCCGGGCCCGCAGCGCCACACCCGGCGGTGCCGGCCGCAGGGCGTCCGGGGGACAGGACCACTCCGGCCCGCCGCCCGGCGGCCGCAGCCGCACGTCCTCCCCGGCCCGGCCCGCCACCCGGCCGACGCGCCCGTCCCTGACGTCCACCGCGAACGCCCCCGGCTCCGGCCCCGACTCGGACCCCGGCTGAGGCAGCGGCTCAAGCACCGGCTCAGACCCCGGCGCAGGCGTACATCGCTCACGTGCGTCCCCCACCCGCCCGTCACCGGACCGCCCCTCACCCGCCATGACCGCTCTCCTTCTCCGCCAGCACCTCGCACAGCCGCAACGCGGTGTCGATGTTGCAGCGGCCCAGGTCGACCAGGGGTGTCGGTTCGTTGCCCGCGCACGAGACGGGGTCGACCCGCAGCGAGGGCAGCGTCACGCCCAGCCCGGCGAGCCCTGCCTTCAGCCGTTCCACCGCGTCCTCCGCCGCCCGCACGTTCTCCGCCGCCACCCGGCGCCGCTCCGTCGCTTCCATGCCGCACACCTTCCGCTCCGGGCAGGCGCAATGCCTACCCAGCGTGTCCAACGCGCGGCGGGCCCCAAGGAGGCGCTGTTCCGGCGACGGCCTCGGAACCGTCCTCGCGACCGGCCCCCGACCGCCCTCGGCGGGCGGTCAGCCGAGGCGGGAGAAGTACCCCCAGCCGCCGGTGCCCACGGTCACCCCGCCGGTCTCCGCGAACGGTGTGCCGCCCGGGTGGAAGACCAGGTCAGCGGCCGATGTGGTCGTCCAGAGGTCGGCGTGGCCGTCGCCGTCGGCGTCGCCGAGGGAGAGCGCCAGGGGGCGGGAGGCGCGGGGAAGGCTGCCGAGCGCGGTGGGGGCGCCCAGGGTCTTCGTACTGCTGTCGTAGCCGTACTGCTGGACGTTGCCCGCGCTGTCCCGGGCCCAGACCTCCGCCTTTCCGTCACCGTTCGTGTCGCCGGGGGTGAGGACCTCGTGGTCCTTCCACTCCGCCCCGCCGATCCGGGCGGCGCTGAAGGACAGCCAGCCGCCGTCCGCCGCGACCCGTCCCCGGTGGAGCCAGAGGCCGGTGGCGCTGGTGGCCAGGACGTCGGGGCCGCCGTCGCCGTCGATGTCGCCCGCCGCGACCGGGGAGGCGTGGGCCCAGCCGGTCTCGGACACCTTCATCACGACGCCCGGTTCGAGGTCGCCCGTGCCGGTGTTCCGGTGGAGCAGCAGCTGATCGCCCTGGCGGGCGACCACGTCCTCGTCGCCGTCGCCGTCCCAGTCCCCGCGGTGGCTGACCACCGCGCCGTTCCACTCGGGCCCGCTGCCGATCACGCGCGGGGAGCCGAAGGTGCCACGGCCGGTCCCCGGGTACAGCCGGAGCGTGTCGTCCTTGCGGACGGCGAGCAGGTCGGGGCAGAGGTCGCCGGTCAGGTCGCCCGGGACCTTCGGGGCGGTCCGCACCAGCGGCTGCGCCTCCGCCCACACCAGCTTGTGGTCCTCGCCCGGCGTCAGGTCGATGTCGGCGGTCCGGGCCCGCAGCGCCGTGAAGTCCCGGCTGCCGAAGAAGGCGTGGTCGTACTTGAGCCGGTACGTGAACGGGGCCGCCGCCGCCCAGGCCGTCGGGGCGTTCCGCCCTGCGTCCGCCTCGGCGAACGGGCCCGTGCCGCACAGCCCGGTCCGCATCGGCGCGAGCGCGACGTGGCTGGGTATGGCGTTGAAGTCACCGGTGATCAGGGCGGGCGCACCCGCCGCCCACCGCTCCATGTTCCCGAGCACCACCGGCGTCCCGTTCGACGGCAGCGACGTGGCCAGGTGGGTGCCGCAGGCCAGCGTGGTCCGGCCGCCGACCGGTCCCTTGAGGCAGAGCATCCACCGCTGCTGCGGGACGGAGGTCTCGGCGGGGTTGGCGAGGGCGCGGTACGCGGTGAAGTCCGCGGCCGCCCCCTTGACGAACAGCGCCTGCCCGAACTTCGCCGAGCTGCCGCCCCACCGCCCGCACCCGGCGGGCTCCTGCTCGCCCGCCCAGTGCGCGGTGTAGCCGACCAGCACCGTGCGCAGGGCCTCGTACTGGCCCGTGCACATCTCCTGGAGCGCGATCACATCGGCGGGCCCGCCCTCGGCCTCCATCCGCGACCGGAACTTCTCCGCCCAGGTATCGGCGCTGTCCACGGTGTTCTGGCAGGTGTGCGCGCCGCACGCGTTGTACGAGACGGTACGCACCGGAGGCGGTGGCGCCGGGTCGGCCGCCACCTGCTGACCGCTCCCCGCGACCCCCACCGCTCCCACCGCCCCCACGAGCACGGCCATGGCGACGGACCACCGGACTGCCGCGCCCCCACGGACTCTGCGAAGTGCTCGTCGTGCTCGTCGTTCTCGTCGTGCTCTCAAGGCCCCACCCCTTCGACGCGATGATCCTGATGTGATGATCATGTGAAGTATGGGCCGTCGTCGCAGAAGGTCCACCTCCGCACCGCCTCTGCACCGAATGGAAGCGCTCTCAACCCTGCCCCCGCCCCGGCGCTAGGCTGTAGACGATCCGGCGACGGCACAGGTCTCAAGGCCCCAGGCCAGCACCACCCCGCGTGCCGCCGCCCCCGTCGACGAGGAGCGACCGCCTTGCCCGAGCAGTCCCCCGGGTCCCGGCCCACCCTGGAAGCCGTCGCGGCGCGTGCGGGGGTCTCCCGGGCCACCGCCTCGCGGGTCGTCAACGGGGGCGACGGAGTCCGCAAACCGCTGGTCGACAAGGTGCTCCAGGCGGTCGACGAGCTCGGCTACATCCCCAACCACGCGGCCCGGACCCTGGTCACCCGGCGGACCGGCGCGGTGGCCGTCGTCATCGCCGAGCCGGAGATACGGATCTTCTCGGACCCCTTCTTCTCCCAGCAGATCCGGGGCATCAGCAAGGAGCTGACCGCCCACGACACCCAGCTCGTCCTGCTGCTGGTGGAGGGCCCCGGCGACTTCGACCGGATCGCGCGCTACCTCTCCGGCGGCCACGTGGACGGCGCCCTCGCCTTCTCCCTCCACACCGACGACCCGCTGCCCGCGATCACCCGGCGGGCGGGGATCCCGACGGTGTACGGGGGCCGGCCGAGCTGGACCGCCGATCCCGGTGACCAGGCCGTTCCATACGTGGACGCCGACAACCGGGGCGGGGCGCGGGTCGCCGTGCAGTATCTGCGGGACCTGGGGCGGGAGCGGATCGCGCACATCGGCGGGCCGCCCGACCAGACCTCCGCGATGGACCGCCTCGACGGCTACCGGGACGTCCTCATCGACGTGGACCCGACGCTCGTCGCCGAGGCCGGGTTCACCGTGGAGAGCGGGGCGCGGGCGATGGCCGAGCTGCTGGAGCGACGGCCCGACCTGGACGCGGTCTTCGTCGCCAACGACCTGATGGCCTCGGGTGCGCTGCGGGTCCTGCGGGAGCGCGGGATCGCGGTGCCGGAGCAGGTGGCCATCGTCGGGTTCGACGACATGGCCGGGGTGGCCGAGGAGACCGACCCGCCGCTCACCACCGTGAACCAGGACATCGAGGGCCAGGGCCGGCTGATGGCCCGGCTGCTGCTGCGCGGACTGGACCGCGACCGTACGGGGAACGGCTCGGCGCCCGACTCGGTGATCACCCCGACGACGCTGGTCCGCCGCGCCTCCGCGTAACACCGGGGAGAGGGGAACGAGTACGGCGGGCCTCCGCCCTGAGGAGCCGGAGACCCGCCGCACCGATCGTGCCCGTACATCAGCGTCCTACACGTACGGGATGTTCACCCGCACGTCCGCCCGTGCGGGTTCACGCGTCCTACTGGTACGGGATCCGCAGCACCGCCGCGTCCGTGCCCGTCTGCACCTGGGACGTGCCGTTGCCGAGCGCGTTCCAGATCTCCAGGCGGACCGTGCCGTTCTTCAGCTCGCCCAGGCTGCCGGTGGTCGCCTGCGCGCCAACCGCCTGCGTGTACTCCTCCCACCCGTTGACCGGGTCGGTGGCGAAGTAGCGGAACGTCTCGGTGCGGTCGAAGCTGCCGTCGCCGGTCAGGTCGTAGCTGACCCGGACCTGCGGGGCGAGCCCGACCTTGGTGCCCGCGTCCACCCGGAGGCGGAACGCGGTGGCGGCCCCGGTGGAGACCTTGCCGTTGACCTTCTTGACCTCGTAGACGGTCGGGCGGTACGGGGTGCCGTCCCGGTTCACGCCGTCGGCGGAGGCGATGGTGTCGGCGCCCGCCGGGTCGGTGGTGGCGGTGGTGAGGGCGCCGCCGGTCTTGAGGCGGAAGGTGTTGCCGGTGGACGGGTTGCCGGGGTCGGGATCCGGGTCCGGGTCTCCGCCGCCGGGGCCGGTGCTGACGGCCTGCGAACGGGCCGGCACGGAAAGGGTCTTGCCGTCGGAGAAGGTCACCGTACGAGTCACGGTGCCGTGGTTGTGCGCGGTGTAGGTGCGGGTGCCGTTCTTGGAGAAGACGGCGGAGGTCGGGATGTCACCGGTGACCGTCATGTCCGGGGCGCCGACCGTGTTGAGGGTGTTGATCCAGTGGTAGGTGTGCGCCTTGGACTCACCCTGCTCGGGTTCGTAATTCCCGTTCACGCTGTCGTACTTGGCCTTCGCCGACGTCGGGTCGGAGAGGGCCTCGAACTCCCAGAGCAGGTCGCGCCACTCCTGAGCCGGGCCGCCGTTCTCGCGCTCCATCTCGGCGATGTTCCGCTTGATGGCGGCCTTCTCACGGGCCAGGTGCAGTGAACCGCCGGTCACCGGGAGGACGTTGATGCCGTGGATCTCCTCCGGGTTCGCTGTCCACCAGGTGGAGTAGGAGGCGCCGCTGCCCCAGACCATGCCGACCGTGCCGTACTTGTACGAGGCCGGGAAGACGGTGTCGTTGGCGTCGAACCAGTACTGGGTGATCGCCTCGGACTCGGTCGTCAGCAGGTAACTGCCGAGGTCGCGCAGGGAGTTGTCGCCCATGGCCGAACCCCACAGCACCAGGCCGGCGCTGAGGTTGATGGACTCCGACGAGGACTCCTGGTTGTTGCCGGCCGCGAAGCCCTGGTGGCCCGATGCCCAGCTGTGGCCCGCGTAGACGTCGAAGCCGCGCAGGAAGGGGTACGCCGAGTCGGTGCGGCTGGGGTTCGCGGTGTCACGGATGAGGTGCTTGATCATCGTGCCCCAGGCCGAGTCGGCCGCCCAGGCCTGGTCGTACTGGGCGATGATCGCCGCCGCGTACACGTAGTAGCTGTAGTGGAAGTGGTGGTCGTTGAGCTCGGTGTCGCTGCCGTACGAGGCCGGGTAGCCGGTGAGGGTCTTCCAGTCCTTGTCGTAGCTGAACTCGCTGGGGCCGCCCGCCGTGAACCACTCCTGGAGGCGGCCCTTCATCAGGCCGAGGAGCTTGTCGCGGGTGGCGGTCTGGCCGATCTGGTCGGCGACGGGCACCAGTTGGGCCAGCTTGCCGAGCGCCTTGCCGGTCCAATAGGTGTCCGTGGCCCCGGAGAACGGGTCGGAGGCGTTGGCGACCTCGTTGAGGTAGCCGGTCAGCCGGGCCCGGTCGACGCCGCCTGAGACGGGCAGCGCGGGCACCACGCCCTGGTTCTTCTGGCTGGTGGTGAAGGTGGCGGACTCGCGCACCTTCATCGTGCCGCGCGGTGAGACGTACGTGTACGGGGTCAGCGCGTCGGTCGTATGCAGCCACTGGTGGCGGTAGAGCGCCTGGAGCGTCCCGCGCTCGGTGCCCTCGCGGGCCTCCGTGGTCAGCGAGTAGGTCGCCCGGACGTTGCCGCCCGTGGTCTGCCAGGCCACCTGGGAGCCGGTGACGAAGCTGAACGCGTACTTGCGGTAGGTCGCGAGCGCGTCCGTGGACGGCAGGACAGCGAGCGAGAAGTAGTCCTTGGAGCCCAGCCCGGCGGTGATCGTGGTGCCGGAGATGTTCCAGTCGGCGCCGGTCGGGGCGAAGAGGGCGTAGTGGTGCCCGGCGACCGTGATGCCGACGACGTTGCCCTGGTCGGAGAAGACGGTGGGCGTGGAGGCGGTCGTGACGCGGGCGTCGCCGCCGGACCCCTTGGCGTACACGAACGGCATGCCGTGGCCGATGGTGGCCCGGAAGGTGCGGGAGCCGTCCGCCCAGTACGGGGTGACCGTCCAGTCGGACCAGGCGTCGGCCTTGGTGTCGGGCGAGTTCAGGCCGGTCAGGCCGACGGTGAGGTCGGCCTTGTGGGCGTACTCGTACTGCCGGCCGTCGCCGACGATCGCGGGCGTGGTCGGGTAGCCGACCTCCAGGCCGTTGGCCTTGGCCTGGTAGGTGAGCGGATGCCCGTACATGGGGGTGGAGTACGGGTTGTCGCCGTAGCGCTGGAAGGCCAGCGAGGACCACCAGTCGTTGGTCGGGACCGGCTTGCTGCGGGCGGCCGTCGTCAGCTTGGGCGTGACGGGGGCGCCGGTGTTGGTGGTCGGGCCCTGGGTGCCGGCGGGGCGGGAGTCGGTGTAGCTGCCGGCGCCGGCGGGGATGGTGGCGGCGGCCGCGGGGGTGGCGGCGGGGCCCAGCGTGACGGCGGCCAGGGCCACGGCCAGGAGCGTGGCCGCGGCGGGTCTGGCCCCGGCACGGGAGGCGAGTCTGGAGAGGGAGGCTTGCACGAGCAGCACCTCGATCATGGTCATCATGGGGGGGTGAGAGCGCCTTCGAGAGCGCTCTCAAGTGCCAAGGAACGTAAAACTCCTGAAACCTCAGTGTCAAGAGAACGCACACAGAAGGCAGTTGGGCGACGGCCGCACGTAACACCAAGCTGTTATGCGTTCGAGTCTTGACGGGGCGGGGGCGGTGGGAGACGCTCCAGACGCAGGTTTTGAGAGCGCTCTCAAAGCGCTCGGTTCATCCCGAAGCCAAGGGAGGCTTCCCATGCCCATCGCCCGAGCCGCCAAGAGAGCCACCGTCCGCCTCGGCGCGGTCGTCCTCGCCGGGGCGCTCCTCGCCGCCTGTGGATCCGGATCCGGCGACTCGTCGGACTCCTCCGACAGCGCGGGCGGGAAGGTCACGCTCACGGTCGACCTGTTCGGATCGTTCGGCTTCAAGGAGGCCGGGCTCTACGACGAGTACCAGAAGCTCCACCCGAACGTGACGATCAAGCAGAGCGACACCCAGGACGAGGCGGACTACTGGAAGTCGCTCCAGACCCGCCTCGCGGGCGGCGGCGGTCTCGCGGACGTGCAAGGCGTGGAGGTGGGCCGCATCGCGTCGGTCACCCAGCAGCAGTCCGACAAGTTCCAGGACCTGAAGGAGTTCGGCGCCGACAAGCTCAAGGGCGAGTTCGCCGAGGCCAAGTGGTCGGCGGCGACCACGAAGGACGGCAAGGTCCTCGGCCTCGGCACGGACGTCGGCCCCGAGGCGATGTGCTACCGCACCGACCTCTTCAAGAAGGCCGGCCTCCCCACCGACCGCGAGGAGCTCGCGAAGAAGTGGTCCACGTGGGACGGCTACCTGGAGCTCGGCAAGGAGTACAAGAAGAAGGCCCCCGCCAAGAGCGCCTGGCTGGACAGCATCGGCTCGCTCTACGGGATCATGATCGGCCAGGAGGAGGAGCGGTACTACGACGCCTCCGGTGAGCTGATCTACGAGAAGAACCCGGCGGTGAAGACGGCCTGGGACACCTCCGTGAAGGCCGCCGAGGCGGACCTGAGCGCCAAGCTCGACCAGTGGTCCCCGCAGTGGAACCAGGCGTTCGCGGCCGGTTCGTTCGCCACGATCCCGTGCCCGGCCTGGATGCTCGGCTACATCAAGGGCCAGGCCGGTGACGGCGGCCAGGGCAAGTGGGACATCGCCAAGCTGCCCGGCGGGGCCGGCAACTGGGGCGGCTCGTACCTCTCGATCCCGCGTGCGGCCAAGCACAAGAAGGAGGCGTACGAGCTGATCGAGTGGCTGACCGCCCCCGAGCAGCAGGCGAAGGTCTTCCAGAAGCAGGGCAACTTCCCGTCCTCGACGGGCGCCATCGAGAAGATCGCGGACGCCGAGGACGACTACTTCTCCGGCGCGCCGATCGGCCAGATCTTCGGTGACGCGGCCAAGGAGTCCCCGGTGCAGGTGCTGGGCGTGCACGACCAGAACGTGATGCAGCAGCTCACGAACGCGCTGAGCGAGGTCGAGCGCAAGGGCGTCTCGTCGGACAAGGCGTGGGAGACGGCGAAGAAGGGCGTGGCGAACGTGATCGGCTGACGCCGACACGCTGCGCCTCCTCCCCTTCGTGCCTGGGGCCGGTCACGGCCTGCCCCTCTCCTCCCCTTTCTTGCCTGGGGCCGGTCCACCGGTCCTGCCTGGGGCCGGTCCACCGGAGCGCACCACGGTGGCCCGGCCCCACCCCCGTACCCCTGCTCCCTGCTTCTCCGCTCCCGACCCCGAAGGGCCGCACCGTGTCCCTCACCGCCACCGCGAAGGCCGGGCCCCGCAGCCCCGCCTCCACCGGACCCGGGCCCGACGACGGTCGGGCAGCCACGCTCCGGCGTACCTGGCGCAAGGCGTCCCCGTACGCCTACATCGCCCCCTTCTTCACCCTCTTCCTCGCCTTCGGCCTCTTCCCGCTCCTCTACACGGCGTTCGTCTCCCTCTACCGGGTCGAGCTCCAGACGAGCGGCGAGATGGAGTGGCGGGGGATCGCCAACTACACGGCGCTCTTCGCCGACGAGTACTTCTGGATCTCGCTGCGCAACACGTTCACGATCGGCGTGCTGTCCACGGTCCCGCAGCTCGCGATGGCGCTCGGCCTCGCCCACCTGCTCAACTACAAGCTGCGCGGCCGCACCTTCATCCGGACGGCGATCCTGCTGCCGTACGCGACGTCCGTCGCCGCCGCCACGCTCGTCTTCGCGCAGCTCTTCGGCCGCGACTTCGGGCTGATCAACTACGCGATCGGGCTGGTCGGCTTCGACCCGGTGGACTGGCAGACGGGCACGGTCGCCTCGCAGATCGCGGTGTCGACGATCGTGATCTGGCGGTGGACGGGGTACAACGCGCTGATCTACCTGGCGGGCATGCAGTCGATCCCGCACGAACTGTACGAGGCGGCGGAGATGGACGGGGCGTCGCGCTGGCGGCAGTTCATCCACGTCACGCTCCCCGGCCTGCGCCCCACGATCATCTTCACGGTCATCATCTCGACGATCGGGGCGACCCAGCTCTTCGGTGAGCCGCTGCTGTTCGAGGGTTCGATCTCGGGCGGCATCTCGCACCAGTACCAGACCCTCGGCCTGTACATGTACGAACAGGGCTGGGGCTTCTTCCACCTGGGCCGGGCCGCGGCCATCGCCTGGGTGATGTTCGTCCTGATCGTGGTGCTCGTCGGGGCCAACGCCCTGGTCGCGCGCCGCCGCGCACGCAAGGAGGCCGGCCGATGACCGCGCTCGTCGCACCGCCGACGGCCCCGGAGACGGGCCGCCCGCCGCAGGACCCGCCGGGAAAGCGGGTACGCAAGGGGGGCGCGGGCCGGACGATGAAGGGCGGCTGGCTCTCATACGTCATCCTCGGCTTCGCCCTGCTCATCTCGGCGTTCCCCTTCTACTGGACGATCGTCGCGGCCAGCCGGTCCAACGCGGACCTGGCCCAGGTGCCGCCGAGCCTGCTGCCGGGCCCGAACCTGATCAAGAACTTCGAGCAGGTCCTCGAAGAGGCGGACATCGGCAAGGCGCTGCTGAACTCGCTGATCGTGTCGTCGTCGATCACGCTCGGCACGGTGCTGTGCTGCACGCTGGCCGGATTCGCCTTCGCCAAGCTGAAGTTCCGGGGCCGGGGCGCGCTGCTGACGCTGACGATCGGGACGATGATGATCCCGCCGCAGCTCGGCGTGATCCCGCTCTTCATGCTGATCGCCGAACTCCAGTGGGTGAACCAGCTCCAGGCGGTGATCCTGCCCGGCCTGGTGTCGGCCTTCGGCGTGTTCTTCATGCGCCAGTACCTGGTGCAGTCGCTGCCGGACGAGCTGATCGAGGCGGCCCGGGTGGACGGGGCGTCGACGGCCCGCATCTTCTGGTCGATCGTGATCCCGATCGCGCGGCCGGGGATGGCGGTGCTGGGGATGCTGACGTTCATGACGGCGTGGAACGACTTCTTCTGGCCGATCATCGCGCTGTCCTCGCAGGAGCCGACCGTGCAGGTCGCGCTGCGGCAGCTCGGCGGCGGTTACGTCAACGACCAGTCGGTGATCATGGCCGGCACGCTGCTCGGCACGCTGCCGGTGCTGATCGTCTTCGGCCTGCTGGGCCGGCAGATCGTCGGCGGCATCATGCAGGGCGCGGTGAAGGGCTGACGCGCGCCCCCGCCCCTCCCTCCCTCTTCCTCCCTCCTCCCCTCACTTCTGGAGTGTCCGTCCTATGACAGCTCTTGATGCCCGCCCGGCGACCTCCACAGGCGCCCGCCCGGGAACCTCCCCCGGCGACCGCCCCGAGACGGGTACGGGGCTCCGCTTCCCCGCCGGATTCCGGTGGGGCACGGCCACCGCCGCGTACCAGATCGAGGGCGGGGCCACGGAGGACGGCCGTACGCCCTCCATCTGGGACACGTTCAGCCGCACCCCCGGCAAGGTCCGCAACGGCGACACCGGTGACATCGCCGCCGACCACCTGCACCGGATGCCGGACGACGTCAAGCTGATGCAGGAACTCGGCGTCACCGACTACCGGTTCTCCGTCTCCTGGCCGCGCGTGCAGCCGACGGGCCGGGGCCCGGCGGTGGAGCGCGGCCTGGACTTCTACCGCCGCCTGGTGGACGAGCTGCTGAGCGCCGGCATCAGACCGGTCGCGACGCTCTACCACTGGGACCTGCCGCAGGAGTTGGAGGACGCGGGCGGCTGGCCGGAGCGGGACACGGCGCACCGGTTCGCGGAGTACGCGGGCCTGGTGGCCGGGGCGCTGGGCGACCGGGTGTCGACGTGGACAACGCTCAACGAGCCCTGGTGTGGGGCGTTTCTGGGGTACGGGAACGGGGTCCACGCCCCCGGCCGCACCAGCGACCTCGCCGCACTGCGCGCCGCCCACCACTTCAACCTGGCGCACGGCGCCGCGACCCGGGTCCTGCGCGACCGCCTCCCGTCCACGGCGGAGGTCTCCCTCACCCTCAACCTCCATGCCCTGCGACCGCTGACGGACACCGACGCGGACCGGGACGCGGTGCGCCGGATCGACGCGGTGGCGAACCGGATCTTCCTGGACCCGGTCTTCCACGGGCGGCTGCCCAAGGACCTGGTGGCGGACACGGCGGCGGTGACGGACTGGTCGTTCGTGAAGGACGGCGACCTGGAGGTGACCTCGACCCCGATCGACTCGCTGGGCATCAACTACTACTCGCCGAGCGTGGTTTCGGCGGGCAGCTCCGAGTCCCCCTCCCCCTGGGCGGGCGCCGAGCAGCATGTGGCGTTCACCCCGGCGGAGGGCCCGCGCACGGCGATGGACTGGCCGGTGGACGCGAACGGCCTGTACGAACTGCTGACCCGCCTGCGCGACGAACTCCCGGGCCTCCCGCTGCTGGTGACCGAGAACGGGGCGGCGTACGACGACTACGCGGACCCGGAGGGCCAGGTGCACGACCCGGAGCGGGTGGCGTACCTGGACGCGCACCTGGGGGCCGTACACCGGGCGATCGAGGAGGGGGTCGACGTACGCGGCTACTTCCTCTGGTCCCTGCTGGACAACTTCGAGTGGGCGTACGGCTACAGCAAGCGGTTCGGCATCGTCCACGTGGACTTCGCCTCGCAGCGGCGGACGGTGAAGGACAGTGCGCGGTGGTACGCGGGGGTGATCGCGCGGGGCGGGCTGGAGCGGGGCTGAGGCTCAGCGCCAACTGACTTCCGCAGGCTTGAGGGGCCAGGGGCTCGGGGCACACGCTCCGGGCCCCTCGGCATGACGCGGGCATCGGGGGGCCGATGCCCGATGCGTCCCCGAATGGGCCAGGCGGCTTTCGGCCGTCTGAACCACGGGGGTCGCCCGCCCGACCGGCGGGTAGCGGCCCCTGCGGGAGACAAGACACCCCGGATGGCCGGAAGACGACGGAGAGTTGGAGCCGACACACGGGCTCGGGGTCGCGGAAGCCCGGCCTCGGCGTAACAGGGCTGCTCAGCGGCGGATCGGCCAGGAGCCCCACCGGACCTGCGGGCCGGAGATCGGGCCCCGCACCTTCCCCGTACGAAGGTATCGGCCACCGGACGATCCGCACGCCCGCACGCCCGCCGCAGCCCCGATGCAACATGGCGCGAACGCGCTGCCTCCTGCGGGCGCCGCGGGACCAGACCCTTGACGGCCTCCCGACCCTCGTCCGTATGGTCTAGACCAAGCAGTGAGCGGTGGTCGGCCCACGTCGATCACGTACCGGCCCCGTCTCGTCCGCCCGCGCATCACGCCAGGACACCAGGCCCCACCGATCCGCGAGACGGCCCGAAATGGCCCAGGTCGCCCGCCGAGCCGCGCGGGCCACCCGTGCACGTTTTCCCACCCCCACGGACACACCGGGAGATCGCACATGAGCAGCAGCACCGTAGAGCCGACCCTGCCCCCGCCCGACCGCACCCATCACCACCCCCACCCCCGCCCCCATGCCCACCCCACAGCCGGCCGAAGTCCTCTGCGCCGACTGACCGGCGTGGCCGACCTGGCCGACCTGGTCGACGCGCACGCCGTGGCCCTGCTGAGGGCGACGGTCGGCATCGTCTTCGTGGGCTTCGGTGTACTGAAACTGTTCCCCTCGGCCAGCCCGGCCGAGCAGTTGGCGATCGACGCGGCGACGAAGATGACCCTGGGCCTGGTGCCGGAGACGGTGCTGTTGCTGTCCCTCGCGGCCCTGGAGACGGCCATCGGGATCGGCCTGATCGTCGGCCGCCGCCTGCTGCGCCCCGCGCTCGTCGCGTTCTTCCTCCACATGGGCGGCGTGTTCTCGACCCTCGTCCTCCTCCCCGACGCGATGTGGCAGCCGCACTCCCCCGCCCCGACCATGGAGGGGCAGTACGTCGTCAAGAACGTGGTCCTGGTGGCGGTGTGCCTGGTGGTGGCCGCGAACGAATGGGGACGGCGCCCCCGGCCACGCCGTACGACGGGGTGAGCGGACCGGGTCGCCGGAGCGCACGACGGCGCTCCGGCGGACCTCGCTCCACTCCGTCACTCCGGCAGGCGAGGCGGCGGTACGAGGATCAGCCGGAGCAGCCCGGTCGCCGCCCGCCGACATGAGCGCTGGACCTGGCCAAATGCCTTCATTTCGGGTATAATTGTACTTAAGAGAGCGTTCATTGAGCTATCGCTGCGGCCGGTTCGATTCCGGCAGTCACACTTACGGCCAGTCTGGCA
Source organism: Streptomyces cyaneofuscatus (assembly GCF_042718795.1). Classification (GTDB taxonomy): domain Bacteria; phylum Actinomycetota; class Actinomycetes; order Streptomycetales; family Streptomycetaceae; genus Streptomyces; species Streptomyces cyaneofuscatus_A. The sequence goes on from NZ_JBHXOX010000013.1 coordinate 34,226, forward strand.
CTTTGGCACTTCTACGAGTTCATCAAGGTCATTCGCTCACTCCGTAAGGGCAACACCCGGGGCATTCGCCCCAACCGCACGGTTTCACATAGCAAGGTGGAGGTTGGCATGAAGATTTTCGAGTTCACGATGTCAGCCGTAAGCGTCATTGTTGGCGTGGGCCACGTGGTCGTAGCTGTGTGAACGGTCTCCGACCTGAGGGGCACCCCGGAAAGGGTGCCCCTCAGGCGTTCCTACGGCCACCCACGGGCCCGCGCACCCCGCCCCGAGCTCCCGAAGGCGCCGGCCGCACCCGTCGCCAGGCGTAGCCGCCCCTCTGGGCGACGGCGTCCCGCACGAGGCGTTCCGGCTCAGCCGTCAGGGTCGCGGTACCTCACGTCTGTTGTCGTACCACCACTGGCAGACCCGGTAACGGTTGTTCTCGCTGCCGGCGTCGGCGAGCGTCACCACAGCCACGACGTGCCCACTGCAAGTCGGACTGCGACTGTCGTGCATGCTGCACTTCAGGTCGTTGTCCGGCGGGACCGGTTCGACGTCCACGACGCGGGACTTCATGGCCATAGCCTACGCCGCGACGGCGGACCGGGGAGCGAACCGGAGCCGGAGCGGCCCCTCGCAATCCCCCACACGAAGGACCCAGACCCACAGGAGTGATCGAACGCAGCATCACGGCACTCCCCGCCCAACGGCACCACGGAGCAGCCCGTCCACTCGAATTCCCGTTCCAGATATCGCCCTCCGCCACCCGTGACGGCGACAGGAAGACCCCCGTTACCCGATCACCTGTCCGCATCCGGCCACGAGGGGCACCATGCATCGCTTACGCCGTCCTGTACGCCGTCCTGCGCGCGTTCATCCTGCGTTCGAACATCCCGCCTTCGGGCCCGGACCGGAAACGAGGCACGCGGCATGACCGAATCGACCCACCCGGGCGAACCGCCCACCGGCATCCCCGCCCAGCGCACCGGGCCGCTCCCCCCACCGCCCACCACCATCGCGGCCGGCCCGCAGGACGACAACCTCACGGATGAGATGGAGGAGGCGTACTGGTCGGTCCACGACGGCGCGGCCGCCGACGCCACCGTGGCCCAGGTCCTCACCGGCCTGCCGCGCATCACCGCGCTGATCGGCCGGATGGCGTGGCAGGCCGACCGGCGCGCGACGCTCGCCGTCATCGTGTGCCAGTTGGCCTCGGCGGCGATGAGCGCACTCGGCCTGATCGCCGGAATCGCGGTGCTCCAGCACCTGTTCGCGCAGGGCCCGACCCCCGACCGCGTACGAGCGGCGCTCCCGCAACTCCTGCTGGTGGTAGGCCTCCTGGGGACGAGAGCGGCGCTGGAAGCCGCGGTCGCCGTGGCCCAGGCACGCGTCACGCCGAAGATCCGTACGGCCCTGGAGTGCGAGTTCCTGCACCTCACCGCGCACGTACGGCTGGAGGCGGTCGAGGACGCCGGCTGGCACGACGAGGTCCACCGCGCCAACGACCGCGGGCTCTTCTACGCCCGCCAGATCGTCGGCCAGGTGGTCTCCCTGGCCTCCGCCGCACTGGCTCTCGTCGGCACGGCCGGAGTGCTCAGCGTCCTGCACCCGGTCCTCCTCCCCCTGCTCCTCCTGTCCGTCCTCCCGGTCGGCTACGCGGCGGTCCGCAGCGCCCGCGCGCGGTTCTCGTCCTTCAAGCGGTGGAACGCGCTGCAACGCCGCGTCCGGGTCTTCTCCTGGCTGCTGCTGGACGTCGACGCGGCGGCCGAACTCCGCTCGGACACCGCGCAGGGCGCCCTGCTGGAGGAACACCGCCGCCTGACCCTGAAGATCGCGGAGGAGGACACCCGGCTGGGCGTGCACGCGGCCGTGCTCAACCTGGCGGGCCGGACGGTCGGCGGCCTCGGCACCGGCATCACGTACGCCGCGCTGGCCGCCATGCTGATCGCGGGCTGGCTCCCGCTCGCGGCCGGAGCGGGCGCGGTGCTCGCGATCCAGTCGGGCCAGGTGGCACTGACCCGTCTGGTGGAGGTCGCGCACCTGGTGTACGAGCACGCGCTGTGGGTCTCCGACCTGCTCACGGTCCAGGAACGAAGCCGCCAACTCCTCCCCAAAGAAGCATCGTTGTACACACCCTCCACGGTCCACCGGATCACCCTGGACGACGTCCACTTCACCTACCCCGGCAAGGACACACCGGCCCTCGACGGCATCAGCATGACCCTGACCGCCGGCCAGAAGGTCGCGTTCGTCGGCCTCAACGGCTCGGGGAAATCCACCTGCGCCAAGCTGCTGGCCGGCCTGTACGAGCCGGAACGCGGCAGCGTCCGCTGGGACGACACCGACGTACGGGAGATGGACGCCGCGTCCCTGCACCGTCAGGTCGCCTGCGTCCTCCAGGAACCGGTCCGCTTCCCCTTCAGCGCCCTGTCCAACATCACCGCCGCCACCGGCACCCTCACCGAGGCCGACCCCGCCCGCACCCTGGCCGCGGCCGAGGCCTCCGGCGCCGACGCGGTGATCGCCGCACTCCCCGACACCTGGGAGACGCTCCTCTCGAAGCGCTTCAAGGGCGGCCAGCAGCTCTCGGGCGGCCAGTGGGCGAAGATCGCGGTGGCCCGGGGCCTGTACAAGAACGCCCCGCTGCTCCTCCTGGACGAGCCGACGGCCAGCATGGACCCGCCCTCCGAACACGCAGTCTACGAGGCGGTGTTGCGCGGCCGGCTGCGCGAGGACCAGATCACGGTCTTGATCTCGCACCGCCTGGCCAGCGTGGTCGACTGCGACACGATCTACGTCTTCGCCGACGGCCGCATCACGGAGTCGGGCTCGCATGAGGAGCTGATGGCGGTGGAGGGCGGCGCGTACGCGGCGATGTTCACGCTGCAGGCGGGCGGTTACCGGGCACGGCCTCCGCTCCCGACGGAGGACTGACGCGCCCCGCTGCCGGCGCTCGCCCGTACGGGGCCTTGGCTCCCGGCCACCTGATGGCCGGAGGCCAAGGCCCCACCGCCCCCACCGCCCCGAAAAACTCCCTCCCGCAGGGCCCAGCTACCTACTCAGCCCCACCCCCCACCACCCGGATCACATGCTTCCCGCGCACCCCGCCCGCCTCCAGGGCGCGGTGGGCGGCGGCGATGTCCGCGAGCGGATGAACCGTGTCGACGACAGGACGGAGGTCCCCGCGCTCGACGTACGCGGTCAGCTCGGCGAACAGGTCGTGCTTCGGGTTGCCGCTGAAGAAGCGCACCCGCCGGCCACCGTGGACGGCTGAGGCCAGGATGTAGCCGAGGCCTCTGACCGGGTGGTGGATGTCGAACGCGATGGAGACCAGACGGCCGCTCGGCGCCAACAGCCCCTGCAAGGCCCGGTGTTCACTGCCGACCGTATCCATGATGACGTCGTACGGCCCCAGCCCCGCCAGCTCCGTCGACCGATGGTCCAGCACCACGTCCGCCCCCAACTCCCGCACGAAATCAAGGTTCTTGGCACTCGCGAGCCCGGTGACGTGGGCACCCATGGCCTTGCCGAGCTGGACGGCAACGCTGCCGACGCCACCGGAGGCCCCGCGCACGAGGAGGCGTTCACCGGCCCGGAGCCGGGCCTTGTCCCGCAGGGCGGTGAGGGACGTGGTGCCCCCGGCGGGCAGCGAGACGGCCTCGGTCAGGGTGACGTTCTCGGGGGCGTACGCGATCTGGCGCGGGCGGACGGACACGTACTCGGCCGCACTGCCGAAGCCGCCCCGCCCGCGCGGCAGGATGCCCCACACCCGGTCGCCCACACTCAGCCCGGTGACGGAAGGGCCCACCTCGGCGACCTCGCCGGCGAAGTCGATCCCGGTCCGCTGGGGAAACCGGCGCCCGGTGACGAGCCGCACCTTCCCGGCCCGCCCGTACAGCTCACCGCCGTTGACGCCGGCCGCGTGGACCCGCACGAGCACCTCGCCCGGCCCACGCACGGGCACCGGGACCCGCCCCTCGTAGAGGACCTCGGGCGGCCCGTAGCTGTCGTAGAGCGCCGCGCGCATGTCGTTCATCGTGGGCCGTCCTGTGCCTGTCCTGGGTCGGGTGGTCCTGCTCCCGACCCAGGCTAGACAGCCAAACGGAGAAACCCCTCCACTTACCCTAAAGTGAGAAACATGCCTGCTCAGCCCTCTCACAACGCGTCCGCACCCGCGCCCGCACCCGGCCCGGACGCCCTGCGCGCCGACGCCCGGGAGAACCGCGACCGCATCCTGCGAGCGGCCCGCGAGGCGTACGCGCTGCACGGCATCGACGTACCGATCAGCGCGATCGCCCGGCGGGCCGGGGTCGGGGTGGCGACGCTCTACCGCCGCTTCCCCACCCGCGCCGTACTGATCGAGGAGGCGTTCGCCGAGCAGCTCGCCGAGTGCGCGGGCGTGCTCGACGAGGCGTTGGAGGACCCGGACCCGTGGCGCGCGTTCTGCTCGGTGTTCACGAAGGTGTGCGCGATGCAGGCCGCCGACCGGGGCTTCACGCACGCCTTCCTGGCCCGCTTCCCGGACGCGTCGAGTTACGCGGGGGAGCGCCACCGGGCGGAGGAGGGGCTGGCCCTGCTGGTGCGGCGGGCGAAGGAGGCGGGGGCGCTGCGCCCGGACTTCGACGTCTCGGACGTGGTCCTGGCCCTGCTGGCCAACAACGGCGTAGTGAACGGGGTTCAGCCCGAAGCGGGTGCGGCGTCACGGCGGCTGGTGGGCTACCTGCTGGAGTCATTCCGGGCGGAGGGAGCGGCACGACCGCTGCCTCCGCCTGTACGGCTGGAGCTGGACCGGCTGCACGGGGTTGGATGAGGGGCCACCGGGGGCGGTGGGGTGGACAGGGCGCTCGCGATCGCAACAATGGGGCTGTGCGGGGGGCTGGCGCAACAGCCGACCGTGAAGTGAGGCCGACATGTCCGTTTCTCAGGAAGTGATGGAGAACAGCACCTTGGCCACATAAACACGCAGGTCACGGACTGTGGTCCCCGCGCGTGCGGGGATGGTCCCTCCCTGTCGCGCCGGGCTGAGTCCAGCACTGCGCGCAGCCGCAAGGATTACATGTCTCTCACGTGCTACTGGCTGGCACGTACGGCAAGGGGCCCTACACAGCCTTGACCGGCGACGACCATCTGCACGCCAGCTCCTGCTCAGTCGTGGTGTTTGAATGAACCGCTGTTCCTGACCAGGCGAGGAGAAGTGCTGTGACCTTGGTGTCTGTCGTAATGCCCGTGTACAACTCGGCAGCCACCCTCGGCGCGGCCGTCCGTTCGGTGCTGACACAGACCCATGGCGACCTGGAACTGCTGGTCACCGACGACCGATCCTCCGATGCCTCCATGGAACTGCTCCGCGAGTTCGCCGAGCAGGATGAACGCGTCCTGCCCCGATCGGCACCCGAACGCGGCGGTGCAGGCCGGGCGCGCAACCTCGCGATCGAAAGGGCCCGGGGTGACTACATCGCCTTTCTCGACAGCGACGACATGTGGCTACCGGAAAAGACAGAGAAGCAGCTCGTTTTCGCTGCGGAGGCCACCGCGCCTTTGACCTTCACCTCGTACTTCAAGATGGACGCCGACCACGGCGGCGAGAGCACCGACTGGGTCCCGAACGGGCGGGTGATCCGTGCGCGGGCGCACGTGGACTACCGCGCGATGCTGGTCCAGGACCACATCGGAGCTCTCACCGCGATGTACGACCGTAAGGTCTTGGGCACGAAGCTGATGCCGGAGATGCGCAAGCGCCAGGACTACGCACTGTGGCTAAGCATCATGCGGGACGGCGCGGACGCCCGGGGCCTGGCTGAGCCACTGGCGGTGTACAGGGCTCACCAGGCAGGATCACTGTCTTCCAACAAGCTGTCGCTCATTCCGTACAACTGGAATCTATACCGCGAGCACGAGCATCTGTCGGTCGCGCGGTCGACACGGGCACTCGCCGGCGCTGCGTGGCAGTCGCTGCGCAACTCGCGCGTCTAGGAACGGAATTCGAGATAGGGGAGCGGCAGATTCGCGGCGGTCACGCCCCACGCTCCGGAAGAGCGAGCGCGCAGTGGACGGTGTGGCCGTCCTCGCTGACTCCCCACCTGTCGGCCAGCGCCTCCACGATGCCCAGCCCGCGACCGCCCTCCGAGGCCTCGTCCACCGTTCGGAGCACAGGACGTACAGGAGAGCTGTCCTCCACCTGAATGATCAGGTGGGTTCGATCGGCACACCAGGTGATGGTGATGTTCTCTCCACCGCCGTGCTGGAAGGCGTTCGTGACCAGCTCCGTGAGGACGAGCGCGGCGACGTCGATGCACGGCCGCAAGTCCCACAGCTCGAGCAGCGCACAGTTCATGCGTCGCAGTTGCCCGGGACGGCGTCGGTCGGCCGACACCATCGGCTGCCCGGCGGCTGTCGACCGCACGATGCTGACCTCGCACCGCCGAACCATGGGCACGCTCCTGTCGGCGTCGACGTGGACCTGCTGCCCTTGAGGAGCGAGCACCGGGATGGTCATGAGGTGACTCCCTGGGTGGATGTCCGGGCCCGCGCGGCGACGCCACGCGGGCAGCAGGTGACTCGTGTCAGGAGCCGGACGGCGTGCACGGCCGCGCCACGGGTTCCCTCACCCGTACGTCCAGCGCCAGGTTCAGCTCGTCCACGAGGTCGATCACCGCGTCCACCTCCAGGCGGAGGTACGCCGGACCCTGCGCGCCCCCGTTGAAGGTGATCATCAGCGGCAGGTCGAAGTACGTGTCCTGCCGCTGTACGTCGATGACGCGCATGACGGGACGGTCGGGGATGCGCTCCGCCCGCCAACTGCGGTCGGGGTCGTACTTCGGGAGTGCGCTCATGGTTCTCACCTTCCGTGGAGACTTCGGATCTTTCTGTCACGAGCATCGGCGTTGCTGGCTACGCTCGGAAGGGGGTCGCTGTAGCCCTATCCCCTCAGGACACAGGGGAGTTGGAATGCCCAAACGCGCGTCCGATTCGGGCGGAGAGGCGTCCGCGCGCAAGATGCTGCACGAGACGCTGAGGCGGCTGCGGGACCGGTCCGGGCTGACGCTGGAGGAGCTGCACGACGAGACGACGTACGACCGGTCCTACCTGCACAAGCTGGAGACGGGGACACGCCTGGGCTCGCTGGAGGTCATGGCGGCGCTCGACAAGGTTTACGGCACCGGCGAGCAGCTGCAACAGCTCTGGGAGCTGGCCCGGGACGACGCCTTCGGCAGCCGCTATCAGCGGTTCATGCAGTTGGAGCGAGAAGCGACAGTCCGGTACGAATACGCGTGCAGCGCCATCCCGGGGCTGCTCCAGACGAGGGCGTACGCGACGGAGGTGCTACAGCACTCCCCGGGACGCGGCGGAGCTCCAAGAGGATGTTGACGCGCGCATGAGCCGTCAGTCCGTCCTGAAAGGTGAGGACCCTCCCTACTTCCGGGCGCTGCTCGACGAAGCGGTGTTCCGTCGGGCGGCCTCGCAGCCGGCCGTCTGGCTGCAGCAACTGGAGGCCCTGCTGGAGTGGCAGAAGCGACCGAACGTGACGCTTCAATTGCTGCCGTTCTCGGCAGGTCTGCACGATCTGATGGGTGGTTCACTGACCGTCCTGTGGCTGGCCAACGGCAAGGCGGTGGCCTACCTGGAGGGCAGCAAGTCCGGTGAACTGGTTGAGGACGCAGGACGCGTCGAGGAGCTGCGGCTGTCCTACGATTTGCAGCGAGACAAGGCGCTCTCTCCAGAGCAGACAACCGAGTTCATCCAGCAGTTGGTCAAGGAGATCCGATCATGTCATCCCGCCGAGCCGACCTGACTTCCGCGACGTGGCGGAAGTCCTCGTACAGCAACTCCGACGGCGGTAACTGCGTCGAGGTGTCCGACGACTTTGACGGGCTCGTCCCCGTGCGCGACTCGAAGCGGCCGGAGGGACCGGCCGTCATCTTCGGCTCCTCCGCCTGGTCGGCGTTCGTCAGCGACGTGCGCTGAGCGCTGCCGACGCCCTGCGGCTCCCCGGCAATGCCCGAGTCCCCGTGGGCCCCGCCCTGGCGGGGCTCCCGCGCCTGTTGACGCCCGACGGATCACCCCGCCCACCGCCCCGTAAGAAACGCCAGCGCCACCAGCGCGCACACCGGCACCGTCACGCACAGGTACGCCGTCCGGAACCACGGGCGGCGCAGGCTCAGGGCCGCCAGGCCGATCCACAGCGGCCACCACAGCAGCGTGGCGCGCGGGACGGACGTGTACCAGTACGACGTCCCCAGCGCCCACAGGCTCAGCGCGACGTACACCGCCTCCGGCCAGCGGCAGTATCGCACCAGCAGCGCGACCAGGGCCAGGCCCACCACCATCGCGGCCAACTCCGCCTGGAACATGGCCGCGTAGCCGGTCGTGTGTACGTCGTCGAACGCCGCGTTCCACGTGTTCCTCCACGCCTCCCACGGGGTGTGGAACTCCCGGAACCAGCCCCGCTCCTGTGCGTGCTTCCACGCCAACCAGTCGCCCGTGCGGGCATGCAGATACCAGCTGTACGCCAGCGGCGGCAGCGCGGGCAGTGCCAGCCAGGCGACCCCGCGCCAGTCGCGCCGGGTCTTCACCGAGAGCACCAACAGCACCGCGATCGCGGCCGCCAGGAACAGGCCGCTGACCCGCACCGTCGCCGCCAGGGCCGTCAGCGTGCCCGCCAGCGCCCAACGGTGGCGCCGGGCGGCCAGCCAGGCCGGGAGCGCGAACGCCAGGAACAGCGCCTCCGTGTAGCCGACCGCCAGGAAGACCGCGCACGGGGAGAGCAGGAAGAACAGGGCCGTGCGCCGGCCGTCGGCGTCCTCGGGGACGTACGCGCGGGCTATGCGGGACAGCGCCAGCACGGCGACGGCTCCCGCGACGAACGAGATCAGCAGGCCCGCCGCCGTCCAGCTCGGGACGATGACGTGCACGGCCCGCAGGAGCATCGGGAATCCGGGGAAGAACGCCTCCCTGTTGTCCCAGTCATCCGTCCATGGGCCTGTGCCGGCCGGGAAGTAGCCGTCGCGCGCTATGCGGAGGTAGTGGTTCGCGTCCCACTGCTGGAACGGCGCGAGGACCGGCGCCGCCTCCCGCACATCGGAGCCCCGGGGGAAGAGCCACCGGGCGCCGTGGGCCGTGATCCACACGGATATTCGGGTCAGGAGGTAGAGCCAGAGCACTCTGCGGTCGGCGGGACTCAGCCAGGCGACCGCCCGGCCGACCCGTGCCGCCCGAAGCACGCGCGATGCGGGCCGGGGCCGGGACTCGTACGGTACGGGCTTCTCGGCCGGCCGGAACTCACGTCCTACGGGCCGGGGCTGAGCGCTCCTCCTCGGCTGTGGCGGGGCCGGCCTGAGCCCAGGAGGCAACGTAGACACTGAAGCACCTTTCGGACACGCCCAGGCGTGTGGGTTCGCCCGGCGGAGACGCCGGAGCGTGGAAGGGGGGAGAGCAACGGAGCGGAGGGCAGGGCGAGTTGTCGACACCCCGCCATCAGGGCATCGACGTCGCCCCAAGCGTCGATGTAGACATCGATGTGGAGGTGGAGGTCGATGTGGACGTTGAGGTTGACGAAGCACTCGTCGGCGCCTCCGTCCTCTGCGGGCCCTCCGTCCCCCGCGGGCCCTCCGGAGCGGTCGTCCCCGTGACGGCCCCCTCCACCCCCGGCACCGTATTGCTGGGCGTGGGCGGCTCCGTCAACGTCCCCGCGGGCGGCGGCGGTGCCGGGGACGGGTAGCTGGGCGACGGACTCGTCGCCGGAGGGGCGGGCTTCGGTGTGACCGGGAGCAGGCCGACCGCCGCCGCGCCGCCCCCGCCGATGACCAGGCACACCCCCACCGCGACCGCGGCCATCCGGCGCCGCTGGGCCCGCATGCCGCGCTCGGTGATGCCGGCCGCCGGGTCCGCCACGGAGTGGCCCTGCCCGAAGTCCCCGGCCTGCCGGAACAGGGACCGCAACGGATCCTGCGCGCCCCGGGACTCCTCCGGGCCCGACCGGTCCCGTGGTTCAGACATCAGGAGCCTCCTCCATGCGGGGGTCCTGCAGCCGGTGGGCAAGCGCCGCCCGGCCGCGGACCAGATGCGTCTTGATCGTGCTGGCGGAAAGCCCGGTCTCCCCGGCGATCTGCTCCACCGTGAGGTCGCAGAGGTAGTGCAGGGTCAACGTCCGCCGCTGCTGAGCGGGCAGCTCCCGGAGCGCGTCGACCAGCACCACGTGGTCCGGGTCCGGCGGCGCGACGTGCTCCGCCGCACCGCTCCCCCGGCCCCAGGCGTCCGCCGAACGCCGCCGGAACCGCCACCGGCTCACCGCCAGCCGCCACGCGACCGTACGGATCCACGCCTCGGGCCGCCCGTCCCGCTCCAGCCGGCCGCGCCGGACCCACGCCTTGACGAAGGCCTCCTGCACGACGTCCTGCGCCTCCTGGAGGTCCCCCGTCATCACGTACAACTGGCCTGTGAGACGCGCGACCGCCTGGGCGTAGAACTCTTCGAACTCCTCGACGGTCAAAAGTCGCTCCCGGATCTTTCGCTTCACCGGGTATACGCCCACCGCCGGGCATCCGGTCTACAGCCCCGGCGATCCATCGGAGTGATCGTCGTCACGGCACCCGCAGGGGTTCCCGCCTCGGTCGGCTCCGGCGGAATGAGTCTCCTGTGGCTCCGACTTTCCTGAGTCAGGAAAGTCGAGCGGAGAGGAAAACTTGCCTGGATCGGCTCACAGACAAAGGCTCCGGTGACGTGCTGCTCATCATGGTGCCCGCCCCACCCCGTCACACCCCCACCCGCTTCTCCAGCAACGTCACCCCGTACGTCCGCCCGCCGTCCCCGTTCTTCCCCGCCTGCTCGCCCACCACCGCGTACCCCGCCTCCTCGTAGGAGCGGCGGAGCCGGTCGTTCGACGTCAGGCAGTCGAGCCGGCACAGCTCCCTCCCGTACGCGGCGATCCGGCGTTCGGCTTCCGCCAGCAGTACGCGGCCGGCGCCGGGCGGGGCCGTGCGGCGGTCGGTCATCAGGCGGTGGACGTATCCCGCGACCGGCGGCTGGGCGCCCCAGGCCGGCTCGTCGTCCCACCACAGCTCCCAGGCCCCGGCGCTCGGGCCGTCGGGGCCGAGCGTGGCGAGCCAGACCTCGCCCTCGTGCAGCCTGCGCCGAAAGTGGTCCTCGTCCAGCTCTCCGGGCTGCCACTGCTCGATGCCGCGCTCGATCTGCCACCGCGCGGCGGCGTCCCGGAGGCGTACGAGCTCGGCCAGGTCTTCATCCGATGCCGCCTGCCGGAACGACAGCGGCACCGAAGCCGCCTGGGAACTGGTGTTCGTCATGCCGCGATCCTGCCGCACAACCGTTCCCACCTGCGCCGACCCTGGCTCCTCCCGGAGCTCAAGCCGCGAGATCCGAGCGGTCTTTACGGTGATGGGGTGGATGGGTCACTTTTCCCACCCACCCACCCTGCGACTGAAGTTGACCGTTTGCGACCGACTTGCGACGCACAGTCGCCGCGCTTTAGCGTGCGGAGAACGAGACCAGAAAAGCGACCCCTGCTGGTGCTGACACACCGAACAGGGGTCTGACCAACGAAGATCGAACAACCCAAGGCGATCCCCATGGCTGCTAGCTACCCTAATGCCGCCTCCTGCCCCCCGCACGAGGCCCCGCCCACGCACCCGCCCGCGACCCCGCACCCGATGGCCAAACCCGGCTACGGCAAGCGCTCCGCCCCCGGCGAACGACCGCGCACCGACCGCGACTTCGCCCACCTCCTCCCCCGTGACGCCGCCGTCGCCGCGTACATCGACCGGCTGCCCGACGGCTCCGACATCTCCGTGAAGACGCTGGCCAAGCACCTCCCGTACGGGCAGTGCGCCCTGGGCACCACCCTCAATCGGCTCCAGGACGCCGGGCATCTGCGGCGCGGCAGCGAGTGCGTGATCACCGACGAGGTGATGTTCTGGGTGACCCGGACCTTCTTCTCGCGCACCGCACGCGAGGACGAGTGGTGGAACGCCTACATCCGGGGCGACGTCCCGCCGGACCGGCCCCAACGGCCCACCCGCTCGCGGGCGTTCATCCTGCTCGCCGCCCTCGGGCGTACGGCTCCAGCGCTGTCCCTCTCCGCCGCCGACTGCGTGCGGCTGGAACCGCAGGTCAGCGAGTGGTTCGCGCGCGGGGCGACGGAGGCCGAACTGCTGCACGCCCTCACGGCGGGCCTCCCGTCCCCCGTCCACTGCGCCGCCCGCCTCGTCGAGCGGCGCCTGCGCGACAAGCTGCCGCCCGAACGGACCGTGCCGCGCCCCCGGACCGTGCTGCGCACCCTGGAGTGCGGCGAGTGCGGAGTTCCCGGCGCCCCGGAGGCGCTCCTCGGGGGGCTGTGCCGGGAGTGCCGTGGGCCGGTCCCCGAACCGCCGGTGGGGCCGCCGGGGGCCGTGCAGCCGCCTGGGGTACGGGAGCGGATGGAGTTGGTGCGGGCGGGGCTGGTTCCTCGGTCCGAGAGGACGTACCGATGATGCCCGTCGAGGACTTCGAGGCGCTGGCCCTCGCCTGCCCCGAGACCGTGACGTTGGAGCTGAGCAACGGAAGGCTGGAGGTGAGGCCCGTGGCGGACGGAGACCACGACGAGATCATCATGTGGTTCGCGATGCAGTGCCTGCGGCTGCGGCCGGAACTGCGGCTGTACCGCGGACGCGGGCTGCGGATCGGCGGAGACCACAACGACCGCGCCCGGCCGGGCGGCACCCTGGCCCACGCGGGCCGATTCGCCGGGGACGGCGAGTGGTCGAGCCCGGACCGCATCCTCCTGACCGTGGACGTGACCTCGTACGACGACACCCCTGCGGCGCCGTGCGACTACGCAGCGGCGGGCATCCCGGTGCGCCTTCTCATCGACCGCCGGTCCGGCACAGTCGCCGTCCGCAGCGAACCCGGCTCGGCTCGCTACCGGCATCAGCGCCTGTACGACGTCGGCGAAGCCGTCACCCTCCCCCACCCCGCCTCCATCAGCCTGGACACCGAGGAGCTGAAGAACTACACCGACTGATCCGCTGCCGCCGCCAACTGCGTGGTCGCAAGTTCCCGGTAGAGGTCGTCCGAGGCGATCAGCTCCTCGTGGGTGCCCGCCGTGCGGACCCGGCCCTCCTCCAGGACCACGATGCGGTCGGCGTGGCGGACGGTGGAGAGGCGGTGGGCGATGACCAACACCGTGGACTGCTGAGCCAGTTCGAGGATGACGTCGCGCAGCGCCTGCTCGTTGACCGCGTCCAGTTGCGAGGTCACCTCGTCGAGGAGGAGCAGGCGGGGGCGGCGCAGCAGGGCGCGGGCGATGGCGATGCGCTGGCGTTCGCCGCCGGAGAGGGTGACGCCCCGATGGCCGACCGCCGTGTCCAGGCCGTCGGGCAGGCGGGCGACCAGGGCGTCCAGGCGGGTCCGGGCCACCGCCTCCGCCAGCCGGTCCTCCGGGGCGTCCGGGGCCGCGAAGAGCAGGTTCTCCCTCAGCGTCCCGGCCAGGACCGGGGCGTCCTGCTCCACGTACGCGAGCGAGGCCCGCAGCTCCGCCAGCGGCCAGTCCCGGATGTCCCGGCCGTCCAGCGCGACGGTCCCCGCATCGTGATCGTAGAACCGCTCCAGCAGGCTGAACACCGTCGACTTCCCCGCCCCCGACGGGCCCACCAGCGCCACCATCCCGCCGGCCGGGACCTCGAACGTGACCCCCTGGTGGGCGGGCGCGCGCTCGTCCCCGTACCCGAAGGCCACGTCCTGGAAGGTGACCCGCAGCGGAGTCCCCTCGCCCGGTACGCTGCCGGGCCGGCCGGCAGGTTCGCCCGGCAGCGACTCCACCTCGTCGATCCTGCGTACGGCGGCGAGGCCGCTCTGCAGGCCCGTCCAGCCCTCCACCAGGCCGCCGATCGGGCCCATCAGGTAGAAGAGGTAGAGCAGGAACGCGATCAGCGACGAGATGTCGAGCGAGCCCGACGCGACCCTCGCTCCGCCCACTCCCAGCACGGCCAGGAAGGCGAGTTGGATCGACATCATCATCGTGACGTCGGAGACCGAGGACCACTTCGCCACCGAGACACCCCGGTCGTGCGCGCGCCGGGCCGCCTGCGCGACCGCCGCCGTCTCCCGCTCCTCGGCGCCGCTCGCCTTGACCGTACGGAACGCCTGGAGCACCCGGTCCAGCGCCGCGCCCATCGCTCCCACCGACTCCTGCGCCCGGAGCTGCGCGCGCTGGATGCGGGGCATGAGCAGAGCGGTTACGGCTCCGATACCGACGATCACCACCAGTGTCACGCCCAGCAGCGTGACGTCCATGTACGCCATGAACGCGATCGTCCCCAGCAGCATCAGCACGCTGTTGAACGACTCGACCAGGCCGCTGGAGAGGACGGTTCGCAGGAGAGTCGTGTCGCTGGTGACGCGGGACTGCAGGTCGCCGGGGGTCAGACGGTCCACCGCCGGGACCTTCAACCGCATGATCCGGCCCACCAGTTGATCGCGGGCCCGGAGGACGACGCCCTCTCCCGTGCGGGCCATGAGGTAACGGCCGTACGCGGAGAGGCAGGCGCCCGCGAGGACCAGTGCGGTGAGCGCGATGAGCGGGGTCACCGGCGAGCGGTCGGCGGCGAACGCGTCCACCGCGTACTTCGCCATCAGCGGCATCGCCAGGCCGGCCGCGGAGCCGGTGAGGGAGAGGACGCCCGCGCGGACGAGTACGCCGCGGTGGGGGCGGACCCGGGTCAGGAGGAGGCGGAGGGGGGTGGGGTCGGAGCGTGCGGGGGGCTCGGACCGGAGCGCGCCGGTCCCCAGCGCCTCGGGGCTCCCCGGCACTTCCGCGCCCCCGGGCGCCTCCGTGCCCTCAGCCAGCCCGCCCGGACCCTCCCCCGTCGTCGTCCCCGCCACCGTGCTCACCCGGAACCCCCTCGCGTACCTTCACCACCATCAAAGGACGCAGATCGGCCGACTCCGCCTGCTCGCCGACCGTGCGACCCTCCGCCTCCACCCAAGCATGCGGCGAGAACGGCGGTGCCGTCCGGACCCCCGCGCACCAGTCCGGCCAGCTCCCCGCCATCCGGCACGCCAGCGCGATGGCCACCGAACGGGGCAGGCAGCCGTAACGGCCCGCGCAGCGGCGGCTGGTGGCGGTGATGGCCTCGTACAGCTCCAGCGTCTCTTCGTACGTCGCCGGGCGCGCGCCCCTCGCGCAGCGGGTCAACACCCGTCGTAGGCGGCCCGGTTTGCAGCGGGCCAGCACGAACGCGGCGGCTATCGCGGTGCGCAGCCGGAGGCCGCCGGGGCCCGCGCCCCGGCGGGGCATCGTCATCTCGGTGGTCATGGGCGCAGGATCTTCGCCTCGACGAGCTGACGGGTCAGCTCGGCCACATCCGACTCGGCCTCCGCGCGCTCCACGTCGAACTCGGCGACGATGCGTTCGACGGCCGCCTCGGGGGCCTGGCCGGCGGCCAGCGTCTCGACCACGATCACGCTGGTGTCGTTCAACTGCCAGTAGCTGCCGTCCTTTTCGTCGAGCAGGACGCCTCCGTACTCGGTCGTCGTGACGGCTATGCCTTTTCTGAGCTTCATCGCGATGCCTCGCTGGTCGTCGTGGGGGTCCGATCGGGTGTGGGCCAGGCGTTCTCGGCCGTGCGCAGCCAGGTCTCCCCGGCCACCGTGGAGCTGATGGAGTGCTCCACCAGGACGGGTGAGAAGGGTTCGGCCGCCAGTCGGAGCAGGTGGCGGGCGTCCACCAGGCCGCGTTCGGCGAGGCGGGATCCCGTCCACAAGTCGGCCAGTTCCGGGGCGTGTTCGCGGAGACCCTGGTGTTCGTCGGAGGACATGTGGTCCTTCGTCGTACGGGCCAGCAGCGCGTCCGGCACCACCCCGCGCATCGCCTCGACGAGCAGCGGCTTGTAGCGCCAGGGGCTGATCCGGTCCGCCAGGCGTACGGCGAGGGTCGCCTCAAGGACCCGGTCGTCGTAGAAGGGCGCGGCGACCGGCAGCCCGATCGTCATGCCGATGTCCTCCATCGCCTGGAAGTGCCGCGCCCCCATCCGTACCGCGTCGATGTCCACATGCCGCCCCCGCCACCGGTCGATCGGCTCGGCCTGCCCGGCGGCGGCCGCCCGGAACTCCTCGGTGATCAGGGCGTTCGCGTGGTCCGTGAACCACGGGCGCAGGGACTGGCGTACGCCCCAGGAGAGCAGCGGGGTGCGGGTGACGGGCTGGGGTTCGGTGGTGACCGCGCCCGCGAGCCAGCGGGGGAAGGTGGAGCGGTTCAGCAGGGCCTTCAGAGTGGGGAGCAGGGGCCAGCCGAGCTGGTGGCGGAGGCCGCTGAGGTGGTTCCAGGCGGTGAGCGGGTTGCCGTGGAAGAGGTCCTGGTAGGCGTGGGGCAGGCCGAGGAAGAGCTCGTCGCCGCCGTAGCCGGTGAGGTGGTAGCGGGAGCCGGTGGCGTGGGCGCGGCCCAGGAGCAGGTGCGCGCGGGCCCGGCCGGGGGCTACGGGGAGGGGTTCGTCGTTGAGCTCGGCGGCGGTGGCGGCCAGGTCGGCGTAGAAGTAGGGGGCTTGGTCGGCGGGGATGATGTGGTGGGCCAGGGCGGGGAGGTCCGTATGCCCGCCGTGTGCTGCCGCCACCGCCCGCCGCGCCCACGTCTCGTCCTCGCTGTAGCGGTCCCGGGCGGCCACGGTGAGGAGCGACAGCTCCGCCGGGGCGGTCGCGCGGGCGGCGAAGGTGAGGGTGGTGGAGTCCAGGCCACCGGAGAGCTCGCAACTGATCCGGTCCAGGCCGCCGACATGGGCCCGTACGGAGGCGGCGACGGCGTCCCCGAGTCTTCGGGCGCCCTCCGCCAGGGAGAGTTCCGGCGGCGGGGGCTCCCACCAGCGGTACTCGCGGGAGCCGGGGGCGGCGGCCGTGCCCGGTGCTGCGACGGGCAGGGCCAGTCCGTATCCGGCCCCGGTCTCGTGCACGCCCCGCCACAGGACGCGCCGGCTCAGGGGGTGCGGCAGGAAGTCGAGCATGCGCAGCGCGAGCGCGCCGTCGTCCAGAGGTGCGCCGGTCAGGTGCGCGAGGACGGCCGGGCGGTCGGAGGCGATGGTTCCGGCCTCGGCGTGCCGGGCGTGGTAGATCCGGCGCAGGCCGGAGGCGGTGCCCCGGATCCAGGTCTCACCGGCGAGGTACGCGATGACGTGGTGGAGGCCGGGGAGCCGGACGAGGCGCCGTTCCAGCCCGGCCCGGTCGCGGGCGCCCTCCAGGAGGCCGGCGAGCACGGCTTCGGGGATCCGGTCGGGGCCGATGAGCACGAGGGCGTCGTCGCCCCGGCGGAGGTGGCTGACCTGGCGGACCAGCGGGCGGGCGACGATCCAGGGGCGGCCCGAGGGGTGGGCGAGGGTGACGACGTCGCCCACCCCTCCTGCGACCCGGGTGGTGTCCGGTACGGGAAGCTGCCCGGCCACCGCGTGGCCCGCCACGCTGTCCGGCAGGACGACGAAGTAGTCACGCAGCAGGCCGGGCATCTTCACCTTTCGGAAGTTCTCACACCGTGCACAGGGGACCGGTCGGCGGATCAGATGATGCGCCGGACCCAGTACTCCTTGTACGAGCCGTAGAAGTAACCGGCGGTCTTCTTCGAAAAGTCGCCCTGCTTGAACAGCGACGGCTTCACGTAAGCCTTCTTCTGCTGCTTCATGACACCTTCCCTTCCGTGCGGTTGACGACCGTTATGCCCAACTGACGTCTGCATAACTGGAGTTATTCATGCGACAGGTGTTCACCAGGTGAACGCCAGGGCCATCATGTCCCGCTGTCGGACCGGTACGCGTGATTCCGGCCCGCCGCGCGAAGTTGGCCGGATAGCGCGAGCGGGAAGGACGTGTTCGCGACCGCCGGACGCCCTGCGGAGGAACCGACCGGTCAGCATGTGCAGTCGCACATCAGCGACTCGCCTCGGCTCAGTGGACTGGACCAATGGCTGTACGGGGACGACGTGCACGGCAGTGAGCTGCCAGGAGATCGGACCGGCGGCGACGGGACAGAGGAACCAGCGTCGCACGCACCCCGCAACGCCCGCAACGGGCCTATCCCACCGGCACCCCGCGCGCCACCGGGATCACCGAAACCGATCGAACACGTGTTGCCGTACCGGACCGGACACGGCAAGTAGCCATTCGGCCATGCCCGACCGCTCGTTCGGGTCCGCCGGGCTGGTCCGAAGCCTTCAACAGGCCCTCAACAGGACCTCATCAGGCCGCGCTGAGGACCAGCCCGGCCCCCTTGGAACGCGCCCCGCGCGTGGACCCCCCGCGCCCCGGTCCGCCGTACCCGTGCCCGTACCGGCACCCGAACCCGAACCCGTACCCGTACTCACACTCACACTCGTACGAACGCCACAGGGGCGGCACCTCCCGTGAAGGAGGTACCGCCCCTGTGGGACGTCCTGTGAGACGTGCGTGGAGCTTCTACCGGTTCCGGAGGAGCCGATCAGAAGTCCATGTCACCGCCCGGCATGCCACCCGGGGCGGCCGCGCCGGCCTTCTCGGGCTTGTCGGCGATGACGGCCTCGGTGGTGAGGAACAGCGCGGCGATGGAGGCGGCGTTCTGCAGAGCGGAGCGCGTGACCTTCGCCGGGTCGATGATGCCCTCGGCGATCATGTCCACGTACTCGCCGGACGCGGCGTTGAGGCCGTGACCGATCGGCAGGTTGCGGACCTTCTCGACGACGACGCCACCCTCGAGGCCACCGTTGACGGCGATCTGCTTGAGCGGGGCCTCCAGCGCGAGCTTCACGGCGTTGGCGCCGGTCGCCTCGTCGCCCGTGAGGTCGAGCTTGTCGAAGACGGCCGAGGCCTGGAGCAGAGCCACGCCACCACCGGCGACGATGCCCTCCTCGACGGCGGCCTTGGCGTTGCGCACCGCGTCCTCGATGCGGTGCTTGCGCTCCTTGAGCTCCACCTCGGTGGCGGCGCCGGCCTTGATGACGGCCACGCCGCCGGCCAGCTTCGCGAGGCGCTCCTGGAGCTTCTCGCGGTCGTAGTCCGAGTCGGAGTTCTCGATCTCGGCGCGGATCTGCTTGACGCGACCCTGCACCTGCTCGCTGTCACCGGCACCGTCGACGATCGTGGTCTCGTCCTTGGTGATGACGACCTTGCGGGCGCGGCCGAGCAGGTCCAGGCCGGCGTTCTCCAGCTTGAGACCGACCTCCTCGGAGATCACGGTGCCACCGGTGAGGATGGCGATGTCCGCGAGCATGGCCTTGCGGCGGTCGCCGAAGCCCGGGGCCTTGACGGCGACGGACTTGAACGTGCCCTTGATCTTGTTGACGACCAGGGTGGAGAGCGCCTCGCCCTCGACGTCCTCGGCGATGATCAGCAGCGGCTTGCCCGACTGCATGACCTTCTCCAGCAGCGGGATCAGGTCCTTGACGCTGGCGATCTTCGAGTTGACGATCAGGATGTACGGGTCGTCGAGCGACGCCTCCATACGCTCCATGTCGGTGGCGAAGTAGGCCGAGATGTAGCCCTTGTCGAAGCGCATACCCTCGGTGAGTTCCAGCTCCAGACCGAAGGTCTGGGACTCCTCGACGGTGATGACGCCTTCCTTGCCGACCTTGTCCATCGCCTCGGCGATCTTGGCGCCGATCTCGGTGTCGGCGGCGGAGATGGAGGCGGTCGAAGCGATCTGCTCCTTGGTCTCCACGTCCTTGGCCTGCTCCAGCAGAGCGGCGGAGACGGCCTCGACGGCCTTCTCGATGCCCCGCTTGAGGGCCATCGGGTTGGCGCCTGCGGCGACGTTGCGCAGGCCCTCGCGGACGAGAGCCTGGGCGAGAACGGTGGCGGTGGTCGTACCGTCGCCGGCGACGTCGTCCGTCTTCTTGGCGACCTCCTTGACCAGCTCCGCACCGATCTTCTCGTACGGGTCCTCGAGCTCGATCTCCTTGGCGATGGAAACACCATCGTTGGTGATCGTGGGCGCGCCCCACTTCTTCTCGAGGACGACGTTACGGCCCTTGGGGCCGAGGGTGACCTTGACGGCGTCGGCGAGCTGGTTCATCCCGCGCTCGAGACCGCGCCGTGCCTCCTCGTCGAACGCGATGATCTTGGCCATGTGAAGTGGTCCTCCCGGACAGGGGTGGATTGCTCCGGACCGAGAGGCGCCCGCGACGGACGGCCTGCCTGCGTGGTGGTTCCTTGCCCCACCGCGCCTGCGGGCCTCACCGGCCCGGTCCAAGTTTCTGTCACTCTCACCTGGAGAGTGCTAACGCCAATGATTAGCACTCGACCCCCGAGAGTGCAAGCGCCTCAGGCCAGGGCCCGCCATGTGGTCGGGCCGCCCGGCCGCCCGGTCCCGGCGCGCACGAAGGGCCCGATCCCCTGGATCACTCCGGGGTCGGGCCCTGCGTGCGTGAGTAGTGATGCCGGACGGCCGCGCCGGACTCAGCCGACAGCGAGCTTGACCATGTCGGCCTGGGGCCCCTTCTGGCCCTGCGAGATCTCGAATTCAACTCGCTGACCCTCTTCGAGGGTGCGGTACCCGTCCATCTGGATCGCGCTGTAGTGGACGAAAACATCCGCACCACCGTCGACCGCGATGAAGCCGTACCCCTTCTCCGCGTTGAACCACTTGACGGTGCCCTGAGCCATGCCTAACTCCCCTATAACTGGCCCTTGCACGGGACCGCACTTCGCGGCCCCGGGTCGGAACTCACCCTCCGACAGGAGAGGGTGCGCGGCGCCGCAGCGCGTCGACCGCGGCCGAATGTATCCGCCCAACTGCCCTCTGCAACAGGTCAATCGGACGAGAATTCTGGGCATGGGCGAACGCCCGAATATGCGGGATTGCTGAAATTTACGGGCAAGTCGGGCCAGGCAAAGGCCACTTATGCCTCAAGGGGTTCACGCACTTTGGCTACTTCTTATCGGGGCCGGGCGCATTCTCATATGCGGGCGGCACTCGCAGCGAAGGGGGCTTCCCCAACTCTACCGTGCTCAACCATGCAGAATTGCCCCCTCCGCTTTCTCTCGCGGAGGGGGCAACTGTGGTTCAGCTGAGGGCGATCGGATCAGCAGCCGCCGGCCACGGCGGGGATGATCGAGATGCCGGCGCCGTCGGGCGTGGCGGCGTCGAGCCCGCCCTCGAAGCGGACGTCGTCGTCGTTGACGTACACGTTGACGAAGCGGCGCAGCTTGCCCTGGTCGTCCAGGACGCGGGCGGCGATGCCCGGGTGGTCCTTCTCCAGGGACTCGATGACCTCGGAGAGCTTCGCGCCCTCCGCCGTGACCTCGGCCTGGCCGCCCGTGTACGTGCGGAGGATGGTGGGGATGCGGACCTTGACGCTCATGGCGGACGCCTTTCTGACTGCTGCGGTCGGGGCGATCGGGGTGGTCAGGCGGAGGCGAGGCCCGCGGCGCGGAACGCGTCCAGGCTCGGCTTGATGGTCGCCGTCGCCTGCGAGGTCGCGGAGACCGCGTCGAGCGTCTTGAGCCCGTCACCGGTGTTCAGGACGACGGTGGTGAGCGCCGGGTCGATGACGCCGGCCTCGATCAGCTTCTTCGTCACGCCGACCGTCACGCCGCCCGCCGTCTCACCGAAGATGCCCTCGGTGCGGGCCAGCAGCTTGATCGCGTCGACGACCTGCTCGTCGTTCACGTCCTCCACCGCGCCGCCCGTGCGGCGGGCGATGTCGAGGACGTACGGGCCGTCCGCCGGGTTGCCGATGGCCAGGGACTTGGCGATGGTGTTCGGCTTCTGGGGGCGGACCACGTCGTGACCGGCCTTGAAGGCGGCGGAGACCGGGGAGCAGCCCTCGGCCTGGGCGCCGAAGATCTTGTACGGCTTGTCCTCGACGAGCCCGAGCTTGATCAGCTCCTGGAACCCCTTGTCGATCTTCGTCAACTGGGAGCCGGACGCGATCGGGATGACGATCTGGTCGGGCAGCTTCCAGCCGAGCTGCTCGCAGATCTCGTACGCCAGGGTCTTGGAGCCCTCGCCGTAGTACGGGCGCAGGTTGACGTTGACGAAGCCCCAGCCCTCGCCGAGCGGGTCGCCGATGAGCTCGGAGCAGAAGCGGTTGACGTCGTCGTAGTTGCCCTCGATGCCGACCAGCTCACCGCCGTACACCGCGGCCATGACGACCTTGCCCTGCTCCAGATCGTGCGGGATGAAGACGCACGAGCGCAGTCCGGCGCGGGCGGCGGCGGCGCCGACGGCACCGGCCAGGTTGCCCGTGGAGGAGCAGGAGAGGGTGGTGAACCCGAAGGCGCGGGCGGCCTCGACGGCGATCGCGACGACGCGGTCCTTGAAGGAGTGCGTCGGGTTGCCGGAGTCGTCCTTGACGTACAGGCCGCCGGTGACGCCCAGCTCACGGGCGAGGTTGTCGGCCTTGACCAGCTTGGTGAAGCCGGGGTTGATATTGGGCTTCTCCGCCACATCGGCGGGAACCGGCAGCAGCGGGGCGTAGCGCCAGATGTTGTCCGGTCCGGCCTCGATGCGCCGGCGCAGTTCCTCGGGGGAGCCGGTGGGCAGGTCGTACGCGACTTCCAGCGGCCCGAAACAGGACGCACAGGCGAAAAGGGGGCCGAGCTCGAAACGCTCGCCGCACTCGCGGCAGGAAAGCGCCACGGCGGGACCGAGGTCCACGGAAGCGGTGGTGGCATTACCTGCGATGGTCTGAACAGCCATGATGGCGGAGGCCCTTTCTCCTCATCTTCCTTGCGGCGCGTTTCGCCACAAGACGGAATTGGCACCTTCCCCACCGTGACCTCGCGGTCGGTAGGAGGGTTGCCGGGACTTCAACGGGCCGTTCCCTCAGTCCCTCTGGATGAGCTCTGTGGCACTGGATCTTGGATCCAGGCGTTTGTGTGACGACGGACCCCGACATGCGACGGTCATCCGCGTTGTTCAAGACTGTAACCGAAGGACCTGACGGTTGAGATAGTCGTCCGAACGGCGAGATGGATCACATACCGCCCACACACAAGGAGTCCCGACCGTGCTCGAAGAGGTGGAACGCTGGCTGACCAGGCGTTCCTGGTCGTCCGCCGACCGCCCGCTGAACCGGCTCACCGACGTCCGGGCCGCCGACCCGCACCGTACGTCGGTGAGCGTGGTGCTGCCCGCGCTGAACGAGGAGGCCACGGTCGGGGCGATCGTGGCGACGATCCGGCGCGAGCTGATGGAGAAGGTCCGGCTGGTCGACGAGCTGGTGGTGATCGACTCCGGCTCCACCGACGCCACGGCCGCCGTGGCCCGCGCGGCGGGCGCCCGGGTGGTGCACCGGGACGCGATCCTGCCCCGGATCCCGGCCCTGCCGGGCAAGGGCGAGGTGCTGTGGCGGTCGCTCCTGGTGACCAGCGGCGAGATCGTCTGCTTCGTCGACGCCGACCTGAAGGACTTCTCGGCGGACTTCGTCTCGGGGACGGTCGGCCCGCTGCTCACCGACCCCGCCGTGCAGTTCGTCAAGGCGATGTACGACCGTCCGCTCGGCGACAGCGCGGGTCAGGGCGGTCGCGTCACCGAGTTGGTGGCCCGCCCGCTGCTCAATCTGCACTGGCCGCAACTGGCCGGCTTCGTGCAGCCGCTGGGCGGCGAGTACGCGGTGCGGCGCTCGCTGCTGGAGCGGCTGCCGTTCCCGGTCGGTTACGGAGTGGAGCTGGGGCTGCTGGTGGACGCGCTGCACACCGTGGGTCTGGACGCGCTGGGCCAGGTGGATGTGGGGGTGCGGCGCCACCGCCACCAGGACGGGCAGGCGCTGGGCCGGATGGCGGCGGCGATCTACCGCACGGCGCAGTTGCGGCTCTCCCGGGGCCATCTGGTGCGGCCGGCGCTGACGCAGTTCGAGCGGGGCGCGGAGGGGTTCGTGCCGCGCACCCATGCGGTGGACACGGAGGAGCGGCCGCCGATGCGGGAGATCGAGGAGTACGCGGAGCGGTGGGCGGCGTGAGGCTCGCGGGTCTCCGGCGGCTCCGGCGGCTTTGAGGCGTACGCGGGCGCCGTGGCGGGCGTGAGGCTCTGAGGCGTTTGGGGGCTTCCCGAACGGGCTAGGTTCCGCTACATGGTCTCCGAGCACGCAACCCCCGCCCCCGCCTCGTCCACCGCCCAGGTCCTCGTCGCGTCCAACCGCGGCCCGATCACGTACACGCTCGGCGAGGACGGGACGCTCGACGCCAAGCGCGGCGGGGGCGGGCTCGTCTCCGGGCTGAGCGCCGTCGACGACAAGCTCTGGGTCTGCGCGGCCCTCGGCGACGGCGACCGGGAGGCGGTGCGGCGCGGGGTCGGTGAGCCGGGCGTACGGATGCTGGACATCGACGCCGAGGTGCACGCCGACGCGTACAACGGCATCGCGAACTCGGTGCTGTGGTTCGTCCACCACCTGCTCTACCAGACGCCCGTGGAGCCGGTCTTCGACGCGGAGTTCCGGCGCCGGTGGGCATCGTACGAGGCGTACAACCAGGCCTTCGCCCAGGCGCTCGCCGAGGAGGCGGGGGAAGGGGCGGCGGTCCTGGTCCAGGACTACCACCTGGCCCTGGTCCCCGGGATGCTCCGCGAGCTGCGCCCGGACCTGCGGATCGGCCACTTCTCCCACACCCCGTGGGCGCCGGTGGACTACTTCCGGCTGCTGCCCGACGACATCGGCGAGCAGGTGCTGCGCGGCATCCTCGGCGCGGACCGGGCCGCGTTCCTGACCCGGCGGTGGGCGGACGCGTTCATCGGCTGCTGTACGGAGATCCTCGGCGGGACGGGCCGGACCAGGATCGGCGTGCACGGGCTGGGGGCCGACGCGGACTTCCTGCGGCAGCGGTCGCAGGAGGCGGACGTGGACGAGCGCATGGAGGCGCTGCGGGAGCAGGTGGGCGAGGACCGGAAGACGATCGTGCGGGTGGACCGCACCGAGCTGTCCAAGAACATCGTGCGCGGCCTGCACGCGTACCGGGCCCTGCTGGAGTCCCACCCCGAGTGGCGCGAGCGCGTGGTCCACGTGGCCTTCGCCTACCCCTCCCGCCAGGACCTCGCGGTCTACCGGGACTACACGGCGGCGGTGCAGACCCTCGCCACCGAGATCAACGGGGCGTACGGCACGGAGAGCTGGACGCCGGTCCTCCTCCACGTGAACGACGACTTCGCCCGCTCGCTCGCCGCGTACCGGCTGGCGGACGTGGCGCTGGTCAACCCGATCCGCGACGGCATGAACCTGGTCGCCAAGGAGGTCCCCGTCGTCTCCGACCACGGCTGCGCACTGGTGCTGTCGCGGGAGGCGGGGGCGTACGAGGAGCTGGGCGAGGACGCGATCGTGGTGAACCCGTACGACGTGGTGGGCACGGCCGAGGCGCTGCACGAGGCGCTGTCGATGAGCGCCGAGGAGCGGACCGGGCGCACGAAGCGGCTGGCGGAGGCGGCGACGGCGCTCCCGCCGCAGCAGTGGTTCCTGGACCAGTTGGAGGCGCTGCGGCAGGAGTGAGCGACTTCCTACAGGCGGGCCGCCAGGGCCGCCAGGAAGTCCACGACGGCGGCCGGGCCCGGGACCGACAGGTCGGCGCGCTCGGCCAGTTCGGGCACCTCGGCGCTGCCGCTGCACACCAGCAGCCCCGGGATGCCGTCCGGGCCGGCGCCGCGCAGCTTCTCCACCGTGGCGAAGGCGGCGAGGTCCCCGAGGTCGTCGCCCGCGTACAGGACGGACTCCGCGTCGACCTCGGCGACGTACGAGGCCAGGGCGACGCCCTTGTCCATGCCCGGCGGGCGCAACTCCAGGACCTGG
The DNA here is from genome assembly GCF_042718795.1 of Streptomyces cyaneofuscatus. Classification (GTDB taxonomy): domain Bacteria; phylum Actinomycetota; class Actinomycetes; order Streptomycetales; family Streptomycetaceae; genus Streptomyces; species Streptomyces cyaneofuscatus_A. Next base: position 59,916 of record NZ_JBHXOX010000013.1, read on the forward strand.
CGGCCCGGTTCGAGGATCAGCCCGTGGCGGGCGGCCAGCTCGCCGAGGGGGCCGCGCAGGGTCTCGAAGGCCGCCTGCGGGTCGGCGGCGCGGCGGGTGTGGACGGCGACGGCCTGCCCCTTCTCCTCGGTCCAGGTGCCGTGCCAGGAGTCGAACTCGTGCAGTACGCCGGGGAGTTCGGCCCGCACCGCGGCGACTCCGGGGTGCGGGGCCGGGGCGTTCACGGTGCCGGTGGTGGCGTCCCAGCGCTCGGCGCCGTAGTGGCCGAGGACCACGAGGTGGTCGAGGCCGGGGACACCGGCGAAGCCGCCGTAGCGGACGGCGACGCCTGCGGGGCGGCCGGTGATCACGGCGACCGAGGCGACCTTGGGCGCGAGTGCGGCGAGCGCCTCCACGGCGCCGGGGTGGGCGCGGGCGTGCTCGGGGTCGGGGACGATGTCGGCGAGCGTGCCGTCGAAGTCGAGGGCGATGACCGCGCGGTCGGGCCGGGCGAGGATGGCGTCCAGGCCCTCGCGGCCGGCCGGGGTGGTCGGGGTCGGGATCGGCGGCTGTACGGAGTGGCTGCCCATGGGGTTGAGCCTAGCGGGGTGCGGCCGGTGACGGGGCCCGGGCCCGACCGGGGCTCCGCCCCGCACCCCGCTCCTCATTCGCCGGAGGGGCTGGAATGGTGGGCCTCGCGCCCCGTCAGGGACGGGCGGCCGCAGTTGGAAGCCGAGGTCAGCGAAATCAAGCCCCTCCGGCGATTGAGGAGCGGGGGTCCGGGGGCAGCGCCCCCGGAAGGCTCAGCGGCGCTCCCGCCGCGCCGCTCGCAGCCGGCGCAGGCGGTTCACCGTGACCGGGTCCTCCCGCAGCGCCCGCTCGTCCTCGATGAGCGCGTTCAGGAGCTGGTAGTAACGGACCGGGGAGATGCCGAGCTCCTCCCGGATCGCCCGCTCCTTCGCCCCGGGCCCCGCCCAGGACCTCCGCTCCAGCGCGAGCAGCGCCCGGTCACGGTCGGACAGCTCCTGGGGGGCAGGCGCGGGCTCGGCGTCGTCGGAAGCGGTCATACGACCAACCTAACCGCGCCCGCTCCCCCCACGCCCCCTGCTACTCCGCGCTCTCCGCCTTCGCCGCCTCCGCCGCTATCGACCCGAGCACCCGCTCCGGGCTTCCGCCGGGCGCGACCGCCTCGCCGATGTTCGTCTTGATCGACTCGCTCACCGTCGCCCAGGAGGTCTTGCCGAAGGGGGGCAGCTGGGAGTTGGGCAGCGCCGCCAGGAACGCGCGGAGCTTCGCGTGCTTGGTGTCGGTCTCCATCTCGGCGGACGCGCTGCCGGTCACCGGGAGCAGGTCGTACTCGTCGGCGAAGGCGAGCACGTTCTCGTCGGAGTAGGCGTAGTCGAAGAACTCACCGATCGCCTTGCGGTTGCCGTTCTGCTTGAAGCCCATCATCCAGTCGGCGACGCCCATCGAGCCCTTGGTCGGCCCCTCGGCGCCGGGCAGCGGCACCATGCCGACCTTGACGCCCTTGGCCTCGGCCTCCTCCATCAGCGTGGGGTGGCCGTTGAGCATGCCGACCTCGCCCTTGGTGAACGCCTCGAAGGCCTTCGCGCGGTCCAGCTTGCCGGGCGCGACGGGGCCGGTGAGGCCCTTGCCGACGAGGTTGTCCCGGAGCCAGCTGAACGTGGCGATGTTCTGGGCCGAGTCGATGTCGTACAGGCCGACGTCGTCGACGTAACCGCCGCTGTTGCTGAGCAGCCACATCAGGGTCTCCGCCTGGGACTCCTCCTGGCCGAGCGGCAGGGCGAAGGGGTACTTCACGCCCTTGGCCTTGAGCGCGGTGGCGTCCTTCTGGATGTCGTCCCAGGTCTGGGGGGCGTCCAGGCCCGCCTGGCCGAAGAGCTTCTCGTTGTAGAAGAGCAGGCGGGTGCTGGCGACGAACGGGAGCCCGTACAGCGTGCCGTCGACCTTGCCCGCGTCGGTGAGGGTGGGCAGGAAGTTCGCCTGGGTACGGATGGAGAGCATCTGGTCGGCGCTGTAGAGCTTGCCGTCCTTGGCGTAGTCCGCGTAGGCGCCGATCTGCGCGATGTCGGGGGCCTTGCCCGCCTTCACCATCTCGGCGACCTTGCGGTCGACGTCCTTCCAGGAGTAGACGTTGACCTCGACCTTGATGTTGGGGTGCTTCTTCTCGAAGCCCGCCGCGACACCGCTCCAGTACTTCTCGGAGCTGTTGGCCGCACTGTTGCCGTAGTCGGCGGCGACCAGCGTGAGGGTGACGTCGCCCGAGCCGCTGTCACCCCCGCAGGCCGACAACGTTGCCGTCATACCCAGCGCGGCCACCACCGCGGTCAGAACCGTAAAGCGCCGCTGCACAGCCTCGCCCATCCTCGTTGATCCATCTGGTCTCGGGCGGTGGCGCAACGGCACCGTACGGACCTCTCCTCGGTCGGCCACGGCGCCGCCACCCGTCCTGCCACCGTCCGGATGAACTGCGATTTTCCCCCACGGCGGAGGGGAGGTCTACACCACCGGCGTATCGCTTCGGCAACGTATGCGGACCCTGGGGGCCACAACTGGCTTACGTGGTCTGGCAGTCGGGGCGCCGAACCCGTATCTTGGTCCAGACCATTGGATGAGCAGACCCCTGTTCCGCGTGCCCAATTCGTGGCTTTCCGGCAGGAAACGGTCCGCCTCCACTCATTCATCATTTTGTATGGGTGCGCAACAAACCGCGCTAGTGGACTAGACCTTTTAGGGGTCGGCGGGCGAAACTGTCTCTCGTGAGACATGTCATCGCCCTCGATGTGGGCGGCACCGGAATGAAGGCCGCGCTGGTCGGAACCGACGGCACGCTGCTCCATGAGGCGCGGCGGGCCACCGGCCGCAAGCGCGGGGCCGACGCGGTCGTCGAGACGATCCTCGCGTTCGCCGCGGATCTGCGCGCCCACGGCGAGGAGCACTTCGGCGAGAGCGCAGTCGCCGCGGGGGTCGCCGTGCCCGGCATCGTCGACGCCGAGAAGGGGATCGCGGTCTACTCCGCCAACCTGGGCTGGCGCGACGTACCGATGCGCGCCCTGCTCGGCCAGCGCCTCGGCGGGATCCCGGTCGCCCTCGGGCACGACGTCCGCACCGGGGGGCTCGCCGAGGGCCGGATCGGGGCGGGCCGGGGCGCGGACCGCTTCCTGTTCATGCCGCTGGGCACCGGGATCGCCGGGGCCATCGGCATCGGCCGGACCATCGAGGCGGGCGCGCACGGGTACGCGGGCGAGATCGGCCACATCGTGGTCCGCCCGGACGGCCCGGACTGCGGCTGCGGCCAGCGCGGCTGTCTGGAGACCCTGGCCTCCGCCTCCGCGGTGAGCCGGGCCTGGGCCGCCGCCTCCGGCGACCCGGAGGCGGACGCCGCGGACTGCGCCAAGGCCGTCGAGTCGGGCGACCCGGCGGCGATCGCGGTCTGGCGGGACGCGGTCGACGCGCTCGCCGCCGGACTCGTCACCGCGCTCACCCTGCTGGACCCCAGCACGCTCATCATCGGTGGCGGTCTCGCCGAGGCCGGGGAAACCTTGTTCACACCACTGCGTGCGGCCGTCGAGGAACGCGTCACGTTCCAGAAGCTGCCCCACATCGTCCCGGCGGCCCTCGGGGACACCGCCGGATGCCTGGGCGCGGGGCTGCTCGCCTGGGATCTACTCTCCACGGAGGTTTCCGCCTGATGGCCGGACGCGCAGCAGACAGCACGGTCCTCGCGGGCGCCCGGGTGGTCCTTCCCACCGGGACCGTGGAGGACGGCCGGGTGACCGTCGAGTCCACCCGGATCTCGGACTCCGCCCCCGAGGGCGCCCGGGTCATCGACCTCACCGGCCACTGGGTGGTCCCCGGCTTCGTGGACATGCACAACCACGGCGGCGGCGGGGCCTCCTTCACCTCCGGCACCGTGGACGAGGTCCTGCACGGCATCCGTACGCACCGCGAGCACGGCACCACCACCCTGGTCGCCTCCGCCGTCACCGACGGAATGGACTTCCTCGCCCGGCGCGCCGGCATCCTCTCCGAGCTGGTCGAGCAGGGCGACCTGGCCGGGATCCACTTCGAGGGCCCCTTCATCTCGCCGTGCCGCAAGGGCGCCCACAGCGAGCAACTGCTGCGCTACCCGGACCCGGCAGAGGTCCGCAAGCTGGTCGACGCCGGGCGCGGTGCCGCCCGGATGGTGACCCTGGCCACCGAGCTGCCCGGCGGACTCGACTCCGTACGGCTGCTCGCCGACCTCGGCGTGATCGCCGCGATCGGCCACACCGACGCCACGTACGCGCAGACCGTCGAGGCGATCGACGCGGGCGCCACCGTCGCGACGCACCTGTTCAACGCGATGCCGCCGATCGCCCACCGCGAGCCGGGCCCGATCACCGCGCTCCTGGAGGACGACCGGATCACCGTCGAGCTGATCAACGACGGTACGCATCTGCACCCGGCGGTCCTGGAGCTGGCCTACCGCCACAAGGGCGCCGGCCGGGTCGCGCTGATCACCGACGCGATGGACGCGGCCGGCTTCGGCGACGGGCTGTACGACCTGGGCCCGCTCGCCGTCGAGGTCCGCGACGGCGTCGCCCGGCTGGTGGAGGGCGGCTCCATCGCGGGCTCGACCCTCACCCTGGACACCGCGTTCCGCCGGGCCGTCACCATCGACAGGATCGCCGTCGAGGACGTCGTACGGTCCATCTCCGCCAACCCCGCCCGCCTCCTCGGCGTCGACGACCGGGTCGGCTCGCTGGAGCCGGGCAAGGACGCGGACCTGGTGGTGCTCGACGAGGACTTCGTGCTGGCGGGCGTCATGCGCAAGGGCGAGTGGATCATCGAGCCGAAGACGGCCTGAGGGCCTCCCCCGGTGAGCACGGGGTGAGCACGTAACGAAGAGATGGCGGTCGGGCCCGAGCACTGGGCCCGGCCGCCCTCCCTTTGACATGATCACCAGGCCCGCAAGCACCCGCACGGGCGGACGCACCGAAGGACCGACGGATCGAGGGAGGTGCCGGACCAGGTGATCCTGACCGTCACTCTGAACAGCGCGCTCGACGTGACGTACACCGTCGACGCGCTCGTCCCGCACGCCAGCCACCGCGTCGGCGAGGTCACCGAACGCCCCGGCGGCAAGGGACTGAACGTCGCCCGGGTGCTGGGCGCGCTGGGCCACGACACCGTGGTCACCGGCTTCGCCGGCGGCCCGACCGGAGACGTCCTGCGCGGCCTCCTCGCCCCGCTCCCGCCCCGCGACGCCCTGGTCCCCGTCGCCGGGAACACCCGCCGCACCCTCGCGATCACCGACCGCTCGACCGGCGACACCACCCAGCTCAACGAGCCGGGACCGCAGGTGAGCGCCGCCGAATGGGCCGCCTTCCTGCGGTCGTACGAGGAGCTCGTCGCCGCCGCCGACGCGGTCGCGCTCTGCGGCTCGCTGCCGCCCGGCGTCCACGTCGGCGCCTACGCGGAGCTGGTCAGGATCGCCCGCGCCGCCGCCGTACCCGTGCTCCTGGACACCAGCGGCGAACCCCTGCGCCGGGGCATCGCCGCCCGCCCCGACCTGGTCAAGCCGAACGCGGAGGAGCTGGCCCAGCTCACCGGCTTCCGCGAACCGCTGCGCGCCGCCCGCGACGCCCGCCGGCGCGGGGCCCACACGGTGATCGCCTCCCTGGGCCCCGAGGGCGTCCTCGCCGACACCCCGGAGGGCACCTGGCGCGCCGCCCCGCCCGCCGCCGTCCGCGGCAACCCGACGGGTGCGGGCGACTCCGCGGTGGCCGGCCTGCTCTCCGCCCTGGCCGAGGGGCTCGACTGGCCGGCCCGGCTGGCCCGGGCGGTGGCCCTGTCGACGGCGACGGTCCTGGCCCCGGCAGCGGGCGAGTTCGACGCGGCGGCTTACGCGGAGCTGCTGCCGCGGATCACGGTGGAGCCGCACACCGCCACTCCCTGACCGTCCCCGCACACCGACGCCCTGACCACCTCGGAGGCGGTCAGGGCGTCGGCGGACACAGGCAGCGGGACTAGCTCTTGATGTGACCCGACTTCAGCTCGAGCTGGTCGAGGTTGGCGTCGCACTGGTCGCCCGTCTCGCAGGACAGCCTGAGGGTGTTGGAGCCCTTGTCGAGCTGGACGTACGCGTAGGTGTTCGTCCAGCCCTTCTCCAGGTCGCCCTCGGGAGCCTTGGCGAAGTTCGTCATGTTGATGCCCCGGGGCTCCTGCGCGTTGACCGTCAGGGTCGTCTTCGCGTCCTTGCCGGGCACGCCGTAGGTCACGTACAGGGTGTACGGGCCGGCCTCCGGCACATCGACCGTCCAGGTGGCCGACCGGCCGACCTCGTTCAGGTTGATGTAGTTGCCGTTGGCGCCCTTGGCGCCCTTGACCGTGCTGTCCAGGGAGGCCGAGCCGCCCAGCGTCAGCGTCGCCGCGTCCTGCTTCGGGAGTTCGACCGGCTTCGGCTTCTCCTCGGGCTTCTTCTCCGGCTTGCCGGACTCCTCGACCTTGTCGGCGGGGCCCTGCGTGGACACGGCCTCGTTCTTCTTCTCCTTGTCGCCGTCGCTGCCCGAGAGCAGCGCGGCGCCGATGCCGATGAGGACGACCGCGACCACGGCGACCGCCGCGATCAGCAGCGCCTTGGTGTTCGGGCCGCCCCGGCCGCCGGAACCGCCGCCGGAACCGCCGCCGCCGGGTACCGAGCCGTGCTGCGCGGTGGTCGCGCCGCCCGGGTAGGTCTCGGGGGCCGCGTACTGCGGGTTCGGCGCGTTGTACTGCTGCGCGGGCTGGCCGTAGGCCTGCTGGGGCGGGTAGCCGTACCCCTGCTGCGGCGGCACCTGGTGCTGCCCGTACTGGCGCTCACCGACCGTCCGCACCTGGTTGTACGACGTCCGGGGCACGCCCGGCTGCGCGGCCGGACCCGGGTAGCCGTAGCCGCCCTGACCGGGTGGCTGGGCGCCTGCCGCTTGTCCGTCCGCGTACAGGTAGCCGAACGGATCGTCGTCCTCGGGCTTGCTCGCGCCGTTGTTTCCGGCCGTCATCCCTGGGTCACTCCTCACCATCTCGCCAGCCGTCGCCGACCGGCCGAGCCTACCTCGAACGGAGCACAGGCCGAATTGCGATCACCGGCCGGGCGGGCTCGCGGGAACGGGTACGGGGTAGGGGGACCAAGCGTCTGTGAACGTCAGCCGGCCCGGCGGTGAACCTTCGACCGCGACCGCTTCTCGACGTACATCCGCTGGTCGGCGGAGCGCAGGACCTCCTCCACGCTCATCCCGCACTCGGCCCAGCCGATGCCGAAGCTCGCCCCGACCCGGACCGCGCGCCCATCGACCCTTATGGGCGGAATGATGGCATTTCGCAGACGTACGGCCAGGTCAGCGGCGTCCGCCGCCCCGAGGCCGTCCGCGAGAACGACGAATTCGTCACCTCCGAGCCGCGCGACCGTGTCGCCGTCCCGGACGCAGGTGGACAGTCGCCGCGCGACCTCTATGAGCACCGCGTCACCCGTGTGGTGGCCGAAGCGGTCGTTGATGGACTTGAAGCCGTCGAGGTCGCAGAAAAGGACCGCGAGCCCCTTCGTGCCGTCGTCGTGCTCCGCGTCGGGGGCCAGCGTGTGCACATGGTGGTCCCAGGGCCCGCCGCCGGGCGCGGCCTCCCCCTCGTACCCGTCGGCCTGGTAGCCGTGGGTGAGGGACGACTCGACGTCCCCGTACGCCGCGTCCAGCGCCTCGATCGCGGTGGCGGCCGGGGAGTTCGGCCGCTCGCAGATCCGGGCGCTGAGGCGGGACTTCAGCTCGGCACTGTTGGGCAGCCCGGTCAGGGCGTCGTGCGAGGCCCGGTGGGCGAGGTTCAGCTCATGGCGCTTGCGCTCCTCTATGTCCTCGACGTGGGTGAGGAGGAAGCGCGGCCCGTCGGCGGTGTCGGCGACCACCGAGTTGCGCAGGGAGACCCAGAGGTACGTCCCGTCCCGCCGCGCGAGCCGCAGCTCGGCCCGGCCGCCCTCGGCCGAGGTCCGCAGCAGGGTGCCGATGTCCTCGGGGTGGACCAGGTCGGCGAAGGAGTACCGGCGCAGCACGGAGGCGGGGCGGCCGAGCAGCCGGCACAGGGCGTCGTTGGTGCGGAGCAGTCGGCCGTGCTGGTCGCCGCCCATCTCGGCGATGGCCATGCCGCTGGGCGCGTACTCGAAGGCCTGGCGGAAGGACTCCTCGCTGGCCCGCAGCGCCTGCTGCTCGCGCTCCAGCCGGACCAGCGCGCGCTGCATGTTGGCGCGCAGGCGGGCGTTGCTGATCGCGATGGCGGCCTGGGAGGCGTACATCTGGAGCGCCTCGCGCCCCCACGCGCCGGGGCGGCGCCCGTTGCGCGGCCGGTCGACGGATATGACCCCGAGGAGGTCCCGTCCGCCCCCGGAGGCGTACATCGGGGCGTAGAGACGGTCCAGCGGGTGCCACTCGTCCTCGAAGCGCGGCTCGGGGCCCTCGGTGTGCCACTGCGGTACGTCGTCGTCGAGCAGGACCCAGCCCTCGGTGTGCGGGATGAACCGCAACTGGTCCCAGGCCTCGCCCATGGTCAGCCGGCGGTCCCAGGAGGCGCGCGAGCCGACGCGGCCGGTGATCAGCGCCTCGGCGGCGGCGTTGCCCGCGAAGGCGGCGATGACGAGGTCACCGTCGGGCCGGACCAGGTTGACGCAGCCCAGCTCGTAGCCGAGACCGGTGACGATGCCGTCCGCCACGGTCTGCAGCGTGTCCGCCAGACTCCGCGCCGTGTTGAGATCAGCGACGGCCTGGTGCAGCTGCCGCATGGTCGCAAGGCGGACGTAGGGTTCCGACTCGGCCTCCATCGCTCGCACTCCCCGAGACCTCGACAGCAACTCCAGGTTTCATATCGACGTACTTGTTGCAGTGTCACGGCCACTGAATCACAGTGAGCTGTGCACCCGGTACACAGGGTCAGCAGAAAATGGACTCTGTGACTCAAGTCACAACAGATGGTGCCGTGGTGGAGGGTGACTCTTCGGGCGTTCCGTCGTTTTCCCGGCGCACATCCGGCCGTGCGCCACCGTGCGTATTCGGCCACGCTTCGATGTTCGGACGCCCCCGGAGTTCCCGGGGTTCCCATAGTTCCCGGAGCCCCCGTAGTTCCCGTAGTTCCCGAAGTTCCCGGGGGAGGCCCCGCGATCCCGTCGGGCTGAGGTCCTAGGACCCGGCTGGTCCCCTGGCCCGATGCCGCGGCCGGCCGCGCGCGGTTAGCGTTCCGGTGTGCTGCAGACGACTCCCGCCACCCCGAGCCCCGAGCCCATCCCCCATGCTGAGGGGGTGAGCAACGACGAGTTCCGCGCAGCACTCGCGCGCCTGGCCGCCGGAGTGGTGCTGGTCACCGCCCAGGAGCCGCCGCTCGACGAGGAGGGCCGCGGCGAGGACGTCGGGATGACGGCCACCGCCTTCATGTCCGTCTCCCTGGACCCGCCCCTGGTGATGGTGAGCCTGCGCAACGGCTCCCGGATGGACGACCTGCTCGACGAGCAGCCCCTGTGGGCCGTCTCCGTCCTGGCGGCGGGCCAGCGGCAGATCGCGGGGCGCTTCGCCATGAAGGGCCGGATCAGCGACCGGCTGCTCTTCCAGGACCTGCCGTACGTACGGGGTGAGGTGACGCGTGCACCGCTGATCGGCGGGGCGCTGGCGACGCTGGAGTGCCGTACGGAGCAGCGCGTGGTGGCCGGTGACCACACCCTGGTGATCGGGCGGGTGCTGACGGCCCAGGCGCCGAACACGGACGGGGAGCCGCTGACGTACTTCAAGGGGCGCTACCGGCAACTGGGCTGACGGGGCGCGGCGTGAACCGCATGATCACCAGTCCCGTAACGGCTACCAGTCCCGGAGCGGCTACCAGTCCCGGCCCGAGCGGCCGCGCTTGGTGTCGCCGCGCTGCTTCTTCTCGCGCAGCCTGCGCTCGTTGATCCCGCGTGGGATCTTGCGCTTGATCCGCGGTTTGGGCGGCGGTGCCGTGGCCTCGGCCAGGAGTGCGGCGAGCCGGACGGCGGCCGTCTCGCGGTTGCGCCACTGGGAGCGGTGCTCGGAGGCCCGTACGGAGATCACCCCGCCCACCAGTCTGGCCGCCAGCCGCTCCAGCGCCCGCGCCTTCCACACCTCGGGGAGCGCGTCGGTCGCCGCGAGGTCGAAGCGCAGCTCCACCTGGGAGTCGCTGGTGTTGACGTGCTGGCCGCCGGGCCCGGAGGAGCGCGAGAAACGCCACATGAGCTCGGCCTCCGGGAGGGAGACCGAGCCGCGGATGACATAGGGCCCGGACATGACACCCATGTTCCCCGCCCCCCACCCGGTACGTCACCTTCTTTTGCGCCCGAGTTCCGCGCCCGGCACCTCTTCGGAGGGAAGTTCGGCAAAGAAAGTAAAGAGAACAGGAACCTCATGGTCTGCTGACTGCGTTATGACGGGTGACGGTAGCTTTCGTGATGGCATGAAGGCCCGCACACGACGAGGAAAGGGACTTCCCATGGCTGTAAGCCTGTCCAAGGGCGGCAACGTCTCGCTCACCAAGGAGGCCCCGGGCCTGACCGCCGTCACGGTCGGCCTCGGCTGGGACGTCCGCACCACCACCGGCACCGACTTCGACCTCGACGCCTCGGCGATCGCGGTCAACGCGGCGGGCAAGGTCGTCTCCGACGGCCACTTCGTCTTCTTCAACAACAAGTCGACGCCGGACCAGACCATCGTGCACACCGGTGACAACGTCACGGGTGAGGGCGAGGGCGACGACGAGCAGATCAACGTCAACCTGGCGGGTCTCCCCGCCGACGTGGACAAGATCGTCTTCCCGGTCTCCATCTACGACGCCGAGAGCCGCAGCCAGAACTTCGGCCAGGTCCGCAACGCGTTCATCCGCATCCTCAACCAGGCCGGCGGCGCCGAGATCGCCCGCTACGACCTGAGCGAGGACGCCGCCACCGAGACCGCCATGGTCTTCGGCGAGCTCTACCGCAACGGTGCCGAGTGGAAGTTCCGCGCGGTCGGCCAGGGCTACGCCTCCGGCCTCAGCGGCATCGCCCGCGACTTCGGTGTCAACCTCTGACCCGAGCCGCACCCCATCTCCACCGGGAGCCCCCGGCCGCGCGTATACGCGGCCGGGGGCTCCCGTGCGTGCGTGTGCGGCGGCGGGGGCCCCGTGCGTGTGCGTGATGTGTAGGCGTGATGCGTGTGCGTGATGTGCCGTCAACTCAGGCGTACGACTCCGTGTAGAGCGCAGTGAAATCACGCCACTCCACCGAATACCGGACACCCGAGGGCTTCAGTCGGACAAGGACTGGTCAAAAACTTGTGAGGTAATTGTCGGCACACCGTCAACTTCGCTCATTCGGTGGCACGCTCTCCGCTCGTAGTCCCCCCACAGGACGACCGACGGAGAACACACATGAACCTCCACACCACCCCCCACAACTCCCGCACCACCCGGCGGCTCGCAGCACTCGCGGCCGTCGCCGCGATGGTGGTCGCCGGAGTCCAGGCCGGATCGGCGGTCGCCACCCCCGGTGACAGCGACACGCCCTCCGCAGCGCCCTCCACGGCCGCCGCGCTCGGCGTGAACCCCTCGGCCCAGCGCGCCACGGCCATCACGTCCGCGCAGGCCGAGACCGCTGCGGCGGCGAAGGCCCTCAAGCTCGGCGCCGGCGAGAAGCTGATCGTCCGTGACGTCATCACCGACGCCCACGGCACCGTCCACACCCGCTACGAGCGCACCTACGACGGCCTGCCCGTCCTCGGCGGCGACCTCGTCACCCACACCGCCGCCACCGGCACGCTCAAGGGCGTCGACAAGGCGACGGACGCGAAGATAGCCGTGGCCTCGACCACGCCGAAGCTGAAGGCCGCGGCGAGCGCCCGCAAGGTGATCTACGCGGGCCACGGCGGCACGCCCGTACTCGCCTGGGAGACCGTCAAGAAGGGCGTCCAGAAGGACGGCACGCCCAGCCGCGTCCACACCATCACCGACGCCACGACCGGCAAGAAGCTGCACAGCTACGAGGCGATCGAGACCGGCACCGGCCACAGCCAGTACAGCGGTGACGTCGAGCTCACCACCACCAAGACCGACGCCGGCTTCGAGCTCACCGACGCCGAGCGGGGCGGCCACAAGACGTACGACCTGAACCAGGGCTCCTCCGGCACCGGCGCACTCGTCACGGACGACGACGACACCTGGGGCGACGGCACGGGCGGCGACCGGCAGACCGCCGCCGTCGACGCCCACTACGGCGCCGCGAAGACCTGGGACTTCTACAAGAGCGCGCTCGGCCGGGACGGCATCGCGGGCGACGGCAAGGCCGCCTACTCCCGCGTCCACTACGGCAACGCGTACGTCAACGCCTTCTGGGACGACAGCTGCTTCTGCATGACGTACGGCGACGGCGAGGGCAACAAGAACGCGCTGACCGCCATCGACGTCGCGGGCCACGAGATGACCCACGGCCTCACCTCCGCCACCGCGAACCTGGAGTACGCGGGCGAGTCCGGCGGCCTCAACGAGGCGACCAGCGACATCCTCGGCACCTCGGTGGAGTTCTTCGCCGACAACGCCTCCGACGCCGGGGACTACCTCATCGGCGAGAAGATCGACATCAACGGCGACGGCACCCCGCTGCGCTACATGGACCAGCCGTCCAAGGACGGCAGCTCCGCCGATTTCTGGGACGAGAACCTCGGCGACCTGGACGTCCACCACTCCTCCGGCGTCGCCAACCACTTCTTCTACCTGCTGGCCGAGGGCAGCGGGAAGAAGACGGTCAACGGCGTCGCGTACGACTCCCCGACCTCCGACGGCTCCACGCTGACGGGTATCGGCCGGGAGAAGGCGTACCAGATCTGGTACAAGGCGCTCTCCGTCTACATGACCTCCACCACCGACTACGCGGGCGCGCGCGTCGCGACCGAGAAGGCGGCGACCGACCTGTTCGGCGCGGACAGCGAGGAGCTGAAGGCGGTCTCGGCCACCTGGACCGGGGTCGACGTCAAGTAACCCCGGCGGTACGGAACACGGAAGCCGGTCAGCCCTCCACGGGCGGCCGGCTTCCGCCGTACAGCCAGGCGTCCCACAGCGCGGTGAGGTCCCGGCCCGTCTGCTCCTCCACGTACGCGGTGAAGTCGTCGGTCGAGGCGTTCCCGTGCCGGTGGGCCTTCGTCCACCCCTTGACCAGGGCGAAGAACGCCGCGTCGTCGTCCATCGCCAGCCGGATCCGGTGGACGACCATCGCGCCCCGCGCGTACACCGGCGAGCCGAACAGATCGGCGGCGCCCGGTGGATCGGCCGGCGGAAACGCCCAGTTGGCGTCGTCCTCGTACGCCTCGTCGAAACTCTCCTGGACCGGCACGTCGTCGTGGTCGGCGGCCCAGAGCCACTCCGCGTACGTGGCGAACCCCTCGTTGAGCCACAGGTCCCGCCAGGTCGCGGGGGTGACGGAGTTCCCGAACCACTGGTGGGCCAGCTCGTGGACGAGGAGCCCGGTGTCGGGCGGGCCGGGGAAGACGGGCCGGTTCTGGGTCTCCAGCGCGTACGCGGAGTCGTCCTCCCGCTCCACGATCGCCCCGGCGGAAGTGAAGGGGTACGGGCCGAACTTCTGCGCCGACCACTCCAGTACGGCCGGGATCTCGTCCAGCACGTCCTTGCTCGCGGCCGCCGACTCCGGGTCCACGGCGGTGAACAGCCGGATGCCGTCGGGCGTGACCGACTCCCGCGTGGCGAACCGGCCGACGGCGACGGTCGCCAGATAGCTCGCCATCGGTTCGCGGGTGCGCCAGCGGTAGGCGGTACGGCCGTCCGTCGTCCGCCGGGACACCAGCTCCCCGTTGGAGACGGCCGTGAGCCTTTCCGGAACGGTGACCTCGATGTCGTACGCGGCCTTGTCGCTCGGGTGGTGGTTGCCGGGGAACCAGGCCATCGAACCGGACGGCTCCCCGAGGGCGACCGCGCCGTCCGCCGTCCGCAGCCAGCCCTCCTTCCCGCCCTCCGCGTCGGTGAGGGCCTGCGGAGAGCCGGAGTAGCGCACGACGGCGGTGAACGTGCGCCCCTTGCGCAGCCGGTTCTCCACCGTGGCGCCCGGACGGATCGTCAGCTCCTTGCCCGCCCGGTTCACGGACGCCCGGCGCCCCTCCACGGTGGCGCCCTCGACGTCGAGCCCGGCCAGGTCGAGGTGGAAGGCGCTCAGGTCCTGGGTGGCGCGCGCGGTGATCGTGGCCGTGCCGCGCAGCCGGTTCGCGGCCGGGTCGACGTCGAGCTCCAGGCCGTAGTGGGTGACGTCGTAGCCGCCGTTGCCGAGCCCCGGGAAGTACGGGTCGCGCACCCCGACCGCGCCCGGGGTGCCCTCGACCCCGCCGGTGCAGCCCGCGCCGAGGAGGGCGAGGGCGAGGAGGAGGACGGGGGTGGCGGGGGCCGGGAGGCGGTGGTTCACCGGTCGATCCTAGGCGTCGGATGCGGTGCATCGGCGGACGGGAAGGAGCCGCCCGCCCCGGGGGACGGGCGGACGGCTCTGCCTCAGAGGATGGCGATACCGAGGGGTCGGTTGCCTGCTTCCAGCCGGATCGGCTTGTTCTTCTCGTCGTTCAGGTCGACGACGGTGATCCCGTTCCAGTACCCGTCACGCGTGAACCCCCCGGTGACGTACGCCGTACGGCCGTCAGCCGACACCGCCACGTTCTCGTGCGGCCCGTCCAGCTCCACGGTCCGCTCCTTGCCGTCGGGGGCGCGGACGGTGAGCGAGGGGCCCTCGTCGTCCGCGCCGATCGGGCCGGTGCCGACGACGAGGAGGGTGCCGTCGGGGGCGAGGGCCGCGCCGTGCTGGTGGGTGTCGGCGGTCATGCGCTCGGCGGCCACCTCGCCGGTCCGCGGGTCGAGGACCGCGAGCCGCTCGCCCTCGAACGGCAGCAGCAGCCTGCCGTCCTCAGGTCGTACGACGGCGTAGTGCGGCTTCAGCCAGGAGCCGAGACCGCCTTCCGTGCCGTACGGGGCGACTTCCATGCGCCGGGTCCGCAGGGTGTCCGCGTCGACCGCCGTCACGTCGAAGGAGTCGTGGTTGGTGGCGTACACCTCGCGGCCGTCCGGGGAGACGTCCACGTCGAAGGGGCGGCGTCCGACGTCGGCGACCCCGGTGACCTGGCGGGTCGCGGTGTCGATGACCTCCACGGTGCCGTTGCCGTCCGGCACGTTGACCCCGACGTAGACGTGCCGGCCGTCGGGGGCCAGGGCGATGCCCATGCCGCCACCCCGGTACTCGCCGGTCGTGACGGGCCCGGTCTCCGTCTCGTACGGGACGGTCCCGAGCCGGGTCCGCCGCTGCGTGTCCACGACGGCGACGCCCTCGGCGGTGGCGACCCAGGCGCGCCCGTCCTCGCCGACGACGAGGCCGTAGGGGGCGGTGCCGACCTTGACGGAGGCGATGGGGCGGCCGGTCTTTCCGGAACCTGACGTGCCGGGGTCGACGAAGGTGACGGTGTCGCTGCCGAAGTCGGCTACGAGGAGGGTGCCTTGGGGGGTTCCCTGGGGGGTGCGGCCGGAGGGGGTGGAGGAGGGCGGGGCGGCAGGTGCGGTCGTTGCGGGTGCGGTGGTTCCGGGTGCGGTGGTTCCCGTTGCGTCCGGGGTGGCCTCCGTCGTGCCGGACGCGCACCCGGCGAGCGCGGCGGCGGCGGTGAGCGCCAGCGTGAACCGGCGCGCGCGGGAGACGCGAGGCGTACGGGGCGCACGGGGAGTACCAGTCGCGCCAGACGCACTCGGGGCACTCGGCGCACTCGGCGTCCAGGAAGGAGTGACGGTCCACGCCCCGCGCACGCCGGTCACGCGGCGGCCCGCAGCAGCGCGGCGATCTCCGCGAAACCGCGCCGCTCGGCGTGGGCCAGGGCCGTGACCCCGTCCCCGTCCGGCAGCCCGGGAGACGCCCCGGCCGCGAGCAGCAGCTCCACGACCTCCTGGTGCGCCCGCCCGCCGTCGCCGAGGATCACCGCCTCCAGCAGGGCGGTCCAGCCGAGCCGGTTGACGTGGTCGACGTCGATCTCGGTGCTGCGCAGCACCTCCCGTACGTACGCGACATGGCCACGCTCACTCGCCGGGATCAGCGAGACACCGCCGAACCGGTTGCGCAGGGTCAGATCGGGCCCGGCCGGCAGCAGCACGTGCAGCATCGCGACGCTGCCGGTGACCCCGGTGACCAGCCACGGGCTGTCCTCGCGCCGGTCCTGCGCGTCCGGATCGGCCCCGGCGGCCACGAGGAGCCGGGCCGCCTCCACATGGTCGCCGAGGGCGGCGAGGAGCAGCGGGGTGCGCAGCTCCTCGTCGCGGGCGTCGACCCGGGCGCCGCCCTCGATCGCGGTGCGCACACCGTCGGTGTCGCCGGTGCGTGCGGCGGTGAGCAGGTCGTGATCGAGGGCGTTCATGGGCCTCTCCGTTCCGTGGTCGCGTGGGTGGGCGGGGCGGGTGACTACCGGGCGAGGGCGGCGACGCCCGCCTGGGCGAACTTCTCGTCCAGGTCGCCGCTCGGCGCGCCCGCCACGCCGATGCCCGCGACCGGGGCGCCCTTGGCCTGGACCGGGGCGCCGCCGCCGAGGAACAGGGTGCCAGGGATGTCCTTCAGGTTCGGGGCCTGCTCCAGGCGCTTGGCCAGCTCGGAGGTGGGCGCGTTCCAGGAGACGGCGGTGAACGCCTTCTTGACCGCCGACTCCGGCGACTGCGGCCCCGCGCCGTCGCCGCGGAGGGTCACGATGGTGTTGCCGTTGCGGTCGACGACGGCGACCGAGACGCGCTGGTTCTCCTTCTTCGCGGCGTCCAGTGTGGCCTGCGCGGCCTTGGTGGCGGCGGCCACGGTGAGGTGGGTGCTCTGCTGGAGGTTGCGGTTGCTCGTGTCGGCCTTGACCGCGGCGGCGGGGGCGGCGGCCGGGGCGGAGGCGCTCGCGGAGACGGCGCCGAAGGTCCCGGCACCGAGGGCGGCGACGGCGACGGTACCGGTGAGGACGCGGGCACGCAGCGACAGCTTCTTCATGGTGGCTCCTTGGGGTGGTGTGCGGGGCGGCCCGACGGCTTCCCGGGCGTTTCGCTCTCTGCCATCGATCCTCCCGTCGGACCCGGCCCCGTACGGTCGACGTACCGGCTGCACCGGGCGCGCGGGACGGCTGACGCCCCTGTCGGCCGATCGGTTGATGCGGGGGTGGTCGGACCGGGTCACCATGGAGGGATCCGCGCAGGTCAACGAGGGAACGTGAGGTACAGGGTGGAGCGCCGGACCGGTGCAGGGGAAGCGGAGGCGGAGGCGGACGGTGCGGCCACCGGCTCCGCCCCCGGCCCCGGCCCCGCCCCCGACCCCGATGCCCGCTGGCTCGCGCTCCTCATGCACGCCGCGTTCTTCCTGCTGCTCGGCGCCTCGCTGACCCGGTTCCTGATGCGGCACCCCGGTGAGGCCCGTACGCCGTGGATCATCGCGCTGTCGATCACGCTGGCGGTGCTGTACCTGCTCGGCCCCGTCCTCGGCTCGCGCCCCACCCCGCGCCGGCTCACCTGGCTCGGGGTGCTCGTCGCCGTCTGGATGGTGCTGGTCGTGCTCGCGCCGAGTTTCGCGTGGTGCGCGGTGCCGCTGTTCTACACCGGGCTGCGCATCCTGCCCCCGCGCGCGGCGCTCGCGCTCGTCGCCCTGCTGACCGCGTTCGTGGTGGCCGCGCAGCTCCGCCTGGCCACCGGGTTCGACCCGAACCTGGTGCTCGCCCCGCCCGCCGTGGCGGCCGTCGCCACCGCCGTATTCGTGCACATGCAGCGGCAGGCCGTACGCCAACGGGAACTGGCGGCCCGCCAGCGCGAGCTGATCGACGACCTGCTGCGCACCCGGCGCGAACTGGCCGCCACCGAGCGACGCGAGGGGACCCTCGCCGAGCGCCAGCGGCTCTCCATGGAGATCCACGACACCCTCGCGCAGGGCCTGTCCAGCCAGCAGATGCTGCTCCAGGCCGCTGACCGCACCTGGGCCGCCGACCCGGACGCGGCCCGCCGCCACGTCCGTACGGCCACCGGCATCGCGGAACGCAACCTCGCCGAGGCCCGCCGCTTCGTCCACGACCTGGCCCCGGCCGACCTGGCGGAGGGCGGCGGCCTGGAGGCGGCCCTGCACGCACTGGCGGCCCGCGAAACGGCCCAGGCGCAGGGGGCGCTCACCGTTCGCTGCCATGTGGAGGGCACGCCGCACGCCCCGCTGCCGGACCGGGTGCAGTCCGCGCTGCTGCGGATCGCGCAGGGGGCCCTCGCCAACGTACGGGAGCACGCGGGGGCCACCGCCGCCGGGCTGACCCTGACCCATCTGGACGACCGGGTGGTCCTGGACATCGGCGACAACGGCCGCGGCTTCACGCCGGAGCCCGGCGCCCCGCGCGCGACGGGCGCCGTACGCGGCCACGGGCTCCCGGCGATCCGGGCCCGCGTGCACCAGCTCGGCGGCACGCTGACGATCGAGTCGGCGCCGGGCGAGGGCACGGTGCTCTCGGCCGAGATCCCGCTCGCGCCCACCGCCCTCACCACCCCGGAGGCCCCCGCATGACCGACGAGGCAACCCCGTCCGCCCCCGCGCCTGCCCCCGTACGCATCCTTCTCTGCGACGACCACGTGGTGGTCCGCGCCGGACTGCTCGCCCTCCTCGGCAGCGAACCGGACATCGAGGTCGTCGGCGAGGCGGGCAGCGGCGAGGAGGCCGTGGCGCTCGCCGCCCGCCTCACCCCGGACGTCGTCCTCATGGACCTCCAGCTCGGCGAGGGCATCGACGGCGTCGAGGCGACCCGCCGCATCGCCGCCGGCGGCACGGTCCACGTCCTGGTGCTGACCACGTACGACACCGACGCCGACATCACGCGCGCCATCGAGGCCGGTGCCACCGGCTACCTGCTGAAGGCGGAGCGCCCCGAGGAGCTCTTCGCCGCCATCCGCTCCGCCGCCCAGGGCCGCACCACCCTCTCGGCCCCCGTCGCCACCCGGGTCATGGCCCGCATGCGCAGCCCCCGCCCCACCCTCACCGACCGGGAACGCGACATCCTGGCCCAGCTCTCCCAGGGCCTCGGCAACCGCGACATCGCCCGCGCCCTGTTCATCAGCGAGGCCACGGTCAAGACCCACCTGGGCCGGATCTACGACAAGCTCGGCGTCGACACCCGCGCGGGCGCGGTCTCGGTCGCGAAGGAGCAGCGGCTGCTGCCGTGAGACACCCCCTTGGGTCAGCGCCCGAGGATCGCGTCGATCTCCGCGAGCTGCCCTGCGGTGAGCGGCCCCTTCGCGATCGCTCCGGCGTTCTCCTCGGCCTGGGCGACCGTACGGAACCCGGGGATGGGGATCGTGCGCGGGCTGCGGGCCCAGAGCCAGCCGAGGGCGCCCTGCGTGAGCGTGCGGCCGTCGCTCGTCAGGACGTCCCGCAGGGCCTCGACCCGCCGCAGCCACTCCGGGTCGGGCCCGGCACCGGCGGTGAAGCCCGGCAGCCAGGCGGGAGGCGTGCTGCGGATGTCCCCGGCCTCCAGCACGCGCCCGGCGCCGTGCTTGCCGGTCAGCAGGCCCATCGCCAACGGGCTGCGGTTGATGCTCGCCAGGTCCGAGGCCTCGCAGAGGGCGAGGAGTTCGGGGGCGTCCTGGAGAACGTTCAGCCGGTGCTGGACGGCCGCGCAGTGCGGGCCGTCCGCGAAGACGGCGGCGCGATCGGGGTCGTCGGTGCTCCAGGCGTACGCACGGACGAGCCCTTCCCGTACGAACTCCTCGCACAGGTCACGGAGGTGGGCGGCCTGCTCGGGGTCGGCCTCGGAGATATGCAGCTGGTAGAGGTCGATGTGGTCGGTGTCCAGCCGGTGCAGGGACGCGGTGAGGGCCCGGCGGGCGTACGCGAGGGAGTCGTCCGGTCCCAGGGCGGTGCAGCTGCTCTCGTCAAAGGTGTTGCCCCACTTCGTGGCCACGACGACGTCCGCGCGGCGCTTGCCGAGGGCCCGGCCCAGCAGCCGCTCGCTGTGGCCGGCGCCGTACGCGTCGGCGGTGTCGAAGAAGGTGACCCCGAGGTCGACGGCCCGCCGCACGGCCCGCACCGACTCGTCGTCGTCCACCGCGCCCCAGCCCAGCGGCTCACCGTCGACGGTCCGCCACTCCCCGCCGACGGCCCAGCAGCCGAATCCGAGGGCGCTCACGGTGATCCCGCTGCGGCCCAGTGTCCTGTGGTGTGTGTTGGTCTCCATGCCGACGCACGCTAGAAGTTGAAGCGCACACGAAGGCAAGACCCCGCGCGGGCCCGGCGGTCAGCGCACCCCGGCCCGGCCCGCGCGCCTCGCGGTCAGTCCTCCCCCAGAACCGCGTCGGCGGTGGAGGCGGTGATGGCCCGCCCGAACCACACATCGAGCACATCGAGGTCCTTGCAGCCGGTGATCCGCTGCCGCACCTCATCCGGCACCTCGACACCGCGCACCGCGAGAATCCGGAGGATGTCCTCGCGGCGGCCTTCCGCACGCCCCTCGTCGCGGAAGGATTCGGCGACGAAGCCGCGGAAGTGACTGAGACCAGTGCCCATCAGGTTCCTCCAGAGCTCACGGGCCGAGGTCGTTCCCAGGCCCGCTTCGGTGAGGTGAAACTAGAGGCGTCTGGCATATGCGTGGGGCATAACAAACTCCGTTCACCCGATCGTGTCAGTCCGGCCCGACCCGGCATGACACCATCGATCCGTGCTCGACATCGGCTACTCCCTCTCCCGCCGCTTCCCCGACCCCCCGCAGACCGACTACCGCCGCGCGGACGTCCGCGCGCTCCGGCACGATCTGTTCTCCGGGGACGTCTACCTCGCGGACACCAAGGCGGACCGCGAGGTGTCCACAGCCTGGGGATGGGTGCCGGTGCTCGACTTCGCGTGGGCGCTGTGCGACATCGTCGAGCAGATCGACCAGGACCCCCGCGGCAACCGCTCGCACCGGCGGCAGTACGCGGAGCTGGACTTCACCGAGTCCTCGGACGTCATGATCTTCGAGCGGCGGTTCGGCTGGGTCGACGTCGAGGCGGACTGGATGCCCGGTGACGAGCCCCCGCTCACCTTCGGCCATTCGCTCCTGCGCCGCGAGGCCCGGGACTTCCTGCACGACCTGATCGCCGACCTGTCCGACCTGCACGACGGGCTCGCCGACAACCCGGTGATCTGGGACCTCCAGGCCCGCTTCCCCCGTATCTGACCGCCTCCGACCACCTCCGAACGCGCCCCCCGGACGCGTCACCCCTCCACCCGCACCCCGATCTGCGCCGCGAACGCCGGAGCCAGCTCCAGCAGCTGCGCCGGGCTGATCACCGCGCCCGCCAGCCGCTCCACCCCCCGCGCGATGTCCAGCTCGGCGACCGTCCGCAGATCCACCGACTCCATCCGCACCGCGCTGAAGTCGGCCCGCTTCAGCACACAGTCCCGGAACTCCACCCGCACCAGGTGCGCGTCCCCGAAATCGGGCTCGGAGAGCACGCAGCCCTCGAAGACCACGTCCTTCAGCCGGGCCTTGCGCAGATTCAGGTAGTCGATCTTCCCACCGCGCACCACCACCCGCTCCAGCACCGCCCCGTGCAGCTGCACCCCGCCCAGCCGCGCGTCCACCACCTCCACGTCCCGCAGCGACGCCTCCGCGAGGTCGGTGCCCACGCCCCGTACGCCGGTCAGCACCGAGTCCATGAAGCGGGCCCGCGTCAGCTCCGTACGGTCCAGGGCGCAGCCGTCCAGCGCGCAGTCCATGAACCGCGCGCCCGGCCCCGACGCGTCCGCCAGGTCCGTCCCGTCGAACCGCACCCCGTCGTAGTCGCCGTCCGGCTCCAGGCCCTCGCCGTCGTACGGAACGAGCGGCGGGAGCCGCACGTCCGGGCGGCGCGCCGCCGCGACGGTGTCCTTCTTGCTCCTGGTCGGCCTGGTCGGCCTGGTCGGGTTGGTCGAACCGGTTGACCGGGTCGTCCTGCTCGCGCTCGATGCCATGCCCCCATCGTGACGCACCCCACTGACAACGCCCCCGGTCCCCTGTCAGGCCACCCCATGTCACGCGCCGCCGTCCCCGATCCGTCACATCCCCAAAGAGGCGAAAGAGGCGAAGGAGTTTCAGCCATGGAGCACATCCAGAGCGACACCCGCACCCCCGTCCACGTCATCGGCGGCGGCCTCGCCGGGCTCACCGCCGCGATCACCGCGGCCGAATCCGGCGCCCGGGTCACCCTGTACGAGAGCCACCGGACGCTCGGCGGCCGGGCCAGGACCGCCGACGGGCCCTACCGCACCAACGAGGGCCCGCACGCCCTCTACCACCGCGGGCCGCTCTGCACCTGGCTGGCCAGGCGCGATCTGCTCGGCCCGGTCGCCTCCGTACCGCCCCTCGAAGGCCTCCGCTTCCGCTTCCGGCGGGCCGGGGCCCTGCGCGCGCTGCCGCCCGTCGCCCTGCTGCGGCTCTCCCGCCGCAACCCCCGAACGGCCCCGGTCGACGCCGCCTTCCGCGACTGGGCCGCCGGCCAGGTCGGGGACGAGGGCGCCCGGGCCGCCGCGCACTTCGTCGCCGCCGCGCTCTTCCACCACGACCCCGGCGCGCTCTCGGCCCGGTTCGTCCAGGAGCGCCTGCGCCGTCTCACCTCGCTCCCGCCCGAGGCCCGCTACCCGGTCGGCGGCTGGGCGCGGCTCGTCGAGCGGATGGCCGGCCACGCCCGCGGCCTCGGGGTCACCGTCGAGACGGGCGCCCGCGTCGACCCCCGTACGCTCGGCGAGCTGGCCCGTACCGGACCGGTCGCCGTCGCCACCTCGCTCGACGCCGCCCGCGTCCTCCTCGACGACGCGTCGCTCACCTGGGAGAGCGGCCGGACCGTCCTGGTGGACCTGGCCGTACGGAACCGGCGCGGCGACCCGTTCATCGTGTCGGACCTGGACGCGCCGGGCTGGGTCGAACGGTTCACCGCCCAGGACCCCGGGCTGGCCCCGGCCGGGGAACAACTGCTCCAGGGCCAGTTCCCGATCGGGCCGGGCGTGGGCAAGGCCGAGGGCGCCGCCCGTGCCGAGGAACTCCTCGACCTCGGCTTCCCCGGCCGGCGCGAGCGCACCACCTGGCGCTCCGAGGCCCTCGCCGACGGCCGCACCGGGGCCGTCGACCACCCCGGCACCACCTGGCGGGACCGGCCCGCGATCGTCCGGGGCGACGGGATCTTCCTCGCGGGCGACCAGGTCGCCGCGCCGGGACTCCTCAGCGAGGTCTCCTTCACCAGCGGCCTCGAAGCCGGACTGCTCGCCGTGCGGGACGCCGGCCGGCGCTCCGGCTCAGGGGTTGACCTCAACCAAACCTGAGGTACGAGGCTGAGGGCACAGCCCGCCCCGCCCGACCGCCCCGAGGGAGCCCGCCATGCACGCCGTCCGCCTCCACGCCTTCGGCCCCGCCGAGAACCTCACGTACGAGAAGACCGAGGACCCCGTACCCGGCCCCGGCCAGGTCCGTATCGCCGTCGAAGCGGCCGGCGTACACCTTCTGGACACCGCCCTGCGCGAGGGGCAGACCGGCCCCTACCCCACCCGCGCCGAACTGCCCACCGTCCCCGGCCGCGAAGTCGCCGGGACCGTCGAGTCCGTGGGCGAGGGCACCGACCCCGGCTGGCTCGGCAAGCGCGTCGTCGCCCACATCGGCACGGCGCCGGGCGGGTACGCCGAACTCACCGTCACCGAGGCCGACAAGCTCCACGAGATCCCCGGCGAGCTGGCTGCGGCCGAGGCCGTCGCCATGATCGGCACCGGCCGCACCACCCTCGGCATCCTCGGCTTCACCGACCTCGGCCCCGACTCCGTGGCCGTCGTCACCGCGGCGGCGGGCGGGATCGGCACCCTCCTCGTCCAGTTCGCGAAGCACGCCGGGGCCACCGTGATCGCCCTGGCCGGCGGCCCCGCCAAGGTCGCCCGGGCCGAGGCGAACGGCGCCGACCTCGCCCTCGACTACACCCTCCCCGACTGGCCCGACCGCGCCCGCGCCTTCCTCGACGCGAACGGCCTGTGGGCCACCGTGGTCTACGACTCCGTCGGCGGGACCACCGCCCGCGACGCCGTGAGCCTCCTCGGCCGGGGCGGGCAGCACATCGTCTACGGCTGGTCCGGCGAGGGCCTCCAGGACGGGAAGCCCCTCACCTTCACCCCCGAGGAGCTGGACCGACGCGCCATCACCTCCACCTCCGTCCTCGGGCCCCGGATGATCGAGCGGGGCGGCGGCCTGCGCGCCCTGGAGACCCGCGCCCTCACCGAGGCGGCCACCGGGCGGCTGCGCCCCGCCGTCCAGCGCTACCCGCTCGCCGAAGCGGCCGCCGCCCACCGCGCCCTGGAGACGCGCGGCACGATCGGCAAGGTGGTGCTGGAGCCGTGACGCCGTACGCCGCCGGCCTCACCCCACCCCCAGCAGCCGCCGCCCCAACAACCGCCGCGCGATCTCCGCATGGTCCGGGGCCAGTTCACGCTTCCCGCCTGCGACCGCCCACACCGCGTTCTGGAGCACCCGCCCCAGCGTCCAGGCCCGCGCCCGCCCCCGGTCCCGCTCCAGGCCCAGCGCCTCCGTCAACGCGTCGAACCGCCACACCACCTCCCCGGCGTCGAACAGGTTGTCCAGCGCCGGGAACAGCTCGAACCCCGGGTCCCCCGCCAGCGGCTTGGGGTCGAGCGCCACCCACTCCCCCGCACGCCCCGCGTCCGCCCGCCCCGCCAGGATGTTGTCGTAGTGCAGGTCCCAGTGGAGCAACCGGTCCCCCGGCTCCCCCGCCACCTCCCGCACCGCCGCCACGCAGTCCGCGAGCAGCCGCCGTTCCTGCTCGTCGACCAGCCGCTCCACCACCCCCGGAGCCGCCGCCAGCATCCGCTCCACCGCATCGCCCAGCGTCCGCAGCCCCTCCGGCGCGGGCACCGCCGCCAGCCGGGCCAGCACCCCGCCGAGCACCGTCACCGCCCGCCGGGCGTCGGCCACGTCCCCCTCCAGACGGCTCCCACCAGGAACCCCACCGGCACCACCACCCCCAGCATCACCGCCGCCCCCAACCATCCCCGACAACGGCCGCCGCTCGTCCAGCCGTTCCAGCAGCAGCGCCCCGGTCCCCGGGTCATGGCCGAGCACCCCCACCGCCCCGGCCCCCGCCGCACCCCACGCCCGCAGCGCCACCGGCTCGCCCACCGTCTCCTCGTCCACCAACTGGAGCTTCAGCGCGGCGGGCACCCCGTCCGCCTCCCGCACCACCGGCAGGACCAGCGCGCACATGCCGTACATCGCGGCCCCGTCCCGCCGCAGCCCCCACTCCTCCAGGAACCGGCCGGCGAGGCCGGGCAGCGCGGCGACGAAGGCCCGCCCGGCCGCCCCGTTGTATGCGTACTGAGTGGCGATCAGCTCGTCCGGGATGTCAATCACGCCCTGGATCCTAGGGGCGTGCGTCAATCGGACCATGCCCCGAAATCGGCCGGGCCCCACCGCCAACGGCAACGGCAGCACACGCACCACCGACCACCACCGCACCCGGCCCCGCGCCGTACGCCACTGGATCGCCACCGCCCCCGGGACGTACATCTGGCTGACGGTCCTCTTCGTCACCACCGTCGTCCTGCACCGGATGTCCCCCGCCTTCGAGGACGCGTTCCTGCGCGACCGCTCCACCAACCTCCACGAGCTCTCGCAGAACCCCGTCCGCGTCCTGATCTCCAGCGCCTTCTGGATCGACGGCGGCCGCTGGCTCCCGTACGCCGTCCTGTTCACCGTCTTCCACGCCACCGCCGAACACTGGCTCGGCACCCTGCGCTGGCTCGCCGTCGCCGCCGCCGCGCACGTCGTGGCCACG
This sequence comes from Streptomyces cyaneofuscatus, assembly GCF_042718795.1. Classification (GTDB taxonomy): domain Bacteria; phylum Actinomycetota; class Actinomycetes; order Streptomycetales; family Streptomycetaceae; genus Streptomyces; species Streptomyces cyaneofuscatus_A. The sequence goes on from NZ_JBHXOX010000013.1 coordinate 85,737, forward strand.
CTGGTCAGCGAAGGGGTCCTCGCCTGGGCCATCCGGCAGGACCACGCCCCGCAGTCCGCCACCGACGCCCGGGACATCGGCGTGAGTTACGCCCTGGCCGGGGTGATCGCCGTCCTCAGCTACCGCGTGCCGCGCCCCTGGCCGTACGTCTACGCCTTCACCGTCCTCGTCTTCTACGGCATCCCCCTGCTCGCCGACGGCCGCACCTTCACCGACGTGGGCCACTTCACCGCCGTCCTGACCGGCCTGGCCTGCTACCCCCTCACCCGCACCCGCCGGAAGACACAGAAGACGAAACACCCCGCCGCGCAGTAACGTCCCGCCACACATACGCTCGGCCTCAGCAGAGAGCCGACCGACGCAGCGGCACACCGGACAGGGACCCCAGGGGCATCATGAGCACCGTCAGTACCGTCAACGGCGGCATATCGTTCTGGTACGCGCAGGAGGGCACACCGGCCCCCCGCGAACCCCTCCCCGGCGACGCGAGCGCCGACGTCTGCATCGTCGGCGGCGGCTACACCGGACTCTGGACGGCGTACTACCTGAAGAAGGCCGTCCCCTTCCTCAACATCACCGTGCTGGAGGCCAAGTTCTGCGGTTACGGGGCCTCCGGCCGTAACGGCGGCTGGCTGTACAACGGCATCGCGGGGCGCGAGCGGTACGCGAAGCTGCACGGCCACGACGCCGCCGTACGGCTCCAGAAGGCGATGAACGAGACGGTCGGCGAGGTCGTCCGGATCGCCGCCGAGGAGAAGATCGAGGCCGACATCCACCAGGGCGGCGTCCTGGAGGTCGCCCACACCCCGGCGCAGCTCGCCCGCCTCAAGGACTTCCACAGCGTCGAGATCGCCTTCGGGGAGACCGACCGGGTCCTGCGCGGCGCCCGCGAGACCGCCGAGCGCGTCCGTGTCACCGGAGCCGTCGGCTCCACCTGGACCCCGCACGGCGCCCGGCTGCACCCCGCCAAGCTGGTCAAGGGGCTCGCGGACACCGTGGAGGCGCTCGGCGTCACGATCCACGAGTCGACCCCGGTCACCGAGATCAAGCCGAAGCACGCCGTCACCCCGTACGGCACGGTCCGCGCGCCCTACATCCTGCGCTGCACCGAGGGCTTCACGGCCGGCCTCAAGGGGCTCAGGCGGACCTGGCTCCCGATGAACTCCTCCATGATCGCCACCGAACCGCTCCCCGCCCGCATCTGGGACACCATCGGCTGGGCGGGCCGCGAGACCCTCGGCGACATGGCCCACGCCTACCTCTACGCCCAGCGCACCGCCGACGACCGCATCGCCATCGGCGGCCGCGGCTACCCCTACCGCTACGGCTCCGCCACCGACAACGACGGCCGCACCCAGCCCGCCACCATCGCCGCCCTGCGCGACCTGCTGGTCCGCCTCTTCCCCACCACGGCGGGCGTCCGCATCGACCACGCCTGGTCCGGCGTCCTCGGTGTCCCGCGCGACTGGTGCGCCACCGTCACGCTGGACCGCTCCACCGGGCTCGGCTGGGCGGGCGGGTACGTCGGCTCCGGCGTCGCCACCGCCAACCTCGCCGCCCGCACCCTGCGCGACCTCATCCAGCAGGACTCCGGCCAGGCGGGCCCCACCGACCTGACCACGCTCCCCTGGGTCAACCACAAGGTCCGCCGCTGGGAACCGGAACCCCTCCGCTGGCTCGGCGTCCACGGCCTGTACGCCGCCTACCGAGGCGCCGACCGCCGCGAGAGCACCTCACCGCGCCCCGGCACCGACCCGGTCGCGAAGGCGGCGGACCGCATCTCGGGCCGCCACTGAGACCGGGCTACGGCACAGGGCTCTCGGCCACCAGCACGCCCACCTTGTCGATCCGGTGCTCGGGATTGCCGAGACCGTCCCGCCAGAAGTTCCCGGCCGCGTCGTCCTCGGGCGTCGCACAGGTGGAGATCGTGATCATGGCCCGGGACGGCTCCTCACCGGGCTTGCCCGGCACCTCGGCCCGCTGCTCGGCGAGGAGACGCTCACTGCGGAAGGAGGTCTGCCGGGTCGCGGTGATCTCGTACGTGTACCGGGTGCCGTCCTCCACCACGTACACGGGATCGCCCTTGCCGAGATCCGGCAGCTCCCGCAGCACCCCTCCGGCGCTCAGCCGGTGCGCGGTGACGAGGTAGTTGCCGACATCTCCCGGCCCGACCCCGCCCTCCTCCCCGTACGGGCTGGAGGCCACGCCCCGGTCCTGGATCCGGCTGCCGGGGACGTCGTCGGTGGTCCCCTCGTACGGCACGACGTCCAGGTCCGCGACGCCGATGGCGGGGATCGCGAGGACGGCGGTCTCGGTGCGGGGTTCGGTGCGGTCGGCAGGGGCGGCGGAGACGAAGCCGGTGGTCAGCAGGGCGGCGGCACCGGCACAGGTCACCACCCTGGGCAGCGTACGAAGACGACGGTGGCGGCGGCTCATGGGCATCCATCCCCATCCATCCCTGTCCGGGCTCGGTACCTCCAGTACACCAGGACGGGCTCAGTCGCGCGGCCAGGGCCGTCCGTCGAGACGCTCGATGGAGAGGTTCAGCCGGCTGAGCGAGGCGGCGAGCTGCTCGGCCTCCTCGGGCGTCCAGTCGGCCATGACCTTCGCCAGACCTGCCACGTTCCGCTCGCGGTCGCTGTCGAGCCGGCGGGCACCCTCGTCGGTGATGGCGAACTTGCGGGCGATGCCGCCGTCGGGGTCCGGGATGCGCTCGACGACCCCGGCGCGGAGCATCGCGGCAGTCTGCCGGTTGAGGGTGGAGGCGTCCAGACCGAAGGCCTCGCTGAGCTGGCTGATGGACATGGGGCCCTCCACCTCGATCCGGCTGAGCAGGATGTAGGCGCTGCGGTCGAGCCGCCACTCCACACGCGGGGTGAGCAGGTGCATGTACCGGCCGAGCAGCATGGTCTCGCGTTCGATCCGGTCGAGGGGCATGTCCACGCGTACAGGTATATCACGATGGATATGTGCCATACATAAGATGTGCATGATGCATATTCCCTGTATCTTGCATAGCCGAACAGCCCGACCGAGATACGGGAAGGCTGAGAACGGAGACACCCCGTGGAGAGTCCACCGCCCGCAACAGCCTCCCCGGGGGCACCCACCGCCCGCCCCGGAGGCATCGTCGGGATCCTGGCCTTCGCCGGCATCGTGGCGGCGCTCACGCAGACCCTGGTGGTGCCGCTGATCGCCCAGTTGCCGACCCTGTTCGACACCTCCGCGTCCAACGCCTCCTGGGTCATCACCGCCACCCTGCTGGCCGCCGCGGTCTCCACGCCCGTCGCCGGACGGCTCGGCGACCTGTACGGCAAGCGGCGGATGCTGCTCGTCTCCCTCGTACCGCTGATCCTCGGTTCGGTGGTCTGCGCCCTGTCCTCCGCCGTGATCCCGATGATCGCCGGACGTGCCCTCCAGGGCCTCGGCATGGGTGTGGTGCCGCTCGGCATCAGCCTGCTGCGGGACGTCGTCCCGGCGGAGAAGCTCGGCCCGTCCATCGCGATCATGAGCGCGTCGATGGGCGTGGGCGGCGCGCTCGGCCTGCCGTTCGCCGCCGCGATCGCGGAGAACACCAGTTGGCGGGTGCTGTTCTGGGTCGTCGCCGTACTCGCCCTCGCGGTCGGCGCACTGATCACCGCCCTGGTCCCGGCCGACCGCCCCGCCGATCGTCCCGCCTCCGCGCGCGGCCGCTTCGACGTTCCCGGCGCCCTCGGCCTCGGCGCCGCCCTGATCGCCCTCCTGCTCGCCGTCTCCAAGGGCGCCGACTGGGGCTGGGGCAGCGCCACCACGCTCACCCTCTTCGCCGCCGCACTCGTCCTGCTGCCCGCCTGGGGCTGGTGGGAACTGCGCCTGAGCGACCCCCTGGTCGACCTGCGCGTGACCGCCCGCCCCCAGGTCCTGATGACGAACACCGCCTCGGTCCTGGTCGGCTTCGCGATGTACGCCCAGTCCCTCGTCGTGCCCCAACTGCTCCAGCTCCCCGAGGCGACGGGCTACGGCCTCGGCCGGTCGATGCTGGCGATGGGCCTGTGGATGGCCCCGGCCGGGCTGATGATGATGGCGATGTCCCCGGTCGGCGCCAAACTCTCCGCCGCCAAGGGCCCCAAGGTCACCCTGGCCGTCGGCAGCCTCCTCATCGCCGCCGGCTACGGCCTGTCCGTACCGCTCATCGGCTCCGGCTCCCCGTGGAGCCTGCTGATCGTCACCCTCGTCTGCAACTCGGGCGTCGGCTTCGCGTACGGGGCGATGCCCGCGCTCATCATGAGCGCGGTGCCGCAGTCCGAGACCGCCTCCGCCAACAGCTTCAACGCCCTGATGCGCTCGATCGGCACGTCGTTCGCGGCGGCCGTCATCGGCGTCGTCCTGGCCCGCATGACGACCGACTTCGGCGGCTTCCCGCTGCCCTCGCAGGACGGCTTCCGGGTCGCGATGCTGATCGGCTGCGGAGTCGGCCTGGCGGCGGCGGTCGTCGCCGCGCTCATCCCCGTACGGACGGCGAAGGCCCCGCTCGACCAGCCCGCACCTTCCACCTCACCGGAACGAGCGCATCAGGGAGCCTGAGCAGAAGAGTTCGCAGAATCCACGGAGAGCGGCCGCACGACACGGGCGAGAACCAGCCCCAGCCGACCCCCACCCTGTAGGCAGTCGGAACCAGCCACGGCCACCCCACCCACTCCCGGAGCCCCGCATGGAACCGAAAGACGCCACCTCGATCCCGGCCACCTGCAGCCACACCCACCTCTTCCCGGGCGCCCGCTGCCACCTCGAGGGCCTCCCTGCCCCCACCGCCTTCGCAACGTCCCCGCACCCGATCGACATCTACCTGCGCTTCCCCGACGGAGCGGCCACGGACGTGGAACTTCACACAACGGACCCGGCAGGCCCGACCCTCAAGGTCCCGGCATACACGACCGGCGCGGGCACAGCCATCGACGCCCACACCTGGACCATCCGCGACATCACCGCGAAGGGCGCCGAGGTAGAGCTGACGATCGGCGCCAAGAACGCGACCTGACCCATCGAGCACAGCACGGCAACCAACAGGAAAGCCCAGGTCGGACAACATCTGACCTGGGCTTCCCACCGGGCCCCCTGTCGGATTCGAACCGACGACCTACGCATTACAAGTGCGTTGCTCTGGCCAGCTGAGCTAAGGAGGCGTGCCGGAGCAGTGTAACCAACCGCGCACCCGGCCCGTCCCCGATTTCCCTGTGCCCCGGGCTACTGACAGATCGGGAAACGCCAGGTAGCGTCACGGCAGGTCCGCTCAAGTGGACCAGACCACTCCCTACTCGGATCGTCCGGCACGTTCCTGCCGGTGGAGGAGAAGATTCAGCATGGCCAGTGTCACGTTCGACAAGGCGTCCCGCGTCTACCCCGGCTCCACGAAGCCGGCGGTGGACCAGCTCGAGATCGACATCGCGGACGGTGAGTTCCTCGTCCTCGTCGGTCCTTCCGGTTGTGGCAAGTCGACCTCCCTGCGCATGCTCGCGGGTCTTGAGGACGTCAACGGCGGTGCCATCCGCATCGGTGACCGCGATGTCACGCACCTGCCGCCCAAGGACCGGGACATCGCCATGGTGTTCCAGAACTACGCGCTCTACCCGCACATGTCCGTCGCGGACAACATGGGCTTCGCGCTGAAGATCGCCGGCGTGAACAAGACCGACATCCGGGCGAAGGTCGAAGAGGCCGCCAAGATGCTGGACCTCACCGACTACCTGGACCGCAAGCCGAAGGCGCTCTCCGGTGGTCAGCGGCAGCGTGTGGCGATGGGTCGCGCCATCGTCCGTGAGCCGCAGGTCTTCCTCATGGACGAGCCGCTGTCGAACCTCGACGCCAAGCTCCGTGTCTCCACGCGTACGCAGATCGCCTCGCTGCAGCGCCGCCTCGGCATCACCACCGTGTACGTCACCCACGACCAGGTCGAGGCGCTCACCATGGGCGACCGGGTCGCGGTGCTGAAGGACGGGCTGCTGCAGCAGGTCGACTCGCCGCGCAACATGTACGACCGGCCGGCCAACCTCTTCGTCGCCGGCTTCATCGGCTCGCCCGCGATGAACCTGGTCGAGGTCCCGATCACCGACGGTGGCGTGAAGTTCGGCAACAGCGTCGTGCCGGTGTCGCGCGAGGCGCTGAGCGCCGCCGCGGACCGCGGCGACACCACCGTCACGGTCGGCATCCGCCCCGAGCACTTCGACATCGTCGAGCACGGTGGCGCCGCCGCGAAGACCCTGACCAAGGACTCCTCGGACGCGCCGGCCGGTCTCGCGGTCTCCGTGAACGTCGTCGAGGAGCTCGGCGCCGACGGGTTCGTCTACGGTGCCGCGCAGGTCGGCGGGGAGCACAAGGACCTGGTCGTCCGCGTCGGCGGCCGTGCCGTGCCGGAGAAGGGCACCGAGCTGCACGTCGTCCCGCGCCCGGACGAGCTGCACGTCTTCGCCACCTCGACCGGTGAGCGCCTCACCAACTGACCCCGTCAGGCCTCTCGGCCCCGCCTCCCCTTCCCCGGGGACGCGGGGCCGTTTGCGTGCTCGGGGGCGGGTTGGGGTTTCGGTGGCGGGCGGCGTCAAATACCCCGGCACACAGGGCATTTCCCCCTGCTTCGTCAACCTGGCATTCGAAAGGACGCGTCGAACCATCCCCCGGAGGGGTGACGAAATGTCATCGCACCACCACCGACCGCTACGCTCGCTGCGTGACCCACACCGCTCGGCGCATCGGCCGATCCTTCGCCCTCGTCCTGCCCGTCGTCATGGTGCTCTCCGGGACCCTCGCGGTCACCAGCGTTCCGTGGGCGGGGACGGACAAAGACTCCACGCTGCTGGCCGCCTCCTCGGAGACCGTGTCCAAGCCCGCCAAGCCCCGTGCCGCCCAGGACATCCTGCGCGACAAGCTGCTCGTCGAGCTCCAGGAGAAAGACCCGGGCACCGCGCTCACGGGCCTCCAGCGGGCCGTCGAGCAGCGCCCCTCGCTGGCGCGGCACTGCATGTCGATCGCGCGGGCGCTCGGCAAGGCCGCGGTCGAGCAGTACGGCCCGGCGCGCGCGCAGCGCTTCTCCCGCCCCGTCTGCGACACCTCGTTCGCCTCGGGGGTCGCTCAGTTCAGCTGAGCCGCGTACACGTACACGAGCTGCCGTCGCCCGGCTGTCGTCGGGCAACGGCGGCTTTCCTCTGTCCGCACCGCATATCGTGCGTGCCATGCATACGTTTCCGACGCAGGCCGTGATCCTCGCCGGTGGCCAGGGGTCGCGGCTGCGGCCGTACACCGATGACCGCCCCAAGCCGATGGTCGAGATCCCGGGCACCGGGACCCCGATCATCGGCCATCAGCTGTCCTGGCTGGCCGCCGAGGGGGTGACCGACGCCGTGGTCTCCTGCGGCCATCTCGCCGAGGTGCTCCAGGAGTGGCTGGAGTCCGCCGTGCTGCCCCTGCGGGTCACCACCGTGGTGGAGAAGGAGCCGCTGGGCCGTGGCGGCGGGCTGAAGTACGCGGCGCAGCGGCTGCCCGATCCGGAGCAGCCCTGGTATGCCACCAACGGGGACATCTGGACGCGGTTCTCGTTGCGTGAGATGGCGGCCTTCCACGGCGAGCGTGACGCCACCGCCACGCTGGCTCTCGCGCGGCCCCGGATTCCGTGGGGTGCGGTGGAGACGGACGCGTTCGGGCACATCACGGACTTCATCGAGTCGCCGCCGTCGCCGTATCTGATCAACGCGGGCGTGTACGTGTTCTCCCCGGCCTTCACCGGGATGCTGCCGGACCAGGGCGACCATGAGCGGACGACGTTCCCGCGGCTGGCGCGGGAGCGCCGGCTGGCCGGGTATCCGCTGCCCCATGGGGCGTACTGGCGGGCGATCGACACGGCGAAGGACCTGACCGAGGCGGCGCGTGAGCTGGGCGCCCAGGGCGGCGGCTGACCCGTACGGACGGTAAGGAGAAGAGGGGCGGCCCCCATCCGGGCCGCCCCTCTTGCTGTGCGTCGCTGCGGTCAGCCGAGGAGGCCGCCGATGGGGTTGCGGCCGCCGCCGGTGGAGCCGCCGTTCGATGCGGGGGCTTCGCCGCCGCCGGTGGTGGCGGGCGGGGCCTCGGGTTCGGGGGCGCTGCCGCCGGAGGAGCCGTCCGAGCCGGTGGAGCCGGAGGAGGTGGGGCCGGCGCTGGTGGCGGCGGGGGGCTGCTGGGGGGTGGTCTGCTGCGGGGGTTCCTGGCCGGTGCCCTGGGTCTGGCTGGGCTGGGTGCCGGTGCCGGTGCCGGTTCCGGTGCCGGCGCTCTCGCCGCCGCCGGAGTCGCTGGTCGCGCCGGGGGTGGTGGCCTGGCCGCCGGTGGCGGGGGTGGTGGGGGCGCCGGAGCTGGTGGGCTCGGGGCTGCGCTCCTGCTCCTGGGGCGTACGGGAGGCCTGGCGTTCGCCGGTGGACTCCTGGGGGAGCGGCTGGCCGGGGAGCCGGTTGGTCGGGTAGTCGTTGCGGCCGGGGACGGTGACGACCTCGGCCGAGCGGACGGCGCCGCCGAGGATGGAGCCGATGAGCAGGGTGAGGCCGATGACGACGGAGGCGACGACCCCGCCGCGGCGCAGGACGCGGCGGCGCAGGTCCCAGATCTCGGAGCGGGGTCCGAGCGTGCGCCAGGCTTCCCCGGCGAGGCGTCCGTCGACGGAGTAGACGGGGGCGCCCGCGATGATCAGGGGGCTCCAGGCGGCCAGCAGGATGATGTCGGGGGCGTCGTACACGGCGACGGTGCGCCAGCTCACGGTCACCAGGAGGGCGGCGGAGAGCAGGGCGCCGACGGAGGCGGCGACGCGCTGCCAGAGGCCGAGGACGGTGAGGACGCCGACGACGACCTGGAGGAAGGCGACGGTGAGTCCGGCGCCGACCGGGTGGGAGAGGGCGAAGTCGCGCAGGGGTTCGGCGAGCGCCCAGGGGTGCAGCGAGGTCAGCCACTTGACCATGGAGCCGCGTTCGCCGCCGTCGAAGTAGACGGGGTCGCAGAGCTTGCCCATGCCGGCGTAGATGGAGATGAAGCCGAGGAGGACCCGCATGGGGAACAGGACGACCCCGAGGTTCATCCGGTGGCCGGGGTAGTAGGCGTGCCGGACGGGGTCGTTGCCGTGGCGCCGGGCGCGGGCCTCGGAGGTCTCGTCCTCGTCGCGGTCGTCGCCGGTGCCGGGGGGGTCCTGGTCGAGGTCGACGGAGTCGTACGCGCCGACGGCTCGGCGCATGGGCGGCAGGAGGGGGCCGGTGCGGCCGGGCTGGTGCGGGGTGGTCAGTACGGGGTTGGGCTGGGTCTCCTCCAGGAGCGGGATGACCTGGGTCGCGCCCGCCGCGTGGCTGTCCGCGGCCCCGGCGGTGAGCGCGGTGTCGAGGTGGCCCGCGGTGGAGTTGCGTACGGCCTGGAGGAGGCCGGTGGCGCCGGGGTCGCCCGGGGCCGATCTGCCGCTCCAGACGACCGGTGCGCGCCTGCGGCCGCCGCCTCCGGCACCGCTCATGGCGGGGATGCGGGCCGTGTCCGCGAGACCGCGCAGCCGTGCGCGCTGACCCGGGGCGAGCTGCACCCGGAAGCTGGCGTGGTTGACGATGACCTGCGCGGGGTCGCTGTCCACCTTGGTCATGCTCAGGGCGGGTTGCTCGTCGAACCGAGGCGTTCTGGTGTCCACACTCATCTAACCGAGTGATGGGTGGATAGGACACTGCCTTGACGGGCCCGATGTGTCCGAGACCCGTCAAGATCCGGCCAAACTCGGGCATCCTGGAACCCTGTTCGGCGTTCGCGCGTCAACTCGGTGAGCGGGCGAGCCCGTTGCCGAGGTGGACACCGCGCGAACGCCGTACGGGCGGCCGGTACGGCGGCTATGCGCGGCGGCGCGCCACCTCGTAGAGCACGATGCCCGCCGCGACCCCGGCGTTGAGCGATTCGGCGCCGCCGGGCATGGAGATCCGGACGCGGTAGTCGCAGGTCTCGCCGACGAGGCGGCCGAGACCCTTGCCCTCGCTGCCGATGACGATGACGACCGGACCGGCCAGCTCCTGGAGGTCCTCGACCGTGTGCTCGCCGTCGGCGGCGAGGCCGACGACCGTGAGGCCCGCCTTCTGGTAGCCCTCCAGGGCGCGGGTCAGGTTGGTGACCCGGGAGACCGGGGTGCGCGCCGCCGTACCGGCCGAGGACTTCCACGCCCCGGCGGTCATGCCGGCCGCGCGGCGCTCGGGGACGACCACGCCGTGGCCGCCGAACGCGGAGACGGAGCGGACGATCGCGCCGAGGTTACGGGGGTCGGTGACGCCGTCGAGGGCGACGATCAGCGGGTCCTCGTTGTTGTCGTACGCGGCGGCGGTGAGGTCCTCCGGGTGCGCGTACTCGTACGGCGGGACCTGGAGGACGAGACCCTGGTGGTTCAGGCCGTTCGTCATCCGGTCCAGCTCGGGGCGCGGGGCCTCCATCAGGTTGATGTTGCCGCGCTCGCCCGCGAGCTTGAGGGCGTCGCGGACGCGCTCGTCGTTGTCGATGTACTGCTGGACGTAGAGGGTGGTGGCGGGGACGCCGTCGCGCAGGGCCTCGTAGACGGGATTGCGGCCCACGACCATCTCGGAGGTGCCCTTCACACCGCCGCGCCGGGGCGCGGGGCGGCGGGCGGCGGCCTGCTTGGCCTGGGCTCCGGCGATCCGGTTCTTCTTGTGTCCCTTGCGGGCGGAGGCGGGCGGCGTGGGTCCCTTGCCTTCGAGACCACGGCGTCGCTGACCACCGCTGCCGACCTGCATGCCCTTCTTGTTGGACGTGCGGCGGTTCCTGCGCTGGCTGTTCCCGGCCATGACCTACCTGTTCCTGTAAATCTGCGATCTGCATGCGTATGCGGATCGTGTACGTCTCAGTGTGCCGCCCGGATCGCCGGGCGGCACCATTGCCCTGTTCAGAGGGTGCGCTCAGCGCGGTCCGAGTGTCCACCGGGGACCGTTGGCACTGTCCTCGATGACGAGTCCCGACTGGTTGAGCTGGTCGCGGATGGCGTCGGCGGCCGCCCAGTCCTTGCGCTCACGGGCCGACTGCCGCTGGTCGAGGACCAGGCGTACGAGGGTGTCGACGACGCCGTGGAGGTCCTCGCCCCGGTCGCCCTCGCCCGCCCAGTGCTCGTCCAGCGGGTCGAGTCCGAGGACGCCGAGCATGGCCCGGACCTCGGCGAGGCGGGCGACGGCGGCTTCCTTGTCGTCGGCGGCGAGCGCGCTGTTGCCCTGGCGGACCGTGGTGTGGACGATCGCGAGGGCCTGCGGCACGCCCAGGTCCTCGTCCATCGCCTCGGCGAAGGCGGGCGGCACCTCGGCGGCGGGGGCGACGGTCTCCCCGGCCTTCTCGGTGACGCGCTGGACGAAGCCCTCGATCCGCGCGAACGCGGACTCGGCCTCGCGAAGGGACTCCTCGCTGTACTCGATCATCGACCGGTAGTGCGGGGTGCCCAGGTAGTAGCGCAGGACGATGGGGCGCCAGTGCTTGACCATCTCGCTGACGAGGACGGAGTTGCCGAGGGACTTCGACATCTTCTCGCCGGCCATGGTGACCCAGGCGTTGTGCACCCAGTAGTTGGCGAACGCGTCGCCGTACGCCTTGGCCTGGGCGATCTCGTTCTCGTGGTGCGGGAAGATCAGGTCGAGCCCGCCGCCGTGGATGTCGAACGCGGAGCCCAGGTACTTGTGGGCCATCGCGGAGCACTCCAGGTGCCAGCCGGGCCGGCCGCGACCCCAGGGGGTCTCCCAGCTCGGCTCGCCTTCCTTGGCCGCCTTCCACATGGCGAAGTCCCGCTGGTCGCGCTTGCCGGTCTCGCCCTCGCCGGAGGGCTGGCGCAGGTCGCCCAGCTCCTGGTTGGAGAGGGAGAGGTAGCCGGGGAGGGAGCGGACGTCGAAGTAGACGTTGCCGTCGGCCTCGTAGGCGTGGCCGCGCTCGATCAGGCCGCGCATCATCTCGATCATCTCGGTGATGTGGCCGGTGGCACGGGGCTCGTAGGTGGGCGGCAGGCAGCCCAGCGCGTCGTAGCCGTCGTTGAACGCGCGCTCGTTCTCGTAACCGATCGACCACCAGGGGCGGCCCTGTTCGGCGGACTTCTTGATGATCTTGTCGTCGATGTCGGTCACGTTCCGGATGAACGTCACGTCGTAGCCGCGGTAGGTGAACCAGCGGCGCATGATGTCGAAGTTCAGCCCGGAACGGATGTGCCCGATGTGCGGTGCGGCCTGGACGGTAGCGCCGCAGAGGTAGATCGAGACACAGCCCGCGGTGAGCGGGACGAAGTCACGGATCTGCCGGGCGCTGGTGTCGTGCAGGCGAATAGTCACGCCTCAAGGGTAGTAGGCCGACACCAGTGCCCCGCGACCCTTGGGCGATCGCGGGGGCAACTTTCTGATACCGGCTGGTCGAGGAGGCCCCGCCGAGGGCACTAGGGGGCTCTGTGGGGCCCTCGGAAGGGCTCTCGGGGGGCTCTCCTGTGGCTCTGGCGAGCTCCGGGGAGCCGGGCTTCTCAGATGCTGCCGACGACCTTGCGCGGCGTGATCCGGACCACGACCCGGGGGTCGTCCTGGCCGGCGTTCGGGTTGAACTCCCCGTACGGCTTGCCGGTGTACTTCACGGACAGCTCGTCGATCAGCTCCTGGCCGCCCTCCGTGGTCAGCTCCGCCTGGCCCCGGATCTCGGCGTAGGAGTAGGGGTTGTCGGCCGGCTGGACGACGACGGTGACGCGCGGGTCGCGGCGGAGGTTCGTCTCCTTGCGGCGGCCGACCGTGGTGGAGATCAGGACGTCGTCGCCGTCGCGCTTCACCCACACCGGGGAGACCTGCGGGCTGCCGTCCGGCTGGATGGTGGCGATGTTGACGAAGACCGGGGTGTCGAGAAGGTTCTTGAGCTCGGTGGAGAGTGCGGCGGTCATGACGTACGTCCTCCTGAGTGGCCGGGTGGTCCGGTGCCGGGGGCCCTGGACCCGGTGTCGGGTGCTCTTGATCCGGTGTCGGATGCTCTTGATCCGCTGTCGGGTGCCCTGCGGTCCTACCCCCCAACCTCGCGCGGCCTCTGTTACTTCCCGCGTGGCCCTTAGTTGTCGCCGTTTCCCGCCGGAAGGGTGAACGCGAGGGCGGCTCCGGCCAGCGGTACGGCGGCCAGCACCGCCCACAGGACCGGGGCGGGCGCGCCGAGGAGGGCCCCGGTTGCCGCGCTGCCGCCGAGGACCGCGAGGCCGGATACGGAGGAGAGCGCTCCGGTGGCCAGCCCGAGCCGCCGGTCGTCGACCAGGTCCGGCACGATGCCCCGGGCCGCGGGGACCAGCAGCATCTGGCCGAGGGTGAGCAGGACGACGAGGGCCGCGCCGGGCAGCAGGCCGCCGGGCCCGCCGGGGGTGAGCGGTACGGCGGCGAACCCGGCGGCGACGGTGGTGAGGCCGGTGACCAGGGCGGTGCGCGGGGTCATCCGGTGCGCGGACCGGCGGGTCAGCGGCAGTTGGAGGGTGACGACGAGCAGCGAGGAGAGCGCGAAGAGCCAGCCGAGCGCTGCCTGCGAGCCGGTGGCGCGCTCCACCTCGGCGGGGAGGGAGAGATAGAGCTGGTTGTAGGCGACGAGGTAGGTGCTGTACGCGAGGCAGAGGACGAGGAAGGGCCGGTTGGTGAAGACGGCTCGCCAGGAAGACCCTGGGGTGCTCTGGGCCGTACGGGTGATGGCGTCGTCCCGCGTCCGCTCCCGCCCCGGCATCAGGCGGGCGTGTCCCGCGAGGACGGCGACGAAGACGAGGGCCCCGGCGAGGCAGGCGGCCCGGAAGCCGCCGCCGAGCAGCAGGAGCAGCGAGCCCAGCAGCGGCCCGAGGAACGCCCCGGCCTGTCCGGCGGCGGAGAACAGGGCGAGCACCTGGGCGCGCGGGGTGCCGGTGGCCTGCTCGTGGCGGACGGCCTCGCGGGCGGTCTCGGACTCGACGGCGGGCGAGAACAGGGCGGCGGCGAAGCCGATGAGGAGGACGGCCGCGATGACGGTGGCAGTGGAACCGGCGTACGCGAGCCAGCCGAACCCGGCGATCCGCAGCGCGCACCCGGCCAGGACGACCGGGCGGGGGCCGTAGCGGTCGGTGAGGGCGCCGCCGACGACGAAGAGGCCCTGCTGGCTGAAGGTGCGCAGGCCGAGGACGAGCCCGATGAGCCAGCCCGCCATGTCCAGGCCGCTGCCGAGGTGGGCGGCGAGGTAGGGCAGGACGGCGAAGAAGCCGATGTTGAAGGCGAACTGGGTGGTGGTGAGGAGGCGGAGGTAGGGGGTGGTGGCGCTCGCGATACGGGGGCCTGGCACGCGGCGGCGGGTGCGGGTGCTCACCTCCGTCTGCGCCCGGCTCACGCGCGCGGTCACCTCGCGCCCGCCGGGGTGCGCCCGCGCGCGGCGGCCGAGGTGAGGACGGCCAGCGCGCCGAGGACGACGAGCGCGGCGGCGGGTGCGAGGACGGCCCAGGGGGCGCGTTCGGCGTACGGCATGTTCTCCGAGAGCATCCGGCCCCACTCCGGCGCGGGCGCCTGGGTGCCGAGCCCGAGGAAGCCGAGGGAGGCGAGGGCCAGCGCGACGGCCGGGATGCGGAGGAGGGCGTGGCGGGCGACGGGCGGGAGGACGCCGGGGAGCACGTGGTGGCGGAGCAGGCGGGTCCGGTGGGCGCCGAGGGCGACGGCGGCGGTGAGGTGGGGTGCGGCCTTCTCCTGGGCGTACAGGGCGGCGGTGTGCGCGGCGAGCGGGGCCCAGGCGACGGCGGCCACGGCGGCGGCCGCGCCCCAGGGGCCGGGTCCGGCGATGCCCGCGACGACGAGGCCGGTGAGGACGGCGGGGAGCGCGTTGGCGGTCTCGGTGAGCGCTCCGGCGCGTACGGCTCCGAGGGCGAGGCCGAGGAGGAGGGTGACGGCTCCGACGGCGACGGCTGCCAGGGCGGTCCTGGCGGCCCCGTGGCCGAGGCGGGCGAGGACGTCGCGGCCGAGGTGGTCGGTGCCGAAGGGGTGCGCGGCGGAGGGGCCGGCGAGGCGGGCGGCCGTGTCGACGTGGAGGGGGTCGCGCAGGAGCCCTGCGACGGTGACGGCGACGAGGAGGGTGCCGAGGAGGACGGCGGCGATCGTGAGCGCGCGGCGGCCGGGGAGCCGGGGCGCTACGAGGGTGGGCAGGGCGCGTTCGGTGAGGGCGAGGCCGAGGAGGGTGCGGGCGGCGAGGCGGGCGGCGAGCCCGGCCGCGATGCCGAGGAGCAGCAGCACGAGGACGCAGGCCTGGAGGACGGGCAGGTCCTGGGCGAGGGCGGCGGCGAGCGCGGTGCCCCCGAGCCCGGGGATGGCGAAGAGCGTCTCGACGGCCACCGCTCCCCCGGTCAGCCCGACCGCGACCAGCCCCACCTGGGGCAGCAGCCCCGGCAGCGTACGGCGCAGGGTGTGGGCGGCGATCCGGCGGCGCGGCAGGCCGTGCGCGGTGGCGGCGCGGGCCCAGGGTTCGGCGAAGGCGGCGGGCAGGGCGTCGTCCAGGAGGCGGCCGAGGAGGGCCCCGGCGGGGACGCCCATGGCGAGGGCGGGCAGCACGAGCTGGCCGGGCGCGCCCCAGCCGAGGGCCGGGAACCACCCCAGGTGCACGGCGAACACCGTCGCCAGCACGGCCGCGAGCAGGAACTCCGGCAGCGCGGCGAGCACCGCCGCGCCCACTCCGGCGCGCACCCGCACGATCCGGCGCGCGGCCCCGCGCCGGAGGGTCGGGGCGCTCAGCGCGAGGGCGAGGAGGAGGGCGACGGCCATCGAGACGCCCATCAGGGTCAGGGAGTTGCCGAGGGCGGCGACCACGTCGGGGGCGACGGGCAGCCCGGAGACCCAGGACTCCCCCAGGTCGCCCCGGAACAGCCCGCCGAGCCAGGAGCCGAGGACGTGCAGGGGCCCGCCGTCGAGTCCGGTCTCGGCACGGATGGCGTCGAGGGTCTCCGGGGTGGGCTCCCGGTCGGCGTACCGGGCGTGCAGGATCGTGCGGGCCGGGTCGGTGCGGGTGAGCCGGGGCAGCAGCCCGATCACCGCGACGACGGCGAGCAGGGTGGCCAGCCGCCCGGCGAGGTACTTCACGGGGACACCCGGGCGCACATCCCGGCGGACCTCTCGGTATCCGTCCCGGCGGACCTCTCGGTATCCGTCCCGGCGGACCTCTCGGCATCCGTCCCAGCGGTCGTCCGGTCGCTCATCCGACGTGCGTGTCGGCGGTGATCAGGGTGCGCTCCATCGGGTCGAGGGCGACGCCTTCGACGCGGGCGTCGTCGTACCCCTGGATGAACCGTTCGTGGACGAGCGGGACGAGGGCGTCAGCGCCGAGGATCGCGGCCTCGGCGGTCATCTCGGCGCGGTGGCGGGCGTCGGGGTCGGCGAGGGAGGCGGCCTTCGCGACGGCCGCGTCGACCGGCTTCGCGCACAACTGGCTGATGTTGAAGCTGCCGTCGCAGGTGAAGTCGGAGGCGAGGTAGGAGAGCGGGTCGGCGGTGTCGAGAAGGGTGTTGCGTGCCTGAAGGAAGGCGTCGAATTTCCCGCCGAGCGCGTCGGCCTCCATCTGCGCGTAGTCGCGGACGACCTGCTTCACCGTGAAGCCGCGCTTCTCCAACTGCTGCTGGACGACGGTGGCGGCCTCGGGGAGTTCGGGCCGGTTGGTGTACGTGGCGAGGACGATCTCCTTCGTCTGCGCGACCTCGGCCGGGGCGGCGGCCTTCGCCCGTCCGGTGGGGGCGGTGCGCAGCTCGGCGGCCCAGCGGACGCCGGGGCCCAGCAGCCCTTGTGCGGTGTCGGCGCGGCCCTCGTAGACGCCGGTGGCCAGGGCCTCGGAGTCGATGGCCTCGCGGGCGGCGGCGCGCATCGCCGGGTCGGCGAAGACGCCGCGTTCGGTGTTGAGGGAGAGGCCGCTGGTGCGGGCGGTGGGGAACTCGTGGACCAGGTTGTCACCGAGGAGGGCGGCCTGCGAGATCGGTACGTACTCCGCGATGTCGACGTCCTTGGTACGGAGCGCGTTGGCGCGGGCGGTGCCGTCGGCGACGAACTTCACGTCGATGCCCAGGGCCTTGGCCTTGGTGCCCCAGTAGGTGTCGTTGCGCTCCAGGGTGGCGCTGACCGCGCCGTTGACCTTGGCGAGGGTGAAGGGGCCGGTGGCGTGCCCGGCCGGGTCGGCCTTGCCGCTGCCCTTGCCGTCGTCCTTGTAGGCGGCGGCGGAGAGGACGGCGAGCGAGGGGTTGGCGAGCCGCTGGGGCAGCAGCGGGTCGGCGGCCTTCGTCGTGACCCGTACGGTGTCCGCTCCCTCGGCCGTCGCGGTGAGCGTGGTGTCGGAGAGCACCCGGGGCTTCGGGGAGGCCTTCTGGGCGGCGGTGAGCGAGCGGACGACGGCGGCGGCGTCGACCTGCGTACCGTCCTGGAACGCCGCCTTCCGCAGCGTGAACTCCCAGGCCAGGTCCCCGTCGCGCTTCCAGGCGGTGGCGAGGGCGGGCGTGGCGTCGCCGTTCTTGTCGAGGCCGGTCAGGCCCTCGACGACGGCGAGGCGGCTGAGGGTGACGGCGTCGTCCCCGTACGGCGACATGGCCTGGGCGGGCGGGAAGGCCATGGCGACCTTCAGCCGCTGGTCCCCGCCGGACGCGCCGGAGCCGCCTGCCCCGCCGGAGGAGCAGGCGGTGGCGGCGGGGACGAGGAGTGCGGCGGCGGCGAGCGGCAGGGCGACGCGGCGGTGGCGGGGGGAGGTGCTGGGCATGCGGGTGACCCTACATGAAAACGATTATCATCTAACCGGCGGGGCAGGTGCCGGTGCGACGGCCCGGCAGCGGCATCACCCTCGGCATCGGCAGCTCGAAGTGGACGATCCCCTGCCCGCCGCCCGGCAGCGCGCGCTCGTCGCACACCTCACGGGCGAGCGAGCGCCAGAACGGCTCGGCCCCGGGAACGGCCGGGTCGGTGTGCAGGTACAGGGCGTCGTAGCCGCCCACCCGCGCCGCGAACTCCCCCAGCTCACGTACCAGTTGACGGGCCAGCCCGTGCCTGCGGTGTTCTGGGCGCACATAGATCCGGCAGAGCTGGGCGGTGGTTCCGGAGGGGAAGCGGTCGGCGACCCACCGTGGATTGGGCGGCGCCTGCGGCCCCCGGTCGCGTACGGCACCGGTGGCGACGATCTCGCCGCCGTGCCCTGCCTCCCCGCCGTGCCCTGCCTGCCCGCCGTGCTCGACGACGAGCAGCGTGCAGCGCTTTGGGCGGAGGTAGGCGGTGGCGGGGTCGATGATGTCGGCGTGCCAGCGGGGTACGTAACCGGACTTCAGGTCGCGGTAGACGGTGTCGAGCATCACGGCCCGGGCGCCGCCGAGGTCGTCGGCGGTGGCGGTGCGCAGGACGTACCCGGACGCGTCGGGCTTCCGGTCGGCTTCCGCCCCTGCGGCCGCCGTGGCCGCACCCGTCGCGCTCGTCACCGGGATCACTCCTGCCTCGTGCGGCACATCGCTTGCGGTATCAGCGTACGTGCAAGCGATGTGCAGCAAGGCGGGAGTGCGGCCGCTGGTGGGCCGCCTTGGTGGACCGGGTCAGCGCGCCCGGTAGACCAGCGCCGTCGCGATCCCCGCGAGGCCCTCGCCGCGCCCGGTGAAGCCGAGGCCGTCCGAGGTGGCGGCGGAGAGTGAGACCGGGGCGCCGACGGCGGCGGACAGCACCTTCTGCGCCTCGTCGCGCCGCTTGCCGATCTTGGGGCGTACGCCGACGACCTGGACGGCGACGTTCCCGATCTCGTACCCCTCGGCGCGGACGATCCGGGCGGCCTCGGTGAGCAGGGTCACGCCGGCGGCGCCGGACCACTGGGGGCGGCCGGTGCCGAAGTGCTGCCCGAGGTCGCCGAGGCCGGCGGCGGAGAAGAGGGCGTTGCAGGCGGCGTGCGCGACGACGTCGGCGTCCGAGTGGCCGGCCAGGCCGGGGCCCTCGCCCTCCCACTTCAGGCCCGCGCACCACAGCTCGCGGCCCTCCTCGAAGGCGTGGATGTCGGTGCCGATGCCGACGAGCGGGATGACGGGGACGGCGGGCTCTGCCGCCGCGTGCTGCTCAGAAGCCATCGTGGGCCCTCCTGCGGGCGAGTACCGCTTCGGCCAGCACCAGGTCGAGCGGCCGGGTCACCTTGAACGCCTCCTCGTGGCCGGGGACGACGACGACCGGCGCGCCGAGGCGCTCGACCATGCCCGCGTCGTCCGTGGCGCCCTCACCGTCGAGTGCGACCTCGGCGTGGGCCCGTACCAGCGTGTCCCGGTCGAAGCCCTGCGGGGTCTGCACCGCGCGCAGCCTGGCCCGGACGGGGGTGGAGAGCACCGGCTCCGGATCCCCGGCCACCTCGGCGGGCTCGACCTCCTTGACGGTGTCGGTGAGCGGCAGGGCGGGAACGACGGCGGCCGCCCCGTTCCGTACGGCTTCGACGACCGCGTCCACCGTGTCGACCGGCACCAGCGGGCGGGCGGCGTCGTGGACCAGGACGACGGCGATGTCCTCGGGCAGCGCGTCGAGGCCGAGGCCCACCGACTCCTGTCGGGTGTCGCCGCCGGGCACGACCAGGTAGTCCGTGCGCTCGGGCAGGGCGTGCTCGTCGAGGAGGTGCTTCACCTCGGGCGCGCCGTTCGGCGGGGCGACGACCACGACGAGGGAGACGGCCCGGGAGGCCGCCATGGCGCGTACGGCGTGGATGAGCATGGGCGTGCCGCCGAGCGCCCGGAGGGCCTTGGGCGCGCCCGGTCCGAGCCGTATGCCGCGCCCGGCCGCGGGGATCACCGCGGCGGTGCGCGGGGGGCGCGGCCGGTCGGGCGGGGGTGGCGTCGAGGTCATCGATTGCACTCCGAAGGTCCGGGGGTTCGGCAGGTTTGTTTCCACGGGGGACGTGGGTAGGGGCCCAGCAAGCCGGGCGTGACGCCCTGACTTGAACCGGGCCCCTTCCGTGACCCCCGGTCGAGCGGAGTCGCAGCGGTGATCAACGGTACGGCGGGTGACGATACGGCGGTCGGCGGTGCGTCGGGCACATCGCCGTCGCCGGTTCGGGAATCGCCGGGAGTCGGGCTCGGAATCCGCCGGGAGTCGGGCTCGCGATCCGGAACCGAAGGTGCCGCGAGCCAGGTACCGCGAGCCGGATCCGGACATGCCTCAGCGCCCGACGACACACCGTAAAACGGCTGGTCAGCGGGCACCGCGGCATATTCATACGACCGGTGCGATCCGGTTCAGGACGCGAGGACCTCGTCGAGAAGGGCCTCGGCCTTGTCCTCGTTCGTGTTCTCCGCGAGAGCGAGCTCGCTCACCAGGATCTGGCGGGCCTTGGCGAGCATGCGCTTCTCTCCGGCGGAGAGACCGCGCTCGCGCTCACGACGCCACAGGTCACGCACGACTTCAGCGACCTTGATGACATCGCCCGAGGCGAGCTTTTCCAGATTTGCCTTGTAACGCCGGGACCAGTTGGTCGGCTCTTCGGCATACGGTGCGCGAAGCACCTCGAAGACCCGGTCCAGCCCCTCCTGCCCGACCACGTCGCGCACGCCCACGAACTCCGCATTGTCCGCCGGCACACGAACCGTCAAGTCGCCCTGGGCGACCTTGAGCACCAAGTAGGTCTTGTCCACGCCTTTGATCTGGCGAGTTTCGATAGCCTCGATCAGCGCGGCCCCGTGATGGGGATAGACCACGGTGTCGCCAACCTTGAACGTCATGTGACAGGTACCCCTTCCGTGGCTATCCAGAGTAACACGAGAATCGCCTCTCCTGAATGGCGTTTTCGCAGGTCAGGGCATATCTCAGGGCTTGACAACAGCAACATGGACGTGCTGCGGAAGGCTTCCGGAAGGCGGTATTCGCAGGTGGGAGCCGCTGTGCGGCCAAGGGGAAACGCTCGCGTCACACGGCCCGGAAGCCCTACAGAAGAGGGCGAAAGTCCCGTTTTGTCGGGTTCCAGGCGGTGAACTTTACGTACTCCGTTCGGTCATCGATCACCCGTACGGATGTAAGTACGCGTGCCCCATGAAATTGATCAAGACGCGCACCTCACGGCACCTCACGGCATCTCTCACGACGACTCTCCCGACGCCTCTCCCGACGCCTTTCGCGGGGAATGCGCCGCGGCCGGAAAAATTGATCACCGCGATTATGTGAACGGCACGTGACACGTCGGCCCTGGTGGGGCCATCACCGCCCGCTCCGCCGCACGCCGGGCCGTCGGGAAGCGCTCCCCCCGAAGAGCCGCGCTCTCTAGAGGCGGGTCGGGTGCGGGGCGGGAGTGGTGGCTCGGTAGCCTAAGGCCGCTGACACACCCTTAGGGCGGCTTTACGTCACCCCTTCCCTCCGTCCACGGGGCGCTCAGCCAGCACACGTACAACGCCCGACGCCCGAAGTCCGCAGTCCGATCGTTCAAGGAGTTGCCGCCGCCGTGAGCCGCAGCCTTCGACACGGCGCCCTCGCCGCCACTGCCATCGCGTTCTCGATCGTCTCCCTGTCCGCCTGCGCGGCGGGCAACAACGCCGAGACGCTCAAGGTCAGGCCGGACAACGCGGCCACCTCGGTGGGCACCATCAAGGTCCAGAACGCGAACGTGATCACGCAGGCCGAGCCCGAGGCCGAGGGCCCCGCCGTCGTCGTCGCGACGCTGTTCAACGACGGCACCGAGGACGAGGTCCTGGAGAGCGTCACGCTGCCCGGCACCGACGTCCAGGTGAAGCTCCAGCCCGCGAAGGGCACGGGCCCCGTCGAGATCCCGGCCGGCGGCCGCGTCCTCCTCGGCGGCAAGGGCAACGCCTCCGCCGTGATCGAGGGAGGCCGTGAGGCCGCCCAGGACGGCAACGTCCAGCAGGTCGTCTTCAAGCTGAGCCGCACCGGCGACGTCGGCCTCGGCGCCAACGTCGTCCCGGCCACCGGCTACTACAAGGACTTCGGCCCCAGCGCGCTGCCCGAGGCCCCGGCCGCCACGCCGAGCGGGACCCCGGAGACCGGCGGCTCCGAGACGCCGGAGGCCGGCAGCTCGGAGACCCCGGCCGGCGAGAAGCCCGAGTCCCCCGCCGCCGGCACCCCCGAGTCGCCTGCGGCCGGTACGGAGCAGCAGGGCACCCCGGAGACCGCGACGGCCGGGACGACCGGCTGACGCCACTCGCGTACGTACGGAACGACGTGAAGGGGCGCTCCCGGCCGGGAGCGCCCCTTCACGTGTCAGTCGTCCCGCAGTCTGCGGTCTACGGCTCGAACTTGTAGCCCAGGCCCCGCACGGTGACGAGGTAGCGCGGCGCTCCGGGGTCGGGCTCGATCTTGGCGCGCAGGCGCTTGACGTGGACATCGAGGGTCTTGGTGTCGCCGACGTAGTCCGCGCCCCAGACCCGGTCGATGAGCTGCATCCGGGTCAGCACGCGGCCCGCGTTGCGCAGCAGCATCTCCAGGAGGTCGAACTCCTTGAGCGGGAGGTCGACCTTGCCGCCGGAGACGGTGACCACGTGCCGGTCGACGTCCATCCGGACCGGGCCCGCCTCCAGGGCGGCCGGGGTGACCTCCTCCGGCTCCCCGCGGCGGCGCAGGACGGCGCGGATACGGGCGACGAGCTCGCGCGAGGAGAACGGCTTGGTGACGTAGTCGTCGGCTCCTATTTCGAGACCGACGACCTTGTCGATCTCGCTGTCCTTGGCGGTGACCATGATCACCGGAACGTTGGACCGGCTGCGGAGCTGGCGGCACACCTCGGTGCCGGGCAGACCGGGCAGCATCAGGTCGAGCAGGACCAGGTCGGCGCCGTTGCGCTCGAACTCGTCCAGGCCGTCGGGGCCGGTCGCGGCGATCGCGACCTCGAAACCTTCCTTGCGCAGCATGTAGGACAGGGCGTCGCTGAAGGATTCCTCATCCTCGACGACAAGCACTCGGGTCACGGAAGAGCCTCCGGGGCGGGGAAGGGGTCATAGGAGTCGGTCTCGAACGGGGACCTGTCCTGTTCGCCGACGCCGTTGACGCCGTTGACGATAAGGGGTCCGCCGGTGGTGCGCTCCCTCACGGCGCCCGATTCGGGCAGCCGGAGGGTGAAGGTGGAGCCCTGTCCCTCGGAGCTCCAGACGGTGACCTCCCCGCCGTGCGAGGCGGCCACGTGTTTGACGATGGCGAGGCCGAGACCGGTGCCACCGGTGGCCCGTGAGCGGGCCGGGTCGACGCGGTAGAACCGCTCGAAGACCCGCTCGCGGTCCTTCTCCGAGATGCCGATGCCCTGGTCGGTCACGGCGATCTCGATCAGGTCCCCGCCCGGTCCGGCGGTGCGGCGGGCCGCGATACCGACCCGGGTGCGGGCGGGACTGTAGTTGACGGCGTTCTCGACGAGGTTGCCGAGGGCTCCGACGAGCTGGCCCCGGTTGCCCCAGACCGTGAGGCCCTCGGTGCCACCGGAGGCCATGGTGATCTGCTTGGAGCCGGCCTGCTGGCGGCAGCGGTCGATCGCCTCGGCGACGAGCACCTCCACCTTGACCGGCTCGGCGTCCTCCAGGGGGTCGTCGTTCTGCACCCGGGAGAGGTCGATGAGCTCCTGGACGAGGTTGGTGAGCCGGGTCGCCTCGATCTGCATCCGTCCGGCGAACCGCTCCACCGCCTCCGGGTCGTCGGAGGCGTCCATGACCGCTTCGGAGAGCAGGGAGAGCGCTCCCGTGGGGGTCTTGAGCTCATGGCTCACGTTGGCGACGAAGTCGCGCCGTACCGCTTCTATCCGACGGGCCTCGGTGAGGTCCTCGACGAGCAGCAGCACCAGCCGTGAGCCCAGCGGGGCGACCCGGGCGGAGACCGCGAGGGTGTCGCCCCGGCCGGTGCCGCGCCGGGGGAGGTCCAGCTCGCCCTGGCGTATCTCGCCGTCGCGCCGGGTGTCGCGGGCCATGTTGAGCATCGGCTCGACGGAGAGGCGGCCGCCTCTGACCAGGCCCAGCGCATACGCCGCGGAGCTGGCCTTGACCACGCTGTCGCTCTCGTCGAGCACGACGGCGGAGGAGCTGAGCACGGAGAGGACGGTGTCCACCCCGGGGGGAAGAGCGGCGTTGCTGTCCGGCCGCAGGGACGTACGCGTGGGCCGTTTCAGGTCGCGCTCGCTCCAGCGGAACGCCAGCATGGCGATCACACCGGTCAGGAGACCGGCGATCGCCGAAGCTGCGGCGACCGCCGCGTTCACGTCCATGCTTCAAGGTTATGCGGGTGCGCCGACACTCTCCCAGCCGTCCGAGTGCTATCTCGAACACTCGTCGCCCAGAGTTCACCGAGGGGTAGGAGCCGGTTCACTTAGGGGGCCGGATACGGACGCGTTGCGGCCCCACCGTGTAACCGTGGGGGTCGGTCCGAGACCCCGGCCTCAGTTGGAACTGGAGAGGGACTTCCCATGCGCGACGCTTACCACGAGGAACTCGACTCGATCGGAGAAGGCCTGGTCGAGATGGCCCGGCTGGTCGGTTCGGCGATCGGCCGGGCGACCACGTCCATGCTCGATGCCGACCTGAAGCTCGCGGAGAGCGTGATCGCCGGTGACCAGAAGGTCGACGACCTTCAGCACGACCTGGAGGCGCGCGCGATCGCCCTCCTGGCCCGTCAGCAGCCGGTGGCGACCGATCTGCGGATCGTGGTGACCTCGCTGCGGATGAGCGCCGACCTGGAGCGCTCCGGCGACCTCGCCCAGCACGTGGCGAAGCTCGCCCGGCTGCGCTTCCCGCAGTCGGCGGTCCCGAACGACCTGCACGCCACCATCCTGGAGATGGGCCAGCTCGCCCAGCGGCTGATGGCCAAGGCCGCCGAGGTCATCATCACCAAGGACGTCGATCTGGCGCTCCAGCTCGAGCAGGACGACGACGAGATGGACCTGCTGCACCGCACGCTCTTCCAGCACCTGATGGACGACCGCTGGAAGCACGGCATCGAGACGGCCGTCGACGTGACGCTGCTGGGCCGCTACTACGAGCGCTTCGCCGACCACGCGGTGTCGGTCGCCAAGCGCGTCGTCTACCTGGTGACGGGTGAGCACGCGGACGAGATCCAGGCGGCGGCGACGCCGGCGGAGGGCTCGTAGCCGTTACGGGGCCGGGTGCGGGCACTCCGTATGCTCCCGGCGCACGCGAGTCGCACATGTGTTCCTGCACGTGTGCGCCGTTGATGCGCCGTACGGGATGGGCATGCAATGGGGCGGGGACGGCGCCAGGGCCGTACGCGGTACGTACGGCCCTGCCGTCACGTCCCCGGCGGTGGCGCAGCGGCGTCCGCCGCCCAGCCGTACGCCCCTGAGGAGGGACCATGGCCGATTCCCCCACCGCCGAACCCCAGCTGGAGACCCCGACCGAAGTGGTGCACCTGACCGTGCTCGGCGCCTGCGGCTGCGGCTCGGGCTGCGGGTGCGGCTGCCAGTCCGGTGCTCCGTGCCAGTGCGGCGGCTGCTCGGGCTGACGCGCGCCGGCGCATCTCGTACGGCGTTCGCGTGTCCCGTACGGCGTCGCGTGTCCCGTACGGCATTCGCCGCGCCCTGTACGGCGTTCGCGCGTCCCGTACGCGTTCACGGACGAAGGCGCCCGCCCGGAGAGTGGTCCGGGCGGGCGCCGTCGTCGTACTCAGGGGTCCGGCTCTCGGGCCCGGAGCTCAGCCCGCGCGTTCCATCACCGTCGCCGGGTCGGGTTCGGCCTGGTCCGGCCGGGCCTGGGCGGGTACGGGGGCGGGCTCGGGGACGGCCTCCTCCGCGAGGATCTCCTCACGGGGCAGGTTGCGCATCAGCAGCCAGTAGCCGAGGCCGGCGACCGTACCGATCACCGCGCAGGCGCCCCAGAGCCAGGCGGCACCGTAGTGGTCGATCACGAAACCGGACATCAGGGGCGCGACGAGGGCCGCCACCGACCAGGACATCGTGTACATGCCCTGGTAGCGGCCCCGGCCCTGGGCCGGGGACAGTTGCACGACCAGACCCGTCTGGGTGGGCGCGTTGACGATCTCGGCGAGGGTCCAGACGCAGACCGTCAGGGCGTACGCGGCGACGGACCCGGCGAAGGCGGTCAGCCCGAAGCCGTACCCGGCGAGCAGCGAGGAGATGATCAGCAGCCGCCGCGGGTCGCGGTGCTGGATGAAGCGGGTGACGGGGATCTGGAGGGCCACGATCAGGACGCCGTTGACGGCGATGGCGGTACCGAAGTCGGAGCTGGAGAGCCCGTCCGTCCCCATCGCCACCGGCAGCCCCACGTACCCCTGCTGGAAGATCAGTGACACCAGGAACGACAGCCCCACGACACCCATGAAGCGCCCGTCGCGCAGCACGGTGATGAGCCGCACGTCGTCCTCGCCCCGCTTGCCGCCGGCGGTCTTCACCAGGACGGCCTGCTCGGGCCGCGACTCCGGCACCTTCAGGAAGACGACGACGGCGCAGGCCAGCACCATCGTCGCCTCGCCGAGGAAGCCGGCGAGATAGCTGTACTCGGCGATGAACCCGGCCCCGGCGGAGGAGATGGCGAACCCGAGGTTGATGGCCCAGTAGTTGAGCGAGAACGCTCGTACACGATCCTTGGGCGGCACGATGTCGGCCATCATCGCCTGGACGGCGGGGCGCGAGGCGTTGCTCGCCATGCCGACGAGGAACGCGACGGCGGCGATGGCGACCGGGTGCTCCATGAACCCGAGCACCGCCACGGAGGCCGCCATCGACACCTGCGCGATCAGCATGGTGGGCCGCCGCCCGAGCCGGTCGGTCATCACCCCGGCGCCGAGCGAGGAGATGACGCCGCCGAGCCCGTGGAGGGCGGCGACGAGACCGGCGTACGAGGCCGAGTAGCCCCGGTCCAGGGTCAGGTACAGCGCCATGAAGGTGGCGACGAAGCCGCCGAGCCGGTTGACCAGCGTGCTGAGCCAGAGCCACCAGAACTCCCGGGGCAGCCCGGAGACGGTCTCACGTGCGGCGGTTCTGAGACCGGCGACGGACATGCGGTTTCCCCCCACGGGACGTGACGGACGGTCGCCTCGGGCAGGCTCCCGGGACGTACGGAACGGGTCGCCTTCGGTAAGGCTCCCGGCGACCATCCGAACGTTACGAACCCCGACGGCTCACCCGCCACCGGATTGACGCCCGCCGTCAATCGTCAGCCGCGCTCGTCACCCGCCCTCGTCACCCGCGCGAGCGCTTTGTCCGCCACGCGGGCGGGCGCGCGGAGGGCGTGCGGGTTCGATTACGCTCGGACTCATGGCCGACGCACCGTACAAGCTGATCCTCCTCCGCCACGGCGAGAGCGAATGGAACGCGAAGAACCTGTTCACCGGCTGGGTGGACGTCAACCTCACCGAGAAGGGCGAGAAGGAAGCAGTCCGCGGCGGTGAGCTGCTCAAGGACGCCGGTCTGCTCCCCGACGTCCTGCACACCTCCCTCCAGCGCCGCGCGATCCGCACCGCGCAGCTCGCCCTGGAGTCCGCCGACCGCCTCTGGATCCCGGTCCGCCGCTCCTGGCGCCTGAACGAGCGCCACTACGGCGCCCTCCAGGGCAAGGACAAGGCGCAGACGCTGGCCGAGTTCGGCGAGGAGCAGTTCATGCTCTGGCGCCGCTCGTACGACACCCCGCCGCCGCCGCTGGCCCGCGACGACGAGTACAGCCAGTTCGACGACGCGCGCTACGCGGACCTCCCGCCGGAGCTGCGCCCGGACACGGAGTGCCTGAAGGACGTCGTGGTCCGGATGCTCCCGTACTGGTTCGACAGCATCGTCCCCGACCTCCTCACCGGCCGCACGGTCCTGGTGGCCGCCCACGGCAACAGCCTCCGGGGCCTGGTGAAGCACCTGGACGGCATCTCGGACGAGGACATCTCGGGCCTCAACATCCCGACGGGCATCCCGCTCTCCTACGAGCTGGACGCCGACTTCAAGCCGCTGAAGCCGGGCGGCACGTACCTCGACCCGGACGCGGCGAAGGCGGCCATCGAGGCCGTGAAGAACCAGGGCAAGAAGAAGTAGCTTTCGCGATCATGCCCCCGAACCGCACTTACGGCGCGGGGCGGGGGCATTTTCACGGCCTGGGCCCGCTGTGGGACCTTGACGCGGCGCATCCCGCGGCGGTCGACTCGACTGGTCATGCACCTTCGGTGTCCAGTCACTCGGCGGACCGGAGCAGGTACGTGGGCAGTTTCGAACGGGCCGCCAGCACCTCGATGCCGATGAGGCGGCCCTGCTCGTCGAAGTCGAGGTTGATCATGCCGTCGATGTCCACAGGATCGCAGGGATACATGCGTGCGGACGTCACGCGGGCCTGCGGTTCGGTGAGATGTACGTACGCCGCGTCTACGGTCTCGTCGTAAGTGACTCTGACGTCTGCCACGGTGAGCGGTCTCCTTTGCTGTCGCTGATGGCGGCGCTGTCCTCTGGCCGAAAGAGCTGAACTCGTGCGTACACGGGGAGAGAGCCCGTCTCCCGGCTGCAACGTGCTGGAAGGGGTCTTGATCCATCACCTGCGCTCGGTTTCTTTCACACAGGGGTTCCAAGGTCTCCGTCGGATCATGTCAGGGCAGCCAGGGACGACGGCCGGGAGCGGGAGCGCGGATCGGGGGCATTCTCACGTGCTGGAAGGGCTCGGAGGGCTGGGGCCATGGAGTTCCGGCATGGTGATGGCGACGTTTCGTGAGTGGGACGACGAGGAGGGGTGGGGCGTGCTCGACTCCGCCGAGACTCCCGGCGGTTGCTTCGGGCACTACTCCGACATCCAGGCGACCGGCTTCCGTACGCCGGCGGCCGGGCAGCGGGTCGGTCTGATCTGGGAAGCCCCGGGGTTCCAGCAGGACGGGTACGACTACCGGGCGCTGAGCATCGTGCCCCGGGCCGTGTGAGGTCCCAACGCCTACGGCGAGCGCTCTGGCGCTCGGGAAGTCAGGCCCCGGTCCGTCAGTTCGGAACCCTGGCGGCCACGAAGCCCTCACCGTCCTGGAACTCGATCAGTACGTGGCCGTCGGTGAAGTAGAGCCAGCACTCGTAGCAACTGTCCACCACCAACTCCGCTTGAGCCGCCACGACTTCGGTCTCCAGCGCGACGGCGGGGACCACCTGGTCGCCCCAGAACACGACGACGAGCTCTCCCTCGCCCCCGTAACGTCGCACCATCTCGCGCAGCCCGTCCCCATCGAACTCCTCGGAGCGTTCCAGAACTTCGACACCCTGCCAGTCCAGGCGGGTCGAGTTCACCGAGGCGAAGCGGTTGAGGCTGACGCCGGCGAAGGCCCGGTCCTCCGCGTACGTCAGCACGATGGCGGCGTCCCCTGCGGCAGCCAGCAGACCGGCGATCTGCTCGGGGTGCATCCCGTATCCGGTCGTCCTCACCGGGCACCTGACTCCCGGCGGGGCCAGGAGTTCGGCACGAAGAGGCTCAGGCGGTACGTCGTCGGCTGCTTCAGGCGGCCGCAGAGCGTCTCCATCCGCACGGCGGACCAGTCGATCCCGGGGCCCTCCGCCCGCAGGCGCCGGACGTAGGCGCGGTGTTCCGACGCGTCCTGCGTCTCGAAGAGCACGCTCCAGTGGCCCGCCTCGGGTGCGAAGCGCCCGGCGGGCGGACGTGGTTCGCCCACCGGCTGTCGTCTTCTCTTTCGCTGACCTGGCATCGGACAAGGATCGTCGCTTCCGGCCAGGGAGCCAAGCTCCGCTCCGGCACGGCCGTTGCGCCACCCCCGACCCGAACTCTCCGCCTCACGCACTACGGTGACCCCAACAGGTAGCGGTCAACGGCAAGGAGATCGGGGAGAGCGATCATGGGCGAGTCTCTGAAGACCTTCGTCGGCGGCACCGAGGTGGAGGTGCCCAACAGCATCCCGGACATCCGCGCCGCCCTGCCCGAGGAGAGACGCGAGGAGTTCGACCTCGCCATCAACGAGGCCGGGGTGCACGAGATCTCGGCCGTCATGCGGCACTGGATGCTGGAGGCCGTTCCCGATCCCGAGGCCGAACGGATCCTGGACCGGCTGGCGCAGGACGAGGCCGAGAGGCGGAGCGTCGCTTGAGCTTCCGCATCTCCTACGCGCCGCCCGCCGACGACACCCTGGCCAAGATGCGCGACGGGCAGTCCTTCCGGGACGCGATGGCCCGCACCCTGGGCCGGGAGCCGTACGGGCACGCCTCCTCCGCCGTCAAGAGTGAGCGGGACCGGCGGGAGGCCACCGTCTCCGGGGCCATCGTCCTCTACTACGTCTCCCGGTCCGTACTGACCGTCACCGTCGTCCGGCTCGTGCCCCTGCCCTGAAGCCGGAGCCGCCGGGCAGGGGTTGCGTTCATCAGCCGAGCTTCTTCGCCTGGGCCGCCACGACCTCCGTCGGCACGGTGAACTTCGCGCCGCCGTCGCCGCCCGCCGCCAGGTTGAAGGAGAAGAACGTCGCCACGGTGCCCTCCTTGCGGAGCGCCACCAGCTTGAACGGCGCCTTCGCGCCCTCGTCGTCCTGGACGAGCGTCCAGGCCGCCGCCTCGTCGCCGCCGGTGACCTTCTCCTCGGTGATCGAGACGATCTTCTGCGGGGCGCCCGCGACCGTCGCGGTGAAGCCGCCCGCGCACTCCGCCGCGGCCTTCTTCAGCCCGGCGAACGTGTCCTGGCCCGCCGTACCGTCGTACGCGTTCAGCGCGACCAGGGTGGACGTCAGGTCGAAGGCCGCCTTCAGGGCGCCCTCGGCCTCGCCGTCCGTCATGTCCTCCAGCGACTTCTTGGTACCCGCCTTCGGGTCCGTGATCACCTTGCGCTTGCTGGTGGCCTTGGAACCCGCCTCCGCCGCGCCGTACATGGCGTGGACCACCGGCAGGCAGGCGGCCTTGTCGGCCTTCAGGCCGTCCGCCGGGGCCTCGTCGTCCGGGCCCGCCGCGGCGATCTTGTGGCCCTCGACGTCACCCTGCTTCAGCGACGCGGCCTCCAGCTCGGCGGCGCTGAGCGCCTTGGCCCCGGAGGCCTTCGGGGCCGAGCTGCTCCCGCTCGTGGCTCCGCCCTGGCCGTCCTTCCCGCTGCCCGCGTCGGTGCCGGTGCCGGTGCCGGTGTCGGACGAGCCGCCGCAGGCCGTGGCCAGCAGGGTCAGCGAGACCGCGCAGGCGGCGAGGGCGGTACGGCGTACGGCGGTGGCGCGCATGGTTCTTCATCTCCGGGTCGGGGTTCGGGGAGCAACCGCCCTTCGCCCGTACGGCACTTCGACGCCGCCCGGGACGGACCGTCGCAGTGATCCACACTTTACGTTCGAACCTGTGAGCGATGATCCGGCCGACAGCCCTCTCCCATGATCGTGATTCGGCTGTGATCATCCTGTGAACGCACTGTGCGGCACCGCCGTACAACCCCACCCGCCGTACCACCCCGCCCGCCGTGCAACCTCCACGGTACGGGGGACGGGGCGACGAAGCCCGCCTCCGCACTGAACTCGGGCGCCTCGTCGGGCGGTTGCACACCGTAACCGGCCCTGGCGGCTTCGGCTGTCCCGCCGCGCCGTTCGGGCCGCCCGCCACCACCTGGCGTACCGCCTTCACCGCGATGACCGAGGCCGTGCTCGCCGACGCCGTGACGTACCGGGCGCCACTCCCGTACCCCCTCGACCGCATCCGTACGGTGCTGGCGCACGCCGCCCCGGCCCTGGACGACGTCACGCGGCCCGCGCTCGTCCACTTCGATCGCCGAAGGGAGCGGGCGAGCAGTGGAGTTCACCGATGCGGTGCGCCTTCGGCTTGCCCTGTACCGGAGTTACCTCTACCTCATCATGCTCGTCGAGACCGTGCTGCGTGGCCCCGGGCCCGAAGCGGCCGGGGAGACACGGCAGTTGATGGCGCCCCACCTCGTCGCGGCACTGGACGCCGTCAGTCGCGCGGCGAACGCTCGATCAGATGGCTGAACGCGTCGAGGTTGCGGGTGGACTCGCCGCGGGAGACCCGCCAGGCGTGCTCCTTGCGGATCGAGCTCGCGAAGCCCAGTTCGAGGAGGGTGTTGAACGAGTCGTCGGCCGCCTCCAGGACCACGCCGAGCAGTCGGTCCAGCTCCTCGGGGGTGACCACGGCGAGCGGCAGTCGGCCGGCCAGGTAGATGTCACCGAGGGAGTCGATCGCGTAACTCACCCCGAAGAGACGGAGGTTGCGCTCCAGGAGCCAGCGGTGCACCTCGGCATCGTTCTCGTCCGGGTGGCGGACGACGAAGGCGTTGACGGAGAGGGAGTGATTGCCGACGATGAGCGAACAGGTCGTCGACAGCTTGCGGGTGCCGGGCAGGGTCACCACATAGGTGCCGGGGGCGGGGCTCTCCCAGGCGAGCCCGGCACCGTCCAGCGTCGCCTCGATGACGCGGGCCGCTGCTGTTCCATCGGGTACGTCAGCCATGCAGCGAGCGTACGTCAGCCGTGGGTGGCGGGCAGGACGGGCTCAGCCGTGGGCGGTCGGCAGGACAGGCTCAGCCGTGGTGCGTACGCGCCCGGCGGCGGTGGTCGGCCAGTGCCGCCGTGTAGACGTCGGCCGTGCCGGAGGCCGCCGTGTCCCAGCCGAAGGACTGCGCGTGCGCCGCGGCCGCCGCCCCCATCCGCTCGACCAGCTCCGGCGCGTCCGCGAACCGCTCCAGCGCGCGGGCGTACGCCTCCGGGTCGTGGCCGGGTATCAGGAAGCCGCTGACCTCGTCGCGCACCGCCACCGGCAGCCCGCCCACCGCCGCCGCGACCACCGGCGTACCGGCCGCCTGGGCCTCGATGGCGACCAGACCGAAGGACTCGCTGTACGACGGCATGACCAGCACGGACGCGGCCCGGAACCAGTCCGCCAGCCTGTCCTGGCCCACCGGCGGATGGAACCGTACGACGTCGGCGATGCCGAGCCGCGCGGCCAGCTTCTGCAGCCCCTCGGGCTTCGCGAGCCCGCTGCCGCTCGGGCCTCCGACGACGGGCACCACGATGCGGGAGCGCAGGGAGGGGTGCCGGTCCAGCAGCACCGCCACCGCGCGCAGCAGCACGTCCGGGGCCTTCAGCGGCTGGATGCGGCCCGCGAAGAGCGGGATCAGCGCGTCCTGCGGCAGGCCCAGGCGGGCCCGGGCGGCGGCGCGGCCGTCGGCCGTGCGGAAGCGGTCCAGGTTGACGCCCGGGTGCACGACGGCGACGGAGGACGGGTCGGCGTCGTAGAAGCGGACCAGTTCGTCGGCCTCCTCGGCGGTGTTGGCGATCAGCCGGTCCGAGGCGTGGACGATCTGGGTCTCGCCGATGACCCGGGCGGCCGGCTCGGGGGTGTCGCCCTCGGCGAGCGCGGCGTTCTTGACCTTGGCCATGGTGTGCATGGCGTGCACGAGCGGGACGCCCCAGCGCTGGGCGGCGAGCCAGCCGACCTGCCCGGAGAGCCAGTAGTGGGAGTGGACCAGGTCGTAGTAGCCGGGGCGCTGGCCGGCCCAGGCCTGCATCACGCCGTGCGTGAAGGCGCAGAGCTGGGCGGGCAGGTCCTCCTTGGCGAGCCCCTCGTACGGCCCGGCGTCGACGTGCCGGACCAGCACGCCGGGGGCCAGCTCGACCTCGGGGGGCAGCGAGCCGGTGGTGGCCCGGGTGAAGATCTCGACCTCGATATTGATCGCGGCGAGGCGCTTGGCCAGTTCGACGATGTAGACGTTCATCCCGCCCGCGTCGCCCGTGCCGGGCTGGTGCAGGGGCGAGGTGTGCACGGAGAGCATCGCGATGCGGCGCGGTTTGCGGGAGGAGCCGGGGAAACTGCCGGGGAACCGGATGCGGGGGCCGGTCCGGGTGGAACCGAGCCGGGAGACGTACTGGCTCACGTCGTCGGTCCTCCTCACTCACGCTCACTGGCTCACTGGCTCACTCAGGGCACGCCACGTGAGGGCGCGGAGCCCTCTGAAGGGCGAGAACAGCGGAATCCCGCCTTTCATTTCCGCTTTGCCAAATCATTACGGAGGTGGAGGGAGGCGGCATCCCGGCCCCTCGCGCCCACGGCCACCCGCGTACCCGCCCCTCCCCCGTCGCATACGCTCACCGCATGCGCCAGCGCCCCATCGGCACCGCCACCCGCGGGACCACCAACCCGAACCGGCTGCGCCGCATGGACCGCTGGATCGCCGCCGCGCACGGCCCGGCCCTGCGCCGCGCGGAGACCCCCGTGGCCGTCGATCTCGGGTACGGGGCGGCGCCCTGGACCGCCGTGGAGCTCCTGGCCCGGCTGCGTACCGCCGAACCCCGCACCGCCGTAGCGGGCGTCGAGATCGACGCGGAGCGGGTCGCCGCGGCGAAGCCGTACGAGCGCGAGGGGCTCACCTTCGTCCACGGCGGCTTCGAGATCCCGCTGGCGGAGCGGCCCACGCTCATCCGGGTGGCGAACGTGCTGCGGCAGTACGACGAGGACCAGGTCGCCGAGGTCTGGGCGCGGCTCTGCTCGCGGCTCGCCCCGGACGGGCTCCTGGTGGAGGGGACCTGCGACGAGATCGGGCGCCGGCATGTGTGGGTGGCGCTGGGGCCCGAGGGGCCGCGCACGGTGACCTTCGCGACCCGGCTCGGCTCGCTGGAGCGCCCGTCCGACCTCGCCGAGCGCCTGCCGAAGGCGCTGATCCACCGGAACGTGCCGGGCGAGCCGGTCCACGCGTTCCTGCGCGACTTCGACCGGGCGTGGGCGGCGGCCTCCCCGTACGCGTCGCTCGGCGCCCGGCAGCGCTGGATCGCGGCGGTACGGGTGCTGTCGGCCCACTGGCCGGTGAGGGACGGCGTACGGCGGTGGCGGCAGGGCGAGGTCACGGTGGCGTGGGAGGCGCTGCGGCCCGGGGACCACTGAACGGCAAGCTGAACGGCAGCCGCTCGATGAGGACCGCTCGACGACGACCGCTCGACGACGACCGCTGAACGACGACCGCTGAACGATCACCCGACCGGGCGAAAGTATGCTCTTCCGGGGAGCGACGGGAACGCCGACCGCGTGTCGTTCGTCCTGGGGTGGGGATCACGAGGCGCCGGACACCGACTGCCTCTGTTGTTTTACGGGACGACATGGCACGATCGCGACGTCGCCTGAACGTTACTGATGGTAAGTCAGATGCTCACTATCCGGCTTCTGTTGCTTTTGTCTTGATTTCGTTCTTGCTGGGGGAGCTCGTGAACCGACGCCACTGCGCCGCCGCGGCCATCACGCTGGTCTGCGCGCTGGGCCTGCTGACCGTTCCGGTCCA
The DNA here is from genome assembly GCF_042718795.1 of Streptomyces cyaneofuscatus. Classification (GTDB taxonomy): domain Bacteria; phylum Actinomycetota; class Actinomycetes; order Streptomycetales; family Streptomycetaceae; genus Streptomyces; species Streptomyces cyaneofuscatus_A. Next base: position 120,853 of record NZ_JBHXOX010000013.1, read on the forward strand.
GGCGATGGCCGCACCGACGCCGGACTCGTCGCCGTCTTCCGTATCGGCGCCGGTCTCCTCCGAGCAGGACCTCGAAAAGATCCGCGAGCAGATCGAGACGCTCTACCGGCAGGCCGGCGCGGCGACGGACGCGTACAACCTCGCCGAGCAGCAGACCAAGAAGCAGTCCGGCGAGATCGTGAAGCTGGCCAAGGCGATCGTCGACGGCCAGGCCCGGATAGCCGAGCTGAAGGACCGCGCCGGCGCCCAGGCGCGCGAGCAGTACCGCAACGGCGGCCTGCCGCCCGGCGCCCAACTGGTCCTCAGCGACGACCCGCGGCTCTTCCTGGACGGCGTCAACAAGGTCCGCACCAGCCAGCAGGCGAGCAAGACGGTCCTGGCCGAGCTGACCCGGACCCAGGAGGACCTGGAGACGTACACCCAGGACGCCAGCAGCAACTGGCACAAGCTGGAGACGAACCGGGTCAAGCAGGCCAAGGCCAAGAAGAAGATCAACGCGCAGATAGCCGCGGCGCAGAAGCTCGAATCGCGGCTGGAGACGAAGGAGCGGGCCCGGCTCCGCGAGCTGGAGCAGGACGCCGCGAACCGGGCGCAGTCCGCCTGGCTCGCCACCCGCCCCACGCCCAACGTCGCCGTCAGCGGCGCGACGACCGCGGCCGGCGAGGCGGCGGTGGCCTTCGCGACCGCGCAGATAGGCAAGCCGTACGTCTGGGGCGCCACGGGCCCCGGCTCGTACGACTGCTCGGGGCTGACCTCGAAGGCCTGGGCCGCGGCGGGCCGGCCGATCCCGCGCACCTCGCAGGAGCAGTGGCGTCTGCTCCCGCGCATCGACATCCAGGACATGCGCCCCGGCGACCTGATCATCTACCACGCCGACGCCAGCCACGTCGGGATGTACGTCGGGGACGGCGCGATCGTCCACTCCCCGCGCCCCGGCCGCCACGTCACCCTGGCGGGCGCGGGCTCGATGAAGATCCTCGGCGTGGTCCGGCCGGACAGGTAGGGCCGGACAGGCAGGGCCGGACAGGTAGAGCCGGACAGACAGGGCTGCGGGGCCCTCGCGCGGCCACGGGGACTTCGGGCGTACGTGAGCGGCGCCACGTCGCCGGGGCGGGCGCGGGCGTGCGCGGGTGATGTTTGTCATGGCCTCTCCGCCGCCTCCGGCACGCCCCATCCGGCCGGATCCGTGCCGGGAAGCGGCTTATGACGGCGCATATGACAGGGGCTGGTCCCCGCGCGCCATTCCGTTCCCCCGCCGGAGACCGCTATCGTCCCCGACTGGCGTTCGTCGATCGGCGTACCGCCGCACCCTAGGGGGGAGGGGAGGACCCGAACCGATGCCCGTACCCGTACCGCAGCAACGTGATGCTCCCGCTGCGGAGACCCCCCATGGCGCCGACCTCACCGTCCTGGTGATCGAGGACGACCCGGCGGGCAGCATCACGGGACCCGAGCTCTCGGCAGCGGCCGGCACCCGGGTCCGTATCCGTACCGCCCGCAACCTCACCGAGGCCGGGCGGCTGCTGACCGACGACGTCGACTGCATCCTGCTGGACCTCGCACTGCCCGTACCGACCACCACCACGGCAGCGGCCACCGCCGTCCCCGATCACCGGCCCGAGCCCGTCCCCGGCCGGGCCGACGAGCTGGCGGTCCTCACCCACGTACTGCGGATCGCACCGCTCCACGCGGTCCTCGTGCTGACCGCGCAGGACGACACGGAGCTGGCGGCCGAGGCGGTACGCGTCGGGGCGCAGGACTACCTCTTCCGGGGTGAGCTGGACGCGCGGGTCCTGAGCCGCGCGATCCGGTACGCCGTCGAGCGCAAGCGCGCCGACCTCGCCCAGCACCAGTTGACCGAGTCCGGGCTGCGCGCCCAGGAGAACGCCCGCCTGGAACGCGGCCTCCTGCCCACCCCGCTCCTGGAGGGCTCCGACCTGAGCTTCGCCGCCCGCTACCGGCCGGGCCGCAGCCGCGCCCTCCTCGGCGGCGACTTCTACGACACCGTGCGCACCCCGGACGGCACGGTCCACGCGATGATCGGCGACGTCTGCGGGCACGGCCCGGACGAGGCGGCGCTGGGCGTCGAGCTGCGGATCGCCTGGCGGGCGCTGACCCTGGCCGGGCTATGCGGGGACCAGTTGCTCTCCACGCTCCAGCAGGTGCTGGAGCACGAGCGGCAGAGCGAGGAGATCTTCGCGACGCTCTGCACCGTCGACATCGCCCCCGACGGCCGCCGCGCCGGGCTCTGCCTGGCCGGCCACCCCGCACCGCTGCTGGCCCGCCACGGCCGGCCGGCCCGGCTGCTCCCGTACGAGGACGGCGGCCCGGCGCTCGGGCTGCTGCCGCGCGCCCGGTGGCCGCGCCGCCAGGTGGAGCTGGGCGCGGAGTGGAGCCTGATGATGTACACGGACGGGCTGATCGAGGGCCGCGTCGGGGCGGGCAGCAGTCAGCGGCTCGGCCAGGACGGCATGGTCGCGATGGTCAACAGCCGGCTGGAGCAGGGGCTGACGGGCGAGGAGCTGCTGGAGGCGGCGGTCGCCGAGGTGCGGGAGTTGAACGGCGGCGAGCTGACGGACGACGTGGCGGTGCTGCTGCTGGGCCGCGACCCGGAGCGGATACGGCGACGGGGCCGGAGCGCCTCGCGCCCCGGCCCCGTATCGACCGCTCCTGCGACGGCTGTCGCTCCCGCCGCCGCGAGCGCTCAGCGCCCGCCGTTGTACGGCCCGTAGGGCCCGTCACTGCTGGAACCGCCCCGGCGGCCACCGCCGCTGCCACCCGAGACCTCCTTGAGCGCGGGCCGGACGTCGACCATGAACACGATCGACGCGACCACACCCGCGAGCTGGAGGAAGAGGAACGGGATGAGCAGGTTCACGGCGACGGCGACACCGAGAAGGATCAGCCAGAAGGACTTCTTCTTCTTGTCGGCGGCCCGGTAGGCGTCCTCCCGGGCGATCGCCGCGAAGACGAACGCGACCACGGCCAGCACCAGCATGCCCAGGTAGAGCAGCTGGAGGAGTGAGCCGAATGCGGAGAGCAACATGGTGTGAACCGCCTAGTGAGTGGATGAGCGCCCTGCGGCCGAGAAGGCCAAGGTACCGGGACAACGAACCGGCCACCGGTAAAGGTGCCCGCCCCGCGCCCCGGTCACTCTTCGTCCGTACGGAGGGGAGCCGTCGGGGTCACTTCCCGGCGGGCGGGGTGGTCTTCTTGGCGGCGGGCTTGCGCGGGGCGGGAGCCTTCTTGGCGGGCGCGGCCTTGGCCTCGGCGGGGGCGGCGCTCTTCGCGGCCGGGGTGGCGGGCTTCGCGGCGGGGGTGGCGGGCTTCGCGGCCGGCGCGGGCTTCACGGCGGCCGGCTTGGGCGCGCTCCTGGTCGTCGCGGCGGCGGGCTTCGCAGCAGCGGGCTTCGGCGCGGCCTCCACGACGGCGGCGATCTCGACGATCTCGTCGGCCGTCTCGCCGCGCCAGGTCCGCACGGCCTGCTCACCGTGGACGGCGACCTTCTCGTACGTCTCCCGGGCCCGCACCGCGTACTCGGCGGCGATGCCCACGCCGCGCAGCGCCAGGTCCTGAGCGCTCTCGCCCAGCTTCTTCAGGTCGGCGGCGTCGAGCGCCCCGAACACCTCGGTGACCTTCGCCTGCACGGTGGCCTGGGCCTCCTTGGCCTGCGTGGTCACCTTCTCCTGCACGACCTTGGGGTCGGTGTTGCGTACGGCCTCGAACCGCTCGGGCGCCTCGGCCCGAAGCTGCTCGATCAGCGCCGGGACCTTGAGCGCCTGCTGCACGGCCAGGTCGGCCGTACCGGCGGCGAAGTAGAGGGGGGTGCGGTCGGTGAGGGTCTTGCGCAGGTCATCGGTGATGGCCATGACTGTGGTCCTCCCGGATCATCAGAAGCAGGTGGTGACTGTGGCTAGCTGTGAGGGTTGTCGTCTTTCGCGGCATCGGCCTTGAGCACGTCAGCCTTGAGCGCTTCGGCCTTGAGCGCGTCGGCCTTGAGCGCGTCGTCCGCCCCAGGTGTCCCGTCCGTCTCGTCCGTCTCCGGCACGAACCCGTTCTCGCGGCGGAAGGAGTCGTAGATCTGCAGTAGGACGTTCTTCTGCCGCTCGTTGATCGACGGATCGGCCAGAATGACCGCCCGCGTCTCCAGCTCCTCCCGCTCCCGCTCGTCGAGGATTCCCGCCCGTACGTAGAGGGTCTCGGCCGAGATCCGCAGCGCCTTGGCGACCTGCTGCAGCACTTCCGCACTGGGCTTGCGCAGGCCACGCTCGATCTGGCTGAGGTAGGGGTTCGACACCCCGGCGGCATCGGCGAGCTGCCGCAACGAGAGCTGCGCGGCGTTGCGCTGCTCGCGGAGGTACTCACCGAGATTGCCGACGTTGAGTGATGCCATGACTCGATACTGCAACACCTTTGCTAACTATTGCAAGCGGATGCTTGCAATAGTGTCGCACGCCACGTGTCGGGGCCGGCCTCCGCGAGTCACCGAGAAACGGCGTTGTCGGTGGGCTCAGCCAGGATGTGCGTCGTGGATGAATGGGTGGAGCGTGTCGACGGTCAAGATCGCGTGCTGGGGGTGGTCACCCGTCGGGAGGCCGTTCGGGTGGGTTGGCTGCACCGGGTCGCCGTGACGGTGTGCCGTGATGAGCGTGGGCGGATCCTCGTCCATCGGCGTTCGGGGCAGGTGTCGCGCTTCCCTGGGCTCTATGAGGTCGAGGTCGGTGGCGCCGCAAACGTCGGCGAGTCCTATGAACAGGCCGCCGCGCGGGAGCTGGCCGAGGAGCTGGGCATGCGTGCGCTGCCGCGCCTGCTGTTCACGTTCATCAACCGCATCGGCTTGAGCCCTCACTGGCTCGGCGTGCACGAAGCCGTGGTGCCGGACGCCGTGGTGCAGGACACTGTGGTCCCCGATCCGGATGAGGTCGCCTGGCATGGCTGGCTGACCGAGCCGGAGCTCGGCTCGGCTTTGCTGGAGTGGCGCTTCACCCCCGACAGCCACGCGGTCTTCAGCCGGTATCTCGCATTCCGGAGCGCGCGCTCCTGACCTTGTTCGCCTCGCGGTCCGGGATGCCTGCTTGAGGCCGACGCGCCTTGTGAGGGCGGCTGTTCGGGATAGGGAGTACGGCGGGAGAAGCGCTTCGTATGCGTCTTCTGCGGCGAGTACCTGCTGCGGGAATGGAACGTCGGGGAGCACGGGTGACTGGTCAGACCGCGAAGATCGCAGCGCTCTGCGAGTGCGGCAGCATGGCAGCGCTGAAGGTGAACCAGTTCATCCTTCATGATGAGTTGTGGTGGGAAGCGGAGTTCCCGTCGACATCGATCGGCAGCTGTCCCTGGGGACTGAACCGGAGTGCTCCGGCGCCGGCTGCTCGGGTTCGGTGAACCACAGTCAGAGCCTCCTGCGGATCAGAAATCCAGGTGCGTGTGAGCTGGTTCGCACTCCTATACTCGTGCGAGCTCACGGAGGGGGAGGTGGAGACAGTGAAGCTTGCTGAGGCACTGGCAGAACGTGCGGAGGCGACGCGCCGCGTAGAACAGTTGCGAGCGCGCGTCGTCAGCAGCGCGCGGTACCAGGAGGGGGAGACACCTGCCGAGGATGCCGCCCAGTTGCTGGCTGAGGCCGGTGAGGTGCTGAGCGCTCTGGAATCGTTGATCCGGCGGATCAACCGGACCAATGCCACCGTGGAGATGGGTCCCGACGGCACGCTCACCGATGCCCTTGCGCGCCGGGATGTCCTGCGGTTGCGTCACTCGGTGCTCACCGCGGCGGCGGACGCGGCGGCGGGCAGCAGCGAGCGGGGATACGGTCGGCAACTCCGGTCCGAGCTGATGATGCTTTCCGCGCTTCCGGTCGCGGAACTACGCGGTCAGGCGGATGTGCTCGCGCGGGAGATCCGCGAGGTCGATGTGCGGATCCAGCGTACGAACTGGGAGGTGGATCTGCTGGACTGAGCAGTCCGGCAGGCGGAGACGATGTGGAGCAGGTAGCAGCTTCGGAGGCGTGCACGAACCGAGGGCCGGCGGTTTTCCAGCCCACTCCTGGCGCGTGAAGAGCAACGCGGGGTTCGACTCCCCATCAACAGTGCAGCTCAGCACGGCGTACAGGTAAAGGTGCACATCGCACAGCACATCACCACGTGCAGATCCGAAGCGGTGAGGGCGGGTTCGGGGCTTTCCACATCGCAGCACACGAGGCGCTCATCCGCGCCTGCGCGGAAGGGGAGGGCCCGCCGGACGGGCCGCAGAAGGCCCCGGCGATCCTCTCCCGTCATGCCCCGCTCGCCGCGGTGATGACGGACTTCTACGTCAAGGTCCAGGACGAGGACAGGGAGACTCTGTACCCGTCGGAGGCGCTCCGCCGGGCCCTCCAGGCGGACAGGTCACGTCGTAGCTGAGCAGATGCCTTGTTCTGAAGATCGTTCTGTTGGACGCTGAGGCACGGCTTCGAGGCGGCCTTCCCCGCTGCCTACCAGGCGCCCCAGGACCTGGCCGCGCTCGCCGCGGAGCCCGGGAGCATCAAGGGAGTCACGCTCGCCGACAACGCCGCCCGGGTGGTCGAGGTCCTCGAACGGGCCAAGCGGAACGGGCCCACCGTCCTCGTCGCGCACAGCAGGGGCGGCGCCACGGCCACCGCCGTCGCCAACGCCCGGCCCGAGCTGATCGACCGGATCGTCCACGTCTCCGCATGGTGTCCCGTCGACCTGACCGTGGGCGACTACTACGCCGAGCCGGAGATGGCGGACGTCGACCCGGCGGCCTTCGTCGCCACGCTCGTCGGGAACCCGGCCGAACTCGGGCTGCTCCGGACCAACTTCCGTACCGTCGACCCGACAGCGCTCGACGCGTTCAAGCAGGCGTTCGCCGCCGACCTCACCGATGACGAGTTCCGGACCTTCCTCAACACCTTCCAGCCCGAGGAGAACCTCGACGTCGGTACGACCGCCGACCGGACCCAGGCCACTACCTGGGGCCGGATACCCAGGACCTACGTACGTCTGGCCGCCGATGCCAGCGTGCCGCTCGCGATACAGGACCGCATGATCCGCGAGGCGGGCGCGCTCACACCCGGCAATCCCTTCGACGTCCGGACCCTGGAGGGAAGCCACCTGCGCTGGCTCGTCCACCCGAAGCCCGCAGCCGAGGTGCTCGCGGGCCTCCCTGGCCTCCCTGGCCTCCCTGGCCTCCCTGGCCTCGCGGACCTCGCGGACCTCGCGGACCTCGCGGGGAGCTGACCGCCGATTGACCGGCGAGGGGGGAGCGCCCAGGGGGAGCCTTGACCGTCAGCTCCCGGTCAGCCACTCCGTGAGAGCGGCGAAGTCCGCGTCCGTGAGGCCGTGGCGGGGATCGACCCGGTGGAGAAGCGCCCGCCCCCTGTGGTGCCTCTCCACCCAGGCCCGGTCGGTAGCGGTGATCTCGTCGTCCACCCAGGCGAAGGCGCGGCCGCCCGCCCGGTCGACGAGGGCGCGGGTCTTCCAGTGGAGGCCGTCCCGCTCGGCCTCGGCGGGCTCCTCCGGCCAGGACACCACCGGTAGGGGCGGCAGCCCCAGCCAGGGGGCGACGCACGCGTTGGCGTCGGCCATCCAGGTCGTCGCCCACACCAACTCGTAGCCCAGGGACGCCAGTCGCGGGCCGTGTGCCGGATCGATCCTGGTCAGCAGGGGGTTCGCCGCTGCGGCCTGAGGCGCCGAGGGCGAGCGGTACCTCGGATATCCCTGCGGGTACTGCTGCGGTGTTCCTCCGAACGGGATGAGGGGGCCGTCGACGTCGAGGAAGAGAAGCGAACGCTGCCTGTTGCTGGTCACGGCCGCACGATAGTGGCCGAGGAGCGGACGCCCTTCCCGTAGCCACCTTTTTGTGGGTACTGGGCAACGGGCGACGGCCGACCGATGCTGGTGGGGAGCGGTCGGGACGGCCGCCCGAGCCCGCGGCGGGGAGAGGGAGGGGGCGTGGTGCGTCAGGAGGCCGAGCGGAGTTCGGTGAGTCGCGCCAGGCGGCGGTGGCCCCAGTCGGAGAGGGTGTCGAGGAGTTCGGCGAGTTCCTGGCCGTCCTCGGTCAGCGAGTACGTCGTCTTCAACGGCCGGACGTCATGCACCTCCCGGCGCACCAGCCCGTCGGTCTCCATCTCGCGGAGCGCCTGAGTCAGCACCTTCTCGCTGAGGCCGGGCAGTCCGCGGCGTAGTTCGCCCGGGCGGCGCGGGCCTGATTCCAGGAGCCACATCAGGCCCGGCTTCCACTTTCCGTCGACCACAGCGATCGCTGCGGTCACCCCGCAGACGTTCGGGTCCTGGGCACGGCTGCGCGTCATCATCGCTCCGTTCGTCAAGAGAACATCCATTATTTCAGGGAGTTGAGCCATGTCTCCGCAGAGTGAGCCACGTGAACAGTCCGCCGTCACCGGCACCGGCACCGGCTCCGTCACCGTGATCGGGCTGGGGCCGATGGGGCGGGCCCTCGCGGGTGCGTTCCTCGACGCCGGGCTGCGGACCACCGTCTGGAACCGGACGCCGGGGCGGGACCGGGAGCTGGTCGAGCGAGGGGCGGTCAGCGCCCCTTCGGCCGAGGCCGCCGTTGCCGCGAGCACGTTGACCGTGGTCTGCGTCGTGAACTACGACGCGGTGGACGCGATCCTGCGACGCGACGCGGTCGCAGGTGCGCTCAAGGGCCGCACCGTGGTCAACCTGACGGCCGACACCCCGTCCCGGGCCCGGGACGCGGCGGCGTGGGCGGCCGAGCACGGCGTACGGTACCTGGACGGGGCGATCATGACGCCCACCGTGACCATCGGGACCCCGGACGCCGTCCTCATCTACAGCGGGCCCGAAGATCTCTACCGCGAACACCGCCCCGTCCTCAACGCGTTGGGCGGCACTCACACCCACCTCGGCGAGAAGATCTGTCGGGCGGCGGCCTACGACATCGCCCTGCTCGACATCTTCTGGACCGCGATGGCCGGCTTCAACCACGCCCTGGCCGTGGCGCGGGCGGAAGGCATCACCGCCCGGGAGCTGGCGCCCTTCGCCGCCGGGATCGGCGCCATCCTCCCGGCCGTCTTCACGGAGGTCGCGGAGGAGGTCGACCGGGGCACGTTCTCCGCCGAGGGCACCCCGCTCACCTCGACGGCCTCGACCATGGCCCACGTCGTCCACACCTCCGAGGCCCACGGCATCTACGCCGGCGTCATGCGCGCCGCCGAGGGCCTCGCCCGGCAGGCCATCGGCCTCGGTCACGGAGAGGAGGGGTTCCACCGGGTCGCCGAGCTGTTGGGGCGGCGGAGTTGATCAACTCCCGTTAGGTGAAGCGGGGTTGATGCCGGTACGAGGCCGTGGATCCGTTCATACGAATGACAAGCAGCCTTCACACGCGTACGGAATGCGGGCCTGTCCGCCGACCGTTGGCATCCGTATGGCCATAGGAGTAGCACTCAACGCGCGCGACGCCGACAACGAGATCGACTCCACCGTGGAGCTGGCCCGCGAGGCGGCTGCCGCCGGGCTGCGGTCCGCGTGGTTCGGGCAGCGCTTCGGCGTGGACTCGCCCGCGCTCGCGGGGATCGTCGGGCGGGAGGTGCCCGGCCTCCAGGTGGGGACGTCCGCCATCCCCATCTTCGGCCGCCACCCCCTGCTCGTGTCCAGCCAGGCCCAGACCGCGCAGGCCGCCACCCACGGCCGTTACCACCTCGGGCTCGCCCTCGGCGCCCGGCACCTGGTCGAGGGCGGCTTCGGGATCCCCTTCGAGCGGCCCATCGCCCGGCTGCGTGAATTCCTCACCGCGCTAAGGGAGTTGACCGAGACCGGGGCCGCCGACTTCCACGGCGAGCTGCTCACCGCCACCACCCCGATCCCCGCGCGCGTCCCGGGCGCCGAGGCCGGGGTGCCGCTGCTCGTCGCCGCGATGGGGCCCCAGGCGCTCCGGGTCAGCGGCGAGCTGGCGGACGGGATCCTGCCCTACCTGGCCGGGCCCCGCGCCCTGGCCGAACACATCGTCCCGGCCGTCAACGCGGCGGCAGAGGCGGCCGGGCGGCCCGCGCCCCGGATCGTCGCGCTGGTGAACGGCGTGGTGACCGACGACGTCGACGCCGTACGGGAACGGGTCGCCGAGCAGCTCGCGTTCTACGAGAAGATCCCGTCCTACATCCGCGCCATCGAACTCTCCGGCGGCCGGCGGGCCGTCGACGTGGCGGTGATCGGCGACGAGAAGGCGGTCGCCGCCGAGGTGCGGCGCTACCGGGACGCCGGGGCGACCGAGGTGGTCTTCGCGGGGACGGAGGTCGCCGGGGACGCCGACCGGCGCCGCACCTGGGCGCTGCTCGGGGAGCTGGCCGGCTGATCCCTCACAGGTCCGGTGCCCTGCGGGCGTCCGTCGCCGCTGCCGCGTACCGGGCCGCCAACTGGGCGAAGACCGAACGGAGTTCGGGAGGACCGATCACCTCGATGTCGGCGTCGAACCTGCCGATCGCGGCGACCAGGCCGGGCCACGACCACGAACCCAGCACCAGGCGGCAACAGTCCGGCCCGAGCTCCTCGACGATCCCCTCGCGGGTGTGGCGCAGGACCTCGGCGGCCGGCAGGGCGAGGATCACCTCCCCTCGGCAGGGCCATCCGCCGACGCCGTCCCCGGTGGCGGCGGCGCCCCGGAACCGGGCGGTGATGAAGTCCGCCACGCCCCCGCCGGGCAGCTCGCGCGGCGTGAAGCGCGGGCCGGTCGGGGTGCGCGGGGCGATCCGGTCGGCGCGGAAGGTCCGCCAGTCACCGCGTTCGAGATCCCAGGCGACGAGATACCAGCGCCGGCCCCAGGTGACGAGGTGGTGCGGCTCCACCCGGCGGGGCGGGGGCGGCAGCACACCAAGGCCGCCCTCCGCCTCCCCCTCCGCCTCCCCCTCCCCCTCCGGCTGTACGGGCCCGGGTGCGGACACCGCGCTGTAGTCGAAGCGCAGCACCTCGCGCGCGTGCACCGCCGCCCCGATCGCCATCAGCACCCCGCTGTCCACCTGGGGCCCCGGCCGGCTCCCCGGGCGGTCCACCGCGGTGACCCGGAGCGTGTCGACGCGGTGGCGCAGCCGGGCGGGCAGGACCTGGCGGACCGTGTTCAGCGCGCGGGCCGCCGCCTCCTCGATGCCCGCACCGGAGGCGGTCGCGATCTGGAGCGCCACCGCCAGGGCCACGGCCTGCTCGTCGTCGAAGAGGAGCGGCGGCAGCTCCGTACCCGCGTCGAGGCGGTAGCCGCCGTCCGGGCCCTTCATGGCCGCGACCGGGTAGCCGAGTTCCCGGAGCCGGTCGACATCGCGGCGTACGGTACGCGCGCTGACGTCCAGCCGTTCGGCCAGCAGCGCCCCGGGCCAGTCGCGGCGCGCCTGGAGCAGGGAGAGCAGCGACAGCAGCCGCGCTGAAGTTTTCGGCATGACATCCATGGTGCACCGAGTAGCGGACACAACCTGACCGCTTCTCTTGGGATGGTGGACCTGTTCCCGAGAGCACGGAAACGCATACGAAGCAGTAGTAAGCGGCATGAAGCGGTATGAAGCTCCACGTAGCGAAAGGCCCGATGACCATGACCTCCTCCCCGTCCCCCTCCCCCGCCCCCTCCCTCGAGGGCGAGCGCGCCGACCTCCTCGCCGAGCTGGCCGAAGCACGTGCCGCCCTGATCCGTACGGCACAAGGGCTCAGCGACGAGCAGATCGCCGAGCGGCCGACCGTCAGCGCGCTCTGCCTGGGCGGACTGATCAAGCACGTCGCCTCTACCGAGGAGGGCTGGCTGGACTTCGTGGTCGAGGGTCCCTCCGCGATGGCCTTCGACCTGCCCGAGGGCGTGACCTGGGAGGACTTCGCGGCCGGGACCGCCCACACCTACCCGCAGTGGGCCATCGACCGCCAGACCGACTTCCAGGTGCTGCCCGGTGAGACGCTGGCCGGCATCCTCGCCCGGTACGAGGAGGTCGCCGCCCGCACCGAGAAGGTCGTCGCCGGCCTGCCGGACCTGTCCGTCACGCACCCGCTGCCCGACGTGCCGTGGAACGAGCCCGGAGCCGTGCGCAGCATCCGCCGCGTGCTGATCCACGTCATCGCCGAGACGACCCAGCACGCCGGACACGCGGACATCCTGCGCGAGACGATCGACGGGCGGACCGCGACGTGACCCGTACGCCCAGCAGCCGTACGCAGAGCAGCCATACGTCCAGCAGCCGTACGCCCGCCGGCCATGGGCCCGTTCTCGACGTCCGTGCGCTCAACCGGGCCACCCTCGCCCGGCAGTTGCTGCTCGACCGGGCCGACGTGCCGCCGCTCGACGCCGTCGCGCACCTCTGCGGGCTGCAGGCGCAGGAGCCCCAAGAGCCGTTCACCGGGATCTGGTCACGGCTGCGCGGGTTCCAACCCGGTTCGCTGGACGACCTGTTGACCGGGCGGCACGTCGTACGCACCCATCTCATGCGCCGCACCGTGCACCTCGTCACCGCTGAGGACGTCCTCGCCTGGCGGGCCCGCCACAACGCCATGCTGCGACAGCGTGTGCTCGGCGTCTACCGCCGCGAGCTCGCCGGGGTCGACCTCGACGAACTCGCGGCGGCGGGGCGGGCGGTGCTGGCCGACGGCGAGCCCCGCTCCATGGCCCAGCTCGCCCGCGCGGTCGCCGACCGCTGGCCGGAGCCGGGGACGCGGCCGCTCGGCGAGATGCTCGTCGCCGGTGTCCTGCCGATGGTGCAACTGCCGCCGCGCGGGGTCTGGCGGACGAAGGCGGGCGTGCGCAACGCGCTGGTCTCCTCCTGGCTGGGGCGTGAGATCGACCCGCTGCCCGCGGACGACGGCTCGGACCCGGTGGGGCAGGAGCTGGTACGCCGCTATCTCGCCGCGTACGGGCCCGCCGCCACCGCCGACGTACGCGCCTGGTCCGGCCTCGCCGGGCTGCCGGGCGCGGTCGCCGCCCTGCGCGGGGAGCTGGTCACCTTCCGCGACGAGCGCGGCCGGGAGCTGCTGGACCTGCCCGACGCGCCGCGCCCGGACCCCGAAACCCCGGCGCCCGTACGGTTCCTGCCCGCCTTCGACAACGCCGTCCTCGGCTACGACGACCGCACCCGGATCATCGACGACGCCGACCGGGGCCTCTCGGTCGCCGGAGCCCGGGTCGTCCTGGTCGACGGCCGGGTCTCCGCGACCTGGGACGTGGAGGCGGGGACGAGCGGGGCGGGCACCGTCGTGGTCACGCCGCTGCGGGCGTTCTCCCGCACCGAGCGGGACGAAGTCGGCGAGGAGGGAGAGGAGTTGGCGGGATTTCTCTCCGACGGGGAGAGCCGGCGGGTACGGGTCGCCTCATCGGCGTGAGGGCCGGGCGGGGGGGGCGCCGGCGTGACCGGCGCCCCTGGCGTGCCCAGCGCGCCCCCGGCACGGGTGAAGCCGCCCGGTCCTCAGTCGCGCCGTGCGGTCGCGGTCGCCTCGGCGGCCCCCGGGTGCGCCGGTTCGAGGAGCCGGCCGAGCAGGGCGCGCAGTTCGTCCTCGCCGCCGGGGCCGAGCAGCTCCGCGGTCTCCGCCGCCAGCAGGCCCACCGCCTCCGCGACCCTCTCCAGCCGGGTGTGCCCGAGCTCGGTGAGCTCCAGGGCGTACCGGCGCCGGTCGTGCGGGTCGCGCCCCCGGTAAACCATCCCGCCCGCGACGAGCTCGTCCACCAGTTGGGAGGTCGCGGGGCCGGAGATGGCCAGCTCCTGGGCGAGGCGCTGCTGCGGGCAGGGGCCGGAGGTGGCGAGGAGGGAGAGCGGCCCGTAGTGGCGGATCCGCAGGCCGGTCCCGGCCAGCTTCTCGTCGCCCAGCCTGCGCAGCCGGTGGTGGGCCTGCGCCACCAGGTGCTCGGTGCCCTGCACGAGGTCTCGGGCGCCCGGGGGGAGCAGCCGCGCGAGCAGGGTGTTGAGCCGGGTGACCTGCTCGGGGGCGAGGGCGGCGGTGAGCCGCGCGTCCCGCTCGGCGACCGCGCGGCGGCCGGCCTCCACGGCGGAGCGGCCCTCGTCGGTCAGGGAGAGGATGTACTGGCGGCGGTTGTCCGGGTTGCGGGTGCGGCGCACCTGGCCGCGCCCCTCCAGGCGGTCGACGACGCCGACCATCAGGGTCCGGTTGATGCCGAGGCGTTCGGCCAGGTCGAGTTGGGAGGCCCAGTCGCCCCCCGTGAGGGCGTCGAGGACGAGGAACTCCCGGGAGCCGTCCTCCGCGCCTTCCGAGTCGGCGGCGAACCGGGCGAACACCCGGCGCAGCAGATAGCCGACGAAGCCGGTGAGCGCTTCCGGCAGCGCGCCGGGGACCTCAGCCGTCTCCTCAGCCGTCTCCTCGACCCGAGCCGTAGCCTCCGCCACGGCATCCGTCACGGCCTCGGTCCTCGCTTCGGGGCCCCGCGCCCCGCCGCCGGGTTCGACTCGCACGATCGCCCCCTCCCCTCCAGAACCGGAAGGCCGATTGTACGGAGGGGCAGGCCCGGTGGATCAGGCGGTCAGCGCCGCGAGCTCCGCGTTCGCACGCGCGGTGACCAGCGCGAGGACCCGGCCGGCGGCGACCAGGTCCTCCGCCGGAATCCCGCCCCAGATGCGTGCGGAGATGGGGGCGGTCTCCACGGCGACGGCCGCGAAGAGCTCGCGCCCCGCCTCCGTGGGGCGAAGGTGTGCACCGTCGGCGACGAGCAGCCCCTTGGCCCGGAGCTCATCGAGCACGGCGCGGATGCCGGCCGGATCCGCCTTGAGGGACCCCTGGATCTGGGCGATGAGATCGTCCGGCGTCTGCGGGGCGTCGGCGGTGATGGCGGCGCGCAGGGCGATCTGCTGCGGGAACGTGGCGCCGTGCCGGGCCAGGACCTTCTCCAGAACGCCGCGGGCGGCGTAATGGGCCAGGCCGAGGTCACGCGCCGTGGCAACAGCCGCGGGTGCGGATGCGGGTGCGGGTGCGGGTGGGGATGCGGGTGCGGAGGCTGAAGCGGTGGTGGTGGATGCGGTGGTGGTGGTCATGGTTGTCTCCCTCTCCCAGCACACGTCCGGCCGTCGGCAGGCGACCGGCTCAAGAGGAAGCTATCGTCAACTTGCTTAACCATCAAGAGGATAACCATCAACTCCCCAAGGAGTCACCGGCGCCGGGGGCCGTACTCTGCGACCTCGACAACGTGATCCGCTTCTACGACACCGCCCCCCTCGCCGCACGGGAGCGGGCGGCCGGACTGCCGGTGGGCCTGACCATGGAGGTCGCGTACGCCCCCGAGATCGACCTCCCCCTCCTCCTCGGCCGGATCACCCCCGACGCCTGGGTCGAGGCCATCACCGCCGGGCTCGCCGAGCGGGCCGGCGGGGACACGGAGCTGGCCCGCTCACTCGGCCGCGCGCTGGCCAGGGCGCCGTTCCGGGCCGACGCGGAGGTGGTCGCGCTGCTGCGGCGGGCGCGTACCCACGTACCGGTGGTGCTCGTCACCAACGCGACCCTTCAACTGGACGACGACCTGGCCCTGTTGGGGCTGACCGACCTGGCCGACGCCGTGGTGAGCAGCGCGGTGGAGCAGGTGGCCAAGCCGGACCCGGCCATCTACCGGATCGCCGCCGAGCGGGCCGGCGTACCGGCGGAGCGGTGCCTGTTCGTGGACGATCGGCAGGAGAACGTCGACGCGGCCGCCGCCCTCGGCATGAGGGGCGTGCTGTACCGCGAGCCGGCCGACCTGCGACGGGCGCTGGGGCCGTACGCGTACGAGGCTCCCGGGCGACGCCAGTCGTCCATTTACGGATGATCCATCACGGATCGAACCGTTACGCTGGCTGCCATGACCGCCATGGCGCCCGCCCGCACCGCACCTGACCTGTCCTTCCTCCTGGACCACACCAGCCACGTCCTGCGCACCCGGATGTCGGCAGCACTCGGCGAGATCGGCCTGACCGCCCGGATGCACTGCGTGCTGGTCCACGCCCTGGAGGAGGAGCGCACCCAGATCCAGCTCGCCGAGATCGGCGACATGGACAAGACCACGATGGTGGTGACGGTGGACGCCCTGGAGAGCGCCGGGCTCGCCGAGCGCCGCCCCTCCAGCCGGGACCGGCGGGCCCGGATCATCTCGGTCACCGAGAAGGGCGCGGCGCTCGCCGTACAGAGCCAGGAGATCGTCGACCGGGTCCACGAGGAGGCCCTGGCGTCGCTGCCCGCGCGCGACCGCGAGGTGCTGCTCCGGGCGCTGAACTCCCTGGCCGGGGGGCACCTGGCGACGCCCGCGGAGAGCGCCGGGCCGGTCCGCCGGGCGCGCCAGTCCAAGAAGTAGTAGCGAGGAGGAGCCGAACCACGGAGGAAGGAAGGACCCAAAGAGATAGTCTGCAACAAAACCATCTGCTACGGTCACTCCTGTCGCATCGACCGACAGGAGAAGGCCCATGCCCACCACCGCGCCGCGCACCCCCTCCACCCCCGCCATCCCCGCCACCCCCTCCGTCCCTGGAGCGCTCCACCCCCCTTCGCCTCAACTCACCCCCCGAGCACGGCTGTCGGCCCTCGGGGTGATCGCCACGAGCATGCTGATGATCGTGCTCGACGGCTCGATCGTGACCGTCGCGATGCCCGCGGTCCAGGACGACCTCGGCTTCACGCCCGCCGGGCTCAGTTGGGTGGTCAACGCCTACCTCATCGCCTTCGGCAGCCTGCTCCTGCTCGCCGGACGGCTCGGCGACCTGGTCGGCCGTAAGCCGGTGTTCCTGTCCGGGATCGGCCTGTTCACCGCGGCCTCACTGGTGGCCGGGGCGGCCGGCTCGCCCGCCGTGCTGATCGCCGCCCGGTTCGCGCAGGGTGTCGGCAGCGCGATGAGCGCAGCGGTGGCCCTCGGCATCCTGGTCACCCTGTTCACCGAGCCGGCCGAACGCGCCCGCGCCATCGCCGTGTTCTCCTTCACAGGCGCGGCCGGAGCCTCGATCGGCCAGGTCCTCGGCGGCGTCCTCACCGACGCCCTGAGCTGGCACTGGATCTTCTTCATCAACCTGCCGATCGGCCTCGCCGTCCTGCTGGTCGCCGTACGCGTGCTGCCCGCCGACCGGGGCCGGGGACTCGCCGCCGGAGCGGACGTGGCGGGCGCCCTGCTCGTCACCGCCGGTCTGATGCTCGGGATCTCCACGGTCGTCGGGGTGGAGACGTACGGCTGGTCCTCGGCGCGCACGCTGGGGCTCGGCGCGCTCGCGCTCGCCCTGCTGGCCGGGTTCGTCCTGCGCCAGGCCACCGCCCGGACCCCGCTGATGCCGCTGCGCGTCCTGCGCTCCCGCAACGTGTCCGGGGCCAACGTGGTCCAGATGCTGATGGTGGCCGCGCTGTTCTCGTTCCAGGTCATCGTCGCCCTGCACCTGCAGAAGGTCCTCGGTTACGGGGCCGCCGCGACCGGTCTCGCGATGCTTCCGGCCGCCGTCGTCATCGGAGCCGTATCGCTCGGCCTGTCGGCCCGGCTCGTCGCCCGCTTCGGTGAGCGGATCGTCCTGCTGACCGGGATCGGGCTGCTGGTCGCGGCCCTCGGCCTCCTCGCCCGGGTGCCGGTGCGGGCGGAGTACGTGACCGACCTGCTGCCGGTGATGCTGCTGGCCTCCGGGTTCGGGCTCGCGCTCCCGGCGCTCACCTCACTCGGCATGTCGGGCGCGGGCGAGGACGATGCCGGACTGGCCTCGGGGCTCTTCAACACCACCCAGCAGATCGGCATGGCGCTCGGCGTCGCCGTCCTGTCCACCCTGGCCGCCGGGCGGACCGAGGCGCTCACCGCCGCCGGTCGCCCCGCCGAGGCGCTGACCGGCGGCTACCGGCTGGCGTTCACCGTCGGCGCGGCGCTGCTCGTGGCCGCCTTCGCCGTCGCGTTCCTGGTGCTGCGCCGGAAGCCGGCCGACGCGCAGGGCCCGGGCGACCCGCAGGGCCCGTGAGCCGCACACGACCCGGCCGCCTCGCAGGGCCCGGGAGCCTCGCAGGGCCCTGCCGAGGCAGGCACCACCTGACCCGGCCCCTCCCTCAGCCCCGCCCCTCCGGCTCCAGCCCCCTCCGCAACTGGACGAACGCCTCCTCGGCCGCCTGCACCGCGCCCGCGTACACCGCGTCCGCGCTCTCCCCCGCGTCGATCCGGCGCCAGTTCTCCTCGGCCAGGATGCGCAGGACGGCGATGACCTGACCGGCCGCCAGCCGCGCGGCCACCCCGCCGCCGAGGGCGCGTGCGAGGGCGGCCTCGGAGCGGCCCTGGTACGCGTAGAGGCGGGCGACCAGCGACGGGGTCCCGTACAACAGGCGGTGGAACGCGAGCACTTGAGGGGCGTCGGAGAGGCCGGTCACCGGGTCGCGGCGGTCCAGGCCGGCCAGGAAGTGGCGGCGCAGCGCGTCCAGCGGGCTCTCGCCGGGTCCCCGGCCGCCGACCACCCGGGCCGCCTCGTCCTCGTGGTCGGCGAACCGGTGCAGCGCGAGGTCCTCCTTGGCGGGGAAGTACCGGAACAGCGTCGGCTTGGAGATGTCCGCCGCGGCCGCCACCTCCGCCACGGAGACCCTGTCGAAGCCGCGCTCCAGGAACATCGCGATCGCGGCGTCGGAGATCGCCCGGTACGTCAGTTGCTTCTTCCGCTCCCGCAGGCTGACCCGGGGCGGAGCCGCCGGTTCCCCCTGTCCCCGCGCGCCGACCCCGGACGGAGCCGCCGGTCCCTCCTTCCCCCGCGCACCGACCCCGGACGGATCCGCCGGTTCCCCCTGCCCCCGCGCCCCTTCTCCCGCCGCCCCGGCGACGCTTCCGCTTCCGTTCCCGCCGCCGGCCTTCTCTCCGCTCATGACCATGAAGCGTACGCCCTTGACCTCGGCCGGACTTGATGTCGCGGGCACGACAGCACGGCCCCGTCAGCCCTCTGCGGCCGTGCTCCGGATCAGCGCCTCGACCCCGTCCAGCAGGGTCGCCAGGCCGAAGGTGAACTCGTAGTCGGGGTCGTCCGGTTCACTCATCACGCCGGAGTCCAGCAGCCGGTGGATGCCGGGGTGGCGCACCGGGTCGACCAGCCGCCGCAACGTGCGCTCGTGGCCCGCGACCACTTCCTCGGGGGGGACGCCGCGCGCGGTGACGGCGGCGGCGAGGTCGCTCATCAGCAGCGCCTCGCTGCGCACGAAGTTGGAGATCAGCAGGATCACCGAGATCTTGTCGCCCTCGCCGAGCCCGCTGCCCTCCAGCGCTTGGAGCCCCTGCTCCCACCAGGCGAGCGAGTTCGGGGTGGCGGGCGGGCCGCCGATCGGGATGCGGAGCACCCAGAGGTTGGCGCGGAACTGGTCGCGCTGCCCGGCCGCCCACTCCGTGAGCGCCTCGCGCCAGCCCGCCCCGGCCGCCAGGGCGGCCGACGGGGCCGGCGGGCCGATCGCCGCCTCCTGCATCAGGACGTACAGCTCGTCCTTGGCGGAGACGTACCGGTAGAGCGACATCGTGGAGGCGCCGACCTCCTGCGCGACCCGGCCCATCGACACGGCGGCGATCCCCTCGGACGCCGCCACGGCCACCGCAGCCGCCACGATCCGCTCCAGGCTCAGGCCGGGCTTCGGGCCCTTGACCGGGCGCTCCCGCAGCCCCCAGGCGGCCTCGATGGAGGGCGGGAGGTCGCCGCCGCCCGCGCTGTTCTTCTCGGCCATCGCATCCCCTTGCCCGCGTTCCGTGCCCCCGTGCCCCGTGCGCCTTGACCCCATCCTAGAGATGCGTAATGCTTACGCAGTAACGCGTATGTCATACGCAGAAGGGGGTCAGGCCACCATGACCAGCCCGAGCACCGAGAAGAACGGGTACGCCATCGAGGCGTACGGCCTCACCAAGTCCTACGGGAACCACGGAAAACCCGGAGACCCCGGAAAACCCGGCAACCCCGGCAACCCCGGAAAACCCCGAAAGCACGTCACCTGCGTCCTGGACGGCCTCGACCTCCGCGTCGAGCGCGGCAGCGTCTTCGCCCTGCTCGGCCCCAACGGAGCGGGCAAGACCACCTCCGTACGCATCCTCGCCACGCTCACCACCGCCGACTCCGGCACCGCCCGCGTCGCCGGGTACGACGTCGTCGCCGACCGGAGCGCGGTGCGCCGGGCGATCAGCCTCACCGGCCAGTTCGCCGCCGTCGACGAGACCCAGACCGGCGAGGAGAACCTGCGGATGATGGCCCGGCTCACCGGGCTCTCCCGCCCCGCCGCCCGCCGCCGGGCCGAGGAGCTGCTGGAGCGCTTCCGGCTCACCGACGCCGCCCGGCGGCCCGCCCGTACGTACTCCGGGGGCATGCGCCGCCGCCTGGACCTGGCCGCCGGGCTCACCGGCTCACCGGAGCCGGGCGTCTTCTTCCTGGACGAGCCGACGACCGGCCTCGACCCGCGCAGCCGCCAGGAGCTGTGGGAGGTGGTCCGGGGGCTGGCCGAGCGCGGCGCGAGCGTCCTGCTCACCACGCAGTACCTGGAGGAGGCCGACCGCCTCGCCGACCGGATCGCCCTGCTGGACAAGGGGAGCATCGCCGCCGAGGGCAGCGCCGCCGACCTCAAGGGCCGGGTCGCCGGACACCGCCTCGACGCGGTACTCACCAGCCGCGACGCCTACCTCCGGCTGACCGGGCGGGCCGTGCACCACTCCCCCGACACGCTGACCCTGGGCATCCCCACGGACGGCAGCGCCGCCCACGTACGCGCGCTGCTCGACGAGATCGACCCGGCCGGCACCGAGATCGACCGCTTCACCCTGCACAGCGCGACCCTCGACGACGTCTTCCTGGCCCTCACCTCGGAGGTACCCGCCCATGTCTGAGACCGCCGTCCCGCTCGTCCCCCCGGGGCGGGCACCGGGCCCCCTCACCCACGCGAGCGTCATGGCCGGCCGCAGCCTGCGCGTCAGCCTCCGCAACTCCGACGCGCTGATCATGTCGCTGGCCCTGCCGATCATGCTGATGCTGATCTTCGTCTACTTCTTCGGCGGCGCGATCGAGACCGGGGCGGGCTACGACTCGTACGTCATGTACGTCGTCCCGGGCGTCCTGCTCCTGTGCGCCGGGTTCGGCGCCGCGACCACCGCCACCGCCGTCAGCGAGGACATGAAGGGCGGCATCATCGACCGCTTCCGTTCGCTGGACGTGGGCGGTACGCCGGTGCTCGCCGGCCATGTGGCGGCGAGCACCGTCCGCAACCTCTTCGCCACCGTCCTGGTCTTCGGCGTCGCCCTGCTGATCGGCTTCCGCCCCGCGGCCTCCTGGAGCGGCTGGCTCCTGGTCGCCACCGTGCTGATCGCCTACATCGTGGCGCTGTCCTGGATCTCGGCGGCGATCGGGCTGCTGGCCCGCTCCCCGGAGGCGGCGAGCGGGTTCACGTTCTTCATGTCGTTCCTGCCCTACCCGAGCAGCGCGTTCGCCCCGATCGAGAAGATGCCCGACTGGCTGCACGGCTTCGCCGAGAACCAGCCGATCACCCCGGCCATCGAGTCCCTGCGGGGGCTGCTGCTGGGCCAGGAGGTGGGCAACGCGCCCTGGATCGCGCTCGCCTGGGCCGGGGGGATGCTGGCGGTGGCGATCGCCGCGTCGGGGGTGCTGTTCCGGATCAGGACGCGCTGACCACCACCGGAGAAAGCTGACCACCACCGGAGAAAGCAGGGGATCAGAAGATGTCCGGGCACCAAGGGCGCCGCCCCGTACGGAAGACGGCGTCGGCCGTGGTCGCCGCCCCGGTCCGCAGCTCCTCGGCCCGCCCCAGGTCCACCAGCCGCCGCGCCGACTCGTCGCCCAGATACAGGGCCGCCAACTCCCCTGCCCCCAGGACCAGATCGGCGCTCCGGGTGGTCGGGGCGCAGCGCGCCCCGTCGGGCGAGGCGTCCAGCAGGAAGCGGCCCTCGGCCACACCCCCGCCGTCCCGGACGTCCAGGACGAGCGACGCCTCCCGCTCGTAACTCCGGGCCTCCAGCGCGCGCTCCACGTCCAGCACCCGCAGCCACAGCCAGTCCGCGTGCGTGATCGTCCTGGCGGCCCGGGGGTCCGGAAGCAGCAGGGGCAGCAGGTCGTCGGGGGCGCGGTAGCCGGAGCGGACGGTGGTGATCCAGTCGACCGAGCAGAGGAAGAGCCAGAGCGCCCGCTCCGCCGCCGGGGTGAGCGCGATCAGGTCCCGGACGGTCGCGGTGTTCAGGGGCTGCTTGGCGTCGCCCCACTTGTCGTCGGCGCCGTAGACCATCAGGCCGTCGACCTCGCCGGACGCGTCGCGGTGGATGACGTAGAACGGCTCGGTCCACTTCTCGTGGGCCGGGACGACGGCCGCGCCCGTGTGCAGCTTCCACCAGCGCTCGCTGCGGCTGACGACCCCGGGCCGGAGCGCCGCGAGCCGGGTGTGCAGCTCGGGGCCGTACTTGCGGATGTCGGCGCCGTCCACCATCTCGATCCGGCCGCCGTCCTCCGGCTGCCCGGACCGGCGCGGGTCGAGGCCCGCGCGGTGGACGGAGACCTCCCACTCGGTGGTCCAGGTGGCGGGGCCGAAGCCGAACCGCCCGTAGATCGGGTACTCGGCGGCGATCAGCGTGGCGACCACCTCGCCGCGCTCCCTGGCCGCCGCGAGGTCGGTCGCCATCATCCGGCTCAGCAGTCCGCGCCGGCGGTGCGTCGGCGCCACCGTCACCCCGCTGACCGCGTCGGCCGGGACGGTGGCGCCGCCCACCACGGTCAGCCGCTGGGCGAACGAGCGGAACGTCGCCACGCACCGCCCGGCGTCGAACGCGCCCTGGAGGCGGGAGAGATCGGTGTCGGCGAGCCGCTCCGCGACATCGTCCTCGGACGGTGAGCCGGCCGTGAGGAATCCGTTCTGCACCGCCCGCAGCCAGTCGGGGTAGTCGGACGCGGTGACGGTACGGACATCAAGGCTCATTCCCCCACGCTAAGCAGCCGCGCCGGAGAATGTCGCGCGAATTTCCCGCACGGAACGCCGTACGGGCGGTCCCCCGAAGCTCAGAACACCGCCCGTACGGCCCCGACCTCCGCCGCCCCGCCGAGCAGCGGCGCGCGCCCGATCCGGGCGACCACCGGGGCGTCCACGCCGAGCAGTTCCAGGGCGCGGGCCAGGACAGGGCCGAGCGCCCGGGTGGAACCGTCGTCGATCTTGAAGGCGAGGGCCCGTCCGTCGGCGAGCGCGACCGCCTGCACGGCCTCGGCGCCCATCTTGGAGAGCGTGCCGGGGACCTCGCTCATCAGCCAGGTGTCGGGGCGCCGGGTGCCCGCCACGTACTCCGGGTGGGCGCGCATGGCGTCCGCGACCCGGCGCTCGGCGCTGCCCGGCTCCGCCAGCACGAAGGACCGGAAGGCGCGGGCCAGACCGGTCAGCCCGATCGCCATCAGCGGGGCCCCGCAGCCGTCGGTGCCGAGCGAGGCGACCGGCTCGCCCGCAGCCTCGGCCACGACCTGGCCGACGAGGAGCTGGAGCGGGTGGGCGGGGTCGAGGTAGCTCGCGGTGTCCCAGCCGTTGCGGACGCAGACGGCGAGCATGGCGGCGTGCTTGCCGGAGCAGTTCATGGTGATCCGCTCGCGTACGTTCCCGGCGGCGAGGTAGGCCTCGGCGGCGACCGGGTCCAGCGGCAGGTCCGGCGGGGTCTGGAGGTCGTCGGCGGACAGCTCGTGCTCGGCGAGCATCGTCGCCACGAGCTCCAGGTGGAAGGGCTCCCCCGAGTGGCTGGCCGCCGCCAGCGCCAGCCGCTCCCCCGACAGTTCCAGGCCCGCCCGGAGGATCGCGGCGGCCTGCATCGGCTTGTTGGAGGACCGGGGGAAGACCGGGGCGGCCGGGTCGCCGAGCGCGTACTCCACGCTCCCGTCGGCGGCGAGCAGGACCAGCGAACCGCGGTGGTGGCCCTCGGTGAACCCGGACCGCACGACCTCGGCCAGGACGGGCGGGGCGGGGGCTATCGCGGCAGGGGCGTCGGTGGACGTCATGGTGGCCTTCCGGAGACGGTCGGTACGTTGCGTACGGACCCGGGACGGTCGGTACGGGCGGGTACACACGGGTTCAGACGGCTGTGCGGAGACCCGGCGCCCGGAAGGATCGGCCGGACGGGCGGGGTGCGGGACCCGCCGTCCGGAAGGGTCGCTTCAGGCGAGCAGGTCGTCCACTCGGGCTTCCCCGTCACGGTACCTGCGGGCGATCTCCGCGCTGCAATCATCCGTCGTGCGCTGGAGCTCGTGACGGCGCCGGGAGACCTGCTGCTCGTAGCGGACCAGGCGGCCCATCGCGTCGTGCAGCTCCTCGTCCGTCCGGGCGGCCAGGTCCGAGAGCTCGACCTCCGCCAGGTTCTCGGCGGCGAGCCGCCGGAACTCGTCCCCGCGCGGCGTCGTCACCGTGACGTGCCGGGCGGAGGTGCGGTGCCGGGACGGGGCGTCGGCCAGGATCTCCGAGAGCCGGTCCACCACCGGGGCCTCCGGCACGGGCGCCTGCGGGTCCCGCCTGCGGTCCAGCTCGGCGCGGAGGATGTCGATCCGGCCCTGGACGAGCCGGCGTACGTAACTGAGATCGGCCTCGTCCCGCTGCGCGTCCCGCCGTAGCGTCCGCAGCTCCGGCAGCCGCAGCCCGCCGAACCCGCCCTCGCCGCCGCCCTGCTCCGGCACGGACGCGAGCCCGGGCAGCAGGGGCCGTACGGATGGGTGCAGGGTGCTGGTCCTCGTACGGGCGCCCGGTACGGGCCCGGGAGATTGTCCGGCTCCATAGGTACTCATGCTGTTCCGTCCCCTCGACCGGTGCGTCGGCACACCGACATCGTGCATCGTGCCACCCTGCGAGGTGCCCCCGCCCACACTCTGTACCCGTTCAGCCCAAGATAGGTTGGTCTGTATGCGTGCAGTGGTACAGCGAGTGGACGGCGCCACCGTCTCGGTGGCCGGGACGGACGACGACCCGTCCGCGACTGACGTGGTCGGCGAGATCATCGGCGAAGGCCTGTGTGTACTGGTCGGAGTCACCCATGGCGACACCCCCGAGAAGGCGGCGCAACTGGCCCGCAAGCTCTGGTCCGTCCGCATCCTGGAGGGCGAGAAGTCCTGTTCGGAGGTGAATGCCCCCCTCCTGGTGATTTCGCAGTTCACTCTCTACGGGGACGCCCGCAAGGGCCGCCGCCCCACCTGGAACGCCGCGGCGCCCGGCGAGGTCGCCGAGCCGCTGGTGGACGAGGTGGTGGCGCGGTTGCGGGCGCTGGGCGCGGAGGTGGCGACGGGCCGGTTCGGAGCGGACATGCGGGTCTCGCTCACGAACCACGGCCCGTTCACGGTGATCATCGAGGTGTGAGACCTCAGGGCTCGACGACCGTCTCCTGGGCCGCCGCCGTGTCCCCGGCGATCAGCTCCGCGTCCACCGCCACGTTCCGCTTGACCAGCGCCAGGGCGATCGGGCCCAGCTCGTGGTGGCGGGCCGAGGTGGTGATGAAGCCGAGCTGCCGGCCCTCCTCGCCGTCGGCGGCCAGCCGCACGGGCGTGCCGTGGCCGGGCAGGTGCACCTCGCTGCCGTCCAGGTGCAGGAAGACCAGCCGGCGCGGCGGCTTCCCCAGGTTGTGGACGCGGGCGACGGTCTCCTGGCCCCGGTAGCACCCCTTCTGGAGGTGGACGGCGGTGCCGATCCAGCCCAGCTCGTGCGGGATGGTGCGGTGGTCGGTCTCGAAGCCGACGCGCGGCCGGTGCGCCTCGATGCGCAGCGCCTCGTACGCCAGGATCCCGACGGCCGGGCCGTTGGCGGCCGCGTACGTCTCCAGGTCGGCGCGGGGCAGGAAGAGGTCCCGGCCCTGCGCGGTCTCCCGTACGGCGACCCCGTCCGGGGCCTCCGCGATGGAACCGGCCGGCAGGTGCACGACGGCGGTGTCCGCGGTGCGGTCGGCGACCTCGACCCGGTAGAAGAACTTCATCGACTCCAGATAGGCGATGAGATCGCCTTCGGTGCCGGGTTCGACGTGCATCCACACCGTCGTCCCGTCGTCGACGAGATACATGGCGTGCTCGATGTGGCCGTTGGCGGAGAGGATCAGCGCCTCGGTGGCCTGGTGCGGGGCGAGGTCGCTGACGTGCTGGGTGAGCAGCAGGTGCAGCCAGCTCAGCCGGTCGTCGCCGGTGACGGTGACGACGCCGCGGTGGGAGAGGTCGACGAGGCCGTTGCCGTCGGCGAGGGCGCGTTGCTCGCGGAACAGGTCGCCGTAGTGCCCGGCGACTCCTTCGTCGCGGCCCTCGGCGGCGACCGCGCCGGGCAGGGACAGCAGGGGGCTCTTCATGGAGCCCAGCCTACGACTCGGGCTCGCCGGTGCCCGCGCCGTCCCTCGCGGCCGTGCACGCCTCGCACCGGCCGAAGATCGCGAAGTGCTTCATATCGGTCGCGAAGCCGAAGTCGGCGCGGAGCTTCTCGGTGAACTCGGTGACGACGGAGACGTCCGCCTCGATGACGCCCTCGCAGTCCCGGCAGACCAGGTGGATGTGGTGGTGCCGGTCGGCGAGGTGGTACGTCGGCGCGCCGTGCCCGAGGTGCGCGTGGCTGACCAGCCCGAGCTCCTCCAGGAGCTCCAGGGTCCGGTAGACGGTGGAGATGTTCACGCCGGAGGCGGTTTTGCGCACCTCGCAGAGGATGGAGTCCGGGGTCGCGTGCTCCAGGACGTCCACGGCCTCCAGCACGAGCTGGCGCTGGGGCGTCAGCCGGTAGCCGCGCTGCCGAAGATCGGTCTTCCAGTCGGTGCTCACCACAGGCCCAGTGTAGGCGGGGTGAGCACCGGCCGGCAGAGATCGCTCCGTGCGGGCTTCCCTACCTGAAGAACGCGATGCCGTCGTCGGGCATGTCCTCAAGATTGCGCGCCATCTCGGCCACCTCTTCCGGGGTGACGACCTTCTTCAGGTGCGCCGACATGTAGGGGCGCAGCTCGACCTCGGGGGTCGCCTTCTCGCCGACCCACATGAGGTCGCTCTTCACATACCCGTAGAGGCGCTTTCCGCCGGTGTACGGGCCGGAGGCCGCGGTGCGGGCCACGGCGTCGGTGACCAGGTCGATCTGCGGCTTCTGGTCCGCCAGCTCGCCGTACCAGATCTCGACGACGCCCTGGTCGCGGACCATGACGACCTCGACCTTGCGGTCCTTGTCGATGCGCCAGTAGCCGGACTCCGACTCCAGCGGGCGGACCTGGTTGCCGTCCGCGTCCAGGACCCAGGTGTGGGAGACGTACTCCAGGAAGTCACGGCCGTCGTGGCTGAACGTGACCTCCTGGCCGAAGTTGCACTTCTCGGCGCCGGGGAAGTCGGAAACGCCCGCGCCCGCCCACTTGCCGATGAGGAAGGCCAGCGGGACGAGGTCCGGGTTGAGGTCGGACGGAATCTCGATCATGAGCGGCTCAGACGATCTGTGAGGGAGCGGCGGAACGTTCGGGGTACGGCGGGGGTCAGCGCTGGCCCTGGTACAGCTTCTTCACGGCGACGACCGTGAAGGCGAGCACGCCGACGCAGACCAGGATGAGCAGGGCGGAGAAGAATGCCTCAAGCACGAAGGGCTCCTCGGAATGAGCGGTATGGCGGCAGTACAGGGCCGGTTCCCAGCCTAATGGGTGGGGGCCCGGCCTTCTCGTCCAGGTAGGGGCCGAACGGCGTCACCACCGCCGCCCGGCCCCCCTGCCGTCCGGGCCCTCCCGTCCGGACCGTTCTCAGCCCAGCATCTGGTTCTGGAGGATCACGGTCTGGTGGAACGGGATGCGCGCCGCTTCCGCCTTGCCCGGCCGCTCGTGCACGATCAGCGCGAGCGTGTCTCCGGCCAGGCTGTAGGCCAGCCGGGTGTGCGCGTCGCCGTGGGGAGCCTGCTCGGTGTGGAGGTACGTCACCACCCCCTGGACCGCACGCGAGAACGTCGCGGTCGCGTCGAACTCCGTCACCTGCGCACCGGCCAGTTGCCGTTGCTCCGGGAGACCGAAGCGCAGCGCGTCCCGTACGTGCGTGGCGAAGGCTGTCGAGTCGAACCGGACCAGGTAGATCCGGGCCCGGGTGCCGTCGGGCATCGTCCAGCCGCGGGCCGTGATGTGCCGGGGCGGGGTGTCCACCAGGGTCTGGGCCAGTTCGTCGCGGTCCTCGGCCCGGTACTCGGCGAGGAACCGCTCCGGCTTCACCCAGCCGCCGTCCAGCGTCTTGTCCGGGGTGGCCCCGGCGGGCGCGGGCAGCAGCAGCTTCCGCAGGTCCGCGTGGTGGATCTCCGCGTGGTTGGCGTCGGTGAACGGGCGGGGCGAGCCGGCCGGCAGCGCGGGGAGGGAGAGCTCGGGGTACGCCCAGCGCCCGTCGCCCTCGGTGGCCAGCCCGGGGACGTCGGTCCGCTCGGCCGAGGTGATCGCCAGGGCCGTCCCCGTACCGAGCCCGCCGAACACCAGCAGGGCCGCCGTCCACCGCGCCACGGCCCGCAGGGCGCGGCGGGGCGGACGAGGAGCATCCGGTACGGCCGGGGAGGCGATGGGCGGGGCGGTGATGGCCGGAGACGCGATGGCCGGGGCGGTGATGGCCGGAGACGCGATGGCCGGGGCGGCCTCAGTCGGTTCGGCGGGGGCGGGTGGAGCGGTCTGCTGGTCGGTCATATGGACACCCCCGGGGACTTGATGTGGTCGAGCTGGTCCTTGACCAGACCGGCGACCGTGGACGCGCTGAACGGCTTCGGCCCGTCCGCCTCGACGGTCACCGAGATCCCGCCCTTGTAGGCGTAGCAGGCGATGCTGTCGAGCGGGTCCTCGGCGTCCTTGGGCATCCGGTAGCAGGTGACGTTCTTGTGGCCTTCGATCTTCGGCCCCTTGCGCAGCACGCCGAACGAGTCCAGCATCCTGTTCCGCCGCTCGTGGACGGTGCGGACCATCCGCTCGTCCCCCATCTTGCCCACCCGGACGGTCAGCACCAGATCGTCGAAGCCGGTGCGGGTGAACCGGACGTGGGGGCCACGGGTGTACGAGCGGTAGGCGATGCCCTCGAACCGGAGCTTGTCGATGAGCGCGTCGAATTCACGGCGCTCCTTGCCGGCCAGCCCGCGCCCGGTGTCCTTCAGGACGGCGGTGGCCTTCTCACCGCTCGTCTCGCTGTCGTTGCCGAGGTCGCCGATGTCCGGGCCGAGCCGGTAGCCCTCGGGCACGGGCATCAGCAGCCTGCTCAGCTCGGTGTCCGTGCGGCCGCGGTCCGCGTCCACGGCGGGATCGACGCCCGGCTTGGTGCCTCTGCCGTCCCAGACGACCGTGGTGACGGTCCGGTCGGCGCTGTCCGCGGTCCGCACGGTGTAGGCGGCGGCGCCGCCGACGGCGGCGAGGACCAGGACGAAGGGCAACGCGGTGCGCACCGCCCGGCGCCCCTTCCCTGCGGCAGCCTCCGGAGCGGCGGGCGGCTCGGAAGCGAAGGGCGGCTCGGAAGCAACAGGCGGCTCGGAGGCCGCGGGCGATTCGGAAACCACGGGCGGCTCGGAGGCCGCGGAGGTGGTCGTCTCGACGTCGTCGCTCACAGGCGCTCCAGCTGTCGTTCGGCGAGGACGCGGATGTCCTTCTTGCTGATCGGCTTCACGTCGGTGATGTTGATGTCGATCATGATGTCGCCGCGTACGGCCAGCGCCCTGGCGCGGTGGAACGGCAGGTAGCCGGGGTCCCGCTCGACGGCGTACAGGTAGTAGCGGCCCTCGCCGGTGCCGGCGATCGGGTCACCGGCGTTGCCGGCACCGTCCTCCGCTTCCGGCATGTACGAGAGCTGTCCGCCGAAGTGATCGGCCGCACCCATCCGCGCGTTCGACCGGAACTGGACCAGGGTGACGTCGGACTGCCGGTGCTGCCCCTGCATCCATCCGGTCACCGCGATCCGGCGCACGTCGTTCTCGGCGAGGAACAGGAACATGCTCCGCTCGTCCTCGAACACCCGGGTGTAGTCCGGGAGCGGCAGCCACTCACCGCCCTTCCGGGGATGCGACGGGGAGCCCTTCGCCCCCTTGGGCCGCTCCACCAGCAGCTTGCGCAGATCGCCGTCCGTCCTGACCTGCCGGTCCTCCGAGGCCGGGAGCGGAGCCGGGGCCTTGCCTGCGGGCAGCGCCTTCGCCGGGTAGCCGAGGCCGGTCTGGGCGAGGGCGGGCAGGGGTGTCGGTGGCCGCTGTGCCTGGATGCCGTAGCCGACGGCGGTGCCGCCGGAGATCCCGAGCAGGGCCGCGGCGGCGATGATCAGCGCCGTGCGGCCCCGAGGTCTGCGGGTGGGCGAAACGGTGTCGTTCGGTTCCAAAAGGGGTCCCTCGTAAGGAGCTTGTGCGAGCTTGTTCGCGCACGTCGCGTACGTGCGCGCACAAGTGACCCCCCGGTCGACCATGGGGTTGCCCCGTGGACGATTACAGTTCGGCATATGCCGAAGAAGCTCGTGATCAAGGTGACCGCCGGGCCCGAAGCCGCCGAGCGGTGTTCGCAGGCCTTCACCGTGGCGGCGGTGGCCGTGGCCAGTGGCGTGGAGGTCTCGCTCTGGCTGACCGGGGAGTCGTCGTGGTTCGCGCTGCCGGGCCGGGCCGCCGAGTTCGAGCTGCCGCACGCCGCCCCGCTGCCCGATCTGCTGGAGTCGATCCTGGCGGGCGGGCGGATCACCCTCTGCACGCAGTGCGCGGCGCGGCGGGAGATCGCGGAGAAGGACGTGCTGGAGGGCGTACGGATCGCCGGGGCGCAGGTCTTCGTGCAGGAGGCCATGGCGGACGGCACGCAGGCGCTCGTCTACTGATCCCTCCCCGGGGGCGGGCTGCGGGGCGGGCTCAGCGGCGCTTCTTCCCGTCCAGCTCGTCCCACCACTCGTCGGACTTGGGATCGCCGGAGGGGTCGTCCCACCACCGGTCCTCGGGCCCCCGCCGATTGGCGAGCACCGCGGCGACGGGCGGGATCACCATCGCGACCAGGCACATCGCGACGGCGGCCGGCATCGACCACAGGCGCACGACCGCCCAGGCGGAGACGAAGAGGGCGACGCATCCGCCCATCATCCAGAAGTAGCCGCGCCGGCGTCGGGCGTACATGCCTCCAGCGTAGAACCGCAGAACGGTTTCCGGGCCTCTGGAACAGACCAGGCCTCCGGAACAGAACGGAACGGCGCGAAGGGCCGCACCCCGCGTCAGGTGGCGTCCAACCCCCTGGGGTGCGGCCCTCCGGCCGTTCTGTGCCGTCGGCCGAACGGCCATGCCGTGGATCAGACGGCGATCGCGACCTCGGAGAGTCCACCGGTCTGCGCGACGACCGTGCGGTCGGCGCTGCCGCCCGGGACCAGGGCGCGGAGCGTCCAGGTGCCCTCGGCCGCGTAGAAGCGGAACTGTCCGGTCGCCGAGGTCGGAACCTCGGCGGTGAACTCGCCGGTCGAGTCCAGCAGACGCACGTAACCGGTGACGGGCTCGCCGTCGCGGGTCACGCTGCCCTGGATGGTGGTCTCACCGGGCTTGATCGTCGAAGCGTCGGGGCCGCCGGCCTGTGCTCCACACATGGGGTTCTGTCCTTCGGGTCGAAGTGGTGCTGGTCGGTCGGTTACTTGTTGGCGCCGAGCTCGATCGGCACGCCGACGAGGGAGCCGTACTCGGTCCAGGAACCGTCGTAGTTCTTGACGTTCTCCTGGCCGAGCAGCTCGTGCAGGACGAACCAGGTGAGCGCGGAGCGCTCACCGATGCGGCAGTAGGCGATGGTGTCCTTCGCCAGGTCGACCTGCTCGTCCTCGTAGAGGGCCTTGAGCTCGTCGTCCGACTTGAAGGTGCCGTCGTCGTTGGCGTTCTTCGACCACGGGATGTTGCGGGCGCTCGGCACGTGGCCGGGGCGCTGGGACTGCTCCTGCGGGAGGTGCGCCGGGGCGAGCAGCTTGCCGCTGAACTCGTCGGGCGAGCGCACGTCGACCAGGTTCTGGCTGCCGATGGCCTTCACGACGTCGTCGCGGTAGGCGCGGATCGACTCGTCCTGCGGCTTGGCCTTGTACTGCGTGGCCGGGCGCGTGGGGACGGCGTCGGTCAGGTCGCGGGAGTCCAGCTCCCACTTCTTGCGGCCGCCGTCGAGGAGCTTGACGCTCTCGTGGCCGTACAGCTTGAAGTACCAGTAGGCGTAGGAGGCGAACCAGTTGTTGTTGCCGCCGTAGAGGACGACCAGCGTGTCGTTGCCGATGCCCTTCTCGCTGAGCAGCTTCTCGAAGCCGGCCTGGTCCACGAAGTCACGGCGGACCGGGTCCTGGAGGTCCTTCGTCCAGTCGATCCGGATCGCGTTCTTGATGTGGTTCTTCTCGTACGCCGAGGTGTCCTCGTCGACCTCGACGATGGCGACCTGCGGGTCGTCGATGTGGGCCTCGACCCAGTCGGCGTCTACCAGGACGTCGCTGCGGCTCATGTTGTTCTCCTCCGGGGCAGTCTGCGGCGGGTGGTGCGAGATGCGGAGTGATCGTGCGGGGGTGCGGGTGTGCACGCGGACGGACGGAGCGCGGCGCGTACGGGGCACGGGTCCGGCCCTGACGGTGGTCGAAGGGCCGAGGGGAGGCGGGACGGAACGAACGGCCCCGCTCAGGAGGTGCGACAGAGCATGGCGGCGACGCGGCACAGGTCTACTGCCCGCCGCTTCGTGAGATCCGCCTGTCGCTTCATGGGTCCGATCGTAGGGAGGTACGGGCGGAGATGTCACCGTCGTGTCGCATGATGAGACGCGATCATCCATGATGCGAGACGCGAGGCGGGGAGGCGCGCCCTGGAGCCGGTTTCCCGTCACTCTTCTTTCGCCGCGCATCTACGGACCGGACACCGGCGTCTCACTATCCGGATCGGCGGGCCGTGGGGCGCGGAATCAGCCCGTCAGCGAGACGTCCGAGCCGTTCAGCGCGATCTCCAGGCCGCTCTCGGTCACCTGGACCTTCTGGAGTCCGAGGCCCTTCGGCAGGCCGTCGACGTCCCCCTCGAAGTCCGTCCTCGTCCGCACGAGCTGCTCGACGCCCGGAATGCCCTCGCCCGGCACCTCGTCCGCGCGCACCTTGATCGTCTGGCCGTCGACCCGGGTCACGGTGGAGACCACGCTGCGGGAGATCGAGCGGCCGAGGATCTCGACCGTGCCGGTGACCTTCACCTTGCCGTCGCCGCCGTACGCGACGGTGACGCCGTCCTCAGCGGCCGCCGTCAGGTCCGCGTACGAGACGACGGCCGTGCCGGTGGCGCGGGCGGCCGTGGCGGTGGAGTAGCCGGAGCCGAGCTTCACGTCGTGCAGCCGCGCCCGCACCTCGCCGACGCGTATCGCCCGGCCCGCGGCCTCGGTCTTCATGTCCTTCAGGGTCACGTCGACCCGGTCGAACTCGGAGGCGGCGAGCTGGGTCAGGAACGGGAAGCCCTTGATCGAGATATCGGTCGTCCCGGCGCTGCCACCGCTGATCCTGACCCGGTCCTCGGCCTCCGACTCGGCGAAGTGGAGCGCCAGCCGGTCGGCCGCGACGAAGAGGGCGCCGACCACCACGAGCAGGACCAGCAGGTTTCGCAGTGCGCGCATGTGTGTGGTTCCCCCACCTCGGCCGTACGGTCAGTGCCCCCGGGTGATCGACGAGTGACGCCACCCGATCGGTTCCCGTGGTTCCCGGAGCGCGTACCCCCGTCGAGGGCGTGTCAGGCTCGTACCGGCCCAGGCGAGGGCAACCTCATGCCCGTACGGCCTCGATGCGTACGCGTCAGACCAGCGCGCGGCCGATCAGGTAGACCGCCGGGGCCGCCGCGGTGAGCGGCAGTGCCACCCCGGCCGTCATGTGGACGAAGCGGGACGGGTAGTCGTAGCTCGCCACCCGCAGCCCGATCAGGGCGCTGACGCCCGCCGCGAGGCCGAGGAGCGCCCCCTGGCCGCCGCCGTACTCGGTGAAGCCGCCCACCGCGATGCCGGCGCCCGCGCTCACGAGCAGCGCCACCACGACCGACACGGCACCCGGCAGCGGCAGCGCCCGGGCGAGCGCGGCGGCCGCGACCGCCACCCCGCCGACCGTCACCGCGTCCGGGATCGCCGCCAGGTGCCCGGCGGCGAGGACCGCCAGGGCCGCCGAGACGACCGTGGCCATCAGCCCGTACATCCGCTCCTCGCCCGTCGCGGGAGAGCGGAGCTGGAGGACCACGGCGAGCAGCACCCAGACCCCCAGGGTGCCCAGGAGCGCGGTGGGCCCGTGCTCCCGGCCCGCCGCGAGGAGCGCGGTGTCGGCGACGAGGCCGCCGGCGAAGGCGAGCGCGATGCCCTGGCGGGCCGGCCACATGCCGTTGAGCCGGAACCAGCCGGCGGCGGTCACCGCCTGGAGGAGGACGAGCGGGACGAGCAGGGCGTACGAGCCGATGGCCGCGCCGCCCGCGAGGAGCAGGCCGAGCACGGCGGTGATCGCGGCGGGCTGCATCCCGGGCGCGATGATCGGCGAGCGCCCCTCGGCCCTGGCCCGCTGGGCGTCGGTGATCCGGGCGTTGCCGAGGGTGGTGGGGGCGCTGTAGCCGGAGGCGTCGCGTGCCTGGGGCGCCGCGGCCGGGGGTACGGGGGCGGGGGCGACCGGGGAGGTGACCGGGACCTCGGGCGGGAGCGGGAGGGAGCCGGAGGCGCCCTGCGGGGGCAGGTAGGCGGTCTCCTCGGCGGCGGGCCGGTACGGCTGCTGGGGCTGCTGGTACGGCTGGTGGGGCTGCTGAGGCTCCTGGTAGGGCTGGTGGTACTGCGGCTCCTGGTACTGCGGCTGCGGCTCCTGGTAGCGCGGCTGCGGCTGCGGTGTCCCGTACGGGTGTGCCTGCCCGGTTCCGTACGCCTCCGGCTGCCCGTGACCCTGCGCGTCCGCCGGCCCCTGGTACGGCCCCTGATTCCGCTGGATCGTCGGCTGGTACTGCGTGTCCCAGGTCGGCGCCTGCCAGGTCTGCGTCCCGCCCTGGTCGTAACCGCCCTGGTCGTACCCGCCCGGCTCCTGGGGCAGCGCGGACTGCCCGGCCGTCCCGTCGGGCCAGTGCTGCGGCGACGCGGGCTGCTGCTGGGGTTGCTGCTGAGGGTTGTACGGATACGGGTACTGCTGATCGTTGCTGCTGCTCATGGCCTGCGGTTCACCCTCCTGCGAACGGCGGGAGCACCTCGACCGTGCCGCCCTCGGCAAGGCGTACGGTCTCATGCCCACGGGTACCGACGGGGTTGCCGTCGATGAGGAACGAGCACCGCTGGAGCACCCGGCTCAGCTCGCCGGGGTGCCGTTCGCGTACGGCGTCGAGCGCCTCGGCGAGGGTCGCCGCCGCGTACGGCTCCTCGGCGGTGCCCGCGGCGGCCTTGGCCGCGGCCCAGTAGCGGATCGTTCCCGCTGCCATGGCGCCACTCCTTCGGTCGGTTCGTCGGACGCGTGTGCGTCAGCTCTCCATGATGGGTCACGCGGACAGCGCGCCCGTCGCCCAGTCGGCGATCCGGGCCAGCAGGGCGTCGTCCGCCGCGTTCTCCGCGTGCCCCATCCCCCGCTCCAGCCACAGCTCCGCACCGCCCTCCCCCGCCGCCCCGGCCAGCATGCGCGGGTGGTCGAGCGGGAAGTACGGGTCCCGGTCGCCGTGCACGAGCAGCAGCGGGGCCGGGGCGATGAGCGGGACCGCGGCGACCGGGGAGAGCGGGACGGGGTCCCAGTCGTCGGTGGCGATCCGGGTACGGAATCCGTACCGCCCGACGAGGCGCCCCGAGGGCCGGGTGACCACCCAGTGCAGGCGGCGCATCGGGGCCGTACCCCGGTAGTACCAGCGGGCGGGAGAGCTGACCGCCACCACCGCGTCCGAGTGCGCCCCTGAGTGCGCCTCCGTGCGCCGTTCGCGCACCGGTACACGGACGGCCGTATCGCGTGCCTCCGATGCGTCCGTATACAGAGCGCCGTGCCGGAGCACCACGGAGCCGCCCATGGAGAACCCGACCGTAACGACCCGGCGATGCCCCAGGGACCGCGCCCACGCCACCGCGGCGGCCAGATCCAGCACCTCGCGGTCGCCCACCGTGGAGCGTCCGCCGGACCTCCCGTGCCCCCGGAACGAGAACGTGATCACGGCCGCACGCTGGGAGAACACCCGCGCGGCCCGGCGTACGGCGGGGCGGTCGACCGAGCCCGTGAACCCGTGCGCCACCACGATCACGGGGACATCGTCCACCGGTTCCGCACGCACCCCCGAGGATGCGCCGAAACCGGCCGTACACGGCTCGTACACCGCCTCGACCGGGATCCCGTCATCGGTGAGCAATGTGGCGAATCGTGGGACCCGCGTGAGCAAGGGAACAGAAGAACCCAGGAATCGACCCTCGGACGCGGAAGTCATGTGGGCTATTCTGCTGCGAAGAGGACCTGGGCAATGCAGCCCCCGGGTCCTTTTGTGCTTCCCGGGCGTTGTTACGCCGACGTTTCGAGAAGCTCAGCGGTCCCCGGGGCGCGGGATCGCACGTAATACACGCAATACCGGCTTGACGTACGAAGCAGTGCCGCATACTCCCCCGGGTCCGACCCGGGAGTGCCCCTCTCGCAGGGAACGAGGAGGACCGACGTAATGGGCGAGCGAACCGTGCAACACGATCGACCGAACCAGGCAGGTGGGCGGCGATGAGTTCACTGCTGCTGTTGACGAACGCACTCCAGCCCTCGACGGAGGTGCTCCCCGCCCTCGGCCTCCTGCTGCACAGCGTGCGGGTCGCCCCGGCCGAGGGACCGGCCCTGGTGGACACCCCGGGCGCCGATGTGATCCTCATCGACGGGCGCCGCGACCTCCCGCAGGTCCGCTCGCTCTGTCAGCTGCTGCGGTCCACCGGACCGGGCTGTCCGCTGATCCTCGTCGTCACCGAGGGCGGCCTCGCGGCCGTCACCGCCGACTGGGGCATCGACGACGTGCTGCTGGACACCGCGGGTCCTGCGGAGGTGGAGGCGCGGCTGCGGCTGGCCACCGGCCGGCAGCAGATCACCTCCGACGACTCCCCGATGGAGATCCGCAACGGCGACCTCTCCGTCGACGAGGCCACGTACAGCGCGAAACTCAAGGGCCGGGTCCTGGACCTGACCTTCAAGGAATTCGAACTGCTGAAATACCTGGCCCAGCACCCGGGCCGGGTGTTCACCCGCGCCCAGCTCCTCCAGGAGGTCTGGGGCTACGACTACTTCGGCGGTACGCGGACGGTCGACGTCCACGTCCGGCGGCTGCGCGCCAAGCTCGGCCCCGAGCACGAGTCGCTGATCGGGACCGTCCGCAACGTCGGCTACCGCTTCGTCACCCCGGAGAAGGTCGAGCGCGCCGCCGAGGAGGCGAAGGAGCGGCAGGCCGCCCAGCAGAAGCAGCAGAACGCCGCCGGGCCCGTCGCCCGATCGGAGCAGTCCTCTTCGGCCACGGCGGCGGAAGAGGCCCCGGTGGAGGCTGCCAAGAGGTAGGTCCATCCGCGTAGACTGCCGCGCGTGGCCAAGGTGACGCGGGACGATGTGGCGAGACTGGCGGGGACGTCGACCGCGGTCGTCAGTTACGTCATCAACAACGGACCCCGGCCGGTCGCCCCGGCCACGCGCGAGCGGGTGCTCGCCGCGATCAAGCAATTGGGCTACCGGCCCGACCGGGTCGCCCAGGCCATGGCCTCGCGGCGGACCGACCTCATAGGGATGATCGTCCCCGACGCCCGGCAGCCCTTCTTCGCGGAGATGGCGCACGCGGTCGAACAGGCCGCCGCCGAGCGCGGGAAAATGGTGCTCGTCGGCAACTCCGACTACCGCGACGAGCGCGAGGTCCACTATCTGCGCGCCTTCCTCGGCATGCGCGTCTCGGGCCTGATCCTGGTCAGCCAGGGCCCCAGCGAGCGGGCGGCGGCGGAGATAGAGGCCTGGGACGCCCGGGTCGTGCTGCTGCACGAGCGCCCCGAGGCGATCGACGACGTAGCGGTCGTCACGGACGACGTCGGCGGCGCCCAGCTCGCCACCCGCCACCTCCTGGAGCACGGCAACGCGTACGTGGCCTGCCTCGGCGGTACGGAGGAGACCCCGTCGGTCGGTGACCCGGTCGCGGACCACGTCGAGGGGTGGCGCCGGGCGATGCACGAGTCCGGCCGCTCGACGGAGGGCCGGCTGTTCCAGGCCCCGTACAACCGGTACGACGCCTACCAGGTGGCCCTCGGGCTGCTCGCCGGCCCGGACCGGCCACCGGCGATCTTCTGCGCCACGGACGACCAGGCCATCGGGGTGCTGCGGGCGGCGCGGGAGCTGCGCATCGACGTGCCGGGTGAGCTGGCGGTGGCGGGCTTCGACGACGTGAAGGAGGCCGGGCTCACCGATCCGCCGCTGACCACGGTCTTCTCCGACCGCCCGGCGATGGCGCGGGCCGCGGTGGACCTGGTGCTGGACGACTCGCTCCGGGTCGTCGGCTCACGGCGGGAGCGGCTGAAGCAGTTCCCCTCGGCGCTGGTGATCCGGCGCTCGTGCGGCTGCGGGGAGCCGACGGCGTAGGACCGGGGGCTCAGGCCTTTACAGCGGGCATACACGCTTCTTCCGGGCTTCTCAGGACGTACTCAGGCTGCTCTCATGTTCGGTGGCCAGCCTGATGGACATGACGGAGAACCTTCGCCCGAGCGGCGCGCACTCGACGGACCAGGCCCCGACCCCGTACGCGTACGGCGGCACGGCGTACGACGGCGGCACGGCGTACAGCGACACCGCGTACGACGGCGCGGCGGGCGGCTACCCGCCCCCGCCCCCGTACGCCCCCACCAACCACCGCCGGGCCAAGCGGCCGGTGGCGCTGCTGGCGGCGGTCGCGCTCGCGGCGGCGGTGGTCGGCGGCGGTACGGCGACTCTGGTCGGGCAGCTGAACAATGACGGTACGGGAACCACCGGCGCCTCCGGCACGGTCCAGGGCACCACCGTCTCGCAGAGCAGCAAGGGCACGGTCTCCGGCGTCGCGGAGGCGGTCTCGCCGGCCATCGTCGAGATCGGCGCGGCCTCCTCGGCGGGCAAGTCCACCGGGTCCGGGGTCGTGATCACCGAGGACGG
The DNA here is from genome assembly GCF_042718795.1 of Streptomyces cyaneofuscatus. Taxonomy (GTDB): domain Bacteria; phylum Actinomycetota; class Actinomycetes; order Streptomycetales; family Streptomycetaceae; genus Streptomyces; species Streptomyces cyaneofuscatus_A. The sequence continues at coordinate 159,767 of NZ_JBHXOX010000013.1, forward strand.
CGAGATCGTCACCAACAACCACGTGATCTCGGGCGCCCAGCAGATCGAGGTCACGCTCTCCACCGGCAAGACCTACACCGCCGACGTCGTGGGCACCGACCCCGACAAGGACCTCGCGCTGATCAAGCTGCGCGGCGCGAGCGGGCTGAAGACGGCCGCGCTCGGCGACTCCTCGCAGGTCAAGGTGGGCGACCAGGTGGTGGCGATCGGCTCGCCGGAAGGCCTGACGGGCACGGTCACCAGCGGGATCATCTCCGCGCTGGACCGGGACGTGACGGTGGCGAAGGACGACTCGGGCAGTTCAGGGGAGAACCAAGGTGGTGGTGGCCAGCAGTGGCCGTTCGAGTTCGGTGGCCAGCAGTTCAACGGCGACACCGGCGAGAAGACGACCACGTACAAGGCGCTCCAGACCGACGCCTCGCTCAACCCCGGCAACTCCGGCGGTGCGCTGATCAACATGGACGGCGAGATCATCGGCATCAACTCCGCGATGTACGCGCCGAGTTCCTCGGCAGCGGGCAGCGGCTCGTCGGCGGGCAGCGTGGGCCTCGGATTCGCGATCCCGGTGAACACGCTCAAGGCCGACCTGGACACCCTGCGCGCGGGGAACAACTCCTGACCGTGCGAGGCTGAGACACTCCCGCAGAGCAGGCCAACCAGGCCGGAACGAGAAGAGGACGACACCGCGATGAGCCCCGCCGAAGACGATCCCCAGCGCATCCTGATCGTCGACGACGAACCGGCCGTACGGGAGGCGCTCCAGCGCAGCCTCGCCTTCGAGGGGTACGGCACGCGGGTCGCGGTCGACGGGTACGACGCCCTGGCGATGGCCGAGGCGTACGCCCCCGACCTCATCGTCCTGGACATCCAGATGCCGCGCATGGACGGCCTCACCGCCGCCCGCCGCATCCGCGCCACCGGCTCCACCACGCCCATCCTCATGCTCACCGCGCGCGACACCGTCGGGGACCGGGTCACCGGCCTCGACGCGGGGGCGGACGACTACCTGGTCAAGCCGTTCGAGCTGGACGAGCTGTTCGCCCGGATCCGGGCCCTGCTGCGCCGCAGCTCGTACGCGGCGTCGGCGGCGGACGCTGAGGCCCCCGACGACGACGTGCTCTCGTTCGCGGACCTGCGGATGGACCTGGCGACGCGCGACGTCACGCGGGGCGCGCGCCGGGTGGAGCTGACGCGTACCGAGTTCACGCTCCTGGAGATGTTCCTGGCCCACCCGCGCCAGGTGCTGACCCGCGAGCAGATCCTCAAGGCGGTCTGGGGCTTCGACTTCGAGCCGAGCTCCAACTCCCTGGACGTGTACGTGATGTACCTGCGCCGCAAGACGGAGGCGGGCGGCGAGCCGCGCCTGGTCCACACCGTGCGCGGGGTCGGCTACGCGCTCCGTACGGGCGGGAGCGGCGAGGCGTGAGCACGGCGGAACCTCCCGCGAGCAAGGCGGAGCCCACCGCGAACAAGGCGAGCACCTCCAGGCAAGGCCTCGTACGGCGCTTCCGCGCGCTGCCGCTGCGCTCCCGGCTCGCGCTCCTCGTGGCGACGGCGGTGGCGGTGGCGGTCGCGGCGGTGGCGGCGGCGTGCTGGTTCGTGACCCGGATCCAGTTGGAGGACCAGCTCGACGACTCGCTGCGCAACGCGAAGATGGACAACGAGCCGATGCGCGACCTGCTGAGCTCGTGCCTGAGCGGCGGGCAGTTGCCGGCGCAGGAGTTCCCGGGCCAGTACACCGTGCAGATCGTCGCGGCGAACGGCAGCTACTGCACCGCCCCGAACACCACGCCCGTCCCCGCCCAGCCGAGTGACGTCGACGTGGCGGCGGGCCGGAAGACCGACGCCCTGCACACGACGGAGAACAACGACGGCAAGGACATGCGGGTCTACACCCGCAAGCTGCCGCCGGTGGTCAGCTCCGGCCAGGCCAACAACCAACTGGCCGTCTCGGTGGCCCGCCCGCTCAGCGAGATCGACGCACCGCTCTCCACCCTGGCCTGGGTCCTGGCCCTGGTCGGCGGCATCGGTGTCGTCGGCGCGGGCGCGGCCGGGCTCTGGGTGGCGCGGGCGGGCCTGCGTCCGGTGGACGAGCTGACGGAGGCGGTGGAGCACGTGGCGCGGACGGAGGATCTGACCGTACGGATCCCGGTCGACGGCGAGGACGAGATCGCCCGGCTGTCGCACTCCTTCAACTCCATGGCGGCCCAGCTCGCCTCCTCCCGCGACCGCCAGGCACAACTGATCGCGGACGCGGGCCATGAGCTGCGCACCCCGCTCACCTCGCTCCGGACGAACGTGGAGCTGCTGGCGCGCAGCGACGAGACGGGCCGGGTGATCCCGCCGGAGGACCGGAAGGCGCTGATGGCCTCGGTGAAGGCCCAGATGACGGAGCTGGCGGCGTTGATCGGCGACCTCCAGGAGCTGGCCCGCCCGGACGCGGCCGGACCCGGCCCGCTCCAGGTGGTGGGCCTGCACGACATCACCCGTACCGCCCTGCAACGCGCCCGCCTGCGCGGCCCCGAGCTGACGATCACGGCTGACCTGGCCCCCTGGTACGTACGGGCGGAGCCGGCCGCCCTGGAGCGGGCCATCGTCAACGTCCTGGACAACGCGGTGAAGTTCAGCCCGCCCCGCGCCACGATCGACGTGCACCTGCACCGGGGCGAGCTGACGGTACGGGACCGGGGCCCCGGCATCCCCGCCGAGGAGCTCCCGCACGTCTTCGAACGCTTCTGGCGCTCCCCCTCGGCCCGCCAGCTCCCGGGCTCGGGGCTGGGCCTGTCCATCGTGGCCCGTACGGTCCAGCAGGCAGGCGGCGAGATCACGCTGCGCCCGGCCCCGGAGGGCAACGGCCCCGGCACGGTCGCGACGATCAGGCTGCCCGGGGCGCCGACGCCGCCGCCGGAGATGTGAGGCCGTGAGGGGCAGGCCTCTCCGATCGCTCCGGTCGGCTCGGCGGAATCGGATGGTCAGTCACCGTAGAGACCGGACTCCTCGGTGAGTCCGGCCAGCTCGTCCAGCCCTCTGCGACATCGTGAGCGCCGGGTGTGGTCAGTGTCGTGTTCACGGGCGCGACGGTAACCGGCTTGAGGGCGGGTTGTGCCGGGGTGCGGCACGACCCGGCACAACCCGCCCTCACCCCACCGGGTTGTGCCGGATCAGCGACTCCACCAGCCCGCCCCGCTGGTTCGGGTAGTCCAGCGGGACGATGCCGAGCCCCGTCCACCCGGCGGTCTCGGACCGCTCAAGGAACGAGTGCACCTGCGGGTTGAGCCGGTCGGCGTTCCAGCGGGGCGGCATCAGGGCGGCCGTGGAGACGTAGTTCATGAAGAACTTGCCCGGCTGCTGAGCCGCCTTGCGGAACTGGGCCTCGATCTTCGGGTACTTGGCGAACGGCTCCGCCATGTAGTCGTCCTGGATGTCGAAGACGGCCGGATCGCCGTACCGCACCCCCGGCAGCCCGCCGTTGTCGGCCAGCAGCACCACCTTGCCGCGCGCCCCGCCGAGCGAGGGCAGCGCCGAGTCCAGCCGGAACAGCGACCGCCACCCCCGCCCGTCGAGGTAGTCGTCGAAGACCGCCCGGAACGCGGCGTCGCTCTCGGAGGAGTACTCCTGCTTCACCCGCATCAGCACGGTCTCGCTCGGCCGCGCGGCCAGGAAGTCCCGGCAGGCGACGAGGACATCGCCGAACATCATGTTCTGGAACGCGGCCCCGTGATGGATCGCGAACGACCCTGACGTGATCCGGCACCGTACGTCCAGGAACCGCACCCCGCTCTGCAACTGCTGCGCGATCGTGGTGTTCTGGCACTCCGCCCACGGCCCCCCGAACCGCGCGCCCGAGTCGTGCGTCCCCGGAATCGTCAGCCGTTGGAGCGCGGTGCCGTCGGGCAGCCCGCCCATCCAGTCCTGCGTCCCGCGCACCGCCTTCCGCGTGGCGGCGACGGCCGGCGCGGCTCCGATGACGGCGGTGGCGGAGACGGCGAGGGCTCCGGCCAGGAAACCTCTGCGGCTGGTCAAGGGGCCGGCGGGAGCAGGGCGGTTCGAGGTCGTCGACATGGGAGCGCCTCCAAGGGCCGTGGGGGGCAGGGCCCTTGGATTCTGACGCGCGCACGTCATGACGGGAAGGGGGTCGTCCGCTGCGCCGCTCGGGGTTTCCGGCCCGGGTGACGGAGGAAGACGGGTAGCGGACGGACGGACCGAGGTACCGAACGCCGGATGGGGAGAGAGCCATGGTGGCCGCCGACTGGGTGGGAGACCGCAAGCGCCTCGCGGAGTGGGTTCCGGAGGGTGAACGGATGACGGCCGGCTGCCTGGTCGTCCACGAACGCCGCTGGGGAGGCCTGGTGGAACGGCGGGCGTCCCTGCTGCTGACCGACCGCAGAGTGCGCCTGCTACGCCACCGGGGCGGCGACCCGCGGTACGCCATACGCGGAGTGCTGTTCGAGATGATGCGCGGCGAGGGTGAAGCGACCTGCGTCGATCCTCAGGTGCGCGTGCAGTTGGACCACGGCCAGGAGATCGAACTGCGACGGCATGACGGAGAGACGCAGCGGGTGCGCGTCAGCGAGTACGACGCGGTGCACGCCCGGGCGCTGTACGAGGCGTTCCCGCCCCCGGCACGGGAGGAGGGGGAGGGCCCCGCGACCCCGTGACCCGTGAGCCGGAGCGCCGGTGAGCCGGAGCGCCGGAGCGCCGGTGAGCCGGAGCGCCGGTGAGCCGGAGGGCCCCGCGCGGGGCCCTCCCCCCGGCCCTGCGGACGCCTCAGCCCGCGTGCTGGTACGCCGGATACGTGACGTACCCCGCGTCACCCCCCTGGAAGTACGTCTCCGCGTCCTCCGCGGCGAGCGGCAGTCCGGCCCGCAGCCGCTCGACCAGGTCCGGGTTGGCGATGAAGGCCCGGCCGAAGCTGATGAGGTCCGCGCCCAGCCCGAGCCAGCGGTCGGCGTCCGGACGCTCGGCCCGCCGCGCCCCCATCGGCAGCACCGGGTTCATGATCAGGGTGCCGGGCCAGGCGCGCCGCAGAGCCACCAGGATCTCCTCCTCGACGGTCGCCTCCAGGTGCACGTACGCCGGTTCCAGCCGCGCCAGCTCCCCCAGCAGTACGGCGTACAGCTCGGGTACGTCCTTCTCCTCGACGCCCCAGAACGTCCCGCCCGGCGACAGCCGGATCCCGGTCCGCGCCGCGCCCACCGCGTCGATGGTCGCCTCCACCGCCTCGACGGCGAACCGTACGCGGTTGGCGACGGACCCGCCGTAACGGTCGGTGCGCAGGTTGGCGTTGGAGGAGAGGAACTGGGAGATCAAGTAGCCGTTGGCGCCGTGGAGTTCCACCCCGTCGAACCCGGCCTCGACGGCCCGGCGGGCGGCCGCCGCGTACGACCGGGCGTGCTCGGGCACCTCGGCGGCCTCCAGGGCGCGGGGCATCGGCGCGGCCTGGGGCCCGGTCGGCGTGAACACCTCACCGACGGCCGGCACGGCGGACGGCCCGACCGGCACGAGGCCGTTCGTGTCGGGGTGCGAGACCCGCCCGCCGTGCATGATCTGCGCGAAGATCCGACCCCCGTTCGCGTGGACGGCGGCGGTGACCGGCCGCCACGAGGCGACCTGCTCATCGGTGTGCAGCCCCGGCGTACCCGGGTTCGACTGCCCGATCAGGCTCGGCTGCACACCCTCGCTCACGATGAGCCCGGCGGTCGCCCGCTGGGCGTAGTACGTGGCCATCGAGGGGGTCGCGAGCCCTCCGGCGGCGGCCCGGACGCGGGTCATGGGGGCCATCACGACCCGGTTGGGGAGGGTGAGGCCACCGAGCCGGTAGCCGGTGAAAAGGCTGTCGGACCGGCTGGTGGAGTGGGTCTCGAAATCGCTGTCGACAAGGGTCATGCCGAACGTCCTCCTCGTTCCGTGGCGCCCGCGAACCGGACACTGCGGCTACGCTAAAACCTGACATCAATGTCAGAGGCAAGCCCGACAGAGGACCGAAAACGAAGAGGACGGACAGCATGCGCATCGGGGAACTCGCGAAGGCGGCCGGCGTCAGCGTCCGGTCCCTGCGCTACTACGAGGAGCAGCGCCTGCTCACCAGCACGCGCAGCCCCAGCGGGCAGCGGCACTTCCAGGAGGCCGACATCGACCGGGTCGGCTTCATCCAGCGGCTGTACGCGGCCGGCCTGTCCAGCCGCACGATCACGGAGCTGCTGCCCTGCGTGGACGCCCCGAGCGAGGCGACGTCCGACGCCGCCATGGAGCGGATGGAGCAGGAGCGGGAACGGCTCTCCGCCCACATCGAGGAGCTGGTCCGCACCCGGGACGCGCTGGACGGGCTGATGGCCACGAACCGGGCCCACCGCAGGACACTGCGGCGGGCCCCGGCCGCCCCTTCCTCCGGAGGTCAGCCCAGCCGGGCGGTGGCGTAGGCCTCGATGGCGTCCCGCTGGTACGCGGCCAGGCCCGGTGCGATGGCCTCGTACGCGGCTCGTCACTGCTCGTTGCCCACGCAGGAGCGCCCGCCCGCCCGGAACTCGTCGGCGGAGACGGGGCTCAGCTCGGTCAGCGCCCGGTACTGCCCGTCGATCTCGGCGAGTACGGCATCGGTGCCGGGCTCCACCCCCGCGGCCATCAGCTCCGCGAGCCGGATCATCAGCGCCGTACGCTCACGCTGCCCGGCCTCCACCTCGGCGGGACTCATCGCGGCGGCCCGACGGGCACCCGCCTCGGCGAGCGCCGGGAAATCCCGCAGGTTCTCCTCGTAGCGGCGGTGACCGTTGGTCCCGATCCGGGCGGGCGGCAGCAGTCCGATCTCGTCGTAGTGCCGCAGGGTGCGGGCGGTGACGCCCGACATCCGGGCGACTTCCGCGATCGGCCAGTCCATGACCGCTCCCCTCTCCGTCGCGCCTTCCGCACGAACGCGTGTCCAGGGCCGGTTCTCCCGGCCCTGGACACGACGGTAGGAGCTGCCGCAACGGCAACTGCAAGCTCAGGCGCTCAGGCGCTTCGGACGCCCACGCGTCTCAGGCGCTCATCATGGAGATGCCGAGCATCCGCGCCCCGGTCTCCGTACGCGGCCGGTGCTCACTCCCCGGCGCGAACACGACATACGAACCCGGACCGTGCCGCTCACCGCCATCGATCACCTCGCCACTGATGACGAAGTACCTCTCCTCGGTGGGGTGTTCATCGACCTCGGGCCACTCCGTACCGGCGGCGAAGTCGATCAGCCAGCCCCGGGCGTAATCGGTGGTGGGCAGCTTGCGGCGCAGGATACCGGGGGCCACTTCGCGGGGCTCCACGTCCTCGACATGGATGACCGTCTTGAGGTTGTTCCCGGTGCCGGATTGTGTCTCGTTGCTCATGACCTCACCCTGTCGCGGAAGGTGGCGTCCGGGCGAGCCTCACACGCGGTATCCAGCGTCGCCATCCGGCCAGGTCTTGCCGTCCAGGAGCATGGACCGCCTGCGGCCAGGTGGCCGGTGCTGAACGTCTCTGTGCGTTCGAGTTCGCTTCTGTTCGAGTAAAGAGACGGTCAAGGGGCAGGCGTTGGACACGAGTTGAGCGATCCGGGAGGCGGGGCTTCATGCGCGTACGACGCGTGGCTGGTTGGTCGAACGTAGCGCTGGCGTCAGCGGTGGTGATGGCGCTGACCGCTTGTGGCGGTGGCGAAAGCGAGGGGTCGAACGAGACGCGGAGCGAGTCCGTGGCGGCCACGCCGTCACTGGCGCCCTCCAAGACGCCGCAGGCCGAGGTGAGCAGCCCGCCGGAGGCGGGGGAGGGGGCAGAGGAGGGGGAGCAGGCCGCACAGCCGCCGAAGGTCACGGAGGTGAAGGTGACGGACACGGCGCAGGGTGACCGGGTCACCTTCACGTTCAACGCTGCCGCGCCCGAGTATCTGGACTCCTACGAGAAGGAGCTGAACGGCCCGGAGGGCAGGCCCATCGAGATCGAGGGCAGCAAGTTCCTCCGGGTGGCCTTCATCGGTGTCGACCCGGAGAGCCACTTCTCCCCTCCGAGCCCGAACGAGCGGGTGCTGGAGGTGCGTCACCTCATGAACTTCGAAGGTGAGACGTCCGTCGGCATAGGCATCGTGGCGCCTGACGGAGCCGCCGATCCCGCCTACGACATCACCACCAAGGGCACCCAGGTATTCATCGACATCAAGGAATGACCCGCGCGGACACATCGGATTCCAAGATCACCGGCAGCGTCAGCCACTGAGGCCCAGAAGCAGGACCGCCTCAACGGCCCTGCGCACAGAGCGCGCACACACCGCACGGCGCGGCTTCCGCGAACGACGGGTCCGTCGCACCCGCCGGATCGGCGGAGTCCCTGGGGACGGGCCGCACGACCCACTCGCTCCAACCGTCCCCGTGCCGCAGCGAGAACCCGCAGGTACGGCCTGCGTGCAGGGCACCGAGGGCCCGTACGCGGCCCACCCCCTCGGCCCATCCCAGCGCCGGGCGCTCCGCCTCCGGTAACCCGGCGAGCAGGACCTTCGCCTCGTCCCGGATGCGCTGGATCGCCAGTTCGGGCGTGGCGGCGGAGTACCGCGCGAAGCAGTCGGGCTCGTCGCGGTCCTCCGAGGCGTAGGTGGACCGCTCGCACCAGTACGCGTACGGGGCGGGGTTGGCGGGTTCGGGGACGTGGTCGAGCATGGCGCGGCCTCCTGGCAGGGACACCAGGGACGCCCCCTGCCCGCGGCCGGCGTGACGAGCTGCGGGTCGGGGGCGCCCTGGCTCACGGCTCCCCCAACGGGCGCAGACGACAGGGGAGTTGGCCGCCACATGACGAGGGCGGCACATCAGGAAGCTAGCGCGCCGGGCGCACCCGTATCAAGTGTTTGACGTCTAACGAGTGATTCTTAGCGCTAAAACAAGTGATACGAATGACAAGTGGCCCCCGCCTGCGCCGGCGAGGGCCACTCACTACCGGATCACGAAAACTCAGGCGAAGTCGTCGAACTCGCCTTCCTTCGCTCCTCCGAGGAACGCCCGGAGCTTGGCCCGCGTCGTGTGGACGACCACATCGGGGTTGTCACTCTCGCGCAGCAGGATCTCACCGCCGTACTCGGCAAGCTCCAGGCAGTTGTTGCCCTCGGCCCCTGACGACTTCGAGGACTTGCGCCACTGAATTTCCACGTACCTCACGCCTTCACACTTGTTGTGCGATCTCACGGATGAAGTCTCTCGACTTCCGAGGGTCGAGAGACAGCCCCTCGACCCGGTCCATCGTTGCCCGGTAGTTCGCCAGACGCGTCTCGGCGTCCAGGAACGCGGGCCCGGTTGCCGTGTCCGTCTGGACGGTATCCAGCTGCGGGACAGGACCGTAGACATAATGCGTCGAGCTTCCCGTCTCCGGGAAACCGCCTGCGGCGAACGGAACGACCCTGACGATGACATTCTCGCGCTCGGATTCGCGCAGCAGGTAGGCCAACTGGCCCCGCGCGACGCCGGAGTCGCCGTAGACCATCCGCAGCGCCGCCTCATGGATGAGGAACGTGCAGGTGGGCGCAGCCTCCCGGTCCAGGACGTCCCGGCGCTTCAGCCGATGGGAGAGCAGCCGGCGCCTGCGGGCCAACGGCAGCTCGGGCACCGCTTCCGCGAAGACGGCCCGCGCGTAGTCCTCGCTCTGGAGCAGCCCCGGCATGTGCATGAGCTGCACCGACCGGATGCCGGCCGCATGGTGCTCCAGCTCGGCCAGATCGAGCGGCCCGCTGGTCAGCTCGTTCCGGTAGTCCTCCCACCAGCCGCGCCCCCGCTCCTCGGCCATCGCGACGAGCGCCTCCACGTACGCCTCGTCGGCACACGCATAGCCCGCCGCCCAGGTGCGGACCCGCTCGCCGCTCACCCCGAAACGGCCCGACTCCGTGTTGCTGATGGTGGTGCGGTCCGTGCTGAGCAGGGTGGCGGCCTCGGCGAGGGCGAGGCCCGCGTTCTGCCGCATCTTGCGCAGCTCGATCCCCACCCGGCACTGCCGCGCCGTGGGCGCCTTCCTCGGTGGCATCGGCCCCTCCTTCTGTCGCCCCACAGTGTCGCTGGAGGCCCCACCGTAATCCATCTGGTTACTCAATGGTCCGCTTAGGTAAAACTAGTGAGACTTCGCGCTATGGTCCCCTCAGCGCCGCACTTCGGAGGCCCGAAGTGCGCCTGCATGGGCGCATGTTCACACGCGCGCCCATGCAGCCGTCAGCACGGGCCTGAGGCGGCGAGCCAGTTCGCAGAACCGGACCTCATGGGGAGACCGACATGTCCGCTGCAACCCCAACTCCCGTACAGCCGAACCCCCTTGGCGGCGAGAGCTACTGCCTCACCCTTCCGAACACCGCCAACGCCCCCAGACTCGCGCGGGACTTCCTCACCTCACTGCTGAGGGTCAGCCGACACCCCGGCCTCGTCGACGACGCCCGCCTCTGCGTCACCGAGCTGGTCACCAACGCCCACCGCCACACCCGTACGCCCCTCATCCGGGTCCACGTCGCCGTCAACCGGAAGCGCGTCACCGTCGCCGTAACGGATGACGGCGGAACGGCAGGCACGGCGCTCGCCAGGACCCCGCGGACGGGTGACGAGCAGGAGGAGCACGGGCGCGGGCTCGTCCTCGTGGAGAGCCTGGCGCTGGCGTGGGGGACGGGGAGCGGGGGCGGGCGGCACCCCGGGCGCACGGTCGTGTGGTTCACGCTGGGGCGGCCGGAGGTGACCGCGTGAGTGGCGGCGACCCCAGGCGGGAGAGCGGCATCGGACGAGAAATCCCCAGGTCAGCATGTCCGCGAGCCCAGAGAGACCGTGCACCGCACTCGTAACTGTACCTTTCGGAAGGTACAGTTACGGCATGAGAACGGTACCGACCGAGAGGTCTGCGGAGACAGCTCCGAGTGCGCGGCACCGCTGGCTGCTGCTGGCGGTGGTGAGTGCGGGGCTGCTCCTGATCACCCTGGACAACTCGATCCTGTACGCGGCACTGCCGACGCTCGTCCAGGATCTCGGCGCGAGCAGCTCCGAGGGGCTGTGGATCATCAACGCGTATCCGGTGGTGATGGCCGGGCTTCTGCTGGGCAGCGGCACCCTGGGTGACCGGGTGGGGCACCGGAGGATGTTCCTGATCGGTCTGGTGGTCTTCGGCGCCGCCTCGCTGGCCGCCGCGTTCTCCCCGACCCCGGAGACCCTGATCGCGGCGCGGGCGCTGCTGGCCGTCGGGGCGGCGGCGATGATGCCCGCGACGCTGGCGCTGATCCGCATCACGTTCGAGGAAGAGCGCGAACGCAACGTGGCTATCGCGATCTGGGGCACGCTGGCGATCGTCGGCAGCGCGCTGGGCCCGATCATCAGCGGGCTGCTGCTCCAGAGCTTCTGGTGGGGGTCGGTGTTCCTGATCAACGTGCCCGTGGTCGTCGCGGCGCTCGTGGCCACGCTGGTCCTAGCGCCGCCCAACGAGGCGGACCCCGGCCGGAAGTGGGATCTGTCCTCGTCCTTTCTCGCGCTCGTCGCCCTGGTGGGGCTCGTCATCGCGATCAAGGAGACCGCGAAGCCGGAGCCGGCCCTCCTGCCCATCGTGGCGGCCGGGCTGGCCGCCGTGGTCGGCGGGTGGGCGTTCGCCCGGAGGCAGCGCCGCCTGCCCGACCCGCTGCTGGACTTCTCGATCTTCCGCAACCGGGCCTTCCTCGCCGGGGTCCTGGCCGCCGGGTTCTCCCTGTTCGCCATCGCCGGTATCCAGCTGATCACCACCCAGCGGTTCCAGTTGGTGGAGGGCTTCACCCCGCTGCGCGCCGGGCTCCTGGTCGCCGCCGTCGCCCTGGGAGCGCTGCCGACGGCGATGGCGGGCGGGGCCACCCTGCACCGGGTCGGGCTGCTGCCCATCATCGCGGGCGGCCTGGCCCTGAGCACGGTCGGCTCCGCGCTGATCCTGCTGACCTTCGACACCAGCATGGGCCTGCTCGTCACCGGGCTGCTCATCACCGGGGCGGGCCTCGGCGCGGCCATGTCGGTGGCCTCCAGCGCGATCATGGGCAACGTTCCGGCCCGCCGCGCGGGCATGGCGTCCTCCGTCGAGGAGGTCTCGTACGAATTCGGCAGCCTCATCGCGGTCGCCCTCCTCGGCTCCCTCCTGACCTCCGTCTACACCGCGACCATCGATCTGCCGGCCGGGGCCCCGGACTCCGCGCGCGACAGCCTGGACAGCGCGCTCGCCCAGGCCGCGGACCACCCGGGCCTGATCGACGCGGCGTCCACCGCCTTCGACGGCGCCTACGCCACCGTCATGGTGGTGGTCACCGCCGTCATCGCCGTCGGTGCGATCATGACGGGCGTCCTCCTGCGCCGCCACGGCCCCGGATCGGCCCTTTCCACCCCCAGCACTGACACCGCCGGGCACTGACACCAACCGGTACTGACACCCCCCAGCACCGACACCGCCCGGCACTGACACTCCCGAGCACCGACACCCCCCAGCACCGACACCCCCGCCCAGGGAGCACCCATGCGGACGAGCAAACGGACCCAGATCCTCGAAGCGGCCACGCGGGTCGTGGAGCGCGAAGGCGTCAAGAGCGTCACCTTCGACTCCGTGGCCGCCGAAGCCGGCCTCACCAAGGGCGGCCTTCTCTACCACTTCGCCTCCCGCGACGACCTCGTACAGGCCATCCATCAGCACCTGGCCGACGCGTGGGAAGCCCAGATGGTCGCGGCGGCGGGCAAGCCGGCCGATCTGGCCACCCCTGAGGAGAGGCTGACCGCCTACAGCCGCATCTCCTCCCAGAGCGCCAACCGGGCCGAGCTCCTCCTCATGCTCGAAGGGTCCACCACTCCCGGGCTCGCGGCTCCCTGGGACGCGGTCATGGAACGGTGGGCCCCGTCCCTGACCACCGACGACGTCGACGACCGAGCCGCGCTCGACCGGTTCATCGCCCGCCTGGCCGCCGACGGCCTGTGGCTGTACGAATCCCTCAACACCGAACCGCTGGCCCCGGAGCTGCGCCGCGCTCTGGCCGAGCGCATCGCCGGGGCCCTCGACCACGAGGGGACCTGAGCCCGCGCCGGCGAGGCGTCGAACCGGGCCGGACCGGGCCGGTTGTCAGTGGTGTGCAGCATGATCGGTGCTACGCGGCCGGCTCGCCCAGCGCCACGGTGGCCGTCCTCGACAGGGGATACAGGAGATACAGGGGATACAGGGGGTGCCGTGCGCAGGCCGGTCTCAGGTGAAGTGCACGTCCAGTACAGCCAGATCTACGTCGAGAGCGATCCCGACGGTACGAACCCGGGGCTCCGCGAGGCGTTCGCGGGGCAGAGCGGAGGGCTCTGCGGGGCGGCGGTCCCCGGTGCGCTGTGGCTGGTCACCGGACTGCACACGGGCAGCGTCGGCTTCGCTGTGGAGGTCCACGACGAGGCACCACCGCTGACCCCGGAGTGGGAGGACGTCGTCGAGGTGTCCTTCCGGCCGGTGTCCGAGGACACGAGCCTGGTCCAGTGGAGCGGCGAGGCCGCCTGGGACCTGGAACTCCCCATGACGGACCACCGGGTGCGGTACAGCGCCCGGGGCATGGACCAGGGCCGCGACCTCGACACCAGAACGGCCAAGGAGCCGCAGGCGGACAGCTACCTCCTCCAGTTCTGGCCCGCCCCTCCCCGCCCGGACCAGGTGATACGCGAGACCTCGCGGATCGCCGCGTACTGGCACAACCACGCACGCGGCCTGCCGTCCCCGCCCACCCCCAAGCAGCGGGCCGAGGCGGAACGCCTGGCCCGCCAGGCGAAGGAACGGGACGCCGAGGACCGGCGCCGGCACTACGAACGGTGGCAGTGGGGCGGGCGGTTGCCGAACGAGGCGCTGCGCGCTGCCCGGCTGAGCAACGTTCTCGGGCTCCTCACCTTCGACAGCGACCTGGTACACACGCTCGGCGCATCGTCCCCCGAGGTGCAGCACACGGTGGCGCTGCTGTCCGCGCGACGAGCCTGCGAGGCCGCCGGTCTGACCGACGTACCGTGGGTCGCCGACGCACTGGCCGCGCTGGAGGCGGGCCGGCCGCTGCCGCCCCCGTTCGACGATCCGGCCGGACTGTCGAAGGCCCTGCGCTCCGACCCCCGGGTCCCGGACACCTCGGTGCTGGAAGCGGTGCCGCCCGAGCGCCCCCCGTACGAGCCTCCACCGCCCGGGCCAGGCGATCCGTACACCGTCATGGTGACGTTCCCCCGCACACCGCGCGCCCTCAACCGGATCTCCCAGCCGCACTACGCGCTCCCCGCCGTGCTCGCCGCCGCCGGTCCCGCGCCGCTCATAGCAGCGTTGGACGCGGTGTGGCACGCGCTGAACACGTGCGGGGAGCACTATCCGGCGTTCCTGGACGAGATCCGGGCGGTGTGCGCCGGCGCAGTGCCCGCACCCTCGAAGGGGGACCGTGGCAGCCGGCCGACGGGCCGCGCGCCGAAGTAGGGATGAACCGGCACCGCAGGCCGCCGGCGCCGCGTCAGTCGCAGATCCGCCGGTGCGGCGGTGGATCCGTGAGAGCGGAGAGGGGGTGTTCCGGGGTGTCCAGCCAGACCCGCTGCCCCTCGGCGGCGACGGACAGGCCCGCCCGGTCGCGGGACGGGCGCCCCAGTGCCTCCCAGGTCCGGTAGGCCGCCTCGGCTTCGTCCCACAGCCTGCGGGGCCCGTACTGGGTGACGGCGTAGTCGCCGACGTCCGGTGCGTAGTCGGCGGAGGCCCAGGACGTCCGGTCGTCCGCCAGAATCCAGAGGGTCATCTCCCCGCTGCCGTCGTCCGCCGGGACGGGCAGGTGCCAGGCATCGGGCAGGGCAAGGCCGACGTAGAACAGTGCGTCGGGGTCCTGTGCGATCCGCAGGGGCGAGAGGCTGGTCGCGGTGGCGTCAGCGGCCTCACGGTGGTGCAGGAAGTCGTCGAGGAAGCCTCGGGCCGGACGCGGGTTGCGGGACCGCATGAAGGCCGGGTAGCCGGTGAACCTCCCCTCCGCACGGCCGTCCCGGACATCGAGAACAGCAAAAGAGTAGGGGAAGAAGGACCCGCCCCAGGGGGCGACGATCCGGCCTTGCGGGGCCGCCACCTGCTCCACCCAGGCGTAGGGGATCGCCGTGACCGCGTAGGTGGCGATGACACGCTGGTACGGGGCGCCGGTAGGCCGGCCCTGCTCACCGTCGCCCTGGACGATGAGCGGGGAGAGGCCCGCTGCCTGGGTGTTCTTGGCCGCCTGCTCGGCGAGTACGGGATCGAACTCCACCGACACGACGCGGTCGGAGCCGACGCGGTGGGCGAGCCACGCCGCGTTGAGCCCGGTGCCGGAACCCAGTTCGAGGATGCGGTCGGTGGGCTGGACATCGAGCAGCGACAGCATCTCCAGCATGACGGAGGGCTGCGAACTGGATGACGTCGGCAAACGGTACTCATCCGGTCCCGTCGGGCGGCCGTCGTTGACCTGAGTGGTGACCGACACGTCGCTGTAGGCCACTTCCAGCCACCTCGCCGGGGAGGTGGCGCGCGAGACGAGCTCGTCCCCGACCTCGATCTCGTCGGGCAGGAACAGCTCCCGCCTTACGGAAGCCACAGCGTCTCCCCACGGGCCGAGGGGCGTTGCCTTCTCGCGCAGGATCTCCAGCAGGCCCGCAGGTGAGGCCTCGGGCTTGGTCACTTCTTCTTCGGCGGATTGCTCACCGGACCGCTCCACTGACCGTCCGACTCCTTCGGCGACTGCTTCTTGTCGCCCTCGGAGCCGCCCTTGCCGTCGCCGTGCTGCCCCATCGCATCTCTCCTCGCGCCTCGCACCATCGGGAAGGTTACGTTGGGGATTCTCCCAGCACCGGAAAGTGACGAACAGGTGGAGTTGAGCCACCCCTACGCACAGCGCCCCGTCAGCCCGCGTACGACGACCTGAACCGCCGCCGGTACTCCGTCGGCGTCGTGTCCAGCCGCCGTCGGAACGCCCGTACCAACGTGTCCACCGTGCCGAACCCGCAGGCGGACGAGATGCGTTCGAGGGTGGCGTCGGAGGACTCCAGCTCGTTACGCGCCTTCTCGACCCGTATGGACTCGACGTAGGCGTACGGGGTCATGCCCAGCTCGCTCTTGAAGATCCGGGTGAGATGGCGGTCGCTGACGTGGGCGAACTCCGCCAGGTCCGTCACCGTCAGCGGCTCCCCGAGGTGGCGAAGGATGTGGTGGCGCAGGTCCTCGATGCGACGGGTCGTCGCGACCTGCTCCAGCGGCACGCTGAACTGGCTCTGCCCGCTCGGCCGCTTCACGTACATCACCAACTGCCGTGCCACGCGCAGCGCGACGGCCTCGCCGAGGTCGTCGGCGATCAGGGCGAGCGACAGGTCCAGGCAGGCGCTGATGCCCGCCCCCGTCCACACATCGCCCTCGCGGATGAAGATCGGGTCGGCGTCGACCTCCACCGCCGGGTGGTCGTCGGCCAGTTGGCGGGCGGTGGACCAGTGGGTGGTGGCGCGCTTGCCGTCCAGGAGGCCGGCGGCTGCCAGGAGATGCGCTCCGACGCATACGGAGGTGACCCGGCGGGTCCGCCCCGCGAGGGTCTTCACCCAGCGGACCAGGGCCGGGTCGACGAGGGCACGCACCCGGCGCTCGCCGTCGATCTCGACCGATCCGGGCACGATCAGGGTGTCGATGCTCCGCGTGGCCGCGTCCTGGAACGTGGTGTCGGGGAGGATGCGGACCCCGGCGCCGGTGGTGACGGGCTCCAGGCTCTCGGCGGCGAGCACGACCTCGTACCCCGCCGCGTCATCCGTCTCGCGCCGGGCGAGCGAGAAGACCTCCGGCGGGCCGGTGACGTCGAGCAGATCGACACCGTCGAAGAGGACGATGAGGACGAGTCGTCGGGCCTTGTCCACTGCCCCGGCTCCCCCTCGCTTGCCACCCCATGTCCGTATCTGCATGTTAGCTGTCATTGCCGACATCCCGCAGGGGTCGTAGCGTCGAGGGCAGGGCCCGCCCATGTCCGAGCCCGCCCTTACTCCTCCACGCACGGCCCGAAGGCGGTACACCCATGTCCAGAACCACCCTGCGCGAGCTCAACGGCTTCTACGCGGCCCCCGCCACCCTGTCCGGCTCGACGCTGGTCCTGATCGACTTCCAGAACACCTACACGCGCGGCGTGATGGAACTCGACGGCTGGCAGGCCTCCCTCGACGCCGCCGCCCAACTGCTCGCCCGGGCACGCGAGGTGGGCACCAAGGTCGTCCACGTCATCAACGACGGCGGCGAGGGAACCCCGTACGACATCCGGGCCGAGATCGGCCGCATCCACCCGGCCGTCGCACCGGTCGCCGGCGAGCCGGTCGTCGTCAAGCAGGCGCCGAACGCCTTCCACGGCACCGACCTGGGCGCATACGTCCCCGAGGGGCAGGACGTCATCGTGGCCGGCTGGATGACCCACATGTGCGTGGCGTTCACCGCGCAGGGCGCGTTCCTGCGCGGCAACCACCCCACCGTCGTCGCGGACGCCTGCGCGACCCGGTCGCTGCCGCTCCTCGGCACCGACCTCGACGCAGGCCAGGTGCACGACAGCGCCCTGGCCACGATCGGGGACCTGTACGGGGTCGTCGTCGCCTCCCAGAAGTCGCTGGAGTGACGCTTCGGCCTGCTTCGGGGAGCCTCAGCCCTTCGGCGTCAGCTCTTTCTCTGCCCCGCCCTCGTCCGCACCCGTTGCCCGGCCCCCTGCCACCCGCAACGTCACGGCAGCCGCCGCCCCCGCCAGCAGGCCGAACGTCAGAGCAGCCGGGACGCCCCCGCCGATACCGGCCGACAACTGCACCAGCCCCCAGCGCATCCCCCCATCGCTCAGGGCCATCTGCGCCAACTGGCTGACCAGCAGCCCGAGTACGGTCGCGCAGACCGCACCGGCCGCCATCGCCGGAACCGTGGCCCGGGTCAGCAGCACGGGCAGCCACCGCAGCGCCCACCACACCACGGCGAGCACCAGCGCGTCGGCCACGCGGTACAGGAACCAGTCGCCCACCGGCGTACCGGCCGGGCCCGCCCACGAGCCCAGCAGCAGCCACTGGCGCAGGAGGTCGCCCGGCTCGGCGAACAGGCCGCTGCCCGTGGACGCGGTCTGAAGACGGGCAGCCACCGGCTGGTACGAGAGGACGACCAGCGACACGGCGATCACCACGGTCCCGACGGTGGCGGCCAGGCGGGCGGCCGCCACCGGGACGGCCGCCCGGGGCAGCGGTCCGGCGCCCTTGGCCGTGACCCGGGCCGCGAGCACCGCGACCACCGCCGCGGCGCCGGCGGCGAACACCAGGATCTGGCGGCCGCCGGAGGCCATGCCCGCGAGCTGCGGCAGGAAGCGGTAGCTGCCGCGCCCGTTCGCCGCGATCAGCCAGGGCGCGGAGACGGCGACGGCCAGGCTCCCGGCCACCATCCCCCAGCCCCAGACCGCGACGAGGGTGGCGGGCGCCCGGCCGTTCACCGGCGGCAGCCGGCGGACCAGGAGCAGCGCACCGGGCACGAAGAAGAGCAGGACCGCCACGAACCGGATCTGCATCCCCGTCGTATACAGCGACAGATACCGGGAGTTGTCGATCGCGGCCCCGTCCTCACCCACACCGAACGTCTCGGCGCCGATCCGGACGGAGGGCGGAGGATCGTACGACCACGGGGTGAGCCAGTGTTCGAGCTGGGCGGCGGTCAGGCCGCCCAGCACATCGACGGTGCCCGGCAGTCGCAGCGCCTGGGTGCTCGCCCCCGCCCACCAGAGAAGCGCCGTGAGCAGCAGGCCGCCGAGCAGTGCCGGTATCGCGGCGCGCCGGTATTCCATGTACGTCCCCCGTCTCGCCCGGATGTGCTCTCGCCTGCCGGACGTCCCCTGTCGGAATCCTCTGCCGGGTCCCGCCGAGGGGAGACTACGGGGCGTTGATCACGTACGGATCACTGTCTGCACATGGTCACGCAAGGCCGCTCAGAAAGCCGTTCAGAGGGTTCCGCCCGCTCCGCCCACGTTCTCGGTGGGCCCGCCGAAGGCCAGGAACAGGGCCCGCCTGCTGAGCAGCCACCGGCCGTCGACGTCACGGAAGGTGTCCTCGTAGTGGCCCACCTGCGTCGGGGGCCGCGGCGGCAGCATTCCGCCGGAGTGGCCGTCGACGCGGTACGTCGTGAAGTAGGTGGTCGCCGTCGCCGTCGACGCGGAGGTCAGGGTCACCAGGATGTTCGTACAGATGCGGCGCGAGAGCCGGTCGGCGGGACGGGCGCCGAAGTAGCCGCGCAGCGCCTCCCGCCCCTCGATCCTGCGGCCGCCCTCGGCCCACTCCCAGACCCCGTCGGGGGTGAACAGCTCGGCCACCCGGCCGGGTTCGCCGAGGTCGAGCTCGTGAACGAACTGAACGACCAGGCGTTCACAGGCCCGTTCGGCGGTCAGGCGGTCGAGGGGAGCGATCGATTCATCGGCCATCACCCCTTCCTAGCCGCTCGACAGCGCCCGTGCGAAGTGTTTTTCGCGCTGCTCGGCCGCCGATACCCCGCAGTCAGGGTGAGGGCGGCGGGGGCGGCAGCTCGGCATGCGTGACCACGTACCCGCCCTTGGTCACCGGGGCGTACGGGGCAGGGGCCATGCAGGTGCCGACCGGGGCCTCCGCGGGCGCGGCGCTGCCCTTCGGCAGCAGGTTCACACCGTTCCAGGAGAAGCCGACGCGGTCCTTGGAGCGCCCCTTGCTCTTCTCCTCTCCCCCGTCGTAGACGCTGAATCCGACCCGGTTCCCGACGATGGGAGGCCCCCCGGGGCTCACCTCGGTGATGACCGCCGTCAGGGTCGCGGTGCGCACTCCGGTGACCAGGCAGTCCACGCGCCCCTTGGACGTGTACGTGGTGTCCCGCTCGGCCGAGTAGTGGGACACCGTGACCGTTCCCCGCGCGTCGGTGGGCAGACCGCCGGGGATGCCGGGCAGCGGACGGCTGTACGGGGCCGCCCGGGCGTCGAAGGTGAAGGACCGGACGTCCTTGTCCTGGTGGTAGGGCAGGACGAACTCGGCGCTCCCGACGACGCTCGCGCGGACCGGCCGCGGCCTCTCCCCCTGATCGGCGGAGGCGGAGGCGGTGACGGCGGCACCGGCCAGGGCGAAGCCTGTGCCGAGTACGGCCATCGCGGCCAAAGTTCGGCGCCCGAAACGAGACGTCATGGTGATCTCCTCTGCTGTGGCGGGGACTTGCTCTCGACGGGTTTCATCCTGCGCGCCCGCGCCGCCCCCGCCATCGGCCTCCGGTCTGGACCCCCGGCACCCGCTGCCGCCACACGGCGGAGACGCCGTCACCCTCAGGTCCCACGAGGCGGGGCGAGTGCGGAGCGAGCACGGGCCGCCACCCCCTACTCCGGCGCCTGGAATCCGCCGATCTCCCGCTCCAGCAGCTCGGCCAGCCCCAGCGGGGTCCGGTCCTCGAACATCGGCCCGATGAGCTGCACCCCCACCGGCAGGCCCTCGGAGGACCGGCCCGCCGGAATGGCGGTGGCGGGCAGACCGGGCATGGTGGGCAGGCCGGCCCAGACGAGCTGGTCGAAGTACGGGTACGCGACGCCGTCGATGGCGATCAGGCGCTCCAACGGATCGGGGTGGTGGTCGTGCGGGAAGGCGGGCGTGGGCGAGACGGGACACACCACGGCGTCGAACTCGGCGAACAGCCGCCGCCAGCCGTGGCGGTGGGCCTCGCGACGGTTGTTCACCTCGATCCATTCGCGGTGGCTGAGCACGGTGCCGCGCAGCCGGGCCGCGTCGAGACTCCGGTCGTCCGCCGCCAGCCCGGCGGCACGGGAACGTAGTTCCTCGTACCGCGCCTGGGGGAATCCGGCGGAGGAGCCCGCTGCCAGCAACTGCATGTAGATCAGGGCGGCTTCCGCCAGATCAGGCAGCAGTGCGCTGTGCCGCTCGACCCGGGCTCCGCCGCCGATCAGCGCATCGGCCACCCGGCCCACGCCGGCCCGCACGGCAGCGCCGGTCGGAAGGAGCGGATGCTCGTCGAGGATGAGGACCCGGAAGTCGCGCAGCCGCTCGTGCCGCGCGGGCGGCAGCGTCACGCTGTGCGCCACCCCGAACGTGAGCGGGTCCGGTACGGCCATGACATCGAGCAGGAGCCTGAGATCGCGGGCCGTACGCGCGATCGGACCGACGACGGCGAGGTCGAGGTCGGCTCCTGTAGCCCGAGCGGCACATTGGTCTTGCCCAGCACCACCGTGCCCGCCGCCTTGAGCCGCGAGACCTGCACCGCGTCCTCGGCCGGCAGGTAGTCGCGGTGGAGCGGCATACCCCAAGTCGTGGGCAGCCCGGCGATGTTGTACGACTCCTTGACCGTCACCGGAACGCCGAGCAGCGGCCGGTCCCCACCCTGGCCCGCGCCCCGGCCCTCACCCCGGGCGCGCCCCCGGTCGGCGTCGTGGGCGGCGGCCCGCGCCCGGTCGAAGTCCGGCACGCATATCGCGTTGACCGCCTGGTCGTCCCGCTCGATACGGGTGATCGCCGCGTCGGTCAGTTCCGCCGAGGTCACGTCGCCGGCGCGCAAGGCGCGCACGAGGTTCTCTGCCGCCTCAAAGTTCCCATCCACACGGCCGACCGTAGAGACCATCGGTCGAGGTCATAAAACGCCGCGTCGCACAACGGGTTGGCGTACCCCGCTCCCGGGTCTCGGCTCTCGTGACACGAGCCTCGGAGACGGTCGGTTCACTCTTCCGGGTGTACGTCGGCGAGGGCCGGGCCCGACGCTCGGAGCCCGGGATTCGAGCGCCGGGACCCAAGACCCGGGATTCGAGCGCTCTCTTTAACTGGTTGGAAAAGAAGGGAGGTTGGGAGAACCTCCCCACCTCCCTCACCCGTAACGGCCAGCAAGTATGACTAATCGTGACAGCTTGCGGCGCAGCGTCACGACTGCTTACGGTTCGAGAACCAAGCGACCCCGGCGCGGTGTTGTAAGCACCAGGCCGGGGTCTGACCGCAAGATCGAATCCCAGAAAGACGACCTCGTGGCTACCCAGCACACTAGCCCCGCCCAGCCCGCGCCCGCATCCTCACCCGCGTACCCGATGGCCAAGCCCGGCTTCGGCAAACGCACGACGACGGACCAACGCCCGCACACTCCTGACGAGTTCAGCCTCCTGCCGACGCGCGAGCGGTACGTGGCGGGGTTCATCGACCGCCTCCCCGACGAGGCGGCGATGGGCGTGAAGTCCCTCGCCCGCCAACTCCCGCTCTACGGCCAGCAGGCCATCGGCTCCGCCTTGAGGGCCCTGGCGGTCGCCGGACACCTGAGGCGCGTGCGGTGCGAGGTCGGCCGGGAGGGCCAGGTCCGCTGGGTCTCGCGGACGTTCTGGTCCCGCACCGCACGGGACAACGAGTGGTGGAACGCCTATCTGGCCACCGAGCGGGCCCGGTTCACCGCCGGTACGGAGCACACTCCGGCGCCCACGCCGCCTGCGGCCGCCCCGGTGACCGCTCCTCCCCCGCCCCCATGGGTGCCGGAGGAGGAGCCGCCCCCCGGCCACCAGCGCCCCGACGCCGAAGCCGCACCCGACCCCGTATCCGTACCGCAGCAACGAACGACGGCACCCCCAGCGCCGACACAGCCCGCGACAGGGACACAGACGCCGGCACCGGCCCCACCCCCAGCACCGGTCCCCTCCCCCGCCTACCTCGCCCTCGCCCAACTCGGGCACATCGACCACCGCGTCGGCCTCTCCGCCGCCGACTGCGCCGCGCTCGAAGGACTCGCCGCCGCCTGGCTGGAGCGAGGGGTCAGCGCCGAATACGTCGTCCACGCCCTCACCGCCGGGCTCCCCCAGGCCGTCGATTCGCCGGCCGGGTTCGTCCGCCGCCGCCTGGAGACCAAGATGCCGCCCCACCAGCCCGCCGCCGGCCCCGCGCAACCACCACCGCCCGGCGCTCCGGCCCGCCGCGTCCTGGTCGAATGCGCCGAGTGCGGGGCCCCAGGGCGCCCCGAGGCACTCCCCGACGGCCTCTGCCGCCCCTGCCGGTCCGGCACCGACGGCACCGACGGATCCGACGGCACCGAGGAGCGCACCCGGGACGACGGACTCCCCGTACAGCGCGACATCGCCACGTACGTCAGCGACCTCCGCGACCGCCTCAGGCTCCCCTGAACACCAGGGGAGACGGGCAGCACAACCACCGCGGCCCTCACACCGTCCGGAGAAACGGTGAGGGGCGGCAGGCCCGTCAGCCCACCGCCCCTATCCCGTAAGGGAGTTCCGCATGAGCGTTACTCCACGAGCGTTACCGCACGACCGTGATCCGGTCCGTCGCCGGCGGGGCCAGCGGTGCGGCGGCCGTGGAGTGGGCCGCCAGGTAGGCGTTGAACAGGTCCAGGTCCGAGGCGCCGACCAGCTTGTTCGTGCCCTGGCCGAGGGCCGGGAAGCCGTCGCCGCCGCCCGCGAGGAACTCGTTCATCGCGACGCGGTAGGTGCGGGCCGGGTCGATCGCCGCGCCGTTCAGCTTGATGGAGTCGGTGACCACGCGGGCCGCGCCGGTCTTCGTCAGGTCCAGGGTGTAGGTGAGGCCCTTGGAGACCTGGAGGATCTTCGGGCTCGCCTCGTTGGGCCCGCTGACCTGCTGCTGGAGCGCGGTGACCACCTGGGCGCCGGTCAGGTCGACGACGTTCATCATGTTGGTGAACGGCTGCACGGTGAACGCCTCGCCGTACGTGACGACCCCGTCGCCCTCACTGCCGGACGCCTTGTGGACCAGGTCCGCGCGGATGCCGCCCGGGTTCATGAACGCGACTTCCGCGCCGCCCTTGTCCGCCGGGGCGAGGCCTTCGAGCTGGGCGTCGGCGATGACGTTGCCGAGCGGCTTCTCGGGGGCCGTGGAGCCGCGGCCGTTGATGTCGGCGCTGATCCAGCCCTGCGGCCGGTTGGCGATCGGGGCGGCCAGCTTGTTCCAGCGCTCGATCAGGCTCGTCATGTCGGCGGCCTTGGGCTGGTCCCTGGTCACGACGTGGTTCGCCGACTTCACCGACGTACGGACGATGTCGTTGGTGCGCCGGTCGTAGGTGAGCGTGGTGTCCGTGTAGAGCTTGCCGAACGACGACGCCGAGGTGACCATGCGCGGCTTGCCCGCCGGGTCCGGGACCGTGCACACGTACGCCTGGTGGGTGTGGCCCGTGACCAGGGCGTCCACCTTCGGCGTGATGCCCTTGGCGATGTCGACGATCGGGCCGGAGATGCCGTCGCCCGCGCCCGGGCTGTCGCAGTCGAAGTTGTACGACGTCGAGGCCGGGGCGCCGCCCTCGTGGATCAGGGCCACGATGGACTTGACGCCCTTGCGGTCCAGCTCACGCGCGTACTTGTTGATCGTCTCGACCTCGTCGTGGAACTTGAGGCCCTTGACCCCGTTCGCGGTGACGATGTCCGGCGTGCCCTCCAGGGTCACGCCGATGAAGCCGATCTTGACGCCGTTCCTCTTCCAGACCGTGTACGGCTTCAGCAGCGGCTTGCCGGTCTTCTCCTTGGTGACGTTGGCCGCCAGGTAGGGGAAGTCCGCGCCCTTGAACTTCCTGCCCTTCTCGTAACAGCCCTCGACAGGGTGACAGCCGCCGTTCTGGAGGCGGGCCAGCTCGGTCGCTCCCTCGTCGAACTCGTGGTTGCCGACCGCCGAGACGTCCAGCTTCAGCTTGTTGAGCGCCTCGATCGTCGGCTCGTCGTGGAAGAGGCCCGACAGCAGCGGGCTCGCGCCGACCATGTCGCCGCCGGCCGCCGTGACGGAGTACGGGCTGCCCTTGCGCGCGTTGCGCAGCGAGGTCGCCAGGTACTCGACGCCACCGGCCGGGATCGCCTTCACCGTGCCGTCGGGCTGCGTCTCGGAGACGTTGCCCGCGGAACCGGCCGGAGGCTCCAGGTTGCCGTGCAGGTCGTTGAAGGACAGCAACTGCACATCTACGGTACGGGGCTTGTGGCCGTGCCCGTGGCCGTGACCGCCCCCGTGGCCCCGGTCATGGGCCCCGGCCGGCATCGCGGCGACGAGCGCGCCCACGGTGGCCAGACCGGCCGCGGCGGCGAGCACCCGCCGGGAGGCACGTTTCTTCTGCGGAGTCGCTGACATCGGTCCCCTTGTGTGTCAGTTACGTCAGTGGTGTCACTTCTGGAATCCTGCGTGCCGCAGCCTAGAGTCAACGCGCGTAGCGCAACAGGTGTTCGGGGTTACGGACTGGTTGCCATCCGGCCAAATGGCTCGTCAGAGTCGTTTCATCTGCGCATCTATCATCCGTATGGCTTACATATGGGGGCAGAAACGTCACGGCACACAGGGCATCCGGAAGTCTGTGCGCCATGGAGAACGAACTCGCGTCCACACCGAAGGTGCCGGGCCAGCAACAAGCACGTCCGCAATCGCGTCCGACGTCACGTCCGCGGTCACGTCCGCAATCACATCCGGCGGAACTCCCCGCCGGATTCCTCGACATGGTCGACGACCTCAAGACGATCGTCCGCGGGGCGCACGTCCGGGCCCAGCTCAAGGTCAACACCGAGATGCTCCGGATGTACTGGGAGATCGGGCAGATCATCCTGGAGCGCCAGCGCGGGGAGAAGTGGGGCACGAAGGTCATCGAGCGGATCGCCACCGAGCTGCGGACGGAGTTCCCGCAGCAGCGGGGATTCAGTACGCGCAACCTCCAGTACATGCAGCAGATGGCCCGGACCTGGCCGGACTCAATTGCGCAACAGACTGTTGCGCAATTGCCCTGGGGCCACGTCGTCCTCCTCATGGGCAAGTGCGCCACCCGCTTCGAGCTGGACTTCTACGCCCAGCACGCCGTCCACCACGGCTGGTCGCGTACGCACCTGGAGTCGGTGATCCACCGGCAACTGCACCTCGCGGAAGGCGCCGCCGCGAACAACTTCGACGTCAGCCTGCCGGGTAAGTCCGACGCCGTACGGCAGATCCTCAAGGACCCCTACCGCCTCGACTTCACCGAGCTCACGGGCCGGCCCGCCGAGCGCGATCTGGAGGACGCGCTCGTCGACAACCTCGTGCGGTTCCTGACCGAACTCGGCGTCGGGTTCGCCTTCGTCGGACGGCAGTACCCGATCGTGGTCGGCGACTCCGAGTACCGCATCGACCTGCTCTTCTACCACTGCAAGCTGCACTGCTACGTCGTGCTGGAGCTGAAGACCCGCAAGGCGCGGGCCGAGCACTTCGGGCAGCTCGGGTTCTACGTCTCGGTGGTGGACGACCTGGTCAGGGACAAGGAGCGGGACGACCCCACCCTCGGCATCCTGATCGCCGAGAGCAGGGACCGGGCGATGGTGGAGTACGCGCTGCGCGGGTACAACACCCCGCTGGCCGTCAGCACGTACGCCGGGCTGCCCGAGGGAGTGAGGGAGCTGCTGCCCAGCGCGGAGGACCTCTCCCGCATCGCGGACCACGTCCTGAACGCGCCTGCGCCTGCCCCGTCCGAGGCCGAGCCCGAGGACGAGGCCGAGCCCGAGGACGGATGACCGGCGCCGATCGACCCCCGCCCGCGCCCCGCTCGTCCCCCTCGCGCACCCCCGCCCGCGCCCCCACCCCCCGTACGCTCGTCCCATGACGACTGACGCACCCCTCCCCTCCCCCGGACGCGAGATTCAGGCCCTCGACGCGCTCGACCCCGCCCAGGCCGACGCCGTCCTCGAACTCCTCGGCGAGGCCGCCCGGTTCGACGGCAGGCAGGCGGTCTCCGAGCAGGGGAGGCTCCGGATCCGGGGCGGTCACCGCGACGGTGTACGCCACTTCCTGCTCACCAGCGGCGGCACCCTCGCCGGGTACGCGCAGCTTGAGGACACCGACCCCGTCGAGGCCCCGGCGGCCGAGCTCGTCGTCCACCCCGAGCGGCGCGGCACCGGTCACGGCCGGGCCCTGGGCGCCGCGCTCCTCGCCGCGACCGGCAAGCGGCTGCGGGTCTGGGCGCACGGCGGCAGCTCGGCCGCCCGGCACCTGGCCCAGGTCCTCGGCCTCTCCCTCTTCCGCGAGCTGCGCCAGCTCCGTCGGAGCCTGATCCCGCTCGACCTCGCGGAGCCCGTACTGCCCGACGGCGTCACCGTACGGACCTTCGAGCCCGGCCGTGACGACGCCGCCTGGCTCGCCGTGAACCGCGCCGCCTTCGCCCACCACCCCGAGCAGGGCTCCCTGACCCAGCAGGACCTGGACGACCGCAAGGCGGAGCCGTGGTTCGACCCGAAGGGGTTCTTCCTGGCCGAGCGGGACGGGGAGATCGTGGGCTTCCACTGGACGAAGGTGCACGCGGAGGAGCAGCTCGGCGAGGTGTACGTCGTCGGCGTGCTGCCCGACGCCCAGGGCGGCGGCCTCGGCAAGGCACTGACCTCCATCGGCCTGCACCACCTGGCCGCGCAGGCGCTGCCCACCGCGATGCTCTACGTCGACGCCGACAACACGGCGGCCGTGGCGGTGTACGAGCGGATCGGCTTCACCACCCATGAGGTGGACCTGATGTACCGCACCGAGTCCTGAACCTCGCACCCCCACCCTGGAGAAAATCTGTCGTGGCGGTGGTAGACATCCCGCAGTCGACGGGTCTAGTGTTTTTCTCGTAGCCGGACAGCGAGGACGGCACGGCAGTGGAGTGGTGGAGCCGGAAACGGTGGGTTCCAGCGCTGATTGCCGGGCCGGGCAGCCTTCAGGGGCCGCGCAGCGAGACTCCGACCTGTCCGGTCCGGTCCGACGAACGAACCAGACCGAGAACAGAACCAGAAACCGAGAACAGACCCGAACCGACGAGGTAAGGAGCAGACGCCATCAGGATCGCCCGGGCGAGGCACGCACCGCTCGGGTACCGCAGGCCCCAGATCGGAAGGTGGTCCCCGGTCACGCATCCGCGATCCCCGCTCTCCCGCCCTCTCCGGCGGACCGGCGGAAAAAGAAGGCCGACGTGAGTCACGTCGGCAGATGGTGTTGAAGCTCGGGGCCCGAGTGCCGGACGGCACTCGGGCCCCCCGACGTGTCCCCACGCCGGCCACCGACGTACCCCCGAAAGAAGAGGTGCTATGCCGCCTAGCAGTACCCGCCCCACCGACAACCTGGACGACGACGACTACCCCGCCTACACCATGGGCCGGGCCGCCGAGATGCTCTCCACCACACCCGCCTTCCTGCGCGCACTCGGCGAGAACCGCCTGATCACCCCCCTGCGCTCCGAAGGCGGCCACCGCCGCTACTCCCGCTACCAGCTGCGCATCGCCGCGCGCGCCCGGGAGCTCGTGGACCAGGGCACCAAGATCGAGGACGCCTGCCGCATCGTCATCCTTGAGGACCAGCTCGAAGAGGCCCAGCGCATCAACGAGGAACTGCGCGCCGCACGGACGCGGTAGACGGACACGGACGCGGACGCGGACGCGGACACGGTAGACGGACGCGGTAGCCCGCCCTCCCCGTCCCCCGTACGTGCAGGGGCGGCGTCGTTTGACGCCGCCCCTTCCTTGGTACACCCTTTCACTACTCAATTAGTGAAAGGGTGGTGACCGTGGCAGAGTCCGCAGCGGTCGAGTTCCGCATCGACCGGCGCAGCGGCGTCGCCACCTACCTCCAGATCGTCCAGCAGACGAAGCAGGCCCTGCGCCTGGGCGTTCTGCGGCCGGGGGACCGGCTGCCCACCGCCCGCGAGGTCGTGGAGGCCACCGCCATCAACCCGAACACCGTCCTCAAGGCGTACCGGGAGTTGGAGCGCGAGGGCCTCGTCGAGGCGCGGCGCGGGCTCGGCACCTTCGTCCGCAGGACGCTCGGCGGCGCGGTGGAGGCCTCCGCCTCCGACTCACCGCTGCGCACCGAACTCGCCGACTGGGCCCGCCGGGCGCGGTCGGCCGGGCTGGAGAAGGACGACGTCAGCGCGCTCTTCACCGCCGTGATCAACCGTACGTACAAGGGGGACCAGGACAGATGACAGGTGCTGTGATCGAGGCTCGCGGCCTCGCCATGACCTACGGGCGGAGAGGGGGCGCGCACACGGCCCTGGACGGCTGCTCCTTCCGCCTCCCCGCCGGGCGCGTCTGCGCACTCGTCGGGCCCAACGGGGCCGGGAAGTCCACCCTGTTGAACCTGGCGGCGGGCCTGGCCCGGCCGAGCGCCGAGTCCCTCACCGTCCTCGGCTCCGCCGACCCCTCCGCCGTAGGCGACCGCATCGCCTACGTGCCCCAGGACAAGCCGCTGTACCCGCAGCTCACCGTGGCCGACACGCTGTGGGCGGGCGGCGAGCTGAACCCCGGGCGCTGGGACGCCGCCATCGCGGGCCGGATCGCCGCGCCGCTGCCGCGCAAGGCCCGTGTCCGTACGCTCTCCGGCGGGCAGCGGACCCGGCTCGCGCTGGCCCTCGCGCTCGGCAAGCGGCCCGAACTGATGCTGCTGGACGAGCCCATGGCCGACCTCGACCCTCCCCCAAGGCCTTAAGGGCCAGGGGGGACCCCCTTCCCGGCACGAGCTGGTCGAGACCGGCATCCTCCTCGCACTCGCCGCGCTCGCCGTGTTCGCCGCCTTCCGGGTCCTGCGCCGCCTGCACGGCTGACGCCAAAGCCACCCGACCTCGCCGTCCGGGCCCTACGAGGGGTGGGCCCGGGCGGCGATCACGTACCCGTGCGCAGTCACGTACAGTCACCGAGCGACTGACCCGCAGGCACACCGCTTCCTGTACGTCATGTCGCCGTTACCGGCCATTCAGACGCCCTTGCGACCCTCACGGGATGCAGCCAGCTCTGCCAGCCCCCCGCCGCGACGGGAGCGGCCGGGGTAACGCCTCCGCCGCGTCCCCGGGCCGGGAACCCGGCCGTGACCCCGGGTTTCCCGGGCCTTCCGCGATCTTTCCCGGCTCCGACGCGCCTACCGGGGCCCCCACGCGGAACAATGGGTTCATGAGCCAGCAGCCCAGCTCCGAGGTCCCGGTCCAGCCCGCCCAGCCGTCCGTCGGCGCACTCGCCGCGCACCGGCCGCACGCCGTCGCGCACCCCTCCTCCAGCAACGTCGGCTTCTCCACCGCCGCCGACCTGGACCCCGATCTCGACGCCGACGCGGACGCGTACGAGCCCGACCGGGACGGCGACGAGCTGCCCCAGGGGCGGTTCCTCGACCGCGAGCGCTCCTGGCTCGCCTTCAACGAACGCGTGCTGGAGCTGGCCGAGGACCCGGCGACCCCGATCCTGGAACGCGCCAACTTCCTGGCGATCTTCGCCTCCAACCTGGACGAGTTCTTCATGGTCCGGGTGGCCGGCCTCAAGCGCCGCATCGCCACCGGCGTCGCCACCCGCTCCGCCTCCGGTCTCCAGCCGCGCGAGGTCCTCGACCTGATCTGGACCCGCTCGCGCGAGCTCATGGCCCGGCACGCGGCCTGCTTCCAGCAGGACATCGCCCCGGCCCTCTCCGACGAGTCGATCCAGCTCATCCGGTGGCCGGATCTGACCGAGAAGGAGCAGGCCCGCCTGTTCACCTTCTTCCGGCAGCGCGTCTTCCCCGTCCTGACCCCGCTGGCCGTCGACCCCGCGCACCCCTTCCCGTACATCTCCGGGCTCTCCCTCAACCTCGCGGTCGTCGTCCGCAACCCGGTCAGCGGCCACCGCCACTTCGCCCGGGTCAAGGTGCCGCCGCTGCTGACGCGCTTCCTGGAGGCGTCGCCGCAGCGGTACGTGCCCATCGAGGACGTCATCGCGGCCCACCTGGAGGAGCTGTTCCCGGGGATGGAGGTGCTGGCGCACCACATGTTCCGGGTCACCAGGAACGAGGACCTGGAGGTCGAGGAGGACGACGCGGAGAACCTGCTCCAGGCGCTGGAGAAGGAGCTCATGCGGCGCCGCTTCGGCCCGCCGGTGCGGCTGGAGGTCGAGGAGTCCATCGACCCGTACGTCCTCGATCTGCTGGTCCGCGAGCTGAAGGTGTCCGACGCGGAGGTCTACCCGCTGCCCGGCCCCCTGGACCTGACCGGCCTCTTCGCGATCGCCTCGCTGGACCGGCCCGAGCTGAAGTACCCGAAGTTCATCGCGGGTACCCACCGGGACCTGGCCGAGGTGGAGTCCGCCTCCGCGCCCGACATCTTCGCCGCGCTGCGCGAGCGGGACGTCCTGCTCCACCACCCGTACGACTCGTTCTCCACCTCCGTCCAGGCCTTCCTGGAGCAGGCGGCGAGCGACCCCGACGTGCTGGCCATCAAGCAGACGCTGTACCGCACCTCCGGCGACTCCCCGATAGTGGACGCCCTCATCGACGCGGCCGAGTCCGGCAAGCAGGTCCTCGTCCTCGTCGAGATCAAGGCCCGCTTCGACGAGCAGGCCAACATCAAGTGGGCCCGCAAGCTGGAGGAGGCCGGCTGCCATGTCGTGTACGGCCTCGTCGGGCTGAAGACCCACTGCAAGCTCTCGCTCGTCGTCCGCGAGGAGGGCGACACGCTGCGCCGCTACTCCCACGTCGGCACCGGCAACTACCACCCCAAGACCGCCAGGCTGTACGAGGACCTCGGCCTGCTCACGGCGGACCCGCAGGTCGGGGCGGACCTCTCCGACCTGTTCAACCGGCTCTCCGGCTACTCCCGCCGCGAGACCTACCGCCGCCTCCTGGTCGCGCCGAAGTCCCTGCGCGACGGGCTGATCGCCCGCATCAACAAGGAGATCGCCCACCACCGCGCCGGGCGCCCCGCCTACGTCCGGATCAAGGTCAACTCGATGGTCGACGAAGCGATCATCGACGCCTGCTACCGGGCGGCCCAGGCGGGCGTGCCCGTCGACATCTGGGTGCGCGGGATCTGCGCGATCCGCCCCGGGGTCGCGGGGCTCTCGGAGAACATCCGGGTCCGCTCCATACTAGGGCGCTTCCTCGAACACTCCCGGGTCTTCTCCTTCGGCAACGGCGGCGAGCCCGAGGTGTGGTTCGGCAGCGCCGACATGATGCACCGCAACCTCGACCGCCGGATCGAGGCCCTCGTCCGGGTCACCGACCCCGCTCACCGCGCCGCACTCAGCCGACTCCTGGAGACCGGTATGGCCGACACCACCTCTTCCTGGCACCTGGGCCCCGACGGCAACTGGACCCGGCACGCCACGGACGCGGAGGGGCAGCCGCTGCGGCACGTCCAGGAGATGCTCATCGATGCCCGGAGGCGCAGGCGTGCGACGCCCTGACCACCAGACGACGCCCCGCCCGCCCGCTGCGGAGCCTGCCGCGGCCGGGGGCCCGGAGAAGACCTACGGGGGCCGGGAGGACGGGGCCCCGGAGGAGGCGAACCCTGCGGGGCGGCCCCTCCCCGCAGGGGCCGCCCCGCCCCGCCCCGGCTTCCCGACGCCCTCCGGGAGCCGCCCGGCCGACGGCGTGAGCGCCGACGCCGTCCTCGCGCCCTACCTCCAGGGGCAGGCCGGGGACTTCCTCCGCAGCCTGCGCCTGCACCGCGAGCACAGCGCCCCCTCCGGCGCGAACGGCCAGGGCGCCGAGGCCGCGGCCCGCGCCCTGCGCGGCTCGGCCCGGCGTATCAGCGGCTCCCTGCACACCTTCCGCACCGTCCTGGACCCGGTCTGGGCCGACCACCTCCGTACGGAACTGGCCTGGCTCTCCGGCACCCTCGCCCGGGAACACGCGTACGCGGGCCGGCTCACCCGCCTGCTGGACGCCCTGCACCAGCTCTCCGGCGCCGCCCTCCCCGCAGCCCGCGGTACGAGGCCCGCCGCCACGAAATCCGGGGGTGCCGGGGGATCCGCAGGCGCCGGGGGCGCCGGGGGATCTGCGGGCGCCGGAGCCTCCGCCAGCCCCGGGGCCGCCGGTTCCGGGGCCCCGGACGCCGCCCAGGGCCGGGCCGCGCTCGGCGTCGGGGCGGCGCGGGCCGGGGCGCTGCTGGAGCGGCAGCTCACCCTCGCCCGGACCCGGGCCCACTCCGCCGCGCTCCAGGCCCTCGGCTCCTCCCGCTTCCACGCGGTCGCCGACGCCGTGGCGCTGCTCGCCTCCGAGGTCCCGCTCGCCCCGGGCACCACGGGCCGGGGGGCGGAGGCGCTCCTGGAGCCCGCCGAACGCGCCGAGCAACGGCTGATCGGCGCGGTGGCGGCGCTCCCGCCCGACGCGTCGGCGGAGCCGTACAACGAGGCGCAGGACGCGCCGTGGCACCAGACCCGCCTGCTGCTGCGGCTGCACCGGTACGCCCACGAGGTCGTCCTCGGCGCCGCCGACCCGGTCCTCACCGGCGCCGGGCACGCCCTGGACCTGCACCGGGACGCGGCGGAGGCGGCCACGGCGGCGGCAGCGGCGGCCCGCACCCCGCGCATCGCCCCGGCGACCGCGTACGCCCTCGGGGTCCTCCACGCGGACCAGCGCCACGAGGTGGAGGCCGCGCGAGCGGTGTTCCGGGAGACCTGGCCGTACGCGACGGCCATGACGGCCCCATGAGCGGCCCCCAGCACACGGCGTCGACCATCCGGGCCGCGGGCTGCGTCCTGTGGCGCCGCGCCCCGGACGGAGGCGGCGGGGTGGAGGTGTGCCTCGTCCACCGGCCCCGCTACGACGACTGGAGCTTCCCCAAGGGCAAGCTGAAGCGCGACGAGGAGCCGCTGGCCGCCGCCGTACGGGAGGTCCTGGAGGAGACCGGCCACCACTGCGTCCCGGGCGCCCCGCTCCCCACCGCCCGGTATCTCGTCGACGGGCGCCCCAAGGAGGTCGCCTACTGGGCCGCCGAGGCGACGGGCGGCGCCTTCGAGGCCAACGACGAGGTGGACCGGCTGCTGTGGCTGACCCCCGAGGCCACCCGCGTACGCCTCACCCAGCCGCGCGACCGCGAACAGCTCACCGCGCTGCTCGCCGTGCTCCCCCACAGCTGAGCCGGGCCGCGCCCGCACCCGCCTGCCCGACACGGTTCACCTGCCGTTCACTCTCTCCCGTTGGCGGCTTCACCTGTTCTGCCTAATTTCGGACGTACACGGTGCGCGGCGCCAAGCCGTAGCAACCCTCCTCATCGCACGCCGTCGTAGAACGAACAGATCACGGCGGCTCCTGGAAGGAACACCCGAAAGTGAAGCTTCAGCGCAAGAACCGGCTTCGTGCCACCGCGCTCGGTGCCCTCGCCGTCTCCGGCGCCCTGGTCCTCACGGCGTGCGGTTCGGACGACAACACCGGCAACGGGACCACCGGCGGCTCCGGTGAGCAGTCCGCTGCCGCGTCGAGCATCGACTGCGGCAAGGCCAAGGGCCAGCTCCGCGCCTCCGGCTCCAGTGCGCAGAAGAACGCCATGGACCTCTGGGTCAAGAACTACATGGCCGCCTGTTCCGGAGTGGAGATCAACTACAACTCCTCCTCCTCCGGCGAGGGCATCGTCGCCTTCAACCAGGGCACCGTGGGCTTCGCCGGCTCCGACTCCGCGCTGAAGCCGGAAGAGGTCGCCGAGTCGAAGAAGGCCTGCAAGACCGGCCAGGGCATCAACCTCCCGATGGTCGGCGGCCCGGTCGCGGTCGGCTACAACCTGGAGGGTGTCGACAAGCTCACGCTGGACGCCCCGACGCTCGCCAAGATCTTCGACACGAAGATCAAGAAGTGGAACGACCCGGCGATCGCCAAGCTGAACGACGGCGTCAAGCTGCCGGACAAGGCGATCCAGGCCTTCCACCGCTCCGAGGACTCCGGCACCACGCAGAACCTCGGCAAGTACCTCGGCGCGGCCGCCGCGGACGACTGGAAGTACGAGGCCGAGAAGAAGTGGCCGGCCCCCGGTGGCCAGGCCGCGTCCGGCTCCTCCGGCATCGCCGCCCAGGTGAAGCAGGTCGACGGCGCGATCGGCTACTTCGAGCTCTCCTACGCCAAGTCCCAGAGCATCTCCACGGTCTCCATCGACACCGGCGGCTCCGCCCCGGCCGAGGCCACCTCGGAGAACGCCTCCAAGGCCATCGCCGCCGCCAAGATCAAGGGCACCGGCAAGGACCTGGCCCTCGACCTCGACTACACCACCAAGGCCGACGGCGCCTACCCGCTGGTCCTCGTCACGTACGAGGTCGTCTGCGACACCGGCAACAAGCCCGAGACGCTCGACACCGTCAAGTCCTTCCTCTCCTACGCCGCCTCCGACGACGGCCAGAAGATCCTGACCGAGGCGGGCTACGCCCCGATCCCGGCCGAGATCAACGCGAAGGTCCGCGAGACCGTCAACGGCCTCTCGTAACGGCCCGGAGCGCGGGGGCCGTCCCCGCGCTCCACGCACCACCGGCAGGCCGGCCCGGCGCACCCCTCCGGACCGGCCCGCCACCCCGGTACCAACCAGCCCCAGCCCCAACCATCCGGTGCACCGCCGCCAGGGGAGCCTCGGCTCCCCCACACAGACCGGAAAGACCATGGCTTCCACCACACCGATAGACACACCACCGGCCCCGCCGGCACCCCCGGACCGCACGGAGCGCCCCCAGTCCACCGGGCGCATGGGCGACAAGGTCTTCGTCGGCCTGTCGCGCGGCTCGGGCATCCTGCTGCTCGTGATCATGGCGTCGATCGCCGTGTTCCTCAGCTACCGGGCCGCCATCGCCATCTCGAAGGACGAGGGCAACTTCCTCACCACCTTCGACTGGAACCCGGCCGGCGACCCGCCGGTCTTCGGCATCGCCGTCCTGCTCTTCGGCACGGTCGTCAGCTCGATCATCGCGATGATCATCGCGGTTCCGATCGCTGTCGGCATCGCGCTGTTCATCTCGCACTACGCGCCGCGCAAGCTGGCCGCCCCCATCGCGTACGTCGTCGACCTGCTCGCCGCCGTCCCCAGCATCGTCTACGGCATCTGGGGCGCCCTCGTCCTGGTGCCGTACCTGGAGGGCCTGAACCTCTGGCTCGACCAGTTCTTCGGCTGGACGTACATCTTCGAGAAGACCGAGGTCGGCGTCGCCCGCTCGCTCTTCACCGTCGGCGTGCTGCTGGCGATCATGATCCTGCCGATCGTGACCAGCGTCAGCCGCGAGGTCTTCCTCCAGGTCCCGAAGATGAACGAGGAGGCCGCGCTCGCGCTGGGCGCCACCCGCTGGGAGGTCATCCGCCTCTCGGTGCTGCCGTTCGGCCGCTCCGGCATCATCTCCGCCTCGATGCTCGGCCTCGGCCGCGCGCTCGGCGAGACGATGGCCGTGGCCACGGTCCTCTCCCCGAGCTTCATCATCTCGCTGCACGTGCTCAACCCGGGCGGCGGAACCTTCGCGCAGAACATCGCGGCGAAGTTCGGCGAGGCAGACGAGTTCGGGCGCGACGCCCTGATCGCCTCGGGCCTCGTCCTCTTCGTCCTCACCCTGCTGGTCAACGGCGCGGCCCGGCTCATCATCGCCCGCCGCAAGGAGTACTCGGGGGCCAACGCATGAGCCACGCATCCACCGCCGTACAGGAACGCCCGACGCCGCCCACCGGCCCCGGCACCCCGAAGTCCGGCCTGAGCAGCCGCTCGCTGCCCCGCCTGGCCCCCGTCGGCTTCGCCGCGCTCGCGATCGCCCTCTCCGTCGGCATCTCCACCGCCGCAGGCTGGCACAGCAAGGTGCAGTGGGGCATGATCGCCGCGCTGCTCTTCCTGGGGATCTCGTACGTCGCCACGAGCATCGTCGAGAACAAGCGCCAGGCGAAGGACCGCCTGGCCACCAGCATCGTCTGGGTCTGCTTCCTGATCGCGGTCGTCCCGCTGGCCTCGCTGCTGTGGACGACGATCACCCGCGGCGCCGAGCGCCTGGACGGCTACTTCCTCACCCACTCCATGGCCGGTGTGCTCGGCTCGGAGGCCAGCGGCGGCGTCTACCACGCGCTGATCGGCACCCTGGAGCAGGTCGGTATCGCCACGGTGATCTCCGCCCCGCTCGGCCTGCTGACCGCCGTCTACCTGGTCGAGTACGGCAAGGGCGCGCTCGCCAAGGCCGTCACCTTCTTCGTCGACGTCATGACGGGCATCCCGTCCATCGTGGCCGGTCTCTTCATCCTGTCGATCATGCTGATCTTCGAGATCCAGCCCTCCGGCCTGATGGGTGCGCTCGCCCTGACGATCCTGATGATCCCGGTCGTGGTGCGCTCCACCGAGGAGATGCTCAAGCTCGTCCCGAACGAGCTGCGCGAGGCCTCGCTGGCCCTGGGCATCCCGAAGTGGCGCACTATCCTGAAGGTGGTCCTGCCGACCGCGATCGGCGGGATCACGACCGGTGTCATGCTGGCCATCGCCCGTATCGCCGGTGAGACCGCCCCGATCATCCTGCTGGTCTTCGGCAGCCAGCTGATCAACGCGAACCCCTTCGAAGGCGCTCAGTCCTCGCTGCCGTTCTACATCTACGAGCAGTACAAGATCGGCGAGGCCGCCTCGTACGACCGCGCCTGGGCAGCGGCCCTGGTGCTGATCGCCTTCGTCATGATCCTCAACCTCGTGGCCCGCGGCATCGCCCGCTGGAAGGCCCCGAAGACCGGTCGCTGACGCGGCCATCAGCGACCTCCGAAAGAAGCAGTGATCACCATGGCCAAGCGCATCGACATCAGCGGCCTCAGCGCCTTCTACAGCAACCACAAGGCCATCGAGGACATCTCGATGACCGTGGAGCCCCGCTCCGTGACCGCCTTCATCGGCCCGTCCGGCTGCGGCAAGTCCACCTTCCTGCGCACCCTGAACCGGATGCACGAGGTCACCCCCGGCGGCCGCGTCGAGGGCAAGGTGATGCTGGACGACGAGAACCTGTACGGCTCCAACGTCGACCCGGTCACCGTGCGCCGCACGGTCGGCATGGTCTTCCAGCGCCCCAACCCCTTCCCCACCATGTCGATCTTCGACAACGTGGCGGCGGGTCTGCGGCTCAACGGCAGCTACCGCAAGAGCGAGCTGAACGACGTCGTGGAGAAGTCCCTGCGCGGCGCCAACCTCTGGAACGAGGTCAAGGACCGGCTCAACAAGCCCGGCTCCGGCCTCTCCGGCGGCCAGCAGCAGCGCCTGTGCATCGCCCGCGCCATCGCGGTGGAGCCCCAGGTCCTGCTGATGGACGAGCCGTGCTCGGCGCTCGACCCGATCTCGACCCTCGCCATCGAGGACCTGATCGGCGAGCTGAAGGAGCGCTTCACGATCGTCATCGTGACGCACAACATGCAGCAGGCGGCCCGTGTCTCGGACCGCACCGCGTTCTTCAACCTCGCGGCGGTCGGCAAGCCCGGCCGGCTCATCGAGATAGACGAGACGGAGCGGATCTTCTCCAACCCGTCGGTGCAGGCCACGGAGGACTACATCTCGGGCCGCTTCGGCTGAGCCGTACGCCTGCTCCTCCCCCACATACGGCCTTGCGGTGCTGCATGGCGGTGCCACCACAAGGCGAAAGGGTCCGCCCCCGCTCTCCCTGGTACGGAGAGCGGGGGCGGACCCATGTCTGTGTCTTCCGGGGCCTCGGCTGTCTTCCGGGGCCTCAGCCGAAGAGCAGCAGCACCGCGCCGTAACTCAGCGCCGCGACCAGCGCGGCGGCCGGCATGGTGATGAACCAGCCGAGGATGATGTTCTTCGCGACGCCCCAGCGCACGGCGTTCACGCGCTTGGTGGCGCCGACGCCCATGATCGCGGAGGTGATGACGTGCGTCGTGGAGATCGGGGCGTGGAAGAGGAACGCCGAACCGAACATGATCGACGCGCCGGTCGTCTCGGCGGCGAAGCCCTGCGGCGGGTCCAGCTCGATGATCTTCCGGCCGAGCGTACGCATGATGCGCCAGCCGCCCGCGTACGTACCCAGCGAGAGCATCACCGCACACGCGATCTTGACCCAGACCGGGATCTCGTCGTTCGGACCTTCGATGTCGGCGATGACCAGGGCCATCACCACGATGCCCATCGTCTTCTGCGCGTCCTGGAGGCCGTGGCCGAGCGCCATGCCCGCCGCCGAGACCGTCTGCGCGATCCGGAAGCCGCGCTTGGCCTTGTGCGGGTTGGCGTTCCGGAACAGCCACAGGATGGCGACCATCACCAGATAGCCGGCGATCAGGCCGACGAACGGGGAGATGAACATCGGGATGACGACCTTCTCCAGCACCCCGGACCAGATCACGTCCGTGCCGCCGGCCAGCGCCGCGCCGACCATGCCGCCGAACAGGGCGTGCGAGGACGAGGAGGGGAGGCCGAAGTACCAGGTGATGAGGTTCCAGATGATCGCGCCGACCAGCGCCGCGAACAGGATGCCCATCCCCTTCTGCCCGACGGGCGTGGCGATGAGGCCTTCGCTGACGGTCTTGGCGACCCCCTGGCCGAGGAAGGCGCCGGCGAGGTTCATCACCGCCGCCATCGCCAGAGCCGCACGCGGGGTCAGCGCCCGGGTGGAGACCGAGGTGGCGATGGCGTTCGCGGAGTCGTGGAAGCCGTTCGTATACGTGAAGCCGAGCGCGACACCGATGGTCACGATCAGCGCAAAGGTGTCCACGAGGTTCAGGACTCCTTGACCGCGATGGTCTCCACGGTGTTGGCCACGTGCTCGAACGCGTCAGCCGCCTCTTCCAGCACGTCCACGATCTGCTTGAGCTTCAGCACCTCCATGGCGTCGTACTTGCCGTTGAAGAGCTGGGCCAGCAGCTTGCGGTGGATCTGGTCGGCCTGGTTCTCCAGCCGGTTGACCTCGATCCAGTACTCGGTGAGGTTGTTCATGGTCCGCAGCCCCGGCATGGCCTCGGCGGTCAGTTCCGCCGCCCGGGCCAGCACCTCGATCTGCTGCTCGACGCCCTTGGGGAGCTCCTGGACCTGATAGAGGACGACCAGGTCGACGGCCTCCTCCATGAAGTCCATGATGTCGTCGAGGGAGGACGCCAGCTTGTAGATGTCCTCGCGGTCGAACGGCGTGATGAAGGAGGAGTTCAGCTGGTGGAAGATCGCGTGGGTGGCGTCGTCCCCCGCGTGCTCCGCTGCCCGCATACGCTCCGCGATCTCGACCCGGGAGGCAGAATCCGCCCCGAGCAGTTCCATCAGGAGTTTCGAGCCCGTGACAATGTTGTCCGCGGACGCGGAGAACATGTCGTAGAAGCTCGTCTCCCTGGGGGTCAGACGAAAGCGCACGTGGGGTCCTCGGGATGCTTTGGATTCGGTCAGGCTGATGCTAGGCGCATCATCCGGCCACGGCTAACCGGCGTTCTTCAGTGTCGCCCATCGCGAACGGGGATCAGCACCGGCCCCCGGTCACGTTTCCGCCGGATTCGTTACGATATACCCGGCAGGGGTATATCGGGATCAGGTGCGCGGAACCGCGGCGTGAACGGCCGGCGGGCGGCACCACCGGCCACATCAGGCCAGAGCGGGCGGCAAGCAGGCTGTAACAGGTCGTACGAGGGCAACGGCACCAGGACAACGGGAGGACGCACATGACCACCACCGAGACGACGGGCGCGGGAGCGGGAGCGGGCGCAGGCGCGGCAGCGGAACCGGCGGAGGCCCCGGCGGCGGCCGCACCGACCGCCGCGGCCGCACCTGCTCCGGTCGGCGCCGAGGAGATCGTGACCGACCACGACCTCGGGATCCACGGCTACCACCACCAGAAGGACGAGCACCTCAAACGGCTGCGCCGGATCGAGGGCCAGATCCGCGGCCTCCAGCGCATGGTCGACGAGGACGTCTACTGCATCGACATACTCACCCAGGTCTCGGCCTCGACGAAGGCCCTGCAGTCCTTCGCCCTCCAGTTGCTGGAGGAGCACCTGCGCCACTGCGTCGCCGACGCGGCGGTCAAGGGCGGCGAGGAGATCGACGCGAAGGTCGAGGAGGCCACGAAGGCGATCGCCCGGCTGCTACGGACGTGAGACCGGCCCGGTCCCGGGCCGGTCTGGGTGCCGGGGGCGTCATCGCCGGGGAACCGCCTGCCGGGGAACGATCGTCCGAGCCCCCGCGCCACCGACAGCGAGGCCGGCGCCCACGGCACCTTCTACGGCACCGTCACCGCCACCTACTGCGTCGCCGCCACCTTCTTCAGTACCGGTGCCGGCCCCGGGCGCCTCATCCCCGACGTTGAGCACTTCGTCGATACGGTCGGGACTGAGGCGCTCCTCACGCGCCGCCGAGGCCGCGATCATCAGCTCGCCGCAGAGCTCGATCTCGGCGAGGGCCACACAGTCCTGAGCGTTCGGAGCGCTGAGCGTCACCACCTGCGTCACCTCTCTCTGCCGTCGCCGACCCGTCGCCGACCCTTCGGCGCACCGGCTTCCTAGCGTAGGGAGCGCGATACGCACCGCGCATGGCACGGACGGACCATTTAGCCCCCTCCCAACCGGCCCCTCCCGCCCCGTCCTTCCCGTAGGGGGCGCGGCGGCGGGCGGCGGCCGGCCGCTCAGCCCTGCCGGATCTCCCCCGTGTAGATGTCGTCCTCGTCCGGCAGCTTCACCGTGACCGGCGCCCCGAACCCGTACAGCAGCAGCGTCGAGACCACCGTGACCGGCGCCGCCGCCTGGCCCTCCTGGCCCTTCTGACCCTCTTGAGCCGCGGAGGCGAAGCTGAAGCGGTGGCGGACCTTCCGCAGCCGGCCCTCCTCATCGAGGTACGCGTCGAACGGGACGGCGTCCTTGCTGAACCCTTTCGCCGCCGCGCTCATCGCCCCCCGCGACTGCGGCGACGCCTCCCGCGCCGCGCGGTTCAGGTCGGCGACGCCCTGGTAGTGATGCACCGTCACCCCGGCCAGCTCGGACTTCCCCACGTACGTCACATCACCGGCTCCGCGCAGCAGTTCGGCGGCGGCCATCGGATCGGTGACCCCGCCGGTGACGAGGTTGCCGTCCTCCAGGGCGGTCGTGTCGATCCTGACCCACTTGTCGTCGGGGACCCCGGCGCCGCGGTTCTTCATGTAGAGCGCGCCCGGCGCCAGCAGCTCGGTGATCGGCCGGCGGTCGTCCGCGCCGGCCGCGTCCGTGGGGAGCACCACCTTGAGCCGCCCCATCTGCGTGCGGAAGTCGTACGTGCCCTCCCCGCGGATCGTCACCCGCGTCCCGCCGGCCGCGGTCTCCATCGACGTACGGGCTTCCGCGCCACCCGCTTCGGCGAGTACGCCGGCGGCCCGGCCGAGCACATCGAGCGGGCGCTCCGCGGCCACGGCGCGCTGCCCGGACCCGTCGCTTCCCCCACCCCCGCCGACGCATCCGGCGGTGACCGCGATCACCCCGGCCACGGCGAGGGCGCGGGCAGCGCGGGCCCCGCCTCCGTCCCTGTACTGCTGCACCACCATCGCCTGCCAACCCCCAACGAATGCCGCCCGGCCGAGCCCTCACCCGCTCCGCATAACGACCACCGGCGCCCCCCGTCACGCCGCCCCGGCGCGTCCGCCGTGCGGGCGGGGGGGTACGGCACACGGCCCCCCGTTCGGAGGCCGTCCCCAGTACCGTGGTCAGGTGCACGAGGAACTCTCCGCCCCAGCCCGCGCCACGGCCCCGCACCCCTCTTCGTGCTCCGCGCCGCCCCCGGCCGGGCACAACGCCACGACGATCGAGCGCGGCTCGTTCTGCCTGGCCCGCTGCACGTGCGGCTGGACGGGCCCTGCGCGCAGATCGCGGGACCGGGCCCGCACGGACGCCGCCGAACACCTGGCGGCGTCCTGACCCTCTCCTCTCCCCTCACCTCCCCTCGCCCCAGGACATGACCGGAAACAGCACGATCCCCCAGGTGCTCGGAGCACCTGGGGGATCGTGATGGACGTCGGTCCGACCCCGTCGGCTACGGAGTCAGGCGGCGAGATCCTTCTCGCCCGGATACCCCTGCCCGGAGCCCGGCCGGGGCTCGGGGATGCCGCGCGTGTCCCCGTACTCCTCGGCGTACGCCGTGTCCGCCTTCTTCGACCGGACGATCCAGCCGACCCGGTCGGAGCGGGAGACCGCCGCCATCAGCGGGGTCAGCAGGGCCATCGCGAGCGGCGCCAGCAGCAGGGCGACGGCCGTCCCGAGGGCGAAGCCGCCAATCACGTCGGTGGGGTAGTGGACGCCCATGTAGACCCGGCTGACGCCCGCGAAGACCGCGAGGCCGAGCGCGACGAAGCCGAACTTCCGGTTGGCCACGAAGATGCCGACGGCGAGGGCCATGGCGAGGGTGGAGTGGTCACTGACGAACGAGTAGTCCGTCTTGCCGTGGATCAGGACCTCCAGCCCCTCGTGGTCGTTGAACGGGCGTGGCCGTTCGACGAAGCCGCGGATGGGGATGTTGATCACGACCGCGAGGGCGGCGGCGAGCGGCGCCCAGACGAGCGCGGCGACGGTGGCCACCGAATCCTCGGCGCTCCCGCGCTTGCGCATGCTCCACCAGCACCAGAGACCCACCAGGACGAGGCCGAACATGGTCCCGTACTCACCGACGAACTCCATGACCCGGTCGAGCCAGGTCGGAGCGGCCTT
This sequence comes from Streptomyces cyaneofuscatus, assembly GCF_042718795.1. Lineage (GTDB taxonomy): Bacteria > Actinomycetota > Actinomycetes > Streptomycetales > Streptomycetaceae > Streptomyces > Streptomyces cyaneofuscatus_A. Next base: position 203,026 of record NZ_JBHXOX010000013.1, read on the forward strand.
CGCCAGCCCGTTGATGCCGTAGAGCACACTGACGTCCGGGTTCGACCCTTCGAGTTCGAGTCCAGCCATCTGCTGCGGCCCCTTGCCTTGTCTGCTTCTTCTGTGGCGACGCGCGTCCGTGCGCGCCACCGTGGTCGAACCCCCGTGATTCGGTGTGGTACCGCTCCGCGCGCGCATGGTCAGTGCGCATGCTGTCCGCTGTCCCTGTCCCGTTCCCTGTCCAGGGAACGGCCCGGTGCCCGCCCGCGTTCCACTCTCCACCGAATGATCACCATGACGTTATCGAAGAGTGACTGGTCGTCGCAGCTCAGGGCCCAGGCTTAACGGAGAGTTCCGGCCACGGCCGACTCACCGTCAGCTCCACCGACCCCCGCCCAAGCCCCGGGGGAGATGGCTCACAACGACTCACCCTGGTGGAGAATCCTTCGGAAGGTCGGTCGGCAGGGCCGCGGCACCGTCCTTGGTGACGCGGGTCGCACCGAAGTAGTCCGGCGTATCGATCTTGTCGAACCGGATGACCGCCCCCGTGAACGGGGCGTTGATCATGTACCCGCCCCCGACGTACAGCCCGACGTGCCGAATGGCCCGCGAATTGGTCAGATCGTCGGAGAAGAACACCAGATCCCCCGGGAGCAGCTCGTCCCGCGAGGGATGCGGCCCGGCGTTGTACTGGTCGTTGGCGACACGCGGCAGCTCGATCCCGACGGTCCGGTACGCGGCCTGGGTCAGCCCGGAACAGTCGAACCGCCCCTGCTGCTCCGGCGTCCCGTTGCCGCCCCACAGATACGGCGTACCGAGCTTCTTCTGCGCGAAGTAGATGGCCCCGGCGGCCTGGCGGGAGGGCGCGACGCGACCGACGGGACGGGCGAAGCTCTTCTCCAGCGAACGGATGATCTTTACGTAGTTCTGCGTCTCCTTATAAGGAGGCACGCCGCCGTACTTGATGACCGCGTAGGCGCCGGCGTTGTACGCGGCCAGCATGTTGCTCGTCGGATCGCCGGGCACCTTCTTGACGTACCCGGCGAGCTCACAGTCGTACGAAGCGGCCGAGGGAATCGCGTCGGCCGGGTCCCACACGTCCCGCTTGCCGTCGCCGTTGCCGTCGATGCCGTGCGTGGCCCAGGTGCCCGGGATGAACTGCGCGATGCCCTGCGCGGCGGCATGGCTCTGCGCCCTCGGATTCCACCCGCTCTCCTGGTACAACTGCGCCGCCAGCAGAGCCGGGTTAATAGCCGGACAGAGGTTGCCCCACTTCTGGACCAACGACTGGAACCGCGCCGGCACCGCCCCCTTGGCAAGCGCGACGGCCCCACCTCCACCCGCCCCGGCGAGACCGGCGGCGGCCGAGTACGTACCGACGAGGAGCAGCGCCATGAAGGCCGCCGCCATGCCCACGCCGATGCCACCGAAGACCCAGAATTTCCGCACCCCCCAACCATCCCCCATCGGGGAACGGTTCCGGGGTGTTTTCGACGGTGTGTACGAGTCATCCGCGGCACACCACCGGCGCACCCGGAGCACAGGGGGGCGGTGACGGCTCAGGAGCCACGCAGGTGACGGCCGCTCAGTTCCCGAGTCCCGGACCAGACGTCGGACCGAACCCCGCCTCCGTGACGGCGTAGACGGCGGGAAACACCTCGTCCTTGTCGACGGACTTGATCCAACACCGCCGACTCCCCGGCCGCGCGAACAACACGGCGATCACCATGAGCAACGCCAACCGCGCACGCCCTTGCACCCCGGCCCCACCGCTCAGCCCAGCCCAGCCACGGCAGCGAGGACGAGCCCCAGTCAGCGGCCGGGCGTCACTCCGACTTCGGGCGTCTCCGCCGACCAGAAGTCGGAGTGGATGTGGGGGCGGGGGATGAACTCCCCTTCGTAAAGGGGCGCGGTCGCCTGACTGGTGGAGTCAGCCACTGCGGACTCTCGCACGCACGGAGTGTCCACCTGGAAGAAGGCTTGTCCCTTGCCGCCAATGCGAAGCCTTACACCGAATCCATCAGGTGTCCGGGCGTAGACGGCGGGAAATTCCGCATCATTGTTCACGGCCGTCATGCGATACCCACTCTTACGCCAGAACCGGTCGACGACCCCTAAGAGGTTCCCTCTACGCGTGGCGGAGATATCTGTCATCACGACACGTCTGCGCGACACGTCGCAACTGCCCACCGTTGTGGGGCCATGCGCCCATCGAAGCTCTGGCTGAATCTCTCGGAGCACGGCATCAAGGATCACATCAGATCGCTCCGCCGCAGTCTGCATATCCATGTTCGAGCCCCTATCCATCGCACATCCAACTGCTACTAGCCCAAAAGATCCGGCAATCAACACAGATCGAAGGAAGCGCCTCAACGCCCGCCCTCCTGCTTGACCTGATGACCGCGGCCTGCCACGACCATCGCAATGCTGTCGGCTGACGCTGAATCCAGCTTCGGATCGAAATACTGCGAGTGTGCATCAAGAGAGACGCCCCCCAAGCCGATCAGCGGCGGCCCCGGATCCGCCACAAAGCGGCGCGCACCGAAGTCCTCACTGGCCGGATCCTTGCCGAACCAAAGGTCGTCATCACCTGGATGGACAACATCCAGCGCCAAGGATCCTGCGGGCCCGAGGGCGCGCCCTGCGGCTGCGAGCAGCCCCTGTTCCTTGGAGGGAAGGCGAGTCACTACGTCATTATCCGCAGCGCCGACGAATACGTGATCCTTCCCCACTCCGAGGTCCTCCGCACGGTCCACGCCAAGCCCAGGGCTACCGACCAGAACAATGTCATCAACCCCAGGGATGCCGCCGTCTTGTTGCGTTGCCGCTCCGACTGTTCGCGAACCATACGAGTGCCCGATAGCCGTCATGTGCGGATCGCCATGATCATTGGAAGTCTCCAGCCCGGACATAAACCCCCGGAACGCGTGGGCTCCGGTCTCCGCTCTCTCGGTGCCAGCGACGGCCAAGCTACTCAGTCCGTCAGGACTCTGAGGTGCGTCGTATCCCAGCCAAACGACCGCCGCTGTTGAATGATCGATTTCTCTGGCAGCTGCAGCCGTGTCGCGCGCCCGCTTCAGATCCCCCTTGGCGAATTCCTCATCCAGCGACGTATTCAGCCCCGGCACATACGCCGCCACATTCCGCGACGTATCCGGGTTCCCGTACGAAACGATCGCCCGCCCATTCCCCTGGTCCCCGATGCCGAGCAGATACATCGGCGGCTCCCCCGGCTCCCGCACCGCCTGCAACTGCCGGTCGATCTCACGCAACGCCGCCAGCTTCGTCATCGCGTCCTCGTCGTCCCGGCCCGCCAGCTTCCCCATCAGCAACTGGAGGTTGTCCCGGTTCGCCGCGTCACGGACCAGCGCCGGGATCCCGTCCAGGTTGCCGATCTGGTCCGGGTACACCGCGAGGTACTCCTCGCGCTGTTCGTCCGTCAGCCCCGCCCACCACGCCTTCCGCTCCGCCGGAGACGCGTCGTGCGGGATGCCCTGCGCCAGGTACCCGCTCGCCGCCTGCCGCACCGCCGCCGCATCGCCCGCAGCGTCCGTCCATGTCGCGGCGGGAACACCCAGGCCGTCCTCCGCCGTCAGCGCCCGCAGGATCTTCGCGTACCGCCAGTCCACGTCCGCCGCCGTCCGCACCGCCCGGGCGACCCGGTCCGCGATGTCCTGGGCCTTCGCGGCGTTCGGGTTGGGCGCGACAAGTCCGGAGGGGGCGGCCAGCCCCGCGTTCGGGACTCCGGACGCCCGCCCACCCGCCAACGGCTTCCCGTCGACGAGGCCCTCGCCCCCCACCGGATACGTCACCGACCCGTCCGGGTGGACCGTGAACCTCAGGGCCGCCGCATCGTCGAGCGCCCCCTGAAGCACACGCTGCTGGGCCTTCAACTCATGGGCCAGACTGTTCAGCGTGGTCCGCAGCAGCCCGCACTCCGTATAGATGTACTGGAAGTTCATCGACAGCCGACGCAACCGCCTGACCGCCGCCTGTGCCGCCTCCCCTTTCTGCGTCCGGCGCAGATCGTCGACGAGCTGGGTGTCGATACGGTCCCGGGCGGCGTCGGCACGGTTGCCGGCCCTGCCCCACCCGTCGGCCGCCTCCTCCAGCTCGGCGCACCTCACCTCACGTAACTTCGCCCACGTCAGCGTCGCCCCCAGCGCCCCCAACGTGCTCAGCCCACCCGGCCCACCGAGCCCGCTCACGGCTTCTCACCCGAGGTTGCGCCCGCTCCCACTCCCGCTCCCACTCCCGGCCCCGGACCTGGACCCACCCCCGGCCCCGCCACCTTCACCCCATCAAAAGACCCCTTCACGGCGTCGTTCACCTCAAACTGAGTGACGGTCACCGACCGCAGCTTCCCGGCCAGGCTCCGGCACTCGTCGCGGGCGGTCTCGATCCGCCGCTCCCACGAGGACCGTACGGTGCCCAGCTCGGCCAGCGCCGACAGCTCCCCGGCGCCGGCCGCCAGGCCCCGGTGCGCACGTCCCAACTCGGCCTTCACCGGACCGAGGTGCGCGACCAGGCCCTCGGCCCCGCCGGCAGCCCGCATCCACGGCCCATCGCTGTGCTCCAGGTCACCGCCTGCACCAGCGCCCCCGCCACCACCGCCACCACCGCCACCATCCGTCCCACCGCGCGGCTCGACCCACCACCACGGCCGGTCACCCCCCGGCTGCGCCAGCACACCCGCTCCGCTCACACCGCTCACCCCGTTCCTCGATCGTGGAGCGGCACTGTGCCAAAAGCGGCGCGGCCGACATGCCGTCCGCCCGCACCACCGGGCGGCACGGCCGGGGCGGGCGGCGCGCGATCACCGGGCTTCCCGCCGCACCGGGCGAACACGGGATTCACCCGGACGATGGACGCGAGACGCCCTCAACCCCTGCGGAAGAACCGCCCTGACGGCGCATCGCCCCGGCTCACCGGCGCACCACCGACCCTCGAACGGCGCATACGAACACGCCGTGCCCCACGAACGCTGCAACCGCATCAACAACCCATGGCCACCGTCGTTGCTCGCGGTCACACCGCATGATACACAGAGTAACCAGGCATATGCGTGCGGATATCGGGACGAGCCGCAGGTCAGGGCGGCCGTGTCGGTCGAACGTGCGAGATCCGGGTAAAGAGACCGGGAAGGCGTCGTGCGAAGGCGGTTTCATCAGCGAAGATAGAAGGCAACCCGTGCCACACGGGCGCGGACAGCTAACTACCCAACAGGGGCGGTGACTTACATGATCCTGGCAGCAGAGAAGGGCGACATCACCACCATCATCGGCGGAATCGCTCCCAACTGGGGGCCGTTCGGCACGCTGGGCAACGAGGCGCGCATCATGATCGAGGTGGTGATGGCGATCGCCATCCTGCTCTGCCTCGGCATCGCGATCTGGGGCGCGGCGAAGCAGCGCATCGGAGCGACGGCGCTGCGCGACACGTTCAGCGCGGAACAGGGCAAGGGCCTGATCGTGGCAGGCCTGACCGGGGTCTTCATCATCGGCTCCCTCGGCACTCTCTTCACCATCGTGTACGGAATGGCTGTCTGACCGACCGTCGGCCAGCCCGCACCGGGCCGTCCCCGCCCGCTCCCCACCATCCGTCCGTCGTGCCCACCGGCTGAGGTTGCGTCTCCCTGATGTCGAGTCACTCCACCGCGCTCACGCGGCAACCAGCACCGCTACCGTCGTCATGCGCGGAACCGCACACGACCGAGGGGGCGAACGCGGCATGAGTCCCGGCGACGAGCACGACTACCGCGGCATGGACCAGGGCGGGCGCGCGGACGACCCGTACAGCACTCTCGGCGGCACCCGCCAGACCCGTACCCGCCTCCCGGACGGCGACGCGGGCCATCCCCACGCCCGCCGGCCCGTCCGGAACTCACGCTCCCTCGTCACGATCACCGGCGTGGTGGTCCTCCTCATCGCCGCGATCGCCTTCGCCAACCGGGGCGGCACGAGTAACGACGACAACGCCTCCCCGGGCACGAAGAACCCGGGGACGGCGGGGTCGGCGCCCACCGCCGCCACCGGCACCAAGCCGGTCCAGGGCAAGAACGGAACGATCGCCTCCGGCTTCGCCCAGGACGAGCAGGGGGCGCAGAGCGCGGCGGCGAACTACTCGGTGGCGCTGGTCTCCGCAGAGATCCTCAAGCCTGACCAGCGCACCGAGATCGTGCGTCGCATCTTCACCAATGACAAAGCTGACGAACTGAAGGACAGGTTCGATCGGGCCTACGACAAGGAGTTTCTCGACAAGATCGGTTTGGACTCAGAAGGTAACGCGGCTGCCGGTCTCACCTACGTGTCGAGGACAGCTCCGGTCGGAACCAAGGTGACCGAATACTCTCCCGCAACCGCGACTGTCGAGGTCTGGTGCACCGGTGTCTTCGGGACAGCCGGCGTCAGCTCGACCAATCCGGTCAGCAACGACTGGTTCACCATGACCTTGAAACTTCGCTGGGCCGACGAGGACTGGAAGGTCGAGAGTTTCGCGCAAAAGGACGGCCCTGCCCCCGTGAACACCGACCGCACGGCTTCCAACGCTGACGAGATCGCCAAAGCAGTCGAGCAATTCGGGGGGTTCACCTATGCCCGCTAACTCAAGCAGGGCAGGCCGAGTCGCGGCTTTGCTGGGTGGCCTGCAGACCACCACCCTGATCACCGCATCTCGTGCCATGGCCGCAGAGCCTTCGCCGACGCCGAGCCCCACCCCGTCCGACCAGGACAGGTGCGACCTCATCGTCGGCCCCGCCAAGGACTACTGCGAAGGCGGCGAAGGCGCCGGCGCCCGAACCCAGGACGTCGCGCCCACCGACGCCCTCGACCCCCTGACCTCCCTCGCCCAAGGCTGCGCCGACGCCGCGGCCTGGATCGTCGGCAAGCTCAGCGAGGCCGTCGAGTCCACGGCCGACGTCGACTTCACCAACCCCAAGTTCCTCCAGCAGTACGCCGTCATCTTCGCCGCCTCCACCATCCTCACCCTCGTCCTCTGGCTCCTCGCCGTGACCAAGCGGGCCATCCGCGGCGTCCCCCTCACCACCGCGATCTCCGAGGCCGTCGGCTTCCTCTGGCTCACCGTCCTCGCCTCGGCCTTCACGCCGCTGATCCTCTACACGATCGTCTCCGCCACCGACGGCGTCACCGAGGTCATCGCCTCCTCCACCGGCGGCCAGACCGACGTCTTCTTCGGGTCGTTCGCCGAGGCCCTCAAGAAGGGCACCGACATCGGCGGCGGACCGATCATGCTGATCGTCGTCTCGCTCGTCTCGATCGTCGCGGCCGGCATCCTGTGGCTGGAGCTCGTCATCCGCGCCGCCCTGCTCTACGTCGGCGCCCTCCTCGGCATCGTCGTCTACGCCGGTCTCGTCGACAAGAACATGTGGGGCCACGTCCGCCGCTGGGCCGGCATCATGATCGCGGTGATCATGGTCAAGCCGGTCATCGTCATCGTCCTCGGCCTCGCCGGGGCACTCTCCGCCGGCGACGGCCCCGACGCCTTCTCCGCCGTCGTCTCCGGCCTCGCCATCATCCTGCTGGCCATCTTCGCCTCCGCCATGATCTACCGCTTCGTCCCCGGCTTCGGCGACGAGATCCAGGGCGCCCGCACCAACCGCAAGCAGGCCACCGACGGCGCCCAGGCCGCCGCCCTCATCAGTTCCCCGGCCGCCCTCGTCTCCCAGGGCATCAAGACCCACAGCGGCCGCACCGAGCAAGGCGGAGGCGGCGGAGGCGGCGCCCGCCCCTCCAACCCGGTCGGCGGCGGCGTCGCCGCCCACAGCTCCCGCACCTCCGGCGGAGGCGCAGGTGGCGGAGGCGGGGTCGGCGGCGGATCTGTCCCCTCCGCCGCACCCTCGCCCCGCAGCGGCGGCTCCAGCCCCACCTCCGGCACCCCCCACAGCAGCCGCCCCTTCAGGGGAAGCGGCTCCGGCAGCACAGGTAACTCGAGCACAGGAGGTGGAGGGCGTTGACGACTCAGTCCCACACGATGACGCCCCGCCGTACGTATCTCATCGGCCGCGCCCGGCCGAACGCGATCGTCGGCAAGAACCGCGAGACCGGCGAGATCGCCCTCATCATCGTCGGCGCGTTCCTCGGCATGATGAGCGGACTCCTCGTCCCCGTCCTCTCCCTCCGCATCGTCTGCCTCGTCGGCTTCCCGATGCTGGCCCTCGCCGTCGTGTACGTCCCGTACAAGGGCCGCACGTTCTACAAGTGGTTCGAGATCAACCGCAGCTTCAAGCGCTCCCTGCGCCGCGGCACCGCCTACCGCTCCAGCGCCATGGAGGCCGGCGTCAGCGCCGACGGCCGCGAGGTCGAGATCGGCCCACCCCCCGGCATCGGCCGGATCAGCTGGCTCGCCGCCCCCTTCGGCCCCGACGAGATCGCCGTACTGCTCCACGCCGACCGCCGCACCGTCACCGCCGCCATCGAGATCGAGGGCCCCGGAGTCGGCCTCCGCGACAGCGAGGACCAGGAAGCCCTGGTCGACCGGTTCGGCACCCTCCTCAAGCACGTGGCCAACGGCGACGGCTTCGTCACCCGCCTCCAGATGCTCGCCCGCACCCTCCCCGCCGACCCCGACGCCCACGCCAAGGACGTCGCCCAGCGCGGCGACAAGGCGTCTCCCGGCTGGCTCCAGGACTCCTACGACCAGCTCCAGTCCATGGTCTCCACCTCCAGCGAGCAGCACCGCGCCTACCTCGTCGCCTGCATGCACTACAGCCGCGAGCTCGCCGCCGAGGCCAACGCCATCGCCCGCGCCGCCCGCCCCCACGGCGGCCGCAAGCTCGACCGCGACGCCGGGCTCGCCATCGTCATGGCCCGCGAGCTCACCGACATCTGCGCCCGCCTCGCCGAGGCCGACATCCGGGTACGCCAGCCGCTCGGCCAGAGCCGCCTGGCCTCCCTCGTGCACTCCATGTACGACCCCGACCACCCCATCGACCACATCCAGGCGATGACCAAGCGCAACGCCTGGCCCGCCGAACTGGACGCGGTCGAGCCCACGTTCCTCCAGGCCAAGACCCGCGAGTCCACCACCCGCGCCCCCTGGTGCCACGCCACGGCCTGGGTGAAGGAGTGGCCGATGACCCCCGTCGGCGTCAACTTCCTCGCCCCGCTCCTCGTCCACACCCCCGACGTCATCCGTACGGTCGCCGTCTGCATGGACCTCGAACCCACCGAGGTCGCCATCGAACGCATGCTGACCGAGAAGACCAACGACGACGCCGAGGCCAGCCGCCAGGCCAAGATGAACCGCACCGTCGACCCCCGCGACATCGCCGCCCACGGCCGGCTCGACCAGCGGGGTGAAGATCTCGCCAGCGGCGCGGCCGGGGTCAACCTGGTGGGGTACATCACGGTGTCGTCGCGTTCACCGGAGGCCCTCGCCCGCGACAAGCGCACGATCCGCGCCTCCGCCGGCAAGTCGTATCTCAAGCTGGAGTGGTGCGACCGCGAACACCACCGCGCCTTCGTGAACACGCTCCCGTTCGCCACCGGCATCCGCCGCTGACCCGAGCACCCGCACACCCGCACACCAACACCGAACCCAACCCGCAGGAAGAGAGGGCACCCCCACCATGCGAGACCCCCTGTCCGCATTGTCGGATGCCTTCACCTCCTTCCTCTTCGGCAAGGTGGAGACGACCCGCCTCCCCGTCCGTACGTCGACGGGCCAGGCCCAGGCCGTCTACCTCCCCACCGCCGCCCCCGGCCTCGGCGACTCCGGCGTGATCATCGGCCGCGAGGTCTACAGCGGCAAGGGCTACATCTACGACCCCTTCCAGCTGTACGGGCAGCAGCTCCCCGCCCCCCACTGGCTCGTCCTCGGCGAGTCCGGCAACGGCAAGTCGGCGCTGGAGAAGACCTACGTCCTGCGCCAGCTCCGCTTCCGCGACCGCCAGGTCGTCGTCCTCGACGCCCAGGGCGAGGACGGCGTCGGCGAATGGAACCTCATCGCCCAGGAGCTGGGCATAACCCCCATCCGCCTGGACCCGACCGCAGCCCTCAACGGCGGCATCCGCCTCAACCCCCTCGATCCCTCGATCACCACCACCGGCCAGCTCGCCCTCCTCCGCACGATCATCGAAGTCGCCATGGGCCATGGCCTCGACGAGCGTTCCGGCTTCGCGCTGAAGGTCGCCCACGCCTACGTGACCGCGACCAACACCGACCGCCAGCCGGTCCTGATGGACATCGTCGAGCAGCTCCGCCACCCCAAGCCCGAGTCCGCCGAGGCGATGAACGTCGACCTAGACGATGTACGGGCCTGGGGCCTGGACGTCGCCCTCGTCCTGGACCGGCTCGTCGACGGTGACCTGCGCGGCATGTTCGACGGCCCCACCACCGTCGGCATCGACCTCGACGCACCCCTCATCGTCTTCGACCTCTCGCACATCGACCGCAACTCGATCGCGATGCCGATCCTGATGGCGATCGTCGGCGTCTGGCTGGAACACACCTGGATCCGCCCCGACCGCAAGAAGCGCATCTTCCTGGTCGAAGAGGCCTGGCACATCATCAACTCCCCCTTCGTCGCCCAGCTCTTCCAGCGCCTGCTGAAGTTCGGGCGCCGGCTCGGCCTCTCCTTCGTCGCCGTCGTCCACCACCTCAGCGACGTCGTCGACGGAGCCGCGGCGAAGGAAGCGGCGGCCATCCTCAAGATGGCCTCCACCCGCACGATCTACGCCCAGAAGTCCGACGAGGCACGCGCGACCGGGCGGGTCATCGGCCTGCCCCGCTGGGCGGTCGAGATCATCCCGACCCTCACCCCCGGCATCGCGGTCTGGGACGTCAACGGCAACGTCCAGGTCGTCAAACACCTGATCACCGAGGCCGAACGCCCCCTCGTCTTCACCGACCGCGCCATGACCGAAGGCTCGTCGGACGACCTCCTCCCCGAGGACATCCGCGCCGCCGAACTGGAGGCGGAGCAACGGGCGGCCCGGATCGAGAACCAGCAGCGCATCAACGACTCGTCCCGCTCCACGGTGGCCTGACATGGCACGCCGGCCGGCCCGCAGCCCCGTACCGGAAAGACCCCGCCGGAACAGCCCTCGCCGCGAGGACGGCAACAGCGGCGGCATCCCCGACGGCCTGCTGGTCGGCCTGCTCGGCTTCCTGTTCGCGGCGACCCTGCTCGCCTGGACGGCCACCGGCCTCGCCGGCCTCCTCGCGCACGGCTCCTGGCCGGACGGCGTCACGTTCACCCAGACCCCGCCGGCCCTCCGCGAACTGGCCACCGCCCCGCAGGACCTCCCCGGCGCCTGGCCCCACACACCGGCCTCCCAGCTCTCCGGCTACGGCCTGTTCTGGGGCCTGTTCATCGGCGAGCTGATGGTGCTGGTGGTCCTGACCGTGTTCGTCCTCGGGTCCGTGGCCCGATGGCGGGCCGTACGGGAACGGCGCCGCGAGGAACGCCTGTACGGCCCACCTCAGGAGAAGTACGAGACGTACGAGGCATACGAGCCCCACGGATCCCACCAGCCGCACCAGCCGCACCACTCCCACGACATCCCCGCCCAGCCCCCGGCCCCCGCCCCCACCACACTCACGCAACCCCCCGCACCACCCCCGCCCAGGACCACACCAGGGTCCCCCCTCCCCTCCCCTCGCACCCCCCTCCTCGTCTACGCCCCCGCCCGCGACCGGCGCCCCACCGTCGTCCAGGCGATCCAGGACGCCGAGGGCCCCGCCCTGGTCGTCACCTCGGATCCCACGGTCTGGGCGGAGACGAAGGACGCCCGCGCCAAGCTCGGCCCGGTCCTCGTCTACGACCCCGGCCACCTCTGCGACACCCCGGCCCGCCTCCACTGGCCGCCCACCGCCGGCTGCGAGGACCCCGACACCGCCGCCGTACGCGCCGTCGCCCTCCTCGCCCCGGTCCGCCCGCAGGCCAGGATCGACGCGGCGGTGGCCGACACCGCGCAGACGCTCCTCCAGTGCTGGCTGCACGCCGCGGCGGTGGACGGCCGCCCGTTCCGCCAGGTCGCCCGCTGGGCCTCGGGGGCATCCGCCCACGAACCCGTACGCCTCCTCCGTACGCACCCCAAGGCCGCATCCGGCCTCGCCGGGCTGCTGGAGTCCGCGCTCACGGGGTACCCGGAACGGCGGGACGTCGCGCAGGAGTTGAACGTGCGGGCCTTCTCGGCCCTCTCCTCGGTGCACATCCGCGAGGCCTGCGCGGCCAACCGATCGGATGCGGCCGCGCTGGAATCTTTTGCTTACGAGGGGGGAACGCTCTATGTAGTCGGTGAACCCATCGAGGATCCCCGTACCCACCCCGGCGCGATGCCCCTCCTCACCGCGCTCGCCTCACACGTGGTCGAGCACGGCCGCCGCATGGCCGCACGGTCATCCGACGGTCGGCTCGACCCACCAATGACGCTCGTCCTGGACGACGTGGCCGCCGTGGCCCCGCTCCCCCAGCTCCCCGAACTGCTGGCGAGGGGCCAGGATCTGGGCCTGCCCGCGATCGCCCTGCTCCGCTCCCGCGAACAGGGCCGGGCCCGCTGGCAGCAACACCTGCACGCCCCGGCCCCGGGCGCCGTCTGAGCGCACGGGGGTGGCCGCCTACCCCCGCTCGATCACGTACTCCAGCTCCCACTCACGCCGCTCACCCGGCCCCGGGACCAACATCCGCTGCCCCGACGGTACGAACCCGAACCGCCGGTAGAACGCCGCTGCCCGCGGGTTGTCCTCGTGCGCATACAGGCGCACCCGCTCCAGCCGCGGCGCGGACAGCGACCAGCACCAGTCCACAGCCACCCGGAACAACGCGTCCGCCACCCCGGCCCCCCGCACCTCCGGCCGGACGAAGACCCCGACAAGGTGCCCCTGGTTCACCTCGGCGGGCTCCCCGAAGCGCACATCGTCCTCCGGGCGCTCGATCAGCACGGTGACCGTGCCCACCCACTCCCCCTCGGGCGACTCCGCGACGAACTGCCGTACGTCCCCGCCCTCGGCGGCCGCAGCCGTACGGTCCTGCCAGAAGGCATCGGGCCGCTCGACCGCCGCCTCGTACGAGTCCAGGAACGCCACGGGCGCCGCCGGATCCTGGAGGGCATCCAGCCGCAGCTTCCTGGCCAGGGGCCATTCCTCGGCCCGCACGGAACGCATCACATAGTCCATGACCCGATCCTCACCCGCCACCCGCACACCGCTCAACCGACTAAACGACGAGCCACCGACGAAACGAAGAGTCACCGTCGTACCCCGGTACTACACCCCCACCCACCTCCCACCCCCGGTAGGACGACCACCCCCGGCCCCGCTCCGTAGCGTCGACCGCATGATCAAGGCATACGGACTCACCAAGCGGTACGGCGACCGGACCGTCGTCCAGGACCTCGACTTCACCGTCCACCCCGGTACGGTCACCGGCTTCCTCGGCCCCAACGGCGCCGGGAAGTCGACCACGATGCGCATGCTGCTCGGCCTCGACACACCGACCCGCGGCCGGTCCACGATCGGCGGGCGCGCCTACGCCGCCCACCGGGCGCCCCTCACCCAGGTCGGCGCCCTGCTGGAGGCCCGCTCCGTGCACCCGGGCCGATCCGCCCGCAACCACCTGATCGCCCTCGCCCACACCCACGGCATCCCCCGCGCCCGCGTCGAGGAGGTCATCGCGCTGGCCGGTCTGACCGGGGCCGCCCACCGAAGGGTCAAGGGCTTCTCCCTCGGTATGGGCCAGCGCCTCGGCATCGCCGCCGCCCTCCTCGGCGACCCGGCCACCGTGATCCTGGACGAACCGGTCAACGGCCTCGACCCGGAGGGCGTGCTCTGGATCCGCACCCTGCTCAGGTCGCTGGCCGCCGAAGGCCGTACGGTCCTCGTCTCCTCCCACCTGATGAGTGAAATGGCCCTCACCGCCGACCACTTGATCGTCATCGGCCGGGGTCGCCTCCTCGCCGACACGACGGTCGACGAACTGGTCCGCCAGGCGGGCGGCGCGTCCGTGAAGGTCGTCACCCCCCAACCGGACGATCTACGAACCCACTTGGCGGCCCCGGACGTGGAGATCACCACAGTCACCAGCGCCGCCACCACCACAACCGCGGCCCCCACCGCCCCTCTCCACGAACTCCTCGTCCGGGGAGCGGAGTCGGCCCACATCGGTGCCGTAGCCGCCGCGCACGGAATCACCCTCCACGAACTCATGCCGCAGAAGGTCTCGTTGGAGCAGGCCTTCATGGACCTCACCCAGGACGCGGCCGACCACCGTTCCCAGCCACCGGTCACCCCACTCCCCGCCCACCTCACCGGAGCCGCAGCATGACCACGACGACACCGACACGCCCGCCGCCACCCCCACGCCCCCAGCACCCCCGTACCGCTCCGCGCCGTACCGCATCACCCCGACCCGCGTCCTGCGCTCCGAGTGGCACAAGCTCCGCTCCCTGCGCTCCACCTGGATCACCCTGACGACAGCGGCCGCGCTGGTCCTGGGCGTCGGCCTGATCATGGGCGGCACGTACACCTCCGGCGGCGGGGACTCCGACGTCGACATCGTCGTGCTGACCCTGTACGGCAGCCTGCTCGGCCAGCTCTGCGTGATCGTCCTGGGCATCCTGGTCACGGCCGGCGAGTACGCGACCGGCATGATCCGCTCCTCGCTCACCGCCGTCCCCAGCCGGCTCCCCGTGCTGTGGGCGAAGGCAACGGTCTTCACCGCCACCGTCCTCACGGTGATGTCCGCGACCGCCCTGACCACCTTCGCCGCGGCCCAGCTCTTCCTCCACGACACCGACCAGGCAGCCGCGCTCACCGACCCCGGCGTCCTGCGGGCCCTCGCCGGCAACGCCGCCGGCATCACCCTGCTCAGCCTGATCGCCCTCGGCCTGGGCTCCCTGCTCCGCTCCGTACCGGGCGCGATCGGCTCGTTCATCGGCGGGGTGATGATCCTCCCCGAGGTGCTCGGGATGCTCCCGTACGAGACCGTCGAGCGCGCCCTCGCCTACTTCCCCACCCAGGCGGCCGGAGCTCTCGGCTCCGCCACCCCGATCCCGGGCACCGCCGCCCCCGGCCCGGCTCTGCTGGCCCTGCTCCTGTGGGCGACGGCGACACTGGCGGCGGCCACCCTGACCCGCCCCCTCCTGGACGCCTACGCACACCATCTGCCGACCGCACCCGACGGCGGCGCCCCGGCAGCTCCGCCGGATCCCCGCATCGCCGCTCTGACCGACCGGGAACGGGAAATCCTGACGGTGATCGGCCAGGGCTGGTCCAACACAGAGATCCCCGCCCGCTTCCACCTCGCCGAGTCCACCGTGAAGACGCATGTCACGCGCATCCTCGCCAAAACCGGATCCCGGGACCGGGTGCAAGCGGTCATCCTGGCCTACGACAGCCGCCTGGTGACGCCCGTCTGAGAACTCTGCGTCCGGGCCCAGAACGCAGAAAAGCCCCGCACCATACGGTGCGGGGCTTTCCCGGAAAAATTGTTCGGCGGCGTCCTACTCTCCCACAGGGTCCCCCCTGCAGT
>NZ_JBHXOX010000014.1:0-215713 GCF_042718795.1 Streptomyces cyaneofuscatus
GGGGGGGGGGGGGGCGGGTGGGGGCCCGACTATCTTTTTGTTTTTTCATTACCCTACATGGGCGCGGGGGGGGGGGCGGCCCCCCCCCCCCCGCGGGGGGGGGGGGGGGGGGCCGGGCGGGGGCCCCCCCCCCCGGACCGGTCGGTGTGCACCCTGGTGGTCGGACGGATTCCCGTCAGACCTCCTCGGTGCCACCGCTCTCCTCGTCGTCTGTCTTCTCTTCCTTGGCCGCCGCGGGCGTGGCGCCCGGCTGCGGCTCGGCGACGGCCACCCGCGCGGGGCGGATGGTGCGCTCGCCGATGCGATACCCCGGCTGGAGGATCGCCACGCAGGTCGTCTCGGTGACGTCCGGCGCGTAGCTGTGCATCAGGGCCTCGTGGATCGTCGGGTCGAAGGGCTCGCCCTCCTTGCCGAACTGCTGGAGGCCCAGCTTCGCGACGACCGTCTCCAGCGATTCGGCGACCGACTTGAAGCCGCCCACCAGCTCGCCGTGCTCCCTGGCGCGGCCGACGTCGTCGAGCACGGGCAGGAGCTCGGACAGGAGGTTCGCGACGGCGATCTCCTTGACCGTGACCCGGTCCCGCTCCACGCGGCGGCGGTAGTTCTGGTACTCGGCCTGGAGCCGCTGGAGGTCCGCGGTGCGCTCGGTGAGCGCCGTACGGACCTGGTCCAGCTGAGCGGTCAGGCCGGCGGTCTGGTCGGTGTCCCCGGCCGGGGCCGCCGCCTCCTCCTCGGAGGGGTCGGCGGCCTTCGGCTCGGCGTCATCAGGGGTGGCGCCGGAGGGGACGTCGGGCTTCTCCTCGAAGCCCGGAGTCTCCTCGGTCACGCCGCACCGCCCTTGGTGTCCTTCTCGTCGTCCACGATCTCGGCGTCGACGACATCGTCATCGGCCTTGCCCTGGGCGTCGCCCGGGGCCTCGGCGCCGGGCGCCGCACCCTCGGCCTGGGCGTTGGCGTACATCGCCTGGCCCAGCTTCTGGGAGACGGCGGCGACCTTCTCGGTGGCCGTACGAATCTCGGCGGTGTCCTCGCCCTTGAGCTTCTCCTTCAGCTCGCCGACAGCGGTCTCCACCTCCGTCTTGACGTCCGCGGGGACCTTGTCCTCGTTGTCCTTGAGGAACTTCTCCGTCTGGTAGACGAGCTGCTCGCCCTGGTTGCGCGACTCGGCGGCCTCGCGGCGGGCGTGGTCCTCCTCCGCGTACTTCTCGGCCTCTTCGCGCATCCGGTTGACCTCGTCCTTCGGCAGCGAGGAGCCGCCGGTGACGGTCATCTTCTGCTCCTTGCCGGTGCCGAGGTCCTTGGCGGCGACGTGCATGATGCCGTTGGCGTCGATGTCGAAGGCGACCTCGATCTGCGGCACACCGCGCGGGGCCGGCGGCAGACCGGTCAGCTCGAACATCCCGAGCTTCTTGTTGTACGCCGCGATCTCGCGCTCGCCCTGGTAGACCTGGATCTGGACGGACGGCTGGTTGTCCTCGGCCGTCGTGAAGATCTCGGAACGCTTGGTCGGGATCGTGGTGTTGCGCTCGATGAGCTTGGTCATGATCCCTCCCTTGGTCTCGATGCCGAGGGACAGCGGGGTGACGTCGAGGAGCAGGACGTCCTTGACCTCGCCCTTGAGGACACCGGCCTGGAGCGAGGCGCCGATGGCGACGACCTCGTCCGGGTTCACACCCTTGTTGGCGTCCTGGCCACCGGTCAGCTCCTTGACGAGCTCGGCGACGGCCGGCATACGGGTGGAGCCACCGACGAGAACGACGTGGTCGATCTCGGAGAGCTGGATGCCCGCGTCCTTGATGACGTTGTGGAACGGGGTCTTGCAGCGGTCCAGGAGGTCCGAGGTGAGCTGCTGGAACTGCGAGCGCGTGAGCTTCTCGTCCAGGTGCAGCGGGCCCTCGGCGGACGCCGTGATGTAGGGCAGGTTGATCGTGGTCTCGGTCGAGGACGAGAGCTCGATCTTCGCCTTCTCCGCGGCCTCGCGGAGACGCTGGAGAGCCATCTTGTCCTTGGACAGGTCCACGCCGTGCCCGTTGGCGAACTGCTTCACCAGGTAGTCGACGACGCGCTGGTCCCAGTCGTCACCACCGAGGTGGTTGTCACCGTTGGTGGCCTTCACCTCGACGACGCCGTCACCGATCTCCAGGAGCGACACGTCGAAGGTGCCGCCACCGAGGTCGAAGACGAGGATCGTCTGGTCGTCCTTGTCCAGGCCGTACGCCAGGGCGGCGGCGGTCGGCTCGTTGACGATGCGCAGGACGTTGAGGCCCGCGATCTCACCGGCCTCCTTGGTCGCCTGACGCTCGGAGTCGTTGAAGTACGCCGGGACGGTGATGACCGCGTCGGCCACCTTCTCGCCCAGGTAGGACTCGGCGTCGCGCTTCAGCTTCTGCAGGATGAAGGCGCTCATCTGCTGCGGGTTGAAGCCCTTGCCGTCGATCTCGATCTTCCAGTCAGTGCCCATGTGGCGCTTGACGGAGCGGATGGTCCTGTCGACGTTGGTGACCGCCTGACGCTTGGCCACCTCGCCGACCAGCACCTCGCCGTTCTTGGCGAAGGCGACGACGGACGGCGTGGTCCTGGCGCCTTCGGCGTTGGTGATGACGGTGGGCTCGCCGCCTTCGAGAACGCTGACGACGGAGTTAGTCGTGCCCAGGTCGATGCCGACCGCACGTGCCATTTCAATTCCTCCAACTGACTACTTGAGTGGATCTGACTCAAGGATGCACGACACCGGTCCCGGAGTCAACAGACCTGAGTCGACCCCACTCAACTTAGGTGCCGGTACGCGTCACCATCGCGCCGCTCCCCCGACCCACCATCCCACCGTGGGATCGTTCTGTCACAAAATGCCGCGAGACGGTCGCAAACGCCATCGATCGGCTGGCACAGGCACTCCATCAGGCACTCCATCAGGCACTCATCAGGCACTCCATCGGACTCCGAACCCCGGGCGGGCGCGATGCGGAACGCGAGACAGCGGCGCGTGCGACAGAAGAACCAGAGGAAGAGGCAGCGGCAGAGGCGGTCGGGAGAGCAGGCACAGCAGGCACAGCACGCACAGCAGGCGCAACAGGGCCGGCAGGGTCGGAGGGAACAGCCCCAGCCCCGCCCCGAAGCCATGCCCGGCCCCGGGACGCCCCCGCCACCCCCACCGCCCGCGCCCTCGATCCCGTACGCGTACGCCACCGAGCCCCCCGCCCCCCGAAAGCGCCCCCACCCCGCCCCCGGCACCGCCCGAGGCCACTTCCCCTCCCGCCCCGCCGCACACCTCGCCGGCCTCACCGACCGGGTCGGCCACCTCGCGGACCGCCTCACCCTTCGCGCGTCACCTAAAAGGGTGCTGGACCTGACCCTCGGCACCGCCCTCCTGATCACGGCCGCCCCCGCCATCACCCTCGGGGCCCTGGCCCTCGCCCTCCGCCGGGGCCCCGGCAACGTATGGGAGCGGACTCCCCGTACGGGCCTGGGCGGCCGGGTCTTCACGCTGCGCACCCTGCGCACCCGCCGGCTCCGGCTCGACCTGCTCTCCCGGCTCCCCCAGGTCGTCCGGGGCGACCTCTCCCTCGTAGGACCGGCCCCCCTGGCACCGGGCGACCCTCGCGCGGCGTGGCCGGGGGCCCGGCAGTGGCGGCACGAGCTGCGGCCGGGACTGACCGGACTGGCGCAGGTGCGCGCCCGCTCCGGCCTGCCGTGGGACGACCCC
Organism: Streptomyces cyaneofuscatus; assembly: GCF_042718795.1. GTDB lineage: Bacteria > Actinomycetota > Actinomycetes > Streptomycetales > Streptomycetaceae > Streptomyces > Streptomyces cyaneofuscatus_A. Next base: position 3,703 of record NZ_JBHXOX010000014.1, read on the forward strand.
GCCCTGCTGGACCAGCACTACGCAGAGCACCATGGAGTGGTACGCGACCTGGCGATCCTGGCGGAAGCCGTACGCAACCCCCTGCGGACGGCGCTCCGGAAGGCCCGCCTCATCACGGCACAACCAAGGCACACCTGAGCGACACAGATCACCGCCCGCCCGGCTACAGCCGGGTGGACTAAGTGGATAGTGTCAGCACAGACTAATTAAGTTACTGCTTAGTAGTAGTGGGCAGTCGTAACTGGATCCCGCTCTCGCAGGCCCGAGGAGCCCCGAAATGCAACTCGCCGCGATCATCGTGTCGCTGGTGCTGACGGTCGTCGGCGTTGCGCTCATCACCCGAGCCGTCGCGCAGATCTACCGCTTCGTCCGTCTCGGACAGCCGGTACCAGCAGGCAGCCGCACCGACGACCCCAAGGCCCGCACGATCACGCTGGTCAAGGAGTTCCTCGGCCACACCCGGATGAACCGGTGGGGCATCGTCGGCTTCGCGCACTGGTTCGTCGCGATCGGCTTCCTGACGCTGCCGCCGACGCTGCTCCAGGCGTACGGACAGCTCTTCCAGGCCGACTGGGTGCTGCCGTTCATCGGCACGTTCCTGCCGTTCGAGATGTACATCGAGTTCATCGGCCTGATGACGGTCGTCGGCATCGTCGCGCTGATGGTGATCCGGCTGCTGAACCTGCCGTCCCGGGCCGGCCGCAAGTCGCGCTTCGCCGGCTCGAAGGCCTGGCAGGCGTACTTCGTCGAGTACATCATCCTGATCATCGGCCTCGCGATCCTCACGCTGCGCGGCCTTGAGGGCGCGATCCACCACGTCGACAGCTACGGCGCCGCGTACTTCGTGTCGTACCCGCTGGTCCTCGCCTTCAAGGGCCTGAGCATCAGCACGCTCCAGACGCTCATCTACTTCACCGCGATGATCAAGATCGGCACCTCGCTGATCTGGATGATCACGGTCTCGCTCAACACCAACATGGGTGTCGCCTGGCACCGCTTCCTCGGCTTCCCGAACATCTGGTTCAAGCGGAACGCCGACGGCGACGTCGCGCTCGGCGCACTCCAGCCAATGACGACCGGCGGCAAGGAGATCGACTGGGAGGACCCGGCCGAGGACGCCGTCTTCGGTGTCTCCCAGGTCGAGCAGTTCTCCTGGAAGGGCATCCTCGACTTCTCCACCTGCACCGAGTGCGGCCGCTGCCAGTCGCAGTGCCCCGCCTGGAACACCGGCAAGCCGCTCTCCCCGAAGCTCCTGATCATGTCGCTGCGCGACCACGCGCACGCCAAGGCGCCCTACCTGCTCGCCGGCGGCGGCAAGGACATGGAGGGCAACGAGAAGGCCACCGAGGAGCAGCTCAAGGACGTCCCCGCGGCCGCCCTCGCCGAGGCCGAGCGCCCGCTGATCGGCACCGCCGAGGAGAACGGCGTCATCGACCCGGACGTCCTGTGGTCCTGCACCACCTGCGGCGCCTGCGTCGAGCAGTGCCCGGTCGACATCGAGCACATCGACCACATCGTCGACATGCGCCGCTACCAGGTGATGATCGAGTCCGCGTTCCCGTCCGAGGCGGGCACGATGCTCAAGAACCTGGAGAAGAAGGGCAACCCCTGGGGGCTGGCCAAGAAGGCGCGCGTGGAGTGGACCAAGGAGGTCGACTTCGAGGTCCCGATCGTGGGCAAGGACGTCGAGGATCTCACCGAGGTCGACTACCTGTACTGGGTCGGCTGCGCCGGCGCCCTGGAGGACCGGGCCAAGAAGACCACCAAGGCCTTCGCGGAGCTGCTGCACATCGCGGGCGTCAAGTTCGCGATCATGGGCGGCGACGAGAAGTGCACGGGTGACTCCGCCCGCCGCCTGGGCAACGAGCCGCTGTTCCAGCAGCTCGGCCAGGAGAACGTCGCGATGCTGAACATGGCGTTTGGCGAGGACTCCGCCGAAGGTGAAGAAGGTGACGGGACGACGAAGAAGCCCAAGTCGTCGAAGAAGATCGTCGCGACCTGCCCGCACTGCTTCAACACGATCGCCAACGAGTACCCGCAGCTCGGCGGCGAGTACGAGGTCATCCACCACACGCAGCTTCTCCAGCACCTCATCGACGAGGGCAAGCTGATCCCGGTGACCCCGGTCGAGGGCCTGATCACGTACCACGACCCGTGCTACCTGGGCCGCCACAACAAGATCTACACCCCGCCGCGCGAGATCATCGCGAAGGTCCCGGGCCTGCGGAACGAGGAGATGCACCGCCACAAGGAACGCGGCTTCTGCTGCGGCGCCGGTGGTGCCCGGATGTGGATGGAGGAGCGGATCGGCAAGCGCGTCAACAACGAGCGCGTCGACGAGGCCCTCGCCCTCAACCCGGACATCGTCTCCACCGCCTGCCCGTTCTGCCTCGTCATGCTGACCGACTCGGTCAACGGCAAGAAGAACGACGGCCAGGCCAAGGAGTCCATCCAGGTCGTGGACGTCTCGCAGCTCCTCCTGGAGTCGGTGAAGACGCCCGTCGACCCGACCGGCGACCCGGAGCAGGTGGACGCACCGGAGCCGGAACCGGCAAAGTGACGTAACGCATCGGCGTGATGAGCGGCCGGACCTGCCTCGGGGGCAGGACCGGCCGCTTTTCCGTACCCGAGTTCTCCGTACCCGAGGCCGGCCGCCGTGTGTGAGCCCCGACATGTACGCGCGGACGTATCTGGAGCATCATGTGCCCCGGAGAACACGCCCGCACCGGCGACCGGCCGACCCCCACCACGTACGACGAACAACGAGCGACGAGCGACGAGCGACGAGCGACGAGCGACGAGCGACGAGCGACGAACGAGGGCCCGTGCGCACACGCATCACGCACCCGAAGGCAACAGCAGCAGCGGCAACGACCACCACCAAGGCCGCGGCCGCCCTCGCCGCAGGCTGCGTGGGTCTGCTGCTGGTGCTCACGGGCTGCGACAGCTCCTCGGCCGCCGACCCGTCCCCCTCCGCCGCCGACGCGAAGAACGGCGACAGCGCACCGGTCCCCGCCCTCCCCGTCCCGCGCGGCGAGGGCAGCCGTGTCCCGTACGACTTCAACGGCGACGGCCGCCCGGACCTGGTCATCAACGACCTGGTGAAGGCCCCCGAGGACCTGCACGGCGACGACGCGGGCATAGGCATCGTGTACGGCACCGAGGACAGCCCCCTGGACCCGGCCGCCCGCCAGTTGCTGAACGCCAGCGCCAACGCGGCGAAGTCCGGCGACACCGTGCCCGCCGCGTTCGACGCGGAGGCCGCCTGCGACCTGGACCGGGACGGCTTCACGGACCTGACCGTCTCCACCGACCCCCCGTACAACGGCGTCGGCGCCCCGCCCGTCCCCCTCCAGATCCTGTTCGGCGCGCCGGAGGGCCTGACCGGCAAGGCGGTCACGGTACGGATCCCGGCGCAGGCGCGGTACGGCAAGGAGTGGCCCGAGCACCCGCTCTGCGGCGACTTCGACGGCGACGGCAGCACCGACCTCGCGGTCACCGCGAGCGACGGCCGGATCTCCTTCCTGCGCGGCCCCTTCACCCGCGCCGGGGCCCCGGCCGGCGCGGAACTGCTGCCGGACGGCACCCCGTACCTCTACGCCCCCGAGCCGAAGGCCGACACCGACGGCGACGGCTACGACGACCTCGTCGCCACCGCACGCCCGCGCACGCCCGGCAAGGCGGCCAAGGGCACCCTGCTGCTGGGCTCCGCGGACGGCCCGGCACACCCGGGCGGCGCGTACACCTTCCCGGCGGAGAAGCTCCCCGAGGCCCCCCTGCGCACCAAGGGCAACAAGAGCACCGAGAGCACGAAGGACACCACCCGCACCACTCTCCTCTCGCACGGCGACTTCGACGGCGACAAGAAGGCGGACACGGTGGTACGGAGGACGTACCACCGTGGCGAACGCGAGGACCTGGTGGCGCTGTACGCGGCGGGGAACACGGACGACCCGGTCCTGACGTTCTCCACGGCCCTGTTCCTCCCCTGAACCCGGAGGAACTCCCCCTAGGGGATGTCACAGCTCGGCCGCAATGGCGCACGGGTTCCCCCGGCCCCGCTCCCCGACAGCGGGGACCAGGTACGTTCGATGGGTGGCTGGATTCAGGATCGGACGCGGCCGGGACAACCGCACCCCGCAACAACCGCAGCAGCAGCGGCAGCAGCCGTACGGAGGGCAAGCACCACAGCCGCCGTACGGAGGTCAGCCGTGGCCGACGGCAGGAGGCGCGGCGCCCCCGCAGTACGGAGGAGCGCCGCAGGGCACCCCGTACAACAACGGCGGCGGCTACGCGGGCAACGGACACGACGGCAGACACGGCGGGCACCACGGCGGCCCCGGCCAGGGCCCCAACGGGACGCGCGGCGGCCACGGCGAGCCGGAGTACTTCGGCGACCCGTACGCCGGCGACCCCGCCCCCCACGACCCGTACGCCAACAACCCGGGTCACACGCAGGCGTTCAGCATCGACGAGTCCCCGTACGGCGACGGCGACACCTACCGCGCCGGCTCCGCCCCCGCCCAGCCCGCCGGCCCGCGCCTGCCGTGGAAGGCGCTGCTGACCGGCATCGTGACGCGCCCAGGACCGACGTTCTGGCAGATGCGGGACTACGCGGTCTGGGGCCCGGCGCTGATCGTCACGTTCCTCTACGGCCTGCTCGCCCTGTTCGGCTTCGACCAGGCCCGCGAAGAAGCGATCAACGCGACGATCTCGACGGCCATCCCGTACGTCCTCTTCACCGGCGTCGGCTTCGTCATCGGCGGCCTGGTCCTCGGCGCGGTGACCAACGCCCTGGCCCGCCAGCTCGGCGGCACGGGTTCGTGGCAGCCGACGGTGGGCCTGTCGATGCTGATCATGTCGATCACGGACGCCCCGCGCCTGGTCTTCGCCCTCTTCCTGGGCGGCGAGAACTCCCTGGTCCAGATCGTGGGCTGGCTGACCTGGCTGGCGGCCGGCGCGCTGTTCACGTCGATGGTGAGCAAGTCGCACGACCTGCCGTGGCCGAAGGCGCTGGGAGCGTCGGCGATCCAGCTTCTGGCGCTGCTGTCGATCATCAAGCTGGGCACGATCTGAGGCTGGGACGGCCGTGAGAAGGCCCCCGGGCGCGTACTGCGCTCCGGGGGCCTTCTCACGTACGTACTACGTACGTAGAGGGATCACGCGTCGAGAACCTGCCCGTCCCGCCGCACGACGGGCTTCTCGACACTCCACGGGAAGTTGATCCATTGATCGGTCTTCTTCCACACGTACTCGCACTTCACGAGGGAGTGGGACTTCTCGTAGATGACGGCGCTGCGGACCTCGGCGACGTGGTCGACGCAGAAGTCATGGACGAGCTTGAGGGTCTTGCCCGTATCGGCGACATCATCGGCGATCAGAACCTTCTTGTCGGAGAAGTCGATCGCGTTGGGGACGGGCGCCAGCATGACGGGCATCTCCAGGGTGGTCCCGACCCCGGTATAGAACTCCACATTGACCAGATGGATGTTCTTGCAGTCGAGGGCGTAAGCGAGCCCGCCCGCGACGAACACCCCACCCCGCGCGATGCTCAGCACGACATCGGGCTCGTACCCGTCGTCGGCGACGGCCTGGGCCAGCTCGCGCACGGCGCGCCCGAAGCCCTCGTAGGTAAGGTTTTCCCGCACGTCACTGGCCACGATTGATCACACCTGAGTCCGATGGAAGTTCTGGAACGACCGTGAGGCCGTGGGCCCCCGCTGCCCCTGGTACCGCGACTCGTACCGCTCGGAGCCGTAGGGGAACTCGGCGGACGAGGTCAGCTTGAACAGGCACAGCTGCCCGATCTTCATGCCCGGCCAGAGCTTTATGGGGAGGGTCGCGAGGTTCGACAGCTCCAGGGTCACGTGCCCGGAGAACCCGGGGTCGATGAACCCGGCCGTCGAGTGCGTCACCAGACCGAGCCGCCCGAGCGAACTCTTCCCCTCCAGCCGCGAGGCCAGGTCGTCGGGGAGCGAGATCACCTCGTACGTGGACGCCAGCACGAACTCCCCGGGGTGCAGGATGAACGCCTCATCGCCCTCCGGCTCGACGGTCCGCGTCAGGTCGGGCTGTTCGACGGCGGGGTCGATGTGCGGGTACCGGTGGTTCTCGAACACCCGGAAGTAGCGGTCCAGCCGCACGTCGATGCTCGACGGCTGCACCATCGAAGGGTCGTACGGATCGATACGGACTCGCCCGGCGTCGATCTCGGCCCGGATGTCCTTGTCTGAGAGAAGCACGCCCCGAGGATACGCAGAAGGCACGACCCCACCCCAACCGGACCGGCGGCCCGTGCCTTCCGCCCTCGCTTCCTTACCGCTTCTCGAACCCCACAGGAACGGCCTGCCGCAACCGGGCGCACCGGGGGCAGCGGATCAACCGCCCCGGCCCGATCCGGTCGGCCCCGAGCTGCTGCATCGGGAACGACGAGGTAGCGAAAACGTGCCCTTCGGCACAGCGGACGACGGTGCGCTCCATCGACTCCATCAAGTCCCTTCCCCAACCGCATATGGACGAGACCGCCACATTAGGGGATGAACAGGACGCCACCACAACCGGCACTCCGCCCCCGCACGCTACGCCCCCAACTACCGCCCACCACAACCGCGTCCACCCCACCTGCGGCCCGGCCCCCGACGCAGTCAGGCCCCACGGCTCATCCACCGGGGGCCTGACATGGGGTACAGTGTGTGACGATGCAGCGCCGATCATCGGCACGCTTCGCGGGTGTAGTTTAATGGTAGAACATGAGCTTCCCAAGCTCAGAGCGCGAGTTCGATTCTCGTCACCCGCTCTTCCACGAACCCCCAGGTCATCGGCCTGGGGGTTCGTCGTTGTCTAGACCTCCCTAAGCGCCTTGCACCACCTACGCACCACCTGACCCCTTTTCGCGCTCCTCGCGCGCCTTGTCGCGGGCCTTGCGCACGATCCGGTCCAGCCCGCCCGCCACCTCCTTCTGACGCTCGTGGTCGGAGTGCTGATAGATCAGGGCGGCCTTCTCCGTCGACTGGCCGGCGCGCACCATCGTGTCCTTGAGTGTCGCGCCCGATCGGGTGGAGAGGGTGTGTCCGGTGTGCCGGAGGTCGTAGAAGCGGAAGTTCTCCGGGAGCCCGACCGTGGTCCGCGCCTTGCGCCACTTCCGCCCGAAGGTGGAGCGGCGGAACGGCTTGCCCTTCTCCCCGACGAACAGGAGTCCTTCCGCTCCCTTCTCCGCGTACCAGTCCATGTGGCGCTGAAGGTCTTTCCGCAGGAACTCCGGCAGGACAACCACGCGCTTCCCGGCCTCCGACTTCGTCGGCCCCTCGGCACGCTTGCCCGTCGCCAGCTCCGGGGCGGCCTTGCGAACGACGATGGTGACGTTGTCCACGTCCACGTCCTTCCGTCGCAGCTCCGCCTGTTCCTCCGGCCTCATGGGGCCGTAGGCACCGAGGTAGACCATCAAGCGCCACCGGATGCCGATGGCGTCCGCGAGTGCGTCGACCTGGGCGACGGTCGCCACCTGGCCCGACTGCGAGACCTCTTTTCCGGCACCGCGAATGCGGCAGGGGTTCCGGCGGATCAGTTCGTCGTCGGTCGCGGTCCCCAGGATGGCTTTCAGCAGCCGGTAGGACTTCGCGACGGTCGTAGCGCCCGTGGCGGTCAGGCGCTCCGCCCGCCACTCCCGTACGCGCGGCGGGGTGATCTCGTCCAGGTCGAACCCACCGAACGCAGGGACCAGATGGAGCCTGAGCAGCCGGTTGTACAGCTCCTCTGTGAGGGGCGCGACGCCCCGTTCCACCACCCACTTCGTCGCGTATTCCTCGAAGTTCACCGCGCCGGCGTCCGGGTCTCGCCACGCGTCGCGGGTCATGTCCGCTTCGACCTGCGAGAGCCAGACCTCGGCATCGGTCTTCGTCTCGAACGTCTCCGGTGCCCGGCGGCGCTCCCCGGCGGGGTCCAGATAGGAGGCGGTCCAGCGTCCGGACCGGTACTGCCTGACTGCGCCGAAGCGACGCATCGTCATCGTCTTGGCGCTCTTCTTGCGCTTGGCCATCAAGCGGCCCTCCTCATGCGGCGACGGGGCCGGATCGGTTCAACGGTGTTGGTGGCAAGGAACTCTTCGACGGCGCTCGCCGGGAAGCGCACATGGGTACCGACCTTCAGGTACCGGATGCGTCGCTCCGCTACGAGGCGGCGCGGAAACCGCTCGGTGGTCCCCAGCAGCTTGGCGAGAGCCTTGACGTTCAGGTAGGTCTCCTCCAACGGCGAACGTCTGGCGGGGGTGGGCACGGCGGTAAGCCTGCGGCTGGCGTGAGCAAGGTTGCCCATCGGGCGTGACTCCTTGGCGGTGAGGCACCGGGGGCTTCCCGCCCCCTTCTGGAGAATCCGCAACGTCCGCCACGCCGCCACATCGCAGGTCAGGGGCCTGTGTTTGTGGCGGATGGCGGTCGTGTGGCGGATAGGTGCCGCCACACGCGGTCGTGTGACGGCACCTGGTGGCGCTGGGGGTCAGCCCGCGACCGGGAGGAGCGGTGTGGCGGTTTCCGCAGGCGTGTGGCGGATGGGTGTGGCGGTATCCGCCACGGATTCACCCCCGCTGACCTGCGGTGTGGCGGACGTGGCGGACGTTGCGGATTCCTCAGGGGGCGGGGGGCAGTACCGCGTCCAGGCGTCCGTGAGGTCTTCCGCGTAATAGCCCTTAGGGGTGCCGGCGGGGGTGCGGATGCCACGCGGCTTGATGGGCTTGATAGCCGGGGTGACGTACTGCCCCAGCAGCTTGGCGAGCGTCCGGGAGTTCAGCGGCTTGTCGTCCAGGTCACCCCAGGGGGCGTCGTCCATGCGGAGCAGGATTTCGAGGATGACGGCCGTGGGCACGCGGTCCGCACCGCAGAACACCGTGTCGCGCAGGTCGGTCAGCAGCCGGACACCCAATGACGCTTCGTCGTTGTCCTGACCAGCGTTGATCAGGTCCAGGCACGCGGCCCGGGCCCGTGCGGGCCAGGTTCCGCCGGCCGCGTCCGCGACGGCGAGCAGCGGCTCCCACACGTCGGCGGGCCGGTCGGTGACCCCTTCGGGCATCTCAGGCCACGCGTTGGCGACCTGGTCGCGGACGGTGTCGGCCCACTTCGCGATCCGGTCGCGCAGGGCGTGGCCTTGCTTCTCGTGGACGCGCTGACGGTAGGACTCGACCTTCTCGTTGGGGGCCCGCTTCCGCATCCGGATGATGACCGACCGCGTCAGCACCGTGTCGGGGAGGGAACCGAGCCCCGCCATGGCGACCGCGCAGTACGAGCCGAACACCTGGGCGTTCTGGTTGGAGCCGTCCCCGACGCACCGCAGGGCCCCGCCGATACGCCGGTATCCGGCGTTCAGGAACCCGCGCAGCGCCTCGTCCGCCCCGGCCTTGGGCCCGAAGATGGTGTCGACCTCGTCGAACAGGACGGTGGGCAGTCCCTCGGCGGAGTCGACCAGCCGGTACAGAGCGTTCGCGGACGCGGACACCGTGCTCATGGGCCGGGGGGTGAGGAGTTCCACGATCTCCAGCGCCCGCGACTTCCCCGACCCCGGTTCCGGGGAGAGGAACGCAATGCGCGGGGTGGTCTCGAAGCAGTCGATCAGGTGGGCGTGCGCGTCCCACAGGGCGACCGCGACGTAGGCGGACTCGGTGGGGAACACGTTGAACCGGCGGTGGAACGCCTCCAGTTCATCGAGCAGGGCAGCACCGTCGATGGGTGCCTTGGTCTGCTGGTCGGGGTTCATGCGGCGTTCCTCCGGTGCTGCTCGGTGTGCGGGCAGTGGTCGACGCGGGCGCGGGTGGTGAGGTCGGTGACGCGGTCTCGGCCCCGGGCGCGTTCGTGGTGGCCGCAGGCGCAGAGCCAGTCGGCGGCGGGGATCTGGTTGCGGCCGAGCCCGCGCACCGCGAGACCGGGGCGGATGCCGGTCACCGTGACCGTGCGCGGGTCAGGGAGAACAGCAACGCGGATGGCCTGACGGCCGACGACCTTCGGCACGCCACCACCGGCCGGTCCTGCGGCCCGGTTGGCGACCTGCGGGCTGTTCGGGGTGACAGGCAGGCTCTTAAGGCGAGGGTTCGGGGCGGTGGTCATGCCGGCCGCCCGGGGTTGTTGGCGATGGACCAGTTCAGAGCGCTGGTCACGGCGGCGCGGCACTCGTTCTCGCGGAGTCCGGCCGCCAATCCCGCCGAATTAAGAGCCTGCTCCACCTCACTGCGGGCGAGGTCGCCGGACGGGATGAACCGCCCCAACGCCCGTGCGGCCCTCACCAGCGTCCAGTTCCGCACACCCTCCCCAGCCCCGGCCACGGCCGCCGTTTCGGCCCTGAGAGCCGCTGCGGCGTACCTGGAGGCCCGAACCGGCACAGGTGCAGCCGTCAATGCCCGGGGGGCCTGACGGAGCGTCAGGAGGGCGTGCAGCCATTCCGGGAGCGGTACAGGCTCGGTGGGGTCAACCACCTCGTACGCACCGTGCGCGAGGACGCTCCCGGCCGCGACGACGTAGCCGCCGTGGGCGCGGGTGTCGATGTGCTTGCCGAGCCTGCCCGCGCTGTTGCCGAGCCGGACCCCGTCCGGGGCGGTGAAGTACAGGTGGTGTCCACCGGACGCGGTCCGGGTCCGGTAGGTGGCGGGGACGGTCTGCCCGGCGCGCTCGCAGAGCGCTTGCAGGGAAGTCACGCCGTCAGGCGTCCCTTTCGGGTCCTTCGCCTTGACCGGGTCCAGGTCCACCACGACCAACCCGGACGGGCCCGTGGCCAGACCGACGTTGAACGCCCCCGCCGACCACGCCTTGCGGATGCGGTCGCGGTCGGTGGTGGCCCGCTGCTCCCACTTCCGGTGCCCGCTCGCGCAGTCGCCGATGCCGGGGCAGGCGGTCTCGCCGTGGAGGGCGGGCCGCTTGTCGCGGGGGCGGAGCGGGAAGACGTGCCACCCGCGCTCGGCCGCGTCCAGCGCGCCGTTCAGGAGACGGCCGTTCACGCGGCCACCCCCACCGGACGGACAGCGGTGAGCAGGGCGCGGCCGATGTGCTCGGAGAACGCCGGGGGGATGGCCTCGGTCAGTTCCTCGCGCACGTCGGTCCACGTGATGCCCATGGCGGTCTGCATCTCCGGGACGGTGGCCTTACCGCCGCCAGCGCCGTACGGGGCGACGTAGGGGCCGTCCCGGTAGACGCCGTGCCGGTAGCCGCGCACGTACCCCCTGTGCTTCGGGTGCACCGGCTGCGGCATGGTCCAGCCGCCCAGTTCGAAGTTGCGATGCCGTAGGACACCGAGTCTGAACATCTCCCCGCACAGCCACACGTCCCGCCGCACGGGCGCTTTGCCGGTGGGTTGCTCGATGACGTACGGGAGGCCGGTGGCGTCCAGCAGGGTGCGCAGTTCGGGGATGAGCTGGACGTGGTCACGTCCCCAGCCGCGCGACTTGTTGGTGCCGATGGTGAGCGCGCATCCGGCCTGGCACGGCGGGGAGGTGTGCACGGCCGCGAACCGGCCGATCTCCCCCGACGCGATCAGGGCGGCGAGGTAGTCGAGAGCATCCGCCCGGACGAACGTGAACGGATAGTTGGGGCGGTCGATGATGTCGACGCCGATGACGTCGAACCCGGCGCGGTGGTAGCCGGTTCCGGCGCCGCCGGCGCAGCAGAACAGGTCCAGTAAGAGCGGCCGGTGGCCGCGCTCTCGCCGGATGGGGGTGGGTTGGGTCATGCTGGGTGTCTCCAGTTCTGTGAGGTTCTGGCAGACGAGAGCGGCCCCACGACTTTGGCGAGACGAGGGGGCCGCTTTCGGCGTGCCGGGTAGTATCCGGAATCCCTGCCGCTGGTGCGGCAGGGAGGCTTGGGCACCCCCTGTCGGGGTGCGTGTGGAGGGGGTTTCGGGGGTCTGACCTGCGGTGCCTCCCTGACTCCCTGGCAGATCATTTGCGCTGGTCAGGGCCAGGGAGGCGGGTCAGGGAGGGGACCAGGGACTTCTCCCTGCCTCCCTGACCCGGCGGGGGGCGCCTCCCTGCTACTCGGCAGCCGAAGCGGAACCCTCGATGTCCCGGTTGGCGAGGTGGCGGGCGAGCCGCTCGCGGCCGATGACCATGCGGCCGTCGGACTTGTAGGGCTCGGCCCCGGTGCCGTCCAGGACCCGCTTCAGGTCCAGGTGCGACCACTTCCCGTACGCGTCCTCGTTGAGTGCCGCGAGGCGCTTGAGGACGTCCTGGGTGAGGACGCGAGAGGTGTCTCCGAGGACGGTCATGATGTCCGCGAGCGGGTCACGCTCCTCGCCGTGGTCGATGGCGGTCAGGGTGGTGACCCCGTCCCGCAGAGCCTTGGCCCGGTCCGCGACCACGGCGGCATCGTCGGTGCTGATGTAGTGCGTGCGCACCGTGATCGCGGCCTGCCCGGCGGGAATCTTGATTCCGTCCGAGGCGACCACGACGGTCCCCTTGTCCAGCCCCGGGCGCAGCAGGTTCGGGGCGGCCCCGCCGTCGACCGCCTTGTCCCCCAGCGCCATGCGGGCCTGCGACTCGGTGCCGAGCGCGAGGGAGGCGCGGGTGTGGGCGCCTTCGCGGACGAGCTTGGGGAGGTTCTGGTCGGTGGGGTCCTGGGTGCCCTGGTAGAGCAGCACGTCCACGGCCCGGCCCTGGTTGTGGATCTTCCGGGCGGCCATGAAGTAGCGGGCAGTGGCCTTGGACCCGCCGTAGGGGCGCTTCTCGCTGTCCACGAGCGGGCACATGAACGCGACCTGCGCTTCGTCCACGACCAGGATCAACGGCGTGAACACCGTGCCCGGTGGGGCCTGGATACGCCGCTCCATCTCCGCGACGCCGCCTTCGAGCATCTCGGTCGCTTCGATGACGTGGTCATCGGTCGGCCCCTGGATCAGCACGGTGGCCAGGCCGTCGAACATGCCCCAGTCGCCCACGCCCTTGAGGTCCGCGATCCGGAACTCCACCCGGGCGTCCAGGGCAAGCCAGAGGGCCAGGGCGCGCAGGGCGGCGGTCTTGCCCTGGTTGGACAGGCCCGTGATCAGGAAATGCCGCTGGTAGAGGCTGATCAGGGCGCCGTCCCCGCGCAGGTCCTGGCCCCAGGGGGCCCGACCCTTGGCGTAGTCGGCGGTGAGGGTGGTGTCGGTCAGGAGCGGGGACGGGCCGATCGGCTCATCCAAGGCGCCGCTGTCCGCGATCCAGAGTCGGACGGTGCGGGCGGCCTGCGGGATCGTGATGAACACCTCGTGTTCGTGGCGGGCCAGGTTCTCCGCCAACTTCCGTCGGCGCCCCTGTACTTCGTTGGTGGCGACGCCGGAGGGGAGGGTGACGTCGACTTCGACACCGCACCCGGCGATGCGGATGGGGCCGAGCATCGCGGCCCCGGCGTCGCCCATCTCCTTCACGGCCTTGCGCAGCGGGGCGATGCACAGGTCCCGGAGGGCGGTGACGACGACGGACGGGGTGATCGGTGCCCCCGCGTCCGTCGACCGGGCGGGCAGTACCCACTGCGGTGCCGCCTGCTGGTGACGGCCCACCCCCCATAGGGCCAGTAAGGCGGCCCACGGTCCCAGGGTGACCAGCGGTCCCCAGACGACCGTGATGACGACGACGATCCAGCGGACCAGTTCGATCAGGGCCAGGGTGGGGGTGGCGAGGTCAGCAAAGTTCTTGTTGGCGATGGCGAGGAAGATGCCGAGCACCAGCAGCCCACCGGCCGTAAGTCCGGCTGCTGCGGCGGCGCCCTTGGCGGCCTTGACCGGGGCGGAGAGCAGGTCCATGCGGCGCTGGTGGCGGGCGGCGCGGAAGCGGGAGAGGCGCTCTTCCCACTCGGTGGCGAGGTCGAGGTTCCCCGCGGCTTCCGCCGCCCGCAGCATCCGCTCGTACCGGGAGGCGGTACGGCCCTCCCAGGCGCGGCGGGCGACGATCCGGCCGCCGCCGACCACGTACATGCCGTGCCGGACGGTGAACCGGGCGGTGGAACGGGTCCGGTCGTGCGTGGCAATCCGGCGCGCGGCGCGGCCGGTGCGGACGATCCGCGACGCACGCAACGTGGCCTGGGTCTGCGGGGTGGTCGGGACGGTGGCCGGGTCTTTGGCCAGGCTGACCGGTTCGGCCGGCGGGGTGGGGCGGTGGTCGTCGAGGTGGTGCACGGTCCCCATTCCGGGGTCCGCGATGGCGGGTTCGGTCATGATGAACGTGCCTCTCCGGCTCGTTGCTGCTGGGTTGGGGTGAAGGAGGGGGTGGCCGGTTTCCTTGGCCGGGTCCGGCCGCCCCCGCTCAGCTCCGCTCGGCCCGCTGGACGGCCCGCTCCGCGAGGCGGACGCGCTGCTCGGCCTGCTTACGGGCCTCGCGGGCGGTCGCCTTGTCGGCGCGCGGGGCGGTGCGCTCAACGGCCTTGGCGGCGGCCAGGTCCTGGCGTGCGTCGGCCTGGACCTTGTGCAGGGCGGCCAGCTCCAGGGCGCCGCGTTCGGCGGCGGCCTGGTCGATGCGCTCGATCCGGCGGCGGATGTCCGGGTCCAGGCAATCCGCCAGGGACTGCTTGAAGCCCTTGCGGAACAGCTTGCCGCGCTCGCGGGACTCGGCTCGGGTGTAGCTGTGCACGGTGACCTCCCGTGGTGGGGCCGGACTGTCCGGCTCCCCAACCACCCCCGAGCCGTGCTGGTTTCGGGGATGGCGGGCAGCCGTCAGGCGAGCCGCAGTTCGTGGGAGTGGCACAGGACGGGTCCGATCAGCAGCCCGACCCGGTGCACGGTCCACCGGCCGTTCGTGAGCGGCCCCGGGGGAACCTCATCGACGATCCGGCCGGTACGGCCGACCGCACGCGAGTCGTCCTCACACGCAACGATCAGTACCTCTTGACCTGCCTGGAACATGCAGCATCCCTCCTTCTCAGCGGCGTTTGCGGCCGGTCGGGGTGGTCTTGCCGCCGACCGACTTCACGACGGTGACGACGCCCCAAGCGCAGACGGCGGCGACCAGGGCGAGCAGGGCGAGGTTCGCGGCGATCGCGGTGAGCACCCCGACCAGGAGGGGGCCGAAGTAGACGCCGGCGGCCACCATCCCGGCGCCCATGCCGGAGCCGAGCGCGAGACGCTGCACCGTCCGGTCCGGCGGGGCCTGGTGGACGTGGACGACCTGCGGCACGGCCGTGGACTGCTGGTAGGTGGTGGGGAGGTGGTCGGTGTAGGCGGGGGTGCCGTCCGGGAGCTGCACGACGGCAGGCGGACGGGGGGCGGGCAGGTGGGATTCCACGCGGGTCCTTCCCTAGGCGGGCTAGTGCGGGAGTGCCCCGGGCCGGAGTCGAACCGGCTGACCACCCCCGCGTTCGTCGGGTGGCCGGGGCGGTGCTGCGTCAGGCGTTCGTCGGCTGCGAGGTGCGGGCCTCGGTGGCCTCGGAGGTTGCGGCGGATACGGCGAGCTGGGCGAGGAGCTCGGCCTTGCGGAAGTCGTAGGGGGTGATGGCCTGGTAGCGGTCTCGGTCCTTGGCAAGGAGGCGTTCGGCGGCGGCGCGGTACTCGGCGGCGTTCATCAGGCGGTGTCCTTCCGGGTGGGCGGGGTGTCGTGGCAGGTGACGCACATGCCGAGCGAACGCGGGATGCAATACCCGGCGTCCGTACGGCAGTTGGGGCAGGTGCGGCGGGCGAGCATCGCCGCAGCCAGAGCAGCGGAGCGGCCCGGCGTCATGGGCCGGACGGGCTTGGCGTGCTCGATGCGGTAGAGGTAGGCGACCAGCGGGGCCTTACGGCGGCGGGGCCGGTGGACCTCGGCCACGACGTCCTGACCACCCGGCCGCAGCCCCAGCGCGCGGAGCTGGCGGCGGGTGGCCAGACCATCGGGGGCGAGGCGCCACCGGTAGACGTCGGCCATCAGGCGGCCACGACGCGCTTCCACGCGCCCCGGAGCCGGACCTCGGATGCGGAGTGGCCGGCGGCCCGGAAGCGGGTGGACATCTCGCGGTAGGAGAGGGCCGGGGTCTGGCTGTGCCGGATCTCATCCACCAACCGGTCCAGCTCCGCATCCGTGAGCGCGGGCGCACTCTCCAGCGCGGGCACGGGGTGGGTGGGGCCCCAGACGGGGAGTTCCCAGGTGGGTGTGACGCCGGGTGTGACGCGGGTCGTCACGCTGGTCAGGGCCCTGCCGGTGTCCTTCCCGGACCGGGTGCTCTCCAGCGTCGACCAGGCGCGGGCGAGGGTGGTGGCGGTCTGTGCCTGGACGCGTGCGACGCGCGCCCCGGCCTGCGTCACAGCAGCCAGCCGCGTCTCCTCCGTGCCCGCCTCGGCCCGCAGCCGGGCGCGGGCCACGGCGGCTTCGTCGCGTGCTTCCTGCTGGATGCCCTGGATCGCCTCCAGCGCGGACCCGGTCAGCGCGGTCCGCTCCCACATTCCGTGGACCAGCCACAGGGCCTTCGCGGCCAGGGGCAGCCAGGCGACGGCCAACCATGCTCCGGCGCTGGTGTAGGCGGTGGCGGCGTGGGCGACCAGGACGCCGGTGGCGACCAAGCCGAAGAACCAGCCCACGGCGGTGACGGGGGTGGAGTGGTCGCCCTGTGCGGCGAGGCGGCGTTCGTAGGCGAGGGTGGCAAGCCACCCTCCATCGATCCCCAGCCCTACCACCAGGGCGATCGGCCAGGGCATCGCCGTGCCGAGCCACATCACGACCACGGCCAGCGTGAGGACCATGGACACCGCCGTCATCGCGACGGCCGGCAGAACCGTCCTCGCGGCCGGGGCACTCATGCCGCACCGCCGGAGACCGTGAGGGTGGCGGCGCGGTTGGCGAGGTCCCGGCGGGCGGCCAGCACCCGGCGCCGGGCCCGGCGGATGCGCTGCTGGTCCAGCTCGGTCGGGGTGCGGTCGATGGTCATGATCTGCGCGTCCAGCAGGTCGACGTCCGCCAGAATCAGCGGCATCTCCGTCTCGATCGCGTCCAGCTCGGCGTTCGGCGGCTCACCGTCGAACGGGGCGGCCGTAACAACGGCCTGAAGTGCTGCGATGCTCTTCATGAGTCGTGTTCTCCCTAGCAGGATGTGCGGCTCGAACAGCGGCCCCGGTGTTCCTGCACCGGGGCCGCGCTGCGTCGTGAACGGGTTGGAGTGTCAGGCGGCGGCGCGGACGAGGTCGTCGGCGGCCTCGATCGCGGACCGGCGGTAGAAGTCGAGAAGCTCCCGGTTCTCCGCACCCCGCAGCGCGTACGTCGCATCGGCCGCAGCATGGGCAGCCACAGCGAGGTCGGGGGCCAGGATCGCCAGCGTGGTCAGCGGGGCGGTCAGGGCGGAGCGGGTGTTGTGACTGGCCGCACGGGCGGCCTGGTAGTCGGCCTCGGCCGCGCCGGAGAGTCGTAAGTCCTCGCGGACCCACATCGCCCGGCGGTGGTCGGCCAGCGCC
This sequence comes from Streptomyces cyaneofuscatus, assembly GCF_042718795.1. Lineage (GTDB taxonomy): Bacteria > Actinomycetota > Actinomycetes > Streptomycetales > Streptomycetaceae > Streptomyces > Streptomyces cyaneofuscatus_A. Next base: position 21,055 of record NZ_JBHXOX010000014.1, read on the forward strand.
GCCACCAGGGCGGTGACGGCCGCGATCCGGTCCCGCCGCTCCTCACGCCGGCGGACATCCGCACGGTCCGTACGGGCGGTGCGCTGCTGGAGCACGTAGGCGGTCACCGACCCCAGCAGGGTTCCCAGTACCGCGATCACGCTTCCCCACATCGTGGGCCCCTCTCGTTGGATGAAACCGGGTGTCCGGCTCCCCTCAGCCCCGCCCGTACGACACCGCCACAAGGGCGAGCCGGACGGGCGGGGGAGGCAACCGGCCGCAGCGCGAACTGCGGAAGGTGTGGCGCCATCTCTCTGCCTGGCGCTCAGCAGGGCAGCTCACTGCGGGTGGCACCGTGGCGTTCTCCAGGGCCGCAGGATCGTGCGTACCGCGCCGACGCGCCGTACCACTGCCGACGGCTCACCCGGCCGTCACGGGAGCAAGGGCTCTCACCTCACTTCAGTTCACTGTTCAGTTCTCAAAGACCGGACGCTTCCTTCAGGCCCGTTTCACGGAGCCCTCCGGACGTTCTTGCAGCTCAAACCACGGGTTGCTCGCCCCGAAGGTGTTGCCTAGGGGGGGTTGCCCAACCGCTTGATAGGTACCGTAGGCAAACCAGAAGCCCTGCGCAACCCCCTCTCGCGGTACAGTTTGAAAGCCCCCCTAGGCGAGGAGTGGAGAACCGTGGACGAGGACATGACGCGGGTCACTGAGATTGCGCAGCCCGTAGAGCGAGCTAAGGCCGCAATCGGCCTGATGGGGACCTATCAGTCGTGGGTCCTGGAGCTGTCCCGAGTGAGGCGCGAAGCCATCGAAGAGGCTCAAGCGGCCGGCATGACGCAAGCAGAGATCGCGAAAGAGCTGGGCGTGTCCCGAGGCCGAGTGGGACAGCTAGCGTCCGCCGGCCCCCCGCCGGAACGCGCCTTCTTTGGCACAGACCGGGTGACAATCTCTTTGGGAGGTAAGTACGAGGCTGGCAAGGGGCCCGATCAGAAGCCGAGCGAGGTTGTCACCAGGGAAGACCTCAACAACTTCGAGCATCTCCGAGGGATGCTCGCCGGCATGAAGCTGGATGCCGGGTACGAGGTGATCCCGCCTTCCGGCATCGTGAACTTGAATCGCGAGAACCACATCGTCGTCTGCGGGCCACGACTGTCCCCCATCGTCGCCCAGGTGCTAGAGGGGGATGACAACCTGCGCTTCGAGAAGGACACGGCCTGGCACCTGGTCGACCGGAAGGCAGGCACCGAGTACCGGTCGCCAATGGACGAGGACGGCTCAGCAGGCGACTTCGGATACCTGGGTCGGCTTCCTCGTCTCGATGGGCGGGGCACCTTCCTGTACATCGCAGGTGTCCATGCCATTGGGGCCAACGGGGTCGTCCACTACCTGCAACACAACCTGGCTGAGCTGTACCGAGAGGTTCGTACTCGCCGATTTTCGACCTTGATCTCTTGCCGCTACGACCCCAAGACCCTTGAGGTGCTCGAAAGCCGCAGGGTCACTCCGCTGTACCGACACGAGAGCTGAGCATGCGCGTATCCATTGACACACTCCCGGGCGGAGCCAACCCGAATGAAGATTGGGTGGCAGGCACACCTTCGCTGGCGATCGTCCTTGACGGGTTGAGTACCGCTGGTCTCAGCACGGGTTGCAGCCACGGAGTCCCGTGGTACGTCGCGCATCTCGGGGGGCAGTTGCTCGCGTCTCTCGCGGAACCGGACCAGTCGCTCTCCGACGGCCTGGCTGAGGCCCTAGAACGGGTCGCCCACCTCCACCCTAGGTGCGACCTCAAGAACCCGGGTACCCCGTCTGCCACCGTGGCCGTTCTACGCCGCCGGTATGAAGTGCTCGATCACCTAGTGCTAGCTGACTCTCCCATCGTGCTCGCAACGAGTGGAGACTTCACGGTGCTAACTGATCTACGCGTCGACTCCGTACTACCGGAGATGCGAGCCGAAGTAGAGCAGCACGAGACCCACACACCGGGGCACCGGGAGGCGCTGCAACGATTCGTCCTCGCCCAGCGGCAGGTCCGGAACACTACCGACGGCTACTGGGTGGCCGCCGGGGACTCACGAGCGGCAGCGCACGCCCAGACAGGGAGCACCCCGCTCAAGGAGATCCGCGATGCAGCGGTCATGTCGGACGGGGTGTCACGACTCGTCACGGAGTACCAGACAGCGAGCTGGGACGACGTCTTCACCACCCTCAGAACCAAGGGTCCTCGCCGCCTGATCCAGGACGTGCGGGAGACAGAGGCGACAGACCCCACCGGGCGGCGGTGGCCTCGGTACAAGTCGGGGGATGATGCCGCTGTGGCTTACTGCCAGTGGTGAAGAGGCTGTCGCAGTCTTAGTTGACTGACGCTTCCCGCAACCTCTGCGGGTAGACCGACCACCGGTGCTGCCCGCGCCCATCGCAGGTCAGACGCAGGCGGAGCCAGCCATCTGCAAGCCTGCTGGTGGCTAGCTCCGCGCTCTGCGGCTCGGTTTAGGGGCGGTGGGCAGGCGTTACAACTTTCTCTACCTCGTCAAGGGCTAACTAGCCTGCTATCTACAAGCCTCTCCCACGCGCTAGCAATATGCGCTTCAGTGAAGAGAAACTTTTTTCGCCTGCTCCACTCGTGAACGATCTTTGCCACTTCGCTTGGGCCGTCTGAAGCAGATAGCCCTCCAGATTTCGCTGCCCAGTGCACTGTAGCCAAGAGTTCCAACCCGTAAGCAGATTGAAAACCTTCTGTGACGTCGGTTACGAACTCACACCTGCTTCGCGTCTCCGGCGATGAAGCGAGAATCTTTTCCGCTTCATCCCTCGCTCCAGAAACTAGCTCAAGTGGGTCCAGCGCAAGGACGGAAGCCGTTCGGTCTCCGTATCCACGCAAGTAGTGACCTTCAATCGCCTGAAGAACGTGGTTAAGGTTCTCGGCATATGGCCCGTAATTCCCCTTAGAGTAGGCCAAGCGGAGAGATTCTCCAGATTCCTGCAATAGGTACATCAGCTTTTGAATCTCAAGCAGTGATGCACCATTAGGAGCCTCAGGGTCCTCAAACGTACGAGCTTCAACATAGCGCCCCACTAGGCCTAGCAGCGCAGCTCTGCCATGAGACATGTTGGGCTTCTTGGTTCCCACTCGCATGGCGCCGGCCTCCGGGGCACCCTGAGGGGGATAGAGCAGCACCCGTACGCCCTCAAGGTCGCTCAAGTGTCTATAGATCAGCGACCGAACCTCGTCCCACTGCAGCCCACCATTGCCGCACCCGAGGGCGGGGATGGCAATAGAAGTGATGTGGTAGTCACTGATTATCGACACTAGGGACTTAAGGCCGGATTCAATGTCCTGCAACCTGGAACGCGAGCGCCAGTGACCCTTGGTGGGAAAGTTGACGATATACCTTTGATCCCCAAGCCTATGCGAATCGTAGATCAGAATATCACCGAGGACGAGTTCTTTTCGATCACACGCCGCCTTATAGGCTTTGAAGTTTTCCGGGAAGGCCTGCTTAAATTGCAGCGCGACCCCCTTCCCCATGACACCTACAGTGTTAACCGTATTGACAAGTGCATCTACTTCGGCGTCGAGTAGGTTGCCGTGAGTCTCTTCAATCATGGGGACACCTCCCTGTTCGCTCGCGTATTTCACTTTCGATGCACCCTAATAATACCACTCACGCCGAACTCGCACCTCCATTGGATGCGAATGCTGAGTCAAAATATGCCGAACGCTTGCGGCCACTTCCTCATTCATGACAGCAATCCCAAGCATTGCCGAAAGCGGAGCCGTCTCGTGCATTAGGAATTCTGCCATCCTCCTCCTCTTCCTGTCGGGATCTTCCGCCGTGTCCCTCCAGATTCGAGCCTCCATGACAGCCCAATCCACCTGATCAAGCTGCGCGAGGTCGTCATAATAAGTTGTAATCCGACTAGCACAGTTGCCGTCAGTAAAGAGAAATGGAATTCCTTGAACAGCCATCTTCTGGGCGGTGGAAACCAGATAGATCAGGGGCCCCTGGCCCTCCTGGTACTCCGGAACGCGTCCACTGTTAATGCAAAGCATCATAGGGGAGCGTGGGGCGAAGTAAAAGGGCACGTAGTCGGCAGGAACTCCGCCTGGAGGTTTAGGGACGAGAAGTCCTCTCCTGCGCGACTTAACTCCCCGATCGCCAACCTCGACCCGCATCAGATTGCGCGTTTGACTATCAGCAAAGAGCGCTTTGGACTGAATTATGTTCGGGAGGTTATTAATGTGCGTGAAGTGATAGATAATCCGATCTGGCAAGACGGCATCCCTCCCAGCCACCCAGTACCCCATGGTCACGCAGTGCCTCGCCATGGGGGAGGAACCTGCATCGACACTCTCTCACGGGGCACTGACAACGACGCTTCAAGCGCGGGAGATTCAGACTTCGACGATGTTGGGCCCAGACAGCCCTCGTCGCAGGTTTCGCACTGCAGGTGGTGCCCACGTTGATCAGCAGGAGGCGTGCAGCGCGCGCCTCGCGCTCGGGGTCGTACAGTTTGCGGCTGGTCGGGGTCGTTCGGTCGCGGGCACGCACCACCTATGCACCACCTATGGTGGTCAGCCACGGTCAATCAGGGGTACGTGCACGGGCAGCAAGCGTTGCCACCGTAGGTCCATTTTTGCAGGTCAGAGTAGAGCTATGGGGCCGAGGAGCCCAGATTCCCAAGCTCAGAGCGCGAGTTCGATTCTCGTCACCCGCTCCACGACTGAGGCCCAGGTCATCGACCCGGGCCTTGTTTGTTGTCTGGACCACTTCAGGCGTCGCGTGCCCGTTCCGTGCCCGATCGCTGCTTGGCCTGCTCCTCCTGTGCCCGGAGCCGTGCGGCGCGCACGTGAGCGTCGATGCCGTCGGCCACCTCCTTCTGCCGCTCGGTGTCGGAGTGCTGGTAGATCAGCGCGGCCCGCTCGGTGGACTGGCCGGCGCGCACCATCGTGTCCTTGAGGGTCGCCCCGGAGCGGGTCGAGAGGGTGTGCCCGGTGTGCCGGAGGTCGTAGAAGCGGAAATTCTCCGGCAGGCCGACCTTGGCCCGAGCCTTGCGCCACTTCCGGCCGAAGGTGGAGCGGCGGAACGGCTTGCCCCTCTCCCCCACGAACAGCAGCCCGTCCGGCGTCTTCTCGGCGTACCAGTCGAGGTGGCGCTCCAGATCGGTCGCCATGAACGCCGGTAGCACGAGGAACCGTCGACCGGCCGCCGACTTCGTGTCCCCGGGAGCGCGACGGCCCGTGGTCAGCTCAGGTTCAGCCGTACGGACCCAGACCCCGACGTTCTGCAGGTCCACGTCCGGGCGACGCATCGCCGCCTGTTCCTCGGGCCGGGCCGGTCCGTACGCGGCGATGTAGACCATCAGCCGCCACCGCGTGCCCATCGCGTCGGCCAGGGCATCGACCTGCGGGACGGTGGCCGTGGGGCGTTCCTCCGCCGACTCCTTGCCCGCGCCCTTGATCCGGCACGGGTTGCGGCGGATGAGCTCGTCGTCCACGGCGGTCTCCATGATCGCCTTGAGGAGCCGGTACGACTTGGCCACCGTTGTCGGTGCTTCCGTCGCTTTCAGCCTCTCGGTGCGCCATGTCCGGACGGAGGGCGGCGTGATCTTGTCGAGGTCGACCCCGTCGAAGGTCGGCAGGAGGTGCAGCCGGAGCAGGCGGCGGTACAGCTCGTCCGTCGTCGCGGCGAGGTCACGCTCCTCCACCCACCGGAGGGCGTACTCACCGAAGTTCACCTTGCCGGCGTCAGGGTCGCGCCAGTCCCCTGACCGAACCTCACTCTGCCGGTCGGCAAGCCAGTCATCAGCGTCCCGCTTGGTCCGGAACGTCTCGGGCGCCGGGCGGTCGATGCCGTCCGGGCCCAGGTAGCGAGCCTGATACCGACCCGAGGGGAGCTTGCGCACGCGGCCGAACTGCCGCTTCTTGCCCGCCATTAGGCGACACCCCGCAGACGACGCGCGGGCGTGACCGTGTGGGCGGCCACGAACGCCTCCACCACGTGCTCCGCGATCCGGACGTGTCGGCCCACCTTCACGTACTCAATGCGCCTTTCCGCGATCAAACGGCGCGGGAACCGAGCGGTCGTGCCCAGCAGTTCAGCAACCTGCTCAACGGTCAGCAGCCTGTTCGTCATGATCAGCATTCCCCTGCCTCTTCGAGTTCGGCGCGGTGTTCGCGGGCGGTTTCGCGGTTGTGCTGGAGGTCGCGGTGGATGTTGGCGGCGAGCCAGGATTCGCCGGGGGTGTGGCCGTTGCCGGCGTAGGTCCAGTGCGCGAGCGTGAGCGTGGTGGCCTCCGGGTGGTCGTCGGGGTCGGGGAGGCCGAGGGCTGTGCGTTGTTCGGCGGCGCGGTAGTCGGCGCGGACCTGCCGGAGGGCCCCGAGGGTGGTGGAGTAGGCGCGGGACTTGGTGGAGAAGTGGCCCCGGAAGCCGAGCATGTGGGCCCAGTCGCGCAGCTTGCGTTCCGGGTAGGCGTGGTGCAGGTCCAGGCACGCTTCGATCAGCCGGCGCGGGTGCTCGGGCACGTCGAGGAGCACGAGCGCTTCCTTGTTGCCGACCCGGTGGTCGACGGTGCCCGTGGTCTCGGCGGCTTTGGTGGCGTATTTGGCGACGTAGGAGGCGACGGCCTGTTCGGTGAGGTCTTCGCCGTTGCCGAACGCGCCGATGGGCTGCACGTCGAGCTGCGTGCCCCACCGCAACGTCCAGCCGTCGTTGACCCCGGCTTCCGGGTTGGCCGGCACGTCGACTTCGACGCGGGCGGCGGCGGCGCGGATCGCGTCGTCCAGGAGGTCGAGGGTGGCCCAGGCCGGGGGCGGTGTGTCCGGGCCGTCGGGTCCGTCGAAGCGGATGACCGCGTGGAAGTGGACGGCCCCGCGCTTTTGGTACTCCGCGACCTTCCCGAAGGACACCTTGGACTGTTCGCGGGCGGCCTTCTGGGTGAGTCCGGCCCGGCGGGCAATTTCGCGGCGGAGGTAGATCGTGAAGTAGCGCCAGAGGTCGGATGCGTGGTTGTTCCACAGCACCGCCCCCGCGTAGTCGTACGTCTCCGGATCGAGCGGCGTACCCAGCTCCGGTGCGTCCTCCGGGTGCTGGGTGCCGCAGCGGCAGGTGCGGTTGCCGGGCCGGTTGTGGACCGGGCCGAACGACGGGGCCGTCAGCGTCGCGAAGACCCGGGGGTGGTCCCGGATCGTGGTCGGGGTGCCCTTCTCCGGATCGCCGGTGAGGCCGGCGCGGATGAGGTGGTAGGTGTCGCCGGCGTAGGTCCAGGCGCAGGCGGGGCAGCGGGAAGCGCGGCGGTTGCCGCAGGCGATCCGTAACCGGCCGCCGGGCTCGGTGTCGGTCGAGTAGTGGTGCAGCAGGGTGCCGGTGGCCCGGTCGATGGTCTTGGTGGCGCCGGTGAGGTGGATGGGTTGGGAGCAGCCGCCGGTGCGGCGGAGTTGTTCGGAGAGGCGGTCGAAGCCGGGAGACCCGACCACCCGGAGCAGATCGCCCAGGGTGGTCGGGTCCAGGCCCGCCGTGGTGGCGGTGTCGCTCACACCAACACCTCCTGCCGTGCGGTGGAGAAGGCGGTGCCGATCCAGCGGGTGTAGGCGGGCGGGATCGCCTCGGTCAGTTCCTCGTGGACATCGGTCCAGGTGATGCCCATGGCCTGCTGCATCTCCGGGACGGTGGCTTTGCCGCCGCCCTCCCCGTACGCGGCGACGTAAGGCCCGTCCCGGTAGATGCCGTGGCGGTAGCCGCGTACGTAGCCCCGGTGCCGGCGGTGGACGGGGGTGAGGGTGTTCCAGCGGCCCAGCTCGAAGTTCCGGTGCCGGATCACCCCCAGGCCGAACATCTCGCCGCACAGGGAGATGTCCTTGCGGATGGCGGCGCGGCCGTTGGGCTGCTCGATCACGTACGGCAGGCCGGTTCGTTCCAGCAGTTGGCGGGTGGGAGCCACCAGATCGCGGTGGTCACCGCCCCAGCCCTGGGAGGTGTTCGTACCGATGGTGAGGGCGCAGCCGGCCTGGCAGGGCGGCGAGGCGTGCACCAGCGTGTACCGGTCGATGTCACCCGTGGTCGTGAGGCGGTCGAGGTATTCCAGGGCGTCGCCCCGGTGGTAGGCGAAGGGGTAGTTGGGGCGGTCGGCGATGTCGCAGCCGTCGACCTGGAATCCGGCGAGGTGGTAGCCCCAACCGGCCCCGCCGGCGCAGGAGAAGAGATCCAGGACGCGGCGCATCGCGGTCACCATCCCATCCGGTCGTGAGCGGCACCGTGATTCGCCGTGTAGCCCTCGACCAGGGCCTTGACCTGGCTATCCCCGGTGGCGGTGGCCGCGGCTCCGCAGTGGCAGACGGCCGAGCCGGTGGCGGGGGCGGTCGGGGACGGCTTGCTGACGTGGAGACCGGGGCGGTCCGGGGTGGGGGTCAGGTCGGCCATGGCGCTAAGGCCCCGATCCGGGTGTGGGCGCGGGTGGGGGTGGTGTGGCCGGTGCCATGGCAGGCGGGGCAGTTCGCGGTGATGGTCTGGTGCTGCCCGTCGGGGGTGGTCTGACCGGTGGTGATGGTGACGGTGGGGAAGCCGTCGCAGTGGCCGCAGATCGGTCGGGGCGGGGTGTGCTGGGGCATGATGGGATCTCCCTTTCGGGTCCGTTGGATCTGGAAGTGGGTTGGGCGCCCGGGGCGGCGGAAACTTGGCGGTTGAGGCCGCCCCGGGGGCCGGTTAGCGGTTGTTCGGGCGGTTGAGCAGCGAGCGCAGGACCACGGCGCACACGGCGACCGAGGCGGCGGTGATCGCGGTGGCCAGGAGCATCGAGACGAGGACCGTGCCGATGATCAGGACCATGGCGGTCCCGCCGGCGGCGGCCACGAGGAGCGAGCCCGGGGTGAGCTGAACGGCCGGCCGGGCGAGCGGAGCCACGGGAGCCGGTGCCGGAGGGGTGGTGTGGCAGGTGCAGGCCGGGGGGTGCACGAGGCCGGTGAGCGGCGGGACCAACGAAGTCCTCGGGGTGGGTGCGGTGTCCGGGGGCGGGATCTTCGGCGTGAACACGGGTGGGGCCTCCTGTCAGGGGTTGCAGCGGTGGGTGCGGGCGGCGAGTTCGGCGGCGGCGCGGCCGTGGTAGTCGGCGGAGAAGTCGCAGCGGGGTGCGGTGCAGGCGGCGACGTGCTTGGTGCGACCCCGGCCGTCGTAGTAGGTGCCGACCTGAACGGGGCCGAAGCGGGCCACGTTCGTGAAGCGGTTCGGGCGCGGCATGACGTGAACCTCCTTGTGGGTTAGGTGAGTTGTGCGGTGATGGCGTCGGCGAGGGGTGCGGGGACGCCGAGGCGGGCGCGCAGGGTGGCCGCGTCGATCCGGGCACCGGTCGCGGTCTGGTGGGCGTCGGCCAGCTTCCGGGCGTGGTCGAGCAGCGCCGGCGGAACAGTCGCCGGGGCGGGAGCCGGAACAGGCAGTGGGGCGGGGTCGGCGGACGGTGCCGGCGGAAGTTCCGGAGCCGCTTCGGGAGCCCGTTCCACCGTCACGTCCGGGACCGGCTCAGCGGCCGGAGCAGCCAGCGGTGCGGCAGCCGGGACGGGGTCCGGTTCGGCGGGCGCGGTGGTGGGGGCGTGGACGAGGAGGGTGCCGCCGAGGAAGGCGAGGACGGGCCAGCCGGCGACGAGGATGCGCAGCCAGGCCGGAACGTTGTCCAGGTCGAGGAGTCCGGCGGTGGCGACGTTCGCACCGAGGGACGCGGCCAGGGCGATGACGAACCAGGCCCAGGCGGCGCGGTTGTCGGCGGTGGTGCGCATGCGCCGCCAGGCCGCGACCAGGAGCAGGTCGACGCTGACGGGGTAGGCCCAGGCTTTCCAACCGTCCTGCCCAGCCGCTTCGGCCAGGTCGTGCAGGTGCGCGAAGGACAGGGCACCGGCGATCACGGCCTGGATGAGTACAGCGTCGATACGAATGCGGGACACGGGGTTCACCTCCTTTCCGGGGCAGGGAGTGCGCCGGGCTAGGCGGTGCGGGAGATGACGACGACGGTGGCGTCGTCCCGGTAGCCGTCCTGGTCGGGCCGAGCGGCGGCGACCAGGGCGTCGGCAAGGGACTGGGGGTCCTGCGCGTGCTCGCGGACGAGTGCCACCATGTCGTCCAGGGGCATCTGGTCGTGGACGCCGTCGCTGGTGAGGATGAGGAGCTGGTCGAGGACGCCGGCGGTGTAGACGGTGCCGATGCTGGCCCGCGCCAGGCTCGTACGGAGCCAGTTGTCGTGCTCCCGGGCGATCTCCAACGAGACGCCGTTCGCGCGGAGTTGGGCTCCGACGGTGTGGTCGTCGGTGTAGAGCTCCAGTCGTGTGCCGTCCCAGCCGTAGGCGCGGGCATCGCCGGTCCAGTTGACGACGGCGACCTCGTCGTCGGGGCGTACCCGGGCGGTGACCGCGACCGCGTCGGCTTCCTCACCGTCGGCGCCCTCGTCCGCGATCAGCTCGGAGGCGGTCAGGAGCCCGGCGAGCGGACCCCGGCGCGCGGAGATGCGAGCGGCGGTCTCGGCCAGGAGAGGCGCGGTGCGCGAGGTGTGGGGGCCGTGGCCGATGCCGTCGATGACGGCGGCGCCGACCGTGCCGTCGAACAGGACGTAGACCTTGGCGGCATCGGCGTTGTCGGCCGCCGTTCCCTCACGGGTGGCGATTCCGGTGCGGATCATGAGTGCTCCTTCTGTCGTGGGCTGGAGAAGTGGTTGGTGCGGTGTGTCAGGCGTCGGGGCTGGTGCCGGTGCCGAGGCAGTTGAGGCAGATGCCGTCCTGCTGGCCGACCGGGCGGCGCTTGCGGCCGACGCGGACCGTGGCGGCGACCATCCCGGACCCGTCACACGGCGAGCACACGGCCGGAGCGGTCGGGGCGGGATCCTTCGGGGGCTTGGTGGTCCGTCGAGGTGCCATGGCGGGGGTTCCTTCCGGTTCCGGGCATGGGCGGGGTAAGGACCTGGCGCGAGGCAGTTACGCCAACTGGACTTGCAGGGAGGGGTGTTAGCCGGTTGCCGGGCGGGGCTTGAGGAGCGACGGGCCCGGGGCCGGGGCGGCGGAGACGGCCGGCCGGAAGGGTGCCAGAGCGGCAAGGTGCGGGGTGAGGTGCGCGAACTCGTGGCAGATAGCCACGGCTTGGGCGGGGGTCATGGCGGGGGTCCGGATGCGGGACCAGCCGCCGGAGGAGTCTCCGGCCACCGCGACACCGGGACGGTCCGGGGGGATGGTGGTGGCGGCGAAGACCGCTTCGGGGGCGATGTCCCCGAGGGCCATTTCGGCGGTCTGCTTGTCGTTGACCCGGTGCACCACACGCCCGGTGAGCTGGGCACGAAGGGCGGTGGCTCCCTTGCCGAGGTCGGACCCGAAGCGTTGCCCGCACACTTCCAGGAAGATCCCGACCGCGCGGGCCATCTGCGCGAGCCGGATCATCCGCATCACCATCCGGTCCCGCCGCTCCTCGTCCTTCTTCGCGGCGACGAGGAACAGCTCCGCGACCTCGTCGACCAGGACGACCAGCGGCACCAGGCGCAGCTTCGCCGGCAGGCCCCACATGTCCGGGACACCATGCGAGCTGAGGAGGTCGAAGCGCTCCTCCATCTCACCCACGAGGGCTTCCAGCAGGCCGTCCGCCTCGTCCGGGGTGATGGCCAGGGCGGAGAGGCGGGGTGCGTAGCCGCGCTGTTCGACACCCCGCTTGCAGTCGATCCCGACCAGGCCGACCGGGAGCTTCGCCAGGCCGGAGATGAGGTTGCGCTGATACATCGACTTGCCCGACTGGTTCGCACCGACCGTCAGGGCGTGCGGGACCTTCTGATAGTCCCGGACGAACGCCGTACCGTCCTCCCGCAGCGCGACGGGGACCACGAGCGGGCCGGCGGTCGTGTTGCGCGGGAGTCGGCGGGGCATCTTCACGCGGCGCAGGACGTCATAGCCGGTCATCCGCAGTTCCACGAACCCCGGCTTCACCTCCACCACGTGCACCGAGTGGACGCCCCTGGCATGGCGGAGCCGTTCCGAGGCGGCGGACACGTCGGCAGGCTCCAGACCGGCCGGGAGACGAAGCGTCGCCCTCATGCCGGTGGTGGAGTAGCGGACCCGGCGGACCTGCGGGGGAACCGGCTGAACTTCCTGGCGGGCCACGTTGCGGACCATGAACGCCCGCAGGCGGGACGGCTGGACCGTCAGCCCGCACACATCCATCGTCGCCCGATACGTCACCGAGAACCGGACCCGGGCGACCGGGGCACCGACCAGCGATCAGAACACCCGAGGAGACCGGGCCTTCGCGTAACCGAGACCGCCGGCGGCCGATAAGGCCCCCGCAACCTCGATCACCGTGGACAGGTCCGACATGATCAGGCCCCCAGCGGGGTCACAGCGACCGCGCGGAAGCTGATCCCGTGCCGGGTCTGGCCGTTGAACGTGTTCTCCCAGTCGCGGGCCTTGAGGCCGACCACCGTGACCGGGGTGCCAGGGGCCAGGCTCTCCGGGACGCCCGTGTTCGGCACGGTCACCTGGTAGAGGTTGCCCTCACCCTCGTCCGCGACCAGCAGACCCACCGTCGCGAGCGGGGCACCGGTCTCGCGGTCGATCGCGATCTCACCGGTCTGCTTGCTCACGAGCTTCGGCGTCGGAGGCGTCGCGACGAACACGACAGCGGTCGAAACATCGATCTTGAAGGACGGCATGACTTCTCCTATAGAAGAGAGGATCTCCGTCACTCATGTACATGAGTGATAGGTAGAAGAGTGCAGGAGTCCTGTACATGAGTCAACCCGCCATGAGAAAGAATCTTGTGGCGGGCTGCGGTGTTGGTGCCCCGTCAGTCTCCTGCGGGAAAGCGGTAGTCCAATACGAACTGGTCAGCGGCCATGATCGTGTCGCACACCTCGACAACGCGGCCAGACTTCGTTTCCGCACTTCGTACGAGATGAATGACGGGAGACCCTGGGCTCAGAGCAAGGGCGGACGCCTCCGGCTTGGATGCGAGTCGCGCCCGCACCGTCTCGGTGAACTCCGAGAGGGTGTGCCCACGATCTTCAAGCCGGGCGTAGATCCCTCCGCCGCCGGGGTTCTCGGCGAACATCTCAGGGATGTCCTTCACCACGTCCCAGGGAAGATACGAGGTGGCTTCCTCGGTCGGGACACCGTCCCGGAAATACCGGCGCTTGCGCGCGAGTACCTGAGTGCCGGCCGGGATGCCCAGCCGTTCCGCGATCTCCTGCGGTGCTTCAACCGGGCCGATGAAGAGGACGTTCACGGACGGCTTGCCGCCAGATTGCTCGGTCTCCGCGATGTAGGCCGCCTTGCCTGCCTTCCGGTGAGACCGGCGGAAGCGATCCGAAGACTTGCGCTGCACCGGAGGGCGAGACCGGACGAACGAGCCCCGCCCGTGATGCGTTTCGATCAGCTGAGTCGTACGCAGTTCAGCGACTGCCTTGCGTACGGTCCCCGAGGCCACGCCGTAGCGGCCCATGAGTTCCGTCTCGCTTGGCACAGCGGCCCCAGCAGCCAGAGCCCCCGACCGGATTTGCGCCGCCAGGTCGTCTGCGATCTGGAGATACTTCGCCTTGGCCGAAGAGGCCACTTCACTACTCGCCATAGTCCTTCTCAGTCTCCTATTCTCATGTACATGAGTAACAGTCGCCCCGAGACCCCGTCAACGCCACTCCACTCCGTGTCCGTAGCCGGGGTGGTGATCCGCGAGGACGGGCGAGTCCTCACGATCAGGCGAGCCGACAACGGAACGTGGGAACCGCCGGGGGGCGTGCTCGAACTGTCCGAGGCCCCGGAGGACGGGGTGCGCCGCGAGGTATACGAGGAGACCGGGATCAAGGTCCAGGTCGACAGACTGACCGGCGTCTACAAGAACACGGCCCGGGGCATCGTCGCTCTTGTCTTCCGGTGCCACGCTGAGGGCGGCCAGGAGCAGCTTTCGGAGGAGTCCACTGCGGTCGAGTGGCTGACCCCGGACGAGGTGACCAGTCGTATGGCTGAGGTCTACGCAGTCCGCGTCACCGATGCACTGCTGAACGATGCGCCCCACGTCCGAGCACACGATGGCAGGAAGCTCGCCAACCGCTGAAAACCGTCAGAGAGCGCCAGACCAGGAACGTTGGTCACGCGCCACGGCGTATACGGCTTCCACCTGCTCAGGCAGCAGGGCTCCGGCCAGGGGTGCCAGGCTGGCCAGGGCTCGTTCGTTGAGGGCTCTTACGTCGCGCAGGGAGGGCACCACGGTCAGGTCGGCCGGACGAACGAAGACGAGCACGGGGTTGACTGCGACAGGGAAGCCGCATCCTCGTTCGAGTACGTCCCTCACGATCTCAGCCTCGCGCCGACTGTTCCGGAGGTACGGGCGCCCTTTCCCGTGGTTGATGCGGACTGCGTGGTCGCCAACCCAGACCGACTTGTTGCGACGGCCCCCCGTGTTGATCGAGAAGACACCACCGGGCCCTACCAGCAGGTGATCGATATCCCAGGTCGGAGACAGCGGTACGGAGTGGAGTGCACGCCAGTTGTGGCGGGACAGCCGCGCCAGCTCTCGACTGACGACGCGTTCACCTCGAAGTCCGGCTCTCCAGGGATCGGCCTCAGTCGGGCGGCGCAGAATCCATGAGAGGTAGCGCTCTACCAGGCTCGGCGAGACTTCCTTGATCTTTTCCCGCAGTGCGTCACCGGGCCGTCTCAAGGCCAGGTCGTATTCGGGTGGAGGGGGGAGCGGCGTCGATGCGACTGCAACGGGCGTGGTCGTCGCACGGGCCATGTAGGGGGTAAGGGCGTTCAGGATTGGCAGGCGTAACGCCTCGTCCTTGATCTCGATATGCCCAGTTTGTCGATCGAACCATGCCACGGCTGTTCCATCGGGTGTGTTCACGTAGAGCCGGTCCAGGCCATGGCGCTTCCAACTAGATACCCGCAACTCAGCCATGCCCGCCCCCAGCAGCCGCTTGCCCCGTAGCCACCATCGGACCAGGAGCGGACCTTACGCCACAAGACCGCCTGTCTCGGTGGCCCAACGAGCTGTTACAGGTTTCTCTACCTCATCAAGGCGCCCGGCTGCGCTCCGCTCCGCCGGGCGCGCTTCCCGGCTCTGGCTGCGCCCGCGCTCCTGCCTTCGGCCCGCTCGGCGCTGCCGCCGCCGACGCGCGCCCGCAACTGGATAGGCCCGTGGGGCATGAGACGAGAACCAAGCCGCGGCTTCAAGACGATGCCTCCGGCGGGGGCGCTCAGACTCCGGGATGGACGGGGCACCGTTCGCGAGTGCCGGCCGGAGCGGGGCGAGCGTCGTGGGGCTCCCATCCCGACCACCTTCGCCCCAGGCAGAGCCGAGCAGTCGCGGCCCAGGGCGTCAAGGTCGTTCGTACAGTGGCGCGCTCCACCTTGACGCCCTGAACCACAACCGCTCCACGGTGTGTGGGTCGAAGGCGGACGGGATGGAAGCCGGGGTAGGTGGGGGCGAACGGTTACAGGCAGACGTAGTTGCACAGCACGCTAACGGCCCCCGAACATCGCCCGCCCTGGGCACAAGCTCCGCCGCAGGAGTCTTGAATCACCCAGGTTCGCAAGACAAGGCGTGGCATGATCGTGTATGAGCAGTCAGCTAGCATGGCAAGGTTTCCGACACGCGCATGGGGATGAATCATGACAAACGGCGATTTGCTGATCACGCCAGACGAACAAGCTGCGGCGGAACAGCAGATCGTCGAACAGTCCAAGCGCATCGACTTCTACATCACCGAGTACACCGTAGAGATTCTCGCTAGCAAGATGCGCGCCGGAGAGTACATCGTCCCCCGCTACCAGCGCGCCTTCACCTGGGAGGCCGAGCGCAAGTCGAAGTTCATCGAGTCGGTAATCATGGGGCTTCCCATTCCTTTCGTTTTCTTTTGGGAGATGCCCGATGGAAAGCTAGAAGTAGTGGACGGCTCTCAGCGGTTGCGGACCCTCGAAGAGTTCATTCTTGGAGACTTCCGCCTCGGAGACCTCGATCAGCTGTCCTACATCTCCGGCTTCAAGTTCGCCGATCTCCCTGAATCTCGTCAGCGAAAGATCAAAAATAAATCCATCCGCGGAATCGTATTGAACGAATACGCCGACGAGTCCGCCCGTCTGGACATGTTTGAACGAATCAACACCGGAAGCAAGATTGCCAATAAAGCCGAAATCCGTCGCGGCGCGCTCGCTGGCCCGTTCCTTGATCTCGTAATTGAACTTGCTGATGACCCATTGTTTAGGGAACTCGCACCCATCAGCGACAAGCTCAAGGACGAGCGCGGGTACGACGAACTCGTAACCAGGTTTTTCGCCTATGGTGACGGCCTGCAGGAGTACAAGGACCGCCCCGCAGACTTCATCTTCCAGTATGCAAAGAAAATGAACCGCGCATTCGCAACGGACGCTAGCTTGGCCATCTCTTACACCAGGCGCTTCCGTGAAACTATGCAATTCATTGATAGGGTTTTCCCTCACGGATTCAGGAAGACACCCAGCGGCAAGGCAACACCTCGAGCCCGTTACGAATCCATTGCGCTCGGATCTTACCAGGCACTGCACGATCGACCTGAGATTCGGGACTTTAGCCGGGAGCGCTTTAACGTCCTGGAATGGACTCAGGGCGATGAATTTATGGAGAAGACCGGTTCCGATGGAGCCAATGCGCGCGCCCGCCTTGAAGGGCGTATCGAATTCGTGCGAGCACGTTTGGTTAGCGCATGAGCACTTCGGATCTCATCCCGTTCTTCGAGGAACGCTCTAGTGAAGTAGAGAGCTACATCGACTTTCTAGAAAAGATCGAAGAGGCAACCCGACAGGGTGTACCTCGCATCGCCAATTCGGACTACCCGATTACAGCGAAGCAGCAAAAGATTCTCTACTCCAGCGTCTACCTACAGCTGTATAATCTCGTGGAAGCCACCATGTCGAGATGCATTTCGGAAATAACAGAGGCGGCAGCTAATTCCGGACAATGGCAGCCCCATGAGCTGAACGAAGCCCTCTTGCGAGAATGGGTACGGGCGATGGCTCGCACCCATTCAGACATGTCCGCAGAGAGCCGCCTTAAGCACGCCCTGGAAATGAGCGCTCACATCGTCCAGAAGATACCGGTATTGCCCTTCAAGATTGACGTGGGCGGCGGGGGCAACTGGGACGATGAGGTAATCTACAAGATGGCCGAACGCCTGGGGTGCACCTTGACCCTCACGCCTCCGACCCAAACCGGTGTCAAGCGCAAGAAGCGGGATGGGCTCGGGCCCCTGCAGCTCGTGAAGAACCGCAGGAACGGGCTGGCTCACGGGTCCATTTCCTTCGTCGACTGCGCTGACGGAGTGCTGGTGAGTGAGCTTCGCGAGATGTCGCAGAGCGTGGAGGCTTACCTACGTGAAGTGATTTCGTGTTTTGCAAGCTACGTTGATTCACACTACTTTCTCCGGCCCGACAGTAGGCCAAGCGGTGATACGACATGAGTAACGAGAATCCCCCCGAGATCTCTGCGGTTGACCTCTTCTGCGGCGTGGGAGGCCTTACCCACGGCCTTGTCCAAAGTGGCATCAATGTCACTGCCGGCGTCGACCTGGATCCGCACTGTCGTTTCCCCTTTGAGGCCAATAACTCTGCGCCTTTTCTTGAGCGGGACGTGAAGGACCTGACAACCGATGAACTGAAACCCTTTCTTTTCAGCGGTAAGTATTCCCTGCTCGCGGGGTGCGCGCCATGCCAGCCGTTCTCGACTTACAGCCAGAGCGGGCGCAGCAAAAAGCGAGGAATGGACTGGCGGCTTGTCCTCAATTTTGGCTCAATGGTTCGAGAGCTGCAGCCAGACCTTGTAACTATGGAGAATGTCCCACAACTGACCGATCATCAGGTATTCACAGAATTCCTGGAATCACTAGAAGGATATTCTGTTTCTTGGTCGGTTGTGGAGTGCACAAAAATTGGAATCCCGCAGTCTCGCAAGCGTCTAGTTCTTCTCGCATCGAAGCTGGGAAGTCACGGGCTTGACCTAAGCGCATATTTTACCGATAAGCCCAAGACTGTCCGCCAAGAGATCGGAAAACTTCCCGCCATTGAGGCCGGTGAGCAGCACCCGAAGGACCGGCTTCATGCAGCCTCATCTCTAAGTGAAATTAATATGCTCCGCATGAAGTCTTCTAAGCCTGGCGGAACGTGGCGGGACTGGGATCCGGAACTGGTTGCGGCTTGCCATAAAAAGACGTCAGGATCAACCTATCCGAGTGTTTACGGTCGCATGGAATGGGATGCACCTGCGCCCACAATCACAACTCAATGCTTCGGTTACGGAAATGGGCGATTTGGGCATCCGACACAGGATCGAGCGATCTCTCTACGAGAGGCCGCCATGCTGCAAACATTTCCGAGGAGCTACAAGTTTTTGAAGCGAGGAGAGCAGGTGACCTTCAGCCGCCTAGGAAGGTTGATCGGGAATGCTGTCCCAGTACGACTGGGTGAAGTCATCGGGAAATGCCTCGTTGATCACGTTAGTTCGTATGAACGTGGCGACGTTAGCCTGCCCACAGCCACTTCATGGCAAGAGCCGGCGCGCCTTTTCTAAAAGACTAGGATGCGAATCGAACACCCCCATGTCGACGCAGCCTAACGGCACTACTGGCCAAGTTGCCAAAGATGGTTGTGCGACCGTCCGCAGGGCCATCTCTGAGGCCTTTGAAGTACCGATACATCAACCACGGACGGCGGCCCCTGCCTGGAATCGCGAAGGCCGTCAGAAGCCAGGATCTTGTCAGCACACCCTAGGCATGCCTCAACCGAGTTGTGCCAGGGACGCAGAGTTCAGCACTCCACTTCATGCCCGATCCATGCCCGGAGGGGCGGTCAGCCACGGTAAATGGCGGGCGTCGAAAGCAAGCTCTGAAGGCCACCTCGATACCCGTTATTGCTGGTCAGAGGGGTGCAACCAGACGAAAGAGCCTTGATTCCCAAGCTCAGAGCGCGAGTTCGATTCTCGTCACCCGCTCCACATGAAAGCCCCTGGCCGACGGCCAGGGGCTTCTTCGTCGGGTCACCTTGGATGCGTCCGGTCGGCTTCGGCAACTTCTCCCTGGATAATCGACGTATGGCATCACAGCCCAGTCTTTCCGATCTCCGCCGTGCCAAGTTCGCCCGGCGAACGCCCGCAGCACTCTCCGAGCTTGTCGGCCCCGAGCACGGCACGGTGCGCCTGCCACTTCACCTGGCATGGTCGGGGCTGACCACGTTCGACCTCGACCAGCCACGGCTGCGGATGAGCTATTACCGCATCGTGTTGGCCGAGGGCCAGCACGACGACCTGGTCCGGTACCTCAACCGCGGCCTCCTCGTCAGCTTGTGGCCCACGCTGCGCACATTGATCAGCCGTGATGTCCGTGAAGTCTGGGAACACGCCTTCGACGAGCTGGCTCACAGCGCCCAGGCCGCTGCGTGAGCTCACCGATCTGCACCGTCGCCTGCTGGCTGATGTACTCGCCGTGGGCGGCGCCTACCCCCTGGCGCTTACCGGCGGCTACGCAGTTCAGGCACACGGCCTGGTCGACCGGCTCAGCCAGGACCTCGACGTTGCGACTGAGAACCCCGATCCCGCCGAGGGATCGCGGCGCTGAGCGTGAGGTGGTGGTACGTCGCCCGCAAGCCGTACGGGGCAAAGCAGGTGAGGCAGGTCCGCAGCGCGCTGTGCCGGCGATGAAGGGGAAGGCGGGCATCGCGCACGTGCGCTCTGTGGGTCAGGAAGCTGGTCATGGTGAGCGCGCCAGGTCCAGGGCCCGTGCCGGGGCGGTAGTGACGGAGCGGCGTATGCCGGCGGGTGTTGTTCGGCCCAGGCTCCGGCAAGGCTGGGGAAGTCCTGCATATCCCGCTCGGCGTCGGTGACGAGCCTGCGTACCTGGTCTGTCGGCAACTCGGTCACCAGGCTGACGCCCATCCCGTGGGCGTCGAGCGTCAGCCGGACGATGTCGCCGACGCGTTCGGCCATCGAGGAGGGCTCGTGGCCGAAGTGGGCGCCGCCGGTGCCGTCGAGCACGTCCGGCCGGCCCCGCCGAGTCTCCGGGCCGTTGCAGCAGCCCGGCTCGACGAGGACGGTGCCGGTGCTGGTGTCGGTCACCAGGAACCCGCCGGCGGCGAACAGGTCAGGTGTGGTGAGCAGCCTGTGCAGGAAGGTGCCGAGTGGATCGGTCGGGCACGGGCGGTGCTTCTCCTCAAGCTCGAAGTCGTCGCGGTCAGCGATCCGTATGACGGCTGTGCCGACCTCCGCCGGAGTCCGCTTCCCGTTCAGCACGAGGTAGCCGTGTGATTCGTGCTCGCCGACCGGCCAGAGTGCGAAGTCGTCGGCAGCGAAAATCTCCAGAACGGGTTGCATCACCATCACATGGGGACGATGCCGGACCCGTTGCTTCACCGCCACGGGCTTTCAGCTGCTACAGAGGACTCGGAGCGGGCTGCTGCCTGTCGGCTCATCTTCCGCCTGTGATCACCCGCTCCGTCATGGGACCTCAGGCCGATGACCTGGGGCGGACCTCCTCGGCGCGGATCCGCACGGCGCTCGATGAGTGCGCGCAGGAGGACATCCCGGCCGCGGAGCGGCCTCGGAGGGTCCGCGACGTGTTTCTGACGCCTGGTGCCTACGAAATTCGCCACCAGTTGGCCATCGTCGCACCACCGGAGATCGTGAAAGCCGCACGATCGGCGTTCGTGGTCCTGAGGGACACCCGAGACCTGCGATCACGGAGCGATGACTCGTCGGACTCCGGGGATTCACACGGATTTCCCACGCTCCCCTGACCGGGTCGGGACAGTGGCCCGGCACGCTCACCGGTATGGGACGCACACTCGATACCAGGGCGCGGGTCACGCGCCTGCTTCAGCGCGCGGGGTTCGATGCCGGTGCGGATGCGGTGGACGCCGCCGCGCGGGCCGGGTTCGACGCAACCCTCGACCGGGTGCTGGGAGAGGCGGTCGACGGCGGCATCGACGCCACACCCGCCCCTCGGCTGGGGCCGTTGCCCCCTCGCAACGCGGAGGCGCGGGAGAAGCAGAAGGGACGTGGGCAGGACCGGCCGGCCGGCAGTGCCTCCGGTCCCGCCCGACCGGCTTCAGAGGCCGGCGGAACGGCTGACGCCGCCGGTGAGTCGGACGGTGAGGGCGCGGCCGATCCCGTACGAAAGGCGTACCGCCAGGCTCTGCGTGCGCAGCGGGAGGAGCTGACGGTGTGGTGGCTGGACCGGATGGTGGCCGCCGAGCATCCGTGGCAGGAGAAGCGCACCCTGCTCTGGCACAACCACTGGGCCACCTCGATCCAGAAGGTGAAGTCCGGCGCGGCGATGCTCCAGCAGAACGAGACGCTGCGGCGCCTCGGCGGCGGTGACTTCCGGGCGCTGGCCCGTGCCATGGTCGTGGACCCCGCGTTGATGGTGTGGCTCGACGCGGGCGGCAGTACGGCGGAGGCTCCCAACGAGAACCTCGCCCGGGAGCTGATGGAGCTGTTCGTGCTGGGTGTGGGCAATTACACCGAGTCCGACGTGCGGCAGGCGGCGGCAGTTCTCACCGGGTGGACCGTGGATCGCAGTGCGAACCCCTGGAAGCCTCGCTTCCGGTCACGTCGCCATGATCCTGCCCCGCGCACCGTCGTCGGTGTGAAGGCGGGCTTCACGGCTCAGACGCTCGTGGATCATCTGGTGAGTCTTCCGGACTCGCATGCCCATGTGGCGGCGCGTATGTGGCGCGCGCTCGTGAGCGCCGAGAAAGGCCCTGACGAGGCCGCGCTCGGACGGGTCACCTCCGCCTACGGGAAGCAGCGCGACAGCACCGCGATGTTCCGGGCCCTGTTCACCGACGCCGCGTTCTCGGACGCCGACAACGTGCTGGTCAAGCAGCCGGTCGAGTACGTGGTGGGCAGTCTGCGGGCGTTGGGTGTCAGGCCGTCGAAGCTGCCGGAGAAAGTGCGGAGGCAGGTGGTGGTCCGGACACTGGGCGGGCTCGGGCAGGTGCCCTTCGCGCCCGAGAGCGTCGGCGGGTGGCCGGCCGGGGCCGCCTGGCTGACCACGGCGGCCGCGCAGGTGCGGATCGGGTTCGCGGAGGGCCTCGTACGGCAGGCCGATCTGAGTGAGGTTGAGCAGGCCTCCGTCGGTGAACGGCCCGAGCTGCTCGCCCGGAAGCTGGGCACCGGTGGCTGGGGCGACGCCACCCGCAAGGCGCTCGCCGCATCGGCGCAGGATCCGCGCAAGGTCACGGCCATCGCACTGACCGCCCCCGAACACCTCGTACTGAGCTGAAGGAGACAGCGACCGTGGACACCTGGACCCGACGGAAGTTCCTCACCACCAGCGGGGTCGCCGGAGGAGTCGCGCTCGCCGCCGGAGCGACCGCGTGGGGCGTGGACGAGCTGCTCGCGACCGGCTCCGGCGAGCCGGACTCCGACGCCTCCGTGCTCGTACTCGTCACTCTGTACGGCGGCAACGACGGGCTCAACACTCTGGTGCCGGCCGCCGATCCCCGCTACCAGGACCTGCGCGGCGACCTCGCCTACGCGGAGAAGGAGGTCCTGCCCCTCGGGGAGGGACTCGGCCTGAACCCGGGGCTCGGCGGGCTGAAGAAGCTCTGGGACGAGCGCCGGCTCGCGGTCGTCCGGGGGGTCTCGTATCCGAAGCCCGACCACAGCCACTTCCGGTCGATGGCGATCTGGCAGACCGCGTCGCCCTCGGGTCCGGTGCCCTCCGGCTGGCTGGGCCGCTGGCTGGACCACGCCGGCGACGGCGATCCGCTGAAGGGGGTTTCCGTGGGCGCCACTCTGCCGCCGTTGATGGCCGGGGAGACCACCGCGGGAGCGGCCGTACGGCTGGGAGGCCGGAAGCTGCCGGATGCCTGGCTGCGCCGCTGCACCGCGTTGTCGGACGTCGAGCGGGACGCCCACCCGCTGCTCCGGCGGGCCGGGGCCTCCTTGTCCGATCTGGTGGAGGTCTCCTCGTCCTTCGGCGGGGGTGGGGAGGAACCGCAGACCCAGGATCCCGGAGAACCCCGCGACGAGGAGGAGGGGAACGAAGGATCCTCCGCGGGCGGTCAGGGGGGCCTCGGCGCACAACTGGACGTCGTGGCGCGGGCGATCGAGGCCGGGGTGTCGACGCGCGCCTACAGCGTCAGCCTCGGCGGCTTCGACACGCACGCCAACGAGAAGGCCACCCAGTCCCGGCTGCTCGGCGGGCTCGACAAGGACCTGACCCGCTTCCTGGAACGCGTACGGAAGACGAAGGCCGGGCGGAAGGTCGTCGTCGCCGTCTACTCGGAGTTCGGCCGCCGCCCCCGGGCCAACGCCAGCCAGGGGACGGACCACGGCACCTCGGGGCCGGTGTTCGTCCTCGGCGAGCCGGTCAAGGGCGGCTTCTACGGTGACCAGCCGAGTCTGACCGACCTGACCGACGACGACCTGCGCACCACGACCGATTTCCGCGACGTGTACGCGACGCTGCTGCGCGGTGTTCTGGACACCGAACCCGACAGGGTCCTGGACGGTCATGCCGGGAGCCTGGGGTTTCTGTGAGCTGTGAGTGCCGGGAGGTCAGGTGTCTCTCGTACGTCACCCCGGTTGTTTTTCGTACGTCACCCCGGCCCGGCCTCATGCATCAAGCGCCCGGCCCCTTCCGGGGCCGGTCACGAGGGTGGTCGAGCGGCAGGGTCACCGTCACCCTCGTACCCTCGCCCGCCGCACTGGCGAGGGCGACCGTGCCGCCGTGCGCCTCCGCGATCGCCGCCACGATCGCCAACCCCAGTCCGCTGCCGTCACCGCCCGGGGCGGGGGCCGCACGGTAGAACCGCTCGAACACCTGCGGGAGCGCCTCTGCCGCGATGCCGGGACCCTCGTCGGCGACCTCGACCTCGACCTGCGCGCCCCCGGACGTGGCCGCGTCGGTGTCGTACGGCCGACGGCTCCCCGGTGGTCCCGGCTCCGTCCCGTACGTGGCACCGGCGGCGGCCGTCCGTACAGCGATCCACGCCCCCGTTCCGGCCGGGGTGTGGTTGCGGACGTTGGCCAGCAGGTTGTCCAGGACGCGCCGCAACTGCTCGGCATCGCCGACCACTTCGGTACCGTCCCGCGCCGTCACGGACAGCGGCCGGTCGGGGTCGGCTGCGCGCGCGGCCGCCACGGCTTCGTGGACGACCGCGGCCAGGTCGACCGGGCTGTGGTCTCCGGTCGGCACGGCATCCAGGCGCGCGAGCAGCAGCAGGTCGTTCACCAGGCGTCGCATGCGCAGCGCCTCCCTGGTGATGCCGTCCATCGCCCGGTCCCGCTGTTCGGGCGACGTCAAGGCGCCCTGCTGGTGCAGGTCGGCGTAGCCGAGCACGGCCGTCACCGGCGTACGCAGTTCGTGGGAGGCGTCGGCCACGAACCGGCGCAGACGGTCCTGCGTGGCCTGCTGCCGGGCCAGCATCATGTTCAGGGCCAGTCCGAGTCTGCCCACCTCGGTGCCCTCGTCGGCCGGGCCGACCTCGACGGCGGTGCGTCCGGCGGCGATGGTGTCCGCCGTGCGCGCCATCTCCTCGAGAGGACGCAGCCCTCGCCGCAGGATCCACAGTCCGGCGACCGCCAGCAGCACCAGCGCGCCTCCGGTGGCGGCCGCCTCGATGATGAGCAGGCGCCGGAGCGTGCCCTGCGTCTGGTCCAGCGGTACGGCGGCGACGAGGATGCCACGCCCCGGAACGCGCTGCGTCAGCAGGCGGTACTCCGGGCCCCCGGGCCGCGCCGGATCCACGGTGACCGGCTCCCGGCCGCCCGCCCGGGGGAGCGGGTCGGGGATCTTGGGTGCGGCGTCCGAGGGGGCGCGCAGCCCCGGTGCCAGCTCTCGCACCCTTCCGTCGGGGCGGTGCAGTTGGAGGTGGAACTCCGAGGCCCCCAGCAGCCGGACGTCGTTGCCGAGTCGCGCTTCCGCCCCGGGCTCGCTCAACTGCTGGACCACTCGCTGGCGTACGGCCCGCAGGGTGGTGTCGGTACGGTCCATGAGGTAGCCGCGCAGAGCGCCGTAGACCACCGCGTCCAGCGCGAGCAGCACGACCGCGGCGAGCGCCAGAACCGCCAGCAGCAGTCGGCCGCGCAACGAGCGGGGCGGCTGGACCAGCCGTCCGCCATGCCGCGGACTCATCGGTCGTCCGGGGCGCGCAGGGTGTAGCCGATGCCACGACGGGTCTCGATCAACGGCGGTCCCAACGAGTCGAGTTTGCGGCGGAGGTAGGAAACGTAGGTCTTGACCACACCTGGGTCTCCATCCGCGAAGTCCCATACATGCTCGCGGAGTTGTGCGTGGGTGAGCACCTTCCCCCGGTTCCTCAGCAGATGGCACAGCAACCGGTACTCGGTAGGAGACAGGTCCACCCGCTGCCCTGCCCGGCGCACCTCATAGGTGTCCGTGTCCACTTCCAGGTCGGCGCAGACGAGCACGGCGCCTGCATTCCTGTTCTCGCCCCGGCGCATCACCGCCCGCACCCGGGCCGCCACCTCCGCCAGGCGGAACGGCTTGGTGATGTAGTCGTCGGCGCCGAGATCGAGTCCGTCCACCACATCGGATCCGCTCTCCCGGGCGGTCAGGAAGACCACGGCCACGTCCGAGCCTCCCTGCCGCAGCCGCCGGACCACTTCGAAGCCGTCCAGATCCGGCAGCATGACATCGAGCAGCACGAGGTCGGGAGCGTGCTCCCGGACAGCCGCGAGCGCGGCGCGCCCCGTGGTCGCCTCGGCCACTTCGTACCCGAGGAAGCGCAGCGAGGTCGCCAGGACGTCGAGGATGGCGGGCTCGTCGTCCACGACGAGCAGCCGGCTCCCCGACGGTGCCTTCTCTGTCTTCATGGATACGCATCGTGGCACCTTCCGCCGGATGGGGTGCCGGCCGGGCCCGGGGTTCCTGCGAGCCGCTCTCCCTCGCGTTGCCTTCGCAGATCCAGATCCAGGTGCAGGTGCAGGTGCAGGTGCAGGTGCAGATGCAGAAAGGCCGACCGAACGACGTACCGCTTGGCTCGCGTCAAGGTCCACGTCCTTGAGACGAAGCTCTGCCTGGTCTTCCGGCCGCGGCGGACCGCGGGGATCCCCCTCACCCACCCACCGACCCACCGACCACCCGGAGCACGTATCTGGTCGAAGGGGTCGAAATGAGCGTGCCGGCTGATGCCCAGCTGTCCGAAGCGACGGGATACATCGCTTGGCCGTACAACCACAGGCCGCTCTCACGAATCTCCCCTCTCGTACGACTGCCTGTGGGGCGGTCATGTGTCCAAAAGGGGACTCAGTGAGCAGTGTTGGAGGATTCCGTCCGGCTGTCGCCGGCGCGGTGGTGTTCACGTTGACGGGCGGTCTCGTCGCGAGCACCATCTCGCCGGCGTCGGCGGCGGCGTGCGCGACGAACACCTACACGAGGCAGTTCTTCGCGAACACCGGTTTCTCGGGCACGCCGAAGCGCGCGGACTGTGACACAGCGGTGAGCGAGAACTGGGGCACCAAATCGCCCGGCGTCTCCGGCGTCGGCAAGGACAACTTCGGGGTCCGCTGGCAGATCACCCGCGACTTCGGCTCCGGCGGCCCTTTCACGTTCACCGCCTCAGGCCACGACGGCATCCGCGTCTACCTCGACGGCGCACGCAAGATCGACCTGTGGAAGAACGGCGCCACCACCGTCAAGAAGACGGTCAACCTCACCATCCCCAAGGGAACACACACCCTCCGCATCGACTACGCCAACTGGACCGGTAGCGCCGCCGTCAAGTTCGCCTACACCCCCCGCACCGGGACCACCGTGGACCGAGTCGCACCACTGGCGCCCACCGGGGCGAAGGTGGTGTACGACAAGCGCACCGACTCCGCAACCTTCTCCTGGGCGCGCAACAAGGAGATGGACCTCTCCTACTACCGGGTCTACCGGGAGCTCGCAGCGGGTGGCTGGGCCCCCATGGCCTTCACGGACAAGACCACGTGGACCGAGACCGGACTGCCCCGCAACGGCAGGCCCATCCGTTACTACATCAGCGTCACCGACCGCGCCGAAAACCTGTCCGAGCGCACCCCCTTCCTGACGGTCAACCCGGTCGACACCGTCACCCCGACCGCACCCGCCATCGCGGTCTCCCACATGGCCGACACCTCCAGTTCTCTCAAGGTCAGGTGGGACAAGCGGACCGAGGAGGAGATGAGCAACGGCGGCACCATCAGCATCTACCGCTCCACGGGTGACACCCTCGGCGCCGGCCCCGAACTCATCGGCACGACATCGCAGAAGTCGTCACCCATGTCGGTCTACATGTACGTCGACAAACTGCCGGCGTTCGACGGCACCACCTACACCTACGCCGCCGTGGTGACCGACGCCGCCGGCAACGCGTCCCCGATGTCCAAGCCGGATTCAGTGACCCCCGACACCGTTCCCCCGCCCGTGCTCACCGGCCTGACCGCGACTCCGCGCGCGGACGGCACCGTACTCAGCTGGGACGCCCCTGCCGAGAGCGGCCTGCGCTATGCCGCCACCCGCGTCGTACGGGGGCCGGACGGCAGCATCGGCTATGACAGCGACGGGTGCTCCGACGCCGCCGCCTGGGACAAGCTCGCCCAGCCGAACGCGATGCTGTGCGCCGGACCGGCGGACGGCCGGACGGTGACCTTCCTCGTCACGGCGTTCGACGAGTGGGGCAACCACATCGACTTCTCCCTGGCTTCCGCCGTCACTGCCACCGAACTCGACAACGGGCCCGACGATGCGCTCGGCGAGGGCTCCGGGGCGCTCACCGTCCTCAACCCCGACTACGTGCTGAGATATGGCTTCGTGGAGTGGGCCTGCACCGACGGGAGTGTCTGCTCCGACATCACCGATTACCGCGTCGAGCGTTGGAACGTCGCCACCAGGACGTACGAATGGGTCACCTCCGTCGAGGTGGCCCCGGGCCGCCGGTACCGCGCCATTGCGCGCACCGCGCTCGGCGAGACGTCGTACTTCCGGATCACCGGGACCCTCGCCGACGGCACGCCGGGCGCCGTTGTGCACCACTCGGTGGCCAGGGGCTCCTACGTGTGAGCCCGGAATCCGTGCCGACGGCTTCGCGGCGGTGGCGCGGGTTCTGACCGGAGAAGGTCAGGACAACGTACGCGGCGGCACTGATCGCTCGACGAAGGATCGTCCGTCGTGCACCGCGACGAGGGGCCGTGACCTTGAAGTCGCGTCCCCTCGTCGCACTGCCGGATGCGGGCCGGCGGGTGAGTTCCCGGCCTCGGCATTCCTCTCGCCAGGGATCGCCCGAGTCGCCGCATGCCGCACACGTGGCGAGCAGCGGCCCAGCCATCGAAGGCGGCCGGGCCGCACCCGCCGCCTGCCGCCCGCCGCCCGCCGGGACCCGTCGATCGCGGAGTCGCAGTCCGTCTTCTTCAGCGTGTTCGCGAACGTCGTGTTCGCGAACGTCGTGTTCGCGAACGTCGTGTTCGCGAACGTCGTGTTCGCGAAGAACTGCCGCTTGAAGACAAGGGAAGCGCAGTTCCCCGCCGCGGAGGCGGGTACGGCCGGCCCCCCATCGGCACTCCCATCCGGCCCACCGGTCGCACGTCAGGGCGCTGCAAGGTTCTCGCAAGGCTCAGTCCAGCCTTCCGTCCCACCTGCGGGGAATCTCCTCGGCCGGAGAGGTCCAGGACACTCGGAGAGAAATCAACAGGGGGACGCCATGTCGGCGTTGAGCACCATGGGATCAGGTGAATCCGGATCGGGTACGACCGAGGCAAGCAGGTTCTCGACGGACAGCGTCGAGGGAGACGTTCCTGAGGCACGGCAATGGCTGACTCTGGTGGGACGCAAAAAAGTCCTGGCAGTGGTCCACACCGTGACGTACGGGAAGCGGCTGCTCGAAATCCTTTCTCTGCTGGAGACCGACTTCCGGCTCCAGGTCGTCTTCACGGCGCCGCCGCACGACTTCGGCGACGACGTACCCGCCTTTCTGGCGAGGCTGGGGAGCGTGGTACTCCCGTGGGACCAGGTGCCCCGCATGGCTTTCGACCTCGCCCTCGCCGCCGGGCCGCGCGGCGTTCAGTTCATCGACGCGCCGCTGATCACGCTGCCGCACGGGGCCAACTACCTGAAGAGGGTGACCAGCGGCGCGGACGCGGGCGTGGCGGGGCTCCGCAGGCAGGACCTGCTGCCCGGCGGCCGGATGCCGGCTGCCATCGGTGTGGCGCACCGGGCCGATCTGCGCGACCTGGCGCGCGCCTGTCCCGAGGCGCTGCACCTGGCGCAGGTCGTCGGCGATCCCGTGCACGACCGGATCACCGCCAGCCTTCCGCTGCGCGCGGCCTACCGTCGCGCCCTCGGGCTCGCCGAAGGGCAGAAGCTGGTGGTGGCGGTCTCGACCTGGGGCGCCCACTCCTCGTTCGGACGGTTCGACGCTCTCCTGCCGCGGCTGATCGGCGAGTTGCCGAGGCCGCACTACCGGACGGCGCTGCTCGTCCACCCCAACGTGTGGGCCGGGCACGGCGCGTACCAGGTCAGGTCGTGGCTGGCACGGTGCGAGCAGCAGGGGATCGGGATCGTGCCGCCCGAGGCGGACTGGCGGAGCGTCCTGATCGCGGCGGACCGGATCATCGGCGATCACGGCTCGGTCACCCTCTACGGGACCCTCACCGGTGCGCCGTTGCTTCTGGCCGCCTCGCCCGCGCAGGAGATCAATCCCTCCTCCCCGGCCGCGGAACTCGCCGCCCGGGCACCGGCGTTGTCCCCCACGCATCCACTGGTGGACCAGCTCGACTACGTCGCACGGGTGTACCGGCACGAGGAGTACGCCGGGATCCGGTCGCGCATCACCTCGGAACCCGGGCGGTTCAACCGGAACATGCGCACGCTGATGTACCGGGTCCTCGGGGTGGGAGAGCCCGCGCACGAACCGTCTCCTCTTCCGCTGCCGGCCCCGCTCCCACTGGCACCGTGGGCTTCGGGGCGAGGGGAGGCGTCGGCATGAAACGTCTCGTCGTGGTCGAGGCGGGCGCCTTCCCGGAGGTGCTGCACGCCCGTTGCCTCACCTCCTCGCTCAGCGTGCGGCTGTATCCGTCGAACAGTGCCCGCAGCTCGTCGGTCATCGACGAGCACCTGGTGGTGGACGTGGACACCTGCCGGAGCGGCTCCCTGCTGGACTGCGCCGATGTGCTTCAGGGGAGCCGCGTGTACTCGCCGGTGAGCGCACGGGACCGCTTGGCCGGCCTCGTCGCGTCGCACTCGGCCTTCGGCCTCGCGGCGGTGCCCCTCGCCGATGTCGGAGGCGTACAGGGCTGGATCATGACCGACAGCACCGGACGGCCTCCGGTCCTGGTGCCGTACGCGACCCGGCAGCCCTCTCAGGTGTCCGTCGCGCAGTCGTTGCTGCCGTCGTGCGTACACGCCTGGCTGGTGGCGGGCGGCTCGTTGGGGGATTGGCCGTACGCCTGCGGTGTGCCGTCCGGCTGAGTGGCCGCCGTCCCCGCCGGGGGCCCGGACCGAGTCGCCCGGGGCGGCTCGGTCTCCCTCCGGCCGAGCCGCAGCGCGTCGGCGGTGCTGGTGGTCCTGAAAAGTGCGATGGCCCGTACGAAGAAGTCCTCGGCGGCCTCGCTCCGGCCGTGGTCCGCCGCGCTCTCCCCCAGCATCTCCAGCGTGCGCGCCTGCCAGAAGGCCGCGCCCGAAGCCGTGAACACGGCCAGGGCCTCGTTCATCCTCGCCACCCCCTTCTCATAGGCCCCCGCCCGGGTCTCGGCGTACCCCAGGAACACCAGAGCCCGCGCGGCGTCGTGCGGATCGTTCACGGCCACCAACGCGGCATGGGCCCGGGTGAAGCACTCGATCGCCTCGTCCGTGGCGTCCGTGGCGAGCGCGACCTCGCCGAGCGTGGTGCGGGCGAGGGCCGCGCCTCTCGGATATCCGCACTCCTCCCACAGGGAGACCGCCCGGTTCAGGTGGGCCACGGCATCGGCGGGACGGCCCGACTCGCGGAGGCACGCACCGAGGCCCAGCAGCGCCTGCCCCTCGTCCCGGCGGTCCCCGGCCTCGCGTGCGGCTCGAAGGGATTCCCCGTACCAGGCGGTGGCCTCCTCGGTGCGGCCGGCGGCCCCCAGGCCGATGGCCCCGGAGTTGAGCATCTGACGCTCGGCCGGTCCGTTCCCCGCCTGCCGCGCGGCCTCCAGCCCTGTCTTGTGGGCGTCGATCCACTCCGTGTAGTGGCGCAGCCGCAGGAAGAGCGGCCACAAGGCGTCGACGAGCATCCAACTGGTTTCGTGCCAACCGCTGTTCGCCGCAAGTCGCACCGCATCGAGCAGTTGGGTCCGGTGCGCGTCGAGCCAGCGCAGCGCCCCGAGGTCGTCGGCGAACGGCAGCGGAAGATCCGGTCGGTGGGCGTAGGTCCTGGGGAGGGTGAACTGCACCGGCGTGAGCCGCTCCTGCGCCTTCGTCGCGGTGTACAGGCACCAGTCGCAGAACCGGCGGAGCGCCTCTTCGCGGGCGCCCCGGAGATCGTCCTCCATGGCGCGCTCCCGCGCGTGGATCCGTAAGAGATCATGAAAGCGGTACGCTTCCGGGCCGACGTCCTCCACGAGGTTGGCCTCGACCAGCTCGTCCAGCCGGCGTTCCGCCCAGGACACCGGCTCACCGCAGGCCGCCGCGGCGATCATCGCGTCGAAGGTGCGTACCGGAAGCAGACCGAGAGTCCGGTACAGGCGGGCGGTCTCCCTGCCGAGGACGGCGTACGAAGCGTCCAGAGCCTTGCGCACCGAGATCTCCCCCTCCACCGCGAGCCCGGCGAGCCGGCCTCCGTCGGCATTCCGTGTGAGCGCGTCGGCCAGGGTCCCGACGGACTGCCGAGGCCGTGTCGCGAGCCGGGCGGACGCCAGGCACACCGCAAGCGGGAGTCCCGCGCAGAGTGCCACCAGTCGGTGGGCCGCCTGGAGTTCCTCCCTGACGCGGTCCGCGCCGATCCCCCGGCTGAGCAGTTCGACACCGGCAGCCGCACCGAGCGTGTCGAGCTGGTGGAATCCCGCCCCTTGGAGGCGGAGGCCGGTCAGCCTGTGGCGGCTGGTGACGACCACCAGGCTGCCCGTACCGCTGAGCATCAAGGGCCTGACCTGGGCCGCCGTGAACGAGTTGTCCAGCATGACGGCGATCCGCCGGCCGACGGTGAGCGACCGCCACAGAGCACCCAGTTCGTCGGCGTCCGCGGGTGGCGCGCCGACTCCGAGTGCCCGGAGAAACTGCCCAAGGGTCTCCGCGGGCCGGACCGGCTCATCCGCCGAATGCCCCCGCATATCGGCGTACAGCTGTCCGTCGGGAAATTCGTCGGTCAGCGAATGCAGCCACCTGGACACCAGAGTCGTCTTGCCGATCCCGGCCGGTCCGCTGACGATGATCAGCGGCAGTCCCTCGGAACGGAGATCGTCCAGCGAGGCGAGATCATCCTCCCGGTCCGTGAAGTTCGCCGGAACGGGCAGCAGTTGGTGCGGCGGAGCGGGCCGGAAAGTCTCCGTCGGCGCCGGGTGGAGATGAATGCCGCCGTGCACCTCACGGGCCTGAATGGTGGGACCGTACAGTCTCGCCTCGCCATTGATCTCATTCCTGTGCGGCCCATGACGAGCCGTACCCGCGTCACTCATCCATCCCCCCGGAGATCGTTTCGCATTCCCGAACTCTCTCGCGTTCTACCCCGGACCGAAGAGGAATGACCCCTTCGAATGGAACGGATCGCGCCAATGACGGCCGAGTGCGACAAGGCTGTATGGCGGAATTCCCCATGTGCTGTCATGCTCGTGGACCATCCGACGAACCGGCGGGGGCGCTGGTGGAAATCCAGATTCTCGGACCGGTGGGGCTACGGCTGAACGGGCACTGGCTGACCCTTGGATCGGACAAGGAACGGGTGCTGCTGGCCGCGCTCGCCATGGACGCGGGCCGTCCGGTGGCGATCAGCGCGTTGATGGACCGGCTCTGGGACGGTGACCCGCCCGCGCGAGCCCGGGAGAACGTACACACCTACGTCTCGCGAATTCGCCGCCGCCTGCGGGTGATGGGTACGGGGCCGGACGCACCGGCCATCGCGGGGAGGGCGCACACCTACACCCTGCGGGCCAGGCGGGGCTCCGTGGACCGGCAGCGGTTCCAGCAGTTGGTCGATGCCGCGTTCGCCGGTGACAGCGACGAGAAAGCGGTCGACCTGCTGTCCCGGGCGGAGGAGCTGTGGCAGGGGGAGGCGCTGGCCGGTCTGCCGGGCATCTGGGCGGCGACCACGCGGCGCAGGCTCGAGGAATCGCGGTTGAGCGCCGGCGCTTCGCGTATCGCCGCCGGGCTGAGACTGGGGCGCTTCGCGGAACAGGTCGGCGAGCTCACCGCGTTGGCCGAGACACATCCGGGTGACGAGACCGTGCTCGGCCAACTGATGCTCGCGTACTACGGAAGCGGACGGTACACGGACGCTCTCCGGGTCCATCAGCGGGCGCGGAAGTCCCTGATGGAGGAGTACGGCGCCCTTCCCGGCGCCGAACTGAACATGATCCACCAGGGCGTGCTGGCCCGCGCACCGGTCGGTGATCTGGTGAACGGGGGCGTCGTGGAGAGGACCGCGGGCCGGCCGGGCGGAGAGATCGCCGCTCCACCGCCGCCCTCGCCCCCGTCCCCGTCCCTGGCCCCGGCCCCGGCCCCGTCACCGCCCCCGGCAGAGCCCGAGGCCGAGGCCGCCGGGGCGCGGTCCGTTCTGCCGCCCCTCCGCAACCTTCCGCGGCATCCGTCGCTCGTCGGACGGCGTACGGAGATCCAGACCCTGACGTCGCCGACGGCGGGTCAGGGCGCGGGCACCGGACCGGCCACCGCCGTGGAGACCGTCAGCGGCATGGCGGGGGTCGGCAAGACGGCTCTGGTTCTCGCCGCGGCCGTCCTGCTCGCCGACCGGTATCCCGACGGGCAGCTCTACATCGACCTGCAGGGTCATTCCCCCAGCCAGGACCCCCTCACCGCGAGGGCGGCCCTGGCGCGACTGCTGAGGCTGCTCGGCGCGCCCGCCTCCTCCATCCCGGCGGACCTGGAAGGCCGTGCGGCCCTGTGGCGGACGATGCTGGCCACGCGCCGGCTGGTCATCGTCCTGGACGACGCCGCGGGGCCCGAGCAGGTCGGCCCGTTGCTGCCGAGCGGCTCCCCGTCCCTGACGATCATCGCCAGTCGTCGGCATCTGACGGGCCTACCGCAAGCACTGTCGGTCCCGCTCGACGCCCTGCCGGAGGAGGACGCCGTCGCTCTCTTCCGTGGATTCGCCGGGGAGGAACGCACCCGCGACCTCGCGGAGACCGCGCGGATCGTGGAGCTGTGCGGGTATCTCCCCCTCGCGATCGAGCTGGTGGCGCACCGGTTCCGAGCCCGCACGTCCTGGACGCTGGGAGTGCTGGCCGAGCGTCTCGCCCGAAGTCCCGGGCGGCTCAAGGAGATTCGCACCGCTGATCAGGAACAGGAAATGGCGCGGGCCTTCGCGCTCTCCTATCGGACTCTCACCGGACAGCAACGGTTGGCGTTCCGCCGTCTCGGACTGCACCCAGGTCCCGATTTCGGACCCGACGCTGCGGCCGCCCTGCTGGGCCTGGAGCCGGACACGACGGAGCGCTTACTCGAAGCACTGCTCTCGTGTCACCTGCTCAGGGAACCCGTGCCGGACCGCTATCGCTACCACGACCTCCTTCGCGAATATGCCCACGGCCTATCTGTTGCCGAGGACAGCGAAGAGGAACGCGGACAGGCCCTCGCCCGCCTCACGGACTTCTACGTGACCACGACGGAGCTGGCCGACCGGAAGGCATACCCCCGGCGCATTCGGGTGGACTCCCCCGCACCGGCCCTGGCCGCCCCTTCGCCCGCGCTGCCCGATGCCGCCGCCGGGCGGTCCTGGCTCGCCGCGGAGCGCGGCAACCTCCTGGCTGTCGAAAGCCATGCCCGGCGCGACGGCGCCCCCGGTACAGCCGCGCTGCTCGCCTCCGCCCTGGCGGGCTTTCTCCAGTCGGAGTGCTATTGGCAGGACGCCAAACGGCTGTTGCGGCACGCCGTCGCCCACTGGGACCGGACGGACGACAACGCACCGGCTCTCTGCCGGGCCCTGATAGATCTGTGCGCTGCGGAGGCCAGCGTCGGGGACTACGCGCAGGCCTCGTCGGCGGGCGAGCGGGCGCTGGGGCTCGCGCGTGGGACGCATGACGAACCCGCCGAGGCCGAGGCGCTCCGCGTCCTGGGCACGCTGAACTGGCATCTCGGTGAGAATCGCCGGGCTCTCGTCCTTCTTCAGAAGTCTTTTGCCATCAAGTCACTTTCGGGTGACATCTGGGACAAGGCGCGGAGCCGGAACAACATAGCGGTGACTCTGCTCTTCCTCGGCGAGCTGGATCAGGCACTGCAAAATTTCCGCAAAGCCCTCGGAGGATTCCAGGAAGCAGGCGACCGCATCGCTTCGGGCCAGACGCTCAACAACATAGGAGAATTGGAGATGAAGGCGGGCCGGATAGACTCCGCACGCCAGTCCTTCCAAAAAGCTCTGGAGCACATGGATATCGACGGCAGCCGGCACGACCGCGCGACCGTCCGCAGAAATCTGGCCGAGGTGGTCATGGAATCGGGTGAGTCCGCGGCGGCTCTCACCATGTTCGACGAAACACTTTCAGAATTCCGATCACTCGGCGACCGGAAGAGTCAGGCAGAGACCCTGATCGGCATCGGTGAGGCGTGCCGGCGCCTGGGACGGGCCGAGGAGTCCGGCAGGCATCTCCACGAGGCCGCGGCCATCGCCCAGGACATCGGGGCAGCCCACTACGAGATCCAGGCCCTGCGGCGCCTCGGACAGGTGGACTTCGCCGACGGCCGCCTGCACGTCGCCTCGGACAGGCTGCGAGCGGCGGCAACGGTAGCAGCGCGCACCCATGACGCGGGCGAGGAGACCGCCGCGCTGACCCTGCTGGCGGAAGTGCGGCTCGCCATGAAGGACCCCACTGGCGCGTGCATGACATTACGTCAGGCGTTCGCGTTGACGAGGCACCGGGACCTAGTCAACGCGCATAGAATCAGCCGCCGCCTGATCGAAATCGAACGGTCATTTGATAAAATGACGGACGCGCACCCGTAAATCGCCTGGTCGCCGACTTAATATCGAACTGGCATATGCAATTAGGTATATGTTCGATGCCTTGGTAGCCTTCCCGCCCCACAGATCGACAAGATCCATCAGGAAGGGAAGGCGCACGTGCGCAACAACCCGGCGGTCTCCACCCTCATCGTCTTGACCGCCTTGGTGACAGTGACGATGGCGGGTGTCGCAGTGGCTCATCCGAACATCGCCCGAACGAACGGCTGCATCATGATATGAAGCGAGTCGTCCCGCTGATATAGAGCGGGTCGTCCGGTCAGGGAGGCGCGTCGCCCCGTTCCGACGTCGCCTCCAGCAGCTCCCCCAGGTCCTTGAGCCGGTCCAGGCCCTTCACCGCGCGGGACGTGCGGTGGTTGGCGGCGAGGCGGGTGCGGTGGCGGTGGAGGAAGGACCAGTAGCCGGCGGTGTACGGGCAGGCCTCCTCGCCGGTGCGGTGGTCGGGGCGGTAGGCGCAGGGAGCGCAGAAGTCGCTCATCTTGTGGATGTAGGCGCCGCCCGAGGTGTACGGCTTGGTCGTCATCATCCCGCCGTCGGCGTACTGGGACATGCCGACCACGTTCGGGAGCATCACCCAGTCGTAGCCGTCCACGAAGCAGCGGTGGAACCAGTCGGTGACGGCCGCCGGGTCCCAGCCGTCCTGGAGAGCGCGGCTGCCGAGCACCATCAGGCGGGGGATGTGGTGGGTCCAGCCGGTGTCCCGTACCTGGGCGAGGACCGTGGACAGGCAGTTCGCGGTGACCGCGTCGGCGTCCAGGTCCAGGAACCAGTCCGGCAGCGGGGTGGTGTGGCGCAGGGCGTTCCGGTGGCGGTAGTCCTCCCCGAAGTGCCAGTACAGGTGCCAGACGTACTCGCGCCAGCCCGCGATCTGCCGGACGAAGCCCTCGACGCTGTTGAGGGGCGCGTCGCCCGAGCGGTACGCCTGCTCGGCGAGCTCCACACACTCCGCCGGGTCCAGGAGGCCGAGGTTCAGGGGTACGGAGAGGAGGCTGTGGCTCATCACCGGGTCGGCGGCCAGCATCGCGTCCTCGTGGCGGCCGAAGCCGGTCAGGCGGTGGGCGACGAAGTGGCGGAGCGCGGTACGGGCCTCACGACGGGTGGCGGGGAAGCGGCGCGGGCCGTCCCGGCCGACGAAGGAGACGTCGCCGTCGCGCTCCCAGCGGTCCAGGTCGCGGCGGACCTCGTCGTCGATCTCGTCCTCGCTCGGCCGCCAGGGGCCCCGGACGTCGAGGGTGTCCTGTCCTCGGGGCGGGGGTTCGCGGTTGTCGTGGTCCAGGTTCCACCGTCCGCCGGCCGGGTGGTCGCCGTCCATCAGCAGGTCGTGCCGCTCGCGCACCCAGTGGTAGAAGCCCTCCAGCCGGAGGGACTGCCCACTGCCCTTGCCGCTGCCGCCGCCCTTCTCCTTGTCCCCTCTCCCCTTGTCCCCCTTCTCCTTGTCCCCCTTCCCCTGGTTCCTTCCCGCCCACTCCGCGAAGTCGTCGTGGCTCACCAGGAAACCCTTCGCGGGGAGGATCTCCACGCCCTCCAGGCCGCCCACGAAGTCCAGCGCCCGGCGTGAGGTGGGGTGGCGGACGGTCAGGGGGCCCGATGCCCGGCGTCCGCGTACCTGCTCCAGGCCCTCCATGTAGGTCTCGGCCCGGACATAGGTGACCCGGTCGCCCAGCTCGGCGGCTCGGTGCCGCATCGCCGAGAGGACCAGGTGCGCCTTCGCCCGGTGGAAGCGGCGGCGGCGCAGCACCGAACGCGCCTCGATCATGACCACCGGGGCCTTCTCGTCCGGGCCGCCGTGGCGCGGGTCGAGGAAGTGCGGGCCGAGCTGGTCCCCGAACAGCCAGTGGGGGCGTGGTGCCATGGGAGGGGCCGCCTCTCGCGTCCGGTGTCTCGGCCCCGTCGATGCTGGCAGCCTCCGCCCGTATGCGTACGGCGACACTCCGTGGCGTACGGCGACACTCCGTCGCGGGCCCGTCGCGTCGTTCCGCCCGGCCGCCGCCGTAGGGTCGAGGCCGTGAACCGGCCCCCCGAACAGCCCGAGCAGCAGGCGCTCTTCGGCTGGGAGGACACCGTGCCCGCCGACCCGCCGGACCGTGGCGGCGGGTTCCGGGACAGTCCGGCGGGCCGGCGGATGCTGAACGTACGGGAGATCTACGCGGAGCCCGCCGCGCTCGCCTCCCCGCGCGGCCGGCAGATCCTGGCGAGGCTGCCGGGCGTCCCCGTCACCGAGGTGGCCGGGCACTGGCGCATCCCCTCCCTCCACGGCAACGACGGCAACATCGCCCGCTGGACCCGGATCAAGTCGGAGGTCCTCGTCCTGGGCGTCCGGCAGTCCCTCACCACCCGGCCCAACGGCAGGTCGGCCGACTGGATCGCCCCCGGTGCCTCCAACGGCTGCGCCATGGCGTGCGCGTACTGCTACGTCCCGCGCCGCAAGGGGTACGCCAACCCGATCACGCTCTTCACCAACATCGAGGCGATCACCGCGCATGTACGGCGGCATGTACGGGCCCAGGGGCCGAAGCGCGAGCCCAATCAGTGCGACCCGCACGCCTGGGTGTACGACATCGGCGAGAACGGCGACTGCTCGGTCGATGCCCTGATCTGCGACAACACGGCCGACCTCATCGCCGCGTTCCGCGAACTGCCGTCCGCGAAAGCCTCGTTCGCCACCAAGTTCGTCAATCCGGATCTGCTCGCGCTGGATCCGCGGGGCCGCACCCGGGTGCGCTTCTCGGTGATGCCCGCGGACGACTCCCGCCTGCTGGACCTCCGTACCAGCCCGGTCGCGGAGCGCATCGCGGCCGCCGCCGACTTCCTGGACGCGGGGTACGAGGTCCACTTCAACCTCTCGCCCGTGGTGCTGCGGCCCGGCTGGCAGCGGGACTGGGCCGGGCTGCTGGACCACCTGGACGATGTCCTGCCCGGCCGGGTGAAGGCGCAGGCGGCCGCCGAGATCATCATGCTGACCCACAACCAGCAGCTCCACGAGGTCAACCTGGGCTGGCACCCCCGGGCGGAGGACGTCCTGTGGCAGCCGGCCGCGCAGGAGACGAAGCGCTCGGAGAACGGCGCCCTCAACGTCCGCTACGCCCGCGACATCAAGCGCGACGCCCTCGCCCGGCTGCGGGAGCTGATCGCGGAGCACGCGCCGTGGCTGCGCGTCCGGTACTCCTTCTGAAGCCTGGCCGGGCACCATCCCCGTCCCTGGCGCCTAGCGGTCCTTGTCCTCGGCGAGGGTGTGGGCGACCAGGGCGTTGGCGTGGCCGTGGCCCAGGGCGTGTTCGGTCTTGAGCCAGGTGACCAGTTCGCCGTGCTTGGTGAGCGGGGAGGAGCGGATGAGGCCCTTCCACTCGGCGACCGGGCGGCCGTACTTCTTCTCGATCGAGGGGAAGTAGCTGGCAGGGCCCTTCACGGCGTCGGTCATGGGGTGTCCCGTCTGTCGGGTCGGGGGATGTTGTTGTTGTCGCTGTGCTGCCCTTATGACGGGCGGCGGGCCGCGGAATCATCGGAGTGGGCCGGATCCGCCCCTGTGGAGCGCGTCACACGCCCTGGAGCAGCGACACGATCGCCGGGCCGAAGGCCGCGCCGAGCAGGTGGCAGAGGTTGAACAGCCCGATCGGGTGACGGTTCCGGTGGTGGTGGAGAGGTCCCGGGCGATGTCGTCCAGGACCAGCGCGGGCCCGGCGATGCCGAACGAGAGGGGGCCGGCCATGAGGCGACCTCGGCTGAACTCGGAAAACCGTAAGGCCGTGGCCGGT
Source organism: Streptomyces cyaneofuscatus (assembly GCF_042718795.1). Lineage (GTDB taxonomy): Bacteria > Actinomycetota > Actinomycetes > Streptomycetales > Streptomycetaceae > Streptomyces > Streptomyces cyaneofuscatus_A. The sequence goes on from NZ_JBHXOX010000014.1 coordinate 60,898, forward strand.
CCGGGGATCAACTCCCGTACCGGCCACGGCCTCGGCGTTGGCGCAGCGCGTTACCGCCCTGCCGCCACCGTCGCCACTACGGGATGAGCCGGAGCAGCTTGTTCGGGGAGCCGGACCCGATGCCGGTGAGGACGTTGTTCGTCGCACCGTTCACCAGGGCGGTGCCCACGGCGGCCGGGGAGGCGCCGGGGTGGCTGGTCAGGTAGACCGCGGCCGCCCCGGCGACATGCGGCGCCGCGAAGGAGGTGCCGTTGCCGGTGTAGGTGGCGGTGTCCGAGGTGGCCCAGCCGGCCGTGATGTCGGAGCCCGGGGCGAAGAGGTCCACGCGGGGGCCGTAGTTGGAGTAGCTCGCCCGTGCGTCGGTCCGGGTCGTGGCGCCGACGGTGAGGGCGGTGTCCACCCGGGCGGGCGAGTAGGCGGACGCGAGGGCGTTGGAGTTGCCCGCCGCGATCGCGTACGTGACCCCGGCCGCGATCGACCGGCGTACCGCGTCGTCCAGGGTGGTGCTGGCCCCGCCGCCGAGCGAGACGTTGGCGACGGAGGAGGAGGTGCGGTTGGCGGTGATCCAGTCGACGCCCGCGATGACCCCGGCGGTGGTGCCGGAGCCGCTGTTGTTGAGGACCCGCACGGCGACGATCTTCGCCTTCTTGGCCACGCCGTAGGTGGTGCCGGCGGCGGTCGTGGCGACGTGCGTGCCGTGGCCGTTGCCGTCCTGGGCGGTGGCGTCGTTGTCGACGAAGTCCCAGCCGTACGAGGCCCGGCCGGCGATGTCCTGGTGGGTGATGCGGACGCCGGTGTCCAGGACGAAGACGGTGGTGTTGCCGCCGCCGGAGTCCGGGTAGGTGAACGTGCGGTTCAGCGGCAGGTTCGGCTGGTCGATCCGGTCGAGGCCCCAGGGCGCGTCGGTCTGGGTGGCGGTCGAGTGGATCTTCTGGTCCTGCTCGACCGAGGCGACCGCCGGGTCGGCGGCGAGCCGCTTGGCCTCGGTGCTGCTGAGCTTCGCGGCGTAGCCGTTCAGCGCGGAGGTGTAGGTGCGCGTGATCTGCCCCCCGTACCCCGCTATCAGCTTCCTTCCCTGCGCCGCGGACGCGCCGAATCCGGCCGTCTCCTTCAGCGTGACGATGTAGCTCCCGGGGACCGCGCCGGCCGCCCCGGCGTGCAGGACTCTGCCCTCGGGCGCGGGGGCGGGGGCCGCCTGCGCCGGTAAGGCCGCTCCGGCTCCGACGGCGAGCGCGAGTGTCGTGGCCGCGGCGATCGCTCCGGCGATCCTTCGCTTGGTGGTGCGCACTGCTGCCATGAAGAAGTCTCCTCGAATCGAACGGTGGCGCGCCGGGGGTTCACGCGCCGGGGGATGCGGCGTACGGGGTTTCGTCCGCCGCATCCGACGATGGCGGGGCGTGTTCGGGCGGGGCAAGGACGCCCCGGGAGATGTCATGGCCGCGCCATAAACGTGACTGTGCGTCAACTCTGTTTACACACAAGGCAATACGGCCGTCGCGTGCCGTGCATGAACGGCCGTCGGGCTGCCCTCGTTCACCGGTCGGCCCCCACCCGCCCGGCCGCTCTCGATACGATCTTCAGCCCCCGAGCATTGGAGTGCCCCCATGAGCGAACGCCCCGTCCACACGGTGGAAGTGCCCCTGGGCGACGGCAGCGACGAGACCGTACGGGTCCAGATCCGCGAGGTGGACGAGGCCCTCGTCCGCGTCGGACGGGGCGGCCGCACGGTGGCGCAGGCCGAGCGGACGCTCGGGCAGATGCTGGACACCGTACGGCCCGTGGCGGAGAGCTTCGTCGGGCGGTTCTCCGGCATGGCCCAGGCGCCGGACGAGATCACCCTGGAATTCGGGGTGTCCCTGTCGGCCGAGGCGGACGTCGTCATCGCCAGCACCGCGACGGCGGCCAATTTCTCGGTCAGCCTGACCTGGAACAAGCGCGACACCCCGGCCGCCGACGCCGATACTGGGACCGTACAGGGCAGTTGATACGGGTGGGGGCCCAGTGACAGACATACCGCAGGGCAGGGGCGGAGCCGGCCGGCCGCGGACTTCCAGGCCCTCGCAGGATCCCGGTCCCCCGTACGGCCCCGAAGCCGCCCTCGCCGCCGCCGTCGTCCGCGTCAAGGGCCCGGACGGCGTCATCGCGGGCGCCGGCTTCCTGGTCGCCGACGATCTCGTCCTCACCTGCGCCCATGTCGTCTCCGACGCCCTTGACCGGCCCCGGGAGGAGGCCGTGGAGCCCGGGGCCGAGGTCGCCGTGGATCTGCCGCTGGCCGGGAACGCGGGTGGCGCGTACGACGGTGGTGCGTACGACGGTGGTGACCGGGCCGCCGAAGTGCGCCGCTGGATCCGCGTCGAGCCCGACCGGACCGGCGACATGGCCCTCCTGCGGCTGCCGGAACCGATCCCCGGCGCCCGCCCGCTTCCCCTGGTCGACCCGCCGCAGGGCGTCTGGCACCACGCCGCCCGGGCCGTGGGGTTCACCGACGACCACCCCGGCGGCATCTGGCACAGCGGTACGTTCCGGGGGCCGACCGGGGAGGGGTGGATCCAGCTGTCCCGGTCGGACGGCGAGGGTGGTCACGTCACGCGGGGCTTCAGCGGCAGCCCCGTCTGGGACGACGAACTCGGCGCGGTCGTCGGGCTGATGGTGGCCGCCGAACCCGTGCGCGGGGCCCAGCAGGCGTTCGCCCTGCGGACCGGCACGCTGCTGGCCGCCCTGCCCGAGCTCGTCCCCCTGGTCGCTCCGCCCACCCCCTTCCGCGGGCTGGAAACCTTTCAGGAGTCCGACGCCTCGGTCTTCTTCGGACGGGGCGCCGACATCGACCGGGTGGCCGCCGCCGTGGCACGCGACAGCCCGGTCACCGTGTACGGCCCTTCCGGCTGCGGCAAGTCCTCGCTGGTGCTCGCGGGCGTGGTACCGAGACTGCGGGAGGACGGGTACGCGGTTCTGGTCGTCAACGCCGGGCACCTCGCGTCCCTACGCCACGCGCTCGCCACCGAGCTGTACGACCTGCACCTGAAGGCGCGCGCGGAGAACACCCGGCACATCGCGCCGGTCGAGAGCCCGAAGGCCGTGGCGTCCCTGCTCGGCGAGCAAGGGCTGGCCGACACACTCCACGACACCCTCGGCCCCCGGGCCACCCGGGTCCTCGTCGTCGTCGACCAGGCCGAGGCGCTCCTGGGCCGGTCCGAGGCCGAGGTGACGGAGGCCGAGGCCCTGCTCCTTGGGAAGCGGCAGCCGAAGGGCATCCGCGTCCTGCTCACCCTCCGCTCCGACTTCATGGACGCGGCGCTCAACCACCCCGTCCTCGGGACGGCGTTGGACGGCGGGGCCACCATCCCGCTCACCCCGATGTCCCAGGCCCAACTGGAGGAGGTGATCCGCGAGCCGGTCAGGTCCCTGCCGGCCGTGGCGTACGACCCCGGGCTGGCGGAGCGCATCCTGAACGACGCCGGAGGCGCTCCCGGCATCCTGCCCCTGCTCGGCTTCGTCCTCACCCAGCTCTGGGACCGGCGGGACGGTGGACGGCTGCGCCTGGAGACGTACGTCGAGCTCGGCGGGGTCTCCGGGGCCTTGGCGCGCTACGCCGAGAAGGCCTGGCGGGAGTGCGTGGACCCGGCGGACGAGGCCGACGCGCTGCGGCTGCTCACCGGGCTCGTCCGGGTGGTGCCCGGCGGTGAGGCTCCGCTGCGCCGGATGATCACCAGCAAGGAGGCGGGCGAGGCACGGTGGCGGATCGCCACGGCGCTGGCCGGACGCCGCCTGCTCGTCCTGCACGGCGACCGGGGTGCGGCGCAGACCGCCGAACTCGCCCACGAGACCCTGATCACCGCTTGGCCGACGCTGGCCGCGCAGGTGAGGACCGACAGCGACCTACTGGCGGCCCGCGCGGAGCTGCGCCACGACCTCGACCGCTGGGAGAGGGCGGGACGTTCACCCGACCTGCTGCCCGGGCCCCGTCAGCTGGGCTCCCTGAGGAGCCGGTTGTCAGCCCGCGAGGAGGAACTCCCGTTCGAGGAAAGGGAGTTCATGGTCCTGGCCCGTCGACGCCTCCGACTGCGGCGCGGCCGCGCACGGGCGGCATGGGTCGCCGCCGCGCTCGTCCTCGCGCTGATCGTCGGGCTCGGCACCTTCCTGGTCCAGCAGTCGCGGTTCGGCGCGGAACGGGAGGCGGAGGGGCGGTCGCGGTCGCTGGCGAGCCTCTCCGACGAGTTGGCGAAGCGGGACCCCGGCGGAGCGGCCCTGATCGCCATGGCTGCCCACGACCTCGCCCCCACTCAGGAGGCGAACAACGCGCTGCTGCGCCGCTACGACCAGTTCGATCAGGAACGTTGGGCTCTGACCCTGGGTGAGACGGTGGTGGACCAGGTGGCGACGAGCATGGACGGCCGGGTGGTGCTGGTGACGACCACACTCGGAGGGAGTTCGGGCTCGAAGGGCAGTGCGGTGCTCTTCGTACGGGGCGCCGGCGAGCGGATCGTGCGCGTCCGGCTCCCTCTTGCCGAGCGCGCCTTCTTTCCGCTGGTCAGCCGGAACGGCCGCAGGGTCGCCTACCTGTCGGGGAAGGATGGCGGCACCCTTGTCTGGCACGACGTGAACCGCACGGGTGACGACGCATCGGCGGTGCTGGGCCGGGGAGGCGACATCCGGGGAACGGAGTTCGGTGATGAGGGGTCGCCTTTCCCCCAGCTCCTCGGCCTGGCGGACCTCTCCCCGGACGGCAGCGAGGTGGTCACGTCGGCCGGTGGTCGCGTGACCATCCGGGAGCTGGCGACTGGGCGGAAGCGGACGTTGCCCCGCCGGATGCCCGCGATGGACGGGGTGTGGTTCGGACCGGACAAGGACACACTCGTGGGGCAGCGGCAGCCCCGCACCGGGCAGAAGGCAGCGCAGGCGCCGCCCCTGGTGGCGATCGATACGGGGACCGGCGAGCCACGTGAGCTGATGGAAGGCGTCCCGACGACGTCGCCCCATCTCGCTCTCTCCGGTGACGGCGCGGTGCTGGTGGCCTGCCGGAGGGGACGGCCGGGAACGAACGTCACGTACACGGCCGTCCGGGTCGCGGACGGCCGGGTGCTGACGCGCTACCGGGCCCGGGAGGCCGCCGACTGCGACGGCCTGGCGATCGACGCGACCGGGGCACAATTCGCCGTGCGCGAACTGCAGCGCGCCTGGGCCCTGGTCGGGACGCGGCCGGGCGGCGAGGTCCGGAAGGTCGAAGGGCCCGGCAGGCTGCACGAGAACGTCGACGACCTGTCCATCGTGGGCGATCCGGCGAACCCCGTTCTGATCATCCCGGACGAGACGTCGGTGACCGGACGCCCCCTGGGCATGGTCCCGATCAACGCCGACGGCCCGCCGGCACTGGTCGGCGACACGCCCTGGGGTGAGAAGGGGGACATGCTGGTCCGGTCGGGCGACCGAGCCGACACGCTGGGCCTCGTACGGATGGACCCGGACGGGACGGCGACCGTCCTCAAGACGGTGAAGCGCCCTCCGAGGGAGGATCCCGCGCTGTTCGTCCACATTGCTCCGGACATCGAGGTCAACCAGGAAGGAACACTGGCAGCCGACCTCGTCGGCTGGAACAAGGTCCGGATCTGGGAACTTCCCTCGCTGAGGACCGTCACCGACATCACCGTCCGTATGCCTCCCCCCGAGGGCGCTCCCAACGGAGCGAGGGAGGGTGTGGGGATCCACTTCGGCCCCCGTGACGAGCTGCTGACCGTCTCGGGCTCCACGATCGAGCACTGGAACGCCCGGGACGGCCGCCGGCTGTCCCGGGCGCTGGGCGTCCGCGACCTGGGCCCCACGGGGACGGACCGACCGGAATTCACCGCCTCGTTCCACCCGGAACCGGGGCATGTACAGCTCGCCATCGCCGACGACGGGTTTCTCCGCGCCTTTTCTCTGCGCACCGGCCGGGAGAACGAAGAACTCCGCATCAGGCTGCGGCCGGAGGCGGACTCTGCCGTTCTCGACCGGACCGGTCGCTTCGCCACCGTGCGGACCAAGGGGTCGATGATGGAGCTATGGTCGGTGGGGCGGACAGGGAAGCCGCCGCAGAGGGTGCTCGGCCCGATGGGACCGCTGCAAACCTTCACGTTCCGGCACGGCTTCCGGACCGGCAGTTCGGTGTACTTCCTGGCCGGCGGGAACTCCGTACGGTTTCAGGACGCGGCCGACCCCGAGGACCGCGGCGAGTCCTACGGGTTCGCGGAGGAACAGACGTTCCTGGCGGCCTCCGGTGACGGCAGGACCCTGCTCCGCACCATCGACGACTACACCGTGGGCATCTTCCACCTTGATCCGGAGCTGTGGAAGAAGGAGCTGTGCGCCACCCTCGGCCGCGACCTCTCCGAGGACGAACGCCGGGGTCTGCCGGTCTGGCTGCCCGACCGGATCTGCCCGCCCGGCGGCCGCTAGGAGGTGCCCTGCCCATCAGCCTTCCCCCGCGGTACGAGCCCCGCCCGTACCGCCTCCTCCGGGTCCAGCCGCGCGCCCTTCTCGTACGCCTCCGAGAAGGCCGCCTCCCCCAGCGCGACCCGGGCCGCAGCGGTGACGCGGTCGACGTCGGCGCGTTCGGCGGGCGGCAGCGGGGCTCCGGCGCGGTGGCGGGCGGCCGCTGCCGCGCCCAGGAGGGCGGCCGCGCGGGTGGCGGCGGCAGCGTCGCCGGGGAGGGCGGCCGCGCCGGCGAGGCCCTCCAGGGAGAGGGCCAGGGCGCGGGGCTCGGCGAGGGCGCGGGCGATCTCCAGGCCCGCCAGGTGGTGGGCCGCCGCCGCGTGCGCGTCGCCGCGCAGCTCGGCGACGAAGCCGAGTTCGGCCAGGAGCAGGTGGTCGCCCGCCGGGGAGGAGACGCCGGCGTAGCCGTCGCGGATGTGGAGGAGATGTGCCTCGGCGCCGTCGAGGTCGCCCGAGCGGCGGGCCCCGAGGGCGAGGCCCATCCGGGAGTGGATCTCGCCGTACTTGTAGCCCTGTTCGGCGGCGATCCGGCGCGCCTGTTCGTGCAGATCGCGGGCGCGGGCCCAGTCCCGGGCCAGCAGCGCGAGCCGCCCGAGCCCGGAGAGCCGGGCCGACACCTCCGCCCTCAGCCCCAACTCCCGCGCCAACTCCAGCCCTTCGTGCTGTCGAAGCTCGGCCTCCTCGTACGCGCCCTTGATCTCGGCCAGCGCGGCGAGCGGGGAGACGGTCTGCAACTCGCCCCATCGGTCGCCTAGTTCGCGGAATATCAGGGCGCTGCGCGTGCCGTCCCGGCCGAGGCCGGTGAGGTCGCCGCCGACCAGGGCGAGCGTCGCGCGCAGGCCCAGTGCGGCGGCGGTGCCCCACCGGTCCTCGGCGGTGGCGAACAGGGTGAGGGCGCGGGTGTTCAGCGCGCCGCTGCCGGTCACGTCGCCCGCGCTGAACAGGCCGTACGCGCAGAGCCAGAGCGCGCGGGCCCGGCGTACGGGGTCGGGGATGGCCTCGGAGGCGAGGGCGAGGGCGGGGCCGTGGCCGTGGCCGTGGCCGTCCGCCGTGGTAGTGGCTGCTGCTGCGGCCGGATCTCCCGTGAGGAGGGCGAACGCGGAGTGGAGGAGCGCCAGTTCAGGGGGGTCGTGCGTCACCGTCAGCACCGCGCCCAGGCTCCGGCGGGCCTCGGCGAGGCGGCCGCGCAGCAGCCACCACCAGGCGAGGGCGGTGGCCAGCCGGACCGCCTCCTCCGCGCCCACCCGGCGCACCGCCTCGTCCAGGGCCGTCCGCAGGTTGCCCGCCTCCGCGTCCAGCCGGGCCAGCCAGGGCCGCTGCCCGGCGCCGCGCAACTGGGGCTCGGCGTGCTCGGCCAGGGCCCGGTAATGGAGGAGGTGCCGGTCCCGTACGGCGGTGAGGTCCTCCATCTCGTTGAGCCGCTCGGTCGCGTACGCGGCGACGGACTCCAGGAGCCGGTAGCGGGGGCCGGTGGGCCCGGCCGCCACGACCACCAACGACCGGTCGACCAGCCGGGTGACCAGGTCCAGCACCTCGTCCCGGGCCACGCCGTCCCCCGCGCAGACCGCTTCGGCGGCGGCCAGGTCGCAGCCGTCGGTGTGGGCGGCGAGGCGGCGCAGGACGATGCGTTCGGGTGCGCCGAGCAGCTCCCAGCTCCAGTCGATCACCGCGCGCAGCGTCTGCTGGCGGGCCGGGGCGCCGCGCTGCCCGAGGGTCAGGATCCGGAAGCGGTCGTTGAGCCGTACCGCCAACTCCTTCACTCCCAGAACCCGTACGCGGGTGGCGGCGAGTTCCAGCGCGAGCGGGATGCCGTCCAGGCGGCGGCAGATCTCGGCGATCGCCCGGCGCTCCGGCTCGTCCGGCGCCTCCGGGTCGCGCGGGAAGCCGGGGGTGGCCGCGGCGGCCCGTTCCATGAACAGCCGTGCCGCGTCGCGGGGTTGCAGCGGTTCGACCAGGAACATCGCCTCGCCCGCCAGGCCGAGCGGCTCCTGCCCGGTCGCGAGGACCCGCAGGCCGGGGGCGGTGCGCAGGAGGAGGTCGGTGAGCTCGGCGGCGGCGTCCACGACGTGCTCGCAGTTGTCCAGGACGAGCAGGGTACGGCGGTCGCGCAGCGCGGCGGCGAGGCGGTGCGGCAGGGAGGGCGTTGCGGTGCCGGTGCCGGTGCCGGGCAGTGAGCGGGGGGCGTCGTCCCGGATGCCGAGGGTGGCGGCGACCACCTGGGCGAGGTCTGCGGGGGTGCCGGAGCGGAGACCGGCGAACTCCACCAGCCAGGCCCCGTCCGCCAGTTCGCCGGACTGCACTCTGTCCCTCTCGGCGGTGGCCGCCGCGACGGCGAGCCGGGTCTTGCCGACGCCACCAGGGCCGGTGAGGGTCACCAGCCTTGTGTGCGCCAGGAGTTGGGAGAGGTCGGCGAGCGCTGGGCGGCGGCCTACGAGGGGGGTGAGGGGGACGGGGAGGTTGGAGGGGGAGGAGGGGGAGGGCGGGGCTGTGGTGGGTGCGGTGTCTGCCGCGGGGGTGGTGGGTGTGGTGTTCAACGCGGGGGTCGCGGTGGTAGTAGGCGCGGTGTCTGCTTGAGCCGACGTGCCGTACCCGTACCCGTACCCGTACCCGTACCCGTATCCGTACGCCCCCGCGCTCAGCCCCGGCTCCTGTCGCAGCACCGCCCCGTGCAGCGCGGCCAGTTCGGGGCTCGGGTCGACCCCCAGTTCCCGCGCCAGCCGGGCGCGCAGGTCCTCGTGCGACGTGAGCGCCTCACTCTGGCGGCCCGTCGCGTACAGGGCCCTCATCCGGACGCCGACCAGGCGCTCCCGCAGCGGGTGGAGCGCCACGAGGTCGGCGAGCTCCCCGGCGAGGAGCGCGTGGTCCCCCGCCTCCAGGCGCGCCTGGGCCTGGTCCTCCAGCACCGAGAGCCGCTGCTCCGCGAGGCGCTGGGCGGCCGCCCGTACGAAGGGGGCGTCGGCGAAGTCCGCGTACGCCGGTCCGCGCCACAGCTCCAGGGCCTCGGTGAGCAGCGCGGCCCGGGCGCGCGGGTCCTGGACGGGGCGGGCCCGCGTCACCAGGGCCCGGAAGCGTACGGCGTCCAACGCGTCGTCGGTCTCGTCGGCGTCGTCGAACCGCAGCCGGTAGCCGGGGGGTTGGCGTACCACCCGGTCCCGGCCGATGGCCCGGCGCAACTGGGAGACCTTGGCCTGGAGGGCGCCCGTGGGTCTGCCCGGGGGCGCGTCGGCCCACAGGTCGTGGATGAGTCGGTCGGCGGAGACCGGTCCCCCGTCGTGGGCGAGCAGAGCCGCCAGCAGGGCCCGGACCTTGGCCTCGGGGACCCTGACTTCCCGTCCCTCGCCGTCCCACACCGCCAGTGGCCCGAGCACCCCAAACCGCATGGGCGCCACCGTACAGGTGCCGGGAACCGTCCCCCCGGGGCTCCGAGCACCGCCGCTCCGGCCGACGGCCGATGGCCGATGGCCGATGGCCGATGGCCGATGGCCGTCGGCCGGACCGCAGGCTCCCCGAAGGTTTCCCGAAGCTTCCCCGAAGCGGCCGGGCGCAGTGTCGTTCCTGCGGGTGGCTCGCCAGGAAGGCCGCCCTCGCCGGGGATCGAGGCGCCTGGCTCCGGCGCCGTACCCCTGCCTCCGCCCCGCAGTTCCTCCTCCGCCCCGCAGTTCCTCCTCCCTCCCTCCCTCCGGAAACCTGGAGCACAGTCCATGAGCACCGCACCCGACCTCAAGAGCGGGGGTGAGGAACAGCAGAAGCTTCCGCTCCCCGCCCTGCTCGCCCTCGCCACCGCCGTCTTCATCACCTGCCTCACCGAGACCCTCCCCGCCGGTCTGCTGCCCGCGATGAGCGGGGACCTGCGGGTGAGCCAGTCCGCGACCGGCCAGACGGTCACGGTCTACGCGATCGGCACCGCCCTGACCGCGATCCCGCTCACCGCGGCCACCACGGGCTGGCGGCGCAGGAAGCTGCTGCTCACGGCGATGGCCGGGTTCGCCCTCGCCAACACCGTGACGGCCCTGTCGTCCGTCTACGAGCTGACGATGGTGGCGCGGTTCGTCGCCGGAGTTGCGGCCGGTCTCGCCTGGGCCCTGCTCGCCGGGTACGCCCGCCGCCTGGCCCCCGTAAACCTCCAGGGCAAGGCGATGGCCATCGCCATGGCCGGTATCCCCGTCGCGCTCTCCCTCGGGGTGCCCGCCGGTACCTTCCTCGGCGACTGGCTCGGCTGGCGCGTGGCGTTCCTGTCGATGACCGTGCTCACGGTCGTGCTGTTGGTGTGGATCTTCGTGGGCGTACCCGACTTCCCCGGCCAGGAACGCGGCGAGCGGCCGAAGCTGCTGCGCACCCTGACCATTCCGGGGGTCTCCCCCGTCCTCTTCGTCACGCTGGTCTTCGTCCTGGCGCACACCATCCTGTACGCGTACATCGCGACGTTCCTGAAGGACCTGGGCCTGGGCGGCTCCACCGGCCTGATCCTGCTGGTCTTCGGCGCGGCCTCGCTGGCGAGCATCTGGATCGTCGGGGCGCAGATCAACCGCCGGCTGCGCGGCCTCACGGTCGGCGGCGCCCTGCTGGTCGCCGTCGCCTCGCTGCTCCTGGCCGTCCTCTCCGACACCACCGCCCTCGTCCATGTGGCCGCCGCGCTGTGGGGTCTGGGCTGGGGAGGTGTGCCCACCCTGCTGCAGACCGCCGTGGGCGACGCGGGTGGCGAGTCCGCCGACGCGGCGCAGGCGATGCTCGTCACGCTCTGGAACGTCGCGATGGCGGGTGGCGGCATCGCCGGCGGCATCCTGCTCGACACGCTCGGCAGTGCGTCCTTCCCCTGGACGGTCCTGCTGCTCCTGCTACCGGTGCTCGCGGTCGTGCTCTACGCCCGGAGGGCCGGGTTTCCCGTGCACCGGCCGGTGGCGGAGGCCGGGGCTGAGGCCGAGGCCGGGGAGGGGTCAGGCTCCGGAGCCGGAGCCGGAGCCGGAGCCGGAGCCCAGGAGGCCTCGGCCCACACGCCCGCCACCAGGGCATGAACATCTCGTGCAGCAGGGCCGGTTGACCTGTCCAGTCAGGTTCCCGCGCAGGCACGCTCTGTGAGCCACCCCCCCCCATTCCCCCAACCCACCCCTGGAGGAGACCGCATCGTGCCCGCCACCACCACCACCAAGAGGCAGGTGCATCTCGCAGCGCAACTGCCCGGCATCCACAACGTGACCGTCTGGTCGGACCCGCGCTCCGAGAGCCAGATATCCATCGACTCCTTCATCCGGCTCGCGCAGACCGTCGAACGCGGCAAGTTCGACTTCTTCTTCCTCGCCGAAGGGCTACGGCTGCGCGAGCACAAGGGGCACGTCTACGACCTGGACATCGCGGGCCGCCCGGAGAACCTGACCGTGCTGAGCGCCCTGGCCGCCGTCACCACGCACCTGGGCCTCGCCGCCACGGTCAACGCCACGTTCAACGAGCCGTACGAGGTGGCGCGCCGGTTCGCCACCCTGGACCGGCTCAGCGGCGGGCGGGCCGCCTGGAACGTGGTCACCAGCTACGACGCCTTCACCGGCGAGAACTTCCGCCGGGGCGGCTTCCTCCCGGAGGCCGACCGCTACACCCGGGCCGCTGAGTTCCTCACCACCGCACGGGAGTTGTGGGACAGCTGGCCGGACGGGGACCTGAAGGCCGACGCGGCGACGGGGGCGTTCATCGCCGCCGGGACCGGCCGCTTCGCCCACCGGGGGCAGCACTTCGACATCTCCGGCCGGTTCACCACCCCGCCAGGACCGCAGGGCCACCCGGTGATCATCCAGTCCGGGGAGTCCGACGCGGGCCGGGAGTTCGCCGCGTCCGACGCCGAGGTCATCTTCAGCAAGCACAACCGGATCGACGTGGCCCGTGAGTTCTACCGGGATGTGAAGCGGCGCCTGGCCGCGTACGGCCGGAGCCCTGATGACCTGCTGATCCTTCCCACCGCCAACGCGGTCGTCGCGGACACCGACGAGGAGGCCGCCGCGTACGCGGAGGAGATCAGCCGCGAACTGGTCGGCCCGCAGACCGCGATCGCCCACCTGGAGGCGGTCTGGGGCCGCGACCTGTCCGCGTACGACCCGGACGGGCCGCTGCCCGGTATCGAGCCCGAGGACGACGCCCACTTCCTGAAGGGGCACTCCGTCTTCCGCAAGGGCCGGGCGGAGACGGCCCGGCAGTGGCGCAAGCTCGCCGAGGAGCGGAACTTCTCCATCCGGGAGCTGGTCATCGAGGTCGGCGGGCGGCAGACCTTCGTCGGCAGCCCGCGGACGGTCGCCGACGCGATCGACGACTACGTCCAGAGCGAGGGCTCCGACGGCTTCGTCCTCGTCCCGCATCTGACCCCCGGAGGCCTGGACGACTTCGTGGACCGGGTGGTGCCGATCCTCCAGGAGAAGGGCGTCCACCGCGACGACTACACCGGCACCACGCTCCGCGACCACCTGGGCCTGTCCGCCGCACCCCGCCCGGCCGGCTGGGGCGGCCCCGGACAGCCCCTGCGCACCGGGCACGACCACGACTACGACCAGGAGACCTCCGCATGACCGGCGCCCCCGGAACCACCGGCACCCCAGCCGCCCCCGCCACCCCCCTCCACCTGGCCGTCGCGCTCGACGGCGCGGGCTGGCACCCGGCCGCCTGGCGCGAGGAGGGCGCCCGGCCCGGCGAGCTGCTCGACGCCGCCTACTGGGCCGACCTCGTCACCGAGGCCGAACGCGGCCTGCTCGACTTCGTCACCTTCGAGGACGCCCTCGGCCTCCAGTCCGCCGCCTTCCACCTCCCCGACGACCGCACCGACCAGGTCAGGGGCAGCATCGACGCCGTCCTGCTCGCCGCCCACCTCGCCCCCCTCACCACGCACATCGGCCTGGTCCCGACCACCAACGTCACCCACACCGAACCGTTCCACCTCGCCATCGGCATCGCCACGCTCGACCACGCGAGCCGGGGCCGGGCCGGCTGGCGCCCGCAGATCGCCTCCCGCGCGGCCGACGCCGCCCACTTCGGCCGCCGCACCACACCCCAGCTCACCGCGGACGACGTCACCGACTCGGAGCGGATCTCCCAGCCGCTGCGCGCGCTCTTCACCGAGGGCGCCGAGGTGGTGGAGGCAGCCCGGCAGCTCTGGGACAGCTGGGAGGACGGAGCGGAGATACGGGACGTGGCGACGGGCCGCTTCCTGGACCGCGACAAGGTCCACCCCATCGACTTCCGGGGCACGAACTTCAGCGTGAAGGGCCCGTCGATCACCCCGCGCAGCCCTCAGGGCCAGCCGCCGGTGGTGAGCCTGGCGCACGCCACCACCCCGTACGAGTTCGCCGCTCTCAGCTCCGACGTCGTCGCCGTCACGCCGCACGACCGGGCGGGCACCGCGTCGGTCCTCGCCCAGGTCGCCGAGGCGGTGGAGCGCACCGGCCGGGACCTGACGGACCGGCCACTGCGCACCTTCGCGGACTTCATCGTCTTCCTGGACGACGAACCGGGCGCCGCAGCCCACCGCAAGGCCCGCCTGGACGAGGCGGCCGGAGCCGAACTCGCCTCGGACGCCGAGATCTTCACCGGCACCCCCACCGAACTGGCCGACCTCCTCGTCGACCGGCGCTCCACCGGCCTGGACGGCTTCCGCCTCCGCCCGGGCGCCCTGCCGCACGACCTCACGGGGATCACCCGGGGCCTGGTACCGGAGTTGCAGCGGCGCGGAGTGTTCCGTACGGAGTACGCGTCCACCACGCTGCGCGGCCACCTCGGCCTGGCCCGCCCCACCAGCCGCTACGCGAAGGCGGGTTGACGCACGGCGGAAGAGAGGTCCCGGGGTCCCGGCCGCCCGTGGTCAGGCCCCCGCGGTCAGGTCCTGTCCTCGGGCCCCTGCGGTCAGGCCCCCGTCGTCGACCCCGGACGAACGATCATCAGCACGACGACCGTCGCCCAGAGCAGGTTGAATATCCCGGTGGTCATGGCGAGCCGAGCCGCCGCCGACCGCCGCTCGGCCACCGTGAGAGCGCCCGCGGCCGAGGGAGCGCCCGCACCCGCCTCCGTACCGACGACGACCGGGTCCTGTCCCGCCCCCTCCTCCAGCAGCTCGCGCTGCCCCGGCAGGACCATGGCCATCAGGAGGCCGGCGGCGATCGACGTCAGCACGATCGACGCCACCAGCCAGGCATCGCCCAGCACCCCCATCTGCGCCCCGGTGGCGAAGCCGAGGACGGGCACGGCGATGCCGACCACCGCGTACGCCCGGCAGAGCTTGTGCAGGAAGGCGGCCGTACGGAGGTCATGGTCGTGCGGCCCCTCGCCACCGGGCGCGGGCGGCTTGGCGTAGCGGGGAAACATCGAGGCGGCGACCGTGATCGGCCCGACCGCCAGGATCGACGCCAGAACGTGCAGCGAGAGCAGCAGCTTGGTCACGGAGGGGTCCTTTCGGGTTCGCTCGGCGGGAGGCTGAGATCACCTGCCCGTGCATTGGCTGCCAACTTATGGATGGCCGCCCCAGGAATAGCACGAATCGGGCCCACATAGGTAGGCCGTCTACGTATGCAATCGAATCGCCGGCCTCGCTGGCCTTCCCGTCCCCCTATCTGTAGTCTGCCTACGCATGAGGCAGGATGCGGTACGCGGACATCTGGACGGTCTCCTCCTGGCGGTTCTCGAACCGGCCCCGCTGCACGGATACGCGATCATCACCGCGGTCCAGCAGCGCAGCGGCGGCGCGCTCGAACTGCGGACCGGCACCATCTACCCGGCACTGAACCGGCTGGAGCGGCTCGGCCTGCTGCGCAGCACCTGGGAGTCGGAGGGAGGGCGCAAGCGGCGCTGTTACGCGCTGACGGAGGCGGGCGCACGCTTCCTCGCCGACGAGCGCACGGCCTGGCAGGACTTCACCACCGCGATCGGCTCGGTCCTCAACCCGATCACCCCGCAGTCGCACCCGTACCCGCACCAACACCTGCACGGACAGGGCGCATGACGACCGGCAGCCCGTCGTGCGACGGCCGGGACGGCGATCTCGTAGCGGCGTACGTCACCGAGCTGGACGGCCTCCTGCGCGGACCCGCCCAGGCCAAGTCCCGCCTCGTCGAAGAGGCGCGCGACGGGCTCACCGAGACCGTGGCGGCCCGCACCCGCGCAGGCGAACCGTACGAGCGGGCGGTCCGCCAGGCGGTGGTGGAGTTCGGCTCGGCCCGGGAGCTGGCCGAGAGCTTCCAGCGCGAACTGACCATCGCCCAGGCCCGGCACACCGCCCGCGCCGTCGCCCTGAGCGCCCCTTTCCTTCTCGCGTGCTGGTTGCTGGTGCAGCGGGTCGGCGGCCCGCAGGACGCGGCCGTGCCCCGCACCGCGCACCTGCTCGCGACCAACCTGGCCACGGTCGCCGGCGTGGCGGTCCTCCTGGCCGCCGTCCTCCTGGCCGCCACCGGCAGGCTGGCCCGGCACCTCCCCGTCCCGCACCGGCTGCCGCTCACCGTCGCCTGGACCGGCACCACCGCGAGCGTCTCCATGGCCGTCGCCACCCTGGCCCTCGCCACCGCGTCGGTCCTCGCCGACAACTGGCCGCTGACGGCGGCGGCCTGCGCGCTGGCCGCCGTCTCCCACGCCGTCGTCGCCGGCTCGGCCCGCGCCTGCCGCCGGTGCGCACGGCTCCCGTCGGGAGAGCCCGTCACGCTGTAGAGGAAGCGGCCTGCCCGCGACCGGAGCCGGAGGGAATCAGCCGGTCGCGGCGCTCCGGTGCAGGCCGTCCAGCAGCTCCAGCTCGTCCTCGGAGAGCCGCAGGGCTCCGGCGGCCACGTTGGCGGTGAGGTGGCCGAGGTCGCCGGTGCCGGGGATGGCCAGCACATGCGGGCCCTGGTGCAGGGTCCACGCCAGCCGGACCTCCGCCGGGCTGATCCCGCGCGCCTGCGCCACCGCCAGCACCTCGGCGGGCTCGGCCCCGGTCGCGCCGCCCTCCCGGCCGGCCGCGGCTATCGCGTAGAAGGGCACGAACGCGATCCCCTGCGCCCCGCACTCCTGGACGAACGCGTCGTCCTCGGGCCGCACGCCGATCCCGTACCGGTTCTGGACGCAGACCACCGGGGCGATGGCCTGGGCCTCGGCGAGGTGGGCGGGGGTGACGTTGGAGAGGCCGAGGTGGCGGATGAGCCCGGCCTGGCGCAGCTCGGCCAGAGCACCGAAGCGCTCGGCTATCGAGTCCGGACCGGCGACCCTCAGGTTCACCACGTCGAGGTGGTCGCGGCCGAGCTGGCGGAGGTTCTCCTCGACCTGGCCGCGCAGCGCCTCCGGGGTGCGGGCGTGGGCCGCCCACCGCCCCGTGAGATCCCGGGCCGGGCCGACCTTGGTGGTGATCACGAGGTCGTCCGCGTACGGAGCGAGGGCGCTGTTGATCAGCTCGTTGGCCGAGCGCATCGGGGAGAAGTAGAAGGCGGCGGTGTCGATGTGGTTCACCCCGAGCTCGACGGCCCGGCGCAGGACGGCGAGGGCGGCCCCGCGGTCGCGGGGGACGGCGTCGGGCACGAGCGCCCCGCCGGTCTGCGGCAACCGCATCGCGCCGAAGCCGATGCGGTTGACCGGCAGATCGCCGAGGGTCCAGCGGCCGGACGCGACCGCGGTGATCGGGCCCGTGGTGATCGGGCCCGTGGTGATCGGGGCCGCGGTGATCGGGGCCGCGGTGCTGCTCGTGGAGGTCATGGAGGTCATATCCGAATGATCTCCGCCCGGCGTGGATCCGGGCCATGGGGTTGTCCCGCCGATCGGCCCTGAGGCCCGCCCTACCTGATCACTCCGCTCGCTCCACTCACTCCGCTCACTCCGTGGCCGTGAGCGGACCGTACGCGTCCGGGCGGCGGGTGGTCAGGAACGGGAACAGCTCCAGCCAGTCGCGGCGGGCGTCGAGGTCGAGGTCCGCAACCAGGACGGCGGGCTCGTCGCGCGGGGCCTGGGCCAGGACGCGGCCGTACGGGTCCACGATGAAGGAGCTGCCGTAGAAGGTGAGGCCGTTCTCGGCGCCGATCCGGTTGGGGACGACCATGAAGGTGGCGTTGGCGATGGCGTTGCCGGTGATCACCTTCTGCCAGAGCGGCTGGGAGTCGAAGCCGGGGAAGCCGGGCTCGGAGCCGATGGCGGTCGGGTAGACGAGGACGTCGGCCCCGGCGAGCGAGTAGGCGCGCGCCAGCTCCGGGAACCACTGGTCCCAGCAGGTCGGCAGGCCGAACCGGGCCTCGTCCACCGTGACCAGCGGGAACGCGTCGTCGCCCGCCGGGCCCGCCCGGAACCAGTCGTCCTCGTAGTACCCCTCCGTGACCGGAATGTGCGTCTTACGGGTGCGCTGGGCGAGGGTGCCGTCGGGGGCGACGAGGATCGCGGTGTTGTAGCCGAGGCCGTCGTCCTGGCCGCCGGGCGCCGGGGCCTTCTCGTACAGGGAGGCGTGGACGTACACGCCGTACGCGCGGGCGGCCTCGGCGGCGAAGGTGAAGGTGGGGCCGGTCAGCAGCTCCTCCGGCGCGGCGGGCGCGGGGTGGTCGGCGCGGCGGACGACCGCGAAGTACGGCGAGAGCGTCAGCTCCTGGAGGCACACCACCCGCGCCCCCTCGGCGGCGGCGAGGCGGATGCCCTCGCGCAGGGCGGCGCGGTGCTGGGCGGGGTCGCGGTGCCACCGCTGCTGGACGGCCGCGACGCGCAGGGGGGCGCGCTCGGCGGGACGGGTCCGTGTCGGGGAGGCGGGCGGGTTGTACGCGGTGATCAGACGCATGACCAGTTCCAGGGGACGGGGAGGCGGGGTAGGGAGAGATGCGGAGCAGGGAAGGGAGGGGAGGGGAGGGGAGGGGAGGGGAGGAGAAGGCTGCCGGAACGTTCCGGCACCCGCCGAATCTAACCCTGCCGGAACGTTCCGGCAACCCTCCACCTCGTACGATCGCCACCGTCTAGACTTCACCCCCGTGACCTCCCGGACCGTGACCCTGCTCGACGTAGCCCGCACCGCCGGGGTCTCCAAGAGCACCGCGTCCGACGCCCTCCAGGGCTCGGGCCGCGTCGCGGAGGCGACCCGGGACCGGGTCCGCGCGGTGGCGGAGGAGCTCGGCTACCAGCCCAACAGCGCGGCGCGGCGGCTCCGCCGCTCCAGCACCGGAGCGATCGGACTGCATCTGCCGCAGACGGCGACCCGGCTGGACTACTACATGAACCTGGCCTTCGGGGCCGTGGCGCGCGCCCAGGAGGAAGGCCTCGATGTCGTCCTGCTCGCCCCGGAAGGAGCGGCCGCCGGACGGGTCGCCTCGCGGGTCGACGGGCTGCTGGTGATCGACCCCGAGGTGGACGACAGCGCGGTCCCGGGCCTGCTGGACGCGGGCGTTCCGGTGGTCACCGGCGAGCGCTACCTCGGCCCCACCGCCACCCCCACCGGCGCCGTGATCTGCGACAACGCCGCCTCCCTCACCGCACTCCTGGACCACGTCACCGAACGCGGCGCCCGCCGCCCCGCCGTCCTGGCCCCCGCCGGCACCTCCGCCTGGGCCACCGCCCTCCGGGCCACCGCCGCCTCCTGGGGGCAGGAGCACGGGGTGGACGTGGCGCTGCGGACCGTGCCGTTCGCCGCCACCCCGGGCGAGGCCGAGGAGACGACGCTGGCCCTGCTGCGGGCGGACCCGGCGGTGGACGCGGTGATCTGCGCCCCGGACGGCGCGGCCCCGGGCGTCCTGCGGGCGGCGGCGACGCTGGGCCGTACGGTGGGGACCGCTTCGGGGCGTACGGTCGGGTCTCCGGCCCGTACGGTCGGCGGGACGGGTGCTCGTCAGGCCGCAGGCACCGGCCCCCACAGAGCCACCGGCCCCCGCACCCCCCTCCTCGTCGCCTCCTGCGTCGACGGCACCGCCACCCGCTCCGCCGAGCCGCCCGTCACCGCCGTCGACCTGCGCCCCGCCGCGTACGGGCGCGCCTGCGCCGAGCTGCTCTGCGACATCCTGGCGGGCCGCACCGCCCCCGACACCGTCCGCCGCCACGCCTGGGCGCTGGAGACGCGGACCTCCACCACGACCGAGCCCGCCTGAGCAGCACCACTCAACTCACCACCCCGCCAAGCCCATTGCGGTATACATGCATACGGCACACTCTTCCGGGCGCATCCGGACGCGGACCCCGGGAGGGCGCATCAGGCCTACCGCCTGGTGCGCGACGCGTTCCCCCTCTTCCGGCACGAGGCGTCTTCACCCGCGGGCCGAAGACCCTGCCGCTCCGCTTCACCCCCGCGTCCCCCTGACGGACGACTGCCACCCCCACCGGCGTCGTATGCGACGGCACCCAGGACCGCACGGCGTCGCCCACCCCCAACACCCCACCCCATGAAGGGAATCCGGCCGGAACGTCCTCCTCCACGTCTCCGCAATGTGAACGTTCTGCGTCGAGTGGCAACTGGCCTGGCGAGCTTGACATTTCGTCGTGCGGCCGATGATAAGATCATCTTACTTCCAGTGGGCTGATGGCGTATGGGGGCATTCCGGGAGGGATGAATTCCTCGGCCCCACCTTCGGAGGGGCACCTCCCGAAGCGGCGCACGGTCGTGGCGAACGAGCCCTGGCTGCGTGCCGCCTGACGGGGTGTCAAGCCGTTTCCAGCCATGGCACTTGAAGTGAGTCTCATGACATTTCCACAGGGCCCCGTCATCTGGGCGCTGGTTGTCGTAGCACTGGTCGCCGTGGGTGCCGTTCTGCGGGCTCGCGCGACCAACATCAAACTGCGCAGAGGCAACGCCGAGCTGAGCGCGGAGCGCGACACGCTGCTGCGCCAGCGGGACGAGCTCCACGTCGTCCACAACGGGCTCCTCCAGCGGCAGGCCTCCGAGCTGGCCGAGGTCCGCAAGGACGCCGAGGAGGAGACCAAGGCGGTCCTCAAGGCCGCCGTCCGCACCCTCCAGGGCCTCGCCGACGAGCAGCAGGTCGTGATCGAGAAGGCCCAGCGCAAGTACGGCGACGACCCCGGGATCCTCGCCGACCTGATGGCCGTGGACCACGCCAACAGCCAGTTCGGGCGGCGTGCCCAGGGCATCGCGGTGCTCTGCGGCGGCTGGCTCGGCCGGCGCGAGACCGTGGCCTCCGTCTTCGACGTGGCCCGCAGCGCCCAGGGCCGGATCCGCCACTTCGACCGGGTCCGGGTCAACGGCCAGGTGAACTTCTCGGTCGTCAGCCGGGCCGTCGAACCGGTCGCGGTGGTCCTCGCCGAGCTGCTCGCCAACGCCACCAACTACTCCGCCCCCGGCACCCCGGTGGAGATCAACATCCAGGCCGTGCCGACGGGCGTCTGCCTCATCGTCGACGACGCCGGTCTCGGCATGGGCCAGGAAGAGAAGGACCGCGCGGCGGCCCTCCTGACCCCCCAGGCGGCGATCAGCGTCTCCAGCCTGGGCATCCCGCCGCAGTTCGGGTTCGCCGTCTCCGGGATGCTCGCCGCCCGCTACGGGTTCCGGGTCTCGGTGGACTCCGTTTCCCCCTATGGAGGCGTACGCGCGGTGGTACTGATCCCCGACGAGCTGCTCACCACGGAGGTGCCGCAGTCCGCCGCACCCACCGAGGCCCCGGAGGCGTACGACCCCTACGGGACCCAGCAGCAGCCGCAGGCCGCCCCGCAGCCCGACCAGTGGCAGCAGGCCCCCGCGCCCACCCCGCTCTTCCCGCCGACGGACCGGCGCCAGGACACCGCGACCCAGCAGCTCGCCCAGATCACCACCACCTCCGGCGGGCTGCCCAAGCGTCGTCGCAAGAGCCCGGTCTCCGCCGTGCCCCCGGCCGAGCCCCAGCCGCTGCGCAGCAACGAGGAGACCGCCTCCCGCCTGGGTGCGTTCCAGCGCGGCACCCGCTCCGGGCGGGACACGACGACGACCACGGAAGGATCCGAGATCCAGTGAACCCCGATCTGTCCTGGGTACTCAACGATGTGCTCCAGGTACCCGGAGCCCGGCACGCGATCCTCGTATCCGCCGACGGCCTGCTGCTCGCCAACTCCAGCGAGATCGGCCGGGACGACGCGGAGACCGTAGCCGCCGCCATGAGCTCCATGCAGTCCCTCAGCCGGGCCGTCGCCCCCTTCATCGGCACCCGCAGCCCGGGCCGCTGGCGGCAGACGCTCCTGGAGTACGAGGACGGCTGGATCTTCCTCATCGCCGCCGGCACCGGCGCCTACCTCGCCGCCACCGCCGCCGCCGATGTGGACATGGAGGCGATGTCCTTCCGGATGCAGCAGCAGGTCACCGCGCTGGGGAAGGCGATGACCACACCGCCCCGCCGACACGCGGACAGCGAGATATGAGCGCGCCGGGCGAGGAGTCCAGCGTCAGCAGCGGGTTCGTCCGGTCCTACGTCATCACCGGAGGACGGGGGCTGCCGGACGCGGACGAGCTCTCCCTCGTCACGCTCGTCACCCTCGCTCCCGACCGGCAGCCGCCGCCCAACCCGAGCCCCGAGGTCAAGGCGATCTGGGAGCTGTGTTCCGGCGGCTACCTCTCGGTCGCCGAGGTCGCCGGCCACCTGGGCCTGCCGGTCGGCGTGGCCCGGCTGCTGCTCCAGGACTTAAACCAGCAGGGACACCTGCTGCGCCGCAAGGCGCCGCCACCGGCCGAGCTCGTCGACAGAAAGATCCTCGAAGAGGTGTTGCATGGACTCCAAGTCCGGTTCGGCTGAGAGCATCTATGTGCCGGACGCGGTCCAGCGCGCGGCGAAGATCCTCGTCGTCGGGCACTTCGCCGTGGGCAAGACCACCCTGATCGGCACGCTCTCCGAGATCACCCCGCTGCGCACCGAGGAGCGGATGACCCAGGCCGCCGCCCAGGTCGACGACCTGCGCGGGGCGCCCGACAAGAAGACGACCACGGTCGCCCTGGACTTCGGGCGGCTGACCCTCAGCGACGAGCTGGTGCTCTACCTGTTCGGTACGCCGGGTCAGCAGCGGTTCGTGGAGCTGTGGGAGGACATGGCGCGCGGGTCGCTGGGCGCGCTCCTCCTGGTCGACCCGGCGCGGCTGGCCGACACCTTCCCGGTGATCGACCTGGTCGAGACGTACGGGCTGGAGTACGCGGTCGCCGTCAACAGCTTCGACCCGTACTCGCAGCACGCCGAGGACGAACTGCGCGAGGCGCTCGACCTGCTGCCGTCCACCCCGGTCGTCCACTGCGACGCCCGGGACCAGAAGTCCTCCGCGCAGGCCCTGATCACGCTCGTACGTCACCTCCTCGCGCACGCGGCCTGAGCCCGCGCCGCCCCACCACCCCCGCCACCCCTCCCGTATCCCGCAGCCGGGGCCGACCGGGCCCCGCGATCACACCGAGGAAGCCGAACATGGACCCGTCGCCGGGAGCCACCCCGTACAGCGCCCCCGCCGGGTGCCCCATGAGCCAGCAGCAGACCTCGCTGTACGGGCCGGAGTTCGCCGCCGACCCGCACCGCGTGTACGACGCGTTCCGGGCGCACGGCCCCGCCGCCCCGATCGAGCTGGCGCCCGGGGTGGACGCCACGCTGATCGTGCAGCACGAGGCGGCGCTGCGGGTGCTCCAGAACCCGGCGCTGTTCGCCCGGGACTCCCGGCGCTGGGCGGCGCTGCGCGAGGGCGCGATCCCGATGGACAGCCCGGTGCTGCCGATGATGATGTACCGGCCCAACTGCCTGTTCACCGACGGCGCCGAGCACCTGCGGCTGCGCAAGGCGGTCACCGAGTCGCTGGCCCGGCTCAACAGCAGCCGGCTCAGCCGGGACGTCGAGCGGATCGCCGACTACCTGATCGACCAGTTCATCGAGCGCGGCACCGCCGACCTGCTCAACGAGTACGCCAAGCTCCTGCCGCTGCTGCTGTTCAACCAGCTCTTCGGCTGCCCCGGCGACATCGGCGACCGGCTGACCCGGTCGATGTCCGCCATCTTCGACGGCGAGGACGTGCTGCGCGCCAACGGGGAGCTGACCGAGTGCCTGATGGAGCTGGTCGCGCTGAAGCGGCGCCAGCCCGGTGAGGACATCACCTCCTGGCTGATCCAGCACCCGGCAGGGCTGCGCGACGAGGAGCTGAAGGACCAGCTCGTGATGCTGATGGGCGCCGGGGTGGAGCCGGAGCGCAACCTCATCGCCAACGCGCTGCTGCTGATGCTCGCCGGTGACCAGCCGGGCGGGCCCGAGCGGCGCGGTTCGGGGATGCTCGTCGAGGACGCGCTGGACGACGTCCTGTGGAACAACCCGCCGATCGCCAACTACGCCACGCACTACCCGGTACGGGACATCGAGCTGGACGGCGTGGTGCTGAAGGCGGAGACCCCGGTCCTCATCAGCTTCGCCGCCGCGAACAGCGACCCCTCCCTCACCGACGCCCGCCAGACCCTGAGCAAGGGCGCCCACCTGGCCTGGGGCGCGGGCCCGCACGTCTGCCCCGCCAAGTCGCCCGCCACCCTCATCGCGCTGACCGCGATCGAGAAGATCCTCAACACCGTGCCCGACCTCTCCCTGGCCGTCCCCGCCTCCGGCGTCGCCTGGCGCCCCGGCCCCTTCCACCGGGCCCTGGTCGCCCTGCCCGTACGGTTCACCCCGACCGCCGCCCGCCGCACCGCCACCGGCACCCAGCCGCCGGCGCCGACGTCGACCTCGGCGCAGTTGCCCGACCCGTACCGGAACGCGGCGCCCCAGCCGGCTCCCGCCGGTCGTCACGCTGCGGAGCCGGCCAAGAAGCCGAAGGGTTGGTGGAGCTCGTTCCTGGACGTCTTCCGCGTCTGACGGACCGTCGTCCGCGTATCACTCACGGACCGACAATTCGCAGAGGACAACGGGCATTTGTGACGATTGCATGTGACGGGGGCAACAAACAACGATGCTTGGCGCAGCTATCCGGAAGGGTAGGTTCTGGTCGGTAACCATGGGCCTAGGTCAAGGAACTCTGCGTGAGCATCACGGGCGGTACAACCAGGACCCCGGACGGACGGCGCGCGGTCATCGGTCTGCTCCGCAGACTCAGTTCACCCGAGGGACAGGCCGATCCGTACGGAATACTCGCGGAGCTGCGGACGATGGGTGACGTCGTCCGCGCTCCCTGGAACGGTTACTTCGTCACCGGCTTCGACACCTGCAGCCAGGTGCTGCGCGGCCGCACCTGGCTCGCCCCCGACTTCGCCTGGCAGGAGCGGCAGGACGACTCCAAGCAGTGGGACGCGATCGCGACCCGGGAGATGACCGGCACGCTCGCCCGGCTGAACGCCCCCGAGCACACCTGCCAGCGCCGCTCCTTCGGCAACCTCTTCGACCGCTCCACCATCGAACGCCTCACCCCCGACGTCGAGCGCGACGCCGACCGGCTCCTGGACGAGCTGGCCGACAAGCTCCGCTGGGGTGAGGCGGACTTCGTCTCCACGGTCAGCGAGCAGTTGCCGATCCACACGGTCGGCCCCTGGCTGGGGCTGCCGCCCGAGGACTACCCCCACATCCTGGAGATCACCCACAACCAGGTGTTCGCCCAGGAGTTGCTGCCCACCAAGAGCCAGTTGGCGATCTCCGCCGAGGCGACCGCGCAGTTGCGCGCGTACTTCACCGCTCTGGTCGCCCGCCGCCGGGCCGAGCCCCGCCACGACGTGCTGACCGGGTGGATCCACACCTGGGACGCGATGGAGCCGGACCGGGAGCGGGCGGACGAGATCCTCTACCGGCTCACCATGTTCGTCACCATCGCCTCGCTGGAGACCACGGCGACGCTGCTGACGTCGATGACCTCGCTCCTGCTGGCCGAGCCCGGCCGCTGGGCGTGGCTGCGGTCCTACCCGGAGCACATCGACGCGGCCGTCGACGAGGTGCTGCGCTACGACCCGCCCATCCACATCAACACCCGGATCGCCGCCGAGGACACCGTCCTGGCCGGCGTCCCGATCACGAAGGACAGCATGGTCCACGTCCTGTACGGCGCCGCCAACCACGACCCCCGGCGCAACCCCGACCCCGGCGCCTTCGACATCCTGCGCGGCGGCAGCCACCTCACCTTCGGCGGCGGGGTGCACTACTGCCTGGGCGCGGCGCTGGCCAAACTGGAGGCGCGGACGCTGCTGGCCCGCATGCTGGATCGTTTCCCCACTCTGCGGACCGCCTCCCCACCGGTGTACGCGCCCCGGATGGTCTTCAGACGCATCACCTCCATGGGCGTGGCGCTGTGAAGCTCTCGCTGCCCGACTTCCTGACCCCCTCCTCCCCCCAGGCTCCGGCGACGGTACGCACCCGGCGCGAGGGCCCCGTCCTGCACGTGGAGCTGTACGCCCCCGAGACCGGCAACGCGGTCACCGAGACGATGCTGGACGAGCTGCTGGAGGCCGTCACCGCACCCGATCCCGAGGTGCGGGTGCTGGTGCTCAGCGGCGCCGGGGCCGACTTCTGCCTGGGCGGCGACCGTGCCGAGTTCGCCGACTGGCTGGAGGAGGACCCGACCGGCCGGGGCATCCGGGTCGCCGGGGAGAAGGCCCGCCGGGTCTGCGAGGCGATCTCCGGCAACCGGGCCGTCACCATCGCCCGGGTCCAGGGCAAGGCCATCGGCGCGGGCCTCGCGCTCGCCCTCGCCTGCGATCTGCGGGTCGGCGCGGACACCGCCTCCTTCCGGCTGCCGGAGCTGGCGCTCGGGCTGCCGACGGCCTGGGGCGGGCTGCTGCCCCGGCTGATCCATGAGGTCGGCGCGGCCCGGGTCCGAGAACTGATCCTGACCGGACGGGCGTTCGACGCCGCCGAGGCGCAAGCGCTCTCCGTCCTCCAGCGGGTCGTTCCGGAGAACGAATTGGATCAGGCTGTCGAGGCCTGGGCGAAGCCCGTCGTACGCCGCCCCGAAGCGGCCCTGCGGGTGACGAAAGCCCTGCTCAACTCCTATGCGGCCGCCACCCGGATGGCCGATCCCTCGTTCCTCGACGCGGAGCTGATGGCCTCGGTCGCGGCAGCCGGTCGGCGCACACCCCCTCGCACTCCTGGGCCCGACCCGTCACACTCGTAACAATCAACAGGGGAGGTCCCGGGCGTGGATGTACCGTTCTGGCTCTGGGCAGCGTTCGCCGTAACGGTGGTCGTCTCGCTCGCAGTCGACCTGCTGGCCCACCGCAACGCGCATGTCATCGGGTTCAAGGAAGCGGCCTGGTGGAGTGCGCTCTGGGTGAGTCTCGCGCTCATCTTCGGCGTGGTCGTCTTCTTCGTACTCGGCACGACAGCGGGTACGGAATACACAACGGCATGGCTGCTGGAGAAGAGCCTGTCCGTCGACAACTTGTTCGTCTTCGCGCTGATTTTCGCCTATTTCAAGGTTCCGCGCGAATATCAGCACCGCGTGCTGTTCTACGGCGTCATCGGCGCTCTGGTGTTCCGCGCGATTTTCCTGACAGCCGGCGTCGCGGTGGTGAACCGCTTCACCTTCGTCCTCTTCCTCTTCGCCGCGATCCTTTTCTGGAGCGCCTGGAAGATCCTCAAGGACGAGGAGGACAGCTTCGATCCGGGGCAGAGTTTCGCGGTGCGCATGCTGCGGAAGATCATGCCGGTCCGGGACGAGTACGCGGGGACGCACTTCATCGTCAAGGAGGAGGGGAAGCGGGTCGCCACACCGCTGCTCGCGGTGGTCGCCGCGATCGAGGCGGCCGACCTGCTCTTCGCCGTCGACAGCGTGCCCGCCGTGCTGGCGGTCAGCGACGACGCGTTCATCGTCTACACCAGCAACGCGTTCGCCATCCTCGGACTGCGCGCGCTCTACTTCCTGCTGGCGGGACTCCTGGACCGCTTCCACTACCTGAGCACGGGCCTCGCGATCATTCTGGCCTTCATCGCGGTCAAGCTCGTCCTCCAGGCATCGCACAAGATGATCAGCACCTCCATTCCGGAGATTCCCTCGCCGATCAGCCTGGCGGTGATCGTGGTCATCCTGACGGCTTCGGTCATTCTCAGCATCCGACGCCCACCCCCGGACAAGGACTCCGGGGAGAACGCGGTGAAGTCATCCGACGATAAGCCGTCGGAGTAACCCACCGGGTAATGGCCGGGCAAAGCGAAGGGAAAAGGTTTCCCTCTCGCGATGCCCGGCCATTCGTCGTAAACGGCCCACAAAGAGCGTGAGACCCGGCACCGGGTCCGCCGGTGACCCTTCCGCCGAACCGGCGAAGGCCCGGCTCAGCCCGCGGCGAGGCGGGCGGTGAGGCGGGCCTTCGCGGCCGGCCACTCGTCGGCGAGCAGCGAGAAGTAGACGCTGTCCCGCCAGCTCCCGTCCGGCCGCAGCCGGTGCCGCCGGAGCACCCCCTCCCGGCGGGCGCCGAGGCGCGCGATGGCCGCCTGGGAACGCTCGTTGAGGTGGTCGGTCTTCAGCTGCACACGCCCCATGCCCAGTTCCTCGAAGGCGTGGCCGAGCAGCAGCAGCTTCGTCTCGGTGTTGACCGCCGAGCGCCAGTACGCCCGGCCGTACCAGGTCCAGCCGATCTCCAGCCGCTCGTCCCGCACCGAGACGTCCAGGTACGTGGTCCAGCCGACGGCCCGCCCGCTCGCCCGGTGGATCACCGCGAACGGGACGTACGTGCCACGCTCGGCGTCGGCGAGCACGCCGGCCAGCCGGGTCAGCAGCTCCTGACGGGTCCGGGGCGCCGGACCGCCCTGCCAGCGCCACACCTCCTCGTCCCTCCCGCCCGCCTCGAACAGGTCGTCGAGGTGGCCGGTGGTCAGCGGGACGAGGGTCACGTACTGCCCGGTCAGGGTCACGGGCCGAGGCGGAAGCGCAGGCATGACGGGACCCTAACCCCTTTACGTACTAGCGCACAATAATTACGTACTAGTACAGAGCACGGCCCTGCTTCTCCCGGCGCGCGGACCCGGGGACGGCTGGCTAGCGTTGCTGGTGAAGGACTCCCGGGCGTAGGGATGCGGAGAGACCAGGACCGGAAGAGGGGCAGTGCCATGGCTGTACGACCCGAAGGCACCCCGTGTTGGGCGGACGCCTCGTTCGCCGACCTGGAGGGCGCCAAGAGCTTCTACGGTGATGTGCTCGGCTGGACGTTCGGCGAGAGTTCGCCGGAGTTCGGCAACTACACGACGGCGTACGCGGACGGCAGGCGGGCGGCCGCCGTGGTCCCGCCGATGCCGGGCAACGACGACGGCCCGTCCGCGTGGTGCCTCTACCTGGCCTCGGAGGACGCCGCCACCACCGGCGGGAAGGTCCGCGCGGCCGGCGGCGAGGTGCTCATGGAGCCCATGCAGGTCGGCGAGTTCGGCACGATGGCGCTGGCCCGCGACCCCGGCGGCGCGGTCTTCGGCGTGTGGCAGGCCGACACCCATGACGGGTTCGAGGCGGAGATGGGCGTGCCCGGCGGGTACTGCTGGAGCGAGGTCTTCACCCGGGACCCGAAGGCGGCGGACACGTTCTTCCCCGCCGTGTTCCCGTACGCGGTCCGGAAGCTCGAAGACCCGTCGATGGACTTCGGGATGTACGACGTCCAGGGGCAGTCGGTGCTCGGCCGGATGGGGATGGGCGAGGACTTCCCGCCCGACATGGGCTCCTTCGTGATGGTGTACTTCGCCGTCCCGGACTGCGACGCGGCGGTGTCGAAGGCGACCGGGCGGGGCGCGCGGTTGCAGTTCGGCCCGATGGACAGCCCGTTCGGCCGGTTCGCGGCCATCACCGACCCGCAGGGCGCCACGTTCTCCGTGATCGACGTGACGAGGACCGAGGGCGAGATGCCGACGACGCGGCTGATGTCCTGAGGCGTCGAGGACCCGGGCTCCCAGGACTCCGTGCGAATCTCCGAGAAGCTCGCATCTGCGATGGACAATCGTCCGGAGAATGGTAAATGCAAGCCCGATTGGCCTAGCGTGTCGCGCATGCAGTCCTACACAATCGGTCAGGCAGCACGCCTTCTCGGAGTCAGCCCCGACACCGCCCGACGCTGGGCGGACGCCGGCCGGGTCGCGACCCATCGCGACGAGACCGGCCGCCGGCTGATCGACGGCCGTGCGCTGGCCGCCTTCTCGATCGAGGTCGGCCAGGGCACCGCGGGCGAGGAGGAGACCCCGTACACCTCGGCGCGCAACGCCTTCCCGGGCATCGTCACCGCGGTGAAGCTCGGCGATGTCGCGGCCCAGGTCGAGATCCAGGCCGGCCCGCACCGGCTCGTCTCCCTCCTGACCCGGGAGGCGGTCGAGGAGCTGGGCCTGGAAGTCGGCATGCAGGCGACCGCCCGCGTGAAGTCGACCAGCGTGCACATCGACCGCACCTGAAGCCCGGCCGGAGCGACCGGCGGCCGGGCACCGAGTGCTGCCCGCACCACCCCTCTCCGCGCCCCGCGCGAACACGTCCCCGCCCGGACGGCACCTGGCCGACCGGGCTCGCAGCCAAGGAGTCCCGCCCTCATGTCCCTCCTGCTCACCCGCCGCCGCGCCGCGGCCGCCGTCCTGACGACCGCCCTCCTCGTCCCGCTCGCCGCCTGCGGCAACGACGACTCGGGCACGGACAAGGCCAAGGACAGCGGCAGCAGCGCCACACCCTCCGACGCCGCGTCGGGCGCCCCGAAGGCCGATCTGACCGTGCTGGCCGCCTCCTCGCTGACCGACGTCTTCAAGGAGGCGGGAGCGGCGTACGAGAAGGAGAACCCGGGCACGAAGGTCACGTTCTCCTTCGCGGGCTCCCAGGAGCTGGCCGCCCAGGTCAAGCAGGGCGCCCCCGCCGACGCCCTGGTCACCGCCGACACCAAGACGATGGACGGCCTCTCCGGCGAGACCGGCAGCCCGACCGTCATCGCCAAGAACCGCCTGGTCATCGCCGTCGGCGAGGGCAACCCGGAGAAGGTCGAGAACCTGAAGGACCTTTCCGACACCAAGCTGAAGGTCGTCCTGGCCGCCCCCGAGGTGCCGGTGGGCCGCTACAGCGAGCAGATCCTCGACGCGCAGAAGATCGCGGTGAAGCCGGTCTCCCAGGAGCCCAACGTCCGCGCGGTCCTCAGCAAGGTCGAGCTGGGCGAGGCGGACGCCGGGCTCGTCTACAAGACGGACGCCGAGACCGCGCCCGACAAGGTCGACGCGATCGACATCCCGGACGCGGAGAACGCCGTCGCCTCCTACCCGGCCGCCACACTGAAGGGGTCGAAGCACAGCGAGGCCGCCGCCGCGTTCGTCGCCTGGCTCTCGACGCCCGCCGCGCAGAAGATCCTCCAGGGCGCGGGCTTCCAGCAGCCGTAACCGCCGCACACCGCGGGGCCCGTACCGTCCTACGGGCCCCGCACCTCCAGCCAGCCGCCCGACGAGGTCACCATGAAACGACCGGCACTCCGCCGTACGCCGGGGGCGCGCGCCCCCCTCCTGCTGACGGTGCCCGCGCTGCTGGCCGTGGCGTTCCTGATGCTGCCGCTCGTCGGCATCCTGGCCCGTACCTCCTGGGGCGAACTCTCCACGCACCTCACCGCCGAGCCCACCACCCAGGCGCTCCGGCTCTCCCTCCTCGTCTCGCTCTGGTCGCTGGGCCTCTCGCTGCTGTTCGGGGTGCCGCTGGCCTGGCTGCTGGCCCGGGTGCCCTTCCCCGGCAAGGCGTTCGTGCGCTCGCTGGTGCTGCTGCCGATGGTGCTGCCGCCGACGGTCGGCGGGGTCGCGCTGCTGCTGGCGTTCGGGCGGCGCGGGCTGCTCGGGCCGTGGCTGGAGGACACCTTCGGCATCACGCTGCCCTTCCACACCTCGGGGGCGGTGCTGGCGGCGACGTTCGTCGCGATGCCGTTCCTGGTCATCTCGCTGGAGGGCGCGCTCGGTGGTCTGCGCCCCCGGTACGAGGAGACCGCCGCGTCGCTGGGAGCCTCGCCGGTACGGGTGTTCCTCACCGTGACCCTGCCGATGGTCGCCCCCGGGCTGATCGCCGGAGCGGCCCTCACCTGGGCGCGGGCGCTCGGCGAGTTCGGCGCCACCATCACCTTCGCCGGGAACCTCCCCGGCACCACGCAGACCCTGCCGCTCCAGGTCTATCTGCTGCTCCAGGAGTCCCCGGAGGCCGCCACCTCGGTCTCGCTGCTGCTCCTGGCCATCGCCATGATCGTGCTCATCGCGCTGCGCGGGCGGTGGACGGGCACGCCCGGGGACCACGACCGCGAGCGGTCCGCGCGGCGCCCTGAGGAGCCGACGGGCACCACGCCGGACGTCCTGCCCGAACCGCCCGCGTACGTACGGGAGAAGGCCGCCGAGCACGTCCTGGCGAAGGCCCCCCGGGAACGCTGGCCCCTGCACGCCGACGTCACCGGCTTCACCCGCCTCACCCTGGACGCGGCCCCCGGCACCACCCTCGCGGTCGTCGGCCCCAACGGCGCCGGCAAGACCACCCTCCTGCGCGCCCTCCTCGGCCTCACCCCCCGCGCCCACGCGCGACTGCGCCTGGGCGACAGCGATGTGACGGCTCTCCCCCCGCACCGCCGGGGCGTCGCCTGGGTCCCCCAGGACGGCGCGCTCTTCCCGCACCTGAGCGCCCTCACGAACACGGCGTACGGGCTCCGCACCCGTGGCGTCCCCCGCGCGGAGGCCCGGCGCGAGGCGCAGTCCTGGCTGGACCGGCTCGGCGTCGGCCACCTGGCCCACCGCAAGCCCGGCCAGCTCTCCGGCGGCCAGGCCCAACGGGTCGCCCTGGCCCGCGCGTTGGCGGCCCGCCCGCGCCTCCTGCTGCTGGACGAACCGCTCGCCGCCCTCGACCAGACGACCCGGGCCCACGTCCGGCACACCCTGCGCAGGCACCTCGCCGACTTCGGCGGGGTCTGCCTGATCGTCACGCACGACCCGGTCGAGGCGGTCTCCCTGGCCGACCGGGTCCTCGTCCTGGACGACGGCCGGGTCCTCCAGGACGAGCCGCCCGCCGAGGTGACCCGCCACCCGCGCTCGCCCTGGGTGGCCCGGATGCTCGGCCGCAACGCCTGGCCCGGCACCGCCACCGCCGACGGCCTGGACCTGGCGGGCGGCGGCCACCTGGTGGTCGCCGAACCCCTCGCCCCGGGCACCGAGGCCCTCGCGGTCATCGCCCCCGAAGCCGTCTCCGTACACCGCGAGAAGCCCACCGGCTCCCCCCGCAACGTCTGGCCCGGAACGGTCCGCGAGATCACCTCGGGCGGCAGCCGGCTCCGCCTCCTCATCACCTCCGACCGGGCGCCGGACCTGGTCGCGGAGATCACCCCGCAGGCGGCGGCCGAACTGCGCATCGCGGACGGCACGGAGGTCTGGACGGGCGTGAAGGCCACCGAGGTGACGGTGGTCCCCCTCTGAGTCGGCCAGGTCATCCGAAAGCGTGGCGCGGGCCCCACCGGGAACCAGACAACTGCCGTACGCGTACTCATGTACGACAGATCCAAGAGATCCAAGAGATCCAAGAGATCCGAAAGACGGGGCACCCATGGCACTGTTCGGCAACGCGCACACCATCAACCCGGCCACCGCCCAGCAGGACTACGAACGCCTCCTCGGCCAGGGCGAGCAGGTGCACGCCGCGTTCCTGCTGATCCGCGACACGATCCTGTTCACGGACCGCCGGCTGATCCTCGTCGACAAGCAGGGCATCACCGGCAAGAAGACCGAGTACCACTCCGTGCCGTACCGCAGCATCACGCACTTCGCGGTGGAGACGGCCGGGACGTTCGACCTGGACGCGGAGCTGAAGATCTGGATCTCGGGCAACCCCACCCCGCTCCAGAAGACGTTCACGAAGGGCGTCGACATCTACGAGGTGCAGGCGATACTGACGCAGTTCGTGGCGCGCTAAACCGGCGACGTCGGTTCAGAAGCGACGTTGGTTCAGAAGCGACGTCGGTTCAGAAGTGACGTCGGTTCAGAAGTACGGTCGCAGCCTCGGCGCCGCCGCGCTGCCCGGGGCGGTGTCCCGCAGCCGGGCCACACGCTCGCGCAGCTCCGGCAGCAGCCCGTACAGCACGTCGCCCGGGCAGCGGGTCTCGTAGCTGTCGCGGTGGCCGGAGATGACGTTCAGCCGGGCCACCTGGCCCTCGTCGAAGCGGCTCTCGGCGTTCGTCGAGACCAGCTCGACCGTGGCGAGCGGGTCGACGCCGGGCCCCAGCTTCCAGGCGGCCAGCTCCACCAGGGCGTCCATCATCGGCTCCGGCACCTCCGCGCCCGCCCCGAAGTCGCCGATGGCCGCGATGCCGACGGTGTCCGCGTTGAACCCCTTGGTGTGGGCTCCGAGCACCGACCGGGCGATGCCGCCCGCCCGGCCCTCGTAGATGGTGCCGCAGCGGTCGACGAGGAAGTTGTAGCCGATGTCGTCCCAGCCGTCCTTCTCCACGTGGTCGCTCTGGACGGCCTGGATCAGCTCGGGAGCGTCCGCGCAGGCGTAGTCGTTGGGGTTGCCGGTGTGGTGGACGAAGACCGCCTTCGCCGCGCCCGTGTACTGCGGGCCCTCCCGGACCAGGTCCTCGTCCGCGTGCCACTCCTGGCGGCTGACGACGGCCGGCTGCGGGAGCCCGCGCGGCGGCCTCGGCCCGGTGGCCGTCTCCCGCCGCTGCTCGTGGGAGGCCGGGCCGTCCTGGAACACCAGGAGGACCATCAGCGGCAGCAGGGTGCCCAGGACGATTCGGCGGGACCACATGGACTCCACCCTGCGCCCTGACCTGGGAGGTGTACGCCGGGAGCGGGCCAACCGGGTGACCACCGCCCAGCGAGGGCCTTCCGTCCGGAATGCGCATGGATGAGTGTGTTCCTACGATGAGATCCGGATCACCCGCCGCGCCCTGCGGCGAGCCCGGCCGGATCGAGGAACCATGGCCCACGACGCTGTGCAGGACGGGGAAGGCGGTCGGGGGGACAGCCGGCGGAGCGACGGGCGGGCCGATCACGGCGGACGGGGGAACGACGCACGGGGGAACGGCGCACGGGGGAACGGCGGGCGGGGCGACGGCTCGGCGGTCAGCCTGAAGCCGAACGCCATCGGCTTCGTCGACGCCCTCGTCATCGGCCTCAACGCGACCTCCCCCGCCTACTCGCTGGCCGCCGTGATCGGCCCGATCGTGGCCCTGGTCGGCATCTACGCCCCGGGCGTCATGTTCGCCTCCTTCGTCCCGATGCTGCTGATCGCCTCGGCGTTCTACTACCTCAACAAGGTCGACCAGGACTGCGGTACGACGTTCTCCTGGGTGACCCGGGCGATGGGCCCGTGGGCCGGGTGGCTCGGCGGCTGGGCGATCACCATGACCGGCGTGCTGGTGGTCGGTTCGCTGGCCGACGTGGCGGTGAGCTTCACCCTGCTGGCGGTGGGCCTGGACGGCTGGGTCGAGAACGACTTCGCGCGCCAGTTCCTCACCGTGCTGCTGATCATCGTGATGACCGGCCTCTGCGTCATCGGCACCGAGCTGTCGGCGAAGGTGCAGAACGTCCTGATCCTCCTCCAGATCGCGTTCCTGCTGGTCTTCGTCGTGGTGGCGCTCTACCGGGTGTACGCGGGCACCACCGGCTTCGACTCCATCGAGCCGTCCATGAGCTGGCTCGACCCGTTCGGCGCCGGGGGCGCCGCGCTGACCGGCGGGCTGCTGCTCGGGGTGTTCATCTACTGGGGCTGGGAGTCCGCGGTCAACCTCACCGAGGAGACCGAGGACTCGGCGAGCGCCCCGGGCAGGGCGGGCCTGTGGTCCACGGTGGTGCTCCTGGTGACCTACCTGTCGGTCGCCTTCGCGGTCGTCGCCTTCGCGGGGACGGCGTTCCTCGCGGAGAACGCGGGCGAGGAGGAGTTCATCTTCGCCCAGCTCGCCGGGGACGTGCTGGGCGGCTGGGACTGGATCCTGCTGCTGGCCGTCGCCACCTCCGCGATCGCCTCCACCCAGACCACGATCATCCCGGCGTCCCGGACCGCCCTGTCGATGGCCCGCCGTCAGGCGCTGCCGCGGCACTTCGGGCACATCAGCCCCCGGTTCCGTACCCCGGACGTCAGTACGTGGTGGGTCGCCGGGATCGCCATCGCCTGGTACCTGGTGGTCAACCAGATCTCCACCAACGCCCTCTTCGACTCGCTCACCGCCCTCTCCCTCCTGATCGCCTTCTACTACGCGCTCACCGGGGTGGCCTGCGCCGTCTACTACCGGCGCCATCTCACCGAGAGTGTGCGCAACTTCATCCTCATCGGCCTCGGCCCGGTGGTCGGTGCCGGACTGCTGGCCTGGCTGCTGGTCCGGTCGGTGAGAGACATGTCCGACCCGGCCAACTCCTACAGCGGCACCTCCTGGTTCGGGCTGGGCCCACCGCTCGTCATCGGCATCGCGATCTCGCTCATCGGCGTGGTCCTCATGGTGGTGTGGCGGCTGCGCGACGCGGTGTTCTGGCAGGAACGGCCCGGGGTCGCCGATCCGGACCTGGTACACGCCAGGCCCGCGAAACCCAGCGACGGGAAGTCCACCGACGGGAAGGAGCGCTGAGATGTCGGTCGTCCTCGGTTACGACGAGTCCCCCGGCGCCGCCCGCGCCCTGCGCATCGCGATCGAGGTGGCGGCCGCGTACGGCGAGGAGCTGGTCCTCGTCTACGGCGCCGCCGCCCCGGGCCTGCGCGACGGGGCCGAGTACCGCAGCCACTACGACGCCATCCGGCAGGCCGGCCGCACCGGCCTGGAGCACGCGCTGACGGCCGCCGAGGAGGCCGGCGTACCGGCGCGGGTGGAGGTGCTGGACGAGAGCCCCCCGCAGGCGCTCCTGGAGGCGGCCGACCGGCACGGGGCCCGGGTCATCGTGGTCGGCACCTGGGGCGAGAGCCCGATGCGCGGGGCCCTGCTCGGCTCGACCCCGCACAAGCTGCTGCACATGTCCAAGGTCCCCGTGCTGTGCGTCCCGACGGAGGACGGCGCGCCCTAGAAGGCGCGGGCCCTGGACAGGCCGGGCTCCTCACCAACGCCCCGAGGCCTGCCCTCACCACTCCCCCGGCCAGCCCTCACCACGCCTCCCCGCTCTCCGCCACCCGGCTCGGCGCGTCCCGTCCCGCATCCCCCTCCCCCTTCCCCAGCTGCCGGAACGCCAGCAGCGGGAACGTCAGCACCGACACCATCGCCGCGGCCACCAGCGCGGCGGCCTCCCCCGCGCCGATCACCTTCTCGTCCAGCCCGATCGCGGTGATCGCCACCACCAGCGGCAGACACGTGGCGGAGAACAGCGCGAGCGCGGACCGGGGAGCGCGCCCGGTGAGGTCGCGCGGCGCCAGCAGATACGCCGGTACGCCCCGCACCAGCAGGAACAGCAGCAGGAAGACGGGCAGGAGCAGCAGCGGACGGCCGCCGTCCAGGAGCGCCCGGAGGTCGAAGTCGATACCCGTGACGACGTAGAAGAACGGGACCAGGAAGCCGAACCCGATGGCCTCGATCCTGCCCAGGATCTCCCCGCTGCGCTCCGGCACCGCCCCCTGGAGGACCAGCCGGGTCAGCATCCCGGCGGCGAACGCGCCGAGCAGCGTGTCCAGGCCGAAGACGTGGGCCAGCCCCAGCATCCCGGCGAGCAGCAGCATCACGAAGCGGATCGCGAACTGGCCGCTGCTGTGCAGGGTCATCGCGATGATCCGCGCGAACCACGGCGGCCTCGGCCGCATCGCCCAGAACACCGCGCCCACCGTGATGACCGCGAACACCGCCAGCACCGCGCTCGCCGCCCCCGGACTCCGCCCGCTGAACAGCAGGGCCATCGCCACGATCGGCCCGAACTCCCCGACCGCCCCGAACGCCATCACCACCGACCCGAACCTCCCCTCCAACCGCCCCGAGTCCCGCAGGATCGGCAGCACCGCCCCCAGCGCCGTGCTGGTGAGCGCGGTGCCGATCACCAGGCTCTTCGCCACATCCGCGCCACTGAGCAGCAGGGCGATCCCGAGCCCGGCGGCGAACGAGAGGACCCACGCCGCGCCGGCCCGGCGCAGGGTGGAGCCACGGACCTCGGCGAACCGGATCTCGTACCCCGCCAGGAAGATCAGCATCGAGAGCCCGAGGTCGGACAGGGTGTCGATGACCTGGTCGTGGTGGGCCCAGCCGAGCACATCGGGCCCCACCAGGATGCCGAGCACGATCTCGAAGATGACGACGGGGACCGACAGCCACCGCCCGGTCGCGTAGCCGAGCAGCGGGGCGAGAACCGCCAGGGCCATGATCAGGACGAGGGTCCCGGGGTGCTCCATCGCTCGTGTATAGCAAGGAACGCCCCGGAATCAGCCGCTATGACACCCCGTCACCGACGCCCCATTCACCCCCCTCACCGGCACCCCTCACCGGCACCCGGTCAGTTCGGGCAGTGGGTGTCCCGGGCGGGCCGCTCGCCGGTCACCAGGAAGTCGCTGACCATCCGGTCCCCGCAGGCGTTGCCGTTGCCCAGATACATCCCGTGCCCGCCCTGCTCGACGGTCACCATCCTGGCCCGCTCCCCGAGCGCCGCCCGCATCTTCCGGGCCCCGGCCGGCGGGGTGGCCGGGTCGCGCAGGCTCTGGATCATCAGGACGTCGGACGGGCCGTCGTCGGTTATCCGGGTGGGCCGCGGCTCCTCGTCGTACGTCCAGAAGGCGCACGGGGTGATGTTCACCGGCATCCCGGCCGTCAGCGGATACCGCGCCCGGTCGGCGGCGACCCGGCCCGCGTACCCGGTGGCCGGTCCCGGCCAGCGCACGTCGTTGCAGACCACCGCCATGGTCAGCGCCGCGTCCTCGTCCGGCAGCGCGCCCGCGAGCTCCGGCGGCAGCACCGGACGGCCCTGCGGGTCCTGAGCCGCCTTCACCAGCCGGGCCAGCGGCGCGAAACCCGCATCGCTGTACAGCGCGTTCTGGAGCGCCTGCCGCAGCAGGTTCCCGGTGAGCGGCGTGGACGGGACGTCCGAGGCCTTCGGGTGCCGGTCCAACTCCTCCGCGAGAGAGAGGAACAGCGGCTGCACGTCTCCGGGGCGCCGGGCCAGCCGCAGCCCCTCGGCCTCCCGGGCCGGGTCCGCCGCCCAGGCCGCGAAGTCGGGGAAGCGCTCGGCGGCGCCCGGGGCCATGTTCGCCAGCCAGCCGTACGCCACCCGGCCCGGGTCCGGGTCGCCGGTGCCGTCCAGGACCAGCCGGCCGACCCGGTCCGGATGGACCTGCGCGTACACGGCGCCGACGTAACTCCCGTACGAGGAGCCCCAGATCGACACCTTCCGCTCGCCCAGCGCCTGGCGCAGCCGGTCGAGGTCGCGGACCTGGTTCGCCGTGGTGAAGGACCGCAGCACCGGGCCCCCGTTGCGGGCGCAGAGCTCGGCGGTGCGGCGGGCGCGGTCGGTGTTCGCCGTGATCGTGCCGTCCGGCGCGGGCCAGGACCGCAGGGTCACCAGGTGCCGGTCCGCCTCGGGGAGCCGGCAGCTCGCCCGGACGGAGGAGCCGACCCCGCGCGGGTCGAGGCTGACCAGGTCGTACGCCCCCTCGGTCGCCGCCCGCAGCGCCCCGCCCTTCTGCGCCAGGCGCTGCACCCCGGAGGAGCCGGGGCCGCCGGGGATCACGAACAGCGTGCCGCGCCGGGCGTCGGGCCGGTCGGCGCGCAGCCGGCTGACGGCCACCTCGACCGTGCGGCCCCCGGGGTCGGCGTAGTCCAGCGGAACGCGCAGCTCGGCACACTCCTGCCCGGCTGGGACCGGTGCCCCGGCGACCGGCCCGCAGGGGTGCCAGGCGAGCGCGGGCGCGGCACGGTCCGCCGGGCGGCTGTGCGCCACGGGCGCGCCGGCGGCGGCCAGCGTGCCGGCCGCCGCGGCGGCGGAGACGGTGAGGAGTAAGGCTTTACGGGTCCAGTTCTTCATGACTCAAGCCTGGTCGGCCGGGGGCTCGCCGCCCATCCGGAAGGCCGGTGGACTCCTGGTGGGGCCACCCCCCGCACCACCCCTGCGGCACGCACCCGTCACCCGTTCCCCCGCGCCGGGGCGCGAGGGCGCCCGTTGAATGCGAAAACAGAAACAGGGCAGCCCAGAGCCCTTCCGGAACGGGCCGGTACAGACAACTGGCCGGTACAGACAACGGCCCAGTACAGACAGGGAGCCGCATGCCGTCGTCACCGGCCTCACCGTCGTCACCGGCCTCACCGGCCCGCCCCGGTCGGGCGGCCACCCCGCACCGCCGGGGCGCGCTGCGCCGCACCGGCGAGTGGTGCGCCCGGCACTTCGTGACCGTCCTCGTGCTGTGGGTCGCCGCGCTCGCCGGGCTCCAGGTCCTCCAGCACGCCTACGGTGGCGACTACTCCGACGACTTCTCGCTCCCCGGCACCCAGTCGCAGGAGGGCCTCGACGTCCTGAAGGCGCACGCGCCACAGGCCGGCGGCTACAGCGCCCAAGTGGTCCTGCACGACGCCGACAAGCCGCTCACCTCGGTCTCCGACCAGGTCGCCACAGCGGTCGCCGACCTCCAGAAGCTGCCCGACGTGCTCTCCGCGCAGAACCCGCTGCCGTCCTCCGGTTCCACCCCGCCCCCGCCGCCCGACCCCAACACCGGTCCGCTCTCCACCGACCAGAAGACCGCCTACATCACCGTCCGCTTCAGCGTGCAGCCCTCCACACTGGACCCCTCCTACCTGAACGGGGTCGACGCGGCGGTCCAGCCGCTGCGGTCGGCCGGGGTGGACGTGGAGTACGGCGGTCCGCTCGGCGAACTGGCCCGGCCCGAGCCGAGCGACCGCACCAGCGAGGCGATCGGCTTCGGGGTGGCGATCATCGTCCTGCTGATCGGCTTCGGCAGCCTGCTCGCCGCCGTGCTGCCGCTGGTCACCGCGCTGATCTGCGCGCTGTGCGGGCTCGCGCTGCTCGGTCTGCTGGCCGCCGCCGCGACCTTCGCGACCGTCTCCCCCACCCTCGCCACGATGATCGGCATCGGCGTCGGCATCGACTACGCGCTCTTCCTGGTCACCCGCCACCGGCAGAACCTGATCGACGGCCAGAACCCGGTGACCGCCGCCGGGAACGCCGCCGCCACCAGCGGCCACGCGGTGCTGCTCTCCGGCTGCACGGTGATCATCGCGCTGTCGGGGCTGTGGGTCTCCGGCATCGGGTTCATCGGCAAGCTGGGCCTGGCCGCCGCGGTCACCGTGGTCACGGCGGTGCTCGGCGCCCTCACCCTCGTACCGGCGATCCTCGGTCTCATCGGCCGCCGTATCGACCGGGTACGCGTACGGAAACCGGTGGCCGAGACCGTACCGGCCCCGGAGGACACGTCGCGGAACGGGACGGAGCCCGGCGGCTGGCACCGGTACGCGCAGCGCGTCGAGCGGCGGCCGTGGTGGTTCCTGGCCGGCGGGGTGGTGCTGCTGGCCGTGCTGTCCTTCCCCGTCTTCTTCATCCAGCTCGGCCATATCGGCGACGGCGCCGACCCGAAGTCGTTCACCGACCGGCGCGCCTTCGACCTGATGTCGAGCGCCTTCGGCCCCGGCTCCAACGGCCCGCTGACCCTCGTCATCGACCAGACCAAGGTGGACTCCTCCGACCGCTCCGCCCTCGCCGACCAGGCGCAGAAGGCCCTCACCGACGTCCCGGACACGGCCGTGATCACCCCGCTCACCGCCACATCCGACGGCGACGTGCTGACCGCCACCGCCTACTCGGTGGCCGCCCCGCAGGACGAGCGGACCACCTCCCTGACGAACCGGCTCACCGACGACGTCCTGCCGCAGGCCGTCTCCGGCACCGCCGCCGACACCTATGTCACCGGCACGACCGCCGCACAGGTCGACTTCCTGGACATCGTCTCCAGCAGGCTGCCCCTGATCATCGCGGTCGTCGTGGCCCTGGCCTTCCTGGTGATCCTGGCCGTCTTCCGGGGCCTGCTCGTCGCGGTGAAGGCCGCCGTGCTCAACGTCCTGTCGATCGCCGCCTCGTACGGGGTCGTGGTGGCCGTCTTCCAGTGGGGCTGGGGCGGCCCGGCGCTCGGCGTGTCGGGGAAGGTGCCGATCGAGAGCTACGTCCCGATGATGATGTTCGCCATCGTCTTCGGGCTGAGCATGGACTACGAGATCTTCCTGCTCTCCCGCATCCACGAGGCCTGGGTGCGCACCGGGGACGCGCGGGCGAGCGTGGCGCACGCGCTGGAGATCACCGCCCGGGTCATCACCTGCGCGGCCCTGATCATGGTGAGCGTCTTCGCCGCGTTCATCATCAGCGACAACATCGTGGTCAAGATGCTGGGCCTGGGGCTCGCCGCCAGCGTGCTCATCGACGCCACCGTCGTACGGCTGCTGCTGGTTCCGGCGGTGATGACCCTGCTGGGCCGGTCCGCCTGGTGGATCCCGGGCCCGCTGGACCGGATCCTTCCGCACCTGGACGCGGAGGGAGGCGCGCAGGAGTCCGAACGGTCACCGGCGCTCAGGAGTCCGAACGGTCACCGGAAGGGGTGACCGAGGACATGACGGGCGGAGGGAGCCGCTCCTAGGGTGTCAGGATGCCTTCCCCCCTCACCTCCGAGCAGCCGCGCCCCACCGCCGCCGCCGGAACCATGGACTCCGGCAAGCCGCCCGACGACCGCCGGGACCACTTCTTCGACAACGCGAAGTACCTGGCGATCGTGCTGGTGGCGGTCGGGCACGCGTGGGAGCCGCTGCCGAGCGGGCGGCTGGTGGAAGCCGCGTACACGCTGAT
This sequence comes from Streptomyces cyaneofuscatus, assembly GCF_042718795.1. Lineage (GTDB taxonomy): Bacteria > Actinomycetota > Actinomycetes > Streptomycetales > Streptomycetaceae > Streptomyces > Streptomyces cyaneofuscatus_A. The sequence continues at coordinate 102,897 of NZ_JBHXOX010000014.1, forward strand.
CTACACCTTCCACATGCCGGTGTTCATCCTGATCGCGGGCTACTTCTCGCGCGGTTTCGAGCTGCGGCCGGACCGGGTGTGGAAGCTGATCACCAGCCTGCTGGTGCCGTATCTGATCTTCGAGCTCCTCTACACGGCCTTCCACCGCCTCACCCGCGACCCGGAGCTCCCGCTATCGCTGCTGGAGCCCTACTGGCTGCTGTGGTTCCTGCCCGCCCTGTTCTTCTGGCGGCTCTCCACCCCCGTCTGGCAGGCGGTCCGCGCCCCGGTGCTGGTCTCGCTCGCCGTCGCCGCCGTGGCCACCGTGTCACCCGCCGCCGACGGGGCCCTGCCCCTCCAGCGCATCCTGCAGTTCATGCCGTTCTACGTGCTGGGGCTGCGGCTGGGCCCGGAGCACTTCGCGGCGCTGCGGCGTACGTGGGTACGCGTCGTCTCCGTACCCGTCTTCGCGCTCGGGCTGCTGATCGCGTACTGGCTGGTGCCCCGGACCTCGACCTCGTGGTTCTTCCGGAAGAACAGCGCCCAGGAGATGGACACCGTGGGGTGGGCCGGGCCGCCGGCCACGCTCCTGCTGTTCGCGGCGGCCGTCGTGCTGGGCGCTTGCTTCCTGGCCTGGGTGCCCCGGGGGCGCAGTTGGATGACGGCGCTCGGGACCTGCACGCTGTACGGGTACCTGCTGCACGGCTTCGTCGTCCGGAGCCTGCGCCACGGGGGCTTCTACGAGCAGCCGTTCTTCGACACCACGCTGGGCACGGTCACCGTCACCGCCGGCGCGGCCGTCGTGGTGACCGCGCTGTGCACCCCGTACGTACGGAGCCTGCTGCGGCCACTGCTGGAGCCCCGCCTGGAGTGGGCGAGGCAGAAGCCGCCGGTTGCTCGGGCGCCTTGACGGGCCGAGGGCGGGCGGCAAAGGGCCGAGGGGCACGGGCGGCGAAGCGGGTCACTGATCCATGATGACGGTCCGGCCGATGACCGTGACGTGCTCCAGGACATCCTCCAGCGGATCGTCGATCTGGCCTGTCGCGATCAGGGCCACCTGCGGGCCGTTGTGGGAGTCCGTGTGCGTCTCGTCGGCGTGAGCGGTGGCGGCGGGCAGTACAGCCGCCACCACCGTCACGCCTAACGCGGTCAGCTTCCTCTTCATGCTGTTGATCTTCGTCCGCTCCGGGCGCCTCGGCGAGGACCGACGCCGGGCGCCCGGCCACTTGTTACAGAGAGTCGCCTGAGCGCTCCTCGGTGGCCGCCGGGGTCCCCAGCAGCGCCGACGCCGTCTCCAGCGGGGTGGGAGCGGCGGCCGGGGCGGCGGCAGCGGCCGTCTCGGCGGTACGGCAGGTGAAGCCGAGCTTGGAGAGCGCCCGGACGACCTCGGCGGAGGAGAAGTCACGCCGGTCCTGCCGGGTGATCACCTCGCCGACCTGCTTGACCGGGTAGACCCGGCGGCTGATGACCACCGCGTCACCGGTGACGGGTTCGGGCTTGATGCCCTTCATCGAGTTCTCCACCTCGTCCTTGTACAGGTCGAAGGGGAAGCGGGCGATGACACAGCGCATGGGTCCTCAACAGGGGTCGAGTGGCTCGGAGGGCCGCACGGCGGAGCCGTACGGGGAGGGCGGCGGCGCGCGTACGCCGCCGCCCCGCGCGGGCTACGCGGCGCGGTTGGCCCGGCGCTGCGAGGCGGCCGCACGCGCCTCCGGCGTCGGCACACCCGGACGGCCGCGACGGGCCGGGGCCCCGCCGCCGCGCTTGGTGCCGCGCCCCATGAACGCGCCGCCACCGCCGCGGCCGGAGCGCTCCTTGGGCGGGGAGGTGATGACCACCGGGACGCCCGAGGGCGCCTGCGCACCGGTGATACGGCTCAGCTCGGCCTCGCCGGAGCGGACCTGGGCGACCTGCGGGGTGATCCCGGCGTCCATCATCAGGCGGGTCATCTCGCGGCGCTGGTTCGGCAGCACGAGCGTGACGACGCTGCCGGACTCCCCGGCCCTGGCGGTACGGCCGCCGCGGTGCAGGTAGTCCTTGTGGTCGCTCGGCGGGTCCACGTTGACGACGAGGTCCAGGTTGTCGACGTGGATGCCGCGCGCGGCGACGTTCGTGGCGACGAGGACCGTGACGTGCCCGGTCTTGAACCGCTCCAGGGTGCGGGTGCGCTGCGGCTGGGACTTGCCGCCGTGCAGCGCGGCCGCCCGGACCCCGCTGTGCAGCAGGTGGTCGGTGAGCTTGTCCACCGCGTGCTTGGTGTCCAGGAACATGATCACGCGCCCGTCGCGGGCGGCGATCTCCGTGGTGGTGGCGTACTTGTCGGCGCCCTGGACGTAGAGCACGTGGTGCTCCATCGTCGTGACGGCACCGGCGGCCGGGTCGACGGAGTGGACGACCGGGTCGTTGAGGTAGCGCTTGACGAGCAGGTCGACGTTGCGGTCGAGCGTCGCGGAGAAGAGCATCCGCTGCCCTTCCGGGTTCACCTGGTCGAGCAGCTCGGTGACCTGCGGCATGAAGCCCATGTCGGCCATCTGGTCGGCCTCGTCGAGGACGGTGATGGTGACCCGGTCCAGCTTGCAGTCGCCGCGCTCGATGAGGTCCTTGAGCCGGCCCGGCGTCGCGACGACGACTTCGGCGCCGCCGCGCAGCGCGCTCGCCTGACGGCCGATGGACATGCCGCCGACGACGGTGGCGATGCGCAGCTTGAGCGACCGGGCGTACGGGGTGAGCGCGTCGGTGACCTGCTGCGCCAGCTCACGCGTGGGGACGAGCACCAGGGCGAGCGGACGCCTGGCGTCGGCACGGCGGCCCTCGGTACGGGCCAGCAGGGCGAGGCCGAAGGCGAGGGTCTTGCCCGAGCCGGTGCGGCCACGGCCCAGGACGTCACGGCCGGCCAGCGAGTTCGGCAGGGTGGCCGCCTGGATCGGGAACGGGACGGTCATGCCCTCGGCGACGAGCGCCGCCTTGAGCGTGGCGGGCATCTCCAGCTCGTCGAAGGTCTCGGCGGCGGGCAGTGCCGGGGTGATGGTCACCGGCAGGGCGAACTCGCCCTTCAGCGCGGAGCCGCGACGGCCGGAGCCACCGGAGCGCTTCGGGCCGCCACCGAACCCGGCGGCGCGGCGCTCGCCACCGCCGGAGTAGCGGGGGGCGCCACCGCTGCGGGCGCCGGAGGGGGAGCCGGAGCGGGTGCGGGCGAATCGGTCGTTCGAGCGGGGGGTGCGTTCGCGGTTCATGCAGAACCTTTCCTCGATGGGGCACGTTGGCACGTATCGAGGGATTCTTTTTCGGGAAGCGGCCGTGAACGGCACCCAGAATCGCAAGAACGAGCCGATGAAATGACAAAGAAGAGCGAAGCCCGGCCGCCGGGAATCAGTGCACCGGACGCGGCTTCGTCAGGGGGCGCGCTCGGCGGGCCCCGGAAACAGCAACGAGCTGGGGCCCGCACCCCAAGGTGCGGGCCCCAGCTGCGCAGAACTGCCTGAGTGATCAGGCGGGGGTGATGTTCTCGGCCTGCGGGCCCTTCTGGCCCTGCGTGACGTCGAAGTTCACCTTCTGGCCCTCCTGCAGCTCACGGAAGCCGGAGGCGGCGATGTTCGAGTAGTGGGCGAAGACGTCAGCGCCGCCGCCGTCCTGCTCGATGAAGCCGAAGCCCTTTTCCGCGTTGAACCACTTCACGGTGCCAGTAGCCATGTCATATCTCCTTAGGGGAGGGGCAGTGCCCGCGGGCCCACACTGTGCGGACCCCACGTCGCCGCGATGATTACCCCGTCCGGAAGAACACCGGAAATACAAAAGCGCACCTACCGACATCGAGTCGGCTGATGCACTTGAAGTTTTTGGGAACCACAACTGCAACTGAGATCAACAGTAGCACGGCAGCACCGGAAGAGGCTGAACGGAATATCACACGGCATGGCGGAACAAAATCGCGGAAGAAAAAGCCTCATCGCGCATTGCGTGAAATTCTGTGCTGGCGAATGCAGATATGTGCCGGGCGCCGGGCACGGGTGACCCCGGGCCGCCCTCAGCGGGCCGTGCCGCCGCGCAGCTCCTCGTTGAGGCGGAGCGCCTCTTCGAGCTGGTCCTCCAGGATGACGATGCGGCAGGCGGCCTCGACGGGCGTACCGGCGTCGACCAGCTCCCGGGCACGGGCGGCGATGCGCAACTGGTAGCGGGAGTAACGGCGGTGGCCACCTTCGGACCGCAGCGGCGTGATCAGCCGGGCCTCACCGATCGCCCGCAGGAAACCCGGCGTCGCCCCGATCATCTCGGCGGCGCGCCCCATGGTGTAGGCGGGGTAGTCGTCGTCGTCGAGCCGGTCGATGGCGTGCGATGGGGTCTCCGGGGGCATCTGCACCTCTTCTGTCACGCATGACCGAGGGCCCGGGGGCGCCGTACGCCTGCGGGGTGCCCCTCTGCTGCGTACCGCTGTTTCACCTGACTGCACAAGAAACCCTAATCGCCCGGGAAGGACATGTCTATCGCGGCGGGAACAGGTTTCGGCCGGCGGCGGCGGGGCGATGGCCAGGACGCCGATGGAACTGACCGACTGGTCAGTTGTCGTCGGGCGGACCGCGGGGCCATAATGCAGGCGTAGCCCTTCACGCATCCCCCGTCGTGAAGGGCTACACCCCTGTACGGAGACGGTTCCGGGGCCACCCGGAGCGGCTTCGGCGGGTCTTCGGCGCGTCGTTCGTCACGGGCAAGGGACTCCCCTCGTGGTCCCCTGCCCGTGTTTTTTCGAGTTAACAGTGACGTAGAGTGTTTGCGCAAGCTCAGTTCCGACTCCGAGGTGAGCATGGAGGCCCGGATGACCACGGTCGACGGTGACGAACCCGGTACGGAACGGAACGAACCGCCCGGTCCGTCTGAGCCGTCACAGCCGTCCGGGCCGCCCCCACTGGACTCGCTGCGGGAAAAAGTCGAGTACATGGTCGAGAAGACCTTCCCAGGCCAGAAGATCTCGGGCCGGGTCTTCGCGGAGCTGGTGCGGGAGCGCGGGGGATCCCTCTCGCACAGCTACTTCTCCAACATCCTCGCCGGCAAGGTCACCCAGCCCTCGGAGGAGATCCTCAAGGCCCTCGGGCTGGGATTCGGCGTCGACTGGCGCTTCTTCAGGGAGGAGTCCGAGGTCGTCGACGACGTCGTGGCGGGGCTCCAGTTCCTGGCCAAGCGGCGGACCGGGGAGATCAGCGGGGTGGCGGGCCGGGGGCTGGACGACGAGGGGCTCCCGCCGGAGCTGCTCCGGTTCGCCCTGTCGCTGCTGGAGGACGCCGCGCGGGACAGCCGGTACGAGAGCCCGCATGACAGCCGAGGGGGAGCGGGGGAGAGCTCGGGGGAGGGGTCGCGGAACCGCCCGCCGGGCACGTAGCGTCGGTGTCATGTCCCTGCGGAAGCTGCGCAAAGAGTGCGAGGCACAGCTCGCCGATCTGCCCATCCCGGCGCCGTTCTCGCTGAGCGGTCTGGTCGCCAACATGGAGGCGGCGCGCGGCCGCACCATCCGGCTGCACGAGATGCCCGACCGGCTCGCCCGCGTGAACGCCGCCTGCGGGCTCCGCCTGAAGGCCGGGGACACCAGCCTCGTCCTCTACCGCCGCAGGCCGACCGCGTACCAGACCGAGCACGTCATCCTGCACGAGCTCTGCCACGAGTGGTTCGACCACGGGACGACCCTCGACGCCGGGCAACTGCGCGCGCTGCTCCCGGTCTTCGACACCTCACTGATCGCCCGGATGGTCTCCCCCGAGGCCGCCGCCTCCTTCGCCGCCGGCGGGTCCACCGTGCAGGCCCGCGCGCAGTACGCCACCCACGACGAACGCATGGCCGAATTCGGTGCCTCCCTGATCCCCCGAATGGCGCGCGGCCTCACCACCGATGACATGGTGGGGCGGCTGACCGACTCCCTGTCCCGCCCGGTGGCCCACCGCCGACGCGGACCGTTCCCCTGGAGACGGACCGGCGGGTCCTGACAGGTTCCACCCCGACCCCACACCGAGGACGAAACCCGCTGTGACCCCCCTCGATCTCGCCGGCTACCTGATAGCCGGTCTGATGACAGCCGTTGCCCTGTGGCGTATGCCCGCTGCCCTGTGGGGAGATGAGGAGGACCGCAGGCGGCGGGCCCTGTGGGGCTGCTACGCCGGATTCGCGATCGCCCTGTGGACGAAGACCGAGGCGGTGCGCACCGGGCTCAACAACAGCGCGGTCACCGACCTCGCCGTCCTCATCAAGCACTACACCGCGACCGTGGCGATTCTGGCCATCCTCAGCTACATCGTCGCCATCTACGGCAGCTACCCCGAGGCGGGCGCCGCACCCCGCCACGTACGGTTCGCCCGGCTCGTCCAGCAGGTCGCGGCGAAGGCCTCCGTGGCGACGCTGATCCTGCTGACCGTCCTCTTCTTCACCGTGGTGGACCGCTCGGTCCCCTCGGACCGCTTCGTCTCCGACCACGCCGGCGAGTGGGGCGCCACGCTCTACATGAGCGTCTTCTACCTCTACCTCGGCGCCGCCTCCGCCGTCTGCGCCTTCCAGTGGGCGCTGGCCACCGCCGACGCGCACCGCCGCCATCTGCGCATCGGGCTCGGGATGATGACGTTCGCGATGTTCATCGGCGTCGGCTACACCGTGAGCCGGACCCTGTTCCTCTGGGTCAGCGTGGTGGACGAGCCCAGCGAGGCGTTCGCGCTCCGCTTCGACCAGGTGACCGAGGCGGCGCAGCTCGTCCTCTTCGCGTTCTTCGCCCTCGGCGCGTCCGTCCCCGCCTTCAGCACCGGCGCACGCCGGGTGCGGCTGTGGCGGGCCCAGGTCCGGCTGCACGCCCTCTGGTACGAGCTGATGGCGTCCTTCCCCGACCAGCCCTTCGACCCGCCCGCCTCCCTGCCCCGGGAGCTCACCCGGTTCGGCGCCCCGGCCGACCTGCGGATCGACCGGTGGGCCGCCGACATCGCGGACGCGGTGGAGAAGCTGCGCCATTACGTCCCCGACGAGCTGGTGGCCGCGTCCGAGGAGGCCGCCGCCCGGGAGGCGGGCGATGCCCACCGGGCCGGGGCGCTCGGCGACGCGTACTGGATCCGGGCCGCCCTGCTGGCCAAGGAGTCCGGCGCGCCGGCCGGCCCCGCCGCTGCGGTGGCCGCCCAGCAGGCCGCCGACCAGGACGGCGAGGTGGCCCGGCTGGAGCGGGTCGCCGCCGCGTACCGGACCGTCACGGTGGAGCGCGCCCGCGAGGTGCTCGGGGCGGCGACCACCCGTACGTCGGAGACCGCCCGTACGTCGGAGACCACGGAGCAGACCTCATGAACACCACGACCACCGCTACCGCTGCCGGTGCCGAGGACACCACGCGCACCACCCTCGCGCGAGCCGTCACCGACATCCTCCAGCCCCGCAACGCCCTGCTGGCCGGGATGCTCGGCATCGGGCTCGCCGCCGCCGGCGACTGGACCGGGCTGCTCTGGGGGTTCCTCGGGGCGCTCTGCGCCGGGCTGATCCCGGCCGGGTACATCGAGTGGGAGCGCGGGCGCGGCACCTGGGGCGACCGCCATGTCGTGGACCGTACGAAGCGGGCGCCGATCTTCTTCGTCATCCTCGGCTCCATCGGGGCGGGGTCGGTGGTGATGGTCCTCGGGAACGCGCCGGGCGGCATCCTCGTCGCGATGCTCGCGCTCTGGGTGATGACGATCGGGCTGCTGGCCGTCAACACGGTGTGGAAGATCTCGGTCGACTCGGCGGTGGCCTCGGCGGTCGTGGCCCTGCTCGCGGTCGTGCACTCCCCGTGGTGGCTGGCCGGGTACGCGCTGACGGTCGCCGTCTGCTGGTCGCGGGTGGCGCTGGGCTATCACACGGTCGCGCAGACGGTGGCGGGTGCGGCGCTGGGGGCGGCGACGACGGTGGCGTACGCGTTCGCCTGAGCGTTCCCCTCCCGTACGCGTTCCCCTGCCGTACGCGGTCGGCTGCCGTACGCGTTCGCCTGAGCGTTCCCCTCCCGTACGCGCGGCCGTGTTCCCGGCCTCCCCGTACGCCCCGGCGCGCGGCAGTCCTTACGGTCCCGTGACACGGGTGCGCCGCGCACCGCCCGGCGGCCGCCGCGCCCCTAGCGTGGCCGCCATGCGCGTACTGGTCACCGGCGGAGCCGGGTTCATCGGGTCACATGTCGTCGCCGCACTCGCCGCGGCCGGGCACGAGAGCGTGGTGCTGGACGCCCTGCTCCCCTCGGCCCACCCCGGCGCCACGCCCCCAGAGGTCCCCGGGGCCCGGCTGGTCGTCGGGGATGTCCGGGACCGGGAGGCGGTGGCGGGGGCGCTCGCCGGGGTCGACGCGGTCTGTCACCAGGCGGCGATGGTGGGCCTGGGCAAGGACTTCACGGACGCGCCGCTGTACGTGGGGTGCAACGACCTGGGTACGGCGGTGCTGCTGGCGGAGATGGCCGCCGCCGGGGTGCGGGATCTCGTCCTGGCCGGGTCGATGGTGGTCTACGGCGAGGGCCGCTACGACTGCCCGCGCCACGGTGCGGTCCGCCCCGGGCCGCGCCCGGAGGCCGGGCTGCGGGCGGGGAGCTTCGAGCCCCACTGCCCGGAGTGCGGTACGGAGTTGGTGCCGGGCCTGGTCTCCGAGGACGCGCCCGCCGACCCGCGCAACGTGTACGCCGCCACCAAGCTCGCCCAGGAGCACCTGGCCGCCGCGTGGGCCCGGGCGACGGGGGGCCGGGCGGTGTCGCTTCGCTACCACAACGTGTACGGGCCGGGGATGCCGCGCGACACCCCGTACGCCGGGGTCGCCTCGTTCTTCCGCTCGGCCCTGGCGCGCGGCGAGGCGCCCCGGGTCTACGAGGACGGCCGCCAGCGCCGCGACTTCGTCCACGTCCACGATGTCGCGGCGGCCAACGCGGTGGCCCTGGAAGCGGTCCGCGAGCGCCGGCCCGCCTCCTTCTCCGCGTACAACTGCGGCAGCGGCGACCCGCACACGATCGGTGAGATGGCCACCGCCCTGGCCGCCGCGCACGACGGTCCTGAGCCGGTGGTGACCGGGGAGTACCGCCTCGGCGACGTACGCCATGTCACGGCGGATTCGCGGCGGCTGCGCGAGGAGCTGGGGTGGCGGCCGGAGGTCGGCTTCGCGGCGGGGATGGCGGAGTTCGCGCGGGCGGGCCTGCGGGGAGCCGGAACGGCGGCGCCCCAGCCGGTAGGGGCTGAGGCACCGTAGGAGCAGGCCGTGTGAGCCTCGGCCGGCGCGGGCTCACACCCCGGCGTGCGGAAAGGCGTCGCGCGGGCTCACACTCCGGCGTGTGGGAGGGTGACGCCCCGGCTCACACCCCGGCGCACTGCCCTGTGCGGGGGCCGTGGACCTCGTTGGCCCGCTGCGTGTTGTCCGGCGCCGGCACGTTGCCGGAGCACGCCACGGGACCGGTGACCTTGTTGGCGGCGAGCAGGACTCCCCCGGTGTTGCCGGTCAGGACGACGGCCCCGGTCACCGCGTTCGCGGTGCAGCCCGCGCCGCCCAACCGGACGGGTCCGGTCGTACGGCTGACGGCCAGGGGTCCGGTGACGCTCGATCCGCACACGTGGACGGCGGCGGCGCGGTCGGACTGGAGCGGGCCCTGGAGCGTGGAGCCGGTCAGGACGAGGGCGGCGCCGGCGCGCACGGTGACCGGGCCACGCAGGTCGGCGCGCTCGGCGCAGGTGACGCCGCTCGTGACGGTCAGCGGGCCGTTGCGCACGCCGGTGATCGTGGTGGTGCACGCCGGCGCGCGCACCACCCGGGCCTTGTAGTCCAGTGCCTCGGCGAGCTTTCCCGGCTTGGCGTCCGTCAGGGGCTTGCTCAGCTTGGCGAACTCCCCGCCCGTCTCCTTCTTGCCGCCGTTCCACTCCGCGATCCGGCCGAGCTGGGCGGCGGTCTTCCCGTCGTCGACCACGGCGTCCGGGGCGAGCGCGGCCATGGACTTCGAGGCGCTCTTGACCAGGTCGAGGTACGGGCCGGGGGAGGTGAGGTCGTACGCGGCCGTGTCGTGCTTCCCGCGCAGCCAGGAGCCCCACGAGAACTCCAGGAACTCCGTCGCCCCGTCCGGGACTTCGTAGCCGATGTCCCGCGTGAAGTAGACGAGGCTGCGGTACGGGTCGTCGCGGAAGTGGGTGATCCCGAGGCGGTCCGGCAACTGGTCCACGGCCAGGGGCTTGTTGTTCTCGTCGCGCAGCCAGACCTTCTTCTCGGCGGTCATCCGCTGCCAGAAGGCGGTGGTGGAGAGAGAGCTGAAGTTGTCGGTGACGCGGAGCCGGATGGGCAGCCGGGTGGAGCCGTCCGGGCCTTCCAGGAAGGACGTCAGCGTGTGGTGCCCGTCGGTGAGGTACAGCTTCCCGCCGGGTCCGATCACGGCCGTCTTCATCGGGGCGACCGACTGCGGCGTCTCCTGGCCGAGCGGCACCGTGCAGGAGAAGCTCGCCGGATCGTCCAGCCGGGCCCCGGGGTGCACCGAGGCCGCCTCGCCCTGGCCGTTGGTCTCGCACCAGTCGTCGAAGCGCTTGTTGAAGCCGCCCGCCGCCTCGTCCCGGTCGCTGCCGTACCGGCCGAGCTTGTAGAAGACCTGGTCGAAGCCGAGGACGGCCTGGGTCGGGTGGAGTTCGCCGAGGGTGACGTCGATCAGATCGCCCGGCTGGGCGCAGGCGCGCGGCAGCGGCCCGCTCCCGGCGCACGCCCCCGCACCGCCCGCGCCGCCCGCGCTGCCGGGCCCCGCCGCGACCGCCCCGGTGGAGGCGCCGACGACGACCGTGCCCGCCGCCAGTACTGCGGCCAGCAGCCGGGCCCCGCGCCGCGGCAGGCCGGTACTCGCTCTGTTCATGACGTCCTCTCCCCACACCCGTACGCGTTCCGTTCCTTCGCCGGAAAGATCGCAAGGCGCGGCGACGCCCGTACGGACGGGGCGTGAACGGGCGATGACGCTGTCATGCCACGGCGGGACCGGGGGTCGGACCGGACCGACCGGGCCAGGCTGAGCGCCCCGCCCTCACACCGCCGGGAGCGTGACCGAGAAGCAGCAGCCGCCCTGGACGTTGCGGACCTCGGCGCGCCCGGCGTGCGCCTCCACGATGCCGCGCACGATGGCCAGGCCCAGGCCCGCGCCGGCCGGGGGCGTACGGGCGTGGCTGCCGCGCCAGCCGGTGTCGAAGACGCGGGGCAGGTCCTCCTCCGGGATGCCGCCGCAGCCGTCGGTCACCGACAGCACGACCCCGCCGTCCGAACGGTGCGCGGACAGGGCCACCGTGCCGTCGGCCGGGGTGCGGCGGATGGCGTTGATCAGGAGATTGCCCAGCACCCGGCTCATCTCCTTGCCGTCCACCTCCACCGGCACCGCCTCGATCCGGTCGCCCACCAGCCGCACCCCGCGTTCGCGCGCCAGCGGTCCGGCCCCGGCCAGCGCGTCGTCGACCAGGTCGTAGAGGGAGATCCGGGCCGGGGCGAGGGTGAGGGAGCCGGCGTGGATGCGGGAGAGTTCGAAGAGGTCCCCGACCATCCCGTTCATGCGCTCCACCTCGGTCCGGATCTGCCGCAGATAGCGCCCGGAGTCGGGGGCCATGCCGTCCTCCAGCGCCTCGGCCATCGCCCGCAGCCCCGCCAGCGGCGTGCGCAGATCGTGCGAGATCCAGGCGACGAGTTCGCGCCGCGAGCTCTCCAGGGCCCGCTCGCGCTCCCGTGAGCTGTCCAGCCTGGCGCTGGTGGCGGCCAGCTCGCGGGTGAGCACGGCCAGCTCGGCATTGGGCTGCCCGGCGGGCGCCGCGAAGGTGCCGCCCTCGCCGAACGAGCGCGCGGCCAGGGTCAGGTCGCGGCTGCGGGCGGCGACCCAGCGGCCCAGGAGTACGGCGGTGGCGAGGGAGACCACGGCGGCCATGGCGACCACGGTCGTGACGACGTACAGGTCGTGCGAGGACAGGAACATCGCCCAGGCGACCGTCAGCGTCCCGGCGAGCATCGCGGTGACGGCCACCCCGGCGACGACGGTCACCGAGACGACCAGCGAGCGGTGCCGCAGGAGGCGCAGGACGAGCGCGCCGAGCAGCCCGGCGGCGGCCGCACCGAGAAAGGCGAACAGCGCGATGAGGAGGAGGTCACGCACGGCCTGCTCCCTCCGTACGGTCGGTGGCTGCCGTGGCGTCCGCGACCGCCGTGGATGCCGTGGCTGCCGTGATCGCCGCTGCGACCTCGGTGGCCTCCGTGACCGTCGCGTCCTCCGCGTCCTCGGTGGCCGCCGTGCCCTCCGGGTCCTCCGCGTCCTCCCCGTCGCCCGGGAGGTCCAGCCGGTACCCCACCCCCCACACCGTGCGGATCAACCGGGGCCTCGCCGGGTCCTGTTCGACCTTGCCGCGCAGCCTGCGGATGTGGACGGTCACCGTGGACAGGTCGCCGAAGTCCCAGCCCCACACCTCCCGCATCAGCTCCTCCCGGCCGAACGCCCGCCCGGGATGCCGGAGAAGGAAGGCGAGCAGGTCGAACTCCCGCAAGGTCAGGGCGAGTCCCACACCGTCACGGGACGCGCTGCGGGCCACCGGGTCCAGCCGCAGCCCCGCGCCCGACAGCGGCCGGGCCCCCTCGGCGGCGGGCGCCCCGGCCCCGGCGCGGCGCAGCACGGACTCGACCCGCAGCACCAGTTCGCGCGGGCTGAACGGCTTGGTGACGTAGTCGTCGGCCCCGGTCTCCAGGCCGAGGATGCGGTCCTCCTCGTCCCCGCGCGCGGTCAGCATGATGACCGGCACCGGCCCGTGCGCGCGCATCCGGCGGCACACCTCGAACCCGTCCATGGCGGGCAGCATCAGGTCCAGGACGACGAGGTCGGGCCGGGCCGCCGCGAACCGTTCCAGGGCGGTGGGCCCGTCCCCCGCCCGCTCGACGGCGTACCCGGCGCGGTGCAGATAGCCGACGACGACCTCGGCCACGGTCGGGTCGTCGTCCACGACGAGGACCCGGCCCCGCGCGGCGGCGGGAGCGGGGGCGTGCGGCGGGGCGAGCGGGGTGTTCTCCATGCCGTCCACCTTCGCACCGCGCTCCGGCGCGCCGGGGAGCCGTGCGCCGCCATCCGGCCGACGTCCATGTTTCGTAAGAACCTGAAGACCGGAATGTCGGAGTTGTCTCCGTAGGGTGAGGCGGGTGACCGATTCCTCTGCCGCCCTTCCCGATGCCACCGTCCCGCCCACCGCTTCCCGGAGAGCCGTCCCGAGGGCCGACATCGTCCTGCCCTGCCTGGACGAGGCGGCCGCCCTGCCCTGGATGCTCGACCGGATTCCCGACGGCTGGCGCGCGATCGTCGTCGACAACGGGTCGACCGACGGTTCGGCCGAGCTCGCCCGCTCCCTCGGCGCGCACGTCGTCACGGAGGAGCGGCGCGGGTTCGGCGCGGCCTGCCATGCCGGACTGCTGGCCGCCGAGGCCGAGTTCGTCTGCTTCTGCGACTGCGACGGCTCGCTGGACCCCGCGCTGCTGGCCGGGTTCGTCCGGCGGATCGCGGACGGCGAGTGCGATCTGCTGCTGGGCCGCCGCCGCCCCGAGGGCCGGGGCGCCTGGCCGCCGCACGCGCGGGCGGGCAACCTGGCGCTCGCCCGCATGCTCCGCCGCCGTACGGGGCTGCGCCTGCACGACCTCGGCCCGCTGCGGGCGGCCCGCCGCGCCGACCTGCTGGCCCTGGACCTCACCGACCGGCGCAGCGGCTACCCGCTCCAGATGGTGGTCCGGGCCTCGGACGCCGGGCTGCGGGTCGCCGAGACCGACGTCCCGTACCGGCCGCGTACGGGGAAGTCGAAGGTGACCGGCACCTGGCGCGGCACCTGGCACGCGGTACGCGACATGCGCGGCGTCCTGCGCGAGCCACCGGCGGACCGGGCACCGGCCCCGACGCCCGCCCCGAGCGGAACGGGGGCCGCCCGATGAACGCGTACGAGCGCCCCGCACACGACACGGCCCGCACCCCCGCGTACGGCCCCACCGGCCCCACGGAGCTGCTGGTCATCGCGAAGGAGCCGGTCCCCGGGCGGGTCAAGACCCGGCTCTGTCCGCCCTTCTCCCCCGCCGAGGCCGCCGAGCTGGCCGCCGCCGCCCTCGCCGACACCCTGGAGGCCGTGCTCGCCCTCCCCGCCCGGCGGCGCGTCCTCGTCCTCGACGGGCGGCCGGGCCCCTGGGTGCCGCCGGGCGTCGAGGTGGTCCCGCAGAGCGCGGGCGGGCTGGACGAGCGGCTCGCGGCGGCCTTCGGGAGGTGTACCGGGCCGGCCCTCCTGGTCGGCATGGACACCCCGCAGATCACCCCGGCCCTGCTCGCCCCGGCCCTCGCCCCGGACGCCTGGGAGGGCTGCGACGCCTGGTTCGGCCCCGCGGAGGACGGCGGCTTCTGGGCGCTGGGCCTCGCGCAACCCGATCCCGCCCTGCTCCGGGGGGTGCCCATGTCCGTCCCGGAGACCGGTGCGGTGCAGCGGCGCCGGCTGGTGGAGGCCGGCCTCGCGGTACGGGACCTGCCGGTCCTCCTCGACGTGGACACCGCCTCCGACGCGCACCGGGTGGCGGCCGACGCCCCCGGCGGCCGGTTCGCCGCGGCGCTCGGCCGGCTGACCGGGGCGGGGGCGGGGGTGCGATGAGCACGATGCTGCCGCCGTCATCGTCGTCCGGTACGGCCACGGCCCCGGCCACGGCCCCGCAGAAGACCCGGGAGACCGCCGACGCCCTGGAGGCCGACCGGCCCACCGACCCCCGCGCCCGCCCCGGCATCGGCGCCGGTGCAGGTGCCGGCCCCGGCCCCGGCACCGACCGGCGCCCCGAGACCGACCCCCGCGGCGCCGAAGCCCGTACCGCCGCTCCCTGGGGAACCGACCCGTACGCAAACGCCCTGCGCAACGGCCGCGGCCCGCTCTTCCTCCGCCGCAGCGACGGCTGGCTGCTGCCCCTGGAGGTCGAGCGCTGGTGCTCCGACGCGGGCGCCGCCGACCTCTCCGCGCTGCACCGGTGCGAGGGCCCGGTGCTGGACATCGGCTGCGGCCCCGGGCGGCTGGTCGCGGAGCTGACCGCGCTGGGCCACCGGGCGCTCGGCATCGACGTCAGCGAGGCGGCCGTCGCCCGGACCCGGCTCATCGGCGGCTCCGCCCTGCTCCGCAGCGTCTTCGACCCGCTGCCGGGGGAGGGCCGTTGGGGCACCGTGCTGCTCGTCGACGGCAACATCGGCATCGGCGGCGACCCGGCCGCCCTGCTGGACCGGGCCGCCGACCTCCTCTCCGCCGGCGGGCTGCTCATCGCGGAGACGTCGCCGCTCGACATCGACGAACGCGTCCAGGTCCGCCTGGACGACGGCCGGCGCGCGCCCGCGGAGAAGGCCGGCCCGGCGGACCGGCCGTTCCCCTGGGCGCGGATCGGCACGCCGGCGCTGCTGCGGTACGCCGGCGCGTGCGGCTGGCGCCCGGCCGATCAGTGGAGCGCGGAGGGCCGGGCCTTCGTCGCGCTGCGCCGCCCGCGCCCCCGTCCCGTACGGGAGCGGAGCGCTCGGACCAGCAGCCAGAGCGCGGAGAGCGCGAACAACGCGCCGGTGATGAGCAGCCAGTGGGAGAGGTAGAGATCCGGTGAGGTGCCGGAGGCGGCCACGTACCGCCGCTCGGTCCGCCGCGTGATCAGTGGGAACCAGATCAGCAGGAGCAGCCCGGAGAGGAACACCGGTACGCGGACGAAGTTGACCAGGTCCCGCCGTGGCCCGAGCGCCGCGCGCAGGGCCCGGTCCGCCCCCGCGTACACCGGGAGCAGCACGAGATCGTGCAGCACCGCCGACCCGGCGAACCAGAGCAGGACGCCGAGGGTGTCGCCGTCCAGGAGGCGTACGCCCGCGTATCCGGCCAGGCAGAAGGTGGCCGCCAGCAGGAGCAGGTGCAGGGGGCCCTCGCCGTACCACCGGCGTACGAGGCGGCGTACGGAGAAGCGTGGGCGGCGGGGGGTGGCCAGCGTGGACATCACAGTTCTCCGAACGTCAGGGTCTCGACCCACTTGGTGTTCAGCACCCCGGGCGCGGCGGGCACGATGATCCGGGCCGGGTAGCCGTGGTCGGGCGACAGCGGCGCGCCGTTGACCTCCAGCGCCAGCAGCGAGCGCCCGTCGCGGACCTGGTTGTCCCGGAGCGCGGCCTTGCGGAACGAGCCGCTGCGCTGCAACGACTCCACGAACAGGTCCGGCGGGCTGTCCGGGTACCCGGCGAGCGCCGCCAGGTCCGACAGCCGCACCCCGCGCCAGAGCTGGTCCGAGGTCGACCAGCCCTCCACGCAGGCGATCGGGAGCGCCGCGGTGTGCTGCTCCATGGCCAGCAGTTCGGCCCGGGAGAAGCGGAGTTCGCCGGCCGGCCCCCGTACCGTCAGCCGCCAGCGCTCGCCGGTGTCGGCGGGGGTGATCCGGACGGCGGCGGCCGTCTTGTTGACCTGGAAGGCGTTCGGGCCCGGCCCCTGTTCCGTACCGCCGCGCGGGGTGAGGAGCGCGATCCGGCGCAGCGTTCCGTCGAAGCTGCGCCCGGCCGAGGTGATCAGCAGGAGCAGGGACCCGGCCCCGACCAGGACGAGGGCGCCGCGCCGGGAGAGGGTGGCGGGCAGCGGGTCGGGGGCGGCGAGCGCGTCGGGGGCGGCGAGCGTGTCGGACGCGGCCCGCGTGCCGGGCGCGGCCCGCGTGCCGGGCGCGGCGGTCGCGTTGGCCTCGGCGGGAGTGCCGGGCGCGCCGAGAGGGCCCGGCCCGCCGCGCGGGATGCCGCCGCTCCGCACCACCCGTACGGCCTGCGGCAGCTTCAGCGCCACATGGGTGACGAACCCGGCGAGGAAGACCCAGGCCCCGTAGAAGTGCAGGGTGTAGAAGGAGCCCGGGAAGAGGTAGTCCAGTTGGATGTTGAGCAGCCCGGTGATGAACTGGAACAGCGCCCCGCCCACGAGGAGCAGCACCGAGAGCCGCTCCAGCGCGTGCCCCACCGACCGGGCGGGCGGCAGCGCGAACAGCCGCGGGACCACCGACCACAGCTTGGCCAGCAGCACGGGTACGAGCACGATGCCGACGGTGACGTGCAGTCCCTGGGTCAGCCGGTACAACCAGTGCGGTCCGGTCGGCCAGGCGAACAGGTAGAAGCCGAGCCACCCCTTGCCGGGCGTCTTGTCGTTGACCGGGTCCAGGTCCGGGTTGTACGCGGCGTACGAGAGCAGGCCGGTGACGAACACCAGGGTGAGCCCCACCAGCAGCACCAGGCCGAGCACGGCGGTGAAGCGCGCCCCGCGCACCGGACTGCGCCAGAAGCCGGGATCGGGGGGCGTACGGAGGGCGGTGAGGCGGGCGGGGAGACGGTCGGTGAGGCGGGTTGGGAGGCGTTCGGTGAGGCGGTCGGTGAGGGTGGGGGTGGGGGTGGGGGTGGGGGTGGGAGTCCGGCGGCGTTCGGGCATGGCCCCGACGCTAGGCCGATGACACCGTGCGGAGGCGGCTGCGACTCCTGACGAAACTCTGACGTC
Organism: Streptomyces cyaneofuscatus; assembly: GCF_042718795.1. Lineage (GTDB taxonomy): Bacteria > Actinomycetota > Actinomycetes > Streptomycetales > Streptomycetaceae > Streptomyces > Streptomyces cyaneofuscatus_A. Next base: position 120,356 of record NZ_JBHXOX010000014.1, read on the forward strand.
GGGCTCGCTGAACCCGGATGGCGGCCTGCGGACCCGGACGCCCGGACCCGCGTTCCGGCCCAAGCCCCACATCCGCACCGGACACACCGGGCGCGCGCCGGATCTGACGGTTCGGTGACGCGGCCCCGCCGTACCGCCGGAACGCGCCCCGGCGTGCATAGCGTGCCAGCGTGAAGACCGAACACACCTCCCTTACGGAAGCCGCCGAGGGTACGGGGCCGGGCTCCCCGGACGCCCCGGGCTCCCCGGACCTGCGGACGGCCGACCCCGAGAACGCCGACCGCCACCCCGCCCACCGACATGACCTGATCGCCGCCGGCGCGGGGGTCCTGCTCGTCACGGCCGCCGTCCTCATCGGCCACGCCGTCCAGAACCGGACCGGCACCCTCCAGGTCCGGTGGCCGCCCCTCCTGGCCTCCTGGGACCCCCACCTCGGCCCCGGCACCCCCGCCGCGCTGACCCTGGCCGTGCTCGTGATCGCGTACGGCCCCCCGCTCGCCGCCCGGCTGCCGTGGCGCGGGCTCCTCGCGGCGGCCTGGGCCGGGTCGACGGCCTGGGTCTTCTCGATGGCGCTGATCGACGGCTGGTACCGGGGCGTGGAGCGGCGCCTCACCACCAAGCACGAGTACCTGCGGGTCATCGACCGCTTCGACGACATCCCCGCCACCCTGCGCGACTTCACGAACCACATCGTGATCGGCGAGCCCGGCAACTGGCCCGCCCATGTCGCCGGCCACCCGCCGGGCGCGACGCTGACCTTCGTCTGGCTGGACCGGATCGGGCTCGGCGGGGGCGCGTGGGCCGCCGTCTGGTGTGTCGTCCTGGGCAGTTCGGCGGTGCTGGCCGCGCTCATCACCGTGCGCGTCCTGGCCGACGAGCGCCTGGCCCGGCGGGCGGCGCCCTTCCTCGTCCTCGCCCCGGCGGCCGTCTGGGCGGGCGTCTCGGCCGACGGGTACTTCGCCGCCGTCACCGCCTGGTCGGTGGCGCTGCTCGCGCTGGCGGCCACGCGCCGGGTCCGCTTCCCGGCCGTCGCGGCGGTGGGCGGGGGCCTGCTGTTCGGGTGGACCTGCTACCTCAGTTACGGGCTGGGGCTGATGGCGGCGGTCCTGCTCGCGGTCCTGGTGCTCGCCCGGACGGCCCGCCCGGTGGTCCCGTTCCTGCTCGGCGCGCTGGTGGTCCCGGTGGCCTTCACGCTCGCCGGCTTCAACTGGTGGACGGCGTACCACCTGCTGGTGGAGCGCTACTACCAGGGCGCGGGGGGCGTACGCCCGTACGCGTACTGGGTCTGGGCCAACCTCGCCTGCGCCGTCCTCGCGGCGGGCCTGGCGGCGGTCGCCGGAGTGCGCCGGAGCGCGTCGTACGCCCCCGGGGCCGTACGGGCGCTCCGTACGGGCGCCGGGGCGCCACGCGCGGGCGACACGGCACCGCTCGCGCCCGCCCAGCGGCTGGCGCTGCTCGTCGTGGCGACGCTGGTGGCGCTGCTCGCCGCCGACCTCTCCGGGATGAGCAAGGCGGAGACCGAGCGCATCTGGCAGCCGTTCCTGCTGTGGCTGCTGCCCGCAGCCGCCCTGCTGCCCGCCCGGACGGCCCGGTACTGGCTGGTCGCATCGGTGGTCCCGGCGCTGCTGATCAACCACCTGCTCTGGACGGGGTGGTGAGCGAGAGGGTGAACGGGTCCGTTTGCGGGGGCGCGGCGGACCCGGTTACGTGGAACGGGCGAGTCCGGAACACCCCGTACCGCACCCCGTACCGCACCTCGTGGAGGTACCTCCGATGGCGAAGAAGAACCGCTCCGCGCCCGCCAAGGGCCTGCGCGGCAGCAAGGTGGGGCTGGCGCTGAGCCTGGGCAGCAGCGCGCTCGCCGTCATCAGGGCGTCCAAGCAGGTGCGCCGGGCCAAGGGTTCGCACGACAAGCTGAACACCGCCGACGCGATGGCGGGGATGCTGCCGCTGATCACCTCGGCCGCCCTGATCCTGCGGCAGTTGCGCGGCCGGCGCCAGGAGCACCCGGAAACGGCGTAAGCGCCCCGATCACCCCAACGGCGTAACCACCGATCACCGAACGGCCCCTGCAGCCGGGCTGCTGCTCAGCCGCACGGCCTGCGGCTCAGCCGCGCGACCTACGGCTGAGCCGTCCGGCTCTCACGTCGGGTCGGGCCTCCGCAGCACCGGCGGCCCCTCCCGGATCCGGGAGGCCAGCACCGCGATGTCGTCCTCCGCGTCCCCGCCGAACCGGTCGAGCACCTGGTCGAGCAGGTCCTCCAGCGTCCCGGTGCGGGGCAGGGTGAGCGAGGCCAGCCGCCCCACGGAGACGTCGATGTCCTCGCCCCGGCGCTCCACCAGACCGTCGGTGTACATGAACAGCACCGTCCCCGGCCCGCACGGCACGGAGCTGGTCCGGTAGCCGCCGAACCCGGTACCCAGCGGCGGCCCGGACTCCACCGGGACGATGCGCGCCCCGGCCTCCCCCGGGTCGATGAACACCGGCGGCAGATGGCCCGCACTGGCCACCTCGCACACCCCGCCGAACCGGTCCACGACGGCGAGCAGGCAGGTCGCCGCCCGGTCGAGACCCGACCGCTCCACCATCTCGTCGAGCTGCTCCAGGATCAGGTGCGGCGGCAGGTCGTCGCCCGCCAGCAGCCGCAGCAGCGAGCGGTAGTGGCTCATCGCCACGGCCGCCTCCACGCCGTGACCCATCACGTCGCCCATGGCCTTGAGGTGGCGGCCGTCCCGCAGGGGTACGACGTCGAACCAGTCGCCGCCCACCAGGACGCCCCGCTCGGCCGGCAGGTACCGGGTGGCGATCTCCACGTGCGGGTGGGGGCCGCGGGGCTCGGCGAGCAGGGAGCCCTGGAGCTCCAGGGCGATGCTGTGCTCGCGGTCGTAGCGGCGGGCGTGGTCGAGGTCGACGGCGGCCCGGCCCGCGAGTTCCCGGGCGACGAGCACGTCCTGGTCGGTGAAGGCGGGCGAGCCCCCGGCCCGGATCAGGGTGAGCACGCCGATCTGGCGGCCCCGGGCGGTGAGCGGCACGACGAGCGCCTCGCGCAGGCCGAGCGCCTGGGATGCGGTGATCCGCTCCGAGGTGAAGGCGGAGCGGCCGCGCTCGTGGTCCTCCCAGTCGTCGAGGACCGGCTCGTTCTCGGCCAGGCAGCGGGTGACGGCGGAGTCCGCCGCGAAATCGACGTACTCCCCCGGGTGTCCGAACAGCTGCACCTGCTCGTCCAGCGGTCCGTCGCCCCGCAGCGCCGCCCGCCGCAGCCGCAGGACACCGGGCTCGGCACGGCGTACGGGGTGGCCCACCTCGGGCGGGAAGACGTCGACGGCCGCCACGTCGGCGAAGGCGGGCACGACGAACTCGGCGAGCTCCCGGCAGGTGGTGTCCATGTCGAGCGTGGTGCCGATCCGGACTGCGGCCGTGGAGAGCAGCGCCACATGGCCGCGGGCCTCTTCGAGCTCGGCCCGCTGCCGGGCGATGTCGCTGATCTCGACGACGATCACCATGAGCCCGCACACGTCCCCGCCCGTCTCAAGGCGGTGGTAGGTGGCGCGCCAGAACCGCGGTTCGGCGGAGGACGCGGCCCAGGTCCGGCCTCTGATCGTCTGCTCGCGGGGTTCGCCGTCGCGCAGGACTCCGCGCAGGACGGCGGCCTGGCCGCGGAGTTCGGGGAGCACCTCGGAGAAGGTGTGGCCGAGGTGGGCGCCGGCGCGGAGGCCGTTGAGCCGTTCGAGCGCGGGGTTGACGTAGGTGTAGCGGAGGTTCGCGTCGAGTACGGCGACTCCGGCGGGGTTGCCGTCCAGCAGGGCGGCCACGGTCGTGGGGTCGAAGGACGACGGCATACCGTCACCGCACGCTTCGGCTGCGCCCTGCAAGGGGTTCTCCTCCGCCGTAGATCGGCCTCCGGACCTCCATCGTGGGCGGCGGCCCCCGGCACCGCATCCGCAGCGCCGCCGGGTGCGTACTGCGCGTACTGCGCGTACCTGCGGGCAAAGGTCCCCGGGCCGGGCGGGCGCATGCGCGGGCGCAGCCCCCGGAGCGGAACGGGTCAGGAACTCGGCAGGAGCCCGGCCGGTCCCCGCTCGGCGCGCAGCCGGTCGAGATCGAGGGTGCCTTCGGCGGGCTGGGCGGTGGGCGGCAGACCGAGGGCCGCGGTGACGGGCTCCGGCAGACTGCCGGTTCCCAGCAACCCGGTGACCAGGGTGGTGGTGAGCCGGTGCCAGGCCGGGGCGCGGCGGATCATGGCGTGGTCGCCGCCCCGGACGGTGATCATGCAGGTACGGGCGCCGGCCCGGCGGGCCCGTGCGGTGAGGGACTGGGTGGCCTGGGGGCTGGTCATCCGGTCCCGGTTGCTGTGCACCAGGACGACGTCGCGCCCGGCGAGCTGGGTCACGGGGTCGCCCGGCGGGCACCAGGGAGCGAGGCCGACGACGCCGCGTACGAGGGGGTGCCCGGCGGCCAGGAGGGCGGCCCGGGCGCCCATGGAGTGGCCGAGGAGGACCACCGGCACGTCCCCGGCCTCCTCGCCGAGGGCGTCGAGCGCGGCCAGGGCGTCGCGGAGGGCGTCCGCGCGGGCCCCGTTCCACCCCCGGTGGACGTACCGCACCTGCCGTACGAGGACCTCCGTACCGCCGTCGTCGGACCGGGGCGCGCGGGTGGCCCGGCGCAGGGCGCGGACGAAGGGGCGCATGCGGACGCCGGGCAGGTTGAGGAGGCCCGGGGGCGGCGGCTCGGACCCGGTCTCGCGGCCCCCGTGCAGGACGAGAACCGCTGCCGAGGGCGATCGTCGGTCCACGCGTACCTCCAGGTCCGGGTGCGGGCGCCGATGCCCCCGCTCTCTTTCGTATTCGGTGCGGACCCGGTTCCGGATGGGGCCGAACGTGTCAACGGGCGGAAAGTGCCGTTCACTGTACGGGCACGCGCCCATCCATGTAGGTACCACGAACGCATAAGAAGGAGTCGTCATGGCGGCAGGACCTCCCCTCGGCACCCCGGCACCGGACTTCACGCTCCCGGGCGGTGTCCTGTCCGGCCCGTCCGTACCCGGGAACACCTCGGTGCCTGGCGACAGCTCCGTGCCCGGCGACACCTTCGAACGCGGTGACTACACCCTCTCCGCCGCCCGCGGCCGGGCCGTGGTGCTGGCCTTCTACCCCGGGGACAACACCAGCGTCTGCACGAAGCAGCTCTGCTCGTACTCCTCGGGCATGGAGACCTTCGAGGGGCTCGACGCGGAGGTCTGGGGCATCAGTCCACAGGGTGTGGACAGCCACGAGTCGTTCGCCCGGACCTACGGGCTCCGCATGCCGCTGCTGGCGGACGAGGGCCGCGAGATCGCCAAGGCGTACGGGGTCGCCGCCCCCGGCATCGGCGTACGGCGGGCGGTCTTCCTCATCGGCCCGGACGGCGTCCTGCGCTGGAAGCACGTCGCGCTGCTGGGCGCCACCTTCCAGTCCCTGTCCACCCTGGCCGATCAGTTGTCCGGCATCAAAACCGCGTAAAGATTGCCGGAATCCGGCAGTGTCAGGAACCGGCCACCTATGGGATCATCCACCCAGTTCGACGGAAATATCTCGGGGGAAGTCGAAGAACAGGGAGTGATCACGTGACCTTCTTTCTCGGTCTCGGCATTGCGGGAATCATCCTGCTGGCCCTTTCCCTCATCTTCGGCGGCGTCCTCGAAGGGATGCTCGACGGCGTGCTCGACGGGCTCTTCGACGGACTGCTCTCGCTCCCGGTGATCGCCGGCTTCATCTCGATGCTCGGCTTCGGCGGGGCGATCGTGCTCGGCACCACGGGCGCCGGGCCGTTCGTAGCCACCGTCGCCGGCGTCGCGGCCGGTGTGGTCGCGGCCTGGCTGACCTGGAAGTTCAGCCAGGCCCTGATGCGCGACCAGACCTCCTCCACGCCGCGCGGCGGCGACCTCGTCGGCACGTCCGGGACGGTCGTGACGGCCATCCCGGCCGAGGGCTACGGCGAGGTGATGCTGCGACTGGCGGGCCAGCCCGTCAAGTACGCGGCCAAATGCCCGACGCCGGTCGTGCGGGGCACGGAGATCTGGGTGGAGGCGGAGCTGTCGACGACGTCGGTGGCGGTCCGCCCGGTGGAGCGCTGACCACGCGACCGGGCACCGCACTCCACCCACCGCGACCTGAGCACCACCACCTCATCCACCGCCTCACCCACCAACTCACCCGCACCCCACCAGCACCCCATCAGCACCTGGCACCACAACAATCTGCCGTCCCCCACCCGGGAGGCAGGGGGGACACCTTCCATGAGTCCAGTAGCTCTCGCCGTCATCGGCATCGTCGTACTTCTCGTCCTGCTCGGCCTGGTAGTCATCACGCGCTACAAGGTCGCCGGGCCCAGCGAGGCCTTCATCATCACCGGCCGCCGCGGCAAGAAGTCGACCGATCCGGTCACCGGCCTCGTCAGCGTCGACAACAGCGGCCAGAAGGTCGTCGTCGGTGGCGGCGTCTTCGTCGTGCCGTTCGTCCAGCAGAAGTTCACGCTGGACCTCTCCAGCCGGCACATCCCGATCGCCGTCCGCGGCGCGGTCACCCTGCGCGGCGTGAAGTCGAACCTCGAAGGCGTCGCGATCGTCAAGGTCGGGGGTGGCGAGGACGCGATCCGTGCCGCCGCCCAGCGCTTCCTCCAGCAGCAGAACGGCATCGTCGGCTTCACCCAGGAAGTGCTCTCCGGCGCGCTCCGCGCGATCGTCGGCCGTATGTCGGTCGAGGACATCATCCGCGACCGGGCCGCGTTCGCCGGGCAGGTGGCGGAGGAGGCCGAGGCCAGCCTCTCCGGCCAGGGCCTGATCCTGGACGCCTTCCAGATCCAGGACATCACCACCGAGGGCTCCTACCTGGAGGACCTCGGCCGTCCGGAGGCCGCCCGCGCCAAGCAGGAGGCGGACATCGCCGAGGCGATCGCCAAGCGCGCCTCGGAGCAGGCCCGGCTGAAGGCGGCCGAGGAGATCGCCATCGCCGAGCGGACGTACTACCTGAAGCAGGCCGAGATCAAGGCCGAGACCGAGGCGGCCGCCGCCAAGGCCAACGCCGCCGGCCCGCTCGCCGAGGCGGCCCGCCAGCAGGAAGTGCTCGCCGAGCAGGAGAAGGTGGCCGAGCGCCAGGCGGCGCTGACCGACCGCGAGCTGGACACCAAGGTCCGTAAGCCCGCCGACGCCGCCCGCTACCAGGCCGAGCAGGAGGCGGAGGCCCGCCGCATCGCCCAGGTCAAGGAGGCCGAGGCGGACGCGGAGCGCTCGCGCCTGACCGGTCAGGGTGAGAAGCTCCACCGTTCAGCGCTGGCCGACGCGGTGCGCATCGAGGGTGAGGCCGAGGCCGCGTCGATCGCCGCGAAGGGTGCGGCGGAGGCGGAGGCCATGCAGAAGAAGGCCGACGCGTTCGCGCAGTACGGCGACGCGGCCGTCCTCCAGATGCTGGTGGAGGTGCTCCCGCAGGTCGTCGCTAAGGCCTCCGAGCCGCTGAGCGCCATCGACAAGATGACGGTCATCTCGACGGACGGCGCCAGCCAGTTGGCCCGTACGGTCACCGACAACGTCTCGCAGGGCATGGAGCTGCTCAGCTCCACGACGGGCGTGGACGTCGCCCAGTTGCTCCAGAACCTCAAGAGCCGCACGGCCACCCCGGCTCCGCAGACCGCCACGTCAGCTCCCGCACCGCGGAAGAGCGAGCAGGACAAGGCGGCCGACAAGGACCGGATCGAGGTCACGGACTGACGCTCGACGGACTTGGCGCCTTCCCGCACCAGCTCCGCCCCCCACTTGTGCCCGGCGACGTAGACCCGTTACGTCACCGGGCACAGGCACGTCCGCCCTGTCGCCCCCCGAGACGGAAATCGGCCAAGTGCGCGGCGGCCCCTACTGCCCGGCAACACCCTCCGTTACGGCGGCGGTTGCGGTTGCGGCAGCGGCCGCGAGCCGCGACCGCCACCCGTCCGGACCCCGCCCGGCCTCCACGGCCTTGGCGGCGTCCTCAGCAAGATCAACCCCGAGATCGGCGGCCCGCCGCTCGGCCCACCGCGCCCAGGCGGCAGCCTGCTGGCAGTCGGGACACAGGGTCGCCCCGCCATAAGCCCGGAAGACATGCTCGTTGCCGGGCCCCTCACAGGTCACGAGCGGAGCGACGACCACAGGCGGAGGCGGCGACTGCGCGGGGGCAGGCTCAGCCGCGGGGTCCGGCGCAGGGGAGACGGCGGGCGCGGGGGCAGGCTCAGGCACCGGCACGTCTACGGACGCGGGCTCGGGCTCGGGCGCGGGCTCGGGCTCGGGCGCGGGCTCGGGCGCTTCGGGCATCTTCTGCACGAGCCGATGCCGCAGGAACCCCACAGCGGACCGCACCCGCCCCGACGGCAGCCCACTGCTCAGCACCTGCCGAAGCTCCGCCCCGGACACCCCGCGCCGCAACCACTCCACAGCCAGCGCCACCAGCGAACGCGCCTCGGCGACACCGAGCCGCAGATCACGCCGACACTCCCGAAGGGACAGCAACACCCGCTCGACCTGGGCCTCTTCAGGCGAAAGCTCCTCCAGCACGACTTCACCGCCGGGCGCTTGGGTGGGTGGGCGGAAGAAGTTCTCCCCCAGTTCTTCGTCTACCGGTAGTTGATGACCGACGGTCCGAGACCTCGGCTGACCGACGGTCGGAAACTGCGCAGTCGGAGCCGCGTCGATTCCCCCACCGGCCTCGACACCGCCCCCGACACCGGCCTCCCGCCACACCGCAAGAGCATCGGCATCGCTCAACGGCACGTTGGAGAAGAGCTGATGGGTAGCCCACAGCCCTCGGGCCCCGGGCGCCTTCCGCTCATGCACGAACCCGTTCACGACCAACTGCTCCTTGGCCGCCTGGTACCGCCGCCCCTTGATCCCGACCTCACGAGCGTGCTCGGAGAGAGCGCGCTCACCCGGCTCCCCCTCGGGCAACCCCTGAACGTAAGAGATCAAAACCTTCGCGTCGCTGTTCAGACGCGGATGACGCATGACGTCGTGAGAGACCTTCGTGTAGCGCCGAACAGGCGCGGTAGCATGCCAAAGCATCCCGGTGGACCTTCTCTTCCACTAGTTGGGTGAAGGCCCTCGGTTAGGTGCTGTTACACCACCGGGGGCCGCCCCATGCGTACGCACAGAGCGTGATGACACGATCACCGTACAGCAGGCAAAAGCACGTCGGCGCCCAGACCGCCCTGAGACGGCCCCAAGTCCCCCTACAGGGGCACAAGATCACCCCACACAGGCCTGTCTGTTGAACGGTCAATTTGACGAAATCTCGACGCCGCCCCCCACCCCGGCTGAGACGCTGCTCTCCATGACCACGCCACTGACCGCCCGCCAACGCCTTTCCGAGCTCCACCGCTACGCGGCCGTTAGCGGCGAGGACTTCACCGCCCAGAACCTCGCATCAACACGCACCAACCAACTCCGCTTCGCCCGCTGCTCCTTCGCCGGCGCGGACCTCCGCTACGCCACCCTGGAAGGCTGCTGGTTCAAGTTCTGCGACTTCACCGGCGCCGACCTCCGCGGAGCCTCCCTACGCGGCGCAGTCCTGGCCGGCTGCAACCTCCGCGACGCCGACCTCCGCGAAACGGACCTGACAGGCGCCAGACTGAGCAGCGTCAACACAGGCATCCCCCGCCTGGGCCCCACAGACATCACCGGCGCCCGCTTCGAGGGAACAACCCTCCGCAACGTCCAAGCCGACGCGGTGATCGGCTGGCCCCCAGGGCCGGTGCGGAGCGAGTAGCCCTGGCATACGGCCTCCCTGCCGCCCTGGAGCAGAACCCCACCCCTCCTGTCGAACATCAGCGGCGAACTGAACCCCTAGCTGCCCCGACTGCCCAGTTCCGTAGAAGGTGTACGCCTTCTCCCTCGACGAGGCCCCCCGGCCCGCCTGAACAACACCGCGTCTGGCACGGTCGCTCATTGTTCCAGACGCGGCGTGAAAGGGGGCAGGCTCAGCCGACCGGATTCGAACCGGCGTCCTCGCGATTTTGGAGACCGCGCGCGACCACCCCTGCGCTACGGCTTCGCCCGCTGCGATCTTAGGCCCGCCACGCATCAGGACGGGCCGGTACGTCGCCCCTTCTGTTCCGTAGCTCTATGTGGAGCGGTCGCTGAGAAACAACAGGTGGTCCGCAGGCCTCGCAGAGGTGCTGCTGGGCGCGCTCGGCCGCTATAGTTGCGGTACTTCGCTGCTGCACCGCATCACAGGTCCACTCGGGACTCCGATTCGCGGGATCCCCGCCGCAATACGACGTTGGCCGGCCTGAAGGGCAGGCTCCGCAGGGTCGGTTCCATGATCTTGAAGAGAGCTCCGGCGTCCGCTCCATATGCATACAGCACGGCTTCGCCTCCGCCGAACTCGTTTCCGTCGACCTCGCCGACTCCCGCCGCCTCGACGGCGGCAGTCATGACCCGCTCCGCGTCGTAGATGGCCTCACGCTCCGCAGGCGACCCGTATTGGTCGTCGCTCAGGCGGTAGTGAGCCACGACGGCTTGCTGGCGCTCTGGTTCGGGGAGATCAAACAGCGTGTCCATGAACGCACACTCCCACCTCGCTCTGACATCAGGCTCTGAGCTTGGGCATAAGCGATTCTTTGGGTTGCTGGAAGGGGTCTGAGCTGCGCTTTCCCGCGAGGGAGCTTGAATTGTCATGACCGCTGGGAGCCGTGGCGCGGACGTCAGGCCCAGAAGGCTTCGGTGACGATGATCTGGGGGTCGGCGTGGCGCCGCATGAAGGTGTAGATGAGCCAGCCGCGTCCGCCGGCCAGGTCCACGATGTGGGGGCCGCCGGGGCTTGTAGAGGCCAGAGGTCGGACGGTCATCCAGTGCGGGAGCGAGGCATCGGCGTCGATTCCCCGGAAGTACGGGTCTTCGGCCGTGATCAGTTCCGCACGGGCGCTCATGATCAGGTCACTGCCTTCGGCGGGCATGTTCTGGAAGTCGTGCTGCGCCTGCTTCGTCCAGTCCATCTGCCAGGGCGGCCGGAGTGGTTCGTCGATCACTCTCCGGGCTTCCTCTCGGCGGCTTCGTGCCGGAGGCGGCTGTATTCCTCCAGAAGCCGGATGGACTCCTCGGGGTCCTCGGACTTGGCGGCGCGGGCTTCGAGGTCGCGAAGGTGCGAGTCGAGGACGGGATTCCGGGCGATGGCGTACTGCGTCCACCACAGGCGCATGAAGGCGGGCACGGGCGTGATGTTGAAGGCGTCGCCGATGACGCGCTTCCAGTGAGCCTCGAAGTCCGGGAGGAGGTGCGGAGCGTGTTCCTGAATGGCCAACCGGAGTGCTTGGGGCGTGCGTTCGGGCATGGGAGGCAACCGCAGGGGTTCCCCCTCGTACCCATCGAAGTGGAGTGCGTGGGCGGGCATGGTTCGTGCTCCTTGGTATGGAGGTGGGTCAGGCCGCCTCGGGTCGGTCCTCGTGCGACTCGTGCCCGCGGGTCATCTGCTCGAACCACTCGGCCGGCACCAGGTAGGCGACCGTCTTTCCCTTGCGGGTGATGGCGGCGGCCTCGCCGGCGATCCGGGTCCGGTCCAGGATCTCGCCCATCCCCTTGCGCAGGTCGATGGTTGTGCACGTCTTCGTCTCCATATGCTGAAGCATATAGCAACTATCATAGTTAGCATACTTGCTCGTGGGGTGGGGGGCGGCCGGAAGAAGCCGACGGGCACGTCGAGCGCAGAGCAGGCGCGGGGCGTCTGTTCGGGCTTATGGCAACAAAGAAGCCCCCGGCAGCTGGCCTGGGGGGTGACGAGAATCAAACTCGCGCTCCGAGCTTGGGAATCACGGGCTGCTAACTCTTCATCTACTGGCTGAGCAGGTAGGAAGCCGCTGCTGGGGGGCCGGAATTTGAACGAGTGCCCCCTGGTCTTGCTCGACGCGGGACCCGAACCGGGGAGGTGGCTAAAGCCGTGGGAGCCGACCGCCCCAGCAACAGAGGGGTTCTCCCCACCGTGGTGCTCGCTCCAGCCGCGCGACCGGCGTAGCCGGGGAGCGCGCGGCGAGCGGAGCGAGCCGCCTTGATGGAGTAGGAAAAGTTCAACCGCGCTGGGATCAGGTGCCTACCGCAGCTTGTGTGTCGGACGTGGCCGCCGCCCGCGTGCAACCGGAGCGGTCGACGGCCACGTCCGGAGGCCGTCAGGCCGTAGCAGCGGCCTAGCGGCCCCTTCGCGTCCGCCGGTGGATGATCTCGTCGAAGGTGGCGCGGGCGCCCGTGGGGTCGATGTAGTGCATGGCCAGGAGGGCAGCGATGACGGAGCCGACCAGGTCGTTCTGGACCTCGGACCAGGTGTGCTCGTCTCCGCAGGTGGTGAGGCCCTTCAGGCCGTGGAGGGCGTGCATCGCCTCGCCGGCTTCCTCGGCGACCTTGCCGATCTGGAGGGCTTTGAGTTCCTCGTCGGGGAGGTGGGTGCCGGCCGCTCGGCAGACGGCGGAGAGCTTCTCGATGTTGTCCCACAGGGTGTCCACGTCGGACCTCCGGTCGATGGGTTCGGCTATTCCTGTGCGGGTCGTCCGAGCTGGCGTACGGTCCATCCGGCCATGCGCCAGGCGTCGGCGTCGATGAGGTTGCGGAGGTCGACGAGGACCTGGTCCGCGACCAGTGGGGCGAGGGCCTTGGGATCCGCCTCACGGAAGTGGGGCCATTCTGTGGCCAGGACGATCAGCTCGGCTGCCGCGAGGGAGTCTTCGAGGGTTTCGCAGTAGTCGAGTTCGGGGTGGCGGCGCAGTGCCGTGGGCACGGCGTGCGGGTCGTGGACGGTGACGGTCGCGCCGCGCTGGTGCATGAGCGCGGCGATCGCCAGGGCCGGGGATTCGCGGACGTCGTCGGTACCGGCCTTGAACGAAGCGCCCCAGACGGTGATACGTACGCCGTCGACGGGGCGGCCGAGCGTCTGCTCGATGAGCCTCAGCGCGGCGGTGGGGCGGGATTCGTTGACCTCCTCCGCCGCGCGCAGCATGGTCGCTGCCTCGGCGGCGCCCAGGGCGCGGGCGGAGGCGGTGAAGGCGCGGACGTCCTTCGGGAGGCAGCCGCCGCCGTAGCCGGGGCCGGCGTTGAGGCCGCCGCGGCCGATGCGGGGGTCCAGGCCGATGGCCTCGGTGAGCTGCTGGACGTCGGCTCCGGCGGCGGTGCACATGTCGGCGACGCCGTTGATGAAGGAGATCTTCATGCCGAGGTAGGCGTTGGCGGCGCCCTTGATGAGTTCGGCGGTGGCGGGGTCGGTCACGAACAGCGGGATGCCGTTCGCCAGGAGGGGTGCGTAGACCTCGCGTACCGCGTCCTCCGCGCGGGCCGAGGGGACGCCCACGACGATGCGGTCGGGGCGCAGGGTGTCGTCGATGGCGTGGCCCTCGCGCAGGAACTCGGGGTTCCAGACAACCTCCACGTCCTCGCCGGCCGGGGAGAGCCGGGCAAGGAGGGCACCGAGGTCGCGGGAGGTGCCGACGGTGACCGTGGACTTGCCGACGATGACGGTCGGGCGGATCAGGTGTGGGGCGAGGGCGCGGGCGGCGCCGAAGACCTGCCCGGTGTCGTAGCTCCGCCCGTCCGCGTCGATCGGCGTGCCCACGGCCAGGAAGTGAATGTCGGCGAACTCGGCCGCCTCTGCGAGGCTGGTGGTGAACCGCAGGCGTCCAGTGGCGGTATGGGTGCTGAGGAGTTCCGGCAGGCCGTCCTCGTAGATGGGGCACTCACCGGCGTTGAGGCGGTCGATCTTCGCCTGGTCCAGGTCCACGCCGATGACCTCGTGGCCGATCTCGGCCATGGCAGCGGCGTGGGGAATGCCCAGGTGACCACAGCCGATGACGGATACGCGCATGGGGCGGCGCTCCTTTCCTTGCCTCGGGCCGGCCTGGGGGATTCCGGGCCGGCCGGGTGCGTCACGCTAGCGTCAGCACCCGGCGTGGCCCCTTCTGTGCAGGTGGATCAACCAGCCTTCTGTTTCAGTAGGTTGACGAGGGCGGGCAGTGCCTCGGCGGCGGTCGCCCGGCACACCAGGTCACCGTCCTGGGGGCCTTCCAGCGGATACGGCATGAACTGGCCGTCGCGCCAGAAGCCCTCCGGGTCCAGGTAGACGACCTGCATGCCCCGAGCGCGGGCGCGTGCCTGGACCTTGCGTCGGTCGGCATGCAGGCCGACGACGAGGAGGGCCTTGGCGCCGTCCACCCACTCGACATCGGGTACGGCCTGGTCGTACCGGCGCATGAAGCACTCGTCGAGCCCGGCGCGCGCCGCGAGGACATCGAAATTGTTGGTGATGACCGGGCCGACGAGGTGCCCGGCGTCCGCCAATTCCTTCAGCGCCCACATGGCCGGGGTCGGTTCGGCCAGGAAGCAGGCGCGGAACATCTCCACGAACTCCGAAGTCTTCTCCTCCGGCTCCGTCAGCACCTCGTGGAGGAGCGTGTCCGCTGTCGGGGAGAGGGTGAAGCGGTGCTCCCGAGGCTCGTGGCCCTGGCGGTCGGTGACCCGGTAGATCTCGTGGAGCCGGTGCAGGGGCGGGATACCCGCCTCGACCGACGTACCGCAGCCGATCTCCACCTGGAACGGCAGCAGGTCCGCGAGGACGGACAGGTCCGGGACGCGGGTCGGCGTACCGGGGCGGTCCTTGCACCGGACTCCGGTGGAGAGGACGCTCCACGGCAGTTGCCGGACAGCGGGCGGCGGGACGTAGGAGACCGAGGCGATCTGTACGTCCAGGTTCCGGTAGCCAGCGGGGAGGGTGCGGCCCGCAGCCGCGTCCTGGGGGTGGGCGTCGTGCTCGGTGATCCGGCACTTCAGATCCCGACGTGTCCACAAGAATCCACCGGGAGCCTCCTTCCAACCGCCGGTGGCGAGCGAGTCCCACAGGGCGTCGTGGTGCGCGTCGATCTCGTCCGCAGGAGCGGCAGCGGAGTGGTAGAGGTACAGGTCGGTCAGGCCGATGGCCGGTGCGGCGGTGGTGGGGACCAGGCCGTACCGGTACCGGTAGTGGATGATCCGCCGCCGGGCGTCGTCGGCAGCCGTCCAGCCGCTCTGTTCGGCCGTGGCCCTCTCCTGCGTACGGCGCCAGATGCCTTCCTCCATGTAGCGGGGTCGGTCGGCGTCGCCGAAGTAGGTCTTCCAGACCTGCTGCTGGTCGGCGGTGAGCTGGTCGATGACGATGTACGGGATGTCCACGATCCCTCCCTGGAGAATCACGCCTGGATGTTCCGGGTGCATGGCAGGCTCCGCTGGCCGGGGGCGTCGGCGAACGGCCCGGACAGCGGGGCGGAGTCAGTGGTCGGAGGGCGGGCTCGCGTCCGGCGTGATGGCGGCGGGCTGGTGACCGAGGCCTTTGAGGAGCGGGGCGGCCTGCTCACACAGTGCCCAGGCCGGGCCCACCTGGCCGGCGACGGCCAGAATCGTGAGCGCGATGCCTCCGCCTTCGGGGCGTACGGAGCGCGGCGCGGCCTTTCGCGCGGCACCGCCGGGCCCCGGTCAGGGGGTGCCGCCGAGGGCACGTTCGTGTGCGTCGACGAGGCGGCTGGTCTGCTGGTGCAACCACTCCACCTCGACCGAGGTGAGGATGAGTGCGCCATCGAGGATCGAGCCGTCGTCCAAGTGGAACTTGACGGGAATTGATCCCTGCCGGGCGCGCGGGTCGTAGACCGCGTCCCCTCCGGCCGAGAGTGTGGCGTGGGTGGCCTTCACCGGCACGGGACTGAGCGTCGTCCCGTCGGCGGGCGCGGACCACGGGGCCCCGCCCCCGGGCGACGCAGGTGGTACGTCGTAGCGGAGCCCTCACCGGGGACGGCGACCACGACCCCGACGCGGCCATCGCGAGCGTTGTCCGTGGCGAGGTCGCCGAGCCGGGGCACGAAGGGGGCTGCTGTGCCTAACCCGGCCCCCTGAGAGGGGACATGGGAAGAACGTTGTCGCGTCATGCCACGAAGTTAGGGACAGGGCGGTCCTCGAATATGAGCCGGAGGAATACGGCCCCTATCCGTCCAGGTGGAAGCGGTCGGACATGTGCCGCAGCTTTTCCCTTGTAGCTGCTCGTTCGGCGTAGACGATGCTGCGGAGCGTTGAACGGGCGATGGGGTGGTTACGTACGAGCTGGGGTGCGATCCGCTCAGCCGTCTCCAGCGCGGTGAGGGCCTTTGCCCGGTTCCCGTCCCACAGCCAGGCCCGCGCGACGTCCATGTGGTGGTGTCCCTGACGGGAGTTGGGCAGTGCCCCGACCAAGCTCGGGCTGGTTCGGCGGTTTATCTCCAGAGCTTTGCCTTGCTTGCCCATTTCCAGGGCCACGCTGATCGCGTGGATCTGCACGTTCCCGGCGGAGAACGTCAGCGAATGCCGGTCGTACACCGGTGCCCCTACGTACGCGTCCATGCGTTTCGCCGCGTCCTTCGCGTGCCCGATCCGGTCCTCCGCTTCCGATGGGCGGTTGGCCCGAGCAGCGGAGATGGCCGCCCGAAGCTGAAGCGTGCCCCAAGCCCGTACGGCCAGCGGATCACCATGTTCGTACGGCTGTTGCAACGAGGCGATCGCCTTGTCCGAGAGGGTCAGAGCGTCGGCCCAGTCAGCCGTCGCCCACATGTCCCAGACGCGCATCCAGTCGGCGACGGCAGGCAGCACCGGATCTCCCGACAACCTGGCAGACCACGCGGCCCGTTCGCACGCCATGGCCACCAGCTCCGGGTGCCCGAGGGCGTGCGCGGCGGTGTGCGCGAACTTGCAGCACACGGCGTAAATGGCGTACGCCTCTTCCCGCTCGTGCCCGTCCGACTCCTCCGCCAGAGCGCGCGCCTCCCGGAACAGGTCCGGGAGAACTCGGAGAATCGCGACGTTGGAGGCGGTGTCCCGCAGGCGGTGCAGCCGGGTCACCTCACGCCATAGCTGTGACGCCGGTCGCGGAACCCCGTCGAAGACGGGAACGAGGTCGTAGCGACGCAGCTCGCGCAGAATCGACGAGGCGGCGATCTGCTGCCACTGACTGTCGTCGGGGGAGCTGCTGTACGGGCGTCCGATCAGGTCGTTCGGATGGACGTGCAGCTCTGCGGCCACCTGGTTGAGCAGCCCGACCCGGTCCAGCTCGATCAGTCCACGCTCCATCTTCGACACCCAGCCCTGCGACTTCCCGAGAGCCGTCGCCAGGTCGGCCTGCGGCATGCCCAGCCGCAGCCTCGCCCTGCGAGCGCGCTTGCCGATCTCCTCGGCTTCCTCCAGCATCAGGACACCTCCCGGCCGCCGGACGATCCGGCGCGACCGCCGGTCCGTCCGTACAGAGTTCGTCTCCTGCACGGTACCCATGAGGCGGCGTTCGCGTGAGAAGAGCTGCCGGGGCAGGGAGTGCCACAGCCGTGTTCTGCCGCTGGGTGTCGAGCCCTTCTCCGTTGCTGCCGGGTGACAGCGGATCATGTGGATGAGGAACACCACCACGTCGTATCTCGCTGGAGGACGCCCATGACCACCGTGACCGTCCTCCACCCCGGAACCATGGGCGCGGCGATCACCGCCGAGATCGTCGCCGGCGGCCATGAGGCGCTGTCGGTGACCAAGGGCCGCAGTGAGAAAACGTGGCGCCGCGGGAGAGAAGCCGGTGCCACGACGTACGACTCGCTCGCGGAAGCGCTGTCCCGAAGCGCGGTCGTTCTCTCGATCTGCCCACCACAGGCGGCGGAGGACGTTGCGGCGGCGGTGGCCGCGCACGGCTTCGCGGGGGTGTACACCGACGTCAACGCCATCAGCCCTCAACGCGTACGGCGCATCGCCGACGAGATCCGCCCCGGCTCCGCAGTCGTCGACGGTGCCGTTTTCGGTCAGCCGCCAGGCGAGGGGCGTGCCACACGGATCTATCTCTCGGGGGCCGACTCTGCCGTCGAGCTGGTGGCGTCGCTGTTCACGAACTCTGCGCTGCACGTGTGCCGGGTCGGCGACACACTCGGTTCCGCTTCCGCTCTGAAAATGGCCTTTGCCAGCTACCAGAAGTCCGCTCGAACCCTCGCCGGCGTCGCTCACGCGCTCGCCGACGCCCATGGAGTCCGTGATCAGCTCACAGCCGAAGCCGAGGTCATGATCTCCACGATCCTCTCCGACCCCGAGTATCTGCCGAGTGTCGCGGCCCGAGCCTGGCGCTGGGCGCCCGAGATGGAAGAGGTCGCCGATACTCTTCGCGCGGCTGACCTGCCCACGGACATGGCCGAGGCCACGGCTCGGGTGCTCGCCCTCTGGGAGCAGGACAAGGACCAGTACGACCTGCTGGTCGCCCATGTCCTCCCTCAGCTCCG
Source organism: Streptomyces cyaneofuscatus (assembly GCF_042718795.1). Lineage (GTDB taxonomy): Bacteria > Actinomycetota > Actinomycetes > Streptomycetales > Streptomycetaceae > Streptomyces > Streptomyces cyaneofuscatus_A. Next base: position 138,624 of record NZ_JBHXOX010000014.1, read on the forward strand.
GTCAGGGAGGAGCAACTAGACAGGTCCCGACAACCAACAAGGCCCGGGGGGCCCGGGGAGCGCGCGGCGGGCAGAGGGGGATGGTGTCTCGCTGATCGATGCGTGTCTTTGCTGGGACGAAGAGAGGCCCTGGAAGTCGGAGGGAAGAAGTCACAGGGTGTTGATCAACATGGTCACCGAAGCCACGAGGACCACCGCCCCCACGGCGCGGCTCATCATGTATCCGGCGTGCGTGGGTTCGGTCGCGTCGTAGTCCTTCACGAACGGCTTCTGCAGAGGACGGTTGATCTTCCAGAGCAACTGCGGTCTCACGACCTGGACGAGCGCCATCACGATGAAAAAGCACAACATCGCTGTCTTCATTGCCGACCTCTCGATCATGCGGGCGACGCCGCAGGTGCTGGAAAGGGGTACACATTTCCTGTGCCGGGGTCACCGGCTCGGGTCATGCGGTTCCATGTGCCCTCGGTTTTGCGGAAGAGTCCAGTCCACTCACGGTGGCCCCCGGGGTGGCATCCGGCGAGGTAGCGCAGTGCAGCAGTGCGGCGAGACGGAGTGTCGCATTCCTGTTTCACCAGGCCCCGGAATTGCGTGAGTTGGCAGGGTTCGCGCCGCGCTCACCAGCGCCGATTCTTCACAGTTTCCGCGCCTTCCGCGCCGCGTGCTGTGGCACCGTGGGTCAACTGACCAATCGGACGACTGAGCGTCCGCGTAGGGGGATCCACATGCGCTTTCGTACGGTCGCGGCCTCTGCCGCCCTCGCCTTACTCGCCATGACAGGTGCCGCTGCCTGCTCGTCCTCCTCGGGCGCCGCAGAGACCCCCCAGTCCCCCGCCGGTCCCGCCGCCTCGGTGAAGTCCGCGCCGGTGGAGGGCGTGGCCGGGCACGTCGAGACGGGGAAGCGGGCGGGTGTGCCCACCTTGGACGGGCAGAGCGTGGTGGGGCCCTCGGAGTGTGCGGTTCCTGTTGAGGAGATTCCGGCGGAGTGTGCGGTCGATCCCTCGTTCGGCGAGATCAGTGTCGGGGAGCCGGTCGGCTCCGCGCCCGACGCGCGGTAGCGGCCGCGTCGTAGAGCCCGTACAGCAGTAGTTCCTTAGGAGGGGCAGGCACACCGGCGTGTGCCTGCCCCTCCTGTCGTGCGTGCGGAACCTTCGGTAACTTCCCCCGCGCGCGGAGATCCCTTAGCCTCACATCCTGTTCACATTCGACCATGGGTGACTTCTAAACAGGAGTCAGGTGCGGGGGTAGTGAAAAATGCGTGAAAACTGGCGCATAAAGGTGAGCGTTCTCGCTGGTGCGTCAGCACTCGCGCTCTCGGCTCTCACGGCGGTGCCCGCGGTGGCCGACGAGGCGGTGGAGGATCTGCAGGAAGTGCAGATGCCGGCGGATGTGCAGATCGTCGAAGGGCTCGCTCCGGCAGCCGGGAGCGATGCCCCCTCCCTGGAGCCCACGACGGACGCCCCCTTCTCTGCCGCGGCGGCCGCCAAGGCGGCCCCGGGGGCGAGCACCTGCCTCGGCTCGACCGCCGCCTACGGGGTCACGGGCTGTTTCCAGCACAACGGTGACGTCGTCTGGGCGGGCGACACGAAGAAGGACGGCATGTCCGCGGCCGTCGGCGTCTACACCGACTACGGGCGAGCCGCCGCGGTCTGCATCAACAAGCTCGGCGTGAACACCTGGGCCACCTGCGACAAGGACTACCGCGAGACCGGGAACGTACGCCTCCGGGTCCTGCGCTACGACGGCGACACCGGGAAGTTCTACCAGCCCGAGTCGTGGTCCGGCTGGATTCCGGTCGACGGAAAGTACTGATGCCGTCTCGGCCGGGTGACCTGGCGGATCGGCTCGCGCGCGCCGCGGGGGGCGGGGACGCCGCTGCGGTGGCGCGGTTGTTGAGCGAGGGTGCCGAGGTGGACGGGCTCGGTGAGGACGGGCGTTCCGCGCTGGACCTTGCCGTGCATGCCGGGCACGTGGGCGTTGTCCGGGTGCTGCTTGAGGCGGGGGCCGACCCGCAGCAGACGGCGGGGGCGTACGGCGAGGTGACGCCGTTGTGCCTGGCGGCGATGTACGGGTACGTGGACGTGGCGGAGCTCCTGCTCGATGCGGGTGCCGCCACCGGTGCCCAAGGCCGGCTGGAGTTCCCGCCGCTGGTGCTGGCCGCGACCAGCTCGGACCACGGGTATCCGCAGATGGTGGATCTGCTCCTTCGGCGGGGAGCGGACATCGACGGGACGAAGAGGGGCAGGACCTCCCTCGAGTGGGCCGCCGCCTTCGGGAACGTACGCATGGTGCACCACCTGCTCGCCCGGGGCGCGACGCCGACCGCGAAGGCGGTGAGCGAAGCCCACGCGGGCGCCGAGCGGTACGCGAAAGCCGTGCGGGACGAGCAGAAGCGGCAGGAGAAGCAGGAGGGGTACGCACTCGTCCTCGCCGCTCTGCTCGCTGCCGGGGTCGTGGGCCGAGCCCTGTTCCCCCCGTCCCTTGCCGGGAGCCTCCGGGGGCATCGGGGGCATTGGGGGCCTCCGGGAGTCTTGGAGAGTCGTCGAATGGATGTCCAAGCGCCTGTTCGGGCACGGTGGACGGCTTCAAGTCGACCGATAAGGTAATGGCCGGATAAAGAGATCACCAGGTGCGCCGAGACACGACGCACGTCTCGGGAGGTAGTCATGGGAACCCGCCGCACGTCCTTGCCCGGAGTGGGTGCTCAGTACGACTTCACCACCGAGTCCGGGCAGCACATCTCCGTCGTCGTCCACCACGACGGGCGGCGGTTCATCGGGTTCTACGAACAGGACGACCCCGATTCGTGCCGGTTGTCGGTGCCCCTGACGACGACCGAGGCCACCGCGCTGGCCCACCTCATCGACCCCGCGCCCATCGACGCCGTACGGACCGAAGGCATCGACCTCGTCACCGAGCACATCCCGCTCGGGTCCCGATCGCCTTACGGCGGGCGGCTGTTGGGGGAGACCCGGGCGCGTACGCGGACCGGGGCGTCCATCGTCGCCGTACTGCGTACGCACAGCGCGCACCCCTCGCCGGAGCCGGACTTCCGGCTCGCCATCGGGGACACGCTCGTCGCCGTCGGTACGCGTGAGGGCGTCGACGCGCTCTCCGAGATCATTGCGGAGGGCTGACCGTGCATGACACGACTGCACTGCTGGTGGAACTGGGCGCCGTCATCCTCGGCCTCGGGCTCATCGGGCGGGTCGCCGGGCGGATAGGGCTCTCCCCGATCCCGCTGTACCTGCTCGCAGGGCTCGCTTTCGGCCACGGCGGGCTCATCCCGCTCGACGCCAGCGAAGAGTTCACCATGGTCGGCGCCGAGATCGGCGTCATCCTGCTGCTGCTTCTGCTGGGGTTGGAGTACAGCGCCTCGGAGTTGGTCACCAGTCTCAAGACGCAGTATCCGTCCGGGGTCGTCGACTTCGTGCTGAACGCGACGCCGGGTGCCGTCGCCGCGCTCGTTCTCGGCTGGGGGCCCGTCGGTGCCGTCGCGCTCGCCGGGGTCACCTGGATCTCGTCGTCCGGCGTGATCGCGAAGGTGATGACCGACCTCGGGCGGCTCGGCAACCGCGAGACCCCCGTCATCCTCGGCGTCCTCGTCATGGAGGACCTGGCGATGGCGGTCTACCTGCCGCTGCTCACCGCCATGCTCGCCGGGGTCAGCCTGGCCGGCGGCAGCCTCGCCCTCGTCATCGCGCTCGGCACCGTCGGGTTCGTGCTGTACCTGGCCCTGCGCCACGGGCGCCTCATCAGCCGCGCCGTCTCCTCCGACAACCCGGAGATGCTGCTCCTGGTCGTCCTCGGGCTCACCGTGCTCGTCGCCGGTATCGCGCAGCAGCTCCAAGTCTCCGCTGCCGTCGGCGCGTTCCTCGTCGGTATCGCCCTCTCCGGTGAGGTCGCGGAGGGGGCTCGTAAGCTTCTTACGCCGCTGCGTGATCTGTTCGCCGCCGTGTTCTTCGTCTTCTTCGGGCTCTCCACCAACCCGGCCGACATCCCCCCGGTACTCCTGCCCGCCGCCATCCTCGCCGTCGTCACGGTCCTCACCAAGATCGCCACCGGCTGGTACGCGGCCCGGCGCGCCGGTATCGGTTCGCGCGGGCGCTGGCGGGCGGGCGGCACGCTCGTGGCGCGCGGTGAATTCTCCATCGTCATCGCCGGTCTCGCCGTGGCCACCGAGCCGCGCATCGGGCCGCTGGCCACCGCGTACGTCCTCATCCTCGTCATCGTCGGCCCGCTCACCGCCCGGTGGACGCAGCCGCTCGCCGAAAAGATCCAGGCCGCGCGGGGTGTGAAGCCCGGTGGCCCGGCCGTGGAAGCGCCCCCGAAGGCCGCTCCCGAGCGCCGGCTCGGCGACCACGACGAGTTGACTCCTGAGCCCGCGGGCGAGGCGCGCGGCGACTGACCGACCTCCTCCCTCTCCTTCGGCCGGTTCGGGCCGCCGTCATCACGGCTGCCCGGACCGGCCGTTGTGCTGTCCGGAACTCGACCCCGCGCGTCGATTCGGCCCCGCGAACCCGGGGCGGGGGGCCGACCTGCCTGCTAGCTTCTACACGTCTGTAGAGTTTTCTTTTGTTCCGGCATTGCACCGCAACGTATGGAGATGTCATGGCCCTGTGGGATCGGATCAAGGAATCCGCTTCGTCTATGCAGACGCAGCTGGAAGCGAAGAAGAACGACCTGAAGTCGGGGGCGTTCCGGGACGCGAGCATGGCCATGTGTGCTCTGGTCGCCGCCGCCGACGGCACCATCGACCCGTCCGAGCGCCAGCGCGTCGCCGCGCTCATCGCCAGCAACGACGTCCTGCAGAACTTCCCCGCGGACGACCTGCAGCGACGCTTCAACGACTACGTCAACAAGCTCACCGCCGACTTCGCCTTCGGCAAGGTCAGCGTGCTCCAGGAGATCGCCAAGGCGAAGAAGAAGCCCGCCGAGGCACGCGCCGTCATCCAGATCGGCATCATCATCGGCGGCGCCGACGGTGACTTCGACAAGACGGAGCAGGCCGTCGTGCGGGAGGCGTGCTTCGCCCTGGACCTGCCGCCGCACGAGTTCGACCTGTAGGGATACGGAGTCCCGGGCCGGCCGGGGGCCTCACAGCTCCTTGGCCGGCCAGTCCAGCAGGCGCGCGCCGATCACCGCCGTCTGCAGGCTGTAGCGGTGCATCGGGTCCGCCGGGTCCGAGCCGGTGAGCTGGTGGATGCGTTCCAGGCGGTACGTCAACGCCCGTACGCTCAGCGCCAGGCGGCGGGCGGTCTCGGCCGCCACACAGCCCGCGTCGAAGTACACCGCCAGCGTCTTCAGCAGCGGCTCCGCACCACCCCGCGCCTTCTGGAGCGGGCCCAGCTCGCTGCGTACGAGGTCCGCCATCGCCTGCCGGTCCCGGGTCAGCACCGGGTAGACCAGGAGGTCCGAGGCGTACAGCACCGGGTCCTCCATCCCCATCCGGTCGGCGAGGTCGAGGGCTTCGAGCGCCTCGTCGTAACTGTGGACCACGCCGCCGGGCCCCTTGTGCGGGCGGCCGATCGCGACCTGGCCGCCGTCCGTCGCCACGTGCGACTGCTTGGCGAAGTAGCGCAGGACGTCGGGCTGACTGCCGGGCGCGATGCAGACGATCCGCCCGTCCTTCGTCGTCAGCAGGATCTTGCGACCGCTGAACCGGGCCAGCAGCGCCGCCTCCACACTGCGCGGCACCGCGTCCGTCTCCGTGTACGCCTCCGGGCCCGACGCCACCGCGACCGCGTGCACCCTCGAAAGCCGCAGGCCGAAGCGGGTGGCCCGCTCCGCGAGGTGGACCAAGTCGCTCCGCCCGTAAAGGAGATCGTCGATGAACTCGCGGCGTGCCGCCTCCTCCCGACGCACCGTCAGCCGCTGCGCGCGCTCGAACCCCTCCGCGAACGCGTCGACCGCCTGCTCCACCGCGGCCAATACCGCGTCCGTCACGGCAGGGCTGTTTCCGGCAGCCGTCCGTGGCCAGGTCTCGCGCGTCTGCGCCAGGTGCATCGTCACCAGCGCGCGCAACTGATGGCCCGCGTCGGCCGCCTCCCGGCCCAACGCCCGTCGTATCTCCAGTTCGTTACGCGTCAGACGGCGTCCTGTTGTGGCGACTTCACCCAGAATCTGGGCATAATTTCCCAGCATTTCCTCGGGAATCCTCGGCTCGGCCACGCACACTCCTTCAGCCTTGCAACAGTCCTGTCATTTCCCCAACGCGCACCGGGCGGTGCCGGTGCCCGGCATCAGGACAGCGTAAAGATTGCCGGAATCCGGCAATGCGGTGGGTGGGGGTCGGATGACAGGATCAGATCAGCAACACAACGGGGAACACACGGGGGAGCACGGGGATACGGGGGAAACGGGGGGCAAAGCAGGCGGCTCGTCGCGCGATTCACGGGGGATCCACGGGGGATTCGGGATCGGCGGCGGGCGTCTGAGGGGGACGACCCGGTTGTTGCGGCACCGTTCGCCGTGCCGCAGCGCCGGGCCCGCCGCCGCCATCACCGGCCCGTGCGAGCCGTACTTGTCCGACGTGCCGGCCGCGTGAGGCCGTCACCACTCCCCCGTACCGGTACAAGACCGCGCACCGCCACCCGGCAGGCGCGCCGAACCGCAGAGGGGGCGGGACCGATGGGCGAGTTCCTGGACGCGGCACTCTCCTTCCCCGCCGTCATCTTCGGCGCCGCACTCGTGGTCGTCGTCTGCTTCTGGCTCCTCGCGCTCGCCGGCGCCGCCGACCAGCACTCCTTCGACTCGGACCTCGACTCCGGCACCGTCGGCTTCGGCGGGGTGCCCGTCACCGTCTCCGTATCGCTGCTCGTGGTCGTCGCCTGGTTCGGCAGCCTCAGCGGTACCGTCCTGCTGCACCGGGTCCCGGTCTCCGGCGCCACCCGCTCGGTGCTCGCCGTCGCCGTACTCGCCGGATCTCTGCTCCTCGCCTGGGGGACCGTCCGCCTTCTCGCACACCTCTTCCGCCGGTACTTCCCGGCGGAACCTCCGCCATCGCGCAAGGACTTCGTCGGGCGCGTGTGCACCATCCGCACCGGCTCCGTCAGCGCCGTCTTCGGTCAGGCCGAGGTCGCCGCGGCCGACGGTTCGACGGCCATCGTCCAGGTCCGCCAGGCCCCTCGGGTCGCGCGACTCGCCGAGCCGCACGCCGAGGAGCTCCTCGTCTCGGGCAGTACGGGACTCCTCTACGCGTACGAGGAAGAGGGCGAGTTCTTCTGGGTGTCGCCGTACGACGCGGCCCTCGATCCGGGGCCGAAGGCGAAACCGGGCTGCTGACCCGGCGGGGTGGGCGGCCGGCCCGGCGGGGTGGGCGGCTGACCCGGCGGGGTGCGCGGCTGGCCCGGCGGGGTGGGCGGCTGCTTGTGGCCGGGCCGCGTGCACGGGGCCGGTGGTGGTGGTGTGGGCCTGGGGCCTGGGGCTGGGTTCGGCGGGTCCGGGGCTGTGACCCTTCTTGTGTGCTCGTGCCGCTTTCGTCCGCTTTTTAGCTCTTCTTCTTTGTTCTACGCCTGTCTTCGAAATCCCAAGGACTCTTATGGACGCCATCTCCTTGGGCATCGGCGTGCTCATCGCCGTTGTCCTGCTCATCGTCGTCGTCATCGCCTTCGTCATCACCCGGCTGTTCCGCAAGGTCGAGCAGGGCAAGGCGCTGATCATCTCCAAGACCAAGAAGGTCGACGTGACCTTCACCGGTGCCGTCGTCCTGCCCGTCCTCCACAAGGCCGAGACGATGGACATCTCGGTGAAGAAGATCGAGATCCACCGTGCCGGGCGCGAGGGTCTGATCTGCCAGGACAACATCCGCGCCGACATCCAGATCACCTTCTTCGTCCGGGTCAACAAGACCGTCGAGGACGTCATCAAGGTCGCGCAGTCCATCGGTACGCAGCGGGCCAGTGACAAGGTCGCCATCCAGGAGTTCTTCGCCGCGAAGTTCTCCGAGGCCCTCAAGACCGTCGGCAAGCAGCTCGACTTCGTCGACCTCTACACCAAGCGCGAGGAGTTCCGGGACCGGATCATCCAGGTCATCGGGACCGACCTGAACGGCTACCACCTGGACGACGCCGCGATCGACTTCCTTGAGCAGACCCCGATGTCGCAGCTCGACGGCTCCAACATCCTTGACGCCCAGGGCATCCGGAAGATCACCGAACTGACGGCGATCGAGCACGTGCGCACCAACGAGTTCCAGCGCACCGAGCAGAAGGAGATCACCCGGCAGGACGTCGACGCCCGCGAGACAATCCTGGAGCTGGAGCGCCGGCAGGCCGAGGCGGAGATCAAGCAGCGCCGTGAGGTCGAGACTCTGCGCGCCCGCGAGGAGGCGGCCACCGCCCGGGTGCAGGAGGAGGAGCGGCTCGGTTCGCAGAGCGCGTTCATCAGGACCGAGGAGCAGCTCGGCATCCAGCGCGAGAACCAGGCGCGGGAGATCGCCGTCGCGCAGAAGAACCGCGAGCGCGTCATCGCCGTCGAGAGCGAGCGCATCGAGAAGGACCGGATGCTGGAGGTCATCGGGCGGGAGCGCGAGACCGAGCTGAACCGGATCGCCGCCACGAAGGAGGTCGAGGCCGAGCGCCGTGAGGTCGCCGACGTCATCCGGGAGCGGATCGCGGTGGACCGTACGGTCGCCGAGCAGGAGGAGTCGATCCTGACCCTGCGCGCCGTCGAGGACGCGGAGCGGTCCCGTAGGTCGGTCATCATCGCCGCCGAGGCGGAGGCCCAGGAGAAGCTGGTCAAGGACATCAAGGCGGCCGAGGCGGCGGAGGCGGCCTCCACGCACCTGGCGGCCGAGCAGCTCACGCTCGCCGAGGCGCGGCTCAAGACCGCCGACCTCGACGCGCAGGCCAAGCTGCGGCTCGCGGAGGGCATCCAGGCGGAGACCGCGGCGCCCGGGCTCGCCGCGGTGCAGGTGCGGGACGCGGAGGCGGACGTCACCGAGAAGGCCGGTCTCGCGGAGGCCGAGGCGACGGCGGCGCGGCTCAAGGCCGAGGCGGAGGGCGCGCGGCTCAAGGCGCTCGCGGAGGCCGAGGGTACGCAGGCCCAGGCGTCGGCGGACGCGGCCGTCATCGGCGAGAAGCTGAAGGCGGAGGCCGCGGGGCTCACGGAGAAGGCGGCCGCGATGGCGGCGCTGGACGAGGCGTCGCGCGGGCACGAGGAGTACCGCCTGCGGCTCGACGCGGAGAAGGAGATCCGGCTGGCGGGTCTTGAGGTGCAGCGGCAGGTGGCCGAGGCGCAGGCGACGGTGCTGGCCACCGGGCTGGAGAACGCCGACATCGACATCGTCGGCGGCGAGTCCGTCTTCTTCGACCGGCTCGTCTCGTCGATCTCGCTCGGCAAGGCGGTGGACGGGTTCGTGGACAACTCGCAGACCGCGCAGGCGCTGGCCGGGCCGTGGCTGGAGGGGTCGTCGTCCTTCACGGATGACCTGAGCCGGGTGCTGGGGTCGGTCTCCACGGGGGATGTGCAGAACCTTACGGTGTCGGCGCTGCTGATGCGGCTGATGGGGTCGTCGGGGGCGGCTTCGGGGCAGGTGGAGCAGTTGCTGGCGGCGGCGAAGGAGCTGGGGCTGGCGGATCTGCCGGTGGGGGCGGGGGGTGGCGGCGGTACGAAGGTTGCTCCCGCGGGGGGTGTGGTGGGCCGGAACGGGGCGCACCCCGGCCCGCCCGGCGTTTGAGGGCGGAACCCTTGGCCGGGGAGGCCGCGGATTCCAGCCCGCCCGGCCTTTGAGAGCGGAACCCTCGGCCGAGGGGGCCGCGGATTCCAGCCCGCCCGGCCTTTGAGAGCGGAACCCTCGGCCGGGAGGTCGCGGATTCCAGCCCGCCCGGCGTTTGAGGGCGGAACCCTGGCCGAGGGGGCCTGGAGCTGGGTGGGGTGCCCCACGGGGGTGGGCGCCTCACCGGCCGAGGGAACGAGGGGCTGCCCGGATGTCGGGGGCGAGCCCGCCGGGGCCCGGGGTTCCGTCCTCAAACGCCGGACGGGCTGGAGAAGGGCCTGCCCCGCACGTCAGGGGTTGGGCCCACCAGGCCGAGGGTTCCGTCCTCAAACGCCGGACGGGCTGAAAAGGTGCCGGACGGGCTGGACAGGTGTCGGGCCCCGGACGGGCTGGAAAGGTGCCGGACCGGATGGGGTGGGCCCCCGACGGGTGGGGGCCCCGGGCGCCTCGGCCAGATGACGTTGACGAACTCGTAGGGAGCCGTACGCATGGACCGCGACATCACCGCCACCGCTACCGCCACCGGCGATGTGGATGCAGGTGCCTACGAAGTGCTGCGGCGGCGGCTCTCCGCGCAGGCCGGCGAGCTCGTGCGGCGGGCCGAGGCGCTCAACGTACGGCGCACCGAGGAGTTCGGGTCGACCGAGCTGCGGCTGCTGGCCACCGAACAGGTGCGCACCGAGCACGCCGCCGTGCCCCGCGACCTCATCGCCGTCGGCGGGCAGTTGCTCTTCGGCTTCGAACGGGGGCCGGGAGCCCGTGGCGAGGCCGGGGTCGACGACGTACTCCTCGTACGGAGTGCGGAGGACACCGACGCGGGCCCGCAGGCCGAGACCACCCTCCTCGACGACGACGGCTTCCGGCGCGAGTTCGGATCCCTGCACCGCTACTTCCGCGACGCCCGCCTCCTGCGTCTGCGCCGCGTCAACGGCAAACTCCTCGCCGTCTTCCGTACGGGCAGGGACGCCGAGGACATCCGGGTGCTGCGCTGGGCCCTCGGGGCGGACGGGGCGCCCGGGGCCTTCCTCGACGCGCGGGGCGAGCGCGACCACGTCTTCCCGGCCTCGCACGACTTCGACTGGACCGTCGCCGGGCGCGAGGCCCACGTCCCCGGGCGCCACCCGCACATCGCCATCGGCAAGGGCGGCGGGCTCTTCGTCGACACCCTCGGAGGGTCCCTGACCGTCAAGATCACCGACGACACCGAGTCGCCGGACGGGATCTACGAGGAGCCGGTCGACGAGCCCTTGCAGTCGCTGGCCGACGCGGACGTGGAGTACGCCGAGGTCGGACCGCTGGTGCTGCTGCGCGTGCGGCCGTACAAGGAGGAGAGTTGGCGGTACCTCGTCTTCAATTCTCTGCTCGGAAACGTCCAGCGGCTCGACTCCATCGGGCCCGCCTGCCATCGGCTCCCCGAGGACCAGGGGATCATCTTCCCCGGTGGCTACTACCTCACCACCGGCACCGCCAAGACCTTCGACACGGCGGAGGAGCTGTCCGAGCCGGTCTTCGAGGGCGCGGTGCGCTCCCCCAACGGGGAGGACGTGCTGTACGTCTTCCGCTCCCGTGACGGTGTGCGGAGTCTTCTGCTCCCCTACAACCTGATCCGCCAGGAGGTCGCCACCCCGCTCACCGGACGTGGCCACGCGCTCCTGGACGACGGCACGTTGATCCTGCTCCGCGACAACCCGGACGGGCCTGGCGGGCCTGGCGTTCCGGCTCACGTACATCCGTTGCAGCGCTGGCAGACGCCGTACGTCTCCGACACCTACGCCGCCGCCCGCCCGGCCGGGACCGGGCCGCTCGCCCGGACCGGCAACGCCGACCTCGTGCGCGGCATTTCCGACTGTCTCGCGCTCGCGCACGGCGTACGGGACATGCCGCCGACGACCGCCGTGTACGGGCAGCTCGCCGCCGACTGCGCGCGGGCCCAGGACCGGTACCACTGGCTGTCCGATCCCGAACTGGGCGCACTCGCTCAGCCGTTGACGGAGCTGCGGGCCACCGCACAGCAGGTGCTGGCCGAGTTCACCGCCGTACAGGAGCTGACGCGGCGCGCCGCCGAGGCGCTGGAGGAGACCTCCGCCCGTATCGCCGCGCTGGTTCGGCGCGTACGCGGCGAGGTGCCGGGGTCGGCCGCCGCATGGGTGGAGCGACTGACCGAACTCCAGCAGGCGCACGGGCACTTGGCGACGATCAGCGAGATGCGGTACGCCGATGTCGAGCGGATCGCGGAGCTGTCGGCCCGGACCGAGGACGACATCGGCTCCGCCGCCCAGCGGGCCGTGTCGTTCCTCGCCCGGGACGATGCCTTCGACGGGTACCACGAGGACATCGCCGGGCTCGTCGCCGACGCGGGGGCGCTCGCCACCGTACGGGACGCCGCCGCCGTCACCGACCGGCTCGCCGCGATGACGGACGGGCTGGCCACCGTCACCGATGTGGTGGCCGGGCTGGAGATCGGCGGCGCCACCGTGCGTACGTCGATCCTGGAGCGGATCGCGGAGGTGCTGGGCGGGGCCAACCGTGCCCGCGCCACACTCGACGCGCGGCGGCGGGAGCTGCTGTCCAAGGAGGGGCGGGCCGAGTTCGCCGCCGAGTTCGCGCTGCTCGGGCAGGCGGTGACGGGGGCGCTGGCCGCCGCCGTTTCGCCGGAGGCGTGTGACGACCAACTCGCGCGGCTGCTGCTCCAGTTGGAGAACCTGGAATCGCGCTTCGCGGAGTTCGACGACTTCCTGGCGGAATTGGCCGAGCGGCGGAGTGAGGTGTACGACGCGTTCTCGGCCCGCAAGCAGACGCTCCAGGACGAGCGGGCGCGGCGGGCCGAGCGGCTGGCCGGGTCGGCGCGGCGGGTGCTGGAGACCATCGGCCGGCGTGTGGCCGCGCTCGCGGATCTGGACGCCGTCCACACGTACTTCGCCTCCGACCCGATGGTCGCCAAGGTACGGCGGACGGCTGACGAACTGCGTGAACTCGGCGATCCCGTACGGGCGGAGGAGCTGGACGGGCGGCTGAAGGCCGCCCGCCAGGAGGCCGGACGAGCCCTGCGGGACCGCAGCGAGCTGTACGCGGACGGCGGGTCGGTGATCAAGCTGGGGCGGCACCGGTTCGCCGTCAACACCCAGCCGTTCGACCTGACGCTGGTGCCCTCCGGTGACCGGCTCGCGTTCGCGCTGACCGGGACCGACTACCGGGCGCCGGTCACCGACCCGGCGTTCGAGGCGACCCGCCCGTACTGGGAGCAGTCGCTCCCCTCGGAGTCGGCCGCCGTCTACCGGGGCGAGTATCTGGCGACCCGGCTGCTGGAGGAGCGGGGTGCCGAGTCCCTCGCCGCGTTGAACGAGGCCGAACTGGCTTTGCTCGTACGGGAGTCGGCGGCCGAGGCCTACGCCGAGGGGTACACCCGGGGCGTCCACGACGAGGACGCCGCCGCCATCCTCCGCGCCCTGCTGCGCCTGCACGGGGCCGCCGGGCTGCTGCGCCACGAGCCCGCCGTCCGCGCCGCCGCCCAGCTCTTCTGGGCGTACGGGACACAGGAGGCCCAACGTGTCTCGTGGACCCGGCGGGCCGCATCCCTGGCCCGCGCCCGCGACACGTTCGGGCTCGCCCCGGCCATCGCCGTGCTCCAGGAGGAGTGGGCGGCGGAGATCGGGAGCTTCAGCGCCGGTGTGCGGGACGATGCCGTATCCGCCTACCTCTTCGAGGAGTTGACCGGCGGGCCCGCCGGGTTCGTCGTGGGTGCCACCGCCCGTACCTTCCTGGACGCCTTCCACCGGGCCGCCGGCCCCGACGCGTACGCGGACGATCTCGCCGCCCTCGGGGGAGACCTGGCCGCCCGCAAGCAGCTCGTCGAGGGCTGGCTCGTCCCGTACGCGGAGGCCTCCGGCGCCGCTCCCGCCGACGGCGACCTCGCGGAGGCCGTGGCGGTGGAGCTCTGCCCGGAGCTGGCGCGGTACGGGTGCGACGCGCCGCTCACGGAGCGCGTCGAGGGGCTCCTCGGGGACCACCCGCGCATCGGGGGCGGCGGAGCCCTCACCGTACGGATCGATGAACTCCTGGGCAGGGCAAGCGAGTTCCGGGCCTCTACCGTTCCCGGCTTCCGTGCCTACCAGCGGCTGCGCACCTCCCTGGTGACCGCCGAGCGCGGGCGGCTGCGGCTGGACGACCACCGGCCGCGCGTGATGTCGGCGTTCGTCCGCAACCGGCTGCTGGACGAGGTGTACCTGCCGCTGATCGGTGACAGCCTCGCCAAGCAGCTCGGCACCGCCGACGCCGACCGGCGCACCGACTCGCAGGGCTTGCTGCTGCTCGTCTCGCCGCCCGGCTACGGCAAGACGACGCTGATGGAGTACGTCGCGGACCGGCTCGGGATGGTGCTCGTCAAGATCAGCGGGCCGAATCTGGGACATGACGTGACCTCCCTCGACCCTGCCCAGGCGCCCAGCGCCACCGCGCGGCAGGAGATCGAGAAGATCAATTTCGCGTTGGAAGCGGGCAACAACACCCTGCTGTATCTGGACGACATCCAGCACACGTCGCCCGAACTCCTCCAGAAGTTCATCCCGTTGTGCGATGCCACCCGTCGCATCGAGGGCGTACGGGACGGCGAGCCGCGCAGCTACGACCTGCGCGGGAAGCGGTTCGCGGTCTGCATGGCGGGCAACCCGTACACGGAGTCCGGCGAGCAGTTCCGCATCCCGGACATGCTCGCCAACCGGGCCGACGTGTGGAACCTGGGCGAGGTGCTCAGCGGCCGCGACGACGTCTTCGCTCTGAGCTTCGTGGAGAACGCGCTGACCGCCAATCCGGTCCTCGCCCCGCTCGCCGCGCGCCCGCGCGACGACCTGGCGCTGCTGGTGCGGCTGGCGGGCGGCGGCGATCCGGCGGCCCGCGCCGAGCACCTGGAACACCCGTACTCAGCGGTGGAGTTGGACGCCGTACTGGCGGTGCTGCGGCATCTGCTCACCGCCCGGGACACCGTCCTCGCGGTCAACGCGGCGTACATCGCATCCGCCGCGCAGACGGACGCGACCCGTACCGAGCCGCCGTTCCGGCTCCAGGGTTCGTACCGGAACATGAACAAGATCGCGGAGCGCATCGTGCCCGTCATGAACGGTGCCGAGCTCGCCGCCGTCGTCGACGACCACTACGCGGGCGAGGCCCAGACGCTCACCACGGGCGCCGAGGCCAACCTGCTGAAGCTGGCCGCTCTGCGGGGCACACTCACCGCCGAGCAGGCCGAGCGGTGGGCGGCGATCACCTCCTCGTACGTCCGTACGCAGGCGCTCGGCGGCCCGGACGGCGACCCCCTGACCCGGGCGGTGGCGGCCCTCGGCCTGCTCGCGGACCGGGTCGCGGCGGTGGAGACGGCCATCCAGCGGGCGGCGGATCCGCGCCGTCTGCCGGCAGGCCCGGCGAGCCAGCCGTCCACTCCCTCGGTGAACCAGCCACCCGGCGAACAGAACCGGCCAGGGCTTCAGAACCACCATGCGAAGATCACCAACATTCCCCAGTGATCGGGAAGACCGAGCCGGAAGGATCACGGCATGCTGGGTTTCGTGCCCCCACTTCCTCAGCAGCCGGGACGCCCGCAGCCCGGACGTCCACAGCCAGGACGCGCACAGCCCGGACGGCCACAGCCAGGACGTGCACAGCCAGGACGTCCACAGCCCGGACAGCCGCCGTCCGCCGGTCACATGATCGTCTGCGGCGACGACGCACTCGCGCGCCGGCTCGCCGTGGAGCTGCGGTTCGTCTACGGGGAACGGGTCACGCTGCTCCTGCCGCCCGGCCGCGACGCCAACAGCCCCGAGACGCCGCTGACCCAACGCGGGCGCGCGGCAGCCCTGTTCGGGCGGATGTCGGCGGCGATGAACCGCACCGCCGCCAACGGGAGCGGCGGCACGGGCGGCAGCAACGACACCAACGCCGGGGTCGAGGCCGTCCGCATCATGGAGGCCCCCGAGCCCTCCGACGACGTCCTGGAGGAGGCGGGCGTCGACCGGGCGGCCGCCCTCGCCCTCGTCTACGACGACGACGAACGCAACATCCGCGCCGCCCTCACCGCCCGCCGCCTCAACCCCCGGCTTCGGCTGGTGATCCGGCTCTACAACCGCAAGCTCGGCCAGCACCTGGAGGCGCTGCTCGACCAGGCGGCCGCCGTCGCGATGCCCGGCATCGACCCGGCCCTGCTCGACGCCTCCACCACCGTCCTCTCCGACGCCGACACGGCCGCCCCCGCACTCGCCGCCACCGCGCTCACCGGCAGCAGCAAGGTCATCCAGGCCGAGGGGCTGCTCCTGCGCGCCGCCGAACGCCCGCCGCCGCGCCCCGGCCAGACCCTCGACCCGGGGCTGTGCACGCTGGCGTTGCTCTCCTCCACCACGAACAACCCTGCGGGGTCAGAGGGTTCGGACAGCAGCGGCGCCGAGGGCCCCCAACTCCTGCCCGACGAGCAGACTGTGGCCGCCGCCGAAGGGCGCGGGACCGTCGTCCTGGAGGCGATCAGCCGCGCCGACCCGGACCGTCCCGCCACCCGGATGGGCGGCAGGGGCGCGCCGCTCGCCCAGGTCTTCTCGCGCCGGCTGCGCTGGTCGGCCCTCGGCGTCGCGGTCGCGGCCGTGGCCCTGGTGATCGCCTCGGTCCTCACCACCGAGGACAGCCTGCTGCACTCCAGCTACCTCACCCTGCTCGACCTCCTGGGCATGAACGACCCGGCCGAGGACGCGCCGGCGGCCCGGCAGATCATCCAGCTCCTCTCCGGCGTCGCCGGGCTCCTCCTGCTCCCGCTGCTGATCGCCGCCGTCCTGGAGGCGTTCGGCACCCTGCGCACCGCCTCCTCGCTGCGCCGCCCGCCGCGCGGTCTGTCGGGGCACGTGGTGCTGCTGGGGCTCGGCAAGATCGGTACGCGCGTCCTCGTACGCCTCCGCGAGCTCGACATCCCCGTGGTCGTCGTCGAGGAGGACCCGAACGCGCGGGGCATCCCGCTGGCCCGCTCCATGCACGTACCGACCGTCCTCGGCGACGTCACCCAGGAAGGCGTCCTCGAAGCCGCCAAGATCCGCCGCGCCCACGCCCTCCTCGCGCTCACCAGCATCGACACGACGAACCTGGAAGCGACCCTGTACGCGCGGTCGGTGAAGCCGGACCTGAGGGTGGCGCTGCGGCTGTACGACGACGAGTTCGCCACCGCCGTCTACCGCACCCTGCGCACCGCGCACCCCCAGGCGCTGACCCGCTCCCGGTCCGTCTCCCACCTGGCCGCGCCCTCCTTCGCGGTCGCCATGATGGGCCGCCAGATCCTGGGCGCGGTCCCTGTCGAGCGGAAGGTCATGCTCTTCGCCGCCCTGGAGGTGGCGGGCCATCCGCAGTTGGAGGGCCGCACGGTGGAGCAGGCGTTCCAGGCCGGCTCCTGGCGGGTCCTGGCCATCGACGCGACCCCGCCCGCCGACCGCAACCCGGACCTGGCCGCCGTCCCTCCGTACCCTCCGCAAGGCGCGCCGACGCCCTCCGGCCTGGTCTGGGACCTGCACCCGGGGTACGTGCTGCGCGCCCAGGACCGGGTGGTGATCGCGGCCACCCGGCGGGGTCTTGCGGAGCTGCTGCGGCGGCAGCGGACGGTGGCGCCGCAGCAGTGAGGCCGTGGGGCGGTGGGGCGCTGGGGGCGGTGGGCAGTGGGGCGGTGGGGGCGGTGGGGGCGATTTCATGGGGCTACCGGAACGTGCCCATCGCCTCCCGGACCTCCTCCAGGGTCCGTTCCGCGAGCGCGTCGGCCCGCTCGTTGCCGGTGCGGAGAACCGACCGTACGTACGTGAGGTCCTGCGCGTACTCCGCCCGCCGGGCCCGGTAGGGCGCCAGGTGGGTGTTGACCGCGTCGGTCACCGTCCGCTTGAGCACGGCCGCCCCGCCGTCGCCGATCTCCGCCGCGACCTCGTGCGGGTCCCGCTCCAGGCAGAGGGCGGCCAGCAGGACGAGCGAGGAGACGCCGGGGCGGGTGTCGGGGTCGTAGGTGATGTGCCGGTCGGCGTCCGTGGTCGCGCCCTTGATCAGGCGGGCCGTCTCGTCGGCGGTGGCGCCGAGGGGGACGGAGTTGGCGCGGCTCTTGCTCATCTTGGTGCCGTCGGTGCCGAGGAGGAGGGGTGCGGCGGAGAGCAGGGCGTCGGGTTCCGGGAAGACGTTCCCGTACCGCTCGTTGAAGCGGCGGGCGATGGTCCGGGTGAGTTCGAGGTGGGGTAGCTGGTCCTGGCCGACGGGGACCACGTTGCCCTTGCAGGAGAGGATGTCGGCCGCCTGGTGCACCGGATAGGTGAGCATCAGCCCGCTGACCACCGACTGCCGGGAGTGCGCGATCTCGTCCTTGACCGTGGGGTTCCGGCTCAGCTCCGCGACGGAGACGAGGCTCAGGAAGGGCAGCAGGAGCTGGTTGAGCGCGGGCACGGCGCTGTGGTTGAAGACCGTGGACCGGGCGGGGTCGATGCCGAGGGCCAGGTAGTCCAGGAGCAGCCCGTCGGTGTACTCCCCCAGCCGCTCGGCGGTGTCCCGGTCGGTGAGGACCTGGTAGTCGGGGATGAGGATCATGACGTCCACGCCGAGGTCCTGGAGGCGGACCCGGTTGCGCAGGGTGCCGAAGTAGTGGCCGAGGTGGAGGGGGCCGGTGGGACGGTCGCCGGTGAGGACCCGGAAGCGGGTGGGGTCCTGGGCGATGCGGTGCTCCAGCTCGGCGCTGCGGTGGGCGGCGGAGGCGGAGGCGGAGGGGATCGTCGCGGTGGCGGCTGTGGTCATGGTCGGGCTCCTCGCGGTGGCGGTGGATACGCGGAGGACGGCCCGACGAGGGGAGAAGAAGGCAACGAAAAAGGGCCGTCCATGGTGAACGGCCCCGGGTTCCGTGCAGACAGATGCTGCGGCCGCTCCTAAGAGGAGCGCCACCAGTTTCGGCACGGTACGGAGGTCATGCGGTCAGTGTAGCGGCCATGGGTTGGGGGCCGCGTGAATAAACCGGGGCGCGTGGTGGTCGCGAACCGGGGGGCAGGGCGGTCGCGGCGGCGTGCTCGGGGCCGTACAGCACTCGGCGGAATGGGCGATATACACGGTTCACCCTCTTCCGCTCCATGGGCGGGATCGAGTAGAGCGGTGACGCGTCCTGCTCGACGACCTCTTCGGCGTACTCGTGGAACCGGACACATCGTTCCCGATCGTGACGGTGAGCGGCGATGTGCCTGGTCAGCGGGGGCACTGAGGGCCGGGGAATAGGTCTGGGGCGCCTCCCGTTGTCAGGTATAGTTCAACGTTCAACCAATTCAGGACCACCCCGCGACCCTCAGGAGGCGGACGCCATGCAGTTCGGGATCTTCACCGTCGGAGACGTCACCACCGACCCGACCACCGGCCGGACGCCGACCGAGAACGAGCGGATCAAGGCGACCCTGGCCATCGCGCAGAAGGCCGAAGAGGTCGGCCTGGACGTCTTCGCGACCGGCGAGCACCACAACCCGCCGTTCGTCCCGTCCTCCCCGACGACGACCCTCGGCTACATCGCCGCCCGCACCGAGAACCTGATCCTGTCCACGTCCACCACCCTGATCACCACCAACGACCCGGTGAAGATCGCCGAGGACTACGCCACCCTCCAGCACCTCGCGGACGGCCGCGTCGACCTCATGATGGGCCGGGGCAACACCGGTCCGGTCTACCCCTGGTTCGGCAAGGACATCCGCCAGGGCATCCCGATGGCCATCGAGAACTACGCCCTGCTGCACAAGCTGTGGCGCGAGGACGTCGTGGACTGGGAGGGCAAGTTCCGTACGCCGCTCCAGTCCTTCACCGCCACCCCGCGCCCGCTGGACGGCGTCCCGCCGTTCGTCTGGCACGGCTCCATCCGCTCGCCGGAGATCGCCGAACAGGCCGCCTACTACGGTGACGGGTTCTTCCACAACAACATCTTCTGGCCGATGGAGCACACGAAGAAAATGGTGGCCCTTTATAGGCGCCGTTACGCCCACTACGGTCACGGCACCGCCGAACAGGCCATCGTGGGGCTCGGCGGTCAGGTGTTCATGCGGAAGAACTCGCAGGACGCGGTACGGGAGTTCCGCCCGTACTTCGACAACGCGCCGGTCTACGGCCACGGCCCGTCCCTGGAGGACTTCACCCGCGAGACCCCGCTGACCGTGGGCTCCCCGGAGGAGGTCATCGAGCGGACGCTGACGTTCCGGGACGCGGTGGGCGACTACCAGCGGCAGTTGTTCCTGATGGACCACGCGGGGCTCCCGCTGAAGACGGTCCTGGAGCAGCTCGACATCCTCGGCGAGGAGGTCGTGCCCGTGCTGCGGAAGGAGTTCGCCAAGCTGCGGCCGGCCGGTGTGCCGGAATCCGCACCCCTCCACCCGGCGGTCGCCGCCGCCCGAGCCTCCGGAAAGGAAGCCTGACCCCGATGTTCGCCACCTCGCCCCTGCGCATCGTCGCCGTATCGGCCGGCCTCAGCCAGCCGTCCTCCACCCGGCTGCTGGCCGACCGGCTGGCCGCCGCCACCCGCGAGCGCCTCGCCGCGGACCAGGACCGAGACGGCAGAGATGTCGAGGTTCGCGTCATCGAGCTGCGCGACCTCGCCGTGGACATCGCGAACCACCTGGTCAGCGGGTTCCCCTCGGGCACGCTGCGGGAGGCGATCGACGCGGTGACGGAGGCGGACGGGCTGATCGCCGTGACGCCGGTGTTCACCGCCTCGTACAGCGGTCTGTTCAAGTCGTTCTTCGACCTGATCGACAACACCGCGCTGACCGGCAAGCCCGTCGTGATCGCCGCGACGGGCGGCACGGCCCGCCACTCGCTGGTCCTGGAGCACGCGCTGCGGCCGCTCTTCGCCTACCTGCGAGCCGTCACCGTACCGACCTCCGTCTACGCCGCCTCCGAGGACTGGGGCTCCTCCGGCGACGAGTACACCGAGGGCCTGCCGTCCCGGATCCGGCGCGCCGGCGGCGAGCTGGCCTCGGCGGTCCTGGGCCGCACGGTCTCCGGCGCCTCCCGGACGCCGGGCCTGGACGACGGGGAGGACGCGGTCGTCCCCTTCGAGCAGCAGCTCGCGGACCTGCGGCTGGGCTGAGCCGACCGGCCCTCCGCCCGCCCGGCCGGATTGTCCGGTTTGACTACAGTGAAGGCGGACGCTGTACGAGTCGGAGCGAGCTGGAGGCAGATATGGGCAGGATCGTCGTGGGTGTGGACGGGTCCGATCCCTCGATCAAGGCGCTGCGCTGGGCCGTACGCCAGGCGGAGCTGACCGGTGACACCGTGGAGGCCGTGAACAGCTGGGAGTACCCCGCGACGAGCTGGGCCTCGATGATGCCGGGCCTGCCGGAGGACTTCGACCCGCAGGCGCTGGCCCTGGTCTCCCTGAACGAGGCGCTGGAGGAGGCCCTCGGTGCCGCAGGAGCGGCCGCGGTCAGCAAGATCGTGGTCATCGGCAACCCCGCCCAGTCCCTGCTGGACCGTGCCCAGGGCGCCAGCCTGCTCGTCGTGGGCGCCCGCGGCCGCAGCGCCCTCAAGGCGACGCTGCTCGGCTCGGTCAGCCTCCACGTCACGCAGCACGCGCCGTGCCCGGTGACGGTGGTGCGCGACTGAGGGGTACCCCTCTCGACGTGGCACCGGTGGCCCCCTTCGGCCTGGCCTCCTCGTCCTGGTCGCACGGCCTGGCCCCTTCGGCCTGGTCGTTCGGCCTGGTCGTTCGGCCTGGTCGTTCGGCCTGGTCGTCGGGGGTCACCGGCCTGCCCCCGGCGGAACGGGGAGCCGTTGTCAGTGGGTCCTCCTATCGTGTGGTCATGACCCCTGCTCTGTTCGGGCGCGACCATCCCGCAGGCATCCTCCGCTCGGAGATCGTCCGGGCCACGGCGGCCTCGTGCTGGTCACGGGCGAGGCCGGGATCGGGAAGACCACCCTCGTCACCGACGCCGCGCACGAGGCGCGGCGGCGCGGGGCGCTGGTGGTCGGCGGCTCCTGCTGGGACTCCGACAGCACCCCCGGATACTGGCCCTGGGTGCAGGTGCTGCGCGGCCTGCGCCGCTCGGCCACGGCGGCGGAGTGGGCGGCGGCCCAGGATGCGGCGGACGGGCGGCTCGGCATCCTGCTCGGCGATCCGGGGAGTGAGGGCTCGGCCGGAGCGGGAGACGCCGCCAGCGCTTCCGGTCCTTCCACTGCCGCCGGGGCCGCCGGGGCCGCCGGGGCTTCCGGGGCCTCCTCCGACGGTCCCGAGGCCTTCGGGCTGTACGACGCGGTGACCACAGCCCTCGTCACCCTCTCCCAGAGCCGCCCGCTGGTCGTGGTCCTGGACGACCTCCACAGCGCCGACCCGGCCTCGCTCCGTCTGCTCGAATTCGCCGCCCAGCACGCCTGGTTCGAGCGGCTCCTGCTCATCGGCACCTACCGGGACGTCGAGGTGGAGGCGCCTGGCCACCCGCTCCAGCAGCTGATCCTGCCCCTCGTCTCGCGCGCCTCCGCCACCCTCACGCTGACCGGCCTCGGCCGCGACGAGGTGGGCGCGCTGATGACCGTGACGACGGGACGCGAGCCCGAGCCGCACCTGGTCGACGAGGTCCACCGGCGCACCGGCGGCAACCCGTTCTTCGTCGAGCAGACGGCCCGGCTCTGGCACAGCGGCAGTCCCGTGTCCACCATCCCGCCCGGGGTGCGGGAGGCGGTCCGGCAGCGGCTGAGCCTGCTGCCGGACGGCGTCGTCCCGCTGCTGACCGCCGCCGCCGTGCTCGGCCGGGAGTTCCGCCGGCAGGTGCTGGCGGTGGTGCACGGCTCCCCTGTCCCCCAGGTGCAGCGGCTGCTGGAGTCGGCGATCGTCGCCCGGGTCATCGTCCCGCGCCCCTCCGGGAGTTACGCCTTCGCCCACGACCTGCTCCGCGAGACGCTGTACGCCTCCCTCGGGGACGCGGAGGCCCGCCGCCGCCACGCCGCCGCCGTACGGGCGCTGGACGCGCACGGCGGCCTCGGCGACGCGGTGCGGCCCGGGGACCTCGCCCGCCACGCCCACCTCGCCGGGGGAGAGCTGGCGCGCGACCGCCGGATCGACCTGCTGCTGGCCGCCGCCCGGGACGCCCCGGGACGCCTCGCCCACGAGGAGGCCATCAGCCACTACCGCCGGGCCCTCGCGGTGGCGTCGGGTGAACCCGGCCCGGAAGCGGGCGGTGCGCCGGGCGTGGGGGTGCCGGGGGTGGAGGCGCCGGAGGGCGGGTCACCGCCCGACCTCCGCCGCATCGCGCTCATCTGCCTCGCCCTGGGCGAACAGTTGCGGCACCCCGGGGAGACCGCCGAGGGGGACCGCCTGCTGGACCGGGCGGTCGACCTGGCACGGGAGCTGGACGAGCCCGAGCTGCTGGCCCGGGTGGCGATCACCCTGTACCGCCGGGGCACGCTGGGCGGCGAGGCGTCCATGATGACGTTCCTGAGCGAGGTCCACCGCAAGGTCACCGGCAAGGACGGGCAGAACAGCCTCTCCGCCGACCGGCTCGCCCAGGAGCTGGCCATCCACATCATGGCGCTGGCCCGCGACGGCTCGGACGACGAGGCCCTCGCCTTCTCCCTCTGGGCCCGCCACGACTCCGTGTGGGGTCTCGGCTCGGCGGTGGAGCGGCTCGGGCTGACCGACGAGGTGGCCGTCGTCGGCCGGCGCACCCAGAACGTGGACCTGGAGCTGCACGCGGCCTCCATGCGGTGGGTCGCCCTGCTGGAGCTCGGCGACCCGGCCTTCATCGACCAGTACCGCACGTTCATCCGGGCCGCCGAGCGCTCGGAGCTCCCCCGGTTCGCCCTGACCATCGCCGTCGACGGCAGCCTGATCGCCTCCCTCCAGGGCCGGTTCACCGAGGCGGCCGACGCCCTCAGGGACGAGTCCCTCGGCAGGGCCGGCTACGACCACGAGGCCTTCGGGTTCATGGGCCGCCATCTGCAGTGGTCCCTGCACCTGCTCCGGGGGCACTTCGCGGAGGCCGAGGAGGTCCTCGCCACGCTGCCGGGGGCGCGGTATCCGTACCCCGGCCTGCTGGAGGCGCTCACCGCGGTGGAGCAGGGCGACCCGGCACCGGCCCTCCGTCTGATCGCCGAGCAGTCGGACCGCCCGGCCCCCTATCCGCGGGCGTTCATGCCGCTCTGGCTCCGGCTGCTGGCCCAGACGGCCGCGATCACCGGCGACCGGCGTCTCATCACCCGCGCGGAGGACGAGCTCACGCCGTACACCGGACAGTGGGTCGTCTCGCTGTACGGGTGCGACGTCGGCGGCCCCGTCGACCTCTGGCTCGGGATGCTCGCCGCCGCCCGCGACGACCGGGACGCGGCGGTGGCCGCGCTCTCCGAGGCCGCCGCCTCCGCCGACCGCCTCGGCGCCCGCCCCTGGGCCGTACGCGCCCGGCTGCACCTGGCCCGTTCCCTCCTCGCCCGCGCGGAGCCGGGCGACACCGGCCGGGCCCGCGCGCTGCTCGCCGAAGCGGAGCGGGAGGCGGGCGGATTGGGCCTGCACCACCTGGTCTCCGAGGGGCCCGACCTCCGCGGAGCCCCACCGGCCACCGGCCACGGGACCGCGCTCCCCGGCCCCGACCCCAGCCCCGGTTCCGCCCCGGATCCGGCCGTCGCCGAGTTCCGCCGCGACGGCTCCGTATGGCAACTGCGCTGGGACGGGCGGACCGTGCACGTCCCCGACGCCAAGGGACTGCGGGACCTGCACAGCCTGCTGGGGCTCCCCGGTGCCGACGTCCCGGCCGTCCAGTTGCTCGCCCCCGAGGGCGGCGCCGTCGTGGCCGCCGCCGGCCGGCTGGGCGGCGACCCCGTGCTCGACGAGGAGGCCAAGCGCCGGTACAAGGAGCATCTGGCCCGGCTGGACGCCGAGATAGACCGCGCCGCGGCCCGGGACGACACCCGGCAGGTGGAGGCGTACGACCGGGAGCGGCAGGCCCTCCTCGACCAACTGCGCACCGCGGCGGGGCTCGGTGGCCGGAGCCGCCGCCTGGGCGACGAGACCGAGCGGGCCCGCAAGACGGTCACCGCCCGGATCCGCGACACCCTGCGCAAGCTGGACTCCCTGCACCCCGAACTGGCGTCACACCTGCGGGAATCCGTGACCACGGGAACCACCTGCGCCTACCGCCCCGGCCACGCCCCGGACTGGCGCCTGTGACCCCGGACCAGCACCTGCGGCCCGGCCACCGCCAGTGACCCCGGCCCACGCCAGTGACCTCGGCCCACGCCTGTGGCCCGGCGCCGATTCGGCGCCGGGCCACAGGAGGCCGGTCACAGCGGGTCGCGCACCGGTGGCTCACAGCCGGTCGTTCACGCCCCGCCGGTCACGCCCCGCCGGCCACGTCCCGACGCTCACGCCCCGTCGGTCACTTCCGGTTGTAAAGCCGCATCGTCACGGGGCCGAAGATCGCCATGATCACTCCGGCCCACCCCAGTGACCAGGCCAGGTCCGCCGCAGGCCAGTCGCCCGCCATCAGCCCGCGTACCGCCGTGGAGAGGTGGGTGATCGGGCTGTTGTTCACGAAGGCCTGGAGCCAGCCCGGCATCGTCGACGGGTC
The DNA here is from genome assembly GCF_042718795.1 of Streptomyces cyaneofuscatus. Taxonomy (GTDB): domain Bacteria; phylum Actinomycetota; class Actinomycetes; order Streptomycetales; family Streptomycetaceae; genus Streptomyces; species Streptomyces cyaneofuscatus_A. The sequence continues at coordinate 163,905 of NZ_JBHXOX010000014.1, forward strand.
GACGAAGACGTTGCTGAGGAAGGTGAGCGGGAAGATCACCATCATGCTGACGCCCATCACGGACTTCTCGGTGCGCAGCAGCAGCCCGAACATGGTCCAGATCCACGAGAACGCGAACGCGAACACGAGCAGCAGGGCCACCCCCGCCAGCATCCCGAGCACTCCGCCGTCCGGACGGAAGCCGATGATCATGCCGACGGTGAGCATCACCACCGAGGCCAGCACATAGCGCAGAACGTCCCCGAGCAGATAGCCGACCATCGGTGCGGGCCGCCAGATCGGCAGCGTACGGAACCGGTCGAAGACGCCCTTGGAGATGTCGGTGTTGACCGAGACGCCGGTGTACATCGTGATCAGCACGACGCTCATCACCAGGATGCCGGGCAGCAGGAACTGGATGTACTCCTCCGTGGAGCCGGCCAGCGCACCTCCGAAGAGGTACGTGTACATCAGGACCAGCATGATCGGGAAAGCCGTCACATCGAAGAGCTGGTCCGGCACATGCTTGATCTTCAGCATGGCGCGCCAGCCGAAGGTCAGGGAGGCCGACAGTGCGCTGGGCCTCGGCGGCCGGTCCAGGCCGATCAGGAGAGCCGAGAGGCGCTCCCGGTCCGGCGCGGCGAGCCCGGTGTCTTCCAGCTCCGTCTTGGTGGTCGCGGTGCTCATGCCGCCACTCCCTTCTTGTCCGTGAGGGCGAGGAAGACCTCGTCGAGGCTGGGCTGTCCCAGCGAGAAGTTGTCGACCGTGATGCCGGTCCGGGCCAGCTCGGCCAGGGCCCGTGCCGCCTGTTCCGCCGAGCCCCGGTCGGAACCGTGCGCGTCGACCCGGGCGGTCAGCGCCACCGGGTCCGCGTCCAGTTGGACCACGGCATCGAGCTCCCGCGCCAGCACCCGCTCGGCCTCGGGCCGCTGGGCGGCGTCACGCAGCCGCAGATGGACGGTGCCGGAGCCGACGGAGGCCTTGAGCTCGCCCTTGGTGCCCTCGGCGATCACCCGGCCGTGGTCGATCACCGCGATCCGGGAGGCGAGCTGATCGGCCTCGTCCAGATACTGCGTGGTCAGCAGAACCGTGGTGCCGTGCGCGACGACCGCGCGCACGATGTCCCAGACCTGGTTGCGGCTGCGCGGGTCGAGGCCGGTGGTCGGCTCGTCCAGGAAGAGCAGGTCGGGGGTGTTGAGGATGGACGCGGCGATGTCGATGCGGCGCCGCATGCCTCCCGAGTAGTTCTTCACCTGCTTGCCGCCGGCCTCGGCCAGCCCGAAGCCTTCCAGCAGTTGGGCTGCCCGGTCGCGGGCCGCCGGCTTGGAGTGCCCGAGCAGGCGGCCGAGCAGGACGAGGTTCTCGTTGCCGGTCAGGTCCTCGTCCACCGAGGCGTACTGCCCGGTGAGGCTGACCCGGCTGCGGACCGCGTCGGCGTCCTTCACCACGTCCTTGCCGAACACCCGGGCGGAGCCGCCGTCCGGACGCAGCAGCGTCGCGAGCATCCGTACGGCGGTGGTCTTCCCGGCGCCGTTGGGTCCGAGGACCCCGTAGACGGTGCCGGTCGGGACCGCGAGGTCGATGCCGTCCACCGCGCGGTTCTCACCGAAGACCTTCACCAACCCTGTGGTCTCGATGGCCAGTTCAGTACTCATGAATCCATTCCTTGTTACGTCGTCGAAGTTCGGGGGCGGGTGTGGGGGCGGGTGTGGGGGTGGGGTGGGGGTGAGCCGAAAGTCCGGCGTCAGGAGACATAGGGGCGGACCGCCCGCGCCTCGCGCAGGGCCCAGCCCCACCAGCCGAGTTGGTCGAGCATCAGCCGCACCGCCCGGTCCCGCGCACCGGCTCCGGCACGGTCCTCCAGCGGCGTGTGCAGGAAGTCGAGGGCGACCCCGTTGCGCAGGGTCACCATGTGCAGCTCCGTGAAGACCGAGCGCAGCTGTTCCACCGCGTACACCCCGGACGAGCCGTGGCCGTAGCTCACGAAGCCGACCGGCTTGGTATGCCACTCGTCGTACGCGAAGTCGATGGCCTGCTTGAGGGAGGCGGGGAAGGAGCGGTTGTACTCCGGGGTGACCACGACGAAGGCCTCGGCCCTCCCGATCGCCCCGGCGAACTCCGTCATCTGCTCCGTCGCCCGCTGCGGGTAGTGCACGGGGAAGTCGAAATCCGCGAGGTCCAGCACGACGAGATCGAGCTCGCTCCGTACGCGAGCCCGCTCCATGAACCAGCGGCCGACCGCGTCACCGATGCGCCCTTCACGAGTGCTGCCGATGATCACCGCGACCCGCAGCGGGTCCCCGTCGGCATCGGTCTCCCTGTCCTCGTCCGTCATCGCTCGCTCCTCCTCCCGCTTCCTTCCGGCTCCCTCACCCCTGGGGCGCCAGACGCCGCGGCGCGGCCGCCAGATGCGATCTGGCGGCCGCGCCGACGGTCGGTGTCCACGGCTGGAAAAGCCCTAGCGACCGACCCGTGCGGTCAACGCTCCCGCGAGTAGAAGAGGTAGAACGTGGTCAGGAAGACACCCACGCCGACCACCAGCCCGAGCACGGTCGACCGCAGCACGCTGGTGTCCGTCAGGCTCACCAGGAAACCGATCGCGCAGGCGGTCAGAGCGCCGTACGCGAGCGCCCGCAGCCCGTGCGGCAGCGTCCGCTGGATCCGGCCCAGCGCGAAGCAGAGGGCCGCCACCGCCGCACCGGAGACGAGGCCCAGGACGACCTGCCCGCCGGTGCTGGGCCCGCCGTCACGGCGGATGAACGCGGCGTAGAACCCGTAGATGATGCCGAGTGCCAACGGCACCGCCACGGCGTACGGCGTGAGACTGCGGGGCCGTGCGTGCGCACGGGCCCCCTTCCGGCCGGGCATGGCTGCGTGTGTGACCATCGCGGACAGCTCCTTCCCTCGCCCCCGTCGCGCGCCCCCGTTCCTCCAGAGCACACCCGCCCGCGCGGCCCGGCAACTCGAACGGCGTACGGCCCTGAGCGGTCCGGCTCCGCACGGGATTCCCTGGAGGAGTGCGGACCTCTTCCTCGGCGACTTCGGCCACCTCGACGGCTTCCGGCATCTCGGCGGCCGCGGCGGCCCTCTCCGCCGTCCTGATCGTCCTGCTCGCCGTCCTGGTGCCGTTCAGCGCACTGTCCGCCTGGGTCGATCTGGAGATCGACGACACCGACCGGTACGTTGCCGCGGTCTCCCCGCTCTCCTCCGACCCGGCGGTGCAGAGCACGGTCACGGACCTGATCACCGACGAGGCGATGGAGCAGATCGACCTCGGCCCGCTCCAGGACACGGTCCGGGACTTCCTGCACGAGACCGTGCGGTCCTTCACCACCACCGAGGCCTTCGCCAACGCCTGGGACACCGCCAACCGGACCGCCCACGAAGCGGTGACCGCCGCGCTGGACGGCGACAGCGGCGAGGCGGTCACCATCGACCTGGCCCCGGTGATCCAGCAGGTCAAGCAGGACCTGGTGAGCCAAGGGGTGCCGTTCGCCGACCAGATCCCCGTCCAGCGGACCGAGATCACGGTGATCGGCGCGGACCGCGCGGACACCCTCAGGGACTCGTTCCACTGGCTGCGCTACTGCAGCATCTGGCCGGCCATCGCCACCCTGGTCCTGCTCGTGCTGGTGGTGGGTATCGCGACGGTACGGGGCAGGCTGCGGGCCGCCCTGACCGCGACGGCGGCCGTCGGCGCCGGGTTCGTCCTCGGGGCGATCGTGCTGCGGATCCTGATGGCGGTCGGCCGGAGCCGGGCGCTGGACGAGGTGCCGGGCAACGACCGGGACGCGGCGGCCGCGGTGATCGACGCCCTGACCGCCTCGCTGCGGACCACGGTGTGGGTGGTGCTGGTGGTCGGGGCGGTGCTGCTGGTGGGCGCGGTGGTGGCCCGGGTGCTGCTGGGGCGGCGAAGGGCCCGGCGGGGGTGACCGACCCGTTGTTTCACGTGAAACGCCCGTAGACACGTTTCACGTGAAACAACCGGACAGAACCAGAACCCGCACGGAGGACCGCCGGTCGGCTCAGAGCTCCGGCGGGCGCCCCTGGAGGCGCTCCATCTCACGGCGATCGCGCTTGGTCGGGCGGCCCGCGCCCCGGTCCCGTACCGGAACCTGGATCGCGAGCTCGCGCGGCGGCGGAGGCGGGCTGTTGTCGACGAAGCACTCGACGGCCACCGGCGGGCCGACCCGCTTCTTCACGATCTTCGAGACGACGACCACCCGGTCCCGTCCCGCGTGCCGGAGCCGTACCTCGTCGCCGACGCGGACGGCCTGGGCAGGCTTGGCCCGCTCACCGCCGACCTTCACATGCCCGGCCCGACAGGCGGCGGCCGCCTGGGCACGGGTCTTCGTCAGCCGGACCGACCAGATCCACACATCGACCCGGACGCTTCCCTCCGCCTGCGGCGCGTCACCGGAAACCATGGGACCGACTCTAGTCCGGTGGACCCGGGCAGGCGATGGACCACCGGTCAGGAACCGAAGTCGCCGGCCACCTCGCGGCGCGGCGGCGACGCCGGACGCCGGACGAGGCAGGTCAGGAGCGCCCCCGCTTTTGAGAGATGCACATCAGGCCCGCACCGGATGGGCACGGGCCTGATGGTCATACGGTCCCCGGGACGGGCGGGGCGGGGCGAGCGGGCGGGCGAGCCGGGTCACACCCCGATGTCGTGCCCGTCCTTGCGCCAGACCGCGACGACGGAGGGGCGGACGATCTTCCCGGGTCCGTCGGGCCAGGTGCTCGCCGGCTTCTCCACCGAGGCGCCGTCGACCTCGCCCGGGTGCTGGACGGCCACCAGGACACGGCGGTCCTGGATGACCGGGCCGCAGGTCTCCGCGCCGGTCGGGACGGTCAGGAACTGCTTCAGCTCACCGCGCCGGTCGCCGTGGGTCGCGACACCGAACAGGCCGTCGTGCGAACCGAGCTGGTTGCCGTCCGTGGAGATCCACAGGTTGCCGTGGTCGTCGAACGCCACGTTGTCCGGGCAGGAGATGGGGCTGACGCGCTCCTTGGGGAAGCCCGCGAAGTACGTCGACGGGTCGTTCGGGTCGCCCGCGACGAGGAAGAGCCGCCAGGCGAACCCGTCGCCCGCCGGGTCGTCCCAGTTCTCCGCGAGCTCCAGGATCTGCCCGTGCTTGTTGAGGTTGCGCGGGTTGGCCTCGTCCGCCGGGGCCTTGCCCTCCTTGCCCCGGTCGGTGTTGTTGGTGAGCGCCACGTAGACCCGGCCGGTGCGCGGCGAGGGCTCCACGTCCTCGGGCCGGTCCATCTTGGTGGCGCCGACCTTGTCACCGGCCAGCCGCGTGTAGACGTACACCTCGTCGGCGGTCATACCGGGGACGTGCGAGGTGGTGCCGGTGGCCAGCGGGATCCACACGCCGCTGCCGTCGAACTCACCGTCGTTGGGCAGCTTTCCGGTGCCGTCGATCTCGGCGGCCGGGGAGTCGCCGGTCAGCTTGGCGACGTACAGCGTGCCCTCGTCCAGCAGCGTCAGGTTGTGCTCGCGGGCGGCACGCGAGGTGCCCTTCTTCATCCGCTTGCTGGAGACGAACTTGTAGAGGTAGTCGAATCGTTCGTCGTCGCCCATGTAGACGACCGGGCGGCCGTCGGACGTCAGCCGGGGCTCGGCCGCCTCGTGCTTGAACCGGCCCAGCGCGGTCCGCTTGCGCGGGGTGGAGTCCGGGTCGTACGGGTCGAGTTCGACGACCCAGCCGAAGCGGTTGGCCTCGTTGGGCTCCTTCGCCAGGTCGAACCGCCGGTCGAACCGCTCCCACTTGCGCTCGGTGGCGCCGGTGCCGATCCCGTACCGCTTGTGCTCCACGGTGGTGCCGTTGGCGAAGTACTGGTTGAAGTTCTCCTCGCCGTGCAGCGTGGTGCCCCACGGAGTCGTGCCGCCCGCACAGTTGTTGAGGGTACCGAGCACCCGGCTGCCGGTGCGGTCGGCGGACGTACGCAGCAGATCGCTCCCCGCCGCCGGTCCGGTGACCCGGAATTCACTCGTGGCGGTGAGCCTGCGGTTCAGCGGGTGACGGCTGACCGCGCCCAGCTTGCCGGTGCGGTTCTCCTCCTGGACGACGACCACGGAGAGTCCGTGCGCGGCCCAGGCGATCTCCACCTGCTCGCGCGTCGGGTTGGCCGGATCGTAGCCGCGGAACATGAGCATCTCGTCCGTGTACTCATGGTTGGCGACCAGGACCTGACGGCCGCGCTCGCCACGGAGCGGGAGGAGCGAGAGGAAGTCGTTGTTGTAACCGAACTGGCCCGCCTGCGCCTTGGCAGTCTGCTTCTCCGGGTTGAAGGCGGGCGCCCCGCGCAGGATCGGCTCGCCCCAGCGGATCACCACGTTCTGGCCGTACCCGTCGGGGACGGTGACCTTGTCGTTCTTGTTGGGCGCGACCGGCGAGAACCGCAGGCCCCGGGCGCCGGACGGGCCCGGTTTGTGGGGCGGGTGCGGTTTGTGGCCGTGGCCGGCGAGCGCGGCGGCCTCCGCCTGCGGGGCGTTCGGGCCGGTCAGCGCGGCCGTCCCGGCTGCGGCGGCGACCGTCACGACGGCGGCTGCGCGCATCATCGAGCGACGGGAGACGGCACGGGCGATGATGTCGCCGGCGTACTCGTTGTCGCTGGTGTTCGGGATCTCCTGGAAGCAGGCGTCCCCGCAGCGGAAGCGGCAGGTCAGCGCGGAACGCCCGCCCGGGTGGGAGCTGATGAGCGGCAGCAGATTACGCACGTGGATTCCCTCCGTCGGTGTGTCGTGCGTGACGGTAGGTGCGCCCGCACGCGGTCCGAGGGACTCCCGGTGAACGGGGAGTGAAGTCCGGGCCACCGCTGTTCCCTTGAAGCCGTACGCGGACACCGCGCCGGGCTCGGTCCGGGATCGGTTTCGGCTCGGTTGGCGCAGGGGTGGGCCGGACCGGCGAACGGCCGGATCCGGCCGCTAACCTTACGTATCCGTCCTGGCCAGGGATGAAATCGCCCAGGTCGGACATTCCCCGCACCCAACTCATGCGAAAGGCCTCGCCCATGGGCATTCGGAGCTTGCTGCGTAAGGTGTTCGGCCGCACGGAGCAGGACGAGCCGACCACGGCCACCGTCCCGCCCCAGGCCGAGCGCACTCAGTCCACGGAGCCGGAGCCGGAGACCACTTCGGCGGCCGGTCCCCCGTCGGAGACGGAGCCGTCCGACCCGAAGCCGTCGGAGCCGAAGGCGTCGATCCCGGCCCCCGCTTCGCCCGTCGCGGAGACCACCGAGAGTGACGCCGGTGCCGCGGACCTGGTGGCAGCGGCCTTCGACAAAGCGGCCACCTCCCCGACGACGCCCTCTCCCACACCGACCGTGCCCGCACAGGGCTCGGGACCGGACGCGGAGCCGGTCGCGGAGCGGAAGGCGGAGGCCGTGGCGGAGCCGGTCGCGGAGCCGAAGGCGGAGCCGGTCACCGAGCCGAAGGCGGAGCCGGTCACCGAGCCGAAGGCGGAGCCCGTCGCCGAGCCGGTCGCGGAGAGCGTGGCTGAGCCCGTAGTCGAGCCGAAGGCGGAGACCGCCAGGGAGGCCGTCCCGGAGCCCGTGGTCGAGCCGGTCACGGTGGAGGAGCCGGCCGCGGAGCCGGTGAAGGCAGAGGAGCCCGTCAAGGCCGACGAGCCCATCGCCGAGCCCGTCAAGGCCGAAGAGCCCGCACCGGCCCCGGTCGTGGAACCTGCCCCCGTGCCGGCCCCGATCACGATCGACTTCGACCTCGATCTCGACCCGGAGCCGGCCGCCGCGCCGGAAGCCCAGGCCGCGCCGGAGCCGGAGCCGGAGGCCAAGCCCGAAGCGGAAGCGGAAGCAGCCCCCGCGCCGGAAGCCGCCCCGAAGGCCGTCGCCCCCACCGAGGTCAACGAAGCCTCCGCGACCACCGAGGCGACGCCCGACGCGACTCCCGAACCGGCGGCGGCCATCCCCACCACCCCCGAGCCCCCCAAGGCAACCCCCGCCGCCAAGCCCGCCACCCCCCTCGCCCGCGTCACCCAGCGCGCGCCCCAGCTCGTCGCCCCGTACAAGGCGGCGCAGGCGGCGCTCAAGGCGCACGGGCTGACCGGGCTCCGCGCCCGCGTCTACCTGGTGCTCGACCGCTCGGGCTCCATGCGGCCCTTCTACAGGGACGGCAGCGCCCAGCACCTGGGCGACCGCGCCGTGGCCCTCGCCGCCCACCTGGACGCCGACGCCACCGTGCCCGTCGTCTTCTTCTCGACCGACGTCGACGGCACCGGCACGATCGAGCTGGCCGCCCACGAGGGCCGCGTCGATCAGCTGAACGCGGGCCTCGGCCGCCTGGGCCGGACGAACTACCACCGCGCGGTCGAGGAGATCGTCGCGCACCACGAGAAGGCGCAGGACGCCGGCCCGGCTCTGGTGATCTTCCAGACGGACGGCCCGCCGGACGCCAAGCAGCTCGCCCGCCAGGCGCTGGCGGAAGCGGCGCGGCTGCCGTTGTTCTTCCAGTTCGTCGCGTTCGGCGAGCAGGACGGGAAGGGCTTCGAGTTCCTGCGAAGGCTGGGCGCACCCAACGCCGCCTTCTTCCACGCCGGCCCGGCCCCGCGCGAGATCGCGGACGCCGAGCTCTACCGCGCCATCCTCGCCGGGCTCCCGGCCTGGATCGCGGCGCGCGAGGCCCGTACCGAGGGCTGATCGACCGGCAGCCGTACGGTCACGGCGAGACCGCCGCCCCCCGGGCCCGGTACCGCCGTGACCGTACCGCCGTGCGCCACCGCGATGGACCGCACGATGGACAGCCCGAGGCCCGACCCCGGGCCCATCCGGTCGCGCCCCTCGCCCCGCCGGAACGGCTCGAAGAACTCCGCGATATCGGCCTCGGAGACCACCGGGCCGGTGTTACGCACCACCAGCGCGCCGTCACGGGTCAGCGAGACGTCCACCGAACCGCCCGGCACGTTGTACGTGACCGCGTTGGCCACCAGGTTCGACACCAGCTGCGACAGCAGCATCCGGTTGCCCCGCACCGGACAGTCCGCCACCGCGACCCTCACCGGAGGACGGCCGTCCGCGCCAGGCCTCCGGGTCGTCTCCTCCGCCACCACCCGGTCGAACCGGATGTCCTCGCGCTCGTCGGCGGCCAGCCCCCGTTCGCTGCGGGCCAGCACGAGCAGCCCCTCGATGAGCCGCTCGCTGCGCCGGTTGGTGTCCAGCAGCGTCTGCCGGGTGCGGACGAGGTCCTCGGGGGTCGGGTCGTCCAGCCCCACCTGGATCGCCACGCGCTGGGTGGCGAGCGGGGTCCGCAGCTCGTGCGAGGCGTTCGCGATGAACCGGCGCTGACTGTCGAACGCCTTCTCCAGCCGGGCCAGCAGCGCGTCCAGCGTCTCGCCCAGCTCCTTCAGCTCGTCGTCGGGGCCGCTGGAGGCGATCCGCTCGTGCAGCGTCCGCTCCGAGAGCCGGCGGGCCTTCGCCGTCATCGCGTGCACGGGCCGCAGCACCCGGCCGGCGATCCACCAGCCCACGCCGACCGCGCCCGCCGTCATCACGAGGAGCGCGGCGACGGACCAGTACATGTGCTGTTTGCTCGCCGCGTCGCTGACGTGGTCGGTGAGTTCGTAGGCGGTGGGAGCGCCGACCGAGCTGCGGGCGATGAACGGGCCGTTGACGGTGTACCCGGGCGGAACGACGGTGGCGGAGGAGGCGATGGCACGCGCCTCGGAGTCCGTACCGGCACGGGAGGCCACGTTGACGGTGGCGAGCAGGGCCGTGCCGAGGACGAGGAAGACCCCGCCGTACACGAGGGCGATGCGCGTCCTGATCGTCGAGTGCGGCAGCGTCGACGCCTCCACCAGCCGCCGCAACCACAACCTGAGCAGGAACCGGAACCGGACCGGGCCCTTCACAGGGCGTACCCGACACCCTGGACGGTGCGGATCAGGGCGGGCTCACCGAGCTTGGCGCGGAGTTTGCTCATGCAGACGCGTACGGCACCGGTGAAAGGATCGGCGTTGGCGTCCCAGGCCCGCTCCAGCAGCTCCTCCGCGCTGACCGTCCCGCCGTCCGCCTCCAGGAGCAGTTGCAGCACGGTGAACTCCTTGGGCGACAGGTCCAGCTCCCGGCCGTCACGGAGCGCGGAGCGCCGTACGGTGTCGAGCCGGATGCCGTGGCGCTCCAACTGGGGCGGTACGGGTCTGGCGCTGCGGCGGCGCAGGGCGCGGACCCGGGAGACCAGCTCGGGGAACTCGAACGGTTTGCTGACGTAATCGTCGGCGCCGAGGTCGAGCCCGGCGACCCGGTCCTCCATAGTGCCGGAGGCGGTCAGCATCAGGATCCGCGTACGGGAACCGGAGGCGACCAGGCGGCGGGCCACATCGTCGCCGTGGACGCGCGGGAGGTCGCGGTCGAGGACGACGACGTCGTAGTCGTGCAGCCCGAGGTAGGCGAGGGCCGCGTCCCCGCTGTAGACGGTGTCGACCGCGAAGCCGGCCCGGCGCAGCCCCGTCGCGACCAGTTCCGCGAGGATCTCCTCGTCCTCGGCGACCAGTACCCGCATGGTGATGTCCCCTGCCTCGTACACGCTTGTCCGCTCCCTCCCAGGATGCGACTTTCCTGGGGGAACCATTACGGGAAGGCATGTTTCGCAAAGCTCTCCACCGGCGGCTCTACCGGCCGCTCCACCGGAGAGCCCTGCTGGAGCGAGGTTTATCGATGTGAGTGGATCTTCAACCGACCGTTAGGATTTCGACCATGGCGGCCACTGGATCCGAGAAGCAGGGGGCGACGGCGTACTACGTCTCGACCCCCATCTACTACGTCAACGACGCTCCTCACCTGGGCCACGCCTACACGACCGTCGCAGGCGACGTGCTCACGCGCTGGCACCGCCAGCGCGGCGAGAAGGTGTGGTACCTCACCGGCACGGACGAGCACGGTCAGAAGATCATGCGCACGGCCGAGGCGAACAACGTCACTCCCCAGGCTTGGTGCGACAAGCTCGTGGAAGAGGCGTGGAAGCCCCTCTGGGAGCATCTGAACATCGCGAACGACGACTTCATCCGGACGACGGAGAAGCGGCACACCGACCGTGTGCAGGAGTTCGTGCAGGACCTGTACGACAAGGACGAGATCTACAAGGGCGGGTACGAAGGCCCGTACTGCGTGGGCTGCGAGGAGTACAAGCTCCCCGGCGATCTGCTCGACGGCGAGGGCGAGTTCGCCGGGCAGAAGCTCTGCCCGATCCACAAGAAGCCGGTGGAACTCCTCAAGGAGGAGAACTACTTCTTCAAGCTCAGCGCGTACGGCCCGAAGCTGCTGGAGTTCTACACGGCGAACCCGGGCTTCATCCAGCCCGAGTCGGCCCGCAACGAGATCGTGAACTTCGTCGAGCAGGGCCTCCAGGACCTGTCGATCTCGCGGTCCACCTTCGACTGGGGCGTCCCGGTCCCGTGGGACGACAAGCACGTCATCTACGTCTGGATCGACGCGCTCCTGAACTACGCGACGGCCGTGGGCTACGGCGCCAACCAGGAGAAGTTCGACGGTACGTTCCCGGCGGACGTGCACCTGATCGGCAAGGACATCCTCCGCTTCCACACGGTGATCTGGCCCGCGATGCTGATGGCGCAGGGCCTGCCGCTCCCCGGCAAGGTCGTCGCCAACGGCTGGCTGATGGTCGGCGGCGAGAAGATGTCGAAGTCGAACCTGACCGGCATCAAGCCGCAGGACCTGACCTCGCACTTCGGCGTGGACGCGTACCGCTGGTACTTCCTGCGGGCCATCGCGTACGGCAGCGACGGCTCGTTCTCCTGGGAGGACTTCTCCGCCCGCTACACCTCCGAGCTGGCCAACGACTACGGCAACCTCGCCTCACGCGTGGCGGCGATGGTCGGCAAGTACTTCGGCGGCGCGCTGCCGGAGGCCGCGGCCGCCGGTGACGCCGAGCGGGCCGTGCAGGAGGGCTTGGCGAAGGCCGTCGCCACGGCCGACCAGAAGATCGGCGAGGAGCTGGACTTCCAGTCCGGCATCCTGGCGATCTTCGACTTCGTGAAGCAGGTCAACGGCTACATCACGGAGCAGGAGCCGTGGAAGGTGGCCAAGGACACCACCCCCGAGGGCCAGGCCCGCCTGGCGACCATCCTCTACACGGCCGCCGAGTCGCTGCGCGGTGTCGCGGTCCTGCTGAACGCCGTGATGCCGGAGACCTCGCAGAGCCTGTGGGAGTCCCTGGGCGCCGAGGAGTCCCTGGGCGCGCTGGCCGACCAGAAGGTCCAGGACGCGGGCACGTGGGGCATCCTGCCCGCAGGCGCGACGGTGACGAAGGGCGCGGTGCTGTTCCCGCGCCTGGAGGAGAAGCCGGCGTAGTACGTACACCAGGAGCCCGGGACCACCGCATGTGGTCCCGGGCTCCTGCCGTACGCGTACGGCGTCGGGTCAGCGCGTCCAGTTCTTGAGCGGCTCGGTGTCCAGCCCGATCCCGACCGGGTCGGGGAGAGTGACGGACTTCCCGTACGGCACCGTCACGACCTGCTCGTAGCGCACGCCGTCGGGCTGCGAGTGGACCTTCACCTCACAGCTGTCCCGGTCGATCAGCAGGTAGACGGGGATGCCGGTCTCGGCGTACGCCCGCGGCTTCTCGACGCGGTCACGTTGGTCGGTGTCCTCGTCGTACGAGGTGACCTCGACGACCATGAGGACGCCGTCGGGGCCGGCCCATTCACCCTGGCCTGCGAAGGTGCCGCTCGGGGCGAAGCTGCCGTCGGGCCGGGCATTGCCCTCCCGGTCGGTCCCGATCCGCAGCCCTTGGTTGGCGTAGAGCCATCGGTCCGGGTCCGCCTGCATGCACAGGCGCGTCAGCCAGGCGATGATCCGCCCGCGATTCCCGTCCGGCGGCGCCTTGACACCCAGCTTCCCGTGCACGAACTCCAGCCACGGCGCCTCCTCGATCCGCTGGGCATGCCGGGACAGCTCCTCGAACACGTCCTGCGTCAGGACGCGGTCCCTGCCCTTGCTCACGACGGTCTCCTCCTGCGCTGGGGCACACCGGATCACGTGCACCGGGGATCGTCCTCAGCGTACGGACCGGCGCTCACCGCCCCAGCGTCTCCGCGTCCGCCATCACGATCACCGGGTCCATCTCCGGGTCCAGGGTGCGCAGGAGCTCCTCCATGCGCTCCTCCGGGATGGAGACGCAGCCCTGGGTCGGGCCGCCGTGGTCGACGTGGATCCAGATGCCGCCGCCGCGTTCGAGGCCGAGAGGACGGGTGCGGTCGAGCGGGGTGACGCCCTCCGTGCGGTTGTAGTTGATCGCCACGACGTAGTCGAAGGAGCCTTCCAGCGGCTCGCCGAAGAAGCCCACGCCGTCCACCGCGAACCGGGGGTGCTCGTCGTACGGGAGCAGCGCGCCCGGGTCGGGGAGGCGGCCGCCCGCGTCGGTGAGGGAGTAGACGCCCCTGGGGGACCTCAGGTCGCCCGCCACATGGTGGTCGGTCCAGCCCTCCATGCCGTTGTGGGCGTCCCACGGACCGGCGACCGGCACCCATCCCTCCGCGGGGTCCTCGCGGCTGTACAGCACCGCGCTGGACCGGTTGGCGTCCTCGTCCTCCCCGGTGACCACGAACGCCTGCCGGGCCTCCTCGGGAATCTCCGCCCGCGTCTGCGGCCCGAGGCCCGGGATCTCCGCGGGGCTCGGCGCCGCCTCGGCGGAGGGCGATGAGCGCAGTACGGAGGCGGCGTCGGACTCCGGGCCCGCGGCGCCCTGCCCCGGGGCCCCTACGGGTGCCTTCACGGGACCGGAGGAGGCGCAGCCGGTGAGCAGCAGGGCCAGGACGAGGAGCGGTGCGGTGAGCAGGGCGGGCAGGCGGAGCGGGACGGACACGGTGGCGGGCTCCTCGGGTGACGGCGGACGGCGGACGGCGGACGGCGTGACGCTCCGGCTGGGGCGGTACGCGCGGCGCAAGAGGGGTGTCTCGATACGAGAGGGGGGCTCGTACGAGAGGGGGGCTCGTACGAGAGAGGGGCTCGTACGAGAGAGGGGCTCGTACGAGAGAGGTATCTCGGTGCCAGTCCTTGCCGCACCCGGCGCCGTCGAATCCGAACCGGGGCCATCCGGCTGTACCGCGTCGCCCGCCGGTCACCGGCTCGCGCGCCCCCGTAACGAAACAGCCCCCGATCAGGTGATCGGGGGCTGTTTCACGTGAAACATCCGCAGAGCGGGACCGTACGGACTACTTGTCGGCGGGCTTCTCCGACGTGCTCGCGCCCTTCGCGGCGACCGGCTTGCGGAGCTGGATGTTCAGCTCGCGCAGCCGGGACTCGTCCAGCTCGGTCGGCGCGCCCATCATCAGGTCCTGGGCGTTGCCGTTGAGCGGGAAGGCGATCGTCTCGCGGATGTTGGGCTCGTCGGCGAGCAGCATCACGATGCGGTCGACGCCCGGGGCGATGCCACCGTGCGGCGGGGCGCCGAGGCGGAACGCGCGGAGCATGCCCGCAAACTCGTGCTCGACGGTCTCGCGGTCGTACCCGGCGATCTCGAAGGCCTTGAGCATCAGCTCGGGCTCGTGGTTACGGATGGCGCCCGAGGACAGCTCGATGCCGTTGCAGACGATGTCGTACTGCCAGGCGAGGATGTCCAGCGGGTCCTTCTCCTCCAGGTCGGCCAGGCCGCCCTGGGGCATCGAGAAGGGGTTGTGCGAGAAGTCGATCTTGCCGCTCTCCTCGTCCTTCTCGTACATCGGGAAGTCGACGATCCAGCAGAACCGGAACACGCCCTCCTCGAAGTTGCCGGCGCGCTTGGCGGCCTCGACCCGGACGACCGACATGATCTTGGAGACCTCGTCGAACTCGCCCGCGCCGAAGAAGACCGCGTGGCCCGGGACCAGCGAGAGGCGCTCGGTGAGCGTCTTGACGTCGGTCTCGGTGAGGAACTTGGCGATCGGGCCCGCCAGCGTGCCGTCCTCGCCCACGCGCACCCAGGCCAGGCCCTTGGCCCCGTGCTCGACGGCGTACTCACCGAGGCCGTCGAAGAACTTGCGGGACTGGCCCGCCGTGTCCGGGACGGGCAGCGCGCGCACGTGCTTGCCGGCGAACGCCTTGAACCCGGAGTCGGCGAAGACGTCCGAGATGTCGACGAGCTCCAGCTTGGCCCGCAGGTCCGGCTTGTCGTTGCCGTACTTCAGCATCGACTCGCGGAACGGGATGCGCGGGAACGGCGAGGTGACCTCGCGGCCGTTGCCGAACTCGGTGAAGAGCTCGGTCATCAGCCTCTCGATCGGCTGGAAGACGTCCTCCTGCTCGACGAAGGACATCTCCACGTCGAGCTGGTAGAACTCGCCCGGCGAACGGTCCGCACGCGCGTCCTCGTCGCGGAAGCAGGGCGCGATCTGGAAGTAGCGGTCGAAGCCCGAGATCATCAGCAACTGCTTGAACTGCTGCGGGGCCTGCGGCAGCGCGTAGAACTTGCCGGGGTTCAGCCGGGACGGGACGACGAAGTCACGGGCGCCCTCGGGGGAGGTCGCGGTGAGGATCGGGGTCGCCATCTCGTTGAAGCCGAGGGCCACCATCTTGGAGCGGATGGAGGCGATCACGGCCGAGCGCAGCAGGATGTTGCGGTGCATACGCTCGCGGCGCAGGTCGAGGAAGCGGTACTCCAGGCGCCGCTCCTCGTTGACGCCGTCCTCGGTGTTGATCGTGAAGGGCAGCGGGCCGGCCTCGCCGAGCACCTCGACCTCGGTGACCTCGATCTCGATCTCACCGGTCGGCAGCTCCGGGTTGACGTTCTCGGCGCCGCGCGCGGACACCTTGCCGTCGATCCGGACGACGGTCTCCTTGGTCAGCTTCGCCAGGGCCTCGTTGCCGGGGGTGCCGGGACGGGCGACGAGCTGCACCAGACCGTAGTGGTCGCGCAGATCGATGAAGAGGATGCCACCCAGGTCTCGGCGATTGTGCAGCCAGCCGCTCAGCCGGACGTCGGTGCCGACGTCAGAGGCGCGGAGCTCGCCGCAGGTGTGGGACCTGTACCGATGCATCGTCGTTCATCCAGTCTTCGCGGTTGGGGGTCGAATGAGCCACCCCAGGCTACCGCCCGGCGCCGCACCTCTTCATTTCCCTTTACCGCCCGCTCCGGCGCGGGCCCGCACTCGGCCGCCCCTCGGTGGCGTACGGAGAGCACATCTTCCTAAAGTGGGGCAATGCGCACCGAGGAAGTCCTGGCCGCGATCGCGACCGGCCTGTGGCGCTGGGACAACGCCGCCGGCACGGTCACGCTCGACGCGGAGGCGGCCCGGCTGCTCGGCCTGCCCGCCGAGCCCGGCAGCTACCGGGAGGCGGCGGTGCGCTCCCGTTTCCACCCGGTCGACTGGAACGAGATCTACGGGGTCGTGAACCTGGCCGTCGCCGAGGGCACCCTGGCCGAAGCCAGGCTGCGGATCGTGGACGAGCGGGGCAAGGTGCTGCGTACGGTGCGCAGCCGCTCCAAGCCGGTCGTCGCGGCGGAGGGGGACCGGGAGAACTACCTGCTCATCGGCACGCTCCAGGAGGTCGCCGAGCCGCAGCTGGGCTCCACGGACGCCGCCCACACGCCGATCACCGGCGACTGGCGCAGGTCCCGGGAGGCCTTCCTGCTGGACGCCGGGCGGGCGCTGGCGGAGGCCCGGTCCACGGAGGAGGTGCTGCGGGTCGCCGCGTCGCTCTCCATGCCCGGGTTCTCGCCGGACGGGCTCGCGGTCTTCGGCTCCGTCGGGGAGCGGCTGACGATCATCGGCCACCACGGGCAGAGCCCGGGCGAGGAGGACCCGTTCACCGACATGCCCCTGGACACCGACTACCCGGCCGCCGAGGTGGTCCGCACCGGCCGCGCGATCTATCTCCCCTCCCCCGAGGAGTACCGCCGCCGCTACCCAGCCACCTGGCCGCTGGCCCGGCGTTTCGGCCGGCAGTCCTGGGCGTACCTCCCGCTGGTCTCCTCCGGCCGCACGATGGGCGCGTGGATGGCCGGGTTCCAGCATCCGGTGGGGTTCTCGCCCGACGAGCGCGCGGTGCTCTCCACGGTCGCCCGGATGCTCGCCCAGGCGCTGGCCCGGGCCGGGGTCGCGGAGACGGAGCGGGAGCTCTCGCTCGGACTCCAGCGCTCGATGATGCCGACGCTGGGGCCCGACATCCCGGGCATGACGGTGGCGGCGCGGTACGTGCCGACCGGCGGCGGGCTCCAGGTGGGCGGCGACTGGTACGACATGATCCCGCTGCCCAACGGCCGGATCGCGCTGGTCATCGGTGACGTCCAGGGCCATGACGTACGGGCCGCCGGGCTGATGGGCCAGCTCCGCATCGCCCTGCGCGCGTACGCCTCCGAGGGGCACCGCCCGGACGCGGTCCTCGCCCGGGCCTCGCGCTTCCTCGCCGGGCTGACCGACGCGTACGAGGGCGTGGCGGGCGACGACGAGTTCTCCGCGCCGCGCTTCGCGACCTGCCTGTACGCGGAGGTGGACCCGGAGACCGGGACTCTGGACATCGCCCGCGCGGGCCATCCCGACCCGGTGGTGGTGAGCGCCGACGGCACCGCGGTGATCCGCCAGACGGCGGGCGGGCTGCCGCTGGGCATCGAGACGGACTCCGACTACCCCACCACCCGGGTCGACCTGGAACCCGGCGAAACGATCATGTTCTGCACGGACGGCCTCATCGAGACCGGCGGCCACGACATGGCCACCGGCTGGGGCAGGCTGCGCCCGGTCCTGGAGGAGCCCACCGAGGACCTGGAGGAGATGGCCGACGCCCTGGTCCAGGCCGTGCACGGGCCGACCTCGCACTACACGACCGGGCCGCTCGCCGACCGCCGCGAGGACGACATCGCGGTGCTGGTGCTGCGGCGGGAGAGGGTGCGGGCGCCGCAGACGCCGATGCGCCGCAGCGTCCTGACGATCGCGCAGGCCGAGCCCGAGCGGATCTCGGTGGGCCGCCAGCTCGTACGGGAGCTGCTGCACGACTGGAAGGACCCCGAGCAGGTCGACTCGGCGGTCCTGATGGTCTCGGAGATGGCCACCAACGTGCTGGTCCACACGGACGGCGACGCGCTGATGGTGGCGGAGGTCTCCGGGGAGCGGGGGGAGCGGCGGCTGCGGGTGGAGGTGGCCGACGCGAGCGACGAGCTGCCGCACAAGCGGCGTCCTGGGGAGATGGCGTCCAGCGGGCGGGGGCTGGTGCTGATGGAGATGCTGGCGGACGCGTGGGGGGTGGATCCGCGGGGGGAGGGGAAGTCGATCTGGTTCGAGCTGTACGAGGCGGGTGGGGCGGATGTCTAGGTGCGGGGTCTCCGTCGTGAGGGTTCCGTCCTCAGACGCCGGACGGGCTGGAATGGCGCCTGCGTAGTTCGCCCAGGACGCCGAACGCCGCCGCGCACATCGGGACGGCCAGCAGCATGCCCATCAGGCCGGCCACGCTCGCTCCCGCCGTCAGCGCGATCATGATCATCGCGGGGTGCATCTGCACCGTACGGCTCTGGATCACCGGCTGGAGCACATGGCCCTCCAGCACCTGGACCGCGAGCACCACCCCCAGCGCCCACAGCGCGATCACGAACCCCCGGTCCGCCAGCGCCACCAGGACGGCGACGGCGCCGGAGAGGAAGGCGCCGAGGTACGGGATGTAGGCGCCGACGAAGACCAGCGCACCCAGCCCCACCGCCCCCGGCACGTCCAGGATCAGCAGGCCCACCGTGATGCACACGGCGTCGATCAGCGCGATGAACGTGGTGCCGCGCATGAAGCCCTCGACGGCCTCGAACGCCCGGCGCCCCATCGCCTCCACCAGGTCACCGGTCCCGCGCGGGGCCACCGCGTGCGCGAGGTCCACCGCGCGGTCGGAGTCGCGGAGGAAGAAGAAGGTCAGCAGCAGCGCGAGCACGCTGGTCGCCACCAGCGTGCCGACCAGGCTGATCCCGCTGAGCAGGCCCCCCGCCGCGCTCGCGCCGAACTTCTCGACCAGGTTCCTGGCGTTCTCGGCGAGGCTGTCGACGTCGGTGTTTCCGCCGATGTCCAGGTGGTCGACGACCCACTGCCCGGCGTCCTTCAGGGAGCGGACGATCTGGTCGCCGGAGTCGACGAGGGCGGTGACCACGATGTACCCGGCGCCGCCCACCACCGCGACGAGCGCCGCACAGGTCAGCCCGGCGGCCAGCGACCGGTTGAGCCGGCGGGCGATGAGCCAGCGGTGTACGGGGCCGAGCAGCGCGGTGCCGAGGAGGGCGAGCAGCACCGGGGTGACGGCGGTCTTGAGCGCGACGACCAGCCAGATCGCGACGGCGGCGACGCCCACGACCAGCAGGACGACACCGCACCAGGCGGCCGCACGGCGGGCGCCGTCGGGCAGGAGGGGCTTGGAAGCAGGCACCCTCCCACCCGATCACGGCGTACGTCGACCGGCCCGCCCGCCGCCACCGTACGGGTGACGGATCGTCATAAAGGACATCGGGCGGACCGTGCGCCGTGCTGTCACATGCCGTGGACCGCCGGGACCGTGCCGAGCCGGCCGGCCTGGAAGTCCTCGAAGGCCTGCTTCAGCTCGGCCTGACTGTTCATCACGAACGGCCCGTAGTGCGCCATCGGCTCCCGGATCGGGCGACCGCCGAGGAGGACGATCTCCAGGTCCGGGGTGTTCCCGTCCTGCTTCTCGTCCGCGCGGACGGTCAGCGAGCCGCCGCTGCCGAACACCGCGGTCTGCCCGAGGCGGATGGGCCGGCGCTCCTGGCCGACCGTGCCACGCCCGGCCAGGACGTACGCGAGCCCGTTGAAGTCCTCGCGCCA
Organism: Streptomyces cyaneofuscatus; assembly: GCF_042718795.1. Lineage (GTDB taxonomy): Bacteria > Actinomycetota > Actinomycetes > Streptomycetales > Streptomycetaceae > Streptomyces > Streptomyces cyaneofuscatus_A. The sequence continues at coordinate 183,644 of NZ_JBHXOX010000014.1, forward strand.
GGGCAGGGTCACCTCGGCGCCGGGCCGGACGGTGGCGTGGATCATCGTGATCGGGGTGTGGGTGATGCCGGGGCCCTGGTGCCCGTCGAGCTCACCGGCGATGACCCTCAGCAGCGCGCCGCCGTCCGGGGAGGCGAGGAGCTGGACCTCGCCGCCGCGGATGTCCTGGTAGCGCGGGTTCATCATCTTGTCGGCCTTGGGCAGGTTCACCCAGAGCTGGAGACCGTGGAAGAGCCCGCCGGACATCACGAGCGACTCCGGCGGCGCCTCGATGTGCAGCAGCCCCGATCCGGCGGTCATCCACTGGGTGTCGCCGTTCTCGATGGTGCCGCCGCCACCGTTGGAGTCCTGGTGGATGAAGGAGCCGTCGATCAGGTACGTGACCGTCTCGAAGCCGCGGTGCGGGTGCCAGGGCGTGCCCTTCGGTTCGCCGGCGGCGTACTCCACCTCACCCATCTGGTCCATCATGATGAACGGGTCGAGGTGCTGGTAGTTGATCCCCGCGAACGCGCGGCGGACGGGGAAGCCCTCGCCCTCGAATCCGCTCGGCGCCGTGGTGACGGCGAGCACGGGGCGGGCCACGGCGTCACCCGAAGCGGCCACCTTGGGCAGGGTCAGCGGGTTGTCGACGGTCACTGCGGGCATGGGAGCCACCTCCGGGCGAGTCTGCTGGAAAGAATTTAGTTGAATGATGAACATCCCGCAAGGCGTGCGGCATTCCCGAGGCACCCCGCGGGGCGCTCCTGGCGCATCCTCGGGGCGCTCCCGGCGCACCCTCGGGGCGCTCCCGGCAGCACAAAGGGCCCGCGCCGGAAGTGGCGCAGGCCCTCACCCGTACAAGAAGTCCGCAGGTCAGCGACGCACGGACCCGGAACCCCTACCCGTACATCCGCCGCATCGCGAAGTCGACCATCTGCTCGACCGCCTTGGCGTCGAAGACCATCCGGTGGTCGCCCTCCATGTCCAGGACGAAGCCGTATCCCGTGGGGAGCAGGTCGATCACCTCGGCGCCGGTGATCACGAAGTACTTGGACTCCTTGCCCGCGTAGAGCCGCAACTCCTTGAGGGTCGTGAACATCGGGATCACGGGCTGCTGCGTGTTGTGCAGCGCCAGGAAGCCGGGGTTGTCACCGCGCGGGCAGTAGACCTTCGACGTGGCGAAGATCTGCTGGAAGTCCTCGGCGGAGAGGGAGCCGGTGGTGAAGGCCCGTACCGCGTCGGCCAGGGAGGGCGGGGAGGGCTCGGGATACAGCGGCTGCTCGCCGTAGCCGCCGCCCATCTGCCCCATCTGGCCCATCTGACCCATCTGCTGCTGAGCACCAGGGTTCTGGTCGTAGCCGTACATGCTGCAAAGAGTAATCGGACACATCTACGGCTTGAGGGGTTGCGCCTTATTACTGACGGGTAGCATCATCGTAGAGGTCAGCTGATACACCCGCGTCCGCCTGTACCGAACGCTGCACCGAACCGCTGTACCGCCGCCTGCCTGTCGCCCGACCCGCATCACTCCCCGGGGCGCTGTGCGCCACTGCTATTGATTACGGAGCCTTCCCATGGGGCACTACAAGTCGAATCTCCGCGACATCGAGTTCAACCTCTTCGAGGTGCTCGGGCGCGACAAGCTGTACGGCACCGGTCCGTTCGCGGAGATGGACGTCGACACCGCGAAGAGCATCCTGGAGGAGATCGTCCGCCTCGCGGAGAACGAGCTCGCCGACTCCTTCGCCGACGCCGACCGCAACCCGCCGGTCTTCGACCCGGAGACCAACACCGCACCGGTCCCGGAGAGCTTCAGGAAGTCGTACCAGTCCTTCATGGACTCGGAGTACTGGCGCCTGGGCCTGCCCGAGGAGATCGGCGGCACCACCGCGCCCCGCTCCCTGATCTGGGGCTACGCGGAGCTGCTGCTCGGCGCCAACCCGGCCGTGTGGATGTACTCCTCCGGTCCCGCCTTCGCGGGCATCCTCTTCGAGGAGGGCACCGAGGAGCAGAAGAAGGTCGCGGAGATCGCCGTCGAGAAGCAGTGGGGCTCGACGATGGTGCTGACCGAGCCGGACGCCGGCTCCGACGTCGGCGCCGGCCGGACGAAGGCCGTGCAGCAGGACGACGGCTCCTGGCACATCGAGGGTGTGAAGCGCTTCATCACCTCGGGCGAGCACGACATGTCCGAGAACATCCTCCACTACGTCCTGGCGCGCCCCGAGGGCGCCGGCCCCGGCACCAAGGGCCTCTCGCTCTTCCTGGTCCCGAAGTACCACTTCGACTGGACCACCGGTGAGCTGGGCGAGCGCAACGGTGCGTACGCGACGAACGTCGAGCACAAGATGGGCCTCAAGGCCTCCAACACCTGCGAGATGACCTTCGGCGACCGCCACCCCGCCAAGGGCTGGCTCATCGGCGACAAGCACGACGGCATCCGCCAGATGTTCCGCATCATCGAGTTCGCCCGGATGATGGTCGGCACGAAGGCCATCGCCACCCTCTCCACGGGCTACCTGAACGCGCTGGAGTACGCCAAGGAGCGCGTCCAGGGCACGGACCTGTCGCAGTTCATGGACAAGACGGCGCCCAAGGTCACCATCACGCACCACCCCGACGTGCGCCGCTCGCTCATGACGCAGAAGGCGTACGCCGAGGGCATGCGCTCCCTCGTGCTGTACACGGCCACCGTCCAGGACGCGATCCAGGAGAAGGAGGCCGCCGGCGAGGACGCCAAGGCGCTGAACGGCCTCAACGACCTGCTGCTCCCGATCGTGAAGGGGTACGGCTCCGAGAAGTCCTACGAGCAGCTCGCGCAGTCGCTCCAGACGTTCGGCGGCTCCGGCTACCTCCAGGAGTACCCGGTCGAGCAGTACATCCGGGACGCCAAGATCGACACCCTCTACGAGGGCACGACGGCGATCCAGGGCCAGGACTTCTTCTTCCGGAAGATCGTCCGCGACCAGGGCGTCGCGCTCAACACGCTCTCCGAGGAGATCAAGAAGTTCCTCGCGGGCGCCCAGGGCAACGAGGAGCTGGCCCCCGCGCTGGACTCGCTCGCCAAGGCGGCCGTGGACCTGGAGGCGATCGTCGGCACGATGATCACCGACCTCACCGCCACCGGCGAGGACGTCAAGAACATCTACAAGGTGGGCCTCAACGCCACCCGCCTCCTGATGGCCTCCGGCGACGTCGTCGTCGGCTACCTGCTCCTCAAGGGCGCGACCGTGGCCGCCGAGAAGCTGCCGACCGCCTCCGCCAAGGACGTGGCCTTCTACCAGGGCAAGATCGCCGCCGCGAAGTTCTTCGCCGCGAACATCCTGCCGGGCGTCTCGGCCGAGCGCGCGCTCGCCGAGAACGTCGACAACTCGCTGATGGAGCTGGACGAGGCGTCCTTCTAAGGAACCGCTCGCCTGTTTCGTCAACCAGCGCCGCCACCCGGAATTCGTCCGGGTGGCGGCGCTGTCGTATCAGCGGGTTGTAGACATCGGGCACCACCCCCACCCGTCACCGGATTCCGGACGCGGGTCCCTCGATACAGTGAAGACCATGAGTTCTCGCCACCGGTTCGACCGTGCGCACACCGATGACCTGATGTCCTTCCTGGCGGCGAGCCCGTCCCCGTACCACGCCGTGGCCAACGCGGCCGCCCGGCTGGAGGTGGCCGGATTCCGCCAGGTCGAGGAGACCGCCGCCTGGGACGCGAGCCCCGGCGGGAAGTACGTGCTCCGCGGCGGCGCCATGATCGCCTGGTACGTGCCGGAGGGCGCGGCCGCGCACACCCCGTTCCGGATCGTCGGCGCGCACACCGACTCCCCGAACCTGCGGGTGAAGCCACTGCCCGACACCGGGTCGCACGGCTGGCGGCAGGTCGCCGTCGAGGTCTACGGCGGCACACTGCTGAACACCTGGCTCGACCGGGACCTGGGCCTGGCCGGCCGGATCTCGCTGCGGGACGGCACCGACCGGCTGGTCAACATCGACCGGGCGCTGCTGCGGGTGCCCCAACTGGCCGTGCACCTGGACCGGTCGGCCAACACCGACGGCCTCAAGCTCGACCGGCAGCGCCACATGCAGCCGATCTGGGGTCTCGGCGAGGTGGCCGAGGGTGACCTGATCCGGTTCGTCGCCGAGGAGGCGGGCGTCGACGCGGAGGACGTCACCGGCTGGGACCTCATGCCGCACGCCATCGAGCCGCCGTCCTACCTGGGCCGGGACCGCGAGCTGGTCGCCGGGCCGCGGATGGACAACCTCCTCTCCGTGCACGCCGCGACCGCCGCCCTGGCCGCCGTCGCCGGACTGCCCGACGGCGAACTCCCTTACATCCCCGTCCTGGCCGCCTTCGACCACGAGGAGAACGGCTCCCAGTCCGACACCGGGGCCGACGGGCCGCTGCTGGGCACGGTGCTGGAGCGCTCGGTCTTCGCCCGGGGCGGTACGTACGAGGACCGCGCCCGCGCCTTCGCCGGAACGGTCTGCCTCTCCTCCGACACCGGCCACGCCGTGCACCCCAACTACGCCGAGCGGCACGACCCGACGCACCACCCGGTCGCCAACGGCGGGCCGATCCTCAAGGTCAACGTCAACATGCGGTACGCCACCGACGGCAGCGGCCGCGCGGTGTTCGCCGCCGCCTGCGAGAAGGCGGGCGTGCCGTGGCAGACGTTCGTCTCCAACAACTCGATGCCCTGCGGCACGACGATCGGACCGATCACCGCGGCCCGGCACGGCATCATGACCGTGGACATCGGGGTCGCGATCCTCTCCATGCACAGTGCGCGTGAACTGTGCGGCGCCGACGACCCGTATCTGCTGGCCAACGCGCTCACGGCGTTCCTGACGGACTGACAACCACTCTCAACGACCGCCTCGGACATGGTTGTTGCCGGGGCGGGTATCCGCCCCGTACACGATCCGGATACACCGGACCGTCGAGGAGGCGGGAATCATGGGGCTCGGAGGATGCATTCTTCTGATCGGTGGTGGCGCGATCCTGGCGTTCGCGACCGACTGGAAGGTGGACACCGTCAATGTCGACCTGGTCGGCTGGATCATGATGCTCGTCGGCCTCATCGGGGTCTTCGTCTACATGAGCATCGCGCGCCGTCGGCGCATGATCGTGCCGCCCACCACCACGGTCGTCCAGGACGACCAGCAGCGCTACCACTGACCGGGGCGGGCAAGGCTGATGCCTTGCCCGCCCGGCAGTGTTCCTGCCGGCCCGGCAGCGTCCTTGTCTGCCGGGCAGTTCCTTGACCGCCCGTCGAGCAGTTTCCTTGCCCGCCGGTCGAGCGGTTCCTTGCCCGCCCGGCGGTCGATGCGACGTCAGCCCTGCTCGTCGTCCATGCCTGCCAGCACCAGCGGCAGCCGGGCCACTCCCTGAGCCGTCACCCGGACCGGGACGCCCCAGTCCTGCTGGTGGACGTGGCAGGCCGGGTACTCGTTGGCCGGGTCGTCGTCGCAGGACGCCGCCATCGCGGAGACGTGCAGCACGCCCTCGGTGACCCCGTCCGCGAGGACCAGGTCGCGCCCGAGGTCCGTGCCCGCGCCGGAGCCCTCGGCCAGCAGCTCGGGCGGGGTGGCGGAGATCAGGAGCCGGGTCGAGGGCCCGTACCGGGTGTCCAGCTTCTGGCCCGCCGGCGCCTGGAAGACGACGTCGAGGCGGAGCGTGCCCGGGGCGATCTCGGTGGCGGCGCGCTGGGTACGGTGCGCCTGCTCGGCGACGCGTACGGCCGCCTCGGGCAGCCGGAGGCGGGTGAGGCGGTGGCGGGCGGACTCGACGACGACCAGGTCGCCGTCGACCAGCACCGCGTCGCTGGGCTCGCGGACGTCGGTGGCGAGCGTGGTGACCTCGTCGGTCGCGGGGTCGTACCTGCGCAGGGCGTGGTTGTACGTGTCCGAGACCGCCACGGACCCGTCGGGCAGCGCGGTCACGCCGATCGGGTGCTGGAGGAGCGCCTGGGCGGCGGCCCCGTCGCGGTGGCCGAAGTCGAAGAGGCCGGTGCCGACGGCCGTGTGCACGTGCTCGTCCCGGTCGACCCAGCGCAGGGCGGAGGTCTCGGAGTCGGCGACCCAGAGCCGCTCGCCGTCGGCGGAGACCGCGAGCCCGGACGGCTGGGCGAACCAGGCCTCGGCGGCGGGCCCGTCGACCAGGCCCTCGTTGGTGGTCCCGGCGGCGACCCGTACGGCCTGGGCCTCGGGGTCGTACGTCCACAGCTGGTGCACGCCCGCCATGGCGATCCACAGCCGGTCACCGAACCAGGCCAGGTCCCACGGCGAGGAGAGATCCACCTCGCGGGCCGGGCCGCTGGTCGGGGTCCCCTGCCACCACTGGCGGCCGGTCCCGGCCAGAGTGGTGACCGCCCCGGTCGTGAGGTCCAGGGCGCGGATCGCGTGGTTGACGGTGTCCGCGACGGCGATGCGGCCGTCCGGGAGCACGGCGAGCCCCTGCGGCTCGCTGAACCGGGCCTCGTCCGGGCCGCCGTCGTGCAGCCCGCGCTCACCCGTGCCGAAGTGGCGCCGTACGGTCTCGCCGTCCGCGTCCAGCTCGACCAGGCGGTGCCGGGTGGTGTCGGAGACCAGGAAGCCGCCGTCGGGCAGGAGCAGCGCCTTGCCCGGGAAGCGCAGATGCGTGGCGACGGGCTCGGGTGCCACGTAGGGGCCGTCACCGCGGCGGAGCGTGCCCTTGGCGCCGTGCTCGGCCTCCAGCTCCTCGACCAGCTTCTCGATGGCGTGGGCGTGGCCCTCGCCCGCGTGCTGGGCGACGACATAGCCCTCGGGGTCGATGACGACAAGCGTCGGCCAGGCCCGTACGGCGTACTGCTTCCAGGTGGCCAGCTCGGGATCGTCCAGCACCGGGTGGTGGACCTCGTACCGCTCGACCGCGTCCACGACGGCCTGGTGCTCGGCCTCGTGGACGAACTTCGGCGAGTGGACCCCGATGATCACCACGGTGTCGCGGTGCTTCTCCTCCAGCTCCCGCAGCTCATCGAGGACATGCAGGCAGTTCACACAGCAGAACGTCCAGAAGTCGAGGATGACGATGCGTCCTCGCAGTTCGGAGAGGGTGTACTGCCGGTCGCCTGTATTGAGCCAGCCGCCCTTGCCGATGAGTTCGGGGGCGCGGACCCGTGCACGTGATGCCATGCCACCAGTCAACACCGACCCCGCCTGCGCGCATTCCGCCGGGGGCCGGGGGAACCTGTGTCGCATGAGACTTCTCGTACGTGAGCGGCTGTTCTCCATCGGTGACGACTACTGGATCGAGGACACCGAGGGCCGCAAGGTCTTCCTGGTCGACGGCAAGGCCATGCGGCTGCGTGACACCTTCGAGCTGAAGGACGCCGACGGCCGGGTGCTGGTCGAGCTGCGGCAGAAGCTGGTCAGCCTCCGCGACACGATGCTCATCGAGCGCGGCGGGGAGGAGCTGGCCAAGGTCAAGCGCAAGCGGCTCTCGCTGCTCCGGAACCACTACCGGGTGACCCTGGTGGACGGTACGGAGATGGACGTCAGCGGCAAGATCCTGGACCGCGAGTTCGCCATCGAGTACGACGGTGAGCTGCTGGCCCAGGTCTCGCGGCGCTGGCTGACGATCCGGGACACGTACGGCATCGACGTGGTCCGGGAGGACGCGGACATCGCGCTGCTGATCGCCGTGGCGATGTGCGTGATCGTGCTGGCGGACAAGGAGAGCGGGGACTGATCGCTGTGCCGGGTGCGGGAGTTGGTTGTTTCACGTGAAACAGGGCGTTTCACGTGAAACAACGAGCGACGCTCAGATGCTCGGCGGCGCGAGCCCGAGACGGCGGTCCTTCAGCGCCGGGAACTGCTCCCGCGTCGCGCCGACCTTCGCCGGGTCGAAATCCACGGTCAGGATCTCCTCGTCCGCACCGGCCTCGGCGAGCACCTCGCCCCAGGGGTCGACGACGATGCTGTGCCCGGCCTGCGGGACGTCGGCGTGGCTGCCCGAGGTGCCGAGGGCGAGGACGTACGCCTGGTTCTCGACGGCGCGGGCCTGCGCGAGGAGCGTCCAGTGCGCGCGGCGGCGCTCGGGCCAGCCCGCCGACACGACGAGTGTCTCGGCGCCCGCGTCGACGAGCCCGCGGAACTGCTCCGGGAAGCGCAGGTCGTAGCAGGTGGCCAGGCCCAGCGTGGTCTCCGGCAGGGCAACGGTCACCAGCTCCTCGCCGGCGCCCATCATGACCGCCTCACCCTTGTCGAAGCCGAAGCGGTGGATCTTGCGGTAGACGGCCGAGCGCTCGCCGTCCGGTGAGAAGACGAGCGCGGTGTTGTAGAGAGTGCCGTCCGGCGCTCGCTCCACGAAGGACCCCGCGTGCAGCCAGACCCCGGCCTCGGCGGCCGCCTTCGCCATCACGTCGTGGGTGGGGCCCTGGAGCGGCTCGGCCTCCTGCTCGAAGACGGTGTAGGCGAACGCCCCGACCGGCCAGAGCTCGGGAAGGACCACCAGGTCGGAGCCGCGCTGGGCGACCACCAGGGAGGCCGCACGCTCGCGGCGGGCCTCGACGGATTCGTCCGGGTCTACTGCGATCTGGATGAGGGAGGCGCGCACACTACCACCGTCCTGGCATTCAAGCCGTCAACACGGGCCTACGATCGTCACACGAAAGCACTGCCGGGGTGCCTGCTCGCAGCGTAACTTAGGCGACTGAACCTCCACGTAGCCCGCAGCCCGCAGCCCGCAGCCCGCAGCCCGCAGCCCACGACAGCGTCGTCCGTGCCGGCCCGCCCGCCGGCACACCCTGCTCTCCAGCCCATGCACCGAAGAACCGCCGAGGGGTCCCGTGACCGTCCATCCCAGCCTCCAGACCTACGCCGACTCCGCGACCCACTCCATCGAAGCGATAGCCGATCTGGTCAAGCCGCTCGCGGAAGGGGAGTGGAACCGCCGCACGCCGTGCCCCGGATGGTCGGTGCGGGACATCGTGTCGCACGTCATCGGTATGGAGTGCGAGATGCTCGGCGACCCGCGGCCCATCCATACGCTGCCGCGCGACCTCTACCACGTACAGAGCGACTTCGCGCGCTACATGGAGATGCAGGTCGACGTCCGGCGCCACCACACCGCTCCGGAGATGACGTCCGAGCTGGAGTACGTCCTCATCCGCCGCGCCCGGCAGCTCCGCAACGAGTCCCGTGCCCCCGAGACGACGGTCCGCGCACCCCTCGGCGCCGAGCAGACCCTCGAAGTGGCGTACAACATGCGGGCCTTCGACGTCTGGGTGCACGAGCAGGACCTGCGGACGACGCTGGGCCAGCCGGGCAACCTGGACTCCCCCGGCGCGCACATCACCCGGGACGTCCTGCTCGCCGCGCTGCCGAAGGTGGTCGCGAAGGACGCGGGCGCGCCGGCCAACTCGGCGGTGGTGCTGGACGTACACGGTCCGGTGGAGTTCCTGCGGACGGTACGGGTCGACGCGGAGGGCCGCGGCTCGATAGACGGTTCGCCGTCGCTGGGCCCGGACGTGACGCTCTCGATGGACTGGGAGACGTACGTACGCCTCGCCTGCGGCCGGGTCCGTCCGGCGACGGTGGCCGACCGGATCAAGGCCGAGGGAGACCAGGATCTGGCCACGGCGATCCTGAACCACTTCGCCGTCACTCCGTAGTTACCTCTTCTCGGCGGCGCCCGCCCCGGATTTCACGGACGGACGGACGGGCGGGCGCGCCGCCGCCGGTCGCAGGGCCGCACGGATCACGCAGATCACGCGGGCACGTGCACGGCTTCCACCCGGCTGACCACATGGTGGTCGCGTTCCCTGAGCGCCGCGCGGCGGCGCAGCCGCAGGATCTGGGCCACGCCGAGCGCCTCCAGGACGAAGACCGAGGCGAAGGCGACCCGGTAGTTGCCGCCCGTGGCGTCCAGCAGCACCCCCACAGCGAACAGCGTCGTCATGGACGCGATGAACCCGCCCATGTTGACGATCCCCGACGCGGTGCCCTGACGCTCCGGCGGATTGGCGGGCCGGGCGAAGTCGAAGCCGACCATCGAGGCCGGCCCGCAGGCGCCCAGCACCACGCACAGGACCGTCAGCAGCCACATCGGGGTGTGCGCGGCGGGATAGAAGATCGCGCAGGCCCAGAGAAGGGCGGTCGTCGCGACCGTGCCCAGCGCGATGGGTGCCCGTGCCTCGTGATGGCGGGCGATGATCTGCCCGTAGACGAGCCCCACCACCATGTTGGAGAGCACCACCAGGGTGAGCAGCGTGCCCGCCGTCCCCCGGCTCAGCCCCTGCGCCTCGACCAGAAACGGCATCCCCCAGAGCAGCAGGAACACCATCGCCGGGAACTGCGTGGTGAAGTGCACCCACATCCCGAGCCGGGTCCCCGGTTCCCGCCAGGCGGCGGCGATCTGCTTGCGGACGTACGCACCGCCCGCATGCTCGGCGGGCGGCGGCTCATGGCCCTCGGGGTGGTCCTTGAGGAACAGGAGCAGCGGGACGAGCACGACGACCCCGGCCAGCGAACTGCCGACGAAGGTGGTGGTCCAGCCGAAGCTGTGCAGAGCACGCGCGATGAAAAGGGTCGAAACGAGGTTGCCCGCCATCCCGAACAGCGCGGCGACCTGGCCGATCAGCGGCCCGCGCCGGGCGGGGAACCAGCGGCTGCCGAGCCGCAGCACGCTGATGAAGGTCATCGCGTCACCGCAGCCGAGCAGGGCGCGGGCGGCGAGCGCCATGCCGTACGAGGGCGAGAGCGCGAATCCGAGCTGGCCGACCGTGAACAGGACGGCCCCGATGGTGAGGACCCGCTTGGTACCGAGCCGGTCGACCATCAGCCCCACGGGTATCTGCATGCCCGCGTAGACGAGGAGCTGGAGGATGGAGAACGTCGACAGGGCGGAGGCGTTGACGTCGAACCGGTCGGCGGCGTCGAGACCGGCCACGCCCAGGCTCGTACGGAAGATGATGGCGACGAAGTAGACGGCGACGCCGATGCCCCAGACCCAGGCGGCACGCCGTCCCCCGGGTGGATCGCCGGGCAGGGAGAGCGTGGGGGCGGCCGAACTCACCGGTCCTCACCCCGGACCAGCACCCGCACCCGGCTGACGTGCCGCCGGACGACCTGCGCGGCCTCCTCGGCGTTCCCGCCCCGGATCGCCTCCAGCAGCTCGCTGTGCTCGGTGATGTTGGCCTCGATCCTGCCCGGGTGCGCCTCCATCACGGCGACACCCATCCGCAACTGGCGGTCGCGCAACTGGTCGTAGAGGCGCGAGAGGATCTCATTGCCGGCGTTCTTGACGATCTCGGCGTGAAAACAGCGGTCCTTGACAGCCACTTCCGCCAGGTCCCCGGCCTCGGCCAACTGCCGCTGCTCCTCCAGAAGCTGTTCGAGCCGCGCGATCAACTGAGGTGACGCGGGAACAGCTTTACGCGCCGCGAACTCCTCCACCAGCAGCCGCGTCTCCACCACGTCCTTGATCTCCTGCGCGGAGACGGCGAGCACGAGGGCGCCCTTCTTGGGATAGAGCTTGATCAGCCCCTCGACCTCCAGCCGCAGCAACGCCTCCCGCACAGGCGTCCGCGAAACCCCCACCGCGTCCGCGAGCCCCCCTTCGGTGAGCAGCGTCCCGCCCTCGTAACGGCGGTCCAGGACGGCGTCCTTGATGTGCGCGTAGACCCGCTCGGCGGCGGGCGGCTGCTTGAGGGAGGCGATCGGCGGCTGGGTGGCGGCGGAGGGTGCGGCAGGCATGCGCACAGCATAGATACAACATGCACGCATGGAGGAGGGGCGTCCGGATTCTGGACCCGGGCCCGCCCACCCATCGCCGCACAGTTCATGCTTCCATGAATTCACGCTGAGCTGTACCGTCAGGCGCATGCTGACTGTCGCCTCCGACATCGAAGTGCTCGCGCGGTTCGGCCGCGCGCTCGCCGACCCGATCCGCTGCCGCCTGCTGCTCGCGCTCCGCGAGGCCCCCGCGTACCCCTCCGATCTCGCCGACGCCCTGGGCGTCTCGCGCACCCGGCTCTCCAACCACCTGGCCTGCCTGCGCGACTGCGGACTCGTCGTCACCGTGCCGGACGGCCGCCGGACGCGGTACGAGCTGGCCGACGAGCGCCTCGGCGACGCCCTGGACAACCTGCGCACCGCCGTGGTGGCCGTGGAGACCGACCGGACCTGCCCGGACGCCGAGACGGACGGGTGCTGCTGACCCATGACCGCGCTATCCCTCGGCCCCTCCCCGGCCCGCCGTGACGCGCTCGCCCGCCGGATACGGCTGCTGGTCGCCGCGACCATCGCGTACAACGTCATCGAGGCGGCCGTCGCCCTCACCGCCGGAACGATCGCCTCCTCCAGCGCGCTGGTCGGCTTCGGCCTGGACTCCGTCATCGAGGTCTCCTCGGCCACCGCCGTCGCCTGGCAGTTCTCCGCCCGTGACCACGCCGTGCGCGAGGCCCGGGAGAAGGCCGCCCTGCGGTTCATCGCCTTCTCGTTCTTCGCGCTCGCCGCGTACGTCTCCGTCGACGCGGTCCGGTCGCTGGCGGGCGGCGGCGAGGCGGATCGCTCCCTCACCGGCATCGTGATCGCGGCGCTCTCGCTCGCGATCATGCCGTTCCTGTCGGCCGCCCAGCGCCGGGCGGGCCGCGAACTCGGCTCCGCCTCGGCCGTCGCGGACTCGAAGCAGACCCTGCTGTGCACCTACCTCTCCGCCGTCCTCCTGGTCGGCCTGCTCCTCAACGCGCTGCTGGGCTGGTCCTGGGCCGACCCGGTCGCCGCCCTCGCCATCGCCGTCATCGCGGTCAAGGAGGGCCGCGACGCCTGGCAGGGCAAGGGCTGCTGCGCGCCGACCACCGCGACGGTGGACTCCGCCGGCCCTGCGGAATCCGAGGCGGAGACGTGCGGTTGCCGACCCGGCTGTACGTGCCACACCCGGGCGGAATCCGGTGGCCGCTGACCTAAGGTCAGACGGGGTAGCCGTAGGAACGGGCTCAGGGTCAAGGCTGCGCAAATTCACTCGTCCGGCACGCATCCATTGGCCCGTCCCAGAAGTCTCATCACCGAGCGGCACCCATATGTGGCCGCACATCAGGGGCATTTGGAGCGTTCAGTTGAAAATCGGGATCAAGCGCATCAATCGCGTGACCATCACGAGCACCGTGGCTCTCACCGCGGGTGCGGTGCTGGCGAGCGGCGCCTTCGCCTCGACGGCGCAGGCCGCCACTGCGCCGCCGGCTCCGAAGATCGTCGCCAAGGGCGGCTTCGTGATGAACAGCGGCACCGGCAAGTCGCTCTTCAGCAAGGCCGCGGACACCCGCCGCTCCACCGGATCCACCACGAAGATCATGACCGCCCTCGTGGTGCTCCAGCAGAAGAACGTGAACCTCAAGACCAAGGTCACGATCCAGAAGGCGTACAGCGACTACATCGTCTCGAAGAACGCCTCGTCCGCCCGGCTCATCGTCGGCGACAAGGTCACCGTGGGCCAGCTCCTCTACGGCCTGATGCTCCCGTCCGGCTGCGACGCGGCGTACGCCCTGGCCGACAAGTTCGGCTCCGGCTCCACCCGCGCGGCCCGCGTGAAGTCGTTCATCGGCAAGATGAACGCCACGGCGAAGAGCCTCAAGCTGAAGAACACCAACTTCGACTCGTTCGACGGCATAAGCAGTGGGAAGAACTACTCGACCCCCCGCGACCTGACGATCATCGCCCGCCAGGCGATGAAGAACGCCACGTTCCGCTCGGTCGTCAAGACCAAGTCGACGAAGCAGAAGGTCACCACGAAGAGCGGTGGCTACCGCTACATGTCGTGGACCAACACCAACAAGATGCTCAGCAGCTACAGCGGCGCGCTCGGCGTGAAGACGGGTTCCGGCCCGACCGCGAAGTACTGCCTGGTCTTCGCCGCGACGCGTAAGGGCAAGACGGTCATCGGCACGGTGCTCACGTCGTCCTCCGAGGCGAACCGCACCGCCGACGCGAAGAAGTTGATGGACTACGGGTTCAAGAAGTAGCCCGCAGGCGCTGTACGGCAAGGGGCCGGGCCCGCACATGCCGTGCGGGCCCGGCCCCTTGCCGTTCGGTACGGCGTACGGGCCTACGGCTGCTGCCGGCGCAGGTCGGCCGTGAAGGCGCCCCACGCGGCGGGCGCGACGGTGACGACGGGGCCGTCTAGGCGCTTGGAGTCGCGGAGGGCGACGGTGCGGGGGATGTTGCGGGCGACCTCGACGCAGTCGTGATCCTTGGTGCTGTAGCTGGACTTGATGAACCGGAATGCTCTCATTCCCTCATCCCCTTGGCGATGCTCTGCATGAACTGTACGGAATCGTGCGGCGACAGGCTCGACGTCACCAGGCTGTTGAACATCCCGATGAAGACCGCGCTCCGTTCCGCGTCCTCGATCCAGATCTCGGAGCGCGACGCGTCCATGTGGACCACGTCGATAGCCTTGTCCTCGCCGAACGACAGGATATTGAACGGTCCGCCGACACCGCTGTGTCCACCCGCCCGGAACGGCAGCACCTGGATGTGGATGTTCGGAAGATCCGACAGCTCACACAGGTGATCGAGCTGGCGTCGCATCACATCCGGCCCACCCATGAGCTGCCGCAAGGCGGCCTCCCAGATGACGGCGTGCATCAGCAGCGGGTTGTCGCCGTGCAGCCGTCGCTGGCGCCGCTCTCGGCTCTCCACCACGGCCTCAAGCTGGTCGATATCGTCCCAGGGCAGATCCGCCACGCCCATCGCCCTGATGTACTCGGCCGTCTGAAACAACCCCGGGATCAGGGCAACCTGCCATTGCCTGTTGCGCAGCGCGCCGTCTTCCATGGCGATGTAGTCCACGGCACCCGGGACAAGGCCGTTGTCCCACCAGCCCTTTACCTTGCGGCGCTCGCGATCCGTCTTCGCGATGTCCAACAGCCCGTCGACTACCCGGTCGTCCGTCACCCCGTACAACTGGCACAGCGCCCGGATGTCCGGATCGCGGACAGGAACCCACCCGCTCTCCATCTTCACCACCTTGGTCGCCGTCGCACTCAGGTATCCGGCAGCTTGCTGCTGCGTCATGCCAGCTTCGAGCCGCAGTCGTTGCAGCTCACCGCCAAGGCGTCGCCCGAGCACGGTGGACGTCCGATTGCCGCGCGCAGCGACTCCGGAATTCCGCATCTCGCCCTCCCGCTGATCGCGCCCAGTGTGCCAGCAAGCACACCGGCCGCGTGCTTCATTCGCTCGTTCGGGGAAGATATTCCCCGAACCACTTGAGCGTAAGAGCTTTCTGTCGCTACGTTCAGCACTTCCCCGATCACACAGCGGACGGGAATCCGGCACCGCCCACCCCCACCCGGAGGCACGCGACCATGACCGCAGCCCAGGAGACCCCAGCACCCACCCCCGAGCCCGTCCTCCGGGAGGACCGGGTCGACTACACGCCCACCGCTCGTGCCGTCTCGCTCAGCCGGCATCGGGCCGCCCGAATGGTCCTCCAGTGGGGGCACCCGGGAATGGCCGGCGACGCGGCCCTGATCGTCAGCGAGTTGGCCACCAACGCGCTGCTGCACGGCGCCATCCGTGGGCGGCTCTTCCGGGTCCACCTCACGCTCACCGAGTTCGTCCTCCGCGTCGCCGTCAGCGACCCCCGGGGCGAACGGCTGCCCTGCCTCCGGCGGCCCTACGGCGACGACTGCTACGGGCGCGGGCTCCTGATCGTCGCTCAGCTCGCCGACCGGTGGGGCGTCGAGCCCCGGACCGTCGGCAAGTCCGTGTTCGCCGAGCTCTCCGTACGGTGAACTCCGGGCCCGGACATGGCGGTGGGCCCGTACGCGACAAACACGTACGGGCCCACCGGCGAAGCGCTACGCCCAGGTGATCAGGCGCTTCGGCTGTTCCAGGATCGCCGCCACATCGGCCAGCACCTTGGAGCCGAGCTCGCCGTCGACCAGGCGGTGGTCGAACGACAGGGCCAGCGTGGTGACCTGACGCGGCTTCACCTTGCCCTTGTGCACCCACGGCTGGAGCTTGATCGCGCCGACCGCCAGGATCGCGGACTCGCCCGGGTTCAGGATCGGGGTGCCCGTGTCGACGCCGAAGACGCCGACGTTGGTGATCGTCACCGTGCCGCCCGCCATCGCCGCCGGGGACGTCTTGCCGTCCCGCGCCGTGCTGACCAGCTCGCCCAGGGCCCCCGCGAGCTGCGGCAGCGTCTTGTCGTGCGCGTCCTTGATGTTCGGCACGATCAGACCACGCGGGGTGGCCGCCGCGATGCCCAGGTTCACGTAGTGCTTCTGCACGATCTCCTGGTTGACCTCGTCCCAGGCCGCGTTGACCTCGGGATTCCGCTTGATCGCGACCAGGAGGGCCTTGGCGATGATCAGGAGCGGGTTGACCCGCACCCCCGCCATCTCCTTGTCCTCCTTGAGCTCCGCCACCAGCTTCATCGTCCGCGTCACGTCGATCGTCACGAACTCGGTGACGTGCGGTGCGGTGAACGCGCTGCCCACCATCGCCTGCGCGATCGCCTTGCGGACTCCCTTGACCGGGATGCGGGTCTCGCGCGCGGAAGAGGTGACCTCTACAGCAGCAGCCACCACCGGCTCGGACACCGAAGGGGCCTGGGCCGAAGGAGCCACAGCCGCAGAAGCAGAGGCCGCCGCGTGCACGTCCTCGCGGGTGATGATGCCGTCCTTGCCGGTCGGCACCACCGTCGCCAGGTCGATCCCCAGGTCCTTGGCCAGCTTCCGTACCGGCGGCTTCGCCAACGGGCCACCGGCCGGAGGCGCGTCGACCGGAGCCTCAGGAACAGCCGGTGCCGCGTGGCCGTTCAGCTCCGCCTGCACCGCCACCGCCACCGCGGCGGCCTCCGGAGCAGCCGCCCCCTTGCGCGGGCGGCGCTTCGTGGAGGACTCCGCGACCCCGTAGCCGACCAGGACCGGCGTACGGCCCTTCGGTTCCTCGGAAACGGGAGCGGCGGCCTCCACCGGCTCCTGCACAGGAGCCGGAGCCGGAGCTTCCTCGTCACTCCCTGGCGCCACGTCCACCGTGATGATCACCTGGCCGACATCGACCGTCGTACCTTCGGAGAAGCGCAGCTCGTGCACCACGCCGTCGAACGGGATCGGCAGCTCCACCGCCGCCTTCGCCGTCTCGACCTCGCACACGACCTGGCCGTCGGTGACCGTGTCACCGGGCTGGACGAACCACTTGAGGATCTCGGCCTCGGTGAGCCCCTCGCCCACGTCGGGCATCTTGAACTCGCGGAAGCGAGCGGACGTCTGTGTCATCGTCGTCACGACCCCAATCCCTCAGTACGCCAGCGAGCGGTCGACGGCGTCGAGCACCCGGTCCAGGCCGGGCAGGTACTCGTCCTCCAGCCGGGCCGGCGGGTAGGGCACGTGGTAGCCGCCGACCCGCAGGACGGGGGCCTCCAGGTGGTAGAAGCTGCGCTCGGTGATGCGGGCGGCGATCTCCGCGCCGGAGCCGTAGAAGACGGGCGCCTCGTGGACGACCACGAGCCGGCCGGTCTTCTCGACCGACGTCTGGATGGCGTCGAAGTCGATCGGGGACATCGAGCGCAGGTCCAGGACCTCGACCGACTTGCCCTCCTCCTGGGCGGCCGCGGCCGCTTCCAGGCAGACCTTGACCATCGGGCCGTACGCGACGAGCGTCAGGTCGCTGCCCTCGCGGACGGTGACGGCCTTGTGGAGCGGGCCGGGGATGGACTCGGTGTCGACCTCGCCCTTGTCCCAGTAACGTCGCTTCGGCTCGAAGAAGATGATCGGGTCATCGCTCTGCACGGCCTGCTGCATCATCCAGTAGGCGTCGCTCGCGTTGGACGGAGAGACCACCTTCAGGCCCGCCACGTGCGCGAAGAGCGCCTCGGGGGACTCGGAGTGGTGCTCGACCGCGCCGATGCCACCGCCGTACGGGATCCGGACGACGACGGGCAGCTTGATCTTGCCGAGCGCGCGGGCGTGCATCTTCGCGAGCTGCGTGACGATCTGGTCGTACGCGGGGAAGACGAAGCCGTCGAACTGGATCTCCACGATCGGGCGGTAGCCGCGCAGGGCCAGGCCGATCGCGGTGCCGACGATGCCGGACTCGGCGAGCGGGGTGTCGATCACCCGGTCCTCGCCGAAGTCCTTCTGGAGGCCGTCGGTGATCCGGAAGACACCGCCGAGCTTCCCGACGTCCTCGCCCATGATGAGGACCTTGGGGTCGGTGTCGAGGGCCAGACGCAGCGACTCGTTGAGCGCTTTCGCGATGGACATCTTTTCCACGGCCATGGCTACTTGCCCTCCTCGGCAGAGTCGGCGAACGATGCCTGGTAGGCGGCGAACTGGGCACGCTCCTCGTCGACGAGGGAGTTCCCGTCGGCGTAGCCGTGCTCGAACAGCGACAGCGGCTCCGGGTCGGGCATCGCCCGCACCACCTCGCGTACGCGCTTGCCGAGGGTCTCGCTCTCCGCCTCCAGCTCGGTGAAGAACGCCTCGTCGGCGTGGCCGGAGCTCTCCAGGTACATGCGCAGCCGCAGGATCGGGTCCTTGGCCTCCCACGCGGCGCGCTCGTCGTCGGCCCGGTACTTCGTCGGGTCGTCGGAGGTGGTGTGGGCGCCCATGCGGTACGTGAACGCCTCGACCAGGGTGGGACCTTCGCCGCGGCGGGCGCGCTCCAGCGCGGAGCGGGTGACGGCGAGGCACGCGAGTACGTCGTTGCCGTCGACCCGGACGCCGGGGAAGCCGTAGCCCTGAGCGCGCTGGTAGAGCGGCACGCGGGTCTGGCGCTCGGTGGGCTCGGAGATGGCCCACTGGTTGTTCTGGCAGAAGAACACGACCGGGGCGTTGTAGACCGCGGAGAAGGTGAACGACTCCGCGACATCGCCCTGGCTGGAGGCACCGTCACCGAAGTACGCGATCACGGCCGAGTCCGCGCCGTCCTTGGCGACGCCCATGGCGTAGCCGGTGGCGTGCAGGGTCTGCGAGCCGATGACGATCGTGTACAGGTGGAAGTTGTTGGCCGTCGGGTCCCAGCCACCGTGGTTCACTCCGCGGAACATGCCGAGGAGGTTGGTGGGGTCGACCCCGCGGCACCAGGCCACACCGTGCTCGCGGTAGGTCGGGAAGACGTAGTCGTCGTCGCGCAACGCCCGGCCGCTACCGATCTGCGCGGCCTCCTGGCCCAGCAGCGAGGCCCACAGGCCCAGCTCCCCCTGCCGCTGGAGGGCGGTCGCCTCGGCGTCGAATCGGCGGGTCAGGACCATGTCCCGGTACAGGCCGCGCAGCTCGTCGGCGCTCAGGTCGATGCTGTAGTCCGGGTGCTCGACCCGCTCGCCCTCGGGCGTCAGCAGCTGCACGAGCTGGGGCTCGGAACTCTGCGGCTTCTTCGCGGCGCTGGTCCGCTTACTGGCGCGTCGCGGTTTACGCGCGGCGGCAGTGCTCTCCACGGTCACGTGCGTGCTCCTCCGTCGGTCCGGCCCCCGGGGTCTGCCGGGAGACCAGTGCGGCTCGCCTGTGTCCGGACCCGAGCACGGGGTGGGTGCTTCTCGGCCGGGATACAGGCGTGACAGGTGCCCCGGCGAGCGCCCTGTCACAGGCACGTTACCCAGTGCATCGCATAACTGCGAAACCCTATCTGACCTGCGTTTTTGCTTGGATTTCCAAGTAAATCGAAAAAATCACGAAGCTCTGCTGGTCACAGCACTGGGAACAGCCTTGCAGGCCGCCGGAACAACGGCACGTTATCCCGCGGATCAGCGGCTGGGAAGAGCGGAGAGGGGGCGAGTGTGTGAGACTGCGACCGTGCGCGAAGATGGAAAAATCACGGTATTTCTGCTCGACGATCACGAGGTCGTCCGGCGTGGCGTCCATGAGCTGCTCTCCGTCGAGCCCGACATCGAGGTGGTCGGCGAGGCGGGCACGGCAGCCGACGCCCTGGTCAGGATCCCGGCGACGCGTCCGGATGTGGCGGTGCTCGACGTCCGGCTGCCCGACGGCAGCGGGGTGGAGGTGTGCCGGGAGGTCCGTTCGCTGGACGAGAACATCAAATGCCTGATGCTCACCTCGTACGCCGATGACGAGGCGCTTTTCGACGCGATCATGGCTGGTGCGTCGGGTTATGTGCTGAAAGCGATCCGGGGCGATGAACTGCTCAATGCCGTTCGGGACGTCGCCGCCGGGAAATCTTTGCTGGACCCGGTGGCCACCGCCCGGGTGCTGGAGCGGCTGCGCGACGGCGGCACCGCCAAGGGCGACGACCGGCTCGCCAACCTCACCGAGCAGGAGCGCAAGATCCTGGACCTGATCGGGGAGGGGCTGACCAACCGGGTCATCGGGGAGCGGCTGCACCTCGCCGAGAAGACGATCAAGAACTACGTCTCCAGCCTGCTGTCCAAGCTCGGCATGGAGCGCCGCTCGCAGGCGGCCGCGTACGTCGCCCGGCTCCAGGCCGAGCGTCGCTGAGCCGGTAGGTCCATGGGACTTTGGTCCCGCGCCACCCGGGGCCGGGGACTCTTACCCGGCCCCTACGTGTGCCGGACAGTGGACCGTATGCCCTCCGACGAAACCCCCGCGCCCCAGGCGATGGAGCTGCTCCGCCGGGTCCCGTACGGCCGCCTCGCCACCAGCATGCGCGCCCTGCCGTTCCTGGCGGTGGCCCGGCACGTGGTGTGCGACGGCCGCATCCTGCTGCGGATGCACAGCGGCTTCGGTTACCACGAGGCGTGCGACGGGAGCGTCGTCGCCTATGGGGCGGACAACTACAACGCCGCCTCGACCGATGCGGAGGAGGATGAGGGCGAGCGCCTGTGGTCCGTGCAGTTCACCGGGCCCGCCGAGATCGTCCATCCCTGCCCTGAGCAGGAAGAACTCTTCGGAGCCGCCCCCGTCCGCGCCAACGGGGAACCCTTCGCGCCGGCCTACCTCCGGGTCGACCCGCACTTCGTCACAGAGCACAGTCTGGGCTTCGGCGCAAGTCCGCTTGTCCGCCACGCAGCGTGATCTACCATTTGGTAAGTGCCGCGCTCATATGTAACCCGCCCACCAGTTCCCCCGGTCGGCGAGGTGCTGCGCCGCTACCCGGACGTGGGTGAACCGCTCGCCTGCGAGCCGATCACCAAGGGCCTGCTGAACCACGGATACCGCGTGTCCACCACCCGCGGCTCCTACTTCCTCAAGCACCACCTCGACAAGAAGCACATCGACGACGCCACCGGTGAGCGCGCCACGATCGTGCGCCAGCACCGCGCCACCCAGCGCCTGGCCTCGCTCGGTGTGCCCGTCGTCCCGCCGCTGACCGACGCGGAGGGCACCACGGTCACCGTGATCGGCGACCGCTGCTTCGCCCTGCACCCCTGGGTCGACGGACTGCACCGGGTCGGATCCCAGCTCACCCCCCACCAGTCGCGGCGTCTCGGGACGCTCCTCGGAGCCGTACACACCGCTCTTGAGCAGGTCATGCCGCGGGACGGTGAACCCGGTCCTCCGATGGGGTCGTTACCCGCCGGGTACGGCAGTCCGCACGCCGCCGACACCTTCGCGCTGATCGACGAGCTGCTGGCCGTAGCGCGTGGGCAGCGCTCCCGGGACACCCCGCGCGACGCCTTCGACGAGCTGGCCGTGCACCGGCTCGTGGAGCGCCGGGCGCTGCTGGAGCTCCATGCGCACCGCCGGCCGCCGACGCCGGACGGGCCCGCCACCGGGTGGGTGCACGGCGACTTCCACCCGCTCAACCTGCTCTACCGGGGCGCCGATCCGGTCGCGATCGTGGACTGGGACCGGCTCGGTGTGCAGCCGCGCGCCGAGGAGGCGGTCCGGGCGGCGGCCATCTTCTTCGTGCAGCCGGGCGGGGAGCTGGACCTGCCGAAGGTACGGGCGTACGCCCGCGCGTACCGGCGTGCGGCGGGGGCGGGAGCGGCCGAACTGGCCGCCGCCGTGCACCGGGTGTGGTGGGAGCGGCTCAACGACTTCTGGATACTCCGCTGGCGCTACCGCCTGGACGACCGAAGGGCCGACCCGCAGTTCCCTGCGGTGTCGGCCCTGGCGGTGTGGTGGACCCGTGAGTACGAGGCGGTGTGCGCGGCCTTCACGGAATGAGGGGGCCCTGTGCTCTGTAGGAGCGTGCGTGCCGCCTATAGGTGACGTGTGCGCCTATAGGTGACGCGTGCGCTGTCAGGGCCGCGCGTGCACGGCAAAGGCTGCGCGGTTCCCTAAGGAGTGGTGCCTCCCGCTGCCGGGCCGGCCGTGTCGCCCGTGCCGCTGCTGCCGGCGCTGCCCGCGCTGGCACCGCCGTCCGCGCCCTCCGAGCCACCGGGCTCCCCGCCGTTGCCGCCGCCCGGGGTGCCCGGGTCGGTGGACGGCTCGGTCGGGTCGACGCTCGGCTCGCCCGTGGTGCCCTCGTTGGTGTTGCCGTCCGTCGTCCCGGCATCCGTGTTGTCGGACGGGGTCGGGGACGGCGTGAGAGAGGGCTGGGACTTGGTCGGCGGCGGGGTGTACGGCGGCGGCTCCGGCTGCGTCTGACCGCCGGTGGAGGTGTTCGGCTGCTCCGGCTCCTCCTCCGTCGGCTGCTCCTCGTCGGACGGCTTCTCCGACGGCTCCTCCTCGGAGGAGCTCACCGAGGTGGACGGGGTGACCGGCGTCTTCTTGTTGCCGTCGTCGTCCTTGGCGGCGCTGATGGCGAAGGCGACTCCGGCGCCGATCGCGACCAGTGCGAGCAGCACGAAGAGCCACATCTTGTTGCGCCGGCCACCGCCCCGCTGTCCGCCGCGACCACCGTCGTAGCCGTTGTAACCGCCGTCGTCCGGGTTCATCGGCGGCAGGATCGGACCCTGCGAGGTGTCCCCGTGCACCGGGTGGCCCATGGCCCGGGTCGAGCCCGTCATCCCGTGCGGCGGGGTCTGGCCGCCCTCGTGGTGCGCGACCGGGCCGGTGTTCCACGTGCCGGTGTGACCGCCCTGCACCTGGAGCATCTGCAGGCTGTACTGGACCAGCCCGCGCATCTCCTCGGCGCTCTGGAACCGGTCGTCCGGGTCCTTCGCCAGCGAGCGCATCACCATCCCGTCCAGCTCCGGCGGCACCGCGTCCGAGACCTCGGACGGCTGCACCGGGATGTCCTGGACGTGCTGGTAGACCACCGAGAGCGGGGTCTCACCGGTGAACGGGGGCCGCAGCGCCAGCAGTTCGTAGAGCAGGCAGCCCGTGGCATACAGGTCGGAGCGGTGGTCGACGGCCTTGCCGAGCGCCTGCTCGGGGGAGAGGTACTGCGGCGTGCCCATGACCATGCCGGTCTGGGTCATCGTCGACTGGGCGCCGTGCAGCGCCCGCGCGATGCCGAAGTCCATCACCTTGACCGCGCCGGAGTCCGTGATGATCACGTTGGCGGGCTTGATGTCACGGTGCACGATGCCGTGCTGGTGCGAGTAGGCCAGCGCCTCCAGCACCCCCGAGACGATGATCAGCGCCTGCTCGGGCGGCGGCGCCTCGGCGGTCAGGAGGAGGTCGCGGATGGTGCGGCCCTCGACCAGCTCCATCACGATGTACGGGACGGTCTGGCCGCCCACGGTGTCCTCGCCGGAGTCGTAGACGGCGACGATCGCATGGTGGTTGAGGCCGGCGACGGACTGCGCCTCACGCGTGAAGCGGGCCTTGGAGACCGGGTCCTCGGCCAGGTCGGAGCGGAGCAGTTTGACCGCGACCGTACGTCCGAGCCGGACGTCCTCCGCCGCGTACACCTCTGCCATGCCGCCCCGGCCGAGCCGGTAGGTCATCCGGTAGCGTCCGTCACCGACGACGCCACCGACACCCCAGGCGTCGGAGCCATCCGAAAATCCGCCGCCGTTTGCTTCGGAATCGGGTGCCATCAGTCCTCGCCGTCGTATCTGTCCGCGCGTCCGCGGGTTCTCACGGTGCCTTGCTGCATTGCCACGTCACGCTACAGCCTCCACCGGACACCCAGGTTCCGCACCGGACGGATCATCCGACCGGTCGGCGTGTCCTCCACCGCTCATCCATGCGTTTCCTGTAACGCTTCCGCGACACTTCCTGCGCGTAGGGTCACGGAACGGGTACCCGGCTTGACGTGTCGGACCCCTCGGGCAGACTTGGCGCGTAATCGCGTCGTACGGAACCGGGTCGTATGCATCCGCGTCCTACAGAAACATCGCGTGTGCACCACATCGCGTGTGCACGACAGCGCGTGCCGGAGCCCGCGCCGCCGAGGGGGAAGCAAGTCATGAGTCAGGACGGCGCACAGGGCCGCTACGCGGGCGGGGCGGTCGCAGGCGGCCGGTACCAACTGCGCGACCTGCTCGGCGAGGGCGGGATGGCGTCCGTCTACCTGGCGTACGACTCCGCCCTCGATCGCCAGGTCGCGATCAAGACCCTGCACACCGAGCTCGGGCGCGAGCAGTCGTTCCGCGAGCGGTTCCGGCGCGAGGCGCAGGCCGTCGCCAAGCTCCAGCACACCAACATCGTCTCGGTCTTCGACACCGGCGAGGACGAGCTCGGCGGCGCGCTGATGCCGTACATCGTCATGGAGTACGTCGAGGGGCAGCCGCTCGGTTCGGTGCTGGCCGACGACATCCGGCAGTACGGGGCGATGCCCGCCGACAAGGCGCTCAAGGTGACGGCGGACGTGCTCGCCGCGCTGGAGACCAGCCACGAGATGGGCCTGGTCCACCGCGACATCAAGCCCGGCAACGTCATGATGACCAAGCGCGGCATCGTGAAGGTCATGGACTTCGGCATCGCCCGCGCCATGCAGTCCGGTGTCACCTCCATGACGCAGACCGGCATGGTCGTCGGCACCCCGCAGTACCTCTCCCCCGAACAGGCCCTCGGCCGCGGTGTGGACGCCCGCTCCGACCTGTACTCGGTCGGCATCATGCTCTTCCAGCTCCTCACCGGCCGGATCCCGTTCGACGCGGACTCGCCGCTCGCCATCGCGTACGCGCATGTGCAGGAGGAGCCGGTCGCGCCGTCCACCATCAACCGGTCGGTCACCCCTGCGATGGACGCGCTCGTCGCCCGCGCCCTCAAGAAGAACCCGAACGAGCGCTTCCCGAGCGCCGCCGCGATGCGGGACGAGATCGCCCGGGTGCTGAACGCCTCCGGCGGCCGGACCGGCGCCCCGGTGATCGTCGCCGGGGGCGGACCGGCCAACAGCGGCTCGGGCGTCGGCTCGGCGGTGTTCCCGCCCGTCGACCAGGCGACCCCCGCCCCGCAGAGCGTCCAGACGCCGTACCAGCCGCACGCGCAGTCGCCGTACCCGTCGGGGCCTCCGGGGCCTTCGGGGCCTCCGGGGCCTCCGGGGCCGTACAACCAGCCGGCCCCGACGCCAGCGCCGGGCTACGGCTACCCGCAGGCGGCCCAGGGCTACCCCTCGCCGGGCCCGCTCGCCCACCAGACCCCGCCGCCGTACACGATCAACCCGCAGCACCAGACTGCCGTCGGCACCACGGGCTCCGGCTCCTCCGGCAAGCGGAACATGCCGGTCATCGTCGGTTCGATCGTCGTCGCGCTCCTCGCCGTGGGCGGCCTGATCACCGCGCTCGCCCTCCAGGGCGACGGCAAGGACGACGAGGCGGGCAAGGGCGGCGACCCCGGCACCAGCGAGACCTCCACGGAGGACGGCTACCGGCCGCCGGAGCGCAACCGCGTGATGAAGACGACGGCCTGCACGGACGCCTCCGAGGACTCCAACGACCCGAAGAAGGTCCAGGCGCCCAACTTCGTCTACAAGGACATCCTCTCGGCGAAGGAGTGCGCGCAGGCCGCCGGCTGGACGATCAAGGAGATCGAGGAGCCGGGCAACACGTACGCGGAGGGCCAGATCGTGGGCCAGTTCCCGTCCTCGGGTACGGCCGTCTCCGAGCAGGGCGCCCACTTCGAGCTGAAGATCTCTACGGGCCGGCCTTCCTGATCGTTCCTGTTCGCACGGTGATCGTTGCGGGCCTCGGGCGTCCGTTCCGGCGCTGTTTCGTGGCGACAATCGACGCCTAACGGCCGGTTATCTCCTCCTGGGCCGTCCGGGATGCCGGATGCAGGAGCGCGTGTGACGCTGATCTCATGGCTCCAGGACGTCCGGCCGTGTGGTCGTCGAGGTGCGCGGTCTGTCTGCTGGTGACGGCCGGCGCGGCGCTGGGGCCGTGGGGGGCGTCGGGCGGGGCTGCTTTCGGGTCTTCGGTGACCGTCGGGTCGTCGGTGACCGACAGGTCTTCGGTGACCGACAGGTCTTCGGTGACCGACGGGCCTTCCGGGCGGGCTGTGCCGCCGGGAGCGTCGAGCCCTGGTGCCGCGCCGTCCTCCCCGGGCGCTTCGTCCGGTGCCTCGCCCGGGGTTCCTCGTGGCACGCCGGCCGTCGGTGCTTCGTCGGGCGGTACGTCCTCCGCCTCGGCCCTCCCCTCCCCCCTGCCGCTGCCCTTGCTGCCGTCGCCCGTGCCGCCGTCGTCCGGCGTCACCGATGCCGACCGGGAAACCGTGGACGGTGCCGAGGCTCCCGCAGGCTCCGCCTCCCCCTCTCCCAGCCGTTCCGCTTCCGTCGAGGTGTCGGGGTCGACCGCACCGATGGCCGGGCGTGAGGCCGGGGCCGGGAAGGCCCGCCCCGGGCGTTCGCTGACCCCGCTGGAGCTGGCGCGGGCCCAGGCACCGGTTGATCCCGAGCCGTCGGACGAGCCCGAGGAGAGCGCCTCCGACCTGCCGGTCTTCACCCCGCCGCCCGAGGCGTTCAGCGATCCGGGAGCCGCGGGTGCACGCGCCCTGGACGCCGCCGCCGTACGGCAGGTGCAGCAGGTCTCGCTCGGTGCCGGCATCGCCCTGGTCGGGCTCGGGATCGCCTTCCTCGCCCTCCGCTTGCGTCGCGTGAACTGACCGCCCCACCCCGTGGCAGGACCGTCCGGTGACGGGCCCGGGGA
Organism: Streptomyces cyaneofuscatus; assembly: GCF_042718795.1. Classification (GTDB taxonomy): domain Bacteria; phylum Actinomycetota; class Actinomycetes; order Streptomycetales; family Streptomycetaceae; genus Streptomyces; species Streptomyces cyaneofuscatus_A. The sequence goes on from NZ_JBHXOX010000014.1 coordinate 210,480, forward strand.
CTTGTCCGGGGACTTGCCATGAACAACATACTCGGTATACATACTCAGTATGTCGATCCGTCACGGGCTGCTGGCCCTCCTGGAGCGGGGCCCTCGGTACGGCTCCCAGCTCCGCACCGAGTTCGAGTCGCGCACCGGCTCCACCTGGCCGCTGAACGTCGGCCAGGTCTACACGACGCTCAGCCGCCTGGAGCGCGACGGCATGGTCGTGCAGGAGGGGGCCGACGAGGCCGGGCACGACCTCTACGCGATCACCGGCGACGGCCGGGCCGAGCTGCGCAACTGGTTCGAGACCCCGGTGGACCGCACCAGTCCGCCCCGCGACGAACTGGCGATCAAGCTCGCCATGGCCGTGGGGGCCCCGGGCGTCGACATCCGCGATGTCATCCAGTCCCAGCGCCACCACACCCTCAAGGCCATGCAGGACTTCACCCGGCTCAAGGCCCAGGCGCTGGCCGACGTCCCCGCCAACCGGGACGAGGTCGCCTGGCTCCTCGTGGTGGAGCAGTTGATCTTCCAGGCGGAGGCCGAGGCCCGCTGGCTGGACCACTGCGAGTCGCGGCTCGTCCGCCTCGCCGGGGCCGCCGCCACCGAGCCCTCGGCCGAACCCGGCCCGGCGGCCACCCGCGGCCCGGCCCGCGCCTTGACCGGGCGCCCGGGGCGTACGAAGACCCGCCGCTGAGCCGGGCTCCGCCTCAGCCGCCCACGTCCCGTTCCGCATTCCCGTACCGCGTTCCCGTTCCGCACTCCCGTTCCGCACTCCACGACCAGCGCGTTTCGTCCTAGGGGGAACCACCCGCCATGTCCTCGCCCGCCGCCACACCGCCGCCGCCGTCCCCCGGGACACCCGCAGGCGACCCCGTACTCGAACTGCGGGCCCTCACCCGTACCCACGGCACCGGCATCGCCGAGGTGCACGCCCTGCGCGGGATCAGCCTCTCGGTGTATCCGGGTGAGCTGGTCGCCGTCATGGGGCCCTCCGGCTCCGGCAAGTCCACCCTGCTGACCCTGGCCGGCGGGCTCGACAACGCCACCAGCGGCCAGGTGATCATCGAGGGTCAGGACATCGCCGCCCTCGGCCGCAAGGGCGTCGCCGCCCTGCGCCGCCGCAGCGTCGGCTACGTCTTCCAGGACTACAACCTCATCCCCGCCCTGACCGCCGCCGAGAACATCGCGCTGCCCCGCGAACTCGACGGTGTCTCCGTGCGCAAGGCCCGCAAGGAGGCCCTCGCCGCGCTGGCCGAGATGAAGCTGACCGAGATAGCCGACCGCTTCCCCGACGAGATGTCCGGCGGCCAGCAGCAGCGCGTCGCCATCGCCCGCGCACTCGTCGGCGACCGGCGCCTCGTGCTCGCCGACGAGCCGACCGGAGCGCTCGACTCCGAGACCGGCGAGGCCGTCCTCGCCCTGCTCCGCACCCGCTGCGACCAGGGCGCGGCAGGCGTCATGGTGACCCATGAGCCCCGGTACGCGGCCTGGGCCGACCGGGTCGTCTTCCTCCGCGACGGGTCGATCGTCGACCAGACGCTGACCACCGGAGCCGACTCGCTGCTCACAGCGGGAGCGGCGGGAGCGGCGGGAGCCCCCGGGTCCCCGGGGTCATCCGGCACCTCCGGCACCTCCGGATCCACCGAGGCCGCCCAGTGAGCCTCTTCACCGGGTGGCGCGCTGCCTTCCGCATAGCCAGGCGCGACGCCGTACGGGCCAAGGGCCGCAGCGCCCTCGTCGTCGCGATGATCGCCCTGCCGGTCCTCGGGGTGACCGCCGCCGACCTGACGTACCGCAGCGCCCTGCCCACCGTCGCGGAGGATCTGACGGCGGATCTGGGAGCGGCGGACGCCCTCTTCGTCGACCAGGGCATGGGCCCGGTCCGGCTGCAGCAGATGCCCGACGGCATCATGTGGGGCACGCCCGAGGACGCACCGGAGACGCTGCCCGAGGACGAGCGCAAGCCCGTCGACGTACCGGCGACCTTCCCCAAGGGCTCCCGGTACCTCACCGAGCAGTCCCTGCCCGCGTCCGTGACGACCCGCCACGGCATCACGGACACCCAGATCACCGAACTCGCCGTCGCTGACCCGCTGCTGCGCGGCCGGGTCGAGCTGACCGAGGGCGCCTACCCGAAGGCCAAGGACGAGATCGCGGCGACCGGGGCCTTCCTCAAGGCGTCCGGGCTCTCCGTCGGCGACCGTGTCACCGTGCGCGGCCCCGAACAGGCCTACACCCTCACCGGCTCGGTGGAACTGCCCGCCGACCTGAAGTCCGAGTCCCTGTTCGCCGTCCCCGGCGCGGTCATCGCCCCGTGGCAGAAGACCGCCGACGGCGACAAGGAGATCCTCCCGCCGCAGGCCGGCGACCGGAAGTGGCTGGTCCAGGGTCCGTCCGGGGCGGGCGTGACCTGGTCGGACGTGCGCGCCGCCAACGAGAAGGGCGTGGTGGTACGGGCCCGGCAGGTCGTCCTGGACCCGCCGCCGGACTCCGAGGTCCCGATGGCCGCGCAGATGGGCGGCTGGGAGACCGACGACGCGGAGATGACCGCGGCGGCCCTCACCGTGGCCGCCATGGCCGTCCTGGAGATCGTGCTGCTGGCCGGACCGGCGTTCGCCGTGGGCGCCCGCCGTTCGCGCCGCCAGCTCGGGCTGGTCGGCTCGTGCGGCGGCACCCGCGGCCAGGTGCGGGCCGTGGTGCTCGCGGGCGGCGCGGTGCTCGGCGCGGTCGGCGCGGTCGTCGGCGTCGGGGCCGGGTTCGGCCTCACCGCCCTGTTCCGCCCGATGATCGAGGACTTCACCGGCCGCCGCTTCGGCGAACTGACCGTCCAGCCCTGGGAGATCCTCGCCATCGCCGTACTCGGCCTGGTCACCGGTGTCCTCGCCGCACTCGCCCCGGCGATCGTGGCGGGCCGCCAGTCCGTCCTGGAGTCGCTCACCGGCCGCCGCGGCTCCCGCCGCAGCTCCCGGGTGCTGCCGGTCGTCGGCTCCCTCGTGCTGGCGGGCGGCGTCGCCCTCGCCGTGTACGGAGGCGTCAGCGGCACCGTCAATCTGGTCGCGGGCGGTTCCGTCCTCGCCGAGCTGGGGCTCCTCTGCTGCATCCCGGTCATCGTCGGCTTCCTCGGCCGGCTCGGCCGCCGGCTGCCGCTGACGCCCCGCATCGCCCTGCGCGACGCGGCCCGCAACCGGGGCCGTACCGCACCGGCCGTCGCCGCCGTGATGGCCGCCGTCGCGGGCAGCGTCGCCATCGCCACGTACACCAGCAGCAACGCCGCCGAGCAGGCCTACGACCACCAGCCCGACCTCACCGCGGGCACCGCGGCGGTGATGGCCTTCGACACCTCCCAGCAGGCCAACCTGCCCCGCGCACGGGCCGCCGTCGAGCAGAACTACCCCGTCAACGGCGGGCGCGCCGACGTCGGAAGGGTCTGGGCCGGCAGCGACTGCTCGGTGTACTACGAGGAGGAGAACGGCTGCGGAACCATCGGGCTCGTCAAACCCACCGGAGAGGGCCACTCCTGCCCCCTGTCGGGCAAGGGCGCCAAGGAACTCGCGCTGCGGATCTCGGCGGACGAGCACAAGCGGCTGATGAACTCCCCCGCCTGCGTGGACGAGCGGTGGACCTCGGTCTCCCTCGGCAACGACGACAGCAAGATCGTCATCGGTGACGCCGGGCTGCTCACGTCGTACGTGAAGCTTGACGACCCGGCGGCGGCGAAGGCCCTGGCCGCAGGCACACCCGTGCTGCTCAACCCGGCGTACGCAAAGAACGGCGAGGTCACCCTCAAGGCCGTCCACACCTACAGCGAACGCGACAAGAAGAACCGGGCCCTCCACCCCGGCAAGGCCCGCACCACCACGGACCGGCTGAAGGTGTACGTCGCTCCCGACCGGTACGCGTCCACCCCCGGCATCCGGATGATCCTGCCGCAGCGGACCGCGGAGGAACTCGGCCTGCACACCGAGGAGCACGCCAGCATCTACACGCTGAGCCGCGAGCCGAACGACGCCGAGCGGCAGGCGACCGACGCGGCGATCGAGCAGGCCGGAAACCGCGCGTACGTGATGACCCCGAACGACACCCGGCGGGAGGACGACGACGCGGCGATCCTGCTGATCCTCGCCCTCTTCGCCGGAGTGGTGACCCTGGGCGCGGCGGCCATCACCACCGGGCTCTCCAAGGCCGACGCGGAAGCCGACCTCACCACGCTCAGCGCGGTGGGCGCGCCCCCGGGCGTACGGCGCTCGCTCTCCGGCTTCCAGTGCCTGGTCGTCGCCCTGACCGGGGTGCTGCTGGGGACACTGGCGGGGATCGTGCCGGCGGTCGCGCTGCGCCTGACCGACCTGCGCGCGGCGCTGGCGGACATGCGGGCGGATCCGATGGAGTCGGCGTACACCCCGATCGTGATGCCGTGGGAGACCATCGCGCTGCTGGCCCTGGTCGTCCCGGTGCTGGCCGGGCTGCTCGCCGCCGCCCTCACCGGCTCCCGGCAGAAGCTGGCCCGACGGGCGGGATAGCGCCCCCCTGGGCCCTTCCGGTGCCCCCGGAGACGGTGGATCATCCGTTTCCGGGGGCACCAATGTGGTGTACGGCATGTGTGCGAGACAATGGCGGCATGGAAATGCCGAGGAATGACCGGTCGCAGGAGCACCCGCAGGTCCTTGTCGTGGGCCAGGACGGAATGGCTGTCGGCGGCGGTGCCAGTGACGACGAGTCGCGCGAGGTCCCGGTGACGGAGATGGTCGAACAGCCCGCGAAAGTCATGCGCATCGGCAGCATGATCAAGCAGCTTCTGGAGGAGGTCAGGGCGGCTCCTCTCGACGAGGCGAGCCGGGTCCGGCTCAAGGAGATCCACGCCAGCTCCGTGAAGGAGCTGGAGGACGGTCTCGCGCCGGAGCTGGTGGAGGAGCTGGAGCGGCTCTCCCTGCCGTTCACCGAGGAGTCGGTGCCCTCCGAGGCCGAGCTGCGGATCGCGCAGGCCCAGCTCGTGGGCTGGCTGGAGGGCCTCTTCCACGGCATCCAGACGGCGCTGTTCGCCCAGCAGATGGCGGCCCGCGCGCAACTGGAGCAGATGCGCCGCGCGCTGCCGCCCGGAATGGCCCACGAGGACGAGGAAGGCGGCGGCGCGGACCCGCACGGCCCGATCCGCTCGGGGCCGTACCTGTAAACGGCTCGTTCGGGGCCGTACCTGTAGACGCGTGAAAAGGCCGCGGGGCCCGGCACACACCACCGTGTGTGCCGGCTGT
>NZ_JBHXOX010000015.1:0-211408 GCF_042718795.1 Streptomyces cyaneofuscatus
GGGACGAAGACGGCGGAGATGCGGTCGGCGAGGCGTTGGGCTGCTGCCTTGCCGTTCTGGGCGTCTTCGACGAGGCGGGCCATGCGGGCGAGTTGGGTGTCGGAGCCGATGCGGGTGGCTTCGACGACGAGGCGGCCGCCGGCGTTGATGGTGGCTCCGGTGACGGAGTCGCCGGCGGCGACCTCCACGGGGACGGACTCGCCGGTCAGCATCGACGCGTCGACGGCCGAGCTGCCCTCGACGACCCTGCCGTCCGTGGCGATCTTCTCCCCGGGCCGGACCACGAAGCGGTCCCCGATGGCGAGCCGGTCGGCCGGGACGCGTACCTCCGTACCTTCTCTGAGGACGGCGACGTCCTTGGCGCCGAGGTGCATCAGCGCCCGCAGCGCGGCGCCGGACTTCCGCTTCGCGCGGGCCTCCAGGTAGCGGCCCAGGAGGATGAAGGTGATGACCCCGGCCGCGACCTCCAGGTAGATCGTGGAGCTCGCGTCGGCGCGCGAGACGGTGAGGTCGAACCCGTGCCGCATGCCCGGCATCCCGGCGTCGCCGAGGAACAGGGCCCACAGCGACCAGCCGAACGCGGCGAGGGTGCCCATCGAGACGAGGGTGTCCATGGTGGCCGCGCCGTGCCGGAGGTTGGTCCAGGAGGCGCGGTGGAAGGGCAGGCCGCCCCATATGACGACGGGGGCGGCGAGGGTCAGGGAGAGCCACTGCCAGGAGTCGAACTGGAGCGCCGGGACCATGGCGAGCAGGACGACGGGGACGCTGAGGACGGCGGAGACGATGACCCGCTGCCGGAGGGCGGCGAGGGAGGCGGCCTGTTCCGCTTCGGCGGCGTCGGTCGATGCGGCGGCTGATGCGTCGGCCGGGGTCGGTGCGGTTTCCTGCTCGGGCGCGGGTCGGGGCTCAGGCTCCCGCTTGCGGTCCGGTTCAGGTTCCGGTTCCGGCTTCGGCTTCGGGGGTGACAGGGGGCGGGCCGTGTAGCCGGTCCGCTCGACCGTGGCGACGAGGTCCGACAGTTCCAGGCCCTCCGCGAACGTGACGCGGGCCTTCTCGGTCGTGTAGTTCACCGTGGCGGTGACGCCGTCCATCCGGTTGAGCTTCTTCTCGACGCGGGCGGCGCACGAGGCGCACGTCATCCCGCCGATCATGAGCTCGGCCTCGGAGACGTCCGCGGCCGGGGTCCCGGCTGCTGCTGTGCTGGCCATGTCCGAACTCCTGGGTAACGCAGGTCGGGCCGTACCCCACCAGTATCTGCTGGCGGGCCGGCCCGACGGGAAGAAGGTGGTGCGGCGGGCGCTCAGGCGGCCCGGCCGACGAGCTCGTAACCGGCCTCGTCGACGGCGGCGCGGACGGCGTCCTCGGCCAGCGGGGCCTTGGAGGAGACGGTGACGCGGCCGGTGGCGGCGACCGCCTCGACGGACGTCACGCCGCCGAGCGCGGAGATCTCCTCCGACACGGCGCCTTCGCAGTGGCCGCAGGTCATGCCCTTCACCTCGTACACCGTGGTGACCGAGTCCGTCGGCTCGATCTGCACGTCGGCGGCGCCGCCACCGTGGCAGGAACCGGTGGGCGAGCAGCAGGAGCCGGTGGACTGGGTGGTGGGCGCGGTCTCGGCGGTCATGACGTTCTCCTCTTCAGCGTACGAGTGTGGCGCGGGGGGCCACAGGGGTGCCCGGGGCGCCTCGCTCACTCCATACTATACCCCTAGGGGGTATGGATGAGGTGTGGGTGCGCCCGGCGCCGCCGATCGGCCCTCCGGCTCCAGGAGGTGACCGGCTCCGGAGGGTGTCCGGCTCCAGGGGGTATCCGGTTCTACGGGGTATCCCGTTCTACGGGGTACGGCCCGGGCGGGCGTGCGGGGCGAGGTGGGGCGAGTCGTCGCCGATCAGGGGGTCCAGGTAGCGGTACATGACCGCCTTCATCTCCCGGATGTAGGCCTCGCGCTCCTCGCCCTCGTGGGCCATGACCAGGTCGAGTCCGGCCTTGAACACCATGAAGGCCATCTCGGCGACCCGGTGGAGCTGGGCGGCGGGGATGTCCGCGAGGTAGTCGGTGAGGATCCCCTCGACCCGGCTCAGCATGGTGGTGTGCACGATGTCGTGCTCCTCGGTGATCCGGCCGGGGATCTCCGAACCGTGCATCAGCACGAAGAACGCCGGGTTCTCGCAGTTGAACGCGATCAGCGGGTCGAGGACGGCGTCCAGCATCCGGTCGAGCGGCAGCTCGAGGTGGCTCTGGTCGAAGGCGGCGCCGTACGTGTCGCGCCAGCGGTGGAGGAGCTGGTCGCCGAGCTCGACGGCGATGGCCTCCTTGTTCGGGAAGAACTGGTACAGCGTGCCCGGTGAGACGCCGGCCTCGCGGGCGATGGCGTTGGTGCTGGACGCGGTGTAGCCGCTGGTGCAGAAGACGCTGGCCGCGGCCTGGAGAAGCTGGGCGATACGCGCCTCGCCTCGGGCCTGGCGGCGGCGCGGCCGGGTCGCCCCGGTGGCGTCTCCCGTCTCCGTGGCGCCTCCCGCCCTCTCGGCCGCTGCGGCTTTCTCGGCTGCGCCGTCCCCTGCGGCGCCCTTCTTGGCTCTGGCCTCCGGCACGGCAATCCCCAGCTTTCGTGATGCGTTTGACAAACGCGAGTGCTCGCTCGCATTCTTAAGAAACGCGAGCGACGACTCGTGTTTGCCAGTGTAAGTGGCAACGACTGACCCATGCTGCCCTGTGCCGCCCGGGTCTCGGTGAAGGGGACACCGCACCATGTCCGAGGTCAACGGTCCACCCGGGTCCGCCGGTCCGCAGCGTGTCGAGCCCGGCCCGAAGTCCGGCCCGCAGTCCAGCTCGCAGTCCGGCGGGCCCGGTCCGCAGCGTCTCGGAGGCTGGACCCGGTTCGTCACCGCCAGGCCACGGATCGCCTTGCTGGCCGCCCTGGTGATCACTGCTCTGGCCGTGTTCGCCGGGAGCGGCGTGGCCGACCGGATGGGCAGCGGTGGCTGGCAGGCCCCCGACGCCGAGTCGTCCTACGCCACCGAGGCGCTGGAGCGGGAGTTCCCCGCCTCGCAGCCCAACCTGCTCCTGCTGGTGGACAGCGGCACCGCTTCCGTCGACGACCCGGCGGTGGCCGCCGAGGCCGCACGGCTCACCGAGCGGCTCGCCGCCGAGCAGGGCATATCGGGCGTTACCTCGTACTGGCAGACCAAGGCGCCCGCCCTGCGCGCCGAGGACGGCCGGGAAGCGCTCATCGCGGCCCGGATAGGGGGCGACGAGACGGAGGCGGGGGAGACGCTCGAACGGATCGCTCCCGCGTTCGCCGGGGAGAGCGGCCCGGTGAAGGTCTCGGTCGGCGGGCCCGTCGCCGTCCAGCACGAGATGCAGACGATTATCCAGGAGGACCTGCTGCGGGCCGAGCTCATCGCCCTGCCGGTGACGCTGATCCTGCTGGTCATGGTCTTCGGCAGCGCGATCGCCGCCATGCTGCCGCTCCTCGTCGGCATCGTCGCGATCCTCGGCACCAACGCCGTGCTGCGCGGACTGACCGAGTTCACCGACGTCTCGGTCTTCGCCATGAACCTCACCACGGCCCTCGGTCTCGGACTGGCCATCGACTACGCCCTGTTCATCGTCCGCCGCTTCCGTGAGGAGCTGGACGCCGGAGCCGACACCCGGACGGCGGTCGGCACCACACTGCGCACGGCCGGACGCACGGTGCTCTTCTCCGCGCTGACGGTTGCCGTGTCCCTGTCGGCGATGCTTGTCTTCCCGCAGTACTTCCTGCGGTCCTTCGCTTACGCCGGGATCGCCGTGGTCCTGCTGGCCGCGGCCGCCGCGCTGATCCTGCTGCCCGCCGCGTTCATGCTGCTGGGCCACCGGGTCAACGCGCTGGACCTGCGCCGCCTGCTGCGCCGCCGAAAGGGTAAGGAAGCCGCTGTCGGCGGGACCGGCAGGGGATGGGCGCGCTTCGCCGGGCTGGTGATGCGCCGGGCGCCGGTCTTCGCCATCGTCACCACGGTGGGCCTCGTCCTCCTCGGACTGCCCTTCCTCGGCGTCAAGTTCGGTACGGCGGACGACCGTCAGTTGCCCGCCGGCGCCGAGTCCCGGGTGGTCCAGGAGCACATACGGGACGGCTTCCCCGGCAGCCCGAGCGGCGGCCTGGAGATGCTGGTCGAGGGGGAGGGGACGCCCGCCGCGTACGCGGCCCTGAAGGACCGGATCGAGAAGGTCCCGGGCGTGGAGCGCGTCGAGGGCCCGGTCACGGCGGACTCGGCCGCGTACTTCGGCGTGCAGTCGGAGGGCGAGGCGGTCGGGCAGGAGACCCAGCAGCTCGTACGGGACCTGCGCGCGATGCCCGCCGACTCCTTCGACACCTCGGTGACGGGCACGGCGGCGGTCCTGGTCGACTCCAAGGACGCCATCGCGGACCGGCTGCCGTGGGCGATCGGCATCGTCGTCGTGGTGACGCTGCTCCTGGTCTTCCTGCTCACCGGCAGCGTGCTCATCCCGATCCAGGCGGTCGTGCTCAACGCCCTCAGCCTGACGGCGATGTTCGGTGCGGTGGTCTGGGTCTTCCAGGACGGAAACCTCTCCGGGATCCTCGCCTTCACCAGTACGGGGGACATCGAGACGACGCTGCCCGTCCTGATGTTCTGCGTGGCCTTCGGCCTCTCCATGGACTACGGGGTCTTCCTGCTCTCCCGCATCAAGGAGGAGTACGACCGGACCGGCGACCACGAACGCTCGGTCACCTTCGGCCTGTCCCGCACCGGCGGCCTGATCACCGCGGCCGCCGTGATCCTCGCGGTCGTGATGGTCGCCATCGGCACCTCACGGGTCACCAACACCAAGATGCTGGGGCTCGGGATCGCCCTCGCCGTCCTGATGGACGCCATGGTGGTCCGCAGCCTGCTGGTCCCCGCCGTGATGAAGCTGACGGGCCACGCCACCTGGTGGGCGCCCAAGCCGCTGCGCGCCTTCCACCAGAGGTTCGGCCTCAGCGAAGGGGAGTCGGCCCCCGCCGGCTCCTCCGTGACGAAGGCCTCTCTTACGAAGGGTGCGCCGGGCGGCCCGGATGAGCCCACGACCGAGGGAGAGATACCCGAGGCCGGGACCCGTGACGGGGAGAAGGTCACCGCAGGGGCGTAGGGGGAGCCCTCGTGCGCGGTCGGCCGGCCCGGGATCCGTTCGGAAACGGCTCTCGGGGCGGCCCCGCAAGGCCTTCTGACGGGGTGTGGCAGCCACGCGGAGGGCCTGGCGGCACGAGTGGGAGGGGAGGTGGTCACCGACCCGCCCGCAGCCCTTTCGGGAGCCCCCAGCGCGATCGATGGACCGGTCGTGACCTGGGATTTCTCCCACGCGATCCCTAAAATCGACGCATGGGGAAAGGCGACCGGATGCACCGGAACATGCGCACGACGGACGACGTGATGACGCTCCTGGACGGCCTGTTCGCACCCGAAGCGCACCGCTGGACCGCCAACGCCGCCTCGTGGTGGGACGACTTCTACGGGGACCGCGCGAAGCCGGTGCCGTTCTTCGCGGAGAAGCCTGACGAGAGCCTCGTCTCGTACGCCGACCGGGGGCTGGTCACCCCGGGCCGCGCGCTCGAACTCGGCTGCGGCCCGACGCGCACGCGCTGGCCTCGCTCGGCTTCGACGTCGACGCGATCGACCTCTCCCCGGCGGCGATCGCCTGGGCCGAGGAGCGCGCCGAAGTGCCGGGCTCCGGGGCCCGGTTCCACTGCGGTGACGCCTTCGTCCTGACGTCGGACGAGACGGAGGTGGCGGACGAGACGGAGGTGGCGGAGGGGGCCGGCCGGGCCGGTGGGGCGGAGTTGGCGGGCCCGTACGACCTGATCTACGACTCCGGGTGCTTCCACCACCTGCCGCCCCACCGGCGTATCAGCTACCTCGCACTCCTCGACCGCTGCCTCGCCCCCGGCGGCCATTTCGCGCTCACCTGCTTCGCGGCGGGGGAGGGCGGCATGGGTTCCGAGCTGCCGGACGCGGAGCTCTACCGGCAGGGGAGCCTGGGCGGCGGACTCGCCTACACCGCCGAGGAGTTGCGCGACATCTTCGCGGTCCCGGGCCTGACGGAGATCGAGCTGCGCCGCATGCGCGACGAGGAGCCCGGGTCCCCGGTCTTCGGTGAGTCCTTTCTCTGGACGGCGCTGTTCAGGAGGGAGGCCCGGCAGTAGGGCCGGTGGCCAGTAGGGCCGGTCGGGGCGGGGTCAACGGCCCCGGTTGCGTGGGCGGGAGGCGACCCAGGCGCGGATGGTGTCGCCGTACCAGTACGGCTTTCCGTTCGTCACCTGGTCGGGCGGGGGAAGGAGGCCGTGTTTGCGGTAGGAGCGGACGGTGTCCGGCTGGACCTGGATGTGCGCGGCAATGTCCTTGTAGGACCAGAGTGTTCTGTCCGTCATCCGTGACGCCTCTCTGCGCTGCTCTGTTCTGAGGGCCGGTTCTGCCCCGTGATCACGCAGCCTGCGCTCGGTTGAACGACCGTGGGCGGCAGGCAGGGTGGGGCTGTGGTGCGCTTGTGACGGAAAACCCGCGTAACGGAGATATGTGTGGCGAAACAGTTACTGGTGTGACAGAAGGTGCAAAAAGCTGGCTGTGGTGCGGAGGCCGGGCGATGTCAGACCCGGATGTCACGATGATGACCATGAGTACTTCCGAGCGTTCGATGCCCCCGCTGGTCGCCGACGAGCGGACCACCCTGGAGAGCTGGCTCGACTTCTACCGCGCCACCCTCGTCGAGAAGTGCGCGGAGCTGCCCGAGGAGCGGCTCCGTGAGGCGGCCGTGGCGCCCTCGCCGGTCACCTTGCTCGGGCTGGTCCAGCACGCGGCGGCCGTCGAGCGGACCTGGTTCCGGCGGGTCCTGGCGCAGGAGGACGTTCCGCGTCTGTACGCCCCGGCCGACGAGAGTGGGGGCGGAGACGGGAGCGGTGGCGGTGGCGGAGGCCATGACGGTGGGTTCGAGCTCGCCGAGGACGCCACGTACGGGAGCGCGGTGGCGGTGTGGGAAGAGGAGGTGCGGCGCGGCCAGGAGAACTGCGCGGGTCGGGGGCTCGACGACACCAGCCCGTTCGTGGGCGGTGAGGTGACGCTGCGCTGGATCTACACGCACATGATCGGCGAGTACGCGCGCCACTGCGGCCACGCCGACCTGATCCGCGAGCGCATCGACGGGCGTACGGGGGTGTGACCGGCCGTCAGGCCCGTCCGCAGGAGCGGAGGAACTCACGGGTGCGGCGCGCGATCGGGAGCGGCTTGTCCGGGTCGCACGGGTACATGTCCTGCTCCACGATCGCGAACAGGTCGACATCCAGGGCGCGCGCCGCGTCCAGGACCGGCTCCAGGGCGGGCACCCCACCGGGCGGTTCGCACATCACGCCCCGGGCCACGGCCGGGCCGAACGGGACCTCGTCCGCCACCACCGCCGCCAGGATCTCGGGGTCGACCTGCTTGAGGTGGAGGTAGCCGATGCGCTCCCCATAGGTCTCGATGAGCTTGACGCTGTCGCCGCCGCAGTAGGCGTAGTGCCCGGTGTCCAGACAGAGCGAGACCAGGGCGGGGTCGGTGGCGTCGAGGAAGCGGTTGACGTTCTCCTCGCTGTCGATGTGGGTGTCCGCGTGCGGGTGGACGACGATGCGGAGCCCGTAGCGCTCCCGGACCTCCCGCCCCAGCCGCTCCGTCTGCGTGGTCAGGTCACGCCACTGCGCCGGCGTGAGCGTGCGGTCCTCCAGAACCGCGCCCGTCTTGTCGTCGCGCCAGAAGGAGGGGATGACGACCAGGTGTTCGGCGCCCATGGCCCGGGTCAGTTCGGCGATGTCCGCGACATGCGCCCAGGTCCGGTCCCAGACGTCGGGCCCGTGGTGCAATCCGGTGAAGACGGTGCCGGCGGAGACGGTCAGCCCACGGCTGCGGGTCTCGTCCGTCAACCGGGCCGGGTCGGTGGGCAGATAGCCGTACGGACCGAGCTCGATCCACGCGTACCCGGCCTCGGCTACCTCGTCAAGGAAGCGCCGCCAGGGCACCTGCTGCGGGTCGTCGGGGAACCACACCCCCCACGAGTCGGGTGCCGAGCCGATGCGGATGCGGGCCGAAGAGGGTGCGGAGGGGGTCATATCGCCCAGCGTCGCGGCCGGTGCGGAGGAGTGTCAAGAGTTCGTCCGAATGTCCGGACAAAATATTGACAGGGTTCCCGGGAGGGGACTAGACCTGACCTGGGACCAGCCGGCCACCGATGGTTCGCACCGGTGGTTCGCACCGGTGGTTCGCACCGGTGAGGCGCGCCGGTGAGGCGCGCCGGTGAGGCGCGCCGGGGGGCCCGCGCCGGTGGGTCGAAGGGATGCGTATGCCTGAGCCGTACGACGTGATCACCATGGGGCGGATCGGGGTGGACCTCTACCCCCTGGAGATCGGGGTGCCGCTCGCCCGCGTCGAGACGTTCGGCAAGTTCCTCGGCGGCTCCCCTACGAACGTGGCGGTGGCGGCGGCGCGGCTGGGGCGGCGTACGGCGCTGATCACCCGGACCGGCCGGGACGCCTTCGGGGACTACCTCCACCAGGAGCTGCGGGGCTTCGGGGTGGACGACCGGTGGGTGACGGAGGTCGAGGATTATCCGACCCCGGTGACCTTCTGCGAGATCTTCCCGCCGGACGACTTCCCGCTCCACTTCTACCGGCAGCCCAAGGCGCCCGATCTGGAGATCCACCCGTCGGAACTCGACCTGGACGCGGTGCGCGACGCGCGGATCTTCTGGATGACCGGTACGGGGCTCAGCGCCGAGCCCAGCCGGGCGGCGACGCTGGCGGCGCTCCGGGCCCGTAGCGAGAGCCCGGCCCGGGAGTCTCGTACCGCGACCGTGTTCGACCTCGACTGGCGGCCCATGTTCTGGGACGGCGGGGGCCACGGCTCGGCGGGAGACCACGGCTCGGTGGCGCGCGCCCGCTACCGGGAAGCGCTCGCCCACGCCACCGTCGCCGTCGGCAACATCGACGAGTGCGCGATCGCGACCGGCGAGCGCGAACCACACGCAGCAGCTCGCGCCCTGCTCGCGGCCGGTGTGGAGCTCGCCGTCGTCAAGCAGGGGCCCAAGGGGGTCCTCGCCGTCCACCGCGACGGCTCCACCGCCGATGTGGAGCCGCTGCCGGTGGAGGTGGTCAACGGGCTCGGCGCCGGGGACGCGTTCGGCGGGGCGCTCTGCCACGGGCTGCTGGCCGGCTGGGACATCGCCCGAATCATGCGGTACGCGAACGCCGCCGGGGCCATCGTCGCCTCCCGCATCGCCTGTTCCTCCGCGATGCCGTTCCCGGACGAGGTGGAGCGGGCCCTTGCGGAGGGGGCGGTGACCGCGGACATCGCCGCCGGGCCCTCCGGAGCGGCCTCATGACCCCCGCCGCGGCCTCCCTCCGCGATCTGGTCCGGCTCCGCGCCGAGCGCCCCGAGGCGGTGGCCGAGGCCGCCGCGCGACGGAAGCGGCGGCCTCTGCTCCGTACCGACGGCATCACTTCGGAACGTGCGCGCCCGCCCCACCCCGGCCGGCTGATGATCATCGCCGCCGACCATCCCGCCCGCGGCGCCCTCGCCGTCGGGGACCGGGCGCTCGCCATGGCCAACCGGTTCGAGCTGCTGGAGCGGCTCCGCCTCGCCCTCTCCCGCCCCGGCGTCGACGGCGTGCTCGCCTCAGCCGACGTCCTGGACGACCTGCTCCTCCTCGGCGCCCTGGAGGACAAGGTGGCCATGGGCTCCATGAACCGGGGCGGGCTCGCGGGCGCCGCCTTCGAGCTCGACGACCGGTTCACCGGGCACCGCCCCGAGGACCTGGTCCGCCACGGGTTCGACGCGGGGAAGCTGCTGCTCCGCATCGACCACGACGACCCCGGCTCCCTCGACACCCTGCACACCGCCGCCCGCACCATCGACGCGATGGCCGCGCACCGGCTGCCGGTCTTCGTCGAACCGTTCCTCTGCCGACGCGTCGACGGCCGCCTCCGCAACGACCTGGGCGCCGCCGCCGTCGCCACGTCCATCGCCATCGCGTCGGGCCTGGCCGGGACCTCCGCGTACACCTGGCTCAAAGTCCCCGTCACCGAGGACCCGGACGACATGGCGCAGGTCATGGAGACCTCCACGCTCCCCGCCGTGCTGCTCGGCGGCGAGGTGGGCGACGACCTGGACGGGGCGTACGGGAAGTGGCGCGAGGCGCTGCGGCTGCCGACCGTACGGGGGCTGGTCGTGGGGCGTTCGTTGCTCTACCCGGTCGACGGGGACGTGGCGGGCGCCGTCGACACGGCCGTATCGCTGCTGTAGCCGGAGGAGGGACGGGTAGGGAGTGGCCATGGAAACGCACCACGAGCACCGTACCGGGGCCGCCTCGCCCGCCGTGCGCCACCACCTGCCCTCCGGCAGCGCCGGGCGCGGCCCCTATGTCCTGGACATCGACCCCGAAACGGCCGGATGGGACCGGTCCTATCTCCGCGTTCTGGAGCTGGAGCCGGGCGGAGTTCATACGCTCGTCACCGGGGAGTGCGAATGGATCGTCCTCCCGTTGGCCGGTGGCTGTACGGTGCGTACGGCAGGTGGCACCTTTGAACTGCTGGGCCGGGAAAGCGTGTTCAGCGGGGTGAGCGATTTCGCCTACGTGCCGCGCGACGACCGAGCGCAGATCGCCTCCGGCGCAGGAGGCCGCTTCGCCCTGGCAGGAGCGAAGTGCGAGCGACGACTCCCCGCTCGCTACGGCCCCGCGCCGGAGGTACCCGTCGAACTGCGCGGCTCCGGCACCTGCTCGCGCCAGGTCAACAACTTCGCCGCCGCCGACACCTTCGACTGCGACCGCCTGATCGCCGTCGAGGTCCTCACCCCCGGTGGCAACTGGTCCTCCTACCCACCCCACAAGCACGACGAGCACGTGCCGGGCGAGGAGTGCGAGCTGGAGGAGATCTACTACTTCGAGGTGGAGGACGGCGGCCTCGGCTACCACCGGGTCTCGCCGTCGCGCGCAGGCGGTACGGAGGTCCTCGCCGAGGTCGGCAGCGGCGACGCGGTCCTCATCCCCGACGGCTGGCACGGCCCGTCCATCGCCCCGCCCGCGCGCACGCTGTACTACCTGAACGTCATGGCGGGGCCGGGGGAGGAGCGGGCCTGGCTGATCCGCGACCATCCGGACCACCGATGGATCCGTGACACCTGGCGGGACGAGCCGGTCGACGCCAGACTGCCGCTGTACACGGCGCATCCGCAGACGGCCCGCCCGGACACGGCGCAGCCGTCGCCCGGCCCGGAGGTAACAGGTTGAGCCCGACGAGTCCGGACAGTCACCCGAGCCCCGGCAGCCCTCCGAGTCTTGGCAGTCCCCCGAGTCTTGGCAGTCACCCGAGTCCGGGCAGCCCCCCGAGTCCCGCGACCGCACGGCCCGCCCGCACCCGCCGTCTGACCACCGCTCAGGCCCTGGTCGCCTTCCTCGCCCGCCAGTACACCGAGCGCGACGGCCGCCGCCACCGCCTGATCAGCGCCACCTGGGGCATCTTCGGCCACGGCAACGTCGCCGGGATCGGCCAGGCGCTCGTGGAGGCGGGCAACGGGACGGGCAACGCGGCGGGCAACGGGACGGGCAACAGCGGGTCCCGGAACGGCGACGACGACGGCGACGGTCACGGGAACCGGACCGGGCGGCCCCGCATGCCGTACCTCCAGGGCCGCAACGAACAGGCCATGGTGCACGCGGCCGTGGGATACGCCCGCCAGTCCGGCCGGCTCTCCGCGCACGCCGTGACCACCTCCATCGGCCCGGGCGCCACCAACCTCGTCACCGGCGCCGCGCTCGCCACCATCAACCACCTGCCCGTCCTCCTCCTCCCCGGCGACACCTTCGCGACCCGGCCCGCCGACCCCGTACTGCAACAGCTCGAAGTCCCTTACGCCGGTGACGTGTCGGTCAACGACTGCCTGCGCCCCGTCTCGCGCTACTTCGACCGGGTCACCCGCCCCGAGGCGCTCATCCCGGCGGCCCTCCAGGCGATGCGGGTCCTGGCCGATCCCGCCGAGACGGGCGCGGTCACGCTGGCGCTGCCGCAGGACGTGCAGGCGGAGGCGTACGACTGGCCGGAGGAGTTCTTCGCCGAGCGGGTCTGGCGGGTCCGCAGGCCGGCGCCCGACGCGGCCGAACTGGAAGCGGCGGTACGGGCGGTGCGCTCCGCCCGCCGTCCCCTGATCGTCGCGGGCGGCGGGGTCCGCCACAGCGGAGCCGAGGAGACCCTCGCCGCCCTCACCGCCGCCACCCGCATCCCGGTCGCCTCCACCCAGGCGGGCAAGGGGGCCCTGCGCCACGACCACCCGGCGGACGTGGGCGGCGTCGGCCACACCGGCACCGCCACCGCCGACGAGCTGGCCCGCACCGCCGACCTGGTGATCGGCGTCGGCACCCGGTACACGGACTTCACCACCGCGTCCGGCACCCTCTTCGAGAACCCGGCCGTCCGCTTCCTCAACCTCAACATCGCCGGCTTCGACGCCCACAAGCTGGCCGCCCTCCCGCTGGTCGCCGACGCCCGCACCGGCCTGGAGGCGCTCACCAGCGCCCTCGCCGGACGGGGATACCGGGTCGACCCGGCGTACGAGACGGAGTACACCGGCGCGAAGGAAGCGTGGGAGGAACAGGTCGAGGCATCCTTCACCACCCCCGACCCCACCGCGCGCCCCACCCAGACCCAGGTGCTCGGCCTCCTCGACACCCTGGTCACCGAGGACGACATCCTCATCAACGCCGCCGGTTCGCTCCCCGGCGACCTGCACAAACTCTGGCGCACCCGCTCCCGCGACCAGTACCACGTCGAGTACGGCTACTCCTGCATGGGCTACGAGATCCCGGCCGCGATCGGCGTCCTCCTCGCCACCGCAGCCCAGGAGCGGCCCCGCCCCGTCTGGGCGCTCGTCGGCGACGGCACGTACCTGATGAACCCCACCGAGATCGTCACCGCCGTCCAGGAGAACCTCCCCCTCAAACTGCTGATCCTCCAGAACCACGGGTACGCCTCCATCGGCGGCCTCTCCGAGGCGGTCGGCGGCGAGCGCTTCGGCACGGCCTACCGCCACCGGGACCCCGACGGCGGCTTCACCGGCCCGCCGCTCCCCGTCGATCTCGCCGCCAACGCGGCCTCCCTCGGGATGCGCGTCCTGCGCGCCACCACCGTCGACGACCTGCGCAAAGCCCTCGCGGAGGCCCGTAGCGCGGAGGGCCCCACTTGTGTCTACGTCGAGACCGAAACGCCCGACACAGTGTCGGGCCCCCCTCCGGCACAGGCGTGGTGGGATGTTCCCGTGGCCGAGACCGCGAGCCGTCCGGCGGCGGTCACGGCCCGGGAAGAGTACGACCGGCGGGTCGCCGCCCGACGCCACCACCTCTGAGACCGGCCCCCACGCCTGCCTGAAGCCTGAAGGAGTACGTCATGACGAAGACCGTCAACCACTGGATCGGCGGCAAGACAGTGGAGGGCACGTCGGGCCAGTACGGTCCGGTCACGGACCCGGCCACCGGCCAGGTCACCACGCAGGTGGCGCTGGCCTCGGTGGAGGAGGTCGACGCGGCGGTGGCGGCCGCGAAGGCGGCGTACGCGACCTGGGGCACCTCCTCCCTGGCCCAGCGCACCACGGTCCTCTTCCGCTACCGCGCGCTGCTGGACTCCCACCGCGACGACATCGCCGCGCTGATCACCGCCGAGCACGGCAAGGTGCACTCGGACGCGCTGGGCGAGGTCGCCCGCGGTCTGGAGATCGTCGAGCTGGCGTGCGGGATCACCACGCAGCTCAAGGGCGAGCTCTCCACCCAGGTCTCCAACCGGGTCGACGTCTCCTCCATCCGCCAGTCGCTCGGCGTGGTCGCGGGCATCACTCCGTTCAACTTCCCGGCCATGGTGCCGATGTGGATGTTCCCCCTCGCCATCGCGTGCGGCAACACGTTCGTGCTGAAGCCGAGCGAGAAGGACCCGTCGGCCGCCAACCTGCTGGCCGAACTGGCGGCGGAGGCGGGCCTTCCGGACGGCGTCCTGAACGTCCTGCACGGTGACAAGGTCGCGGTGGACGGCCTGCTGAACCACCCCGACGTGGCGGCGGTCTCCTTCGTCGGCTCCACCCCCATCGCCCGCTACATCCACGCCACGGCCTCCGCCAACGGCAAGCGCGTCCAGGCCCTCGGTGGCGCGAAGAACCACATGCTGGTCCTCCCGGACGCCGACCTGGACGCGGCGGCCGACGCGGCGGTCTCGGCGGCGTACGGCTCCGCCGGTGAGCGCTGCATGGCGATCTCGGCGGTCGTCGCGGTCGGCGCGATCGGCGACGAGCTGGTCGCCAAGATCCGCGAGCGCGCCGAGAAGATCACGATCGGCCCCGGCAACGACCCCGCCTCCGAGATGGGCCCCCTGATCACCGCCGCCCACCGCGACAAGGTCGTCTCGTACGTCACGGGCGCCGCCGCCCAGGGCGCGGAGGTCGTCCTCGACGGCACGGGCCACACGGTGGAGGGCTTCGAGGACGGCCACTGGATCGGCCTCTCCCTCCTGGACAAGGTCTCCACCGACTCCGACGCGTACAAGGACGAGATCTTCGGCCCGGTGCTGTGCGTGCTCCGCGTGGACACGTACGAGGACGGCGTCGCCCTCATGAACGCCTCGCCGTTCGGCAACGGCACCGCGATCTTCACCCGCGACGGCGGCGCGGCCCGCCGCTTCCAGCTTGAGGTCGAGGCCGGCATGGTCGGCGTCAACGTGCCGATCCCGGTCCCGGTGGGCTACCACTCCTTCGGCGGCTGGAAGGACTCCCTCTTCGGGGACCACCACATCTACGGCAACGACGGCGTGCACTTCTACACCCGCGGCAAGGTCGTCACCACCCGCTGGCCGGACCCGGCGGACGCCCCGGCGGGCGTCGACCTCGGCTTCCCGCGCAACCACTGACATCTCGGACACAGGTCTCTTCCGCCCGCCCCGGCTACACCGGGGCGGGCGGAGGCGCGTCGGCCGCTACTCCGCCGGACGGCCCGGCGCCCGGCGGAGGACCTCCGCCGGAAGGGCGGCACGGGCGCCGACGGCCTCGATGCCGAGCAGCCGCCCCGTGGCGTCGAAGTCGAGGTGCAACTCGGCGTTCCCCTCGGGGGTCGCGACGGTGATCTGCCGTACGGAGGCGGCATCGGCGATGTGGGAGACGAGGGAGACGTACGCGACGTCGTTCTCGTGGTCGTGCTCGACCTGCATGGTGGTGGCGCGCTCCCCAGGTGTGCGGCTCGGTAGGTGTGCGACTCAATGTATGGCCGATGGCCGATGGCCTCCGCCGCCACGGCCCTGGTCGATCATGCCGCACCGTGGCAGCGGACGGCCCGGAATAATCGGGGTGCGGCCCCACACCCGCGTCCCGCACCCTGGGGCGCATGAACACCCAGCCCCTCCCGCCCCGTTACGAGATCCGCGCGCTGCACACCGCCACCACGGTCACCGTCTACCAGGCGTACCGGCCCGCCATCGGGCTCCCCGCCGCGCGCGACGGGCGGTTCCCCGCCGCGTGGAAGCGGGACCGGATGACCTGGATCAAGCCCAGCTTCCTGTGGATGATGTACCGCTGCGGCTGGGGCACCAAGGAGGGCCAGGAGATCGTGCTCGCCGTCGAAATCGACCGGAGCGGCCTGGAATGGGCCCTCGCGCACGCCGAACTCTCCCATTACGTACGCGATGTGCACCCCGACGAGGCGTCCTGGAAGCAGAGCCTGCGCACCGCCCCCGCCCGGGTGCAGTGGGACCCCGAGCGCGACCTGGACCTGAACCCGCTCCCGTACCGCTCCCTCCAACTGGGGCTGAGCGGGGAGGCGTCCCGGCGGTACGCGGACGAGTGGACCGTCTCCGTACGCGATGTCACCCCGCTCGCCCGCGAGGTGCACGCGGCGGTGCGTGCGGGGGAGCGGGAGAAGGCCGCCGCCCTGCTGCCGGTGGAGACGCCGCTGGACCTTCCCGCGCCGCGACCGGAGCGGGGCGCGCTCCCGGCGCCCGGGATGTGACTTTCGGCAGTGCCGCAAGGCTGCCGGCCTTCGTAGCCTCTTCCTGTGAAGAGCCTCTCTCCCGTGAACGGGACTTCTGATGGATCCGGCCGGGGTCCGGGTCCGGGCCCGCATCGCCCGGGACATGCACGACGTCCTCGGCCACGACCTCAGCCTCATCGCCCTGTCGGCGGGCGCCTTGAAACTGGCGCCCGGTCTCGACGAGCGGCACCGGCGGGCCGCCCAGGACATCCGGGGCAGGGGCGCCGCCGCGGTGGAACGCCTCGGCGAGGTGATCGGCGTCCTCCGCGCCTGCCCACGACGCCTGGCCCCCGCGAGGCCTGGCCTGCCCACGACGCCCGGCCCCCCATGACACCCGCCCGATAAGCAGCTGATGTCCGCAATGGCATCCGCTTGGCATAAGCCCCGTACCGCATCCGGAGTACGGGAACGGCGCACCGTACCTCTCAGGGAGGCCGCCCACCTCCCCCTGGCGGCACCCGACCGGGTTGCGTCCTCCGTTTAGGGTCGAGGGATGGAGACCCCTACTGTTCGATGGCGGCGCCTGTTGCCCCGTACCCCTGGCCGGTGGGCCGCGGCCGTGGCCGCGCTCGCCGTGCTCGTGGGCGGCGGCACCTGGACCGCCGTCGCCGACGACGGCCCGCCCGCCGTGCAGCGCGAGGACCGGATGCTGCGGCCGGGCGGGGTGGAGATCGACACCTCGTACTTCACCGCCGGAGGTTCCGGTAAGCGGCCCGCCGTGCTCATCGGCCACGGCTTCGGCGGCAGCAAGAACGACGTACGGGCGCAGGCCGAGAAGCTGGCCGCCGACGGGTACGCGGTGCTGACCTGGTCGGCGCGCGGGTTCGGCAAGTCCGGCGGGGCGATCTCGCTCAACGACCCCGACGGCGAGGTCAAGGACGTCTCCGGGCTCATCGACTGGCTGGCGAAGCGGCCCGAGGTCGAGCTGGACAAGAAGGGCGACCCCCGGGTCGGCCTCACCGGCGCCTCCTACGGCGGTGCCGTCTCGCTGCTCGCCGCCGGGCACGACCAGCGGGTCGACGCCATCGCGCCCGTGATCACGTACTGGAACCTGGCCGACGCCCTCTTCCCCGAAGGGGTCTTCAAGAAGCTCTGGGCCGGGATCTTCATCACCACCGGCGGTGGCTGCGAGAAGTTCGAGAAGAAACTCTGCGAGATGTACGAGCGGGTCGCCGTCAGCGGCAAGCCCGACGCGGCCGCGACGAAGCTGCTCACCGAGCGATCGCCCTCCGCCGTCGCCGACCGCATCAAGGTGCCCTCGCTCCTCCTCCAGGGACAGTCCGACTCCCTCTTCCCGCTCGGCCAGGCCGACGCGATGCAGAAGGCGATCAGCGCCAACGGCGCACCCGTCTCCGTGGACTGGATCTCCGGCGGCCACGACGGCGGCGACAACGAGACCGCGCGCGTCGAAGGACGCGTCGGCTCCTGGTTCGACCGCTACCTGAAGGAGGAGACCGGTACCGACACCGGACCCGCCTTCCGCGTCACCCGTACCGGAGGCATCGACTCCACCGACGGCGCCGCCCTCAAGCGCGGCGCGAGCAGCGACACCTACCCGGGGCTGCGCAGCGGCGGCCGGGAGATCCCGCTGCGCGCCGCGGGCGGCGCACCCGGCGGCGGCATCGGCACCACCGACAGGCCGGACGAAACCGGCACCGGCACCGGCACCGACGCCGGCACCGACGCCGGAACCGGAGGAACTGGCAGCACCGGAACCGGCAGCACCGGCACCCCCGCCGACGCCAACAGCAAGGCCGTCTCCACCGAAACGTTCCGCAACCCCGCCGGCTCCGCCCCGCCCGCCATCTCCGCCGTACCCGGCATCGGCGGCGGCCTCTCCCAGCTCTCCTCGCTCGGCGTCGGCCTCTCGCTCGACTTCCCCGGGCAGTTCGGCCGCTTCGAGTCGGCCCCGCTGGCCACCTCCGTACACGTCACCGGCACCCCGACCGCCCGCGTGACCGTCAAGGCGACCGAGGGCCGCGACGCGGTGCTCTTCGGCAAGGTGTACGACGTGTCGCCGGACGGCAGGCAGCAGGTGCTGCCCTCCCAGCTCGTCGCCCCCTACCGGATCACCCCCGACCAGCAGGGCAAGCCGATCGAGCTGGCGCTGCCCGCCGTGGACCACGAGTTCGACGCCGGGCACCGGATGCGGCTCGTCTTCTCCGCGACCGACCTCGGGTACGCGTCCCCCGCCGAGCCCGCCACCTACACCGTGACCGCCGACGGACCGCTGACCGTCCCCACCGCACCCGCCGTCACCACCGCGGCGGCCGCCCTGCCCTGGTGGACCTGGGGCCTCCCGGCCGCCGCCCTCGTCATCGCGGCCGCCCTCCTGCTCACCGCCCGCCGCCGCACCGCGACCCCGGCACCCGACCCCGAACTCACCGACGTACCGCTCCAGATCACCGGGCTCTCCAAGAAGTACGCGAAGTCCGTCGACCGGTACGCCGTGCGCGAGCTCTCCTTCCGCGTCGAGAAGGGCCAGGTCCTCGGGCTGCTGGGCCCCAACGGCGCGGGCAAGACCACCACCCTGCGCATGCTCATGGGGCTCATCGCCCCCGACGAGGGCGAGATCCGCGTCTTCGGCCAGGCCATCCGCCCCGGTGCCCCGGTCCTCTCCCGGGTGGGCGCCTTCGTCGAGGGCGCGGGCTTCCTGCCGCACCTCTCCGGGCGCGCCAACCTGGACCTGTACTGGCAGGCCACCGGCCGCCCCGCCGAGGACGCCCACATCGAGGAGGCCTTGGAGATCGCCGGCCTCGGCGACGCGCTCGCCCGAGCCGTACGGACGTACTCCCAGGGCATGCGGCAGCGGCTCGCCATCGCGCAGGCCATGCTCGGGATGCCGGACCTGCTCATCCTGGATGAGCCGACCAACGGGCTGGACCCGCCGCAGATCCGCGAGATGCGGGACGTGATGATCCGTTACGCGGCCGGCGGCCGGACCGTCATCGTCTCCAGCCACCTCCTCTCCGAGGTCGAGCAGTCCTGCACCCACCTGGTCGTCATGGACCGGGGCCGCCTCGTGCAGGCCGGACCGGTCGCCGAGATCACCGGCTCCGGCGACATGATCCTGGTGACCACGGCCGAGGAGGTGTCCGAGCCGCTCGCCGAGAAGGTCGCCGCCCTGCCCGGCATCGGCTCCGCCGTCCGCACCGACGACGGGCGCGGGCTCCTCGTCCGCCTCGACGGCGCCACCACCTCGCGGCTCGTCGCCGACCTGGTCCGGCTCGACGTCCCGGTCACCGGCGTCGGCCCGCACCGCCGCCTGGAGGACGCCTTCCTCACCCTGATCTCCGGAGGAGCAGCATGAGCGCCCCCGTACAGCCGCCCGAGGCCCGGGTGGAGGCCGAGCACCCGGAAGCCGCCGGCTACCGCGCCGGGCGCACGCTCCCCCTCCGCGTCGAGGCCATGCGCCAGTTGCGGCGCCGCCGCACCCTGCTCATGGGCGGGATCCTCGCCGCCCTCCCCTTCATCCTGATCGTCGCCTTCGCCATCGGCGGCACGCCGGACGGCGAGGACGGCGGCGGGGGAGGCCGGGGCGGCGGCCGGATCAACCTGATGGACGTGGCGACGGAGTCCGCCGCGAACTTCGCCGCCACCTCCCTCTTCGTCTCGGCCGGCTTCCTGCTGGTGGTGCCGGTGGCCCTGTTCTGCGGGGACACCGTCGCCTCCGAGGCGAGCTGGTCCTCGCTGCGCTACCTGCTCGCCGCGCCCGTGCCACGCGTACGGCTGCTGTGGTCCAAGCTCGTCGTCGCGCTCGGCTTCAGCCTCGCCGCGATGGTGCTGCTGCCGGTCGTCGCACTGGCGGCGGGCACGGCGGCCTACGGGTGGGGGCCGTTGAAACTGCCGACCGGGGGAGCGCTGGCGGCCGGGGACACCGTGCCGCGTCTCGCGCTCGTCGTCGCGTTCATCTTCGTCTCGCAACTCGTCACGGCGGGGCTGGCGTTCTGGCTCTCCACGAAGACGGACGCCCCGCTCGGAGCGGTCGGCGGCGCGGTCGGCCTCACCATCGTCGGCAACGTGCTCGACGCGGTCACCGCGCTCGGCTCCTGGCGCGACTTCCTGCCCGCGCACTGGCAGTTCGCGTGGGCCGACGCGCTCCAGCCGGAGCTGGAGTGGGGCGGCATGATCAAGGGGGCGGCGATCTCGGTGACGTACGCCCTGATCCTGTTCGCTCTGGCGTTCCGCGGGTTCAGTCGTAAGGACATCGTGTCCTGAACCTGATGTTCCGCGGTTTCGGCGGCCGCGAAGGCGCCCCGCCCGGCCCCATATGACCCCCGCCCGGCCTCTGTTGCCGCATCGAGATGGTTCCGCAACGCTTTCGTCGACTCCGGTCGGCGGCCTCGTACGTCACATTCACAGGTGTCGGAGACAGGAACGCGACACCGTGATGACGTGGGGGGTTACGGATGGACCAGCGAAACGGCAAGCGGACGACAAGGATCCGGGCGGGGGCGGTGGCGCTTCTGCTCGCGGGCGGGATGGTGCTCACGGCGTGTGGTGCGGGTGGGTCGTCGGACGGCTCCGCCGCCGACAAGCGCTCCGGCGCACGCCCCCCGCAGGGCACGACCGGCGACGGAAAGGGCGCCCCCGACGCGGTGGCACCGGACCAGGGCCGGCCGTCCGAGGCGAGCGGTGAGACAGCCGAGCCCGAGTTCGCCGCCCCGGATTACCTCTCCACCTTCGCCCTGGACGTCGACACCGCCAGCTACGGCTACGCACGCTCCACCCTCGGTAACGGCACGCTGCCCGACCCGGTGAACGTACGGCCCGAGGAGTTCGTCAACAGCTTCAAGCAGGGGTACGAGCGTCCGAAGGGCAACGGTTTCTCCGTCACCGTCGACGGAGCCCGTATCCCTGACGGCTCCGGCCCCTCCGACTGGTCGCTGCTCCGCGTCGGACTGGCCACCAAGGCGGCACCGCCGAGCAGCGAACGCCCGCCCGCCTCGCTCACGTTCGTCGTCGACATCTCCGGTTCCATGGCCGGCCCGGGCCGCCTGGGACTGGTCCAGCAGTCGCTGAACATCCTGACCGACGAGCTGCGCGACGACGACTCCGTCTCCCTCGTCACCTTCAGCGACGAGGCCGATACCCGGCTGCCGATGACCCGCCTCCAGGGCAACCGGAACAAGATCCGGGACGCGGTCGAAGCCATGGAGCCCGCCCAGTCCACCAACGTGGAGGCGGGGATCATGCGCGGCTACGAGGAGTCCGTCAAGGGCCACCGCAAGGGCGTGAACAACCGGGTGGTGCTGCTCTCCGACGCCCTCGCCAACACCGGCGACACCAACGCCGACAACATCCTGGAGCGGATCGACTCCGCCCGCCGCGAGTACGGCATCACCCTCTTCGGGGTCGGCGTGGGCAGCGACTACGGCGACGCGTTCATGGAGCGGCTCACCAACCGGGGCGACGGCCACACCACGTACGTCGGCGACGAAGAGCAGGCCCGCAAGGTCTTCGTCGACCAACTGCCCGCCCACATCGAACTCCGGGCGCGCGACGCCAAGGCCCAGGTCGCCTTCGACCGCAGGAACGTGAAGCAGTTCCGCCTGATCGGCTACGAGAACCGCAAGGTCGCCGACGATGACTTCCGCGACGACAGCGTCGACGGCGGCGAGGTCGGCCCCGGCCACACGGTGACCGCGCTCTACGCCGTACGGCTGCGCGAGGGCGCCTCCGGCGAGGTGGCCAAGGCGACGGTGCGCTGGCTCGACCCCAAGACCCGCAAGGCGTACGAGGAGAGCGGCTCGGCCCGCACCGGCACGATCGACGGCGCGCTGTGGGGCGGTGACGCGCAGCGGCTCCAAGTGGCGGCCGTGGCGGCGTACTTCGCGGACACCCTGCGCGGCGGCGACCTGCCCGGCACGCCCGCACTGAGCGAACTGGCCTCACGCGCCAGGAAGCTGGCGACCGAGACCGAGGACGATTCCGTACGGAAGCTGGCGACGGCGATCGGTCAGGCGGAGGCGCTCAGGAACGGGACCGAGCCGGAGGGCGGGGGCGACGAGGGCGAGGGAGAGATCGGCTGAGCCGCTCGGCAGCGGGAACGAACGGGGCGGCGGTCACACTGTTCGCACAGTCAGGCGAATGCGGCTGTGCGAACGGCTGTCCCCGGCCATGATGACCGCCACGACCGCCACGACCGCCACGACCGCCACGACCGCCGCGACCTCTCACACGTTGGGCACCTTGAGCCGGTCCCAGCTCGACTTCCCCGGGATGCCGTCCGCGGCGGTGCCCGTGTAGCCGAGCTTGCGCTGCCAGGCGGCGTACGAGTTCCGGTCCGCCGTGGACCAGGCCGGGCCGGGCCCCACCGTGTAGCGGCCGCACCCCTCGGCCACCAGGCGCTTGCCCATCGCCGTGACGATCGGGCTCTTGCGGCCGGCCGTGAAGAAGGCTGCCCCGGGAAACGGCTCGTACGTCGGTTTCGGAGGCGGCTGCGAGGGCCCGTCCGGCGCACCGTCCAGCCGCTTGCCGATCCGGGTGCGCATCGAGCCCATGGTGAAGCCGCGCGGGTCGACCTTGCCCGGCTGCCACTCCAGGTGCCCGATCACCGACCGCTCACCCCAGCCGTGCGCACGGCAGACGGCGGCGGCGGCCCGCTCGATCGCCAGCAACTGGGCGGCCGGCCAGGGATCCTTCCCATCCCCGAGGTTGACGCACTCGAAGCCGTAGAAGTACCGGTTGCCGTCGGTGTTGGCCTCGTTGTCCGGCGGCAGGGCCTTCTCCGCGACGACGGCGCGCAGGACGTCGTCGTCGCCGAGCCCGGCGTGGTTGGCGCGCCCGTTCCCGACGAGGTGGACGGTCCCGTCCTTGGCGATCACCCCGTGGCAGAGGGGGCCGGGGAGGGCGGAGTGGCCGTCGTAGCAGAGCTCGACGGAGGAGGCGGTGCCCGAGGTGACGGTGTGGTGGATCATGACGCCGTGCGTCGGGCCCCAGGGCCCCTTGTGATTCCGGTTGTTCGTACGCCAGCTCCGGTGTTCGACGACGTGGAGGCCTTCGTCGCGGAGGGCTTTGAGCAGCTTGTCGGCGGACAGCGGCGTCGCCATCGTGGCGCTCCTTTCCCGGTGGTGCGGGGGTTCGCAGAGTTGTTCGAGGGGTGGTGGGCAGGCTCGGATGCCGGACGGCACAACGAAGTTGCGCTCGCCCGAACGGGTTTGCGGAGAGGTGGGGGCGCCCAGTGACGGGATTCCGCCTACGGGCCGTACAGGATCGATTTGCCCGTTCTTGCGCCGCCCTGAACGTCCTCCCGTACCGAACGTTTCGTCGGCCCGCCACCCTTGTGCTGCGGATTCCGCTTAGAGGGATGCGAGAGGTGGATGGGGCGGGATTTCCGGCGCCGGGATGCGGTGCGCGGTGCGGCGGGCAGGGCGCGCAGGCGGGGCGGCGTGCGCCGGACGGGCGCTCCACGGCCACACCGGCGAGCTGCTGAACCTCACGGTCATCGTGGCGCTGTACACAGTGGTCGTTTCCGGTGACCGCCGCCGCACTCTGTGGACCGGCCTGGTCGCGGCGACCGTCCAGGGGGTGGTGGCCCTGATCGCGGGCCGGGACGTGTGTCAACCCTCGCAGGAGTTGCCGGTCCTGGAGGTGGTGTGGCCGCTCGTACCGCTGCTGCCGGGGGAAGGGCCTCCGGTGCGGTAGCACCACACCGCTCGCTCGCTCGCTCGGTCGCCGATGTCGACGCCGTAGCCGCGGCTCAGGCGGACCGGCCCGTGGTCGTGCCCCTGGCCGACCGCGCGAAACCGCCAGGCCTGCCCGGCCTGTCACGCGGCGAGGGAGGGCGGCGCCAGCGTGTCCTGAGCTCCTGTCGCCCCGCGGCCAGTTGTTCCGTCGGGAGTTTCAGGGTGCGGCTGGACAGATCAATCGACGACGGGTGAACACGCACGCGATGCACCTGACGAACACGAGTGATCTTGGTGGAGAACGCGTCCACCGGGAGCTTCGTCGTTGCCCGTGCCTGTCCGACTCGCGGTCAGCACCACCAGCTTGGAAGAGGCTCAGTTCATGGTCGGGGCTCCGTCGTTCGGGGGTGAGACTCGGGGAAGTAAGGGGCTGCCGGGGAGAACACGATCGAGCTGGCTCCGCGATGTGACGCCGAGCTTCGCGAAAACCTTCCGCAAGTGGTATTGAACGGTATGCGTGCTCAGGAAAAGACGCATGCCGATCTCCGGGTTGGTGAGTCCGTCGCGAGCCAGGCGCGCGATCCGCGCCTCTTGAGCTGTGAGAGGTTCGTGCGGGGCCATCTTTGGACGGCTGTTGACTTTCGCACCCGCCGCCTTCAGCTCCCCCCTCGCCCTTGTAGCGAAGCCGATGAGACCCATCTCGTTGAACAGTGAGTACGCCTCACGTAGCCTTTCCTTCGCCTCGCTTTTACGGCCCTCTCTTCTAAGCCACTCGCCGTAAAGCAGGTGGGCACGGGCGGTTTCAACGTGCACATGTGTTCTTCCGAGCAGAGCAGTGGACTTCTCATAGGAGCTTGCCGCTTCGTCCCCCGCACTTAGCAGTGCGTGGACCCGAGCCAAAATTCCTGCCCCCCAGTCCTCATCGCCGGTCAGTTCTGCCAAACGCTGGTAGCACCACATGACGGATGAACGGTCGCCCAGACGCGATGCCGCCTCGGCCATCTCGGAGAATGCCCAGATCGTCTCGATCTGCTCGCCCGCAGTCCGACATGCCTGCTGAGCGGCTGAAAAGGCCATGTCATAGCGGCCAACAGAATTATAGAGAACTGCGCTGGCCCAGTGGGCGAACGTGACACCTGTGCCTTCACCATGGCGGGTGGCCTCCTCGATGGCCGCGCGCGTGAGCCTTGTCGTCGTGGGTTCGTCCCCCCTGAAGGCGGCCAGGATGAACGAAGCGTATGGTGTTGCGCGGCCTCCGATCTCCGCAGTGATCGTTTCGATCTCGTCGACCAGCGAAGCAGCAGAGGCCAATTCCCCGGCGAAGAGAAGGGCGCAGGCGCGAGAGGTCAGTGCGAGCGGCAACTCGCTCAAGGCTCCTATCTCTCTCGCCGCACTCACATGTATGACGGACAGGGTGTCCCAGCGCTGATAGCTCCAGATGCGAAGGGCGGCACCCACCGATGCGAGCCAGAACCAGCGTAGGTTCTCGCGCATCGAAGAAACGTCTTCGAATCTTGTCAGTGCCTCGCGAAGTGCGTTCTGCGCACATGAGCAACCGTGTTCGAAATAGACGATCAAACCGTCGAGGAGGAGGTCTGGGGCGCAGGGGGCCGGGGAGGGGGGTGCGCTTGCGGCCTCCCGCACGACGTGTCGCAGACAGCTTCCGTCCACCGACAGGCGCCCGGCGAAGATGGCCGCGGACAACGCGTCGAGGTAGGCGGTTCGGCACAGCGCCGCGTCCACCGGCCGCAGCTTTCTCGCCGCTCCCAGAAGGAGGAGGGCGGCTTGGCCTCCCCGCTCGGTGATGAAGGCGATCTGGGCGTGGAGCACGTCGATGTCCGCACGCCGTCGGCCGCCTACAGCCACTGGGTCGATCATCTCAAGAAGGTCGCGTGCCAGATCTACTGCGCCGATCCGGATGTGCACCTCAGCAGCGTTCAAAGCCCTCTCGGCGCGCCTCGCACTGTTGGGGGTGAGGATCACTGCACGTCTCTGGAAGGCGGCTGCGGCGGCCAGGCCCCCGCGGCGGCCGGCCCGTTCCGCCGACCGGACGAGTGCTGACGCGACCTCCTCGTCAGGCCCGATCGCCGCCTGCGCCCTGTGCCAGGCACGTCGATCCGGATCGACGTGCTCTTCCGTGCTTTCGGCCAGGGCCTCATGCGCCGACCGTCGGTTGGCCGGCGAGGCGGCCTGGTAGGCCACCGAACGCGACAGCGGGTGCCGGAACGACACACGGGTGCCGAACTCGGCTATGCCTGCGTCTGAAAGTGCCGCCGCCATCTCGACTCCGATGCGGAGTTTGGCAGCGGCCTTCCACACCAGAGCTGAGTTTCCCGTGGGATCAGCGGCCGCCAACAGAATCAGCATGCGAGCATCGTCCGGCAGCGCGTCGATGCGACGCCTGAAGCTCTCTTCGACTCTGCCTGTAGGCGTTGAGGACGATGGCACCCCGAACCCTCCGGCCATCTCCGCTGCGGACATCCCACGCGGTAGTTCGAGAAGGGCCAAGGGGTTACCGCGAGCCTCGGCGATGACCTGCGTGCGTACCTCCCGGTCCAGCGGTCCGGTCAACATGGAATCCAGAACTGCGCCGGCATCGGACGGTGACAAGTTGCCAACCTCCAGATGAGGCAGAGCGCTCAGGTCGGCCCCAGGAAGGCGGGTGGCGAACACCAGACCCACCGATTCCGCGCCAAGGCGTCGGGCAACGAACCCGAGAATGCGGGCGGACTCCGAATCGAGCCACTGGTGATCATCCACGAGGCAGATGAGGGACTGGCGCTCTGCGATGTGAGCGAGCAGACCAAGCACCGCCATGCCGATCATCATCGGATCGGGCGCGCATCCCCTGCCGTCGAACACCGCCCGTAGGGAGTCACGTTGAGACGGCGGCAGGTTGCCCAGATGGTCCAGCAGCGGCGCGCAGAGGTAGTGCAGCCCCGAGAACGCCAGCTCCATCTCGGATTGGACGCCGACACACCGGATCACCCGGCTCCCGGTGGCCGACCTCGCCAGGTGCTCCAGCAAAGCGGTCTTCCCGACACCCGGCTCACCGTGCACCACCAGCACCCGGCTGGTCTGTTCAACCTGGACGGACGAGACGAATTCCGAGAGTGCCGCCAACTCCGCTGTGCGACCTATCAGCGGCCCGCCGAACTGTTGCGCCGTCAAACTCCGAGGCATGGACACGAACCTGATGCTATCGCCCCGACTGATCAAAAGGACTACCCGGTGGGGGATGCGGCCGAGTCCCGCCCACGGCAGGGTTGTTCGTGTCCATCGGCCAATCTGATCGACGGAACGTCCGGTCACCCAGGCCGGCTTCTCGACTGACAAGATCATTCACGTGGGAGGCGCTGGGGATATCCGCGAAGGTCCGCCTCCGTCGCGTCGGAGCCTGCGGAACTGATAGCTATCACCCGCGGGAACGGCCCACCCGAACCTCACGCCGGCGCCCTGAATAAGTAATTCGGAATATCCATCTTTCGCTAAATATGACAATAATGTCATTCTTGCGATGGGTGTCACCGATGCACTGCTGGTCGAAAATCGCCTTCTCGGCTTTCTGTGGTTAGACGGGGTCCCCTCGCTTGAGCGGGCTGCCGCCTCGCCTCCGATTCTGAAAATCAGGAGAGAATTCTTGTCCGATAACGCGAGGGAACCCGCAGACGACGGTCGCGTGTCACCGTCCACGACTGACGCGTCGAGTGGGCCCTTTCAAAACGCAATCGCCTGCCCACCCTCTTCCCGGCCGACAACGTTTTGCTCGCAATGTTTGATTCCGCCACCACGAAGTCAAAATGATCTGCAGCCAAACGCGCAACCATCAACCTCCGAAACGCCGACAGGAGGGTGTGGACGCTTTCCGCAGTCCCCCCGACGCACTCTGTCTCCCGGTGATGCGGCGGCACGAATGGCCGCATATGGGTCGTTGATCGCCGGGCTCGCTGCGATCGCCGCACTCATCTTCACCGGCGCCTCCACGATTTACACGGCGCGAGCCACCGAGGCCCAGACACGGCAAGCGCAACAAGAGGCGCAGCAAGCGCAGAACGAGGATGACCAAGACGCAAAAGCGCAGGCGGCCAGCCTTAACGTGCTGTATGAGAACGGTGGCGACTCTGTCGAGATTTCAAATTCGTCGAATCGAGCGATCTACAAAGTAGAAATCGCTTTCGCGCTAAGGGTCGATTCGTCAGATCTACGTTATATGGCGGACGCCATCGTCGGCGACCTCGGTCCCTGCCAAAAAAAGGTCGTGAATGTCGCCAAAGGGGCAAGCAGGTACTACGGAATTGGCGTGAACGAAAGCGATGCAGTCAGCTCATTCAATCAGCTGGGCGTCGTGGCTCAATTCTATGACGCCGATGGAGTAATGTGGTGGCGTGATACCGGGACATTCTTCACGGATGAAAACGTGACTCCGGAACTGAGGCCTGCGCGCCAGAAAAACGCGCGGCCGGGGTCTGGCTCCATCGAACCGCATAACGCACGGGAAGATAAAGACTGGGCGCACGCCGATCTGCTCGAAGAGGGTAATCAGCTTATTTTCCAAGACACAGAAGAGAAAGTCAGTAACACGCCTAATTGTGATCGACAGCACTGAGTCCTTTTCAGCCTGACGGTGGGGCTGTGGTGTTGGTCGGTGTGGGCTGTACGGAACGACGAAGCTCCTGGTGGACGGGTTCTCGACCAAGATCACCCATGTCCACCGGGAGCTTCGCGTGCTTGTCTGCCCCTCCTCGATCGACCTGTCCAGCAGAACCCTGCAGCACCTGGCCGAGCAGCTTGCAGTCCGGCGACGGGAGATCGGTACGCGGTGGCGACGACTGCCCGCCGGCCGTCAGGCCCTGCTCGGCTTGGCCCACCTGCGGTGCGGCGACACCTACGCCCAGCTCGCCGCCGGGTTCGGAATCGGCATCGCGACCGTCTACCGGTACATACGCGTTCGGCCGACTGCTCCGGGCGTCACCAGCCCTGCCCGGAGCCACTCACGACCTGACCGCGGCCCGAAGCCATGGCATCGTCGACGCGCTCGCCACCGCGGGCCTGAAGTGCTGGGCGGACAAGGCCTGCCAAGGCGCCGGCCGGCACATCCGAGTCCCCTTCCGGGGCCGAAGGCTCAAGCGCTGGAAGCAACGGCACAACAGCAGTCACGCCAAGATCCGCTGCGTCGGCGAGCAGGCCATGGCCGTGCTGAAGGGATGGCGCCTCCTGCGGAAGCTCCGCTGCAGCACCAACCGGATCACCGACATCGTGAAGGCAGTCCTCGTCCTCCACCACGCCTCGCCATGAGATTGGAAGGCTCAGTGCCGGTCCTGCTGGCCATCTACGCCCGCTGTGTACCCGGTCAGCTTTCGGAGCTCAGGAAGCGGATGGAAGCCGGGGAAGCCCTGCCCAAGCTGCCTCACGCGGGGCCATGAGCAGCGCGGAGACCTTCACCGTGGATTCTCCGTAGCCGCCGCACCAAGCCCGTGACAGCCGGACAGCGCGGTACCTTCCTTGTGGCCGCGTAGGGTCGGTCCAGCGCTTACCTTCTCGCTACGCGGCGCTCGGTAGCGTGCCCCCGAACAGCGAAAAGGCCCTCCGATGCGGAGGGCCTCACGGTTGTGCGGTCGGTGCGCCCCCGGCAGGACTCGAACCTGCGGCCAAGCGCTTAGAAGGCGCCTGCTCTATCCACTGAGCTACGGGGGCCGGGAGCCCTGATCGGGTGGTTCCGTGGCCGTGCCGGGACAAGGATAGGGCTCCGATCGCCTGGACCCGGTTGCTTCACCTGCGTGGCACGATGTGGAGGTTCGGTGAAGCGAACCGATAATCGCAGGTGAGTGCGGATCGTGCATAGCTTTTCGCGCCATGCGGCTCGGGTGTTGTGCACTCGTTATGCCTGCGCCCCACTCGTCCCTCTTGTCCGGACTCCGTCCCGACCCCGCCTGGACGCTGTCCAGAGGGTGGAACCGCCGCGCAGAGGGGTCTATAAGCTTCAAAAGGGCTCCAAAATTGGGCATTCTTCGCATGTGGTGACCATGGACGTACGGCCTCAGCTCATCGACGCACTTTCCGCCCTGCGCGACCGTGTCGCCGCCGTGCGTCTTCCACTCCCGCTGCCGGGGGCCGAACGCGCCCGGCAGACGAGGGTCGAACTCCTCGCACAGCTCGACGACTACCTCCTGCCCCGGCTCAAGGACCCCGAGGCCCCGCTGCTCGCCGTGATCGGCGGTTCCACCGGGGCCGGGAAGTCCACGCTGGTCAACTCGATCGTGGGGTGCCGGGTCAGCGAGGCCGGGGTGCTGCGGCCCACCACCCGTACCCCGGTGCTGGTCTGTCACCCCGACGACCACCACTGGTTCGCCGGCGTACGGGTGCTGCCGCAGCTCACCCGGATCTGGCTGCCGCCGGGTCAGACCCCGGACCCCGACGGGCTCGACGACCTCGGGGCGGGCGCCGACGACGAGGGGAACGTGCTGCGGGTGGAGACCGCTCTCAGCCTGCCCCGCGGTCTCGCCATCCTCGACGCCCCCGACATCGACTCCCTCGTCGTACGCAACCGGGTCCTGGCCGCCGAACTCATCTGCGCCGCCGACGTCTGGGTGATGGTCACCACGGCGTCCCGTTATGCCGACGCGGTGCCCTGGTACCTGCTGCGTACCGCGAAGGAGTACGACGCCGCCCTCGTCACCGTCCTCGACCGGGTGCCCCACCAGGTGATCGCCGAGGTCTCCCGGCAGTACGCGGCGCTCCTGACCCGCGCCGGACTCGGGGACGTACCCCGCTTCACCATCCCCGAGCTCCCCGAGTCGGCGGGCGGTGGCAGCGGGCTGCTCCCCACCACCGCCGTCGCCCCGCTGCGCGCCTGGCTCACCCACCGGGCCCAGGACCCCGCCGCCCGGCAGCAGGCGGTGGGGCGTACGGCCTCCGGGCTCATCGAATCGCTGAACGTACGGATGCCCGAGCTCGCGTCGGCCGTCGCCGCGCAGTACGCGGCGTCCGTACGGCTCACCGGCGTGGTCCAGGACGCGTACGGCAAGGAGGCAGACCGGATCCGGCGCAGGCTCCAGAGCGGGGCGGTCCTCTCCGGGGACGCGCGGACCCGGTGGCGCGGCTACCCCCTCTACAGCGCCCCCGGCGAACTCCTCGAAGCCCTGGTGGACAGCCTGATCGCGCTCCTCCAGTGCGCCGTCTCCGCCGCCGACGACCAGATCCGTACGCAGTGGAGCCGCGAGCCCGCCGCGGGGGTCTTCCGGTTCGAGGGCGCGGGCCGGGAAGCCGGGGGGTGGGGGCCCGTCGAGGACATCGAGGGCCGGATCGCCGTGGCCGTACGGCGGTGGCGGCGGGTCCTGGAGGAGCTCGCCGAGGAGGAGGTGCGCCAGCTCGAACGCAGCGTGGCGCCCGACCCCGAGGCCGTCGCCGCCCTGCTCGCGGCGGCCCTGCTGGGCGGGCGGCGGGCCCGTACGGCGGGGGAGCAGCTCGCCGAACGCATCGGGGCCCAGGGCGCGCTGCGCCTGCGCGACAAGGGTGGGGAGCTGCTGACGACCTATCTGGACCAGGCGCTCGGCGGCGAACGCGAACGCAGACTCGCCCCGCTCGACGCCCTCGACGTCGCCCCCGAGCCGCAGGCCGCACTGATCGCCGCGCTTTCCGTACTGCAGAAGGAGAGGTGGCAGCGATGACTGCCGTCACGGACGAGGACCAGGGCAACGGCACGGCGGGGACGGGGGAGGGGACGGCGTCGACGGAGGGGCAGGCTCCGGGCAAGGAGGCCGGGCGCTGGGACGACGGGCTCATCGCGCGGCGTGCGGCGGCGGTCGATGTCCGGAACGGTGATTCCGGAACCGGTGATCCCGGGACCGGCAGTGGAGCCGGAAGCGGTGATTCCCTTACGGGCGATGGCGCCGCCGACTCCGCAGGGCCAGCCCCTGGGGACGAGGACGACGACGTACGGCCGCAGGTCGAGGCGTACGGGCCCTCCGGCGGCCCCCTCCCCACCCGCCTCGACGCCCTGCGCGAACTCATCGGCCTCTCCCGCGCCCGCCTCGACCGGGACACCCTCGCCGAGGCCGGACGCGTACTGGACGAAGCGGCCGCGCGGCAACGGCTCTCCTCGCGGCACACGGTCGTCGCCATCGCCGGGGCCACCGGGAGCGGCAAGTCCACCCTGTTCAACGCCCTCTCCGGCGCCCAGATCTCCGACACCGGGCTGCGCCGCCCCACCACCTCCCAGCCCATCGCGTGCAGTTGGACCGACGGGGCCGCGGGGCTCCTCGACCGCCTCGCCATCCCCGGCCGCCTCCGCCGCAGGCCCCACCCCGGACCCGCCGCCTTCGACGAGGCGCTCCAGGGGCTCGTCCTGGTCGACCTGCCCGACCACGACTCCGCCGCGACCGCCCACCGCGACCAGGTGGACCGGGTGCTGGCGCTGGTCGACGCGGTGATCTGGGTGGTCGACCCGGAGAAGTACGCCGACGCCGCCCTGCACGAGCGCTACCTGCGCCCCCTCGCCGGGCACGCCGAGGTCACCTTCGTCGTCCTCAACCAGATCGACCGGCTCCCCGGCGAGGCCGCCGACCTGGTCCTCGACGACCTCCGCCGGCTCCTGGACGAGGACGGCATGGCGCTCGGCGAGCACGGCGAACCCGGCGCCACCGTCATGTCCCTCTCCGCGCTGACCGGCGACGGGGTGCCCGAACTGCGGGAGATGGTCGGCCGGTTCGTCCAGGACCGCACGGCCGCCACCCGGCGGCTCTCCGCCGACGTGGACGCGGCGGCGGCGCGGCTGCGCCCCGTGTACGTGGCGGAGGGGCGGCCGGGGCTGGGGGAGCGGGCCCGGGAGGAGTTCACCGACCGGCTGGCCGAGGCTGTGGGAGCGGCCGCCGCCGGGCAGGCCGCCGAGCGGGAGTGGCGCAGGAACGCGGGGCGGGCCTGCGGGACGCCGTGGCTGCGGCTGTGGCGCTGGTACGAGTCCCGGGGGCTGCCGGGCAGCCTGGACCGGATGGGCCAGGCGCTGGCCCCGCCCGAGGAGGAGCCGACCGCCCGGCAGCGTGTGGAGCAGGCGGTCCGGACCGTCGCGGACGAGGCCTCCGCCGGACTCCCCGCCCCCTGGGCGCAGGCGGTGCGCGAGGCGGCGTTCTCCGGGGCGAAGGGGCTGCCGGAGGCGCTGGACGAGCTGGCGGCGAAGGCGGCTGCGGGGGGCGGTTCCGCCAAGAGGCCGGGCGGCTCCGGTCGGTTCGGTACGGCGGCGGGCCGGGGTCCGGCCACGGGCGTGGCGCTCGGCGGCCGGCCGGCCAGACCGCCCCGGCCGAAGTGGTGGCCCGCCGCCGTACTGGCCCAGGTGTCCATGACGCTGCTCCAGGTCTTCGGCGGTCTGTGGCTGCTCGGCCAGATCGTCGGGGTCCTGGAGCCGGGGCTCGTGCTCCCCGCGCTGATCATGCTGGCCGGAGTCGTCGGCGGCCCGCTGGTGGAGTGGTCCTGCGCGGCGGCGATCCGGGGCCCCGCCCGGCGCTACGGGCAGGACGCCGAACGCCGGCTGCGCGAGGCGGCGGCCGGGTGCGGCCGGGCCAGGGTCCTGGACCCGGTCTCGGCGGAGCTGGTGCGGTACCGGGAGGTGCGCGAACGGTACGTGGCGGTGACGGAGTTTTCCACAACCGGTCAGTAGTCCACAGGCTTGGGCGCGCATTGCGTCCTGCCCCCACCATGAAGTCAGTGCCGGAAGCCGGTGCCGGACACCGACAACGGGCCGGACATCGACAACGGACCCGACATCGACAACGACGGAAAACGGGGGCGGGAAATGAACGAGACGATGGTGACGCT
Source organism: Streptomyces cyaneofuscatus (assembly GCF_042718795.1). Classification (GTDB taxonomy): domain Bacteria; phylum Actinomycetota; class Actinomycetes; order Streptomycetales; family Streptomycetaceae; genus Streptomyces; species Streptomyces cyaneofuscatus_A. The sequence continues at coordinate 33,483 of NZ_JBHXOX010000015.1, forward strand.
GGTGGGAAACGCCGCCACGGCGGTGGAGTTCCGCGAGACGGCCACGGGGGGAATGGCGCGCTTTCGCTTCGCCGTGACCCCGAGGCGCAGGGACCGCGAGACGCAGCTCTGGGCGGACGGACCCACCAGCTTCTACACGGTGTGGGCGTGGCGGACGCTCGCCGCCAACCTGGCCGCCTCGGTGGCGATCGGGGAACCTCTGGTGGTGCACGGCCGGTTGAAGGTGCGCGAGGAGGAACGGGAGGGCGGGCGGCGGACGTTCGTGGACGTCGAGGCGGTCGCGGTCGGCCACGATCTGAGCCGTGGCACCGCCGCCTTCCGCCGGGTCGTCAGGATCGAGCCGGCGCTGACGGCGGCCTCGCACAGCAGAGCTGACGGAGAGTCGGACGGCGGTTCCGGCGCGTCACGGGCCCTGTCGGAACGAGCCGCCGAAAAGGTGGCCGTGTCCTGAAAGGGCTGGTCGCAGGGGCGGCCCGGCGATAACGATTCCGATTCGGAATGGTTGGCCGGGGGCGGTACGGGGGAATGTGGTTCGCCCGGTCCTTAGGATTCCCAGAGCTCATGGATCACTTGAGTCTGCTGGCGGGGCATTCCCCACACGCGCACCACGCGCGAGGGTCCCGCCCGGAGGGGAATTCTGTGTCTTCTGCGCCTTCAGTGTCCGCTTCGCCGTCCGACGCGAAGGCGGTGCACGCCGCCCGCGACAGAGCGTCGCGGGCCGGGAAGGCCACAAGGACCGGGCGGCTACGACGCGGCCGGGCCTTTCTCCGGCCGGTGACCGCGCTGCTGCTCTCCGGTCTCGTCACGGCGGCCACCCTCGCGGGGACGGGCACGGCGGCCGCCGACGACCCGGGCCGGTACCAGGGCGGCGCGGCCGCGGTGCTCGACGGGCTGAAGACCTTCGACAGCGCCGTGCTCCGCACCCCGGGCGAGAACGGCGCCCCCGACGTCGCGCAGGAGCTGCCCGCCGGGCTCTTCGAGATGACCGTGGACGGTGGCGGCAAGCTCAAGACCTACTGCGTCGACCTCCACAACCCCACCCAGAACCAGGCGAAGTACCTGGAGACCCCGTGGGCCGAGACCTCCCTCGGCGCCAACCGGAACGCCGGGAAGATCCGGTGGATCCTCCAGCACTCCTACCCCCAGGTCGACGACCTCGCCGCGCTGGCCGAGGCGGCGGGCACCGGGCCGCTCACCGAGCGGACCGCCGCGGCGGGCACCCAGGTCGCCATCTGGCGCTACTCGGACGGTGCCGACGTCACCGCGGTGGACAAGCAGGCCGAGAAGCTCGCCGACTGGCTGCACCGGCGCGCCCGCAACGTCACCGAACCTCGGGCGTCCCTGACGCTGGAGCCCGCGGCGGTCTCCGGCCGGGCGGGGGAGCGGCTGGGCCCGGTGACCGTCCGTACGGGCGCGGAGCAGGTCTCCGTGTCACCCCCGGTGGACGCGGCGGCGAGCGGCATCACGGTGACCGACAAGAAGGGCAAGCCCGTCACCTCCGCCGCCGACGGTGCCCGCCTCTACTTCGACGTACCGGAAGGCAGCGCCGACGGCTCCGCCGCACTGTCCGTCCAGACCACCACCTCGGTACCGGTCGGCCGCGCCTTCGCGGGGACCACCCGCACCCAGACCCAGATCCTGGCCGGATCCAGCGAGTCCACCGTCTCCGCACGGGCCACCGCCACCTGGGCCGAGACGGGCGCCGCCCCGGCCCTGACCGCCCGGAAGAACTGCCCGGCCGGCGGCGTGGACATCACCGCGGTCAACCAGGGCGACGAGCCCTTCACCTTCGAGCTGGGCGGCGCCGAGCACACCGTTGCCGCCGGAGCCACCGAGACGGTGACGATCCCGGTCGCCGAGGACCAGGCGTACGACTTCACCATCACCGGCCCCGCCGGTTTCCGGAAGAACTTCACCGGCGTGCTGGACTGCGCCACCAGCGGCAGCGTCATCGCCGCCGAGAAGGACCAGCAGGGCGACGAGGACCTCGGGGTCGGCACGCAGAGCGCCCGCCAGTCGGTGCCCGCCTCGACCGGCACCACCACCTCCGGCACCTCCGGCCTGGAGGGCGACCTTGCCGCGACCGGCGGCTCCAGCACCACCCCGATGATCGCCGCCCTGGCCGTCGGCTTCCTCGTGATCGGCGGCGGCGCCCTGTTCGTCCTGCGCCGGAAGGAAACGCAGCAGCACGCTGAGTAGGTGCGGGTGCCCATCCCTGAGCAGGGACGGGTGGCCGATCCCCGGACGGGTTTCCTTCCGGGGACGGCCGTCAGGCAAGATGGGGTGTTTCTGGCGGCCCGAGAACGCAATTCGGCCCCTGACCTGGGACGGAACTGCCAGGCAGAGGCCGAATCGGGGCTGTGGGCCGTCTGTGGGCCGTCAGGCCGCCGCCGCGAGGTCATCCAGCGAGCGGACTCGCTGGAACACGGACGACATAGCGGCTCGGGCCTTCTCATCGCTGCTGGGCAGAAGGTGAGTGTAGATCCGGAGCGTGAACCCGGGGTCGGAGTGCCCCAGGTAGGTGCTCAGAGCCTTAATGCTCCCTCCGGCCTCCAGGACCACCGACGCGTAGAAGTGCCGCAGCGCGTGCATTCCGTCGTCCGGAGCGGCGGCGTAGCGCTTCCCCGGTTCCCTCACCGGGATGACGCCAGCGTGGGCCAGGGCGGGTTTCCAGACGTAGTCATCGAAGTAGCTTCGCCAGATGGCCTTGCCGACAGCGCTGGTGAAGACCAGTTTCAGCGTCACCAGGGGGCCGCTCGGGGTCTTCCACGGCAGAGTGACAGCGACGGGCGGGAACAGGTCCATGTGCTCCTGCAAGCCGGTTCCCACCGCGTCACTGAGCGGGGCATCCCGCAGCCTGCCGCGCTTGGGCGGGGCGAAGACGAGGGTGCCGCCTACGCGCTTGACCTGCTGACGGACGTGCACCCAGCCCGTCTTGAAGTCCAGGTTGTCTTCCGCGAGACCCAGCACTTCCCCCTGCCGCAGACCACAACCCCCGCCGGCGTCCACGGTGGCCGCGTACCGGTCAGGCATCCCTGAACGAACAGACAGCACGCGGTTCTCGGTCCAGGGAACGATCAGCCGCTGTTCCGGGGTCGGAGGCTTGACCGACTGGGCGTGGCAGGGGTTCGACTTGATGACGCCGTCGTCTACCGCAGCGTTGAACAGGGACGACACCGAGTCGTAGATCGCGCGGCGGTAGGTGCCATTGGGCACGGCCGATTGCAGGGCGTTCAGCCAGGTGCGCATGTGTTCAGGCTTGAATGACCCCATGGGACGTGTCCCGAGGTAGGGGAAAGCGTGCAACCGGATACGCCTGCCCACGACTTCCTGACTGCCCAGTTCGGTCGTCAGGCCGCCTAGCCACTTCTCGCCGTAGTCCCGGAAGACGATCTGCCCGGCCTTCGGGTCGATGTACTGCCCCGCATCCATGTCGGCTTCGATGCGGGTCAGCCACTCCTCCGCCTTTCGCTTCTGCCGGTCGGGGAAGCTCTTGGACTTCTCGGTGCCGTCGGGGCCGATGTAGCGGGCGCGGTAGCGGAGTCCGGAGCCGTATCGGTCGCTCTTGACGCGGCGGGGCTTGCCGTCGGGTCCGGTTTCGGTTTTGTACCAGCGGTCTTGGATGTGGCCGGCCACTCGGTGCTCCTGTCGGGGATGCGTCAGGGGCGCGACCGGTGATGGTCGCGCCCCTGTGGGTGGTTGTCAGTGGGTCAGGCGGCGTCGTGCTCGGCTTTGGTGAGCGTGTTGATCCATGCGTGGACGGCGGCGGGGTCGTAGCGGAGGTGCTTGCCGATGCGGAAGCCGGGCGGGCCGGTGCGCTTCTTGCGCCAGGCGTAGACGGTTTCGAGGGGTACGGAGAGGAGGGCGGTGAGGTCTTCGGGGGTGAGGTAGCGGTCGGGGAGTCCGCCCCGGAGCGTGGTCCGGGGGTCTCTGGTAGCCGTCGCAGCCACTGCATCTCCTTGGATGTGGGAGGGGGCCCGGCGCTCTGTGGCCTTCGTCGTTGTCTTGTGAGGTGGTCGCGCTTGTCCGAGGTGTGGATTTCTGCGTCATTGCGTCATCAGCGTCATTCGGGCCTCTGACCTGCGGATCTGTGTGACGCAGAGGTTCAGGGCTGCGTCATCGCCGCGTCATGGGCTGCGTCATGCCATGACGCAGATGACGCAGGATGACGCAGAGACTGCCGTCTGCGTCATGCATGAATCCGCAGGTCAAGTGCTGGATTTTGGCCTGCATGACGCAGATGACGCAGCGTCTTCCCTCTTAGGACAAAAGAGGGGGTGTCTCTTGTAGTCCGGTGCGCCTCAGCGAGAAGAGGGAGCCGCTGCGCGGCGCGACCTCCGGCCGGCGTTCCGCCGAACAGCAAGAAGAGCACGCGGCGCCGGGTGCTCTTCTTGCTTGTCCGGGTGAGCGCAGGGATGGGTCAGAACGCTCCCATCTGCTGATGCGGGTTCGGGGCGCTCTTGCGGACCATTTCGAGGTAACGGCCCTCGCTGGTACGGCCGCTGTCGATAAGTACCCCCCGGGCGGCCAGGGTGGGCTGGAGGCGCTTGAGGCGGTCGGAGAGGACCTTGCCCGTGGTCGGCCACCCCTTGGGCAGGGGGCGCAGTTCGTCGCCGCTGTAGAGGCGGCTGAGGCAGTGCAGCCACTCGGTCGACGTCATCCGCTGCGCCGCGCCGGGGTCGATGGTGTCGGCGTGCCTGAGGACCGTCTGCGCGAGGAGATCGCCCTCGATGACGTCGTCGTTCAGGTCGTCCAGGCTCGCCCGGTACGCGGGCAGCGCCCCGAGACCGGTTGCCGCATCGAGCTGTGCGCACAGGTGGGCGAAGTCCGCCATCCGCAGATCGGTGGGCGTCTCCGCCTGGGCCGCGCGCACCTTGACCGTGAGGTCCAGGAGCGAGCCGAGGACGACGGGCAGCACTTCCGCGTACTCCGCCCAGAGTTCGGCTTCGGTGCGCCGGACGGTGGGCCGTTCCAGCCGCAGGGGAAGGAGACGTTCCGCGAAGTCGGGGCGGATGATTCCGACGTCGATGCCGGTGAGGAGGAGGGGGCGGCGGTAGCCGACGCGGAAGACGTCCCCGTCGGTGAACAGGGCGCGCTTCACGGACTCGGCTCCGGTGACGATGCAGCACATGGCGTCGGACAGCTCCGGGCTCATGTGGGACAGGTTGTCCAGGGCGGTGACCCACCCGGCGGCCACGGCCGCGATCAGGTTCTCCTCATCCTTCGGCGCCCGCCGCAGGTCCCCGCTCATCCCCTCGATGATCCGCACCAACATCCGCCCACCCGTGGACTTCCCCGCGCCCTGCGGCCCGGTGAGGAACGGCGCGGGGACGGGCACCGACGGGCCCAGGCAGCCGATCAGCCACGCGATGGCCAGGCACTCGGTTTCCGCGTTGGCGAAGTTGCACAGCCGCATCAGCAGGTCGATGCCCTTGCCGTCGGTGTCCTTGGCCGGCAAGGGCAGTTCCCCGGTGAGCTGGGTGCGCCGCCAGCACACCTCACGTGGATCGGGAACGGCGATGTCCCACCCGGCGGGGTGGATGCGAACGGACTGCCCATCGTCGCGGCCCAGGTCCAGCCACGTGGCCCCGTCGAACCCGGGGGCGACGCGGATGTTCACGGCCTGGGTGTCCTCGGTCAACGCCAGCGCCTCGATCAGGTCCAGCGCCTCTTTCAGCGCGGTGCCGTTGAAGACGCCGACCCCGTCCTTGAACATGCCGACCATGAGTTCCTGCCGGTGGCTGCCCGTCGTGCCCTGTGAGCGGATCGGACGGGCGACGGGGTGGCCGTTGCGCTGGGCGTAGACGGTTCCGTCGGCGGTGCGGAAGTACCGGAAGTGGGACTGCGCGTAGTCGGTGATGATCTCGCGGGCGGGATTCTTCTCGTCGTCAGCCATGATCACAGTCCCAACCGGGTGAGGGCATTGGTCCACGCGTCCGTGCAGTGCCGCAGGCTCTCGCCCTTGGCCTGCGCGGCGGCGAACAACCGCGTCATATGGGTGTCGGTGAGGCATCCGCACCGGCCGTGCGCGGACAGCACCGCGAGAAAGACGCGGTAGACGGCCGCGTGCACGCCGTTGGTGGCCTGGGTGATGCGCTGCTCCGCCATGGCGATGCCGCGTTCCAGGTAGGCGGGCTTCCGGTGGGGGCACTCCCCGCCCCCGACCGGTACGGGCACCGTGCCAGAGCGCGATGCGGGTTGGACCGGCGATGGTTCCTTGACGATCAGGGCCCGCACCGTGTCGGGCAGGGTGGTCATGGTGCCGGTGCCGGGGCCGAGCCACCGGGCGTAGACCATGGTCGACTTGATGTCGACGCCGGGCCGCACGGCGTTCGCGGACTGCATCGCGCCCCGGTAGATCCAGTGCTCGCCCCGCGTCGTCGCCACGGTCCGCGTGGTGGGGAGCGTCCGGCGGGCCCAAGCGACCGCGTCGGCGTGGTCCAGGTCTACGACAGTCAGGTCGATACCGCCGGGGTGGTAGGCCACGGCCGCAGCCTGCCTCCAGACCTGCGCCCATGCGGGCCCGGCGATGACGTCGGGGTCGGTGGTGGCTGCGGCCCACGCGTGGCAGGGACGCGAGCACGCGCACGGGCCGGGGGTCTTCATGTTCGGCCGGCCGCCGCACGCGTTGTACCGGCAGAGGGGGCAGTTCCCGAACGGGACCTTCCCCGCCCTCAACGGATGGACGGGAACGCCCCGGCCGGCCAGATGCAGAGCGGTGCGCAGGTGGCTGTTCACGCGGCCACCCCCACCGGACGAACGGCGGTGAGCAGTGCGGAGCCGATGTGCTCGGAGAATGCCGGGGGGATGGCCTCGGTCAGTTCCTCGCGGACGTCGGTCCACGTGATGCCCATGGCCTCCTGCATCTCGGGGACGGTGGCTTTGCCGCCGCCGGCGCCGTACGGGGCGACGTAGGGCCCGTCGCGGTAGACGCCGTGGCGGTAGCCACGCACGTAGCCCCGGTGCTTGAGGTGCGCCGGTTGAGGCATGGTCCAGCGGCCCAGCTCGAAGTTGCGGTGGCGCAGGACACCGAGCCCGAACATCTCCCCGCACAGCCACACGTCCCGCCGTACGGGCGCTTTCCCGTTGGGCTGCTCGATGACGTAGGGCAGGCCGGTGGCGTCCAGCAGGGTGCGCAGTTCGGGGATGAGCTGGACGTGGGCCCGGCCCCAGCCGCGCGACTTGTTGGTGCCGATGGTCAGCGCGCATCCGGCCTGGCACGGCGGCGAGGTATGCACGGCGGCGAACTGGCCGATCTCCCCGGACGCGATCAGGGCGGCGAGGTATTCGAGCGCATCGGCCCGGACGAACGTGAACGGGTAGTTCGGGCGGTCCACGATGTCGACGCCGACGACGTCGAACCCGGCACGCTGGTAGCCGGTGGCCGCGCCGCCGGCGCAGCAGAACAGGTCGAGTAACAGCGGCCGGTGGCCGGGCACTCGCCGCATGAGGGCGTGTTGAGTCATGCTGGGTATCTCCAGTTCTCGTTGAGGGAGCTGTTTGGACAAGGGCGGCCCCGGTTCTTTGGCGAGATGCGGGGGCCGCCCTTGGCGTAGCTACTGGTTGCTGACCCACAGGGCGTATTCCTGGCGGACGTAGCCGCGCGGGTTGTGGGTGCTGTCGGGGTGGTCGGGCGGGTAGGGGCTGTTGGCGTAGCCGCCGGGTCCGAGCCCGGCGGCGTGGTCGATGCCGAGCAGGCAGCGGGCCGCTTCGGTCGCGGCGTGCACCGTCTCGCCGCTGAAGCCGGACGCTTCCTCTTGGAGGGCGATGCGGTCCAGGAGGGCGGCCTTGCGGAGCCAGAACTCCCGGCCGAGCGGGACACCGAAGGGCGTGTGGACGGCGGTCCGCATCGTCCATTCGATCTCGTGGCCGATGCCCGGGGCGAGGGCGTACGCCGCTTCCGGTGTCGGCCACCTGCTGCCGGTCTCGGTCCTGGCGGGTTGTGTGTCGGGCATGGGTGACTCTCCCTGCGGTGGTTGCGGTGTGTGATGGGGAGGGAGGCAGGAGTTCTCCCGGGAAGGGGTGCTCTCCGGGATTTTCGGGGGTGTGGCTGGGTGCCTCCCCTGCCTCCCCTGGTGTTGATCTGTGCTGATCAGGCGTGGGGAGGCGGGTTGGGGGAGGTGGTTGGGGAGAACTCCCCACCTCCCCGGGCGGCGCCCCTTACGAAGCGTCACTTTCGGGGGTGTTGTCGTCGCGGTCCTCGATGCCTTCGAGGACGCGGGAGCGGCGGACGGTCATGATCCCGCCGAGCTTGCGCGGCTCGGCCCCGATGGCGGTGAGGGCGGCTTTCAGGTCTGCGAACGTCCACTCGCTGTACTCGTTCGGCCACGTGGCCATGAGGGCGGCCAGGACTTCGGTGGACCGCATGGTCTCCCGGTCCCCGAGGACGGTCAGGACGTTGGCCGGGTGGTCGGCGGGCCCGTCGGCCGGCGCGTCCGGGGTCGGGGTCATCCCTTCGCGCAGGGCGAGGGCGCGTTTGACGACGGGGGTGATCTGGTCGGTGGTGGAGTCCTTGCGGATGTAGTAGGAGCGGATCAGCTCGAAGGGGTTCTTCGTGAAGCCGACGGTGACGGCGGTGCCGACGTTCTCGGCCGGGTTGAGGGTGGTCGCGGTGATGCCCGCCTTGTGCTTGCCGGTGCCGAGGAGTCCGTCGTTGGCGATGTGGTCGCCGACGGCGAATGCGACGTTGTGGGAGGTGTTGCGGGTGACGTCCCTCGGGATGCTGTCCGCTGTCGGGGACACGGTGACGAAGATGAGGGTGATGCCGACCTTGCGGGCCTTCTTCATCACCTTCACCGCCAGCTCGGCGGCCTCTTCCCCGTACTTCTTGTGCATGAACAGCTCGTGGCACTCGTCGAACACCACGACCTTCGGCCGCATCCTCGGGTCCCGTTGGGCCAGGGCGCGGGTGAGGCGCACTTCGTCGCCGCCGAGCTGTTCCAGGAGCTTGCCCCGGTCGGTGACTTCCTGCCGCAGGCCCCGCAGCGCCTTGACGGCCGCTTCGATCTGCTCGTCCTCGTCGCCCTTGACCAGGGCCCGCAGGCGCTCGCGCATGGGGTCGTAGTCGACGTTGTAGGCCATGACGTAGGCCTCGATGTCCACCAGCGGATCGAGCATGGCCCCCAGCAGGAGGGCGATGACCAGGGACGACTTGCCCGAGCCCATGATCCCGCCGACGATCCAGTTCGTGGCCATGAGCTTGGCCGTGATCAGGTCGCCGCGCTGGGACACCCCGATGGGCACGCCCTTGAAGTAGTCGGCCTCCCCGCCGGCCAGCAGCGGCCAGTCCGGCACCTTCCCCGACAGCGACCCCTGATCGGCCACCCACAGGTCAAGGACGCTCGCTTCGGGTTCGGTCGGCCAGACCTCCACCGGCTTGCGCATCAGGTTATGGGCCAGGATGGCCTTCTTGTCGTTGACCATCTCGACCGTGACACCCATCGGCAACTGCAACCGCGAGTGCCACCCGTTGCCGAGCCGGGTCGTCGGGGCGACCCATCGGGGCTGCCACCCGGCCTTGAACGCCTGGTTCAGCTTCGCGATGCCCAGGTGCCGCAACGCGTCCAGGATCGCCCCCTCATCAGGCACCACGTCCCGGCCCTCACCGGCAGCGGCGGCGGGCATCGCCCACGCCGGGGCGGCCTGCTGGTTGCGCCCCACCGCCCACACGGCGGCCAGGGCGAGCCACGGGCCGACGGCGAGGAGCGGGCCCCACACCACGGTCACGATGACCACCAGCAACCGGATCAGCTCCACCAACGCCATCAGCGGCGTGATCACATCGGCAGGGTCCTTCGTCGCGATGGCCAGCGCGATGCCGACCGCGAGGAGTAACCCGAGCCCGCCGGCCGCCCCGAACCCGGCGGCCTTGACCGCCTGCTGCGGTGCCGTCAGCAGGTCCATACGCCGCTTGTGCCGCTCGGCACGGAAGCGGTGCAGTCGCTCTTCCCACTGCTCGGCCAGTTCGGTGTTCCCCGCGGCTTCCGCCGCCCGCAGCATCCGCAGGTAGCGGGAGGCGGTGCGGCCCTCCCACGCGCGCCGGGCCACGATCCGGCCCCCGCCGACCACGTACATGCCGTGGCGGACGGTGAACCGGGTGGTGGCCCGGGTGCGGTCGTGCATGGCGATGCGGCGCACGGCACGGCCGGTGCGGACGATCCGCGACCCCTGCGGCACAGCCGGAGGCGGCGGGCTGGTCGGCTCGGTGTCGGGCTTGGTCAGGTCCACCACCGGTTCGGCCGGCGGGGTGGGGCGGTGGTCGTCCAGGTGGTGCACGGTCCCCATTCCGGGGTCCGCGATGGCGGGTTCGGTCATGATGAACGTGCCTCTCCTGCTCAGTGAAACGGGTTGAGGTGAAGGGGGCGGCCGGTTTCCTTGGCCGGGTCCGGCCGCCCCCGCTCAGCCCCGCTCGGCCTTGTGGACGGCGCGCTCGGCGAGGCGGACGCGCTGCTCGGCCTGCTTGCGGGCCTCGCGGGCGGCGGGCTTGTCGGCGCGGGGGGCGGTGCGCTCGGCGGCCTTGGCGGCGGCGAGGTCCTGGCGGGCGTCGGCCTGGACCTTGTGCAGCGCGGCCAGCTCCAGGGCGCCTCGTTCTGCGGCGGCCTGGTCGATGCGCTCGATCCGGCGGCGGATGTTCGGGTCCAGGCAGTCCGCGAGGGACTGCTTGAAGCCCTTGCGGAACAGCTTGCCGCGCTCGCGGGACTCGGCTCGGGTGTAGCTGTGCACGGTGACCTCCCGTGGTGGGGCCGGACTGTCCGGCTCCCCAACCACCCCCGAACCGTGCTGGGTTCGGGGGTGGCGGGCAGCCGTCAGGCGAGCCGCAGTTCGCGGGTGTGGCACAGGACGGGGCCGATCAGCAGCCCGACCCGGTGCACGGTCCACCGGCCGTTCGTCAGCGGCCCCGGGGGAACCTCGTCAACGATCCGGCCGGTGCGTCCGGCCGTGCGTGGGTCGTCCTCGCACGCGACGATCAGTACCTCTTGGCCTGCCTGGAACACGGGTTTCTCCTTCCAGGTCAGCGGCGTTTGCGGCCGGTCGGGGTGGTCTTGCCGCCGACCGACTTCACGACGGTGACGACGCCCCAGGCGCAGACGGCAGCGATCAGGGCGAGCAGGGCGAGGTTTGCGGCGATCGCGGTGAGCACCCCGACCAGGAGGGGGCCGAAGTAGACGCCGGCGGCCACCATCCCGGCGCCCATGCCGGAGCCGAGCGCGAGGCGCTGCACGGTGCGGTCCGGGGGTGCCTGGTGGACGTGGACGACCTGCGGCACCGCGTTGGTGGGCTGGTAGGTGGTGGGGAGGTGGTCGGTGTAGGCGGGGGTGCCGTCCGGGAGGTGGCCGACGGACGGGGGTCGGGGTGCGGGCAGGTGGTCCACGCGGGTTCCTTCCCTGGATGCGGGGTGGTGCGGGAGTGCCCCGGGCCGGAGTCGAACCGGCTGACCACCCCCGCGTTCGTCGGGTGGCCGGGGCGGTACTGGGTCAGGCGTTCGTCGGCTGCGAGGTACGGGCCTCGGCGGCCTCGGAGGTCGCGGCGGAGACGGCGAGCTGGGCGAGGATCTCGGCCTTGCGGAAGTCGTAGGGGGTGATGGCCTGGTAGCGGTCTCGGTCCTTGGCGAGGAGGCGTTCAGCGGCGGCGCGATACTCGGCGGCGTTCATCAGACGGGGTCCTTCCGTTCAGCGGGTGGTCGGGGCGGGCGCGCAGTCGGTGCAGGACGGGTTGGTGCACAGCTCGATCCGGCCGAGCCCGAGCAGGCCGGTCACGGTGTTCGCGGCACGGCCGCCGGGCTCTTTGGCGATGCGGAGCCCGGCGGCGTGGATTCGGCGGGTGAGGCGTTCACGCAAGGACACGGCGGTTCCCTTCGCAGGGGGCGGGGGTGTCGTGGCAGGGGACGCACATGCCGAGCGAACGCGGAATGCAATACCCCACGTCCGTACGGCAGTTGGGGCAGGTCCGGCGGGCGAGCATCGCCGCCGCCAGAGCAGCCGTGCGGCCCGGGGTCATGGGGCGTACGGGCTTGGCGTGCTCGATGCGGTAGAGGTAGGCGACCAGCGGGGCCTTACGGCGGCGGGGCCGGTGGACCTCGGCCACGACGTCCTGACCACCCGGGCGCAGCCCCAGCGCGCGGAGCTGACGGCGGGTGGCCAGACCATCGGGGGCGAGGCGCCACCGGTAGACGGTGGCCATCAGGCGGCCACGACGCGCTTCCACGCCCCCCGCAGACGGACCTCGGATGCGGAGTGGCCGGCGGCCCGGAAGCGGGTGGACATCTCCCGGTAGGAGAGGGCTGGGGTCTGGCTGTGCCGGATCTCATCCACCAACCGGTCCAGCTCCGCATCCGTGAGCGCGGGCGCACTCTCCAGCGCGGGGAGGGGGTTGGTGGGGCCCCAGACGGGGAGTTCCCAGGTGGGTGTGACGCCGGGTGTGACGCGGGTCGTCACGCTGGTCAGCGCCCTGCCGGTGTCCTTCCCGGACCGGGTGCTCTCCAGCGTCGACCACGCCTTGGCGAGGGTGGTGGCGGTGTGTGCCTGGACGCGTGCGACGCGCGCCCCGGCCTGCGTCACAGCGGCGAGACGCGTCTCCTCGGTGCCCGCTTCGGCCCGCAGTCGGGCGCGGGCGACGGCGGCTTCGTCGCGGGCTTCCTGCTGGATGCCCTGGATCGCCTCCAGCGCGGACCCGGTCAGCGCGGTCCGCTCCCACAACCCGTGCACCAACCACAAGGCCTTCGCGGCCAAGGGCAGCCAGGCGACCGCGAGCCATGCGCCGGCGCTCCCGTCGGCGGTTGCGGCGTGGGCTACCAGGACGCCGGTGGCGACCAGGCCGAAGAACCAGCCCACGACCGTGACCGGGGTGGAGTGGTCGCCCTGGGCGGCGAGGCGGCGTTCGTAGGCGAGGGTGGCGAGCCACCCGCCGTCGATCCCGAGACCCACGACCAGGGCGATCGGCCAGGGCATCGCCGTGCCGAGCCACATCACGACCACGGCCAGCGTGAGAACCATGGACACCGCCGTCATCGCGACGGCCGGCAGAACCGTCCTCGCGGCCGGGGCACTCACGCCGCACCGCCGGAGACCGTGAGGGTGGCGGCGCGGTTGGCGAGATCCCGGCGGGCGGCCAGCACCCGGCGCCGTGCCCGGCGGATGCGCTGCTGGTCCAGCTCGGTCGGGGTGCGGTCGATGGTCATGATCTGCGCGTCCAGCAGGACGACGTCCGCCAGGATCAGCGGCATCTCCGTCTCGATCGCGTCCAGCTCGGCGTTCGACGGCTCACCGTCGAACGGGGTGGCCGTGACGATGGCCTGAAGTGCTGCGATGCTCTTCATGAGTCGTGTTCTCCCTAGCAGGATGTGCGGCTCGAACAGCGGCCCCGGTGTTCGTGCACCGGGGCCGCGCTGTGTCGTGAAGTGGTTGGGGTGTCAGGCGGTGGCGGCGGCGCGGACGAGGTCGTCGGCGGCCTCGATCGCGGACCGGCGGTAGAAGTCGAGAAGCTCCCGGTTCTCCGCACCCCGCAGCGCGTACGTCGCATCGGCCGCAGCATGGGCAGCCACGGCCAGGTCGGGGGCCAAGATCGCCAGCGTCGTCAGCGGGGCGGTCAGGGCGGAGCGGGTGTTGTGACTGGCCGCGCGAGCCGCCTGGTAGTCGGCATCCGCCGCGTCGGACAGCCGTAAGTCCTCGCGGACCCACATCGATCGGCGGTGATCGGCCAGCGCCGCCACCAAGGCGGTGACGGCCGCGATCCGCTCCCGCCGCTCCTCATGCCGGCGGACATCCGCACGGTCGGCGCGGGCGGTGCGCTGCTGGAGCAGGTAAGCGGTCACCGAACCCAGCAGGGTTCCCAGTACCGCGATCACGCTTCCCCACATGGAGGGATTCCTCTCGTCGGCTGTGCCCGCCGCAGGTGCGGCGGGTGTGCGTGCCCCGGGCCGGATTCGATCCGGCGTCGTCGCGGCTCCCGCGTGGCGGGCCCGGGGCTTCGGTTCTCGTCTTCGCTCGGCGCTGCTCGGTCCGGGGAGATCCGAAGTCCCGGACGTTTGAGGTGGCAGCTTCAAGGTGTGCCGTAGCGGTTCTTTCGAGTCGGTGGCGTGTCCCCCATCTGGGTGTTGGGCCCCGGTGTGACGGGGGCCCTTTCTCGGCCGACTGGTCTCCACTCGCCTCGGCCGGAACGGTCACGGCCGCCGTACTGCGGTGGATCACGCTGTTGAATTGAGGCGCACCAAACCGTGGAGCCGGAGCCCCTTCTGGTGCGCACCAGAAGGATTGCATCTGGTGCGCACCAGATGCAACCCCCTGCGGCGGGTCGTGTGTTGGTGCGTGTCTCCAGAGAAAAGTCAAAGGGGGGTGCTGCGGTAGCCAACTGGGGTTAACCTCAGGAGGGTTAACCAACTCTCACCTGCGGCTTTCCGGAGGCGGCATGACCAACGGATTGAAGGGTGCTAGGGCGGGGCGAGGGTGGTCGCAGGACCGGTTGGTCTACGAGATGCGTCGGCTTGCGGAACAGCGACTGATCGACATCGCTTCTGTCGCAAGCCTCAAGACCTACGTTTCGGAGTGGGAAAACGGTCGGCGGACCATCACGGACCGATACGCCTCGATCCTGCGACCACTTCTTGGTGTCACCGACGCCGAATTGCGAGGCACGGCTGTGCCGCAGGAAATGCAAACGGATGGCTACGCGGAGCTGCTTAACCGGATTGATGCCGCAGGCAATCTCGGCGAGTCATTGGTGCCATCCTTCTTGGCTCAGACGGAACTACTACGCACTATGGACCGACAGATGGGTGCGGCAGGGTTGGTTGACCAGATGGCGGGCCATGTCGCGGCCATGGAAGATGCGCTCACTTTCGCCGTTCTGGAAGGAACGAGGAAACCCATTGCGGCAGCCCTTGCGGGCGCTTCCACTCTCGCAGCATGGCAAGCGCTGGATGCAGGCGCCGTGGATAGGGCTTGGCGTAGTTACGAGGTCGCCAAAAAGGCCGCACAGGATGCCGAGTCTCCGCTCTACTTGGCGCACGCCATGGGTGAGCAGGCATACGTATTGGCGGAAGCAGGTCGTCCTCAGCTCGCAATTGAGCTGGTGAGAGAGGCGCAGCGCACACAACGCGAGCGTCAGTCTCTGCGGCTACGGGCGTGGCTGGCGTCCACGGAAGCTGAGTTATGCGCAGCGGCCGGCCAGGAGCTGGAAGCGAGAAAGGCGCTTGAGCGGGCGACATCATTACTTCCCGACGATGGGGAAGTGCGCGATGCTGAGATGCTGAGTATCTTTCTCAACGCTGACCATTTGGCCAGGTGGCGCGGAAACGTCCTCGTCAAGCTTGGAGACGGTTCAGCCATTGAGGAGCTGTACGCCTCTCTGGGTGGTGTAGATGCGTCGTTTGTGCGGGCCGGTGCGGGACTGCATTGTGACCTCACGCAGGCGCATCTAGCGCGGGGGGAAGTAGAAGACGCACGGCTACACCTTCAGCGAGCCAGGTTGCTGGCGAACCGGACGGGTTCCGTGCGGTATCGCCGCCGCGTGGAGTCCTTGGTGGAAAATTCTGGATGGTGATGAGGGTCCGCCACCAGGCTATATGGATCCAAGCGACTGAGAGCCCCTTATTGGCGACGCAATGATTGAACTGGCATTAAGCATTAACCGTAAGCGAGGATACTGTGAGCATTGCTGCTGAAAATGGTGGGAATCCGAACGATTTTCTATTTTCTGTTCGGAGTGTTGTGCTGGATTCTGGTCAGACGCTCGAACTGCCTGGATCTGGCGTGACCGCAATTGTTGGGCCAAATAATTCAGGAAAATCTACCCTGCTTCGCCAGATCAGGTCCAGCATCATAGACGGGGAGTCGTACAGTACGGAGACATCGGGCTTTCGTCTGGTTCGGCGAGTACAAATAGAGACATCTGGAACTGACGTCGATGCTTTTGCCTGGTTCACTAAACATGCGTCCGCGCGACAGATGCCTCACGGTCTAGTTTATAGGGTTCGGGATGGTGTCGAGTTTCATCATTCACGCCTAGTTCAAAAGATTCAAGAAAATTTCTCTGCGGGAATCTCTGAGCTGGAACATGTTCTTATTTCCTATGGTGATGCGTGGGGGAGAATTCAGGGCGCGCAGCCGGTGGAACAGCGCGATTACTTTTCGGATTCCCCTATGTCGCCACTGCATGTACTTCAAGACAATCAACTACTCTTTGATGAGCTTAAGCGAATCAATTTGCGGGTATTTGGGCAGACTCTCACGCTGGATCGGCTTAGTAGGCAGGTGAACTTGAGGGTGGGGGATTCAAGTATCCCTGCTCCTCCCGTGGACCGCCTAACAGCCGATTACCTTGATTCTCTTGCTTCGTTGCCGAAAGTTTCAGATCAGGGCGATGGGGTGAGGAGTCTCATCGGGATTCTGGCGCCACTGGTTACGTCAACCCACCCCGTTGTGATTATTGACGAGCCCGAAGCGTTCTTGCACCCACCTCAAGCGACCGCGTTGGGTCGAATCCTGGGCGAGCAGGCGAGGATGAGAGGAATTCAGGTAATTCTCGCGACGCATGACAAAAACTTGCTCGCAGGGCTGCTTGAGTCGGAAGCAGACACGTCAATCGTTCGCTTGAGCAGGTCTGTAGAAAACGTTACGAGTGCCCATCAGCTCGATGTTGCTGCACTTAGGTCTATCTGGAACGATCCTGTTCTCCGATACTCTAACGTTCTTGATGGATTGTTTCATCGACTAGTAGTTCTTGCGGAAGGTGACAGGGATTGTCGGTTCTATGCGGCTGCTCTAGAATCTGCTGACTCGGAATCCCAATTCCTTTTCCCTCCCGGTGATGTCCTGTTCGTCCCAAGCGGCGGAAAAGCAGGAATGCCCAGGCTGGCGAGAGTCCTGAGGGCGGTCAATGTGCCCGTGGTGGCTACTCCAGACTTGGACGTATTGAACAGTCGGGAGGTGATTAAAGCCGTGGTGGAATCAGTTGGCGGCGATTGGGAGAGTCTTGAAAAGGACTATCGTCTAGCGACGGAGCAGTTTAGGCAGCCGCGAGAGCAGGCTACGATTGGGCAGGTTCTCGCAGCCCTTAATGGCGTCTTTGCTGGTCGACATGAAGAGGCTTTCACTGCCGAGATTCGGAGGGACTTTGCTGCCCAAATTCGAGCAAAGGAGAGCCCTTGGTCTGCTCTTAAGGACTATGGCGAACTTGCCTTTAAAGGGCAGTCTGCCCAGGCGGCTCATCGGCTTCTCGGGAATCTCGACTCGATCGGGGTTGTGACAGTCCGTGTGGGGGAGCTTGAGGGTTTTGCCCCTGCTCTAGGTGTAGCTAAAGGGGCCGCATGGTTGCCGGCTGCCATCGCTGCGGGTGTACATAAGGATGCGGCGGCCCAAAAGCATGTAATGACACTTGTGGCATCCCCCGGCAGGGCGTAGGAACGACTGCCTGCGGTGTAGCTGTCACATGGAGGATTCTTGCAGGTGCCCCCGCTTCCGTAATATCCGGTGCGTGGGCACCTGCAAGAACCTATCTGAGCCACTGCGCTTTGTCGCTACCGCAGCCGACCTGGCAAGGCCGGATGGGGCCACGATCCCGTATGTTCTTTGGTTGTCGGCTTGAGGACTCCTTGCTTCACCAAGCATTGCAATTCGTCACTCAAGGGCCATAAATCAGGGCCTGGCGCGGGAGGCTAGGACATGGAGTAGCGCTACTAGCGTGCCCGACCCCATGAGCTTGCCCTGGGCCATCAACTCCGGGATGTCATCAAGAGGCACCCAAGCGATCTCCCCGGCTTCTTCCGCGTCTGTGGGTTCACCAACCTTCTCGGCTGAACGTGCCAAGAAGATGTCGTGTGGCGAGTCGACCATGCCGATCATCGGTTGGTAGCTCACTACGTGCTCAACCGGCCCCGGCCGCCAACCAGTCTCTTCCTCTGTTTCGCGTACTGCTGTAGCCGCTGGGTCCTCGCCTGGGTCCACGATTCCTCCGGGAAGTTCCCACCCCCACTGTTTCGGCACGAACCGGTACCGGAACATCATGAGCACGCGGTCCTGCTCGTCGACCACCACCGTGATTGCTACGTGAAAAAGCCGGACGACGTGGTGCTCGAAGCGCGGCACACCGGGCGGCTCGACATCGACGAGGTCAAGGTGCACCCAGCGATTTTCGTAGACGGGACGGGACCCATGGATTTTCCAAGGTTCCCCTTCTGTGGGCGCTGGGACACTCCCACCTCCGAGGACCCGGTAGGAGCTGCGGTCATAGGCCCTGATGAAGCGCTCGCTAACAAGGCGGGCGAGCACTTGGCGCAGCGCGGTGCGGCCAATCTCAAGCTCAGCGCTCAGCGCCCGCTCGGACGGCAGCTTCTCGCCAGCGCTGAATCGCTCCGATTCGATCCAGGATCGAATTGTCTCGTAGACCCTCTGCGTCTTCGGTCCCATCCTCCGCGCACTCTCCCGGGTCGTCGGCTGCGGATGCACAGCGTATCGGGGGAGTAGAACTGGCGAGTCAGCCATCCGATCCTCTCTTCCATGCGTTGTGCCTCGGTGGACGGACGGACGGACGGACGTGAGTGGGTGCCGCTCGCTCGCAGTATTGCGGACTCTTCGGATGATTTTGGGCAGAGCCTGTCTCCTCGCCTTGCGGGTGCACAGGCAGGGGCAGAGGTTGAGTACCGCATGCCTGACCTGCGTAGCCTGCCCGGTAGCGGGGCCGCCTGTGGGCCGTCAGAGGCTGACCAGCGACGCCCAACGACAACTTGCAACGACCGTTTCGAACCCGTCACCCAGGGCTTCCGCCCGAGGTCAGGGGCACGGGCGCATGCTGGTTTCCCCCGGCGGGTGGACGTCAGGCAAGATGGGGTGTATCTGCCCACACTTCTATTGCTGCCGGACGGTTTCTCTTGGCTGAGTTCATCTACACCATGCGCAAGACGCGCAAGGCGCACGGCGACAAGGTGATCCTTGACGACGTCACCTTGAACTTCCTGCCCGGCGCGAAGATCGGTGTCGTCGGACCCAACGGCGCCGGTAAGTCCACGGTGCTGAAGATCATGGCGGGCCTGGAGCAGCCGTCCAACGGTGACGCGTTCCTGTCGCCCGGGTTCAGCGTCGGCATCCTCATGCAGGAGCCGAAGCTCGACGAGAGCAAGACCGTCCTGGAGAACGTCCAGGACGGCGCCGCCGAGATCATGGGCAAGCTCAACCGCTTCAACGAGGTCGCCGAGCTCATGGCGACCGACTACTCCGACGCGCTGATGGAGGAGATGGGCAAGCTCCAGGAGGACCTGGACCACGCGAACGCATGGGACCTGGACGCCCAGCTGGAGCAGGCCATGGACGCCCTGGGCTGCCCGCCCGGCGACTGGCCGGTCACCACCCTCTCCGGTGGCGAGAAGCGCCGCGTGGCGCTCTGCAAGCTCCTCATCGAGGCCCCGGACCTCCTCCTCCTCGACGAGCCCACCAACCACCTCGACGCCGAGTCGGTGAACTGGCTGGAGCAGCACCTCTCGAAGTACCCGGGTGCGGTCGTCGCCGTCACCCACGACCGGTACTTCCTGAACAACGTCGCCGAGTGGATCCTCGAGCTCGACCGCGGCCGCGCGATCCCCTACGAGGGCAACTACTCCACGTACCTGGAGCGCAAGGCCACCCGCCTCAAGGTCGAGGGCCGCAAGGACGAGAAGCGCCAGAAGCGGCTCAAGGAAGAGCTGGAGTGGGTGCGGTCGAACGCCAAGGGGCGCCAGACCAAGTCCAAGGCCCGTCTCGCCCGGTACGAGGAGATGGCGGCCGAGGCCGACAAGATGCGGAAGCTGGACTTCGAGGAGATCCAGATCCCGCCGGGCCCGCGCCTCGGTTCCATCGTCGTCGAGGTCGAGAACCTCTCGAAGGCCTTCGGCGACAAGGTCCTCATCGACGACCTGTCCTTCACCCTGCCCCGTAACGGCATCGTCGGCATCATCGGTCCCAACGGCGCCGGCAAGACGACGCTGTTCAAGATGATCCAGGGCCTGGAGACGCCGGACAGCGGCGCCATCAAGGTCGGCGACACGGTCAAGATCTCCTACGTCGACCAGTCCCGCGCCAACATCGACCCGAAGAAGACCCTCTGGGCCGTCGTCTCGGACGAGCTGGACTACATCAACGTCGGCCAGGTCGAGATGCCGTCCCGCGCCTACGTCTCCGCGTTCGGCTTCAAGGGCCCGGACCAGCAGAAGCCGGCCGGTGTCCTCTCCGGTGGTGAGCGCAACCGCCTCAACCTGGCGCTGACGCTCAAGGAGGGCGGCAACCTGCTGCTCCTCGACGAGCCCACCAACGACCTCGACGTCGAGACGCTCTCCTCGCTCGAGAACGCGCTGCTGGAGTTCCCGGGCGCCGCAGTGGTCATCTCCCACGACCGCTGGTTCCTGGACCGCGTCGCCACGCACATCCTCGCCTACGAGGGTGACTCCAAGTGGTACTGGTTCGAGGGCAACTTCGAGTCGTACGAGAAGAACAAGGTCGAGCGTCTCGGTGCGGACGCGGCCCGCCCGCACCGCGCCACATATAAGAAGCTCACGCGAGGCTGATCGACTTGGCCCGTCACCTCTACAGCTGCCCCCTGCGCTGGTCGGACATGGATGCCTTCGGCCACGTCAACAACGTGGTCTTCCTCCGCTACCTGGAGGAGGCGCGCATCGACTTCATGTTCCGGCTGGCGCCGGGGGACGGCTCGCCGTCGTTCTCGGGCGGGTCCGTCGTGGCCCGGCACGAGATCGACTACGTACGGCCGCTGGTGCACCGGCACGAGCCGGTCACCGTCGAGTCGTGGGTCACGAAGATAGGCGCCGCGTCACTGACGATCGCCTACGAGATCAAGGACCCCGACCAGGTGTACGTACGGGCCTCGACCGTCGTCGTCCCGTACAACCTGGAGGCCGAGCGGCCCCGGCGGATCTCCGCCGAGGAGAAGCTCTTCCTCCAGAAGTACCTGGCAGAGGAGCCCGCCGCGGCATGACGGTGCCTGTGCAGTCGCTGCTGTTCGCCGACCCGAGGGAGGCGGCGGATCTCGCCGCCTTCCTCGGCCGGCTGCTCCACTACGACCGGGCCGCGGCCGTCCGGTTGCAGGCGGGCGGCGGCGACGCACTGGCCGTGTTCGGCCGCCCGCCCTCCTTCGAGGTGCTCGCGATCCGTGCGGCCCGCCTGGCCCGCCCCGAGACGCTGGACGTCACGGTGTCGGCCGGGGAGCTGCTGGAGTCCCTCGACGTCTCCGGAGAAGGTCCGGGGGAGCGGGGCGGTGCGCTGCCCGCTCCCGTGACCGGGCCGCCGTGGACCGGTGTCCTGCCGCCCCGGGGGCCCTGGCGGGAACAGGCCGGGCTGCCCGGCCCCGACGCCCTGCGCGCCGCCCTGGACGCGGCCGTCGCCGAATTCCGTACGCGGGACGAGGCGCTGCCCGAGGAGCTGCGCACCCGCGCCGAACGCGACCGGATCGGCCGGGAGATCTGGTCCCGGCCCGTCGGCGCCACCGAACTGCCGCTGCGCGCGGTCCACGCCGCCCAGTCCCTCGGCTTCCTCCGCGCCGACCCCGGCTTCCCCGTCTCGCTCCTCGCCGCGGGCGGCTGGCTGCGGCTGCGGACCCCGTTCGGTTCAGTCGCCCTGCGCCGCGACCCGGTGGGCGGGCTGGGCTCGCTGGACCTGACCGTCGGGCACCGCTGAGCCCGGTTCGGGCGGACCGCTCGCCCGCTCGGCCGCCCGTCCCAGCCGTCAGTCAGCGGTGTTGACCATCGAGGCCGCCGCGTACGTCAGGTAGTCCCACAGCTGCTTCTCGTGCTCCGGCGCGAGCCCCAGCTCGTCCAGCGCCACCCGCATATGGGCCAGCCACGCGTCATGCGCCGCCCGGTCCACCCGGAACGGGGCGTGCCGCATCCGCAGCCTCGGGTGGCCGCGGTGGTCGCTGTAGGTGCGCGGGCCGCCCCAGTACTGCATCAGGAACAGGGCGAAGCGCTCCTCGGCCGGGCCCAGGTCCTCCTCCGGGTACATCGGCCGCAGTAGCTCGTCGCCCGCGACCCCCTCGTAGAAGCGGTGGACCAGGCGCCGGAAGGTCTGCTCGCCGCCGACCTGCTCGTAAAAGGTCTGCTCCTGAAGCGTGTCGCGCGGAATCTCTGTCACCCGTCCATGGTCGCAGACGCACCGGCCGGGGTCAGGGGTCCTAGGACCAATGGCCGGGACCGCCGCCCCGCCCGGTGTGCGGTCGCCTCCGCCGTCCTGCCGCAGGACAGTGGAGGCATGGGCGCACACCGTGAAGTCCCGTCCGAGGCCGGCACCGAGACCGGATCCGAGACCGGATCCGAGACCGGCTCCGAGGCCGGGACCGAGGCCGGCATCGACTCCGAAGCCGACGAGGCGCGTCACACCCTCATACGGAACATCGTCGCGCAGGGCGGGCTCACCGACCCGGCCTGGCGTGCGGCCTTCGAGAGGGTGGGGCGCCACCTGTTCGTGCCGTACTACTACGTGCACGGCAGCCGGGGCTACGAGCGGCTCTGGGGCGAGGACCCCGATCCCGTACGTCGTCGGCGCTGGGTCCGCGGGGTGTACGGGGACGAGGCGCTGGCCACCCGGATGCGGGACGGCGAGCTCATCTCGTCCTCCAGCCAGCCCTCGCTGATGGCCCTGATGCTGGAGGCGCTGGACGTACGGGACGGGCACACCGTCCTGGAGATCGGCACCGGCCCCGGCTACAACGCGGCGCTGCTCTCCCACCGGCTCGGCGACGCGGCGGTGACCAGCGTCGATCTCGACCCGGAGATCACGGACGCGGCCCGCGGCCATCTCTCCGCCGCCGGGTACCGCCCGACGGTCATCACCGGCGACGGGGCCCGGGGCTGCCCGCAGCGAGCCCCGTACGACCGGATCATCGCGACCTGCACGCTGCCCGCCGTACCGTCCGCCTGGCCGGAACAGTGTGCTCCGGGGGCGCGGATTCTGGCCCCGGTCGCGACCGGGCTCATCTCGCTGAACGTACGCGCGACGGCGCACGGTCCACGCGCCGAGGGGCACTTCCTGCACACCCCGGCGTACTTCGTGCCCCTGCGCGGGGCCTCACCGCTGTCCGAACCGCTCGCGCGCCCCGGCGGAGTGCCGCGGCGCGCGATAGGGGACGAGCTCTTCCGGTTCCTGCTGACCCTGACGGCGGGGAGCCTCGACCCGCGCGACGCCCTCTCCCTCTGGGAGCGCGAGGAGCGCCCGCAGCGGGAGAGGTACGGCGTCACGGTGGCGGACGGCCGCCAGTGGGCCTGGCTGGACGACCCGGAGGGGCCGTACACCTGGTCCCTGCCCGGATGAGTGCCTTCAGTCCCGGCGGATCGTGATCGTCGTCCAGGCCCCGACGTGTACCTTGTCGCCGTCCTGGAGGGGGACGGGGACATACGGCTGGATCGGCTCGTCGGCGCCGTTGAGCGTGGTCCCGTTCGTGGACTTCTGGTCGACCACGGACCAGCCACCGTCGGGCTGCTGCACGAGCACCGCGTGCTGATGGGAGACGCCCGGGTCCTCCGGCGGCACGGACAGGTCGATGTCCGGGGACTCGCCGGTGCTGTGCCGGCGGCGGCCGATGGTGACCTGGCTCCCGGCGAGCGGCAGGCGCTGCTCGGGGGAGTACGCGGGCAGGTTCAGTCCGGTCGCCTCGGGGCCGCTGCGCTGCATCATCGCCAGGAAGTACGCACGGTCCGGCGCGATGACGGCGGTCCAGGTGGTGGCCTGCTGCGGCTGCCCCTGGCCGGGGACCTGGCCGTAGCCCTGGTCCTGGCCGTAGCCCTGATTCCCCTGGTGCTGGTCGGGGTGTCCGCCCTGCTGCTGGCCCTGGCCCAGGCTTTGGCTCTGGTAGGGGGCCTGCTGCTGGAACGCCTGGGGCGGCTGTTGGTGTGACTGCTGCGGTGCCTGAGCCTGTGCCTGGGAAGGCGGCGGCAGGACCCAGTCGTCGCCTCCGCCACCGTGCGGGGACTGGTGCTGGGGCGGCGCCGACTGGTGCTGCTGCGGCGGCGCGAAGGGCGAGGACTGCTGCGGCTCGAACGGCGAGGGCGCCGACTGCTGCTGCTGCTGCTGGTGTGGGGGCGGCGGGCCCTGCTGCTGGAAGACCGGCGGAGGCGGTGGGCCCTGCTGGAACGCGCTCGGCGGAGGGCCGCCCTGACCACCGGGACCGTTCTGGCCACCGCGCTCCTCCCGGCTGCCGGGACCGCCGTGACCGCCTTGGCCGCTGTGCCCCGTCTGCTCCGGAGCGAGAGGTTCGGCGGGACGGTTCACCTGCGAGGGCCGCGAGGCCTGGAACTCGAACGGGTCGTGCTGCTGGGGCGGGGGCGCGCCCCCGGGACCGCCTGGTCCCCCGGGGCCACCCTGGCCGCCGCCCTGCCCTCCGGGCCCCTGCTGGGCCAGGAAGCCGGGCGGCAGGTTGAGACCGGGCGGCGGGCCGCTCGGCGCGCCGGGCTGCGGGGCCAGCGGCGTGTACGAGGTCGCCGTGTTGGTGAGGAAGTTCCAGCGGCACTCCTCGCAGTACGGCGCCATCGCCTCGCGCGGCGTGCGGCACTGCGGGCAGAGCTCGGCCTGCATCGTCGCCGGGCCGCCGTCGTGGGAAGCGGGCGGCGGGTAGCCGTAACCGGGCGCGGGGGGCGGCGGAGGCGGTGGGGGGACGGCGCCGGCGGGGGCGCCCGTTCCGGTCATGCGGTGTCCGCAGACCTCGCACCAGTCCTCGGAACCCGACTGGTGTCCGTTCGGGCAGGTCGGCATGTCGGCGCTTCCCCCTCTCCTCGTCCGGCCCCGGGGGCCGTCATGCTGTCGATCGGTCGTGACCGTTCGGCCACCGGTTTCTGCTACTTCTTGACGCGAACAGTCTTGGTCGAGCGCGTTTCGAGGGTCATCTCGTCCGCTTCCGCGACCTTCGCTTTCAGTCGCACAGTACCTGTCGCCGCATCGACGACGTCGACCACCTTCGAAAGCAGTTTCGCAGTGTCCTGGTTCCCGGACGCCGCCGCCAATTGCACCGCACGGCCCAGTTTCGCCGTCGCACCGTCGAAGTCGCCCGATTTCCGGGCATCCAGCCCCTGCTGGATGACCTGTGCCAGTTCCGCCTGGCCCGTGTAGTGCGCGACCTGCGGATTGATCGAGGTCGACACCACCATGTCGTCCGTCCACACCGCCCGTACGAGCCCCTGCGAGAGCACCTGCGGAGCCCCCGCGCCCGAGGGGTCGGGCAGGATCAGCGAGACCCGGGCCGCCAGCATCTCCTGGCCGATCCCGGCCTCGGGGACCAGCACGCAGACGTGGTAGTCGCGGGACTCGTCGCCCCAGGAGCCGGTCGGGTAGTCCCCGGCGCGCGGGCCCGCCTCGGTGCGCCGGCCGGTCAGGTCCTCGACCGTCGGCGCCACCTGCTTCACGAACCGGATCTCCACCCCGACGGGCGTCCAGAGCCGCAGCGCCACATCCGCGACCTCCTTGCCCATCGCGTTCTCCATCATCTGCGTGAAGTCGGCGGCGAGACCGGCCGGGTCGGCGACGATGTCGGCGGTGCCGAGGAGCGCGGAGGCGATGGAGGTGACCTCCTTCACCTCCCAGTCGGTGCCGACGCCCCGGGCGTCACAGGTGAACCGGCCCGCGCAGGAGTCCAGCGCGGCCCGCAGATCCTCCGGTGCCTCGTGCTCGTTGCGGCCGTCGGTCAGCAGGATGCCGTGCCGGATGTCGACGTCGGCGGCGCCCAGCAGCCGGTCGGTCAGCCGCAGCCAGGTGCCGATCGCGGTGCCGCCGCCCGCGCTCAGCCTCCGCAGCGCCTCCTTGGCCTGCGCCTTCGTCCGCGCGTCGGCGACCGCGAGCTGCCCGTTGCCGGGGTAGACGTCCTTGGCCACATGCGTACCGGCGACCACCGCGAACCGCGTGCCCTCGCGCAGGGTGTCGATCGCCGCCGCCGTGGCGTCGCGCGCGTTGCGCATCTTCGTGGGCGGGTAGTCCATAGAACCGGAACAGTCGACCATCAGCACCACCGCGGAGCTCGGCGTCTGCCCCGGCGCCTGTGCCTGCCCGGGCCCCGGCCCGTATCCGGGTACGTGTCCGGGGGAGGCCGCCGCGCGCGGCAGCGGGATGCCGCCGGTCGTGCCGCCGCCGGTGGAGGTGACGGTGACGATCGCGTTGACCTCGCGGCCGCCCTCGGGCAGGAACGCGTTCTGGTACACCTCGACGGAGAACTGCGGCACGTTCGACTTCGAGAAGTTGGCCATCCGGTCTGCTCCCTGAGACTCAAACGGTGGTGCAGGCCGATCCTGCCCCTTGCGGCTCCACGGCGAACGGCAGCAGAGCCACTGTTACGTTGTCGTGGCCCCCGCCGTCGAGCGCGTGCCCCACCAGCACCTGGGCGCCGTGCAGCGGATGCCGGTGGGCCTGCGGAGGCACGGCGGCGGCCATCTCCTCGGCGGACTCCGCGTAGTTCCACAGGCCGTCCGTGCAGACGACGACGAGGCCGGGGCGGTCCGGCTTGAACGAGGCTGTGTGCGGCTCCAGTTCGTAGGAGTCGGCGCCGAGCCAGCCGGTGATGGCGTGGGCGCGCTCGTCCGCGTACGCCTCGGCCTCGTTCATCAGCCCCGCCGCCACCATCTGCGCGGCCCACGAGTCGTCCTCGGTGAGCCGGGCGGGCGGGCCCGTGCGGTCGTCCGGCACCCAGTAGACCCGGCTGTCGCCGACCCAGCCGACGACCAGCAGGCCGCCCGCCATGATCGCGCCGACCAGGGTGCAGGCCGGGGCGTTCTGATGGCGGTGGGCCTCGTGCTCGGCCGAACCGGGCGGGTCCTGGGCCAGCGCGTTGACCGCCTCGGACGCGGCGACGATCGCCTCGTGCATCGCCTGCTGCGGGTGCGTGCCGCGCGGCAGCGACTCCAGGAGGGCCTCGTTGGCGGCGCTCGCGGCGGCGGCCGACGCCTCGTCGGGCCGGCTCGCCGAGGAGACGCCGTCGCAGACGATCGCGACGACGGCGGGCGAACCGTCCGGCAGCGCGGTCGAGGAGACCGCGAAGGAGTCCTCGTTACGGTGGTGGCGCAGGCCCCGGTCGCTGACGGCGGCCACCGAGCCGAGCTCCTGCTCCATGTGGTCGCGCTCGCGGGGCTGGGCGTGCCCGCAGTTCTCGCAGTACCCGTCGGGGTCGACCCGGCCGGAACGGCACGCCACACAGACCTTCGTCCCGCCGGCGGGCGTCGGGGTGGGCTCCGCCGTACGGGGATCGGGGGCGGCGAGCGCGAAGTCACCGGAGCTGTCGGGGGGTTCGACGGATGCGGCGGGCTCGGCGGCGGCCGGGCTCTCCACCACCGCCCGGTCGTCGTGGCGTACCGGAGGCGATGCCGACAGCGGCCTGCCGCCGGAGTCCGTGCCGGGCAGGTCCGTCGCCCGGTGCACGGGTACGGGCACGTCGGAGCTGTCCGTCTCCGAGGCGGCGGGCCACTGCACGGCGGGCGCGGGCGGCGTGGGCGCGTCGGACGCGGGCGGGGCCGTCGGCGGGACGGCGGAGGCGGGTGCAGGGGCAGGGGCAGTGGCAGGGGCAGGAGGGGCGGGCGGAGCCGCCGGGGGCACGGTGATGGCCAGCGTCGGGCGGTCGTCCGGGCGGGCCGGCACGGCCGAGAGGTCGTAGCCGCACGCCCCGCAGAACAGGTCGCCGGCCGCCGGCGGTTCCGCGCAGCCGGGGCACCTCGCCAGGGCGGGCTGCTGGTGGCTCTCTGACATCTTCACACCCACGTCCGGGGGCGGAAACGGTTGGCCCGCTCCACCAGTTCGATCCTCTCGTCGCCCCGCTGCGCGAGCCGGGCGAGCATGCGGTACGAGCGTTCCAGACCCAACCGCAGTCCCCGCTCGTCCAGTTCGGCGTCGAGCAGCTTTCGGGAGCCCGGCGCCCCGGCGGCCGCCGATCCGCCCGGCGGCGGGGCGCCGGGACTACCGGAGAGTACCCAGTCCAGCGCCTTGCCCAGTACCTCGGTCGTCAACTGCTCGCGCCGCACCGGGTCCAGGCCGAACCCGGTCAGCGCCGCCACCTGGACGGCGGCGGCCGTCAGGTCGGTCAGGAGGGGCTCGACGGGGTCCCGCTCACGCAGCCGGGCGCGGACGGCGGCGACCCGGGCCGCGGTGTAGTGGATCGACGCCTCCGGCACCGACTCCAGGGTGCGCGCCGCCTCAGCCCGCTCCCCGGCGGCGATCTGCACCCTGGCCAGACCGAACGCGGCGCTCACGAAGCTCGGATCGGTCGCCCACACCAGGCGGTAGTACTCGGCGGCGTTGTCCAACTGGCCCAGCACCTCCGCGCAGATCCCCAGCGCCAGCTTGGGCGCGGGCTCCCCGGGGAACGCGTCGTACACCGCGTCGAAGGAGAGCGCCGCGACCTCGTGGTCACCGGTCACCAACGAGGTGATGCCCCGGTACCAGACGACCCGCCAGTCGTCCGGGTGCCTGGCCTCCAGGGCGGTCAGGGCGGCGGCCGCGGCGTCCGGTTCGCGCATCTCCAGCCGGGCCCGCAGCTCCCGCAGCCGGGTCTCCGGCGAGGCCGCGGGCACCGCCTGGAGGGCCGCGATCAGCTCGGCGGGGGCGGAGGCCATCAGTCCGGCCAGGAAACCGGCGTTCGGGTCGTTCGCGTCGACCCGGGGGACCGGCAGCGCCAGCGAGGTGGCCCGCGCGTCGAACAGGGCGAGCCGGACACCCCCGGCGGTCGCCCCGAGGGGGCCGTACGGTCCGGTCGGGCCGACCGGACCGGGCTGCCCGGCGACGGCGGGCGAGGCCTCCCGGGGCGCCGGCACGGGGGCGTGCGCGCGCGTAGGGGGGTGCGCCGGTGCGGGGACAGGCGTGGGGGCAGGGGCCGCGGGCGCGTACGCCGCCGCCGGGCCGCCACCCTGCGGACCGGCGTACGAACCACCCTGCGGACCTGAGCCCGTACCGCCCTGCGGGCCGCCCCGCACATGGGTCGCCGCCGCCGTCAGCGGAGCCGCCCCCGCGGCGGGCCACGCGGCTCCGGGGCCAAGACCGGCGGGCTGCGCCCCCACCGGCAGCGCGCCCGCCACCGCCGACGTCACGGCCCCCGGAGCCACCGGCACCGCACCGCCCTGGCCCGGTACGCCGCCGCCCTGCGCCGGAATGGCCGGCAGCGGACCCGTACCGCCCTTGCGGCGGCCGAAGCGGCCCCCGCGTCCCGAGGCCGTCGCCCGGGCGCCCAGCCGCGACACATCGTCCACCTGCCCGGCGAACAACTCCGTGTCCGTCACCCGCAGTTCCGTACCGAACAGCGTCGACAGCGCCGGCCTCGGCCGCCCGCTCTGGAGCGCCACGACCTCGCGCAGCACCCCCGTCAACTGCTCGGCCATCTCCGAGGCGGAGGCGAACCGCCGGCCCGGGTCCGGGTCGGTGGCCCGGACCAGCAGCCGGTAGAAGGACTCGTAGGTACGGAACACCTCGATGTTGTCCGGGTCCGGCAGCGAGTCCACGAAGACGTTCGTGTACCCCTGGAAGTCGAAGGTGAGGACCGCCAGCGTCCGCGCCACCGTGTACAGGTCGGAGGCGACCGACGGGCCGACCTCCGCGACCTCGGGGGCCTGGTAGCCGACGGTGCCGTAGATGGCGGACTCGTCGTCGTCCATCCGGCGCACCGCGCCCATGTCGATCAGCTTGAGCTGGTCCTCGGTCTGGATCGCGTTGTCGACCTTGAAGTCGCAGTAGAGCAGGTTGCGGCTGTGCAGATGGCCGAGCGCCTCCAGCGCCTCGATCCCGTACGCGCAGGCCTGCTCGACCGGGAGCGGGTCTCGCTTCCCGGACGGGGTGCGGCGCTGGTTGGCGATCTCCTTGAGCGCCTTGCCGCCGACGTACTCCATGACGATGTACCCGTCGAGCGAACCGGTCCGCTGGTCCAGGTGCTCCACGAAGTTGTAGATCCGCACGATGTTGGCGTGCTCGATCTCGGCGAGGAAGCGGCGCTCGGAGATCGCCGCCGCCATCGCGTCCTGGTCGCCGGTGTCCAGCAGGCCCTTGAGGACCACCCAGCGGTCCGAGACGGCCCGGTCCACCGCGAGGTAGACCCAGCCGAGCCCGCCGTGCGCCAGGCAGCCCACGACCTCGTACTGGCCGTGCACGATGTCGCCGCCGGTCAGCTTCGGCACGAAGGAGTACGGGTGGCCGCACTTCGTGCAGAACCCCTCGGTCCGGCCCGGCCGCTCCCCGCGCGAACGCCCCACCGGGGCACCGCAGTCCGAGCGGGAGCAGAACCGCTTGCGCTCGGGCACCTCCGGGTTCTCCATCACCGCCGTACGCGGATCGGGGCGGGGCACGTCCGGGACCTGCACCAGGCCGACGCCGAGCCGGCCCCGGGTGGAGGAGGCGGCCGACGAGCCCGAGGAGCGCACCGAGACCGAACGGGAGGTGGAGGAGCCGGAGAGCGAGCGCGACAGCCGCCCCGACACCGACCGCCGCGAGGTCGACGAACGCGACGAGGAGCGTGCGGAGGCCCGGGAGGAGGAGCGCTGCGACGAGCTGTTGCGGTTGCTCGCCCGGCCGCTCGCCCGGCCGCCGCCCGCGATTCCGGTGGGCGGTGAGGAGACCATGCCCGTCGGCGAGACGACCGGGGCCAGACCGCAGGTGTCGCAGTACAGCTCGCCGCCGCCCATGTCCTCGTAGGAGCCCTCGCACGCCGGGCGCTGGCACTGCGTACTCATCGTGTCTCCCCCTGGTCGCGCCGCCGGTCCTCGGGCCCCTGGGACCCGTCCGGTCCTTCGGGCCGCTGCGGTGTCAGCAGCTCGGCCGCCGCCTGCTGGTAGCGCAGCACGTTCTGCTCGGCGACCCGCAGATCGCACGGGGCGCTCCACAGCATCCGGCGCGCCGCGTCGTACCGCTCGATCAGCATCGGGTCCTCCGCCAGACCGTGCCGGGCCACCTTCGCCTTGTACGCGTCGAGCCGGCCGCGCAGCTCGGCGCGGACCGCCAGCGGGGCCGTCACCGAGGTCAGCGACTCCCGGGCGCGCAGCAACTCCTCCTCGGCCTCCTGCTCCAGCGACTCCAGGAGCGGGGAGAGCCGGTTCCACTGGGCGCGCCTGCGGTACTCGGCGGCGATGTCCAGCCGCTCCTGGAGGGCGGTCGCCGGTCCACTGACGGCGGGCACCTCGGACGCGGCGATCTTGGCCAGCACCTCGCCGCGCGCCGCCCGCGCCTCGGTCAGCGTGCGGTCGGCCCGCGAGAGCACGTCCCGCAGCCGCATCAGCCGCGCCTCGGCGTCCTGCCGCACCGCGAGCACCGCCTCGATCTCCCGCCGTACGTCCTCCAGGGCGCGGGCCGCCCGGTCGTACCGTGAGGTGTCCGGGCGTCCGCCGCCGGGCGCGGCGCTGCCGGGGCCCGGCAGCCAGAACGCCAGCGGGTCGGAGATCACCTGCACGCGCAGCATGGTCAGCTCCTCGGTGATCTCCTCCAGGTCGTCCCCGGCCGGATGCTCACCGGGCCGCACGCCGACCGAGTGGGCCAGCGAACGGGTGCGGTGCAGCTCGGCGGCGAGCAGGTCGATCCGGGCGGGCAGCGCCGACCAGACGGAGTCCGAGGTGACGACCATGTCCAGCGACCTGGCGTACAGCTCGTTCATCCGGGCGACCAGCTCCTGGAGCGAGAACCGCTCCGAGAGCCGGGCCGGTCCCGTCACCGAGGAGGGCGGCACCGCACCGGAGTTGGCGACCGTGACCGCCTCGCCGCGCAGCAGCTCGGTCAGGGCGGCCAGGTCCTCCCGGTTGGGGTGGCGGCGGCGGGCCCGTATGTCCCGGGCCTCCTCCAACGCACCCGCGTAGGCGTCGAAATACCCCCACAGCACCGTGATCGACTGCTCGGTCGTGGCCCAGCGCTCCCGGGTGAGACCGGTCAGCTCGGCGCCCTCCAGGAGGCGGCGGCCCGCATGGTCCTGCAGGGCGAGGAGCGAGGTCTCGATGGCCTCGTGCTCCGCGCCGAGCCGGGCCAGCGCACGGTCCGCCTCTTCCCGGTCCATGACCGGGCCGGGGGGCCTCCCCGCGAAGCTGGGGAAGGATCCCGCGACGCCCATCGATCACCTCTCCGCTCTCGCCGCCGGGCCGGTGGGCCCGGACGGGGTCAGTTGCTCCGGTTCGTACGTGTCCACTCCGGATCCGGTACGCGTCCGCTTCGGTACGTACGTGTTCCGGCGCCCGGTTCACTCGCTCCGGTACTTCGGGGCCGGCGGCGCCGTGATGCCGGGCAGTCCGGCGGCCAGCCACTTGCGGTACGACACCATCCAGGCGCTGTCCTTCCCGCCCGCGCGATAGTCCACCAGGACCTTGTTGACCCGGGCCACCAGATCGTCGGCACCCTTCTTCGCCGCCACGCCGTAGAACTCGGTGGTGAACGGCCCCGCGCCCTTGAGGGCCACCGCCGGGTCCTGCGCCGCCTGCCCGGCGCCGAGGGCGTTGTCCGTGAGGACGGCGTCGACCTCGCCGAGCTGGAGCCGGACCAGGCAGTCCAACTGGTTGGGGACGGTCAGCCGGTCCGGGTCCCGCTCGGTGCCGTCGAACTCGTCCCTGAATATCGCCCCGAAAGACTCCTTCTCCAGCGCCTCGAACGCGGTGGTGCTCTCGCCGGAGCAGACCCGCTTGCCCTTCAGCGAGTCGTCGTACCCCGTGATGGGGGAGTCCTTGGGGGCCAG
Source organism: Streptomyces cyaneofuscatus (assembly GCF_042718795.1). Lineage (GTDB taxonomy): Bacteria > Actinomycetota > Actinomycetes > Streptomycetales > Streptomycetaceae > Streptomyces > Streptomyces cyaneofuscatus_A. Next base: position 66,111 of record NZ_JBHXOX010000015.1, read on the forward strand.
GATCTGCTGCCCGGTCCGGAAGTAGGCGGTGGAGAAGGAGACCTGCTCCAGCCGCTTGCAGTTGATGGTCATCGTCCGCACGATGACGTCGACCCGGTCCCTCTCCAGGGCGGCGATGCGCTGGTTGGTGGGGATGGCCCGGAAGATCACCGCGTCCGGGTCGCCGAGGATGTCCTTGGCCAGCGCCCGCACGAGGTCGATGTCGAACCCTTCGAGCTCGCCGCTGTACGGATTGCGGTAGCCCCAGCGGTAGCTGTTCTGGTCGACGCCCGCGACCAGCTTGCCGCGCGCCTTGATCTTCGCGATGCCCGGCCCGTCCGCCGACGAGGGCGGCAGGCTCGCCTCGGGATCGGTGCACGCCTCGGCCCGCACCGGGACGGCCGCCGCCGCTCCGCTGCCCACCGAGTCCGCCCCGGCAGTCCGCCCGCCGTGCCGGGAGAGCGGCAGCAGGGTGAGCGCGGCGGTGATCACGCACGCCACCGCCATCGCCGTCACTCCGCCCCAGCCGCGCAGCCCGCCCCGTGGGGTGCGGCGCCGCGTCCACGTCCTCGCCCTGGCCATCGCTGCCCCTCTCACCGGTACTCCGAGAGCCTGCGGTTGATCCCGAGGATCGCGGCGACCGCCCCCAGCACCGCCAGCGCGGCGGCTCCGGTCGGCAGGCCGCGCAGGGCCCCGCGCCCGTCCTCGGCGGCCGCGGCGAACTCGCCCTGCTCATGGGCGAGCGCCGTCCGCAGTGCGGTGTCCACCTGCTGGAAGGACTGCCCCGTGGAGTCCTCCGCCCCGATGATCTGCCGCAGAGCGCCGTCGTAGTCGCCCTTGTCGTCCGTGGCACGCGCCGTGCGGTGGCGGTCCTGCCACTCGGTGACGCTCCTGGCGGCCTTGGCCACCGGGGCGCTGCCGCTCTCGTCGTCCGCGAGCCGCTCGGCCTCGTCGAGCTGCGCCCGGAGGGCCTTCATGCCCGTGGTGTAGTCCGTCTCGTACTGGTCGGCCGAACCGTCGGCGGTCAGTACGGCGCCGCGTGCCACCAGCGTCAGGTTCTCGTTGGCGCGCGCCTTCAGGGAGTTGATGCGTGCGTTGTTGAGCACGTCGAGCGACTCCTGGCCCTGTGTCATCGCGGACCGCAGCTCGGTGCGGGCCACCGTGTGCCCGACCGCCAGCCAGAGCAGCACCACCGTGGCGGCGGCCGTCGCCACCAGCAGGCCGTGGTTGAACACCCGGTTGGTGCGGCGGTAGTTGCGGCGCTGCATCCACACCAGTGCGCCCAGCACGACGAGTCCGGCGGCGAGCGAGAGGAAGGGCCACCGGCGGGCGTCGGCGGAGTCCCGGTCGAGCCGGCCCGTCTCCGCCGCGTACAGCCGCTCGGCCGCCGGCAGCAGCTCGTTGGTCATCCTCTGGTTGGCGTACCGGAGATAGGCGCCGCCGAGCGGCAGCCCCTGCCGGTTGTTGGCGCGGGCCCGTTCGATCAGACCGGTGTAGACGGGCAGCAGCTCGTTGAGGGTGGTGATCTCCTGTGAGGAGCTGGTCGAGGAGTCGGTGCTGGCCGACGCCTTCACCAGCAGCCGGGCCGCTTCCTCGATGTCCTTCCGATACTGCTCCTGTACGGCCTTCGGCTCCTGCGCCCCCGCGAGGAAGCCACTGGCCGCCATCGTGTCCGCGTCGGCGAGCGAGCGGTAGATGTTCGCCGCGTCCGCGCTGAGCGGCTGGCTGCGCCCCACCACGTCGTCGGCGGCGGAGGTCCGGTGCGAGATCTCCAGGGCGGTCACCGCCCCGAACGCCACGACCAGCAGCGCCAGCACGGCCCCGATGATCTGGAGGCGGCCGGGCTCGGTCGTCGCCGCAGCACGCAGCCGACGGCTCTGCACGGCCCAGGAGCCCGGGCGTTGAGCGGGCAGACCGGTGGGCGCGGGCGTCTGCTCCGGCGCGCGCTGCGTCTGCGGGCCGCCCTGTGGCAGCTGTGTCACTCGACCTCCCCCTCGGTCACCGACAGTCCCCCGGACCCTGGCCGATCGCGTGCCGGCACCCGGCCAGAAGTATGGCCGCGGGGACGGACCCGCACATCGGGAACGCCTGGATCCCGCACCGGACAACGCATTCGATCAGGGCGGACGCGGTCGATCAAGGCGATCGGCGCAACGTGCCCCGAAACATCCCCATAAGCGAACCGGCAGCCTCGCCGGCCCCTTCGCACCGCTCCGGATCCGCCCCGAGCCTCCCCGACCGCCCAGCCATCCCCGTGCGTTGCGGACTCCCCATCAGGTACACGAGTGGGGCGCCCGATCGGTTCCCCGCCCCTCCCGCGTTCCCCCGAACGGGGGAGGGGCGCCCCACCGCGCCGAACGCGACAGGCCGCCCCCCGATCCGGTCCTCCCAGGAGATCAGGCGTACTGCGCCCGCAGCCGCCGGTGGACCTCCGGCGCCGCCCCCGTGACGTCCAGCCCCAGCAGCGCAGCCCCCAGCACCGGCGGCTCGGACACCACCCGCACCACGGCCTTCGGGGCGCGTACCGCGAGCAGTTCGGCGATCCGGTCGTTCAGCTGCGGATGGCGCGCGGCCAGCACGCTGCCGCCCAGCAGCACCGGAGCCTCCTCCTCCAGCAGCCCGAGCCGGGTCAGCGCCACCGACGCCATCGCCACCACCTCCTGCGCCAACCGCTCCACCAGCGCGGCCGCCACCGGGTCGCCGACGACGGCGGTGGCGAACAGCACGGGCGTCAGCTCGTGGCGCCGGGTCAGCGGGATCGTGCCCCGGTGCAGCGCCTCGATCAGGGCGTACATCGAGTCGAGCCCGAAGTGGCCCGGCAGTACCCGGGCCAGCTCGGTCGGCTCGCCCCGTCCGTCCTCGGCGCGCGCGGCGAACCACAGCGCCTCCTCCGCGAGCCCCGCACCGCCGCCCCAGTCGCCGGATATCCGGCCGATCGCGGGGAAGCGGGCCGTCCGCCCGTCCGGCACCATGCCCACGCAGTTGATCCCGGCCCCGCAGACCACCGCGACGCCCCGGGGCTCGTCCACCCCCGCGCGCAGGATCGCGAAGGTGTCGTTGCGCACCTGGACCGACGTCCCCCAGCCCCGGGCCTCCAGCGCCTCGGCCAGCTCCGCCTCCTCGACCGGCAGGTCGGCGTTGGCCAGGCACGCTGAGATGTGGCCGACGGAGCCGACGGAGCCGACAGGCCCGGGCAACGCCGCGAAGGCCTCGTCCAGTGCCCCGGCCAGCACGTCGAGCGCCGCCTCCACCCCCACGTAGGGCGGCTGGAACCCCCCGCCCCGGGCCGTCGAAAGAACCGTTCCGTCCTCACCGATCAACGCCACATCGGTCTTGCTGTTGCCCGCGTCGACGGCGACGACCGAGACGTTCACGCCCACGCGAGGTGCTCCCGGTTGTGCGCGATCAGCCGGTCGGTGAGCTGCTCGGCGTAGTCGTACTGGCCGATCAGCGGATGGGAGAGCAGCGCCTTGAATACCCGGTCCCGGCCCCCGCGCAGCGCGGCTTCCAGGGCGAGGTCCTCGTACGCCGTCACGTTGGCGATCAGACCGGCGTACAGCGGGTCCAGCGCGGGCACGGCCAGCGGGGTCGCACCGCTGTGGTCCACCCGGGCCTGCACCTCGATGACCGCGTCGTCCGGGAGGAACGGCAGCGTCCCGTTGTTGTACGTGTTCACCACCTGGACCGGCGAACCGCCGCCGCCCAGCAGCGAGGCCGCGAGGTCCACCGCCGCCTCCGAGTAGAACGCGCCGCCCCGCTTGGCGAGCAGCTCGGGCTTCGTGTCCAGCGCCGGGTCGCCGTACATCGCCAGCAGCTCCTTCTCCATCGCCGCGACCTCGGCGGCCCGGGACGGCTTGGTGCCGAGCTCCCGGACGACCTCGTCGTGGGCGTAGAAGTAGCGCAGGTAGTACGAGGGGACCACACCGAGCCGGTCCACGATCTGACGCGGCATGTGGAGGTCGTCCGCGATGGCGTCACCGTGCTCGGCGAGCAGCTTCGGCAGCACGTTCTCGCCGTCCGGGCCGCCCAGGCGCACGCCCAGCTCCCAGGTGAGGTGGTTGAGCCCCACGTGGTCGAGGTGGACCTCGGAGGGGTTCACGTCCAGCAGCCGGGCGAACTTGCGCTGGAAGCCGATCGCCACGTTGCACAGGCCGACCGCCTTGTGCCCGGCCTGGAGCAGGGCGCGGGTGACGATGCCGACCGGGTTGGTGAAGTCGATGATCCAGGCGTCCGGGTTGGTGCGGCGCACCCGCTCGGCGATGTCCAGGACGACCGGCACGGTCCGCAGCGCCTTGGCGAGGCCGCCGGCGCCGGTGGTCTCCTGGCCGATGCAGCCGCACTCCAGCGGCCACGTCTCGTCCTGGTTGCGCGCGGCCTGTCCGCCGACGCGCAACTGGAGGAGGACCGCGTCGGCGCCGGCGACGCCCGCGTCCAGGTCGGTGGTCGTGGTGATCTTCCCGGCGTGGTCCTGCTTGGCGAAGATCCGCCGCGCCAGGCCGCCGACCAGCTCCAGCCGGTCGGCCGCCGGGTCGACGAGCACCAGCTCCTCGACCGGCAGGGTGTCCCGCAACCGGGCGAAGCCGTCGATCAGTTCAGGGGTGTAGGTGGACCCGCCACCAACTACTGCGAGCTTCATTGTCAGCCCTTTACTCCGGTGAGTGTGACGCCCTCGACGAATGCCTTCTGAGCGAAGAAGAAGACGGCGATCACGGGGGCCATGACCAGAACGGTCGCGGCCATGGTCAGGTTCCAGTCGGTGTGGTGTGCGCCCTTGAAGGATTCCAGGCCGTAACTGAGCGTCCAGGCGGCCGGGTTCTCGGAGGCGTAGATCTGTGGTCCGAAGTAGTCGTTCCAGGCGGCGAAGAACTGGAAGAGGGCGATGGCCGCGATGCCGGGTCTGGCCATCGGCAGGACGACCTTCATCAGCGTACGGAACTCACCGCAGCCGTCCACCTTGGCCGCGTCCAGGTACTCGTTCGGGATGGTCAGAAGAAACTGCCGCAGCAGGAAGATGGAGAACGCGTCACCGAAGGCCATCGGGATGATCAGCGGCCACAGGGTGCCGGAGAGGTCCATCTGCTTCGCCCAGAACAGGTACATGGGGATGATGACGACCTGCGGCGGCAGCATCATCATCGAGATGACGAGCATCAGGGACAGCTTGCGGCCCCGGAAGTGGAACTTCGCCAGCGCGTACGCCACGGGGATCGACGACACGACGGTGAGTACGGTGCCGAGTCCCGCGTACAAGAGGGTGTTGCGCCACCAGGTTAGGAAGCCGGGGGTGTTGAAGACCCGCTCGTAGTTGCCCCACTCCCAGGTGTTGGGGGTGAGGTCGCGGGTCAGCGCCTGCTGGTCGTTCATCAGCGAGGTGAGCACCACGAAGACGAACGGCAGCACGAAGAAGAGCGCGGCGGCGATCCCGAGCGAGTGGACGGCGATCCAGTGCAGCAGCGCCTTGCGGCGGGCGGTGCGCGCGGCGGGCGTGGGAGCATCAGTCTTGAGGAGTGCGCCGGGCTTGTCGAGGAGCTGGGTCATGGCTCAGTCACCGGCCTGGATCAGGTTGTTGCGGCCCCGCATGAGCAGTGCGGTGAAGGCCATGGCCAGGGCGAACAGGATGAGGGCGACGACACAGCCGGCGCCGTAGTCGAAGCGCTGGAAGCCGAGGTTGTAGACGAGCTGGGGGAGGGTGAGTGTCGACTTGTCGGGATAGCCGGGTTCGAAGGACTGTCCCGAGCCGCCGATGATCCCGGAGGCGACCTTTCCGGCGACCAGAGGCTGGGTGTAGTACTGCATCGCCTGGATGACGCCCGTCACGACGGCGAACAGCACGATCGGCGCGATGTTCGGCAGGGTCACGAAGCGGAACTTCTGCCAGGCGGAGGCGCCGTCCAGCTCGGCCGCCTCGTACTGCTCGGTCGGCACGTCCAGCAGCGAGGCCATGAAGATGACCATCAGGTCCCCGATGCCCCAGACCGCGAGCATGGTGAGGGCCGGCTTGGACCAGGTGGCGTCGTTGAACCAGCCGGGTGTCGGCAGGCCCAGGTCGCCCAGGATCGCGTTGACGGGCCCGGTGCCGGGGTTGAGGAGAAAGACGAAGGCGAGGGTCGCGGCGACGGGCGGGGCCAGGTACGGCAGGTAGAACAGCGTCCGGAAGACGCCCGTCCCCGTCTTGATCTTGGTGATCAGCAGCCCGATCCCGAGCCCGAAGAGGACCCGGCAGGTGACCATCACGACGACCAGCCAGAGCGTGTTCCACAGGGACGGCCAGAACATCGGATAGTCCTGGAAGACGTACGTCCAGTTCGTCAGCCCGTTGAAGACCGGCGCCCCGAACCCGTCGTACGACGTGAAGGAGAAGTAGACCGTCGAGACCATCGGGTACGCGAAGAAGACCGAGAACCCGATCAGCCACGGCGACATGAAGGCCGCGTTCCGCAACGCCGACCTGCGGCGCTTGGAGCGGAGTGTGTGCGTCGTCATCATCGGGCTACTTGGCCTTGGCGATGTCGGTGTCGATCTGCTTCGCGGTCTTCCCCAGACCGGCCTGGAGGTCCTTCACCGCGCCCTTCTCGTACTGGTAGCCGAAGTCCTGGAGGGTCTGCTGGTACGTGGAGCCGTTGACGGCCCCGTCGGGGGTGCTGGACTTGGGGTGCTGGGCGATGTCCAGGAAGGTCTTGAAGCGCGGGTCGAACTTCAGGTCCGGCGACTTCAGCGCCGCGAAGGTGGAGGGCACGTTCCGGATGCCGTTGGCGAAGTTGACGACCGCCTCGGTGTCGCTGGTCATGTACTTCACCAGCTCCCAGGCGGCGTTCTGCTTCTTGCTGGCCGGCGCGATGCCGACGATGGTGCCGGAGAGGAACCCCTTGCCGTAGCTGTCGACCTCGTCGTCGGCGACGGGCATCGGCGCGACCCCGATCTCGAAGCCGGCTCCGGCGTCCTCGGCCATCCCGAGCCGCCACTCGCCGTCCAGCTGCATGGCCACCTGGCCGGTGTGGAAGGGGTGTTTGGCGCCCCACTCGTCACCGAAGGTGCCGCGGTACTTCTCCAGCTTCGCGTAGCCGCCGAGGGTCTCCACGAGCTTCTTCTGGTACGTGAACATCTCCGCGAACGCCGGGTCCTTGGCGATGCTGGACTTGCCGTTCTCGTCGAAGTACGTGTGGTCCCACGAGGACAGGTAGTGGTCGGCGACGGTCTCGTAACCGTGGAAGTTCGGCATGAACCCGAGCTGCTGGTAGCTGTCGCCCTTCTCCACCGTCAGCTTCTTCGCGACGCTCGCCAGTTCGGACATCGTCTTCGGCGGGGCGGCGATCCCGGCCTTCTTGAAGGCGTCCTTGTTGTAGTAGAGGCCGTAGGCGTCCGTGAGCAGCGGCAGGGCGCACCGCTTGCCCTCGAACTGGGTGTAGTCGAGGAGGACCTTCGGGAACGTCTTCTCCAGGTCGAGCTTCGACTTCTCGATGAACGGCTTGAGGTCGGTGAAGGCGCCCGACGAGCAGAACTTGCCGACGTTGGCGGTGGTGAAGGAGGAGACCACATCGGGCCCGTTCGAACCGCCCGCACGCAGCGCCTGGTTGAGCTTGTCGTCGTTGATGTTGCCGGAGACCTTCACCGTGATGTTCGGGTGGGCCTTCTCGAACCGGTCGATGTTGTCCTGGACGGCCTTGACCTCGGCGGGCGAGCTCCAGCCGTGCCAGAAGTTGATCGTGGTCTTCGCCTTCGGGTCGTCGGTGGCTCCGGTCTCGGACTGGCCGGTACACGCGGTGGCGAGCACCGATATCGCGGCGACGGCGACAGCGGTGGTGGTGAGACGGCTTGTGCGCATGACAAAGCTCCCAGGGACGGGGGAAGAGAAGACGGGGGAAGAGAAGCGGACGGCAGGACGGGGGGGAAGAGAAGCAGACGGCAGGACGGGGGAAGAGAAGCAGCGGCGGGACGGGAGATGGACGGGCTCAGCGCGAGGTGTCGAACACTTCGTCGCGGGTGTCGGCGAGCGCCCTCTCCAGGGCGCCGCGCAGGACGGGGGTGCGGTCGATCTCGCCGACGACCAGGCGGGGCCGGGAGGCGGCGAGTTCGGCCAGCTCGGACTGGATCAGGGAGCGCAGGACCTCGCCGCCCGACGCGACCGCGCCGCCGGCGAGCACGATGAGCCCCGGGTCCAGGACGGCGGTGACGGAGGCGAGGCCGGTGGCGAGCCGGTGCGCGTACTGGCCGAGCAGCTCGGTGAGCGCCTCGTCCCGCTCGTACGCGGCGGCCGCCCGCTCCAGCAGGGTGGCGGCGGCCTTGGCGTGCGGCTGCTGCGGGGGGTCGATGCCGAGCGCCTTGGCGATCCGGGGCACCGCCTGGGCGCCCGCCAGCTCCTGGAAGCCGCCGCTGTTGGCCTTGACGACCTGGCGTACGAGGGGGGTGCCGGGCACCGGCAGGAAGCCGACCTCGCCCGCGCCGCCGGTGAAGCCGCGGTGCAGGCGCCCGTTGATGACGAGGGCGGCGCCGAGCCCCTCCTCGTTCCAGAGCAGCACGAAGTCCTCGTGGCCGCGGGCCGCACCGAGGCGCTGCTCGGCCACGGCGACCAGGTTGACGTCGTTCTCGTACTCCACCGGCATCGGCAGGAAGGCTGCCAGCTCGTCCAGGAGGGTGGGGGAGTGCCAGCCGGGCAGGTGCGAGGCGTACCGCAGCCGCCCGGTGCCCGGGTCGAAGGCGCCCGGCGTGCCGATGACGATCCGGTGGATGTCGGCGCGGGTCAGCCCGGCCTCCTTCACCGCCCCGTCCAGCGCGTCGGCGACCTGGCGCACCACGCTGTCGGCGCGCCGCCCCGGTGTCGCGAGCTCGAACTCCCCGACGCTCGCCCCGGTCACATCCGCGACGGCGGCGATGATGCGCCGCTCGTTCACATCGAGCCCGGCGACATGGGCGGCGCGCGCGTTCACGGTGTAGAGCTGCGCGTTGGGCCCCGGCCGCCCCTCACTGGTCCCGGTGGCGACGACGAGCCCCGCCGCCTCCAGCCGGGCCAGGAGCTGGGACGCGGTGGGCTTGGAGAGCCCGGTCAGCTTGCCGATCCGGGTCCGGGAGAGCGGTCCGTGCTCCAGCAGCAGATCGAGGGCGGCCCGGTCGTTCATGGCCCGCAGCACCCGGGGGGTGCCCGGTGTGGTTCCCGTCATCGTGGATGCCCCACCCTCGTCGACTCTGTTAGGAAACTTTCCTATTCCGGGAGGACCGTAAGACGCGGGTCACCGGGGCGTCAATGGTGACCGCCAGTCCGGCAATCAAAGTGTTACCTCGCACGCGGAAGCCCCCGGCCGCCTTCCTGGGGTCCAGGGGCGGCCGGGGGCTTGTCGTCAGCGAGGGCTACTTGTTCAGGTTCGTCGCCGGCGGCGGTATCGGGGTCGCCGCCATCGACTGCGGGGAGGTCGCCGACGCGTACGCCGAGGGGGCCGCCATCGCCGCCGTCGGGTCCGCCGTGGACTCGCCCTCCGCCTGGAGCGGCACCGCGCCGATCATGCGGATGCCCGCGTCGTCCAGCGCCTGCTTGATGCGCCAGCGCAGCTCGCGCTCCACGCCCACCGACTTGCCCGGCATCGTCTTCGCGGTGACCCGGACCGTCATGGAGTCCAGCAGGACCGCGTCCAGGCCGAGCACCTCCACCGGGCCCCACAACCGCTCCGACCAGGGCTCTTCCTTGGACATGGTCTCGGCGGCCGTGGTGATCGCCTCACGGACGTGCTCCAGGTTCTCCGTCGGGCGCACCGTGACATCGACCCCGGCGGTGGACCAGCCCTGGCTGAGGTTGCCGATCCGCTTCACCTCGCCGTTGCGGACGTACCAGATCTCGCCGTTGTCGCCGCGCAGCTTGGTGACCCGCAGGCCCACCTCGATGACCTCACCGGAGGCCACCCCCGCGTCGACCGTGTCCCCGACCCCGTACTGGTCCTCCAGGATCATGAAGACACCGGAGAGGAAGTCCGTGACCAGGTTGCGCGCGCCGAAACCGAGCGCCACACCGGCGACACCGGCCGAGGCGAGCAGCGGCGCCAGGTTGATCTTGAAGGCGCCCAGCACCATCAGGACGGCCGTTCCCATGATCATGAAGGAGGCCACCGACCGCAGGACCGAGCCGATCGCCTCCGACCGCTGGCGTCTGCGCTCCGCGTTCACCAGCAGACCGCCCAGCGCCGTGCCCTCCACCGCCTGGGCGCTGCGGTTCATCCGGTCGATCAGGTTGGTCAGGGCGCGCCGGATCAGATAGCGCAGCGTGACCGCGACGGCCACGATCAGCAGGATCCGCAGACCGGTGCTCAGCCAGGTGGACCAGTTCTCCTCGACCCACCCCGCGGCGTTCCCGGCCTGCTCGGCGGCTTCCTCCAGCGAGCCGCCAGGCCCGGGTGACGGGGTTGCGGCCATGAGGACGGACAGGTGCACGGTGCGGACCTCCAGAGGGACGACGGGTTGACCGATAACACTAACGAAGCCGGGGGAGTGGATCGTTGCCGTTCTCGGGGGAGAGACAGGTCTCACCAGGGATATGTGTGCTGTGGCCGATCGCACAGCGCGGGACGCCGCCCTGGTGAGACACCTCGGGGGAGTCCGGCGGGCGCCCGCCGGGCCGGAGGGTGAGAAAAATCCTCCCGGCCCGTTACCCCTACGTGGTGGCGCTTTGACCAGGCATGAGGAGAGACTGAGATCGGATCGTCCCGGCGCGAGCCACGCGCCGCCGGCGTACAAGGAGGCATCCACCGTGCCGCACGTCCTGGTTCTCAACGCGTCGTACGAGCCGCTCGGCGTCGTACCGCTCCGCCGCGCGCTCGTCCTCGTCCTCGAAAACAAGGCGATCTGCCTTGAGGAGACCGGCGCCTTCCTGCACAGTGCCACCGCTGCCGTGCCCGCGCCCAGCGTGGTCCGGCTCAAGCGTTTCGTCCGGGTCCCCTACCGGGGGCCCGTTCCCCTGACGCGCCGGGCGCTGTTCGCCCGGGACGGGGGGCGCTGCATGTACTGCGGGGCCGCCGCGACCAGCGTCGACCACGTCATCCCGCGCAGCCGCGGTGGACAGCACGCGTGGGACAACGTGGTGGCGGCCTGCCGCCGCTGCAACCACGTCAAGGCCGACCGCCACCTCCCCGAGCTCGGCTGGCGGCTGCGGCACCAGCCCGCCCCGCCGACCGGTCTGGCCTGGCGGATCATCGGGACCGGGCACCGCGACCCGCGCTGGCTGCCGTATTTGCAACCGTTCGGCGCGGACGACGTGATGGCCCGGATCGACGGCGTTTCCGCCTGAGACCGGGCCTTCGTCGTCCCTTTGTCAGGGGGCATGCTCCACGACGGCGTAGGCCTCCACCGACCACAGCGAGTAGCCGTACCGCGTCGCCCGCGCGTCGCCCTGCACCCGGATGAAGCGGGTGTCCTTCGCGTCCATCCGCACCGACTCGCGCCCGCCCCGGCCCTCCTGGACGGTCGCGGCGGTGCGCCAGGTGCGGCCGTCGGCGGAGGTCTGTATGCGGTAGGCAGAGGCGTACGCGTCCTGCCACGACAGCACCACCTGCCCCAGCCGCACCGGCTGCGGGAGTTCGGCCTGCCACCACGCGCCGTCCTCCACCGGCGAGGACCACCGGGTCTCCGGATCGCCGTCCGAGGCGGCGGAGGCCGGGAAGTCCGGGGTCTCGTCGGCGGAGGAGGAGGCCGTGGCCGTACGCACCAGATCCGGGCCGCCGGTGCGTGGGAAGGCCCGTACGGTCAGCGTGGACTCCTGGCCGCCGAAGGTCAGCGGCACCTCGTACTCGCCCGCCGGGGTGTCCGCCGGAACGGTGATGTCCACCGGCACCTCGGTACGGGAGCCGCGCGGCACCGTCGTCTGCTTCGGGACCCGCACCTCGATGCCCTTGGGCGCCCTCGCGGTGAGCTTGCCCTTCACCTCGGCCGGACGCCGCCCGGCCAGCCGTGCCGCCACCCGCTGCGGCTCACCGCCGATCTCCGCGTCCGTCTCGCCGTGCGTCAGGTCGAGCACCGCGTCCGGCTCGTCCCCGAACCACGGCACCAGGGCGCGCAGCTTCGGGGTTCCCGCCGGGATCGCGGGGGCCGGCGGCAGGCTGGGGCTCAGGTACGACGGGGGCGTGGTCCGGACCGCCTCGGGCACCGTGACCCGTACGGCGTCCGCGCGCAGCCCCTTCGCGGCGGTCTGGGTCCAGCCGGTCGGGGAGAGCCGCCCCAGCGCCCGCCAGCCCTCGCCCGGAACGTGGGCCTCCACGACCGCGTCGGCCAGGTCGGGTCCGGGCTCGGCGAGCGCCGTCACGGCCTCCACCGGGCGGGCCCGGTCCAGGCGGACCGTATAGCTGTGGGTGTCCTTGGTGACCCGGCCGCTGGACCGGTCCACGCCGTTGAAGCCGTCGGCGGTCTTCTCGGCCCGGTCCAGGAAGGGGTCGAGCACCCCCTTGCCGACCGTGGCCCTGGCCGCCGCGATCTCCTGGCGCAGCGGCTCCAGCGCGAGCTGCGCCCGCCAGGCGGCCACCCCGTCGCCGGCCGCCTGGGCCTGGAGCAGGTCCACGACGAGCTCACCGGCGTGGCCGTAGCGGGCCAGTTGCTCGGTCCAGGGGCGCACCTCGTCGGCGAGGCGCCCCTCGGCGGGGGTGGCGAGCCGGTCGGGGGTCTGCCGCATCACGGTGAAGGCCGCCCGCAGCTCGCGCGCCGCCCGGTCGCGTACCGGCGCGGCGGCCGCCCGGGACTGCCAGAACGCGGCGAACAGGGGCTGGAGGTAGGCGGACTCCGCCGAGCCGAGCACGGAGTCCGCGCTGTTGCCCGCGAGCGCCCGCAGCGCCTCCCGGGCGCCGGCGTCGCCGCCCGCCAGATCGTCGATCGCCGCCTGCCAGGACTCGTCGGCGCGGTACCCCTTCGGGTTCCAGGCGAAGTCGGCGGCGGTGAACAGCGGGATGCGGGAGGCGGCCGCCTGCTCCATCGCGTTGGCCAGCAGCGCCGCCGAACCGCTCGCCACCGCCGGGTCCCGGCCGGTGTACGGCCCCAGGAAGATCCGGTCCTGGGCGTAGTCGTTGACCGGGTAGTTGTCCATCGTCACCAGCGGGTGGCGGAACGCGGCCCGCGCCCCGGACAGCTCACGGCCGGTGATCCTCTTCGGTACGACCCCGACGCCGGTCCAGGCCACCTGCACCCGGCCGTCCAGCTCGGCGGCGAGCGCCGTGCGGTAGTCGGTCGCCCCGTCCTGGTAGAACTCCGTCGGCAGCACCGACAGCGGCGCCGCGTCCGGATGGCGCTCCTCCAGATGCCGGGCGACGGCCCCGGCCACCCGCGCCTGCGCGCGGGCCGCCGCCTTGGGGCCGCTGCCGAACGTCTCGGCGTCCAGGTCGCAGTGCCACTCGCTGTAGCTGACGTCCTGGAACTGGAGCTGGAAGACCCGCACCCCCAGCGCCCACATCGCGTCGATCTTCCTGGTCAGCGCGCGGACGTCCCTGTCGGACGCCATGCACATGGCCTGTCCCGGGGAGACCGCCCAGCCGAGCGTCACATGCCCGGCCTCGGCCTTCCGCGCCAGCTCCCGGAATTCGGCGCGCTCGATGGCCGGGTACGGCTCACGCCACCGGGCCAGCCGGTAGGGGTCGTCGCCCGCCGCGTAGAGGTACCGGTTCTGCTTGGTGCGGCCCATGAAGTCGAGCTGCGCGAGCCGCTCCTCCTGGGTCCAGGGCTGTCCGTAGAACCCCTCGGCCATGCCCCGTACGGCCGTGCCCGGCCAGTCCCGCACCACGACCCCGGCCACGGCGCCGCCGCTCACGAGCTGCCGCAGGGTCTGGACCGCATGGAACAGGCCGTCCTCGCCGAGCCCGTCCAGGGCCACGGTGGCGCGCCCGGCGACCTTGCCGGAGGCGATCCGGTAGCCGCCGGTGGGCAGGTCGGCGCGGTCCGGCGCGCGCAGTGCCCGCAGGGCCTCCCCGGCGCCCGGGCCGCCGATCCGGATCAGGGGCCCGCGCCCGGGCAGGCTCTCGTGCAGGGTCGTGACCCCGGCCGCGCGGAGCAGGGAGCGGAGCTCCTCCACGGCGTACGGATCGGCGTCCGGCGCGGCGACGACGGTGGCCTCACGGCCGAGCGGGACGGCCGGGCCGGTGGTCCGGATGCTCTGCGGCCGGGGCCAGACGGCGGGCGGCTGCGCCGCGGCGGCGCGGTCGGGCGAAGCGGCACGGTCGGGCGAGGTGGCGGGGGGTTTGCCGGGGTCGGCGGGGGCGGCGGTCGCGGCCGGTGCGAAGGGGCTCAGCAGCCCACCGATCACGGCGACGGCCACGGCCGTGGCCTGCTTCCTGCGCCCGAACCGCACGTCGCGCTCCCTCGAAAGGCCTGAGTGGGGTCCGAGCCCACCACCCGGGCGCGAGGGTGTCAATGCAGGTGGCTGTTCTGCCGGATTTGCCGGGAATAGTGACAGCTTCGTGCCTGGTGGGACGGGTGTGGCTGACGGGGATGGCTGAAAACGGCTCATACCTGCCGCACGAGGGAACGGAATGTGACCCACGGCACGTTGGCTCGTTGTTCTGATGCGTACGTGGTAGCTGCCTGGACATGACGTGTACGTCACGTCCAGGTCTGCGCACGCGAGGCCTGGGTAGGCCTGCTGTGTCCTGTTCTCCACGGCCAGGAGGCCACCATGCCCGCATCCGCGCAGCTTCTGCTCTCCGCCCTCTCCAAACAGGTACCCGCCCAAGCCGATCCCGCACCGCTCACCAGCGGACTTCCCCTCGCCGATGTCGCCCACCTGATCAGCGGGCCGCCGCTCGCCGATGTCTCCCTCCTGCTCGGTGAGTCCTCGTTCGCCGATGCCGCACCGCTGACCAGCGAGCCCCCGCTCGCCGATGCCACCCCGCTCACGAGCGAGCCTCCGCTCGCCGCCGTCGCCCCTCTGACCAGCGAGCCGACCGCACCCGGCACCGCAGGGGGCATGGAGTTCCCAGGAGTCTGAATGGGCTTGTCCCGGCTCGCCGCACTGCACGGTGTCGCCACCTCCTACTCCCCGTCCCCGGATGTCACGGTGTCCGTCCCCGACGTCACGGTCATCGCCGTGCTCGCCGCGCTGGGCGTGGACGCCGGCACCCCGGAGGACGTACGGAGGTCACTCGTCGCCGCGGAGTCCCGCTCGCGCCTGCTGCCGCCGACCGTGGTGGTCTGGGCCGGTGAGCCGCTGCCGCCCGCGCTGACCGCGCTGCCGCCCGGCTCGACCGTCACGGTCGAGCCGGAGCCGGCCGGCGGGCCCCCCGCGCCCGCCACCTCCTGGAAGGTGCCGCAGGCCTCGGGGGCGGTCATGGAGGCTGCCGGCCCCCGGCCCGCCGGGTGGACCGACCCCCCGTACGGCGTCCACCGCCTCCACGTCCGCGCACCCGACCACCACGAGGCCACCGCCACCCTGGTCGTCGCCCCGGCCCGGGTCCCGCAGCCGCCCGAGCGCACCCATGGCTTCCTGGTCCAGCTCTACTCCCTGCTCTCCGCCCGCTCCTGGGGCATGGGCGACCTCGGCGACCTGGCCGACCTCGCCGCCTGGTCCGGGCGCACCCTCGGCTCCGGCTTCGTCCAGGTCAACCCGTTGCACGCGGCCGTTCCCGGCAAGCCCACCGACCCGTCCCCCTACCGCCCCTCCTCGCGCCGCTTCCCCGACCCGGTGCACCTGCACGTCGAGTCCATCCCGGAGTACGGGCACGTCCACGACCGCACCACCCTGGAGGACCTCCACCAGGAGGCCGCCGCGCTCAGCGAGGCCGTCCTCAACAAGGGCGCCCTGATCGACCGGGACGCCGTCTGGGAGCTGAAGCGGCAGGCCCTGGAGCTGATCGCCCAGGTGCCCCTCACCCCCGGCCGCCGCGCCGCCTACTGCGACTTCCTGGCCGAGCAGGGCCAGGCGCTGGAGGACCACGCCCTGTGGTGCGCGCTCGCCGAGGTGCACGGGCCCGACTGGCACGCCTGGCCCGAGCCCCTGCGCGACCCCCGCTCCCCGGCGACCGCCCGCGCCCGCTCCGGGCTGCTGGAGCGGGTCGACCTCCACTGCCGCCTCGCCTGGCTCACCGCCACCCAGCTCGCCGACGCCCAGCGGGCCGCCGAGGACGCCGGGATGGAGGTCGGGATCGTCCACGACCTGGCCGTCGGCGTGCACCCGGCGGGCGCCGACACCTGGTCCCAGCAGGACGCCTTCGCCCACGGCATGTCCGTCGGCGCGCCCCCGGACGCCTTCAACGCGCGCGGCCAGGACTGGGGCCTGCCGCCCTGGCGCCCCGACGACCTCGCCGCCACCGGTTACGCCGCCTTCCGGGGCCTGCTGCGCGGCCTCCTGGCCCACGCGGGCGCCCTGCGCATCGACCACGTCATGGGCCTCTTCCGGCTCTGGTGGGTGCCGGAGGGCAGACCGCCCACCGACGGTACGTACGTCACGTACGACGCCGAGGCGATGCTCGCCGTCCTCGTCCTGGAGGCCCACCGCGCCGGTTCCGCCGTCGTCGGCGAGGACCTCGGCACCGTCGAGCCCGGCGTCCGCGAGGCGCTCGCCCGGCGCGGGGTGCTCGGCACCTCCGTGCTCTGGTTCGAGCGCGACTGGGACGGCGACGGCCGCCCCCTGGCCCCCGAGAAGTGGCGGCGGGACTGCCTCGCCACCGCCACCACCCACGACCTGCCCTCCACCGCCGCCCGGCTGACCGGCGACCATGTGACGCTCCGCCACCGCCTCGGCCTGCTCACCCGCCCCCTGGAGGAGGAGCTCACCGAGGACGTCACCTCCACCGCCGAGTGGCTGGCCCTCCTCGCCCGGCTGCGGATGCTCCCCGAGGGCGACGGCAACGAGGAGGCGGCCGTCCGCGCCGTCCACCGCTTCCTGCGCGCCACCCCCGCCCGGATGACCGGCGTCTGGCTCCCCGACACCGTGGGCGACCGCCGCCCGCAGAACCTCCCCGGCACCTGGGACCAGTACCCCAACTGGCGGCTGCCCATCGCCGACCCGGAGGGCCATCCGGTCACCCTGGAGGAGATCGCCGCCTCGCCCCGGCTGCACGCCCTGATGGAGGTCCTGCGGCCGCCGAAGGCCCGTACGGCACCCCCGGGCGAGCGGCCCGCCTAGCCATTCGCTACGTTGGCACCGTGGACAAGAAGAACGGAATGCGCGCCGGCGTCGTTGCGGCCGGGACGACGCTGATGATGCTGCTCATGTCGGCCCCGGCCCTGGCGTACACGCGCGACGACGGTGACGACCCGGGCCCGGGCCTCAGCGCGATGGAGACCATCGGCCTCTACGTCATCGCGCCCATCGGCCTGTTCCTGGTGATCACGGCCCTGGTCATGGTCCTGGACAAGTCCAAGAAGCAGGTCTGACCCGCACCCGCACGAAGGATGCGCCGCCGGTAGGAGCTACCGCGCGGCGCATCGGCGCGTCCGGCACCGGCGGGCCCACCGGTAGGTTGCGGGCATGACCGAGTGGGACGTCAAGAAGCTCCGCATCCTGCGCACCCTGCGCGACCGGGGCACGGTCACCGCGACCGCCGAGGCGCTCCTGATGACCCCCTCCGCCGTCTCCCAGCAGCTCACCAACCTGGCCAGACAGCTCGGCGTGGAGCTCCTGGAGCCCCAGGGCCGCCGCGTCCGCCTCACGGACGCCGCCCACCTCGTCCTGCGCCACGCCGAGGCGGTCTTCGCCCAACTGGAGCGGGCGGACGCCGAACTCACCGGCTATCTGCGCGGCGAGGCCGGTGAGGTGCGGGTCGGCGCCTTCTCCACCGCCGTACCCGCCCTCGTCGTCCCCGCCGTGCGGCTGCTGCGCGCCGAGGCCCGTCCGGGACCCGACGTACGCGTACGGGAGGCCGAGGCGGCCCAGGCGTACGAGCTGCTCACCGCGGGCGAGGTGGATCTGGCCCTCTCGCTGGCCGCCCACGCCCCGACCGCCCGCGACCCCCGCTTCTCCCGCTTCCCGCTGCTGGCCGACCCGCTGGACGTGGCGCTCCCGGCCGGCCACCCGCTGGCCGACGCGCCCGCGCTGCGCCTCGCCGACCTGGCCGCCGACCGCTGGATCTTCGGCGGCTCGGGCCCCTGGTCCGAGATCACCACGGCCGCCTGCGAGGCGGCCGGCTTCGTCCCCGAGCAGGCCCACAGCGCCGCCGGCTGGACCGCGATCCTGGCTCTGGTCGAGGCGGGCATGGGCATCGCCCTCGTCCCCCGGATGGCCTCCCGCGAGCAGCGGCCGGAGGGGGTGGTGATGCGGGTCCTGGAGGCGGACCAGCCGCGCCGCCATGTGGTGGCGGCGGTCCGGCACGGGGCGGAGAGCGGCCCGGCGGTGGCCCGGGTGCTCGCGGCGCTCACGGAGGTTGCGGAATCGTTCAGATGAACTGAATGGTATCTGCGAAAACTTTCGATGGACCTGACAGGTCTGTCGGCGTGAAGGTAGGGACATGACCTTCGACGCGAGCGAGACCACATTCCAGAACTCCGACACCGACCCCCACGCCAATGACGCCGCGCCCTACGGAGGCGGCGACCCGTACGCCGACTACCGCGAGGCGGGCGACCTCCCCTTCACCGAACTGGTCGACCTCGCCGACCGCCGCCTCGGCGCCGGTGTGATCGCCGCCAACGACGAGTTCTTCGCCGAGCGCGAGAACCTCCTCCTGCGTGAGCGGGCCGTCTTCGACCCCGAGCACTTCGGCCACAAGGGCAAGATCATGGACGGCTGGGAGACCCGCCGCCGCCGTGGCGCCGACGCGGAGAACCCCTTCCCGGCCCCAGAGGACCACGACTGGGCGATCGTCCGCCTCGGCGCGCCCGGCATCGTGCGCGGCCTGATCGTGGACACCGCCCACTTCCGCGGCAACTACCCCCAGCGCGTATCGGTGCAGGCCACCGCCGTCCAGGGCGCCCCGAGCCCCGAGGAGCTGCTCGCCGACGACGTGAAGTGGGAGGAGATCCTTCCGCCCACCCCCGTACGCGGCCACGCGGCCAACGCCTTCGAGATCACCGGCGGCCGCCGCTACACGCACCTGCGCCTTTGCCAGCACCCCGACGGCGGCATAGCCCGCCTCCGTGTGCACGGCGAGGTCGTCCCGGACCCGGCCTGGATCGCCGCGCTCGGCACGGTCGACCTGATCTCGGTGCTCAACGGCGGCACCTACGAGGACGCCTCCGACCGCTTCTACTCCTCGCCCACCCAGATCATCCTGCCGGGCACCTCCCGCAAGATGGACGACGGCTGGGAGAACCGCCGCCGCCGGGTCCGCGACACCAACGACTGGGTCCGCTTCCGCCTCCCGGCCCAGGGCGCGGTCCGCGCGGTCGAGATCGACACCGCCTACCTCAAGGGCAACTCCGCCGGCTGGATCGCCCTCCAGGGCCGCAACGGCGACACCGGCGAGTGGTTCGAGATCATCCCGCGCACCCGCCTCCAGCCCGACACCCCGCACCGCTTCGTGCTCCGAGCCCAGGCCGTCGTCACCCACGTCCGCCTCGACGCCTTCCCCGACGGAGGGGTGGCCCGGATGCGGCTGCACGGCGGCTTCACGGAGTCCGGCACGGCCGAGCTGACCCGCCGCTACGAGGAGTCCGGCGCGTAGGTCACCCCCAGTTCCCGCCCGGCGGACGGCTGCGCTCCTGCGCCCGCCCGCCGGGCGGATTCCAACGGCCCGTTTCCGTCGGGCGGTTTCCCCGGCCCGCGGCTCAGGCGGCGTACGCGGAGAACCGCAGCGTCTGGGCCAGCACCCGCCAGGTGCCCCAGGCGAACACCCGGTTCACCGTGTTGCAGAAGGCCTCGCCCGTGCAGTCGGTGGGCCGGTCCTGCCAGGCGCGGACGGTCAAGGTGTGGAAGCCGAGCGTCCGCGAGAACACGAAGCGGATGTGCATGCCCCGGCCGAGCTGGTGGCCCGGCAGCGTGTTGATCTGGAAGAAGGTGTTCCCGATGTACTCGACCTCCACCGGGTTGCCGCCCAGCAGCTCGCAGCGGGCGCCCGCCCGGATCCGGCTCGGGCAGCCGCCGCTGACCGGGAAGAGCCAGAAGTGGTGGGTGAGCTGCTCGCGGACGTCGTGCGCCTCGGTGAACGGATGCAGCCCGAGGCTGTACCCGTACGTGTAGAGGCCGTAGCAGCCGGCCGGGCTCGTACGGCAGTCGTTACGGGGCTCCGCGACGGCCGGGCCCGTCAGCAGACCCGCGCACAGGGCCAGCGCGACCGGCACCGCGGCGAAGCCGGGCATCCGAACCCTCCCGTGGCCTGCGACCGAAGCTCTTGCGACGACCCTTCGGACCGTAGGCCACGGGAGACCACCCCGCGCGCGGGCGTACGCCGAAGAGACGCGGGCGTACGCCGAGGGGGCGCCCCCTCCGCCGCAGCGAAGAGGACGCCCCCAGGGCCGTACGGACAATGACTGACTACGGACAACGACTGACTACGGACAACGACTACGCGGTGGCCGCCGCCGCGTCCGCCGCCTGGGCCTTCAGCGCGCGCTCCACGCCCGACCGCGACTCCGACATCATCCGGCGCAGGGCCGCGCTCGGCTCGGCCGAGGCCAGCCACGCGTCCGTGGCGTCCAATGTCTCCTGGGAGACCTGGAGGGCCGGGTAGAGGCCCACGATGATCTGCTGGGCCATCTCGTGGCTGCGCGAGTCCGAGACCTCCTTCACCGAGGCGAAGTACTTCTCCGTGTACGGGGCCAGCAGCTCGCGCTGGTCCGCCTGGACGAAGCCGGTGATGACCGCCTCCTGGAGCGAGTTGGGCAGCTCGCCCGACTCCACGACCGAGGCCCACGCCTGCGCCTTGGCCTCCTCCGAGGGCTGCGAGGCCCGGGCGGTGGCCGCGTGGCGCTCGCCCGCCGCCGTCCGGTCGCGCTCGTACTCGGCGGCGATCTCCTCCTCGTCGAGCAGGCCCACGGCCCCCAGCCGCTGCACGAACGCCCAGCGCAGCTCGGTGTCGACGGTCAGGCCCTCGACCGACTCCGTACCGTCCAGCAGCGACTGGAGCAGGTCCAACTGCTGCGGGTTGCGGGCCGTCGCCGCGAAGGCACGGGCCCACGCGAGCTGGTGGTCGCTGCCCGGCTCCGCCGCCCGCAGGTGCGCCAGCGTCGCCTCCGTCCACTGGTTGAGCGCGGCCTGACGGGTCTCCGGCGCCGCGTACAGGTCCAGGGCCAGCTTGAGCTGACGGTGCAGCGACTGGACGACGCCGATGTCCGACTCCTTGCCGATGCCGGAGAGCACCAGCGCGAGGTAGTCGCGGGTCGCCAGCTCGCCGTCGCGCGTCATGTCCCAGGCGGAGGCCCAACACAGGGCGCGCGGCAGGGACTCGGTGAAGTCGCCCAGGTGCTCGGTGACGACCCGCAGCGACTCCTCGTCGAGGCGGACCTTCGCGTACGAGAGGTCGTCGTCGTTGAGCAGGACGACCGCCGGGCGGGCCTTGCCCACCAGGTCCGGCACGGCGGTGCGCTCGCCGTCGACGTCCAGCTCGATCCGGTCCGTCCGGACGAGCTTGCCGCTCTCGTCCAGGTCGTACGCGCCGATGGCGATCCGGTGCGGGCGCAGCGTCGGCTCGCCCTTGGCGCCGGCGGGCAGCGCCGGGGCCTCCTGGAGGACGGTGAAGGAGGTGACGCGACCGTCCGCGTCGGTCTCGATCTCCGGGCGCAGGATGTTGATGCCGGCCGTCTCCAGCCACGCCTTCGACCAGGTCTTCAGGTCGCGGCCGGAGGTCTTCTCCAGCGCGCCCAGCAGGTCGCTCAGACGCGTGTTGCCGAAGGCGTGCGCCTTGAAGTACGCCTGCACGCCCTGGAAGAACGCGTCCTTGCCGACGTACGCCACGAGCTGCTTGAGGACGGAGGCGCCCTTGGCGTACGTGATGCCGTCGAAGTTGACGAGGACGTCGTCCAGGTCGCTGATGTCGGCCATGATCGGGTGCGTGGAGGGCAACTGGTCCTGCCGGTACGCCCAGGTCTTCATGGAGTTGGCGAACGTCGTCCAGGAGTGCGGCCACTTCGAGCCCTCGGCGTCCGCCTGGCAGGCGATCGAGGTGTAGGTGGCGAACGACTCGTTGAGCCAGAGGTCGTTCCACCACTCCATCGTCACGAGGTCGCCGAACCACATGTGGGCCAGCTCGTGCAGGATCGTCTCGGCGCGCACCTCGTACGCCGCGTCCGTCACCTTGGAGCGGAAGACGTACTGGTCGCGGATGGTGACCGCGCCCGCGTTCTCCATCGCGCCCGCGTTGAACTCCGGGACGAAGAGCTGGTCGTACTTGGCGAACGGGTACGCGTAGTCGAACTTCTCCTGGAACCACGCGAAGCCCTGCCGGGTCACGGCGAAGATGTCCTCCGCGTCCAGGTACTCCGCGAGCGAGGGGCGGCAGTAGATGCCGAGCGGGACGGTCTGGCCGTCCTTCTCGTAGCTGCTGTGCACCGAGTGGTACGGGCCGACGATGAGCGCCGTGATGTACGTGGAGATGCGCGGCGTCGGCTCGAACGTCCAGACGTCGTCCTTCGGCTCGGGCGTCGGCGAGTTCGAGATGACCGTCCAGCCGGCGGGGGCCTTCACGGTGAACTGGAAGGTCGCCTTCAGGTCCGGCTGCTCGAAGGAGGCGAAGACGCGGCGAGCGTCCGGCACCTCGAACTGGGTGTAGAGGTAGGCCTGCTCGTCGACCGGGTCGACGAACCGGTGCAGGCCCTCACCGGTGTTGGTGTACGCGCAGTCGGCGGCGACCTTCAGCTCGTTGGCGCCTTCGCGCAGCCCGGCCAGGGCGATCCGGGAGTCGCGGAACACGGCGGCGACGTCCAGCGCCTCGCCGTTGAGCACGACCTCGTGGACGGCCGGGGCGACCAGGTCGACGAAGGTCTCCGCACCGGCCTCCGCGGAGTCGAACCGCACGGTGGTCACGGACCGGTAGGTGCCGCCCTCCTGCGCTCCGGAGAGGTCGAGATCGATCTCGTACGCGTCCACGGTCAGCAGGCGCGCCCGCTCCTGTGCCTCTTCGCGGGTCAGATTCGTGCCAGGCACGCGGTCATCTCCTTCGATGGTGACGTTTCGGATCATCCTTCCACGTCCGGCCCCATCCCACGAGGAGTAGCGCATGCTTTCCTACCGGGGTAGCATTGAAGGTATGAAGATCAGTGTGAGTCTGCCACAGGAGGATGTCGCCTTCGTCGACGAGTACGCGGCGAAGACCGACGCGGATTCCCGGTCCGCTGTCATACACGCCGCTATCGAGCTGCTGCGTACCGCAGGCCTGGAGGCCGAGTACACCGAGGCGTTCCAGGAATGGGACGCGAGCGAGGATGCCGCGCTGTGGGACCGTACGGTGGCCGACGGGCTCACGGATGCGTAGGGGCGACATCCACCTCGTGGACCTGGAGCTCGCGCGGGGGAGCGAAGCCAACAAGGTGCGTCCAGCCGTGATCGTTTCCAACAACGCCGCCAACCGATCGGTCGAGCTGTCCGGCAGGGGCGTCGTCGCGGTGGTGCCCCTGACCTCGAACACCTCGCGGATCCTCAGCTTCCAGGTGCTTCTCGCGGCGGAGGAGAGCCACCTCCCGCAGGACTCCAAGGTCCAGTGCGAACAGATCCGGGCGGTCGCCCCCGACCGGGTCCTGAAACGCATCGGCGAGGTGCCCCGCCAGCGCATGGCGGAGATCGACAGGGCTCTCCGCCGGCACCTCGCCCTCTGAACCCTCAGCGCACACGAAGGGGCGGCCACCGGTGCACTCCGGTGGCCGCCCCTTCGTGTGCGCGTGCGCGTACAGGGTTACGCGTCCGCATAAAGGGTCGCGCGTCAGCCCTTCAGCTCGGCCGCCACCAGCTCCGCGATCTGGACGGCGTTCAACGCGGCGCCCTTGCGGAGGTTGTCGTTGGAGACGAAGAGCGCGAGGCCGTGGTCCACGGTCTCGTCGACCCGGATGCGGCCCACGAAGGAGGCGTCCTTGCCCGCCGCCTGGAGCGGGGTCGGAATCTCCGAGAGCTCGACGCCCTCGGCGTCCTTCAGCAGCTCCACGGCGCGCTCGACGCCGATCGGGCGGGCGAAGCGGGCGTTGATCTGGAGCGAGTGGCCGGAGAAGACCGGGACCCGGACGCAGGTGCCGGAGACCTTCAGCTCCGGGATCTCCAGGATCTTGCGGGACTCGTTGCGGAGCTTCTGCTCCTCGTCCGTCTCGAACGAGCCGTCGTCCACGATCGAGCCCGCCAGCGGCAGCACGTTGAAGGCGATCGGGCGCTTGTAGACGGCCGGCTCGGGGAAGTCCACGGCCTCGCCGTCGTGGGCCAGCTTCTCGGCGTCGGCGACGACCTTGGACGCCTGGCCGTGCAGCTCGGCGACGCCGGCCACGCCGGAGCCGGAGACGGCCTGGTAGGTGGCGACGGTCAGCGCTTCGAGGCCGGCCTCGGCGTGCAGCGGGCGCAGCACGGGCATGGCGGCCATCGTGGTGCAGTTCGGGTTGGCGATGATCCCCTTGGGCCGGACGCGGGCCGCGTGCGGGTTGACCTCGGAGACGACCAGCGGGACCTCGGGGTCCTTGCGCCAGGCGGAGGAGTTGTCGATCACCACGGCGCCCTGGGCGGCGACCTTCTCGGCCAGCGCCTTGGAGGTCGCGCCGCCGGCGGAGAAGAGCACGATGTCCAGGCCGGTGTAGTCGGCCGTGGAGGCGTCCTCGACGGTGACGCCGGAGCCCTGGAAGTCGATCGTGGAGCCGGCGGAGCGGGCGGAGGCGAAGAGCCGCAGCTCGTCGACGGGGAAGTCCCGCTCGGCCAGGATCCTGAGCATGACTGTGCCGACCTGACCGGTGGCGCCGACGATTCCGACCTTCACTGGGACTCCTCTGTACGTGAGCACGTGAGCACGTGGGCTGTACGTGCGCGCGGTCCGTTTGCCGCTCCATGACGCGTAGTGCCGCTCCATCATGCGTATGACCGGGCCCGGCTTGTCCAATCCATTGTCCGACCTGCGGACTCTCCGCGCGAGGACCGCAGAATCTGCATCGGCCGTGTGTGCCAAGGGGAACATCTGCGGCCCGGGCCGCCGCCTGTGACGAGGAACACGCACAGCGGGGCGGGTGCTCATAGAAGAGCGCCCGCCCCGCTGCTGTTCGTACGGTGTCCGTTACGGCGTGACCTTCTCGATCACGACGCTGCCGGTGCCCGCGGCGGTGCCGCGCGCGTTGACGAGCTGGACCTCACCGAAGAACTGGCGCCCCTCGGGAGCCGCACCGGCGACCACGACCTCGGCGCCGACCTGCGCCGAGGCGCCGTTCGCCAGGTTGTAGGTCTTCGACGCGTCGACCTTCAGGGTGCCGAGCGAGGCCGCGTAGTACACGTCGCGGTAGTCGTACGTGGTCGACCCGGACGGGACCGAGTAGCCCTCGACGACGACCGTGTACGTGCCGGCGGCCGGGTTGGTCAGGCTGACCTTCTCGTCCGAGCCGGCGGTGGTGCCGCTGCCGACCTGGGTGGTGCCCCGCAGGACGTACAGGTCGAGGTCGGCGTTGGCGTCCGACGTACCGCCGATGGCGACGTCGAGCTTCTCGACGCCCGCACCGATGGTGACCGTGGTCCGCTGGAGCTGGCCCGTGGAGATCGACGGCTTGGCCACCTTGGCCGAGCCGAGCGAGCCGCCCTTGAGCTTGCCCGCAAGAGCCGCCGCGGTGTTGGTGACCTTCCAGTTCACCGCGGCCGGAGCGCCGATCTTCGCCTCGGCGATGGTCTGCACCGCCGGGTCGAAGGTGGCGCCGAGCAGCGAGACGTCCAGCTTGAACGGGTTGTCCAGCAGCGGCGACGTACGGCGCGACTCGACCTCGATCTCCCACACGCCGGGCTGCGGGTCCTTGTAGGACCGCACGTCCGGACGGCAGGTGTTGGCCGGGTTCTCGTAGTTCGGGTAGCAGTTGACCGTGGAGGTCGGGTCGACCGGCGTCCCGTACGGGTGCAGGGCGATGAACCGGGTCTGGCTGCCCGAGCGCAGCGCGCTGAGGGCGACCTCGAGGGTCTTGGCGCCCTGCGGCACGTTGACGAAGTACGAGGTGGTGCCGTTGCGCTGCACCGACCCCGACGACTTGAAGGCGTAGCCGGGCGCGTTCAGCTCGTGCGCGACGACGACCGTGGAGAGGACCTGGTGGTCGATGCCGACGGTCTTCTTGTCGTCCAGCTCCAGGATGGCGCTGTGCACGCCGGCCTTCTTGGCGTTCGCCGTGACCTTCAGCTTCACCGGGGTGTCGAGCGGCAGCGAGACGTACTCGGGGCTGCTCAGCTTGAAGGTGCCGTCGTTGTTCTTCCACGACAGCTTGTGCTGGACGTTGCGGTCCGGACCCGTGGTACGCGTGACGGTGATCTCGTAGACCTTCGTCTCGCCGGCCTTCAGGCCGCCCTCACGGTCGTAGAGACCGGTGCCGAAGCCCGGGTCCTTGAGCGCGAAGTCGATCGCGGTGTCGACCGGGGCCTTCACCTTGTACTCGTGCGCCGGGTTGCCCTTCTTGGTGATGAGCTTCCAGGCGCCGACGATGTCGATCAGACCGGAACCCTGGACGTGCGCGGGCACGTCCTTGATGTGCGACGCGGAGCTGGTCAGGGCGACGCGGAGGTCGGCCGGGGGCAGCTCCAGGTCCTTCTGCTTCGCGGCGGAGAGCAGCAGGGCGGCAGCGCCGGCGGCCTGCGGCGAGGCCATCGAGGTGCCCTGGAGCATCGAGTAGCCGGGCGGCAGGGCGTAGCCCGCCTCCTTGACCGGCCCGCCCTCGGACCAGGTCTGGGTGGTGTTGATCGCCGCACCCGGGGCCGCGATGGTCGGCGTGAAGCCGCCGTCCTCACGCGGACCGCGCGAGGAGAAGGGGAGCATGTCGTACTTCTTGGTGACGCTGGAGCCGTAGTTCGCGGCCCACGTCTCCTTGGAGATCGACGCGCCCACCGAGATGACGTGGTCGGCCAGGGCCGGGTCACCGATGGTGTTGAGGCCCGGGCCGCTGTTGCCGGCCGAGATGACGAGCTGGACGCCGTAGATGTCGACGAGGCGCTTGTAGAGCTCGGCGCGGGCGTTGTTGCCGTCGTTCAGCGGCGGCAGGCCGCCGATCGACATGTTGACGATGTCGACGCCGCGGTTGACGACGAGGTCGATCATGCCCTCGGTCAGCGCGATGTTGGTGCAGCCGCCGGACCAGGTGCAGGCGCGCGAGGAGACGACCTTGGCGCCGGGCGCCGCGCCGTTCATCTTGCCGCCGAACAGGCCGTTGGCCGCGGTGATGCCCGCGACGTGCGTGCCGTGCGAGCCCTCGATCACGCCGATGTTGACGTAGTCGGCCTTGGCGCCCGCGGCGTTGTAGACCACGTTCTTCCGGGTCTCGACGACGAACGGGATGCGCTCGACGACCTTGGTGGCCGGGTCGTCCTCACCGAAGTACGCGACCTGGAACTTGTCCTTGTACGGCTTGAGGGCCGTGTCGTCGGAGAAGTCCGCGTTCGCGTTCAGGTCCACGCGGATGGTGCCCTGGACCGCGTCGTACAGCACGCCCCAGACGTCGGTGGTGTCACCGTCGCGGTTGAGGTCGCCCGCCATGTCGCCGCCGGTGGTGGCCGCCTCGGCGAACGTGGCGAACTTGTAGCTGCCCGCCGGAGCCGCGTAGGTCTTCCCGTCGACCGTGAACGTCGGGCCGGTGACGGTCGCGGACATCTGCAGCCAGGTGCCGTCGCCGTCGCTCACCGGGTCGGTGGCGGTGACCCAGTCGACGATCTTGCGCTCGCCGGTGGTGGTCTTCTTCAGCGCCGGGTGGCCGAGGTCGACACCGGAGTCCAGGACGCCGATGGTGATCCCGCGGCCGTCGGCCGTCGGGTTCTTCTCGACGAACTCGACCGCACCCGTCTCGAAGGAGGGGTTGTACGGGTTGACGGCCGGGGTGTTCTTGCCCGGCGCCGCGTAACTGCCTGTGGCCTTGGGCTGCTTGGCCCCCGCGGCCCGGTCGCCCGAGGGCGTCGGGTCGTCCAGCTTGATCTCCTGCTTGAGATCGATGCCGAGGACGGACTTCAGCTTGGAGGCCGCCGCGATGGTGGCCTCGGCGGTGCTGGTCGGCACCGTCGCCCGGACGTAGCCGAGCTTGTCGTAGGTCTGGCCGAGCACGGAGCCCTTGACGGCGTCCAACTGCTCGGTGACCTGCTCGGTCGCCCCCGGGGCGGTGGCGATCATCATCGTGACGTTCTTCTCGCCCTTGGCCTCGGCCTTCGCCAGAACTTCGGCGTCGGCCGTGCCGAGCTTGTCGCCCCGGTCGCTCGTGGCGGCCGGTTTGACGGGTGCCGGTGCCGGGTCGTCGACGGCGAACACCGGCGCGGCGCCGGCGGCCGCGAGGGCGGCAGCCAGGCCGGCAGCGGCCGCCGCACGCGCGGCGCGTCTCGTCCCGGATATGGAGCTGGGGGATTCCTTGGTCATCAGCATCCCTGTAATTGAAAGAGAGAGTCCGGAATTCGGTACCGGATGACCGCTCAGCCTGTCGTAAATGACAGGGCTTTGTGGAGAGTTGACGGAGACGAGACAGGTACATGGCATAGATCCGCCACGGGGCGCGATGCGTCACACGGGATGAATGAGGTGAAAGTGGCTGTCGGAATTGCTTATTCCGGGTCTGCGGTCCGGACCACAGGTCTGGTGGTCCGGACCGGTGGCGCCGGGAACACCGCGCTCCCGGCTCATCGCGGCAGCACCACCAGATACGCCGCCGGCTCCCGGTCGTCCGCCGCCATCAGTGCCGTCCGCACCACCGTGGCCTGCTGGTCCATCGCCTCGCGCAGCTTCCTCGGGGTGAGGTGGACGACCGTGACCCCCAGCCGCTCCAGCCGGTCCCGCCGGGCGGCGTACGCGGACCACTGCGGGTCCTCCATACGTCCCGCGCCCCGGTTCCCGCCCCGCCGCCCCTCTTCCGGCGCGGCCAACCGGGGCGCCCGGGTGTCCAGCTCGACGGCGACGGCGAGATCCGGCCAGTACGCGTCGACCCCGCCCAGCTCCGGCCCGTCCGGCAGCCGCAGGTCCACGTTCCACAGCGGCTCCGGCAGCCCGTGCTCGCGCACCATCGCGTACAGCCGCTCCTCCGCCACCGCCCGCCCCGCCGCCAGCAGCGCCTCCACCGCACCCGCCACCGCCGGTCGCCCCAGCACCTTGGCCGCGCTCAGCTCCCGCACCACGGCGGCCGGTTCGCTGTGCCCGGCCCGCACGGCCTCGGTCAGCAGCCGGCGCACGTCCTCCGCATCCCCCAGCCCCGCCACCGCGTCGGCCAGCGCCCGCTCCACCGGGGCGACGGGCACCCCGGCCAGCCGCACCGGCACCGGCAGCGCGGCGGCCGCCCGCACCACCTCCACGAACCGGGTCGAGCGCAGCCGCCGGGTCCTCGGCACCAGGACGTCGATGCGGTGCAGCGCCCCGAGGTCCGGCGCCGCGGCGAAGCCGTACAGCGCGAGCGCCGCGAGCCCGGTCACCATCGCCTCGCCGAACCCCGCGTCCGCGGGCGCCGGGACCGTACGCCGGGAGGAGGCCGGCGGGCGGCCCGCGTACAACAGGGCGCCGTGCAGCCGCTCCTGGCCGCTGGGCGGGCCGGGGTGCAGCAGGTGGACCCCGGGCAGCAGGTGCTGCCAGGGGCCGCCGGGCAGGCACTGTGCGGACGTCTGCGCGGCGGAGACGCCCCGCGCGCGGAGCTGGGCGGCGGAGAGGACGCGGTGCGTCACGTCCGGGAGGTGGTGCAGGGGGCGGGGGAAGCGCGCGGACCGGGGGGAGAGCGGGGTGTTCTGGGTCATGGCCGATGATTTCCCGCCAGCTCAGGGCCCCTTAACCCCTGTTACAGATCCGTCGACAATTCCGGACAACGCCGCCCTAAAGTAAGGATGTTCGACAACCGAAAAGGGCTGTCGCGCCGGAATTGGCCAGGGGGCGCGTCCGGTCGGGTGTGCGAGCGCCACTTTCGCGCCGCGCGCACTCCCGACCCACGCGCCCCCTGACCCGCGCCCCCTGAATCGCCCCCTTTATGCTCGCGCGTCGCACTCCTGGCCGCGCAGCACCCGCGCCAGGTCGTCGCGGGCCTCCAGGACCAGCCGGCGCAGCGCCGGAGCGGCGTCCTCGTGACCGCTGAGCCAGGCGTCGGTCGCCGCGAGGGTCTCCGGGCTGTCCTGGAGCGCCGGGAAGAGCCCCTTCACCACGTGCATGCCGATCTGGATGGACCGCTCCGCCCAGACCCGCTCGATCACCTCGAAGTAGCGGCTCGCGTACGGGGCCAGCAGCTCCCGCTGCGAGGACTGCTCGAAGCCCGCGATCGTCGCCTCCACCAGCGCGTTGGACAGCTTGTCCGACTCCACGACCGCCGCCCACGCCTGCGCCTTGACCGCCTCCGAGGGCCGCGAGGCCAGGCACCGTACGTGGTGGCGCTTGCCGGACGCCGTGTCGTCGCGGGCCAGTTCGGCGTCGATCGCCGCCTCGTTCGCCACCCCGTGCGAGGCGAGCGGGGAGAGGAAGGCCCAGCGCAGCTCCTGGTCGACCTCCAGCCCGTCGACCAGGGCCGTGCCCTCCAGCAGCCCGCCCAGGAGCTGGAAGTCCGCCTCGGAGCCCGCGACGGCCGCGAAGAAGCGGGCCCACGTCAGTTGGTGCTGGCTGCCCGGCTCGGCTCCCCGCAGTTCGCGCAGCGCGCCCTCGGCCAGCGCCCGGCCGCCCTCCTCGCGCCAGGCGGGGGTGGCGTAGTTCACCAGCGCCGACCGCGCCCAGGCGTGCAGCATCTGGAGGACGCCGATGTCGCTCTCGCGCCCGGCGTGCGCCAGCACCAGCGCGACGAAGTCGCGGGCGGGCAGCAGGGCGTCCCGGGTCAGGTTCCACAGCGCCGACCAGCACAGCGCGCGGGCCAGCGGGTCGGTGATGGAGCCCAGGTGGTCGCGGAGGGTGGCGAGCGAACCCTCGTCGAAGCGGACCTTGCAGTACGTGAGGTCGTCGTCGTTGACCAGGATCAGATCGGGCCGCTCGGCACCGGCCAGCTCCTTCACCACCGTGCGCTCCCCGGCCACGTCCACCTCGGCCCGGGCGTACCGCGTCAGCTCACCCTGAGGCGTACGCCGGTACAGGCCGACGGCGACCCGGTGCGGGCGCAGCTCCGGATGGGAGGCCGCGGCCTCCTGTACGACGACGAGTTCCGTCAGCTTCCCGCCCTCGTCGTACGTCGCGACGGGGGTCAGCACGTTGACACCGGCCGTCTGCAGCCAGGAGCGCGACCAGGCCGTCATGTCACGGCCCGAGGTCTCCGCCAGCACCGAAAGAAGGTCACCCAGACGCGTGTTGCCGTAGGCGTGGCTCTTGAAGTAGCGCCGCGCGCCCTCAAGGAAGGCGTCGCGTCCCACGTACGCGACGAGCTGCTTCAGTACGGAGGCGCCCTTGGCGTACGTGATGCCGTCGAAGTTCAGCTTGGCGTCCTCCAGGTCACGGATGTCGGCCGTGATCGGGTGTGTGGAGGGCAGTTGGTCGGCGCGGTAGGCCCACGCCTTGCGGTTGTTGGCGAAGGTGATCCAGCCGTTGGTGAAGCGGGTCGCCTCCACCATCGAGAAGGAGCCCATGAAGTCCGCGAAGGACTCCTTCAGCCACAGGTCGTCCCACCACTCCATGGTGACGAGGTCGCCGAACCACATGTGCGCCATCTCGTGCAGGATGACGTTGGCGCGCCGCTCGTAGGCCGCCGAGGTGACCTTGCCGCGGAAGATGTACTCCTCGCGGAAGGTGACCATGCCCGGGTTCTCCATCGCCCCGAGGTTGTACTCCGGCACGAACGCCTGGTCGTACTTCCCGAAGGGGTACGGGTAGTCGAAGTGGTCGTGGAAGAAGTCCAGGCCCTGCTTGGTGACCAGGAAGACATCGTCCGCGTCGAAGTGCCTGGCGAGCCCCTTGCGGCACATCGCGCCGAGCGGGATCTCCAGGGTGGTGCCGTCGTCGAACGTACGGCTGTAGTGGTCGGTCACGTAGTGGTAGGGACCGGCGACGACGGCCGTGATGTACGTGGAGATCGGCTTGGTCTCCGCGAACCGCCACACCCCGCCCTCGTGCGACTCCTCGGCCCCGTTGGACCAGACCCGCCAGCCCTCGGGCGCGGTCACCTGGAAGCGGTAGGGCGCCTTCAGGTCCGGCTGTTCGAAGTTGGCGAAGACGCGGCGGGCGTCGGCCGGCTCGTACTGCGTGTAGAGGTAGACCTCGCCGTCCTCCGGGTCGACGAAGCGGTGCATGCCCTCGCCGGTCCTGCTGTACGCGCACCGGGCGTCGACCACGAGGACGTTCTCGCCCTCCAGGAGCCCGTCCAGGGCCACCCGGACCCCGTCGAAGACGACAGCGGGGTCGAGGGCCTTCCCGTTCAGCGTCACGGCGTCCACACCCGGCGCCACCAGGTCGGCGAAGGTCGAGGCGCCCGCCAGGGCGGAGCGGAACCGGATCGTGGTCAGCGACCGGAACGTCCGCGGACCGGTGTCCCCGTCGCCCCCGTCCTGGCCCCCGCCGGCCCCCTCGGGCCCGTCGACGGCGGAACGCAGGTCGAGCTCGACCTCGTAACCGTCGACGGTCAGCAGCTCGGCCCTCTTCTGGGCCTCGTCGCGGGACAGGTTTTCACCGGGCACGGGCACTCCTTCGTGACGCGCGTCATGTGTCGTGTTCGAACCCATTGATCCTTGCATGCGTCTCCGGCGGCCGGTATCCGGCCGGTATCCGGTCGGGCCGCAGTGGCCGGTACGGGGCCGGTACGGGCGCCGGTACGGGGTCAGTCCGGGCGCCGCTACGGGAATGGGAGGTCCCTCGACGGCGTTCCGACCACAGCAGCAACAGGCCTTATCCGAGGAGAGAGATGTCCCAGAACACCCCCGCGAACGGCAAGACCCCGGCCGACTTCTGGTTCGACCCGCTCTGCCCGTGGGCGTGGATGACCTCCCGCTGGATCCTCGAGGTCGAGAAGGTCCGCGACATCGAGATCCGCTGGCATGTGATGAGCCTCGCCGTCCTGAACGAGGACAAGCTGGACGAGCTGCCGGAGGAGTACCGCGACATGCTGGAGAACAAGGCGTGGGGCCCGGTCCGGGTCGTCATCGCCGCCCAGCAGCTCCACGGCGACGAGGTCGTCGGCCCCCTCTACACGGCCCTCGGCACCCGCTTCCACAACAACGGCGAAGGCCCCACCCGCGAGGCCGTCGCCGGCGCCCTGAAGGACGTCGGCTTGCCCGAGGACCTGGCGGAGTACGCCGACAAGGAGACCTACGACACCGAGCTGCGCGCCTCCCACCAGGAGGGCATCGACAAGGTCGGCCAGGAGGTCGGCACCCCGGTCATCGCCGTGCCCGGCGCCGACGGCGAGCAGGTCGCCTTCTTCGGCCCCGTCGTCACCCCCGCCCCCAAGGGGGAGGACGCGGCGAAGCTCTGGGACGGCACGCTGCTGGTCGCCTCCATCCCGGGCTTCTACGAGATCAAGCGGACCCGCACGCAGGGCCCGATCTTCGACTGAGACCGGCCCCGATTTTCGACTGAGACCGGGCCGGGTCTTCGACTGAGACCGGTCCTTCCGCCTGGCCGGGCCGGGAGCACGGGCGTGCTCCCGGCCCGTTGTCAGTGGCGGACCGTACGGTGAGGACCATGCGCTTCTCACCGGAGATGATCACGATCGACTGTCCCGACCCCCAGACGCTCGCCGCCTGGTGGGCCACGGCGCTGGGGGTGGAGGGCACGCGGGACTACGGCGAGTTCGTCATCGTCCCCGCCACGCCGCTGGTCCTCGGCTTCCAGCGGGTGCCCGAGCCCAAGTCCGTCAAGAACCGGGTGCACGTCGACTTCGCGTCCCCCGACCGTCCGGCAGAGGTGGCGCGCCTGGTGGGGCTGGGGGCGACGGTGATCGGCGAGCACTCCACGCACGGGCTGAGCTGGAACGTCCTCCAGGACCCGCAGGGCAACGAATTCTGCGTGGCCGACGAGGGGACGCACTGACCTGAGGGGTCTCCGGCGACCTGAGGGGTCTTCGGCGACTCTTCAGGCCCCCGGTGACCCTCCTGTCCCCGGCGACCCTCAGGCCCCCGGCGGCAGGAGGGTCACCGGGCCCACCCCTTGCCGCGCGGTCGAACTCTCGTTCATGATCTGCCCCATGCCGACCGAGAGCCGCCACGACAGCGGTACGGAGCGGAATCCGGGCAGCCCGGGCCCGCCCCTCCCGCGCCGGGTGCGGATCGGCTACGGCCTCGGCTCGCTCTGCACGGGCACCTTCGCCACCGTGCCCGGCCTGATCCTGCTGTACTACCTGACCAACGTGCTCGCCGTCTCCCCGGGCCTCGCCGGGGCGGCGGTCTTCCTGCCCAAGGCCTGGGACGTCCTGATCAACCCGCTCGTCGGCGCGCTCTCCGACCGCAGCCGGCTGCGCGGCGGCCCACGCCGCCCGTTCCTCCTCATCGGCGCCTGCACCCTGCCACCGCTCTTCGCGCTGATCTTCGCCGCGCCCCCGCTGCGCGGCATGGCCGCCGCCGCGTACGTCGCCGCCCTCTTCCTGCTCGCCGCGACCGCGTACGCGATCTTCCAGGTGCCGTACGTCACGATGCCCGCCGAGATCACCGACGACCCGGCCGAACGCCGCCGGGTGCTGAGCTGGCGGGTCGGCTTCCTCGGCGCCGCGATCCTCCTCTCCGGCGCCCTCGCCCCGGCGATCGCCCACGCGGACGGCGGCACTCCGGCGAGCTACCGGCTGATGGGCATCGCCGTCGCCGTCCTCCTCGCGGCCGGCATGTTCGGCGCCTGGTTCACCACCCGGTGGGCTCCCGCCGTGGCCCGCTCCACCGCCGAACCCTCCCTCCGCGCCCAACTGGCCGTCGCCCGCACGAACCGGCCGTTCCTCTTCCTGGCCGGCATGTGGTTCCTCCAGGCGCTGGCGGTCGGCGTGATGCTGGCGGGGGTCCAGTACTTCGCCACGTACACCCTCGGCTCACCGGGCGCGGTCACCCCGCTCTTCGCCTGCCTGATCGGCCCGCTGGTCCTGGTCATGCCGGTGTGGACGAGGCTCGCCCGGCTGCGCGGCGCGAAGTACGCGCAGGGCTGCGCAACGCTGCTGTACGTCGCCGGGGCCGCCGCCCTCGCCCTCACCGGCCAGGTCGGCAGCGCGCTCGGATACGCGGCCGTCGCGGTCATCGGCATCGGCTACGCGGGCCTCCAACTCCTCCCGCTCACCCTGCTCGCGGACACCCTGGCCGCCGACACCGCTCGTACGGGCAAGCGCCGCGCGGCCACGTTCACCGGTCTGTGGACGGCGGCCGAGACGCTGGCGTTCGCACTGGGCGCGGGCGTCTTCGCGCTGGTGCTGGCGCTGACCGGATTCCGCTCCTCGGACGCCGACCACGAGGTCGCCCAGCCGGCCGCCGCGCTGACCGGCATCACGGCGGGTATGAGCCTGCTGCCCGCACTCCTCGCCGCCGCGAGCCTGTGGCTGCTCCACCACTACCGCGAGGACCCCGCCGACGCCCCGGAGGAACCCGCCCGTGCCCCATGACCAGGACAACGCCCCCGCCCTCCCCACCGGCCGCCCGGCCGCCGAGATCCTCACCGAACTCAGGGAACTGCGCACCGCCGACGCCCCCACCCGGGGCGGCCGGACCTTCGCCTACGTCTACGACGCCGGGCGCGAGGGCCTGGACGAACTGGCCGCCGAGGCCTACGCCGCGTACGCCACGGTCAACGGCCTCGACCCCACGGTCTTCCCGAGCGTGGCACGCCTGGAGAACGACCTGGTGGGAGCGGCGGCGGCCCTCCTCGGGGCGCCGCCCGGGGCCCAGGGCACCTTCACCAGCGGCGGCACCGAATCGATCCTGCTGGCGGTCAAGACGGCGCGGGACCACGCCCGTTCGACCCGAGGCGTGAGCGACCCGCAACTGGTACTGCCCTCCACCGCGCACGCCGCGTTCCACAAGGCCGCCGCCTACCTGGGCCTGGAACCGGTGGTGGTCCCGGTGGACCCGGTGACGTACAAGGCGAACCCCACCGCCATGGCCGCCGCGATCACGCCCCGTACCGCCCTGGTGGTCGCCTCGGCCCCCTCGTACGCGCACGGAGTCATCGACCCGGTGGCGAGGATCGCGGAGGCGGCGGCCGAGCACGAGGTGCTGTGCCATGTGGACGCGTGCATCGGCGGCTGGCTGCTGCCGTACCTGCGCAAGGCGGGCCGCACGGTGGAACCCTTCGACCTCTCGGTCCCCGGCGTCACCTCGCTCTCGGTGGACCTGCACAAGTACGGCTACGCGGACAAGGGCGCCTCCGTGGTCCTCTACCGGGACGCCGAACTCCGCCGCCACCAGTACTTCGCCCACGCGGGCTGGCCCGGCTACCCGGTGGTCAACCCGACGGTCCAGGGAACCAAGTCGGCGGGCCTGCCGGCCCAGGCGTGGGCGGTGCTCCAGCACATAGGCGAGGACGGCTACACGTCCCTGGCAGCAAGGGTGGCGGAAGCCTCCGACCACCTCATCGAGGCCCTGCGCACCACCCCCGACGTCCATATCCTCGGCGAACCGGAGGCGGGCCTGATCGCGTTCACGGTCCTCACCGCCGCCCCCCCGGACCGTCCCTCCTCCACGCCCGACCTGAGCCTCCTCCTGCACCTGGCCGACGAGATGCGCGTACGCGGCTGGTACCTCCAGCCCCAACCCTCCTTCGACGACCTCCCGCCCAACCTCCACCTCACCCTGACCCCCGCCACGGTGGACCGCGTGGACGCCCTCCTCACCGACCTGCCGGAAGCCCTGGCCTCGGCCCGGGCCCTGCCCCCGATCACCGCCGACCCGGCTCTGACGGACCTGGCGGCGACGCTGGACCCCGACACGCTCACCCCGGAGGACGTGGCGGGCATCCTGGCCTTCGCGGGCCTGGGGGAGGGGTCGGCGGGAGGGCCGGGCGGGCTTCCGGAGCGAATGGCCCCGGTCCTGTTCCTGCTGGACGCGCTGCCGGTCCGGCTGAAGGAACGGCTGCTGACGGAGTTCGTGGGGTCGGTGTTCCAGCGGCGCACGCCGTGATCAGGGCTCGTCGATGCCGTTGGGCGACCCGATCAGGTCCCCGAGGGGGTCGGTCACGAAGAAGGAGTGCGGGCCGGGGTGGTGGTCGAAGTACGCGCACAGGGCGACGGTGCGGGTGGCCAGGTCGCGGAGGCGGGCGGGGCACAGGGGCAGGACGTCGAGTCGGTAGACGCGGTGGGCGCCGATGCCGGTCCAGAGCAGCCACAGGTCCTGGTCCACGCCCGGGGTCCGGGCCGCCCAGAGGTACGCGGCGTGCTCGGTGGACTCGCCGTGCTCGCCCAGCTCGCAGAGCAGGAACTCGTCCGGGGCGAGAACATCGGGTGGGTGCTCGGGCCCGCCCGCCATGGTGGCGAGCGCGAGGAGCGCCTCGGCGTACGGAACGGCTGTCACGGCGGTGCACTGCAACACGGTCTCGGGTTCTCTTCCTTACGGCGCCGGGGCAGCACGAAGCCCCGCCCACGGCATGTGTCGATGGGGCGAGGGCGGGGCTCGCGGTCCTTCAGAGGGTGTGGCCGGAGGTCACACCGGTACCAGGCCCCGTCACGGGTTCACGGTCTTCCTCCGTGCTGGTGGTGGACTGCTTGCTCTGTTGCCGCTCAGCTCTCCCGGCGTCGACCTCAACCGCCTTACCAGCGCGTCCACCTCGGCCGAGCGCCAGTGGCCGCGTTGAGCGATCGCCGCGCTGAGCCCGGGGAAGTGCCGGTCCCGGTACGCGGGGTCGCCCTCGATACGCACCAGCTCGGCGAAGGGCGGGGGAGGGGGAGGTCCGTGCGGCCGGCGGTGGAGCTTCCTCACAGGGGGTGTGCCCCGGTGCACAGTTGAGCCCAGACGGTCTTTCCGGGGTTACGAGGGCGTACGCCCCACCGCTCGGCGAGCGCGTCGACGATGAGCAGGCCCCGGCCGGACGTCTCGTCGTCGGCAGGCTTGATCAGTTCGGGCATCAGCCACTGGTAGGAGTCGGGCGAGATCCTGGGTGACTTTCTCTCGCTGGAGTCCGACGCCACATACATCCGTACCTGGCAGCCGGTTCTCATTCCGGGTCTGCTGCAAACTCCTGGGTACACCCGGGCGCTGACCGACGCCAGTCCGGACGTGATCAGCGAAGAAGTGGCCGACATGGTCGTCAAGGTCAGGCAGGAGAGGCGTCGTGTCTTCGAGGAGACGGGCGCACGGTTCGCTGCCGTGATCTGGGAGCCGGCGATCACCGGCCCGATGCCGTCACCCGCTGTTCACCGGGCTCAGCTCGCCCACCTCAACAAGATGGCCAAGCAGCCCACCATGACGATCCAGGTGCTGCCGCACGCGGAGTGGGCCGCTGCGCGAGTCTCGCCCGCGTTCGTCGGACTCTCATACGCTCGCGAGACGTCGCCGGAGGTGATCGTCCTGGACACGGTTGCGAACTGCGTCATTCTCGAGGACCAGGACGTCATGGCCAGCTACGTCCATGCGTTTGACACACTCAGGTCCGCTTCCCTCACCCCGAGGGAGAGCGAAGCCTTCATTCGCCAGACGATGGACAGCGTCACCGCAGGGAACGAGGAACCGTGAATCGCCAAAGCATCGTGACCGCCTTCCGGAAGTCGTCGTACTCCTCTGGAGGGCAGGGGAGCGAGTGCTTGGAGGTCGCCCACACCGCCAACGGCGGCCGGGCCGTGCGGGACAGTAAGAATCCGGGGGGCGGGCTCCAGTTCTTCGGCCCCGGTCACTGGGCCGCGTTCATCGACGGCGTGAAGGCCGGCACCTTCGGAAGCTGACGGCTCAGCCCGGCCCGTGGGCGAGTTCCTCGGGGGTCTGGACGTTCGGAGCGGAGGCGGCGCGTGCCGCCCCCCGTGCGGCGGAGGCGGATCATCATGCGGTCCGACGTGCCGGGCCGGGCGGTGCGCGAGATTCGGGTCATGACGACGACGGACCCCGCCCCGCCGGAACCCCGCCAGGGATCCCGCCCGGAATCCCGCGTCCCGCCGCCTCCGCGCTGGGCGGTCCGGGCCGCCCATGTCGTCGCCTGGTCGACCCTTCCCTCCGGGGTGTGGCGCGTCGCGCTCGTGCTCGGGGTGCCGGTGGGGGTGATGGAGCGCGAGGAGTTCCTCGCCGCGTTCCCCGACGACTCCCCGCTGATCGCCCTGGCTTACGTGCTGCTGATCGGCGCGGTCGCCGAAGCCGCCTCGTACCTCACGTTCGGCCTCGTGCGGCCCTGGGGAGAGGTGGTGCCGCGCTGGATCCCGCTCGCCGGAGGGCGTCCGGTCAACCACCGGCTCGTGGTCCTCGCCGCCTCGCCGGGGGCCCTCGCGGTCACCGTCCTGTGGTGGGTCCTCTTCTTCGGCGGACTGCTGACCGCCCCCAGCCCGGACCCCGGTGCCTCAGCCGGTGAAGTCGTCTTCCTCGCCGCCTACGCCCCGCTCCTGCTGTGGGGGCCGCTCCTGGCGGCGGTGACCTGGTCGTACCACCGGCGGCACCGGGGGGCCCGCACGAGGTCGTGATCCGACTCCGGCCCTACCGCGCCGCCCCCGGAGCCGCCGCCTCCAGCTCCGCCACCGTGCCCGACATCACCGTACGGATATGGCGCGTCAGGTGCTCCGCCGGCCAGTCCCACCACGCCACTGCCAGCAGGCGCGCGATGTCCGCCTCCTCGTAGCGGGTACGGATCAGCCGGGCCGGGTTGCCGCCGACGATGCCGTAGTCCGGGACGTCCGAGACGACCACGGACCGCGAGCTGATGATCGCGCCGTGCCCGATGCGGACGCCCGGCATGATGACCGCCTCGTAGCCGATCCACACGTCGTTGCCGATCACCGTGTCGCCCCGGTTGGGCAGCCCCGTCAGCAGGTCGAAATGGTCGGCCCAGGAGCCGCCCAGCGTCGGGAAGGGGAAGGTGGACGGGCCGTCCATGCGGTGGTTGGAGCCGTTCATGAGGAACCGTACCCCCGTGCCCAGCGCGCAGAACTTGCCGATGACCAGGCGCTCCGGGCCGTAGTGGTAGAGCACGTTCCGGGTCTCGAACTCCGTGGCGTGCTCGGGGTCGTCGTAGTACGAGTACGTCCCCACCTCGATCAGCTCCGAGGTGACCAGCGGTTTCAACTGCACCACGCGCGGCTGGCCGGGCATCGGGTGCAGGACGGTGGGGTCGGCCGGGACGGGGGCAGAACTCATGGGGTCGCTTCCGGGGAGGGGGCGGCGGGCAGGCGTGCGAAGGTCATCGTGGCAGCCCGGCCCGGGTGAGGCGCGCGGATTTTCTACGCCACCGCCGCCCCGCGCCCCACCTGCAACGGCTCCCCCTGCGACCAGCGGGTAGGCGTCCGTGGACAGTTCGAGGACGTCCAGGTGGGTGCCCTGGGCGTTGGGGGAGAGGCCCCGGTGGCCGGGGCGGAAGAACTCCGACGCCTCCGCCAGGTCCGTGAACGGCCCGCTCCCGTGCAGCTCCCCGGCCGGCTCCACCGTCGCGTCGACCTCCACCTCACCGTCCCGGGTCGCGAAGGCCACCCGTACGGCGTCGGCCTCCTCCCGCACCGTGAAGTCCACCCGGCCGTGCTCACCCGGCCCAGGGCAGGGGAGGGCATGGGAAAGCCCCCGCGAGTCACGTCCTCGCGAGGGCTCTCCGTTCATCCGCCTGCCGAAGTGAAGGTTGAGAAGACGATCACGAGGCAGGACGTCTGTGGGGCGTCGGCGTCACGTCAGGGGGCGAGCAGCAGGACGTCCGCCCGCTCCTTGGCGGCGGCGTAACGCTTCGCCACGTCCTGCCAGTTGACGACCCGCCACATCGCCTCGATGAAGTCCACCTTCTGGTTCTTGTACTGAAGGTAGAAGGCGTGCTCCCAGGCGTCGAAGACCAGGATCGGGACCGAGCCCTGGCCCACGTTGCCCTGGTGGTCGTAGACCTGCTCGACGATGAGCTTGCCGCTGAGGGGCTCGTACGCGAGCACGCCCCAGCCGGAGCCCTGGGTGGTGGCCGAGGCCTTCGTCAGCTGGGACTTGAAGCCCGCGAACGTGCCGAAGGACTCCGTGATCGCGTCGGCGAGGTCGCCCACGCCGTCCGCCGCGAGGGGCTCGCCGCCGCCGTCGCCGGTCATGTTGTGCCAGTAGATCGAGTGCAGGATGTGGCCGGAGAGGTGGAACGCGAGGTTCTTCTGGAGGCCGTTGATCGCGCCCCAGGCCTCCTTGTCGCGGGCCTCTTCGAGCTGCTCCAGGGTGTCGTTCGCACCCTTGACGTAGGCGGCGTGGTGCTTGTCGTGGTGCAGCTCGATGATCTGCGGATTGATGACCGGTTCGAGCGCCGCGTAGTCGTACGGGAGTTCCGGGAGCGTGTACGTGGCCATGATGGGAGCCCTCCGACTGCTGGGAATGCCGTCCAGTTGTTATTGCAACCTATATGCAGGAGCAGGCTAACAGCAGGAAGGGGCCCGAAGTGATCAGCCCTTCGGCCTAGGACCTGCGGCGCAGGGTTGTGGCGAGGGAGCGGGGCAGGCGGCGGGGCGTGCGTGAGCGGGTCCGTCCGGCTCGACCGGACGGACCCGCTCACGCACACCTGACGGCTCAGTGCGTGGGATCGCTGCCCTTCCGCTCCTCCGGGTCGACACCCGTATGGGCGGACGCGTCCTTCTCGCCGCTCGGGCGCCGGGACCTGCCGCGGCGGCCGGTCCCGTGCATGTCGGAGTCCCCGCCGCGGTCCTCCCCGCGGCGCGTCGAGCTCTCCGTCGTGGTGCCTTCCAGGGAGGCGCGCTTCTCCTCCTCGGACGGCTTCTTGCGTGGCCTGTCCGGCTCGGGGGCGTACGTGTCGGGGTTGAAGGAGCGGTGCGCGCTGGGGTTGGACTGCTGCGACGTCTCGTCCACGTCGGGGGCCCAGCCGTGCTGCCCCTCGCCCTTGAACCTGCTCGGCCCCTCGCCGTGCCGGGGCGGTTTCTTCGACATGGTGGGCCTCTCGTTCTCGTCGGGTGTCCTATTATCCTCCCTTTTCTTGTTATAAAGGCGTTCCGTCTTCTTGCCTGCCCTCACCTTTCGCACGCGAGTGCCCATGTTTGGACGCCGCTTCCGGGGGGACCCGGCCAAGCAGTCGGGCGGCTCGGGGCCGGGGACCGCAGGTGCGCCGCTCGCCGCCCGCCCCACCGACCAGGAGGACTTGATGGCACCCCCCAACGCCCCCGAAGCGCCGGAGCGCCCGGACCGCGGCCGCGACCCGAAGCTCGCCCTGCCGGTCGCGGACGCGGCGGGCTGGGGCCCGCTCGACGTCCGTGCCGTCGACACCGTCCGTGCGCTGGCCGCCGACGCCGTGCAGAAGGCGGGCCACGGCCACCCCGGCACCGCGATGAGCCTGGCGCCGCTGGCGTACCTGCTTTTCCAGCAGGTCATGCGCCACGACCCGGCCGACGACCAGTGGCTCGGCCGCGACCGCTTCGTGCTCTCCTGCGGCCACTCCAGCCTCACCCTCTACATCCAGCTGTACCTGAGCGGGTACGGCATGGAGCTGGACGACCTGAAGGCGCTGCGCACCTGGGGCTCCAGCACCCCCGGCCACCCGGAGTACCGCCACACCCGGGGCGTCGAGATCACCACCGGGCCGCTCGGCCAGGGGCTGGCCTCCGCCGTCGGCATGGCCATGGCGGCCCGCCGGGAGCGCGGGCTGCTCGACCCCGACGCGCCGGCCGGCACCAGCCCCTTCGACCACCACGTGTACGTCGTCGCCTCCGACGGCGACCTGATGGAAGGCGTGACGAGCGAGGCCAGTTCGCTGGCCGGGCACCAGGAGCTCGGGAACCTCGTCGTCTTCTACGACTCCAACCACATCTCCATCGAGGACGACACCGACATCGCCTTCAGCGAGGACGCGACCGCCCGCTACGCCGCGTACGGCTGGCACGTCCAGACGGTGGACTTCACCCGCACCGGCGACTACGTGGAGGACGTCGACGCCCTCCTCGCCGCCGTCGAGGCCGCGAAGAACGAGACCGGCCGCCCCTCCCTGATCCTGCTGCGCACGATCATCGGCTGGCCCGCGCCCACCAAGCAGAA
This sequence comes from Streptomyces cyaneofuscatus, assembly GCF_042718795.1. Lineage (GTDB taxonomy): Bacteria > Actinomycetota > Actinomycetes > Streptomycetales > Streptomycetaceae > Streptomyces > Streptomyces cyaneofuscatus_A. Next base: position 109,051 of record NZ_JBHXOX010000015.1, read on the forward strand.
CACCGGCAAGGCCCACGGCTCCGCCCTCGGCGACGACGAGGTCGCCGCTACCAAGAAGCTGCTCGGCTTCGACCCGGACGCCGACTTCACCGTCGAGGACGATGTCCTGACCCACGCCCGTGCGGTACGGGAACGGGGCGCCGAGGCCCACCGCGCCTGGGAGCCCCGCTACCAGGAGTGGCGCACCGCCCACCCCGAGCGCGCCGCGCTCCTTGACCGGCTGCTGGAGCAGAAGTTCCCCGACGGCTGGACCGACAGCCTCCCCGTCTTCGACGCCGACCCCAAGGGCATCGCCACCCGCAAGGCCTCCGGCGACGTGCTGAGCGCGCTGGCGCCCGTGCTCCCCGAGCTGTGGGGCGGCTCGGCCGACCTCGCGGGCAGCAACAACACCACCATGGACGGCGAGCCGTCCTTCGTACCGGAGGGGAAGCAGACGGGCGAGTTCCCGGGCAACCCCTACGGCCGTACGCTCCACTTCGGCATCCGCGAGCACGCCATGGGCGCCGTCCTCAACGGCATCGCGCTCCAGAGCCTCACCCGCCCCTACGGCGGTACGTTCCTGATCTTCAGCGACTACATGCGCCCGGCCGTCCGCCTCGCCGCCCTGATGAAGCTCCCGGTCACCTACGTCTGGACCCACGACTCCATCGGCCTCGGCGAGGACGGCCCCACCCACCAGCCCGTCGAGCAACTGGCCGCCCTCCGCGCGATCCCCGGCCTCGACGTCGTCCGGCCCGCCGACGCGAACGAGACCTCCGTCTGCTGGCGCACCGTCCTGGAGCACCACGACCGCCCCGCCGGCCTCGCCCTCACCCGGCAGCCGCTGCCCGTCCTGGATCGGGGCGAGGGCGAAGGCGCCTACGCCCCCGCCTCCGGAGCCGCGCGCGGCGGCTACGTCCTCGCCGACAGCCGCAAGGAGACGCCCGACGTCATCCTCATCGGCACCGGCTCCGAGGTCCACATCGCCCTGGAGGCGCGGGAGTTGCTGGCCGCCGAGGGCCACGACGCCCGGGTGGTCTCGCTGCCCTGCCGCGAGTGGTTCGCCGACCAGCCGTACGCGTACCAGGACGAGGTCCTGCCGCCCGCCGTACGGGCCCGGGTCAGCGTCGAGGCGGCCGTCGCCCAGGGCTGGCGGGACATCGTCGGCGACGCGGGCCGCATGGTCAGCCTGGAGCACTTCGGCGCCTCGGCCGCCTACGAGCGCCTGTACGAGGAGTTCGGCATCACCCCGCGCGCCGTGGCCGACGCCGCCCTCGCGAGCATCCGCGCGGCGGCGGGCCCGGTTCGGCCCGGCGGCGAGCGCCCCGGTGCCACCCCGACCGAAGGCGGCAGCGGCGACGCCGGCTAGCCCACGTCAGCCCACCACCCACTCACCCCACTCACCGGCACATCACCAGGAACAGGAGCCCCATGTCCCCCGCACGCACCCCCCGCTACACCGTCCCCGGCCTCGGCGTCGACGAGGGTCGCCAGGTCATCGACCTCCTGACGCTGCGCCTGCACGCCCTCAACGACCTCGCCCTGACCCTCAAGCACATCCACTGGAACGTGGTCGGGCCGCACTTCATCGCCGTCCACGAGATGCTCGACCCGCAGACCGCCGCCGTACGGGACATGGCCGACGCGGCCGCCGAGCGCATCTCCGCCCTCGGCGGCGAGCCGCTGGGCACGCCGGGCGCCCTGGTCAAGGAGCGCACCTGGGACGACTACAGCGTCGGCCGCGCCGACGCCATCGCCCACCTCGGCGCCCTGGACCTGGTCTACACGGGGATCATCGAGGACCACCGCGCGGCGGTCGAGAAGGCCGGCGAGATCGACCCCGTCACCGAGGACCTGCTCATCGAGCACCTGCGCGGCCTGGAGCAGTTCCAGTGGTTCGTCCGGGCCCACCTGGAGAGCAGCACCGGCACGCTGTCGAACGCGGGCGCCGACACCGAGGAGGCGGCGGCCGCGGCCGCGTCACCGAAGCGCACGGCCGCCAAGCGCACCCCGGCGAAGAAGACGGCGCTGCCCGCCCCCGCCAAGACATCGGCGGCGGCCAAGAAGACCGCCAAGAAGACGGCCAACAAGCGCACCACCCGCTGAGAACCTGAAAGCCTGAGAACCTGAGAACCGGCGGCCGCTGACCCGCCGAGAACCGGCGCCTAACCGCGCAGCCCCTCCCGCGCCCGCACCGCGAGGTCCGGGAAGTCCGTCACCACCGCGTCCACGCCCTGCCCGTAGTGGAAGGCGTACTCGGCGAACGCGTCGCCGAAGTCGTTCGGCGCGGTGCCCCGGCGGTGGGCGGCCGGAAGGTACTGGTTCTCGGCGCGGAAGGTGTACGCGCCGACCTTCAGGCCCGCCGCATGCGCGTCCGCGAGAAGCGTGTGCGGCGGGACGAGGGAGGACTTGTCCGGGCCGATCCACTGCGCGTACGAGGCGATCTCGCGCAGCCCGGCCGGGCTCATCATGTCCTTATAGGTCACCGCGTGACCATAAGGGGAGCCGCTCGTCCCCAGCGCCTGCCAGAGGGGGAGGCCGAGACGGGCGGCGGCGATCCGGTGAAGACTCGACGGCTCGAAGGACTGGACGACGCACTCCCGGGCGGTCAGCCGGTTGCGGCGGGCCACCCGGATCAGCTCCTCCTCCAGCGGCAGCCCGACCGAGCGGAAGTACGTCGGGTGCTTGGTCTCCGGGAAGACGACGATCCGCCGGCCGGACTCCCGCGAAAGCTCCCGGGCCAGGTCGATCACCTCCTGGAAGGTCATCACCCGCCCCCGCCCGTCGAAGACCGTGTTCCGGTTGCGGACCAGCGGCAGCCGCTCCACCGTGCGCAGCGTCCTCAGCTCGCGCAGCGTGAAATCCTCGGTGAACCAGCCGGTCACCGCCCTGCCGTCCACCGTCTTCGTGGTCCGGCGGTCCGCGAACTCCGGGCGTCCGGCGACATCCGTGGTCCCGCCGATCTCGTTCTCGTGCCGCACGACCAGGACATGGTCCTTGGTCGGTACGAGATCCGGCTCGATCCAGTCGGCTCCGGCCCGTACGGCGTAGGTGTACGCGTCGGCGGTGTGCTCGGGGCGCCAGCCCGCCGCCCCACGGTGGCCGATCACGAGGGGGCCGGACGGCCGGCGGGGGGCCGACGCGACAGCCGGGACGGTGACGGTGGCCGCTGTGGCCGCGGTGGCCAGGAGGACCGAACGGCGCCTCGGTGCACAGGACATGACAGCTCCTCGGGTGGCGGAGCCACCACGGAAGCGAGGGCGGATGACCTCCCGGCGTACGGCGGTCGACCCTGCCGTGTCCGGTGGCCCACGTGTTTCCCGCAGGAGCGCGTACGTGTCCCGGCACCGCGAACGCCGGGCGTCGGCCCAGCCCCCGGCCCGGGCCCGTACACCACCCCTGGCCATAATTCGCTGGTGAACAGTCCCCCCGTGCCTCTGCCCGCCGAACACATACCCCCCGGCACCGCCGACTGGCGGACCCCCGACGCCGAGCGCTGGCTCGCCGCCGTGCCCGCCCGGTGGGCGCACCCGCTCTGGGCGGTGCCAGCGTTGCTCGCCTCGATGGTCTGGTACATGGCGGCGTCTCCCCTCGCCCCCTGTACGTCCGCCGAGCCGTGCGGCACCGACTGGCCGGGCATCGGGATGATGGTGGTGCTGGTGGTGACCCCGTACTGGGTGTGGCGGCAGCCCCGGCTCGCCTTGGTGGGGCTGGCGGCCGGGCTCGTCGGGTACGCCGGGGACGGCGGCTTCACCGAGTCGTTCGGCGAACCGTACGCGCTGGCCTACCCCCTGGCCGCCGCGTTCACCACCGCCGGGATCGTCCACCGGCTCACCCTCGCCGGGCGGCAGCGGGCGCTGGCCCTGGAGGCGGCCGGGCCGGTCGAACAGCCGCTGCCCGCCGCCGCGCGGACGTTCCGCCGGGGCCGGTTCTCCTTCGGCCTGGCCGCCCTGATGCTGGCCGTCGCCGGGTTCGGCTCCTGGCAGGCCCAGCAGGTCGCCGACGCGTACGAGGAGCGGGCCGCGGGCGCCGCGCACCTGACCGGCCTGGTGGTGGCCCAGGAGCAGGACGACGACGGCATCGACCTCCTGAAGGTGGAGGCCGACGAGCGGACCCATCGCTTCGAGACGGCCTTCCCCGAGGACTTCCCCGTGGGCCGCCAGGTCGACATCGTGGTGGACGGCGACTGGGCGGCGCTGGTCGCGGAACCGTACGACGCCTTCGGCTGGGAGTCGCTGGTGGTGGGCGGCATGGCCGTCGCGCTGGGGTTCTTCGCGAACGGCGTGGACGGGCGGACGCGCATGGCGCGGCTGCGGCGCCGGGCGCTGCCGGTGCTGCGCGTGCTGGTGCGCGAGGGCCACGAGGACGGCCGCACCTGGGTGTTCGCGGCCGACGACCCGGGGGCCCTCCGGCCGATCCTGCACTTCCATTCGCTGCTCGCCACCGACGAGGAGGACGAGAAGGGGAACGAGGGGAACGAGAGCGACGACGGCGAAGCGGACGCCGTCGCCCTCACCAAGATCCGGCAGATCCTCACCGGCGACGACCCGCCCCCGCCGCTGCGGGAGGCCGTCCTGTACGGCGCCCCCTACGCCGGCGCCGAAGTCGCCCTCGCCGCACGCGCCGACGCGGACGAGCCCGAGGTGCTGGTCGAGTGCAGCGTCACCGCCGTGAAGCCGGCCGTCCCGGCGCTGCCGGCGCGCGGACCGAAGAGCGGTCGGCGGAAGAACGAGCGGCGGTCCGTCGAGGAGATCGCCGCCACCATGACGCCCGGCCCGGGCCTGCGGGTGTGGAAGGCGCACGGCCTCTCGCGCGGCGTGGGACTCTCCCTGCTGGCGGTGCAGGGCGGCGGCATCTGGGCCATGCTCGACGACGGGCCGTCGTGGTCCTGGCTGTGGCTGCCCGTGGCCCTGTCGTGGTTGATCTCGACCGTGGCGACGACGCTCACCTGGCGGATCACCGCCGACCGCGACGGGCTGTGGGTGACCGGGGCGTGGCGCGTGCGGCGGGTCGAGTGGGACGCGATCACCTCCGTACGCCACCACGAGGACGGCATCCGCATCGGCACGGGCAAGGGCCACCCCGATGTCGACCTGGCCCCCACCGGCTGGGCGTGGCTGGAGCGCCGCCTGGGCCGCGAGCCGTATGCGGTGCGCGCCGCCGACGAGGTGCGGGCCCTGCACCTCGCCCCGGAGCTGCGGCCGGCCGAGGAGGCGCCGGCGGCACGGCAGGGCATGCCGGCCGGGCCGCCGCTGGTGGCCCTCTCGGTGCTGTGGGGCGCGGCGGTGCTGCTTCTGCTGTGACCGGGGGCGGGGGGTCGGGGCGGCAACACGAGCACCGGCCCCCCGCCCCCGGCCCCGCCCCGGTCACGGCAGCGGGCGGCTACTTCCGCTGTGCCGGGATCTCCGCCGCCGCGCCGTCGCCCCGACGCCGCCGCTGGCGTACGACACCGATACCGATCAGCACCGCCGTCAGCGCCCCCGTGGCCAGCAGTTGGTCGCGGGTGTCCGGCTGGCGCAGCATCAGCAGGAAGATGCCCGCCATGCCCGCGAGCGCCACGATCGTGAGGACCGGGAAGAGCCACATCCGTACGACGAGCTTCTCGGGCGACTCACGCTCGGTGCGGCGGCGCAGGATCAGCTGCGAGACGGCGATGAAGATCCAGACGACCAGGATCACCGCGCCGATCATGTTCAGCAGCCAGGGGAAGACGTCGTCCGGCCGCCAGTAGCTGAGCAGCACGCACAGGAAGCCGAACACCGAGGAGAACAGCACCGCGTTGCGCGGCACCCCGGAGGAGATCCTGCCGAGTACGGCCGGTCCCTGGCCCCGGGCGACCAGGGACCGGGCCATCCGCGAGGCGCCGTAGATGTTGGCGTTCATCGCGGAGAGCAGGGCGATGAGGATGACCACGTTCATGATCTGCGCGGCGCCGCCGATGCCGAGGTGGTCGAGCATCGCGTAGAAGGGGCCGACCTCGGCGACCTTCGGGTTGTCCCAGGGGACCAGGGTGACGATGACGGCCATCGAGCCGATGTAGAAGACCGCGATGCGCCACATCGCCGTACGGACCGCCTTCGCGACGCCCTGCACCGGGTTCTCCGACTCGGCGGCGGCGATGGTGACCGTCTCCAGACCGCCGTACGCGAAGACGGAGGCGAGGAGCCCGATGATGAAGCCGTCCATGCCCTTGGGCAGGAAGCCCCCGTCGCCGGTGAGGTTGGAGAGGCCGGGCGCCTCCGTGTCCGGCAGGACGCCGAAGATCGCCAGTAGGCCGAGCACCAGGAACAGGGTGATCGCGATGACCTTCAGGGCGGCGAACCAGAACTCGAACTCGCCGAAGTTCTTCACGGCCGCCAGGTTCGTCCCCAGGAAGACCACCATGAACAGGGCGACCCAGGCCCACTCGGGCGTCCCGGGCAGCCAGCCGCTGACGATCTGGGCGGCGCCGATGCCCTCCAGGCCGACGGCGACGCAGAGCAGGAACCAGAACGACCAGCCCGCGGTGAACCCGGCCCAGGGGCCGATCGCCCGTTCGGCGTGCACGGAGAAGGAGCCGGAGGCCGGGTTGGCGGCGGACATCTCGCCGAGCATGCGCATCACCATCATGACGAGCAGCCCGGAGAGCGCGTACGCGATGACGATGGACGGTCCGGCGGCGGCGATCCCGGCCCCGGAGCCGACGAAGAGCCCGGCGCCGATGACCCCGCCGAGGGCGATCATCGAGAGGTGGCGCTGCTTGAGACCGTGGGTGAGCGCGGAGTCCGCCGAGGCTCCGGTGGGGGCCGCGGAGTCTGCGGTGGGGGGAGACACGGAGGTCCGAGACATGGACGAGCTCTGTTCGCTAGCTGAGACGGGGGACGAACCCACAGTCTGAGCATCCGCACCGCTCACACGGAACGGGTGTCCGCTATACGGGCACCAGGCTCACACAAGGTGCACACGCGCCTACCGGCCGGTAGGAGCCGACCCCATGCGTTCCGACCCCTTGCGTTCCCGCTGCTCGCGCCACTGACGTCCCACCGCCACCAGCAGCACCAGCGCCGTCGCCCCCGCCGACCACAGCACCTGCGGCCGTGCGTCGGCGTCGGTCAGCATCAGCAGCAGCACCCCCAGCAGCCCGGCCAGCGTCAGCCAGGTCAGATACGGGAAGCACCACATCCGGAGCGTGAGCGCTCCCGGCGCCTCCCGCTCCAGCCGGGCGCGCAGCCGCAGTTGGGAGGCGGCGATCAGCGCCCAGACGAACAGGAGCACCGCGCCGACCGAGTTGAGCATGTAGAGGAACACGGTGTCCGGCCAGAGCAGGTTGAGCAGCACGGAGACGAAACCGAAGGCCACCGAGGCCAGCACCGCCCGCCGGGGCACCCCACCCTCCGCTCCGGGCTTACGGGAAACCTTCAGCAGCCCACGCGGCGCCTCCCCGCGCTCGGCCAGCGAGAACACCATCCGCGAGGACCCGTACAGATTGGCGTTGAGCGCCGAGAGCAGTGCCACGAACACCACGATGTTCATGATCTGTCCGGCCGACGGCACCCCGATCGAGTCGAGCACCTTCACATACGGGCTCAGCCCGGCCTGCTGGGCGGTCCACGGCAGCACGGTCACGATGACCAGCATCGAGCCGACGTAGAAGAAGAGGATGCGCACGACGGCGCTGCGCACTGCCCGGCCCACCGCACGCGCAGGGTCGTCCGTCTCGGCGGCGGCGATGGTGACGACCTCCAGACCGCCGAAGGCGAAGACCACCGTCAGGACGCCGGAGACGACCCCGCTCCAGCCGTTCGGCAGGAAGCCCCCCTGCCCCGTCAGGTTGGTCATCCCGACCGGGTCGGTGTCCGGCAGCCAGCCGAAGACCGCCAGCACCCCGAGCCCCAGGAAGACGACGATCGCGCCGACCTTCAGGGAGGCGAACCAGAACTCGAACTCGCCGAAGTTCTTCACCGCCGTCAGGTTGGCCGCGGTGAACACGACCATGAACAGCAGCACCCACGCCCACGGTTCGACCGCCGGAACCCACCCGTGGGCGATCTGCGCGGCGGCCGTCGCCTCCACGGCGAGGACCACGACCAGCAGAAACCAGTACAGCCAGCCGACGCTGAACCCGGCCCACCGCCCGAGCGCCCGTTCCGCGTGCACGGAGAAGGAGCCGGAGGCGGGCATCGCGGCGGACATCTCGCCGAGCATCCGCATGACCAGCATCGCGAGCGCCCCCGCGATCAGATACGAGACGACGATGGCGGGCCCCGCCACCGCGATCCCGGCTCCCGAGCCGACGAAGAGCCCGGCCCCGATCACCCCGCCGAGCCCGAGCATCGTGAGGTGACGCTGTTTCAGCCCGTGTTCCAGGGGCTCGGCGCGAGTCATGGGGGTCCCGGACGGGGGCGTGGGAGCCCCGGACGGGGTGGGGGGAGCCTCGTGCATGGTGTGCGGGTCACTCTCGGATCATTTATGGGGAACCTACAGTCTGAGCCTCTGAGGCCCCTCCCGGCAAAACGGGTCACCCACAGCCCCACCTCCGTGACGAGCATCACGCCCAGCGGCGATTGCGCAGGGACCTTTGTGCGAATCCCACCAACCCGTCAACCACCGCTTTGTGGGCGGCTGATGGTGATCGGTCGTTCACTGCTGGGCTAACGTCGGCAGCAGCGCCACCGCACCTGCCCCACCGCACCTGCCCCACCCCACCTGCCTGGCGGAGCCGTCCCAGCCTGCCCTGCCTGCCCTCACCCGCGGAGTCCCGATGAGCACTGCTGCCGCCCCCGTCCGTCCCGGAGCGGTCCTCGCCGACCTGCTGCCCGCAGCCCGGCACCGCTACGCCGTCGACGCGGCCCTCGTGCTGGGCGGCGCCGCCCTCACCGGCATCGCGGCGCAGATCTCCGTCCCGGTCCCCGGCTCCCCGGTCCCCGTTACCGGCCAGACCTTCGCCGCGCTCCTCATCGGCACCGCGCTCGGCGCCCGCCGCGGCTTCCTCGCCCTGGCGCTGTACGCGGTCGTCGGCATGGCCGGGATGCCGTGGTTCGCCGAGGGCACCTCGGGCTACGCGATGCCGTCCCTCGGCTACATCCTCGGGATGCTGCTCGCCGCCACCGTCGTCGGCGCCCTCGCCCGTCGCGGCGGCGACCGCTCGGTGCTGCGCACGGCGGGCACGATGGTGATCGGCTCCGCGATCATCTACGCCGTCGGTGTGCCCTACCTGGCGCTCGCCACCGGCATGTCCCTGAGTGCCGCCGTCGCGGCCGGGCTCATCCCGTTCCTGATCGGCGACGCGCTCAAGGCGGCCCTGGCGATGGGCGCCCTGCCCGCCTCCTGGAAGCTGCTCGGCCGCCGAGGCTGATCCCGTCCGCCCGAAGACTCAGGCCCCGTACGGGCCACCGAAGAGGCCCGCCGGATCGTACTGGGAGACCAGCCCGGCGAGCCTCTTCGCCGTTTCCGCCTCATGGAAACCGGCGGTACGGTCCCCGCCGCCGAAGGAGAAGTTCAGCGACCGCCCCAGGACGGCCGGCTCCAGCACCCGCCCCACCTCCCCGTACAGCGCGCGCACCGCGCCCACCTCCGTACCGTCCAACGGCGACAGCAGCCGCAGCAGGAACCGGGCATCGCGGTACGGCACAGCGCTCGGCACCTCCGGCCGCGCGGCCAGCGCCCCGCCCAGGTGGTTGAGCTGCACCACCGTCATCATCGGCGCCCGGGGCCCGGCCATGTCAAACGCCTGTACGGTCCGCTCCGCGTCCAACTCGCCGAGCACCGCACTGTCCCCGTAGTACGCGTGCGGGAACGGCGGGTCGCTGTGGATGGTGTGGCTCTCGGTGTACGGCATCTCCCGCAGCGAGTCCGACAGGACCGGGGAGTCCGCCGCCCTGTCGGGACCGTCCGCCGCGGCCCTCCCGATCGCCCGCAACGGCGCCACCAGCCGCTCGCCCTCCGCCACGCCCCCTGTGAAGGCCACCCGCACGGAGATGACGTACCGGCCCCGCAACTCCTCGGGCAGCCGGGGCAGATCGGGATAGACGAGCGCGGCCAGCGAGGACGTCACCGCGTCCGGCACGGTCCGCGTCCACTCCAGATAGCCGCGCACCACCTCGCCCGCCGCCCGCGCCCCGTCGAAGGCGATCGAGCCGCCGTACAGCCGCTCCACCGCGACCAGAGCGATCTCCAGGCCGGTCACCACCCCCAGCCGGTGCCCGCCCCCGCGCAGCCCCCAGAAGAGCTCCGGCTCGCACTCCGGCGTGACCCGGCGCGCGGTGCCGTCGGCGGTCACCACGTCCAGCGAGCGCACATGGTCGGCCGCGTACCCGAACTCCCGGGCCAGGATCCCGAGCCCGCCGCCCAGCGTGTAGGAGACGGCGCCCACGGAGGGGGAGGAGCCGTTGAGCGGGGCAAGCCCGTGCGGGGCCGCCGCCTCGATCACCTGCCCCCAGTTCGCGCCCGCGCCGATCCGGGCGGTGCGGCGGACCGGGTCGACGGTGACGGAGTCCAGGGCGCGGGTGGCGATGAGGACCCCGCCCTCGACGGGTCCGGGGAGTCCGTGACCGGAGGCGTGCGCGGCGACGTGCAGCCCGCGCCCGCCGGCGTACGCCACGGCCTCCCGTACGTCCTCGGGCGTGGCGGCCTCCACCAGCCGGTCGGGCCGGATCGGGAAGCCGGTCTGGAAGGTGGGAAGGGGCTCTGCGCGCCCTTCGGATGCGGAAACCATGAGGGAGGCTCTCCTTCGCTCGCGCTTTCGGCGGTACGAAGGAAAGCCTCCCTGGGATACCTGACACCTTCCGTCACGTATCACTCACTCACTCACATGGGCTCACATGGGCGCACATGGGTGTCACTCGGCGGGCGTGACCGCCTTACGGCTGCGCGCCTCGCGCACGAGCGAGATGCCCACCACCAGCGCCGCGACCAGCAGCGACAGCACGACCTGCTCGCGGGCGGTGTCGTCGGTCAGCATGTAGACCAGGACGAAGGAGATCGCCGCGATCGTCGCCCAGGTGAGGTACGGGAAGAGCCACATCCGTACGACCAGCTTGTCCGGGTTCTCGCGCAGGATGATCCCGCGCATCCGCAGCTGGGTGAAGCAGATGACCAGCCACACGAAGAGCGCGACCGCGCCGGAGGAGTTCAGCAGGAACGCGAACACCGTGTCGGGCCACTGGTAATTGAAGAACACCGCCACGAAGCCGAAGACGACCGAGGACAGGATCGCCGCCTGCGGCACGCCGCGCTTGTTGACCTTGGCGAAGGACTTCGGCGCGTCGCCCCGCTCGCCGAGCGAGAACGCCATCCGGGAGGCCGTGTACAGGCCGGAGTTGAGACAGGACAGCACGGCCGTCAGCACGATGAAGTCCATGACGTTGCCGGCCTGCGGGATCCCGATCGAGTCGAGGGCGGCGACATAGCTGCCCTTCTCCTGGATCGACGGGTCGTTCCACGGCAGCAGCGTCAGCACGACGAAGATCGAGCCCAGGTAGAAGACGGCGATACGCCAGATCACGCTGTTGGTGGCCTTCGACACGGCCCGCTGCGGGTCCGAGGACTCCCCGGCGGCCAGCGTCACGATCTCACTGCCCATGAACGAGAAGACGACCATCAGCACACCGGTCAGGATGGCTCCCGGCCCTTCGGGGAAGAACCCGCCGGAGTCCGTCAGATGCGCGAGACCCGACCCCGGGTTGTCCGAACCGGGCAGGAACCCGAAGACCGCGAGGAAGCCGACGACCACGAACGCGGCGATCGCCACGACCTTGATCCCGGCGAACCAGAACTCGAACTCGCCGTAACTGCCCACCGAGACCAGGTTGGTGGCGGTCAGCACGACCATCACGATCAGCGCCCAGGCCCACTGCGGGACACCCGGGACCCAGCTCTCCAGGATCTTGGCGCCGGCCGTCGCCTCGACGGCGAGCACCACGACCCAGAAGAACCAGTAGAGCCAGCCGATGGAGAAACCGGCCCACCGGCCCAGCGCCTGGTCGGCGTAGGCGGAGAAGGAGCCGGAGCTCGGGCGGGCGGCGGCCATCTCGCCGAGCATCCGCATCACGAGGACGACCATCAGGCCGACCATCGCGTACGAGACCAGGATCGCCGGACCGGCGGCCGCGATGCCCGCGCTCGATCCCACGAAGAGCCCGGCGCCGATCACGCCGCCGATCGCGATCATCGAGAGGTGGCGGTTCTTCAGGCCTGCCTGAAGCCCGCCCGACGAGTCCGGCCGGTCCGGCTCGCCGGGCTCCTGGCCCGGCTTCGCCAGCGTCGTCTGCGACGTCATGGGGGGATTCCTTACCTTTTCGAGCATGAGGGTGTGCCCTGCTCCGCCGTCGGATCGTGCCCGTGGGGTGTGCGAAGACAAGGCCACGCATTCAAGCCCGATACAAGGCGAAAGGGGAACCCCTTCTTTCGGATCGTTTGCCGGATCGTTGCCCGAGTGGTGTTCGCCACACAAAACCAGCGCCGAACCTGCGAAACATCGAATGAGGGTGGTGACCCCGCTGACGGCTACCCCGCCACGTTCGTGCCACACTTCGCACCATGCGCGTGTACCTCGGATCCGACCATGCCGGTTACGAACTCAAGAACCACCTCGTCGAGTGGCTCGGTGCCCACGGGCACGAGGCCGTCGACTGCGGCCCCCACATCTACGACGCCCAGGACGACTACCCGCCGTTCTGCCTGCGTGCCGCCGAGAAGACGGCCGCGGACCCGGACAGCCTCGGCATCGTGATCGGCGGCTCGGGCAACGGCGAGCAGATCGCCGCCAACAAGGTCAAGGGCGTCCGCGCCGCACTGGCCTGGAGCGAGCAGACCGCCGCCCTCGGCCGCGAGCACAACAACGCCAACGTCGTCGCGATCGGCGGCCGGATGCACACGGTGGAGGAGTCGACGAAGTTCGTCGAGATCTTCCTCTCCACGCCGTACTCGAACGAGGAGCGCCACACGCGCCGCATCGAGATGCTCTCGGCGTACGAGGCCACCGGCGAGCTCCCCCCGATCCCGGCCCACCACCCCCAGCAGGGCTGACCCGCCCGCCCCACACCACCTGTGCCGCCGGGTCCCGCACCCGGCGGCACGGCCATGCCACCCGCCCGCCCTTGCACAGGAACCAGGGAGCAGCCCGCCGTGCCCGAGGGACACACGATCCACCGCCTCGCCCAGGACCACGCCGAGCGGTTCGTGGGCGGACCGGTCCGGGTGAGCAGCCCCCAGGGCAAGTTCTCCGACAGCGCGGCCCTCCTCGACGGGCACACCCTCACCACCACCGACGCCCACGGCAAGCACCTCTTCCTGGGCTTCGGCGAGACCGGCTGGGTCCACATCCACCTCGGCCTCTTCGGCAAGCTCGGCTTCGGCACGGCCCCGCCCCCGCCGCCCACCGACACCGTCCGCCTCCGCCTGGTCAACGCGGCCCACCACGCCGACCTGCGCGGCCCCACCACCTGCGCCCTGATCACCGAACCCGAGAAGCGCGCGATACACGAGCGCCTGGGCCCGGACCCGCTCCGGGGCGACGAGGACGGGGAGCGCGCCTGGCAGCGGATCACCCGCAGCCGGACCACGGTCGCCGCCCTCCTGATGGACCAGAAGGTCATCGCGGGCGTCGGCAACGTCTACCGGGCCGAGGTCCTCTTCCGCCACGGCATCGACCCGTACCGCACGGGCAAGGACCTCACCCGCGCCGAGTGGGACGCGATCTGGGCGGACCTGGTGGAGCTGATGCACGAGGGCGTACGGAACAACCGGATCGACACCGTCCGCCCCGAGCACCTCCCGGAGGCGATGGGCCGCCCGCCCCGCAAGGACGACCACGGCGGCGAGGTCTACGTCTACCGCCGGGCCAACCTGCCCTGCCACATCTGCGCGAGCGAGATCCGGACGGCGGACCTCGCCGCCCGCAACCTCTTCTGGTGCCCGCGCTGCCAGGACCCGGGCGCGTCGTCCGAAGCCTGACCCGCACCCCCCCCGACAACGCCGGCTCAGAACCCGCTCGGCAGCCACGGCTGCGGCTCAGAACCCGTGCGGCAGCCACGGCTCCACATGCCACGAGAACGCCGCCGAGGCCTCCTCCACGGCTCCCGGCCGCACCTCCCGCACCCGCCCCGCCGCTGCCAGCGACGTGAACGACACCCCGCCCAGATAGGCGGCGCCCAGCTCCCGTACCGACAGCTCCAGATCCGGCGCGCGATCCGGCGCACGCCGGCACGAGGCACCGCCCTTCGCGTCCGCCACCAGGTGCCAGCGCCCCGCGTTCCACGGGCAGAAGGCGTCGTCCACCTCCAGCACCACATCGACCGGCGTCCGGTACGCACGCGCCTCCAGTGCCGCACCCACCTCCACCAGCCGTACGTAGAGCGCGTCCTGCACCCGCGCCTCGCACCGCCGGACGTCCGACACCAGATGCATCAGCGGCTCGTCCACCGGCCGCGAGCCCGCCTCCACGGACGACGTCAGGTCGACGCCGAACAGGAACCGCCACAGCGCCGCGTACGACGCCGGATCCAGCGCCCCCAGATCCCGCAGCGCCACCGTTCCCTTCGGCCCCGCCCGGTCCCAGTCCGGCCGCACCCGGAACGTGGCGTACCCGGTCACCTCGCCGTCCCGCTCGGCCAGCACGCACTGCAACGGCGAGGCGCCCGACCGGTCCTGCGCCGTGTCGATCACCGCGGCCTGCTCCCACTTCGGCTGCCGCACCGGCGTACCCGGACGCTCCGCGGCGAGCCGCCCGTACACCTCCTCGCACGCGGGCAGGGCCGCCACCGGATCGGTGTACCGCACCCGTACGTCCTCCGTACCCGGCGGAGAATCGAGCTGTACGCGGGAGGTGTCGACGTTCACACTCAGGGCGCGGGTCGCGGCCCCGTACCCGAAGCGCCCGTAGATGGCCGGCTCCGACGCCGTCAGCACGGCGAGCGGCTCACCCCAGGAACGTACGTCGTCCAACTGGCGCCGCATCATCGTCCGCAGCAGCCCGCGCCGCCGGTGCGTCCCCGCCACGCTCACCATCGTGACGCCCGCCGTCGGCACGGCCGCCCCGCCGGGCACGGTCAGCCGGAAGCTGTACGCCCCCGCCGTACCGACGCACACCTCCCCGTCCCACAGGCCGACGGACCGGTCGTGCTCGGTCAGGTCCTGCCAGAGCGCACGCGACTCCGGGGCACTCGCCACGCCCCCGAACGCACGCTCCAGACAGGCGAACCAGGGGTCCCATTCAGCAGGTCGCAGCACACGGAGTTCTGAAGTCATATGCCATCCCTACCAGGGTGAGCGGAAGCGGACGACCCGATTTCGCGCGGATCGTCACCGGGGTCCCCCTGCACCGGAGGCGTCCGGGTGGATAGGGTCCCGGCAATGGCCCGTCGCGGAGGAGTGGACGACTTCTGGGCCCGGTGGCGCAGATCGGCGCACCGGGCCCGCATAGGGCTGCGCAGATCCGGGGTGGACTACTTCCGGGGCGACGGCTCCGACTGGATCGCGATGGCCGGTCTGCTGCTGACGATTCCCGCCATCACCGTCGCCACCATCGCCAGCCCGGTCTGGATCGACCCGGCCGCCCTCGCCCTCCCCATCGTCGCGGGCGGCCTCCTGCTGCGCCCCGCCAGCCTGCTCGGCCTGTACGCCACGGCCGCCGGCGCCCTGATCGTGGAGGCGCTCACCCTCGGCCCGTACCTGGACGGCCCGGCCAGGGTCACCCCGGGCACCGTCCTCGTGGTCGCCGCCTGCGGGTTCTTCGGGCTGGTCCTCGCCCAGTTCCGGGCCCGGGTCGGGGTGCCCTGGCGGCGCGGCGGCACCATGCTCTTCGACCTGCGCGAACGCATCCGGGTCCAGAGCGCCCTGCCCCGGCTGCCCCACGGCTGGCACCGCGAGATGGCCCTGCGCCCGGCCGGCGGCCAGTCCTTCTCCGGGGACTTCGTCGTCGCGGCCCGCACCCATGGCGGCCGGACCCTGGAGGTCGTCCTCACCGACGTCTCCGGCAAGGGCATGGACGCGGGCTCCCGGGCCCTGCTGCTCTCCGGCGCCTTCGGCGGGTTGCTCGGCTCGCTGCCGCCGCACGGCTTCCTCGCCGCCGCCAACGGCTATCTGCTGCGGCAGGACTGGGACGAGGGGTTCGCGACCTCGATCCACCTGGTGCTGGACCTGGAGTCCGGCGACTACGAGATCTTCTCGGCCGGTCATCCGCCCGCGCTCCAACTGCACGCGGGCAGCGGGCAGTGGGAGGAGAAGTCGGGGGAGGGGCCGCTGCTCGGCGTCTACGACGGGGCCGAGTTCGACGCGGTCAAGGGCTCGCTCGCCCCGGGCGACGTGCTGATGCTCTTCACGGACGGACTGGTGGAGGCGTCCGACCGGGACATCGCCGAGGGGATCGACCGGCTGACCGGAGAGGCCGACCGTTATGTCTCCGCCGGCTTCGAGGGCGCGGCCTGGCATCTGATCGAGGCCTGCGCCAAGGACGTCAACGACGACCGGGCGCTGCTGCTGCTCTCGCGCAGGCACTGAAAGAGCCGCGTCAACGGAGAGGCGCCCGTCACTCGCGAGTGATCGTGTGGTGCTCGTCACTCACGGGTGCGGCACGAGGACACCTCTCCGCCTCCGTTCGGGCCGATGCCTCCGTTCGGGCCGACGCTGCCGTTCAGACCGACACCGGGATCTGTTCCTGATCCTTGCCGCCGCCCTTGCCTCCACCGCGTGCGCCGGGCAGGACACGGGCCAGCCAGTGCGAGCGTCCGGCCGCCAGCGGGGCGAGGACGGCGAGCAGGAGCACGTAGCCGGCGATGAACGGCGAGAGCCGGCTGTCGAGTCCGGCGGCGGCCGCCATCGTCGCGAGGATGAGCGCGAACTCGCCGCGGGCCACCAGGGTGGTGGCGATGTTGGCCGTGCCCTGCGCACCGAAGTCGTAGATCCGGGCCGCGGCGAGACCCGCGGCCACGTTCATCGCGAGCGTCAGGACGACGGCCGCCAGCACCGGCCAGAGGACGCTCGGGAGGACGCCGGGGTCGATGGAGAGACCGAAGGCGAAGAAGAAGATCGCGCCGAACGCGTCGCGCAGCGGGTGGACCAGCTTGAGGATGCGCTCGCCGGAGGTGGTGGAGCCCAGCATCAGACCGACCATGAAGGCGCCGATCGCGTCGGCGACGCCGAACATCTCGGAGACACCGGCGACGAAGACCGCGACCCCGAGGAAGGAGATGACGAGGAGCTCGTCGTCCCTGGTGTTCATCAGCTTGCCGATGACCTTCGTCCCGAACCGGGCCGCCAAGGCGAGCAGCAGTAGGAAGCCGAACGCCTTGCCGGCGTCGACGAGCATCGCCGAGAGGCTGTCCGCACCGGACAGGATCGGCTGGAGAGCGGCGAGGTAGAGAGCGAGGAAGACGTCCTCGACGACGATGATGCCGAGGATCGGCCGGGTCTCCGGGTTACCGATCCGGCCGAGGTCCACCAGGATCTTGGTCACGATGGCGGACGAGGATATGCCGAGCACACCGGCGAGGACCAGCGCCTCCGACGTGCCCCAGCCGAGCGCGAAACCGAAGCCCAGACCGGCGCCCACGTTCAGGACCAGATAGGTCCCGCCCGCGATGGCCATCTTGCGGCCACCCGTCCTGAGGTCGTCCATATGGAACTCGAGCCCCAGGTAGAAGAGCAGGAGGACGAGTCCCAGCGCGGAGAGCATCTCCAGGTCGTGCGGGTTGGAGAGCAGGGTGTAACCGGGGGTGTGGGGGCCGAGGAGGATGCCGGCCAGGATGAACAGGGGGATCGTAGGCAGCCCGATGCGGCCGCCGAGGCGGGCGAGGACGGCAGCGGCCAGGAAGGCGCCGCCCATGGCGAGGAGGGTGTCTGCGTGTCCGATGAGCTCGTTCCTTCGGGAGTAGGTCAAGAGGGCGTCAATAAACCATCAGTAATTAGTTTACCGAACGATTGACTCTGCAACTGTGGAGTCGTCGGATTGTCAGCTTTTGTCTGTTTGGTGGATGGCGGTCCTTCCCGGCAACACCGCAGGCCGGAGAGGGCGGTGACGCGTCGCCGTAGAGTCGGGCCATGTCCGGCACCCATCTGAACCTGGCCCAGGTCGAGGCTCTCGCCCGCGCGGCCCATGCGACGCAGACCGACAAGGCGGGCCGCCCCTACACGGAACACCTGGCGGCGGTGGCCGAGGGGGTACGGGTGCGCGGCGGCAGCGACCGGCAGATCGCCGCGGCCTGGCTGCACGACGCGATCGAGGACGGTGCGCTCTCCGCGCGGTGGCTGGCACAGGCCGCGCTGCCGCAGGAGGTCAAGGACATGGTCCTGGCCGTCACCAAGCGGCCGGAGGAGGAGCTGACCGCGTACACGGCCCGGATCCTCGCCACCCCAGGCGCGCTGCTCGTGAAGGAGGCGGATCTGGCCCACAACGCGGATCCGGCCCGCCTCGCCGTCCTGGAGGAGCCGACCCGTACCCGGCTGACGGCGAAGTACGCTCAGGTGCGCTGGCTGTTGGGCCTGACCGGCGGAGAACCACCCTCCGACCGAAAAGATTCAGCCAACCCGGAAACGCACTGATCCACCCGCGGCCGGGGCCACGAGTGGATCGGAGGAGACGGGAAGAACGGGTTCAGCGCTTCGCGGGATTCTTCCGGAACGCCCACTTCATGTCCGGTTCGGTGGCGAACTTCAGGGCCCGGGCCACCGGCGGCGAGCACATGAGCGTCACCGCGCCCGCGGCCACGACCGAGACGAGCACCAGGCCGACGGGGCCGGAGAGCCAGGTGTGCCGGTCGAACAGGCCCGTGTACACAGCGCCCTTGATCAGGAAGCCGTGGAGCAGATAGCCGCAGATCGTCCCGGCTCCCAGCACGGTGAACCACATGGTCCGGCGCGGCACCCAGGCCAGGAAGCCGATGGTCAGCGCCAGGGCGCAGCCGAACAGGGCCAGGGACATCACCGCACCCGACCACCACGGGGCGTCCATCTCCTGGGCGCTGTTGGCGCGGTAGAGCCAGCCGAGCTGCATGTGCGGGGCGATCCAGTACGCGAACAGCAGCGCGCCCGCGAAGAGCGGCAGCGCGAGCAGCCGCACCTCGCGGCGCCGGACCAGTTGGAAGTGCTCGGGCTTCATCAGCAGGCCGAGGACGAAGAACGGCAGGAACTGGAAGACCCGCTGGAGATCGAGGTCGTCGCCGATGTCGGGGGAGACCGAGGCCAGCATCGCGATGGCGAGCGCCACCGGCAGCGGATGGCGCAGCTTCAGCCAGATCGGCGTGGTGACCCGCCAGATGAACAGGGCGATCAGGAACCACGTCAGGAACAGCGGATCGACCAGGCTGATCGAGGTGTCGGGCGCGTCGTCCACGTACCGCTTGAAGAGCGAATAGGCCGTCTCGAACAGCACGTACGGCACGACGACCCCGGTGATCAGGCGCTTCACCTTGGGGGCGGACATGTCGAACGTACGGGAGAAGTAGCCGGAGATGAGGATGAAGGCCGGCATGTGGAACGTGTACACGACCATGTAGAGCGCCCGAGTGGCCCGGCTGCCGTCCATCACCGGTTCCCAGGCGTGTGCCACCGCGACCAGGACGATGGCCAGGTACTTCACGTTGTCGAAGTAGGGATCACGCCGCTTCGCCGCCTTCTGCGGGGGATTGGTGCGGGCCGGGGCGGCGGTCGTGGGGGTGGGCGTCTGCGCGCGTCTGGGCTCCGGCTCCCGGGTCGCCGGGGGGAGCGGGGCCCTCGTGAATACGCTCGGAGCTTGGAACATCTGAGGCACCTTAGACCTCTCGATTGCCACGCGTAAAACCGCGATGAGATATCACGTGTTCCCTCCTATTCGCAGGTGAAACAGTCGAACACTGCCCGCTATGACACGCTTGATCCCGCTTAAAGGGGGCATATCGGCGGGGTGTTGGGCGAGTGAATTACGTCGCACCCGGCGGCTCGAATTACCTGTGAACGACCTGTGGGGATAAGGAGACGACGCCGTGGCCGGAGTCGGCGAATATCCGGCCGCACGGATTTCGCGGCGGAAGCGTGGATGCCCGGCGTGGAGCCCGGGTGAGCTGGGCAGGATGGCGGGATCCGGTCAGTGCGATCCGTCACCCGGCAGCAGACACCCGGGAGTTGGTGGCACGATGGACGCGACGGGGCGCGCAGTGGTGCACGTTTCCGGGCCGGCAAGGCGGACCGACCGAAGGTGTGATCAGACGTGGCTATTTCACTGTCTATGGTGCTGCTGTTCGCGGTCATCCTGGTGGTGCTGATCCGTGGGGGCTCCATCAAGCCCGGCCCCGCGCTCGTCGCCGTGCTCTTCGGGTTCTTCCTGGCGTCGACCGGCATGGCCCCGTCGATCAACAGGTTCATGAACTCGATAGCGGACACGATCAACCAGATCAGCTTCTGAGCCGGTCCCGCTCCCGTACGGGCTTTTCCCGCACGGGAGAAGCCCGCACGGGACAACTCCGTGCGGGAGAAGCCTGATACGCGAGAGGCCCGGTCCGACGATGAGGTCGGACCGGGCCCAGGCGTGGAGCGGGCGACGGGAATCGAACCCGCGTAGCTAGTTTGGAAGACTAGGGCTCTACCATTGAGCTACGCCCGCGAGCGGTGCACCGCAGGTCCACCGGACCGCGGCACGGACAGCATCGTAGCGGGTCGGCGGCGCCCTCCGCACACCCGTTGACGCCGGCCGCCGGACCGCCGCCCCTCGGCCGCCCCGCAAAGAGGCCGACGCACGGCTCCGGTGCATGTACCCTACGTGTCGCACCGACGGGGTGTGGCGCAGCTTGGTAGCGCGTCCGCTTTGGGAGCGGAAGGTCGTCGGTTCGAATCCGGCCACCCCGACCACCAGCAAGATCGCATTGTGGGAGTCCTCCCCCTTGCCGTTACTATGCAAATTGCGTGCCCGTGTGTCTGATGTACCGGGCTCGGTCCGCGAAGCCGCCAATCGGCGGCCCAGCAGAACCCCAAGAAGTCAGCCACCAAGGAGACCGAACCGTGAAGAGCGCCGTGGAGACCCTGAACCCGACCCGGGTTCGGCTCAGCATCGAGGTGCCCTTCGAGGAGCTCAAGGACAGCCTCGACGCGGCGTACAAGAAGATCAACCAGCAGGTCACGGTGAAGGGCTTCCGCAAGGGCAAGATCCCCGCCCGGGTCATCGACCAGCGGTTCGGCCGCGGTGCTGTGCTGGAGGAGGCCGTCAACGACGCCCTCCCGAAGTTCTACACCGAGGCGGTCAACGAGGGTGAGCTGAACGTCCTCGGCCAGCCCGAGGTCGACATCACCGAGCTGAAGGACGGCGAGCTGCTGGCCTTCACCGCCGAGGTTGACGTACGCCCCGAGATCGAGATCCCGGACTACTCCGGCATCGAGGTCACCGTCGACGCCCTTGAGGTCACCGACGAAGAGGTCGAGAAGGCCGTGGAGCAGCTCCGCGAGCGCTTCGCCTCCACCAACCCGGTCGAGCGCGCCGCCGCCGACGGCGACGTCGTCACGATCGACCTGGAGGCCAAGGTCGACGGTGAGGTCCTGGAGGACGGCGTGGCCGCCGGTGTCTCGTACACCATCGGTTCCGGCGAGCTCCTCGACGGCATCGACGAGGCCGTGACCGGCCTGGAGGCCGGTGGCGAGGCCACCTTCACCTCCGAGCTGAAGGGCGGCTCCGCCGAGGGCAAGGCCGCGGAGGTCACCGTCAAGGTCACCGCCGTCGCCGCCCGTGAGCTCCCCGAGCTGGACGACGACTTCGCCCAGATGGCCAGCGAGTTCGACACGCTGGAGGAGCTGAAGGCCGACAGCCGTAAGCGCCTGGAGACCACCAAGCAGTACGACCAGGCCACGCAGGCCCAGGAGCGGGTCCTGGAGGAGCTGCTGAAGCTCGCCGAGGTCCCGATCCCGGAGAAGCTGCTCGCGGACGAGGTCCAGACCCGCAAGCACAACCTGGAGCACCACCAGCTCGGTCAGATGGGCCTCGACCTGGAGAAGTACCTCGAGATCCAGGGCAAGACCCTGGAGGAGTTCGAGAACGAGACCTCCGAGCAGGCCATCAAGGGCATCAAGACCCAGTTCATCCTGGACGAGCTCGTCAACAAGGAGAAGCTGAACGTCAACCAGGAGGAGCTCACCGAGCACCTCATGCGGCGTGCCGCCTCCTCCGGCATGAGCCCGGACCAGTTCGCCCAGGCCGTCGTCGAGGGTGGCCAGGTGCCGATGCTCGTCGGCGAGGTCGCCCGCGGCAAGGCGCTCGCCGTCGTCGTCGAGGCCGCCAAGGTCGTCGACACCAACGGTGAGGTCGTCGACCTGGAGGACGACGAGGACGAGACCACGGAGGCGGCCGCCGAGGCCACCACCGAGGACAAGGCCGAGGAGAAGAACGAGGCCTGAGCCTCGCCCCGATCCGACGCCGGCCACGCGCCGGTCGGCACGACGGGCCCCGGACGCACCACACGCGTCCGGGGCCCGTCGCCGTATCCCCGTCCGTAAGGCCGTGCGGGCCCGGAACCCCTGTGCCCCCTTGGGAGCTTGCGCTCCCAGCGAACAGTTGCGGAACCGGGATGGCGTTGTCCCACCTGCGCGTTAGGGTCCATGAAGAGGAAGGGTGGGGGAGTCCCTCACCCGCCCGGTACGAAGACGCTGAGACGGCCGGAGCCGTCAGAGACGAGCAGGTGGATACGTGACGAATCTGATGCCCTACGCCGCCGGAGAGCCGTCCCTCGGTGGAGGCCTCGGTGACCAGGTCTACAGCCGACTGCTCGGCGAGCGCATCATCTTCCTCGGTCAGCAGGTCGACGATGACATCGCCAACAGGATCACCGCACAGCTCCTGCTCCTTGCCGCCGAGCCGGACAAGGACATCTACCTCTACATCAACAGCCCCGGTGGTTCGGTGACGGCCGGCATGGCGGTCTACGACACCATGCAGTACATCCCGAACGACGTGGTCACCATCGGGATGGGCATGGCGGCCTCGATGGGCCAGTTCCTGCTCACCGGCGGCGCCGCGGGCAAGCGCTTCGCGCTCCCCAACACCGACATCCTGATGCACCAGGGTTCGGCCGGTATCGGCGGAACGGCCTCGGACATCAAGATCCAGGCCCAGTACCTGCTCCGCACCAAGACGCGCATGGCCGAGATCACGGCCCGCCACTCCGGCCAGTCCGTCGAGACGATCATCCGCGACGGCGACCGCGACCGCTGGTACACGGCGGAGGAGGCCAAGGACTACGGCCTCATCGACGAGATCATCACGGTCGCGTCGGGCATCCCGGGCGGCGGCGGCACGGGTGCCTGATCCGGTCCCCACCGGACCGTCGGCACCACACCCGCACCCCCTTCTCGTACGCCGAGACCTCCAGCCCCAGAACGCCACCAGGATGGTGAACACCCACATGAACAACTTCCCCGGCGCCTCCGCGAGCGGCCTCTACACCGGCCCGCAGGTGGACAACCGCTACGTCGTCCCGCGCTTCGTGGAGCGCACCTCGCAGGGTGTGCGTGAGTACGACCCGTACGCGAAGCTCTTCGAGGAGCGCGTGATCTTCCTCGGCGTCCAGATCGACGACGCCTCGGCCAACGACGTCATGGCGCAGCTCCTGTGCCTGGAGTCGATGGACCCGGACCGCGACATCTCGATCTACATCAACAGCCCCGGCGGCTCGTTCACCGCGCTCACCGCGATCTACGACACGATGCAGTTCGTGAAGCCGGACATCCAGACGGTCTGCATGGGCCAGGCCGCCTCCGCCGCCGCCGTCCTGCTCGCCGCCGGCACCCCGGGCAAGCGCATGGCGCTCCCGCACGCCCGCGTCCTGATCCACCAGCCGTCCTCGCAGACGGGCCGCGAGCAGCTCTCCGACCTGGAGATCGCGGCCAACGAGATCCTCCGGATGCGTACGCAGCTGGAGCAGATGCTGGCCCGCCACTCGACGACCCCGCTGGAGAAGATCAGCGAGGACATCGAGCGTGACAAGATCCTCACGGCCGAGGACGCCCTGGCATACGGGCTCGTCGACCAGATCGTGTCCACCCGCAAGACGACCGCGGGCGCATCGGTCTGACGTAGGTCTTTCCCCTTGGCACATTCCGTTCGCACGGTCTCGGCCGTGTGAACCGTGCCAAGGGGGGCCCGAACGGGGGCCCAGGCAAGGTACCGTCGGATAGAGGCACCAGGAGCCGCTGAACCAGGCGGCCTCCCAGGCGAAGGGGAAGCAACCTCGTGGCACGCATCGGTGATGGCGGCGACCTGCTCAAGTGCTCGTTCTGCGGCAAGAGCCAGAAGCAGGTGAAGAAGCTCATCGCGGGACCCGGTGTGTACATCTGCGACGAGTGCATTGATCTCTGCAACGAGATCATCGAGGAGGAGCTCGCGGAGACGAGCGAGGTCCGCTGGGAAGAGCTTCCCAAGCCCCGCGAGATCTACGAGTTCCTGGAGGGGTACGTCGTCGGGCAGGAGCCCGCGAAGAAGGCCCTCTCGGTCGCGGTGTACAACCACTACAAGCGGGTCCAGGCGGGCGAGAACGGCGGCGGTGCGAACCGCGACGACGCGATCGAGCTCGCCAAGTCGAACATCCTGCTGCTGGGCCCCACCGGCTCCGGCAAGACGCTCCTCGCGCAGACCCTGGCCCGCATGCTCAACGTCCCGTTCGCCATCGCGGACGCCACCGCGCTGACGGAGGCCGGCTATGTCGGCGAGGACGTCGAGAACATTCTGCTGAAGCTGATCCAGGCCGCCGACTACGACGTCAAGAAGGCCGAGACCGGGATCATCTACATCGACGAGATCGACAAGGTCGCCCGTAAGAGCGAGAACCCGTCGATCACCCGCGATGTCTCCGGCGAGGGCGTCCAGCAGGCCCTGCTGAAGATTCTGGAGGGCACCACCGCCTCCGTGCCGCCGCAGGGCGGACGCAAGCACCCGCACCAGGAGTTCATCCAGATCGACACGACGAACGTGCTGTTCATCGTGGGCGGCGCCTTCTCCGGACTGGAGAAGATCATCGAGTCCCGGGCCGGCGCCAAGGGCATCGGGTTCGGCGCCACGATCCGCTCCAAGCGGGAGATCCAGGCGAGCGACCAGTTCCAGGAGGTCATGCCGGAGGACCTGGTGAAGTTCGGGATGATCCCCGAGTTCATCGGCCGCCTCCCCGTGCTGACCTCGGTCCACAACCTGGACCGCGAGGCGCTGCTCCAGATCCTCATCGAGCCGCGCAACGCCCTGGTCAAGCAGTACCAGCGCCTCTTCGAACTCGACGGCGTGGAGCTGGAGTTCGAGCGCGAGGCACTGGAGGCCATCGCCGACCAGGCGATCCTGCGCCAGACCGGAGCGCGCGGCCTGCGCGCCATCATGGAGGAAGTCCTCCAGTCCGTGATGTACGAGGTCCCGTCCCGCAAGGACGTCGCCCGCGTCGTCATCACCCCGGACGTCGTCCGCGACCACGTCAACCCGACGCTGGTCCCGCGCGAGCCGCGCACGATCGGCAAGAACGACGGCGGCCGCCACGAGAAGTCCGCGTAGCGGCACGGAAGTCACATACGCCGAAGGGGCGCCCGACCGGTCAACCGGCGGGCGCCCCTTCGGCGTCGAGCGCGAACGCGGTGCGTCAGATCTTGGTGCGCGAGGTGTTGTAGAGCTTGGCGGCGAGGGCGGCCACATCGTCCTGCGCGATGCCCTTGCCGGTCAGGGCGCCGCCGACGTCCACGGCGACGACCATCCCGACGGTGCTGTAGTCGGCCCAGATGCAGACCGGGGTGATGACCTCCTTCGGCCCCTTCGCTAGGGTGCCGTCGGCCTTGTCGTTGATCGTCTTGAGGTCCTGGCACCGCATCAGAGCGCCGTCGAACCCGGCCGGCTTGACGTCCTTGGGGCTGCCGACGAGCGAGACCTTGGCGCCGTTGCTGCTCTCGCTCATCTTCTTCTCGGCATCACTGAAGGAGTTGTTGATGACCTTGGCCGGGTCCTGGACCTCGCCCCAGTAGCCCTGGAGCAGGAGCAGCTTCTGTGTGAGCGGGTTGTCCTTCGAACCGCTCTGGTACTCGGCGCCGGCCTGCTGCGGGTCCTTGACGCCCGCGGCCTCGGCATCGGTCTTGGACTTCCCCGTCAGCGGACCGGAACGGTCCGGCTTGGCCGGGTCCTTCGCGTAGTCGTCCACGGAGGCGGCAGGCGTCAGCTTGTAGCCCTTGGTGGAGTCGGCCACATCACTGTTGCTCGCGCTGCCCGAGGTGAAGAACCAGACCCCGGCCCCGATGACCGCAAGCGCCAGCACGGACGCTCCCACGATCAGCCCGGTCTTCCTCTTCGGCGGCTGCTGCGGCGGGAACGGCGGCTGGCCCCCGTACACCGGCTGGCCGCCGTACGGCGGAGTGGGCGGCTGCTGCCCGTACGGGCCGGGCTGCTGGGGCTGCGGGTAGCCGTAGCCGGGCTGGCCCTGAGGAGGGGTGCCGTAGCCGGGCTGGCCCTGGGGCGGCGCGCCGTAGGGGCCGGGCTGCTGCGGCGGGACGCCCTGGGGGGCCTGCTGGGGGTAGCCGTAGCCGGGCCGGCCCTGCGGGGGGCCCTGCGGCGGCGGACCGCCGTACGGCCCGGGCTGCTGGCCGTACGGTCCGGGCTGGCCCTGTGGCGGCTGCCCACCGTACGGGCCCGGCTGGTTGTAGCTCATGCGGTGTCCCCTCCAGAATTCCTTATGCGTTGCGAACATCCTGACGGAAGCCGCCCTGACATGGGCCATCGGCCCGGACACCGTTACTGAACCAATCCGTTTCAGTGCAGACCTGTGACGGCCCTAAACTGTCCCCCGTGACCGAGAACTCATCGCAGCAGCCAGCCAGCAACCCCGAACTGCCGACCTCGTACGCGCCGGCCGATGTAGAGGGGAAGCTGTACGAGCGCTGGGTAGAGCGTGGTTACTTCGAAGCCGACGAGCACAGCGACAAGCCGCCCTACAGCATCGTCATCCCGCCGCCGAACGTCACCGGCTCCCTCCACCTGGGCCACGCCTTCGAGCACACCCTGATCGACGCCCTCGTCCGCCGGAAGCGGATGCAGGGGTTCGAGGCGCTCTACCAGCCGGGCATGGACCACGCCGGCATCGCCACCCAGAACGTCGTCGAGCGCGAACTCGGCAAGGAGGGCAAGTCCCGCCACGACCTGGGCCGCGAGGCGTTCGTCGAGCGCGTCTGGCAGTGGAAGGACGAGTCCGGCGGCCAGATCTCCGGCCAGATGCGCCGCCTCGGCGAGGGCGTCGCCTGGTCCCGCGAGCGCTTCACCATGGACGAGGGCCTCTCCAAGGCCGTCCAGACCGTCTTCAAGCAGATGTACGACGACGAGCTGATCTACCGCAAGGAACGCATCGTCAACTGGTGCCCGCGGTGCCTCACGGCCATCTCCGACATCGAGGTCGAGTACCAGGAGGACGACGGCGAGCTCGTCTCCATGACGTACGGCGAGGGCGACGAGACCATCGTCGTCGCCACCACCCGCGCCGAGACGATGCTCGGTGACACCGCCGTCGCCGTCCACCCCGACGACGAGCGCTACCGGCACCTCATCGGCAAGCAGATCAAGCTGCCGCTGACCGACCGCACGATCCCCGTCGTCGCCGACCACCACGTCGACCCGGCGTTCGGCACCGGCGCGGTCAAGGTGACCCCCTCGCACGACCCGAACGACTTCGAGATCGGCAACCGCCACGACCTGCCGTTCATCACCGTCCTGGACGAGCGCGCGGTCATCACCGTCCCCGGCCCCTTCGAGGGCCTGGACCGCCTGGAGGCCCGCTCCGCCATCGTCGCCGCCCTGCGCGCCGAAGGCCGGATCGTCGCCGAGAAGCGGCCGTACGTCCACTCCGTCGGCCACTGCTCGCGCTGCAAGACCACCATCGAGCCGCGCCTCTCCCTCCAGTGGTGGGTCAAGGTCGCCCCGCTCGCCGAGGCCGCCGGTGACGCGGTCCGCGACGGCAAGGTCAAGATCCACCCGCAGGAGATGGAGAAGCGGTACTTCGACTGGGTCGACAACCTCCACGACTGGTGCATCTCGCGCCAGCTCTGGTGGGGCCACCGCATCCCCGTCTGGCACGGCCCGGACGGCGAGATGGTCTGCGTCGGACCCGACGACGAGCCGCCCACCGGCGAGGGCTGGACCCAGGACAGCGACGTCCTGGACACCTGGTTCTCCTCGGGCCTGTGGCCCTTCTCCACCCTCGGCTGGCCCGAACGGACCGACAGCCTCGCGAAGTTCTACCCGAACTCCGTCCTGGTCACCGGCTACGACATCCTCTTCTTCTGGGTCGCCCGGATGATGATGTTCGGCCTGTACGTCAACGACGGCGTCCCGCCGTTCTCCACCATCGTCCTGCACGGCATGGTCCGCGACGAGCACGGCAAGAAGATGTCGAAGTCCTTCGGCAACGTGGTCAACCCGCTGGACTGGATGGACAAGTACGGCTCCGACGCCCTGCGCTTCACCCTCGCGCGCGGCGCCAACCCCGGCACCGACGTGCCCATCGGCGAGGACTGGGTCCAGGGTTCGGCGAAGTTCTCCAACAAGATCTGGAACGCCACCCGCTTCGCCCTGATGAACGGCGCCACGATCGAGGGCGACCTGCCCCCGGTCGAGGAGATGTCGGTCACCGACCGCTGGATCCTGTCGCGGCTCAACCAGACGGTCGCGGACGTCGACGCGTTCTACGACGACTACCAGTTCGCGAAGATCAGCGAGGCGCTGCGCCACTTCGCGTGGGACGAGGTCTTCGACTGGTACGTCGAGCTCTCCAAGACCACGTTCTTCGCGGGCGGCCGTCCGGCCGAGGTCTCGGGCCGGGTCCTCGGCGAGGTCCTCGACGTGATGCTGCGCCTCCTCCACCCGATCGTCCCGTTCGTCACGGAGGCGCTGTGGACCGCGCTCACCGGGCGCGAGTCGATCGTCATCGCCGAGTGGCCGGGCGACTCCGGCTTCCGCGACGATGCGGCCGAGAAGGAGATCGAGCTCGTCCAGCAGGTCGTCACCGAGGTCCGCCGCTTCCGTAACGACCAGGGCCTCCAGCCCGGCCAGAAGGTCCCGGCCGAGCTGACCCTGACCGGCACGGCGCTCGCCCCGCACGAGGCGGCCATGCGCCAGCTCACCCGCCTCCAGCCCGCCGGCGACGGCTTCCACGCCACCGCCTCCCTCCCGGTCGCCGGGGTCACCGTCGCCCTGGACCTCTCCGGCACGATCGACGTCCCGGCCGAGCGCAAGCGGCTCACCAAGGACCTGGAGGCGGCGCGGAAGGAGAAGGCGCAGGCGGAGGGCAAGCTCGGCAACGAGGCGTTCCTCGCCAAGGCCCCGGACAACGTGGTCGACAAGATCCGCGGCCGCCTCTCCAAGGCCGAGGCCGACATCGAGCGGATCTCCGCCCAGCTCGCGGCCCTCCCGCAGAGCTGATGTGCTGACCGGCGAAGCCCCCGCACCCCCGACCGACCCGGGGATGCGGGGGCTTCGCCGCACCACCGCCCGGGCAGTGAGCCGGGCGCTGCGCGCGATGTCGGTGCCCATCCGTAGACTGGGCCCCGTGAGTGAGCCCCGCCCTTCAGACCGGCACGACGCGTCCCAGCCCGACGACACCTTCGAGGAGATCGTCGGCGAAGAGACCCAGCGCGACCCCGACCTGGCGGTGATCGAAGCCGGGAGCCGCACCCTGCGCACCTACGGGGGCGCGCCGCAGGCCGACGCGGTCCCCGCCCGGCCCGCCGACCCCGAGACCGACCAGGCGCTCCGCGCGGTGGAGCAGGAGCTCGCCGGACGCTGGGGCGAGACCAAGCTGGAGCCCTCCGTCACGCGGATCGCCGCCCTGATGGACGTGCTCGGCGAGCCGCAGCGCGCCTACCCCTCGATCCACATCACGGGGACCAACGGCAAGACGAGCACGGCCCGCATGATCGAGGCCCTGCTCAACGCGTTCGAGCTGCGCACCGGCCGGTACACCTCGCCGCACGTCCAGTCGATCACCGAGCGCATCAGCCTCGACGGCTCCCCGATCGCGCCCGAGCGGTTCATCGAGACGTACGAGGACATCAAGCCGTACGTCGAGATGGTCGACGTCCAGCAGCCCTACCGGCTCTCCTTCTTCGAGGTGCTCACCGGCATGGCCTACGCGGCCTTCGCCGACGCCCCCGTCGACGTGGCGGTCGTCGAGGTCGGCATGGGCGGCACCTGGGACGCCACCAACGTCATCGACTCCACCGTCGCCGTCGTCACCCCGATCTCGCTGGACCACACCGACCGCCTCGGCACCACGCCCGCCGAGATCGCGGGGGAGAAGTCCGGTGTCATCAAGCAGGGCGCCACGGTCATCCTGGCGCAGCAGCCGGTGGACGCCGCGCAGGTGATGCTGAAGAAGGCCGTCGAGGCGGACGCCACCGTGGCCCGCGAGGGCATGGAGTTCGGTGTCACCTCCCGCGAGGTCGCGGTCGGCGGTCAGCTCGTCACCCTGCGCGGACTGGGCGGCGAGTACGAGGAGATCTTCCTCCCCCTCTACGGGGCCCACCAGGCGCACAACGCGGCCGTCGCGCTCGCCGCCGTCGAGGCGTTCTTCGGTATCGGCGCCGAGCAGGCCCGCTCGCTCGACATCGACGCGATCCGCAAGGCGTTCGCGGCGGTCATCTCGCCCGGCCGGCTGGAGGTCGTGCGCTCCAGCCCGACCGTCGTCCTGGACGCCGCGCACAACCCGGCGGGCGCCAAGGCCGCGGCGGACGGGATCTCCGAGGCGTTCAGCTTCTCCCGGCTGATCGGCGTGGTCGGCACCAGCGGAGACAAGGACGTGCGCGGTCTCCTGGAGGCCTTCGAGCCGATCTTCGCCGAGGTCGTCGTCACGCAGAACTCCACCGACCGCGCGATGGACGCGGACGAGTTGGCCGCCATCGCCGTCGAGGTCTTCGGCGACGACCGGGTCCAGGTCGAACCGCGTCTCGACGACGCGCTGGAGGCGGCGATCACGCTGGCCGAGGAGGACGACGAGTACGCGGGCGCCGGGGTCCTGGTGACCGGATCGGTGATCACGGTCGGCGAGGCCCGGCTGCTTCTGGGAAGGGGCTGAGTGCCGGATGCGTACGCTCTGCGCCTCGACGCTGCTCGGTGAGTTCTTCGTGATCGGCTTCGCCGGACTCGTCGCGATGAAGCTGGACGACGTCTCCCAGGCCACGGTCTGGACGGTCTGCGGGGCCGGCATGGTGCTGTCCCTGCTGCTCTGCGGGATGCTCAGCCGGCCCGGCGGTGTCCAGCTCGGCTGGGCGCTCCAGGTCGCGCTGGTCCTCAGCGGCTTCGTGGTCCCGATGATGTTCATCCTCGGTCTGGTCTTCGGCGGACTGTGGTGGGCCTCCATCCACTACGGCCGCAAGATCGACGAGGCCAAGGCCCGCCGGGCCGCCCAGCAGGAGCAGCAGGGCCGGCAGGAGGCGCAGGCCCAGCAGGAGGCCGGCGGGGCCACGGCCTGACCTGACCGGCAGGCGCCCGGGGTCCGAAGGTGACCCCAGGCGCCCGGGTCCGGGGGTGACCCTGAGTGAACCCGGGCGCAGACCCCTCCCCGTATCCCTGTAATCTCGCCTCACCGCACCCGTAGTGTCTGCAAGGAGCCGCACATGACTCAGCGCACCCTCGTCCTCCTCAAGCCCGACGCGGTCCGCCGCGGCCTGATCGGCGAGATCGTCGGCCGGATCGAGCGCAAGGCGGAGTGGCGGATCACCGCGCTGGAGCTGCGCACCCTGGACCACGACACGCTGGAGCAGCACTACGGGGAGCACAAGGGCCGCCCGTTCTACGAGCCGCTCATGGAGTTCATGGCCTCCGGCCCGGTCGTCGCCCTGGTGGCCGAAGGTGAGCGGGTGATCGAAGGCGTCCGTGTGCTCGCCGGTCCCACCGACCCGATCGCCGCCGCGCCCGGCTCCATCCGTGGTGACTTCGGCACGATCACCCGGGAGAACCTCATCCACGCCTCGGACTCGCCGGAGTCCGCAGAGCGAGAACTGAAGCTTTTCTTTCCGGGACTTTCCTGACCCGATCGGCCAAACAGCGCTGCCTGCCTGGGGCGACCGAAGTAATTCGGTCGCCCTTCGGCATAGGGTTTGGGATCGCGGGAACGCATCCCTCCGACGTAACGTCACCATGGGTAGAACGGGCACCCGTTCCGCCCACACCGGCGAAGGACCCTCGCGCTGTGTCCGTGCATACGGCACTACGATGGAAGCTTCCACGCCCGCAGCGCCAACCTCGCCTACCAGAACAAGCCATCTTCGCTACCTGGGAAGGCCCGACGCATCCTCATGGGGAACAAGGGGAACTCAATGTCGTTCATCGGCCGTGACATGGCTATCGACCTCGGGACTGCCAACACGCTGGTGTACGTCAGGGGGCGCGGCATCGTCCTGAACGAGCCGTCCGTCGTGGCCATCAACACCAACACCGGCGGGATCCTGGCGGTCGGCTCCGAGGCCAAGAAGATGATCGGGCGCACGCCGGGCAACATCGTTGCCGTGCGGCCCCTGAAGGACGGCGTGATCGCCGACTTCGAGATCACGGAGCGGATGCTCCGCTACTTCATCCTCAAGATCCACAAGCGCCGCTACCTGGCCCGCCCCCGGGTCGTCGTCTGCGTGCCCTCGGGTATCACCGGGGTCGAGCGCCGCGCCGTCATCGAGGCGTCGACGCAGGCCGGGGCGCGCCAGGTGCACATCATCGAGGAGCC
This sequence comes from Streptomyces cyaneofuscatus, assembly GCF_042718795.1. Classification (GTDB taxonomy): domain Bacteria; phylum Actinomycetota; class Actinomycetes; order Streptomycetales; family Streptomycetaceae; genus Streptomyces; species Streptomyces cyaneofuscatus_A. The sequence continues at coordinate 141,681 of NZ_JBHXOX010000015.1, forward strand.
CATGGCTGCCGCCATCGGCTCCGGCCTGCCGGTCCACGAGGCCACCGGCAACATGGTCGTCGACATCGGTGGCGGCACCACCGAGGTCGCGGTGATCTCGCTCGGCGGAATCGTCACTGCCCAGTCGATCCGGACCGCCGGTGACGAGCTGGACAACGCGATCATCCAGCACATCAAGAAGGAGTACTCGCTCCTCCTCGGTGAGCGGACCGCCGAACAGATCAAGATCACGATCGGTTCCGCGTTCGACCTGGAGAAGGACGAGCACACCGAGATCCGTGGCCGGGACCTGGTCTCCGGGCTGCCCAAGACGGTCGTCATCTCGGCCGCCGAGGTCCGCAAGGCCATCGAGGAGCCGGTCAACGCGATCGTCGACGCCGTGAAGACGACGCTCGACAAGTGCCCGCCCGAGCTCTCCGGCGACATCATGGACCGCGGCATCGTCCTCACCGGCGGCGGCGCGCTGCTGCGCGGTCTGGACGAGCGGCTGCGCCACGAGACGGGCATGCCGATCCACATCGCCGAGGACCCGCTGGACTCCGTGGCCCTCGGCTCCGGCAAGTGCGTCGAGGAGTTCGAGGCGCTCCAGCAGGTGCTGGACGCCCAGCCCCGCCGGTAGGACCGCGCAGACATCACCCGATCCGGCGCGCGGACGCTGCGGCTCCGCCCGCCGGATCGTTGATATAGATCGTTGCTGTACACGTACTGACGCAGAGACAGACACTGACGTGGATACGCGTACGGACACGTACACACAGGCACGAACATTCCGACGAGGAAGGCACGGCCGCCGCACGTGAGGGACACACGAGAGAGCCGGCTGCTCCTGGTGCTGCTGATCGCCATCGCATTCGCCCTGATCACGGTCGACATCCGGGGCGGCGAGGGATCACCGGTCGACGGCGCACGGCAGGCCGCGGCCTCCGTCTTCGGGCCGATCGAGAACGGCGTCGCGACGGCGGTCGACCCGGTGGGCAACGCCATAGGGGCGGTACGGGACTCCGGCAAGCGACACGACCGGATCTCCGCCCTGGAGCAGGAGAACGCCGCGCTGAAGGCGAAGCTCGGCAGCGACGACCGCACCAACAGCCGCGTCCGCCAGCTCGACGCCATGCTGAAGAACGCGGGCGCCGGACAGTACGGCATCAAGGGCGCCGAGGTCATCGCCATAGGAGCGGCCCAGGGCTTCTCCTGGACGATCACCATCGACGCCGGGTCGGACGACGGCATCCGCCGCGACATGACCGTGCTCAACGGTGAGGGGCTGGTCGGGCGGGTCACCACCGTCGGCCCGAGCACCGCGACGGTCCTGCTCGCCAACGACCCCGACTTCACCGTCGGCACCCGGATGGAGAAGACCGACGAGCTCGGCTTCGCCACCGGCCAGGGCTCCCGCCCGCTCTCGGTCCAGTTCCTCAACGGCAAGGCCAAGGTGAAGGCGGGCGACCGGCTCGTCACCTTCGGCTCCAGCAAGGACAAGCCCTTCGTGCCCGGCGTCCCCGTCGGCGAGGTCGTCCGCGTCGACCCCTCGGGCGGCGCGCTGACCCGGACCGTCTACGTGAAGCCGTACGTCGGGTTCACCAAGCTCGACATCGTCGGCGTCGTCGTCCAGGCCCCGCGCTCGGACCCGCGCGACACGGTCCTGCCCCAGCAGCCCGTGAAGACGAAGCCCAAGCCGACCCCCACGGTCACCGTCACCGTCCAGCCCAACGGCGACCTCGTCGACGGCTCGGGCAAGGTCGTCGGCAACGTCAACGAGAACGCGGGCGACGGCGCGGCAGCCGGCGACGCCGCGGGCAACCAGCAGGGCAACGCCCAGCAACCGGACAACCAGCAACCCGACAACACGGCCAACGACCAGGAGCAGGGCTGATCCCCATGCGCATCAACCGGACTCTGCTCTCCATCGCCCTGGTCGTCGTCGCCCTCGTCGTCCAGGTGACCGTCCTCGCCCGCCTCCAGCTCCCCGGCGCCGTCCCCGACCTGCTGCTCCTCACCGTCCTCGGACTCGCCTTCGTGTACGGGCCCGTCAGCGGCGCGTTCATCGGCTTCGGCGCCGGCCTCCTCGCGGACCTCGCGCCCCCCGCCGACCACGCCGCCGGGCGCTACGCTCTGGTGCTCTGCGTCATCGGCTACCTCGCGGGCCTGGTCCGGCCGGAGAACGGCCAGCTCAAGTCGGCCTTCGCGCCGATGGCGGCAGTGGTCGGCGCCGCGCTCGGCTCGACCCTGATGTACGCGGGCGTCGGCGCCCTGGTCGGTGACACGGCCGCCCGCCATGTGGGCCTGGGCAGCCTGCTGTTCACCGCCGCGCTCTACGACCTGCTGCTGGCACCCTTCGTCGTGCCGCTGATCATGGCCCTGGCCAGACGCACCGAGAACGATCCGCTCTCCGAGGCGGCCGGCGGCAGCAACGACGTCGCCGCGGGCTGGCTCGCCTCCGGCACCGGGCTGCGCATCGGCAACCAGCGCGGCGGCCTGCGCGCGAAGGCCGCCCGCAACCGGGCCGCCCGCGCGGGACGCATCAAGGGGGTCAAGCGACTGTGAAGCCGTACGCGACGAAGGGCACCGGGGGCACCGCGTGAGGCTGTATCTCCCGGGGGACGACCCCCGTACCCCCAGCCGAACCACCACCGGGGGCACCCAGTGAGCAACATTCCCGAGACCGGGCGGACCCAGCGGGTCCAGATCCGGCTCATCGTCATCCAGGTCCTCGTCTTCTCGCTGCTCCTCACCCTCGGCGGCCGCCTCTGGTACCTCCAGATCCGCAACGGCGACGAGTACACCGCCGAAGCCGCGGGCAACGGCGTCCAGCAGGTCGTCCAGCCCGCCGTGCGCGGCTCCATCCTCGACGCGCGCGGCGTCCCGCTCGCCGACAACGAGACCCGCCTCGTCGTCTCCGCCAGCCGCACCGAGCTGCTGAAGATGAAGGACGACGGCGTCGGCGTCCTCACCCGCCTCGCCGACGTCCTGGACATGAAGGCCCAGGACGTCCGGGACAAGGTCCGCCTCTGCGACTCCAAGACCCCCCAGCCCTGCTGGAACGGCTCGCCCTACCAGCCGATCCCGGTCACCGACGAGGCCACCACCCAGCAGGCCCTCCAGATCCGCGAGCGCGCCGAGGACTTCCCCGGCATCACCGCCGAACCCACCGCCGTACGCCGCTACGCCGCCCCCGGCAAGGCGAGGACCGCGCAGGTGCTCGGCTATCTGTCGCCGGTCACCGACGAGGAGATCCAGAAGGCGCAGGACGGCCCGTCGCCGTACCTGCGCTCGGACCAGGTCGGCCGGTCGGGACTTGAGCGGACGTACGACAAGGAGCTGCGCGGCAAGGCCGGTGTCACCCGCTACGAGGTCGACAACCTCGGCCGCGTCATGGGCGAGGCCGAGAACGACCCGGCGGTGGCCGGCTCCAGCCTCGTCACCAGCCTCGACGCCCGCGTCCAGGCGGTCGCCGAGTACGAGCTCGCCCAGGCGATGAAGACCGTCCGCCAGGAGACCGACAAGATCACCGGCCGCAAGTACGAGGCCGACTCCGGCGCCGTCGTCGTCATGGAGTCCAAGACCGGGCGCATCGTCTCCATGGCCTCCCAGCCCGACTACGACCCCAACGACTGGGTCGGCGGCATCTCCGGCAAGCAGTACGCCAAGCTCACCAGCAAGAAGTCCAACTACCCGCTGCTCAACCGGGGCATCCAGGGCCAGGCGCCGGCCGGCTCCATCTTCAAGGTGGTCTCCGCGAGCGCCGCAGTCCGGGGCGGCCACGCCTTCAACGACCGCTACAACTGCAGCAGCTCCTACAGCCTCGGCAGCCAGACCTTCGCCAACTTCGAGTCGCAGGGCCACGGCCCCATCACCCTCGGGGACGCGCTCAAGTACTCCTGCAACACCGTCTTCTACCGCCTCGGCCACGAAGAGTGGGTCAAGGACGGCGGCATAAAGCCCAAGAAGGACGCCAAGAACTGGTTCTACACCACCGCCCGCGACTTCGGTCTCGGCGGCGAGACCGGCATCGACCTGCCCAACGAGGTCAAGGGCCGCATCCCGGACCGCCAGTGGAAGCAGGACTTCTGGAAGGCGAACAAGGCCGCCTGGTGCAAGGAAGGCAAGAAGGGCGGCACCTACGTGCAGCAGATCGCGTACGAGAGCTGCCTCGAAGGCAACCAGCTCAAGGCCTACGACAGCATCAACTACGCCATCGGCCAGGGTGACGTCCTCGTCACCCCGATCCAGATGGCCACCGCGTACGCCGCCATCAGCAACGGCGGCACCCTCCACGCCCCGACCGTCGGCAAGGCCGTGATCAGCCCCGACGGCAAGTCGGTCCAGGAGATCAAGCCCAAGTCCACCGGCAAGCTGCCCGTGAACGCCCAGACCATCAAGGACCTCGACAAGGGCCTGCGTTCGGTGGTCGAGCCCGGCGGCACGGCGGCCTGGCGGTTCGGCGGCTGGCCGCAGGACAAGATCCCGATGCGCGCCAAGACCGGTACGGCGCAGGTGTACGGCAAGCAGACCACCTCGTGGTTCGCGACCTACACCGACGACTTCACGATCGTCATGACGATCTCCCAGGGCGGCACCGGCTCCGGCGCCTCCGGGCCCGCCGTCCGCAAGATCTACGACGCGCTCTACGGCCTCGACGCCGAGGGCAACCAGGATGTGAAGAAGGCCCTGCTGCCCAAGCCCCAGACGGCGCTGCCGAAGGTCCAGCCCGACGGATCGATCTACGCCCCGAAGATCAAGCCGTACAACCCCGTCCCGACCCAGCCCGAAGGCCAGGAGGCGGACCCGGAGAACCTGGTGCCGCAGCCCCCGGGCCAGCCGGGACTCACCGGATCACCCGCGATGACCGGGAGGCGGCCCTGATGGCTGGAAGCTTCTCCGTAGGCGGATACGGCCCCGAGCGCGGTTCCTGGGCCAAGCTGACCGCCCGCGACTCCCTGGCCCGGCGGCTGGACTGGCCGCTGCTCGGGGCCTCGCTCGCGCTCTCCGTGCTCGGCGCGGTGCTCGTCTGGTCCGCGACCCGCAACCGCGACCACCTCACCCAGGGCGACCCGTACTTCTTCCTCTTCCGGCACGCCATGAACACCGGCATCGGCGTCGCCCTGATGATCGGCACGATCTGGCTCGGCCACCGCACCCTGCGCGGAGCCGTCCCGGTCCTCTACGGCATCTCGGTGCTGCTGGTCCTGGCCGTCCTCACCCCGCTCGGCACCACGATCAACGGCGCCCACGCCTGGATCAAACTGCCGGCCGGGTTCTCCATCCAGCCCTCCGAGTTCACCAAGATCACCATCATCCTGGTGATGGCGATGCTGCTGGCGGCCCGCGTCGACGCGGGCGACCAGCCCCACCCCGACCACCGGACCGTCGCCAAGGCGCTGGGTCTCGCGGTCATCCCGATGGCCATCGTCATGCTGATGCCGGACCTCGGCTCGGTGATGGTGATGGCCGTGATCGTCCTCGGCGTCCTGCTGGCCTCCGGCGCCTCCAACCGCTGGGTCTTCGGCCTGCTCGGCGCGGGCGCCGCCGGAGCCGTGTCGGTCTGGCAGCTCGGCCTGCTCGACGACTACCAGATCGCCCGGTTCGCCGCCTTCGCCAACCCGGCGCTCGACCCGGCCGGCGTCGGCTACAACACCAACCAGGCCCGCATCGCGATCGGCTCCGGCGGCCTCACCGGCACCGGGCTCTTCGAAGGCACCCAGACCACCGGCCAGTTCGTCCCCGAGCAGCAGACCGACTTCGTCTTCACCGTCGCCGGTGAGGAGCTGGGCTTCCTCGGTGCCGGGCTGATCATCGTCCTCCTCGGTGTCGTCCTGTGGCGCGCCTGCCGGATCGCCCGCGAGACGACCGAGCTGTACGGCACGATCGTCGCCGCCGGCATCATCGCCTGGTTCGCCTTCCAGGCCTTCGAGAACATCGGCATGACGCTCGGCATCATGCCGGTGGCCGGTCTGCCGCTGCCCTTCGTCTCCTACGGAGGGTCCTCGATGTTCGCCGTCTGGGTGGCGATCGGGCTGCTCCAGTCGATCAGGGTGCAGCGCCCGATGTCCGCCTGAATCCGGCTCACGGGGGTAGGTGTCCGTATATGGCGGACACCAAGCGCGAGATCGAGCGGAAGTACGAAGCCACCGACGCCACCCGGCTGCCCGACCTGAGCCGGGTGGCCGGGGTCGCCCGGGTCGAGAAGCGGGGCGTCACGGAGCTGGACGCCGTCTACTACGACACCGCCGACCTCCGCCTCGCCTCCCACTCCCTCACCCTGCGCCGCAGGACCGGCGGAGCCGACGCGGGCTGGCACCTCAAGTTCCCCGTCGCCACCGGCATCCGGGACGAGCTCCACGAGCCGCTCGCCGACACCCTGCCGCCCTCCTTCGCCGCCCTGCTCCGCTCCCGCCTCCGCCACACCGAACCGGCCCCCGTCGTCCGCCTGCTCTCCTCCCGTGACGTCCAGCACCTGAACGACGACGACGGCACCCTCCTCGCCGAGGTCAGCGTCGACACGGTGCTCGCGGAACGGCTCGCGGGGGAGGGGGGCGGCACCACCGCCACCTGGACCGAGATCGAGGTCGAGCTGGCCGACGACGGCGACCCCGCCTTCCTGGACGCGGTCGAGAAGCGGCTCCGCAAGGCCGGGGTGCGCCCCTCGGCGTCGCCGTCGAAGCTGACCAGGGCGCTGGCCGAGACGGCACCCGTACGCAAGGAGAAGAAGCGGAAGGCGGAAGACCCGCAGACCGCCGGCGACCACGTCCTCAGCTACGTAGGCGAGCAGATCCGCGCCATCGTCGACCTCGACCCCGCCGTCCGCCGCGACCTGCCCGACTCCGTGCACAAGATGCGCGTGGCGACCCGCCGGCTGCGCAGCGCCTTCAAGACCTACCGCAGGATCCTGGACCGCGAGACCACCGACCCCGTCGGCGCCGAGCTCAAGTGGCTCGCCGGTGAGCTGGGCGTCGACCGCGACCAGGAGGTCCTGGACGAGCGCCTGGGGGACCGCACCGAGGCCCTCCCCGCCACCCTGGTCCTCGGCCCGGTGGGCAGCCGGCTGAAGGTCTGGTCGGCCGCCCGCCGCACCGGATCGCGCCGCAGGATCACCGACGTACTGGACGGGGAGCGGTATCTGGCCCTCCTCGACACCCTGGACGCGCTCAGCGCCGACCCGCCCCTGCGCCCCGCCGCCTCCCGCGCCCCCGCCAAGGAGCTGCCCCGCGCGGTGCTCAAGGACTACGAGAAGCTCGCGCGCCGCATGGACCACGCCCTGGAGCACCCGCCGGGCCCCGAGCGGGACGCCGCGATGCACGAGGCCCGCAAGGCCGCCAAGCGTGCCCGGTACGCGGGTGACGCGGCCGGGCCCGCCCTCGGAAAGCCCGCCCGGCGGTTCGCCAAGCGGGTGAAGGCGGTGCAGACCGTCCTCGGCGACCACCAGGACAGCGTGGTGGCCCGCGACGCCCTGCGCGCCCTCGCGATCGAGGCGCACGCGGCCGGCGAGACCACCTTCACCTGGGGACTTCTGTACGGGCACGAGGAGGCGACCGCCGACGCACGGGAGCGCGAACTGCCCGAGGTGTGGGCCCGTGCCTCCGATCCCGTACTGCGGGCGGATCTGAAGCACTGAGCCGCGGGGTACGCTGGATGGTCACCCCAGCCGGCTCACGAAGGTTCGCGAGATGTCTGCCGCATCGGTCTTCCCACAGCTCGAAGCTCTGCTCCCGCATGTGCAGAAGCCCATCCAGTACGTCGGCGGTGAGCTGAACTCCACCGTCAAGGACTGGGACAGCTGTGACGTCCGCTGGACCCTGATGTATCCCGACGCCTACGAGGTCGGGCTGCCCAACCAGGGCGTCATGATCCTCTACGAGGTACTGAACGAGCGCGAGGGCGTCCTCGCCGAGCGCACGTACAGCGTCTGGCCCGACCTCGAAGAGCTGATGCGCGAGCACAACGTGCCGCAGTTCACCGTGGACAGCCACCGTCCCGTCGGGGCGTTCGACGTCTTCGGGCTGAGCTTCTCCACCGAGCTCGGCTACACCAACATGCTCACCGCCCTGGACCTGGCGGGCATCCCGCTGGAGTCCAAGGACCGCACGGTGGACCACCCGATCGTCCTCGCGGGCGGCCACGCCGCGTTCAACCCCGAGCCGATCGCGGAGTTCATCGACTGCGCGGTCATCGGCGACGGCGAGCAGGCCGTCCTGGAGATCACCGAGATCATCCGCGCCTGGAAGGCCGAGGGCCGCCCCGGCGGCCGCGACGAGGTGCTGTTCCGGCTCTCGAAGACCGGCGGCGTCTACGTCCCGCGCTTCTACGACGTCGAGTACCTCCCCGACGGCCGCATCGGGCGTGTCGTGCCCAACCGGTCCGGCGTGCCGTGGCGCGTCTCCAAGCACACCGTCATGGACCTCGACGAGTGGCCCTACCCCAAGCAGCCCCTCGTCCCGCTCGCGGAGACCGTGCACGAGCGGATGTCCGTGGAGATCTTCCGCGGCTGCACCCGCGGCTGCCGTTTCTGCCAGGCCGGCATGATCACGCGCCCCGTGCGGGAGCGAAGCATCACCGGCATCGGCGAAATGGTGGAGAAGGGCCTCAAGGCGACCGGCTTCGAGGAGGTCGGCCTGCTCTCCCTCTCCTCCGCGGACCACAGCGAGATCGGTGACATCGCCAAGGGCCTCGCCGACCGCTACACCGAGGACAAGGTCGGCCTCTCGCTGCCCTCCACCCGCGTCGACGCGTTCAACGTGGACCTGGCCAACGAGCTGACCCGCAACGGCCGCCGCTCCGGTCTCACCTTCGCCCCCGAAGGCGGCTCCGAGCGGATGCGCAAGGTCATCAACAAGATGGTCTCCGAGGAGGACCTGATCCGGACGGTGGCCACCGCGTACGGCAACGGCTGGCGCCAGGTGAAGCTGTACTTCATGTGCGGCCTGCCCACCGAGACCGACGAGGACGTCCTCCAGATCGGCGACATGGCGGTCAACGTCATCGCCAAGGGCCGCGAGGTCTCCGGCCAGAACGACATCCGCGCCACGGTCTCCATCGGCGGCTTCGTGCCCAAGCCGCACACCCCCTTCCAGTGGGCCCCGCAGCTCTCCGCCGAGGACACCGACGCCCGGCTGAAGAAGCTCCGGGACAAGATCCGCGGCGACAAGAAGTACGGCCGCTCCATCGGCTTCCGCTACCACGACGGCAAGCCCGGCATCGTCGAGGGCCTGCTCTCGCGGGGCGACCGGCGCGTCGGCTCCGTCATCCGCGCGGTCTACGAGTCGGGCGGCCGCTTCGACGGCTGGCGCGAGCACTTCAGCTACGACCTCTGGATGAACTGCGCCGAGAAGACGCTGCCCGACTTCGGCGTCGACGTCGCCTGGTACACCACCCGCGAGCGCACCTACGAGGAGGTCCTGCCCTGGGACCACCTCGACTCCGGCCTGGACAAGGACTGGCTCTGGGAGGACTGGCAGGACGCGCTCGACGAGACGGAGGTCGAGGACTGCCGCTGGACCCCCTGCTTCGACTGCGGCGTCTGCCCGCAGCTCGACCTGGACATCCAGATCGGCCCGACGGGCAAGAAGCTGCTCCCGTTGAGCGTGGTGAACAAGTAGCAGGGCCTTGACACACCGCAGGCCCGGTCCGGCAACCCCGGACCGGGCCTGCGCGTCTTCGGGGGCATGGACGACAGCAGGCACCAGGCCCTGGACCGGTACGCGCCCGACACCGCCCTGACCAGGCTGATCAGGATTCCCGTGCGCATCGTGGTGCTGGTCCTGGTGCTGCCCGTCCGCATGGTCTGGGACCTCCTGGCCGCCGGCTGGCACGCCGCCGACCGCACCCTGCTCCGCCCGCTGGGCCGAGGCCTGGCCTGGCTGCTCGACACCTTGGTCCTGACCCCGCTGGCCTGGCTGTTCACCCACGTCCGCACCCCGCTGGCCCTGGCCGTCACCTGGCTGGCCACCGCCCTCTTCATCTGGCCCTGGATCGGCCTGTGGCGGTACGTGGTCGTGCCGGTGGCGAAGTATGGGGTCGCGGTGCCGCTGGTGTGGCTGTACGGGTCCGTCCTCACCCCGCTCGGCCACGGCACGGCCTGGCTGCTCGGCAAGGCCGGCCAGGGCGTGGCCTGGCTGCTCACCACGCTGCTCGTCGCCCCTGCCGCCGGCCTCTGGCGGTACGTGCTGGTCCCGGCGGCGCGGTACGGGGTGGTGGTGCCGCTGGTGTGGCTGTACGGGGCCGTCCTCACCCCGGTCGGCCGGGGCGCGGCGTGGGTGCTGGACGCGGTGTGGCAGGGGACGGCGTGGGTGCTGGGGCTGCTGTGGCAGGGGATCGTCTGGGTGCTCGGCGAGGTCGGGAAGGGGATCGCCGCCACCGGGCGCGGGCTGGGGATCGCGGTCGCCTGGCTGGTCATGACGCTGCTGGTTGCCCCCGCCTCCTGGCTCTACCGCCGCGTCCTCGCCCCGGTCGGCCGGGAGATCGCGGAGGCCGCCGAGGTCGCCTGGCGGATCGCCGGGTACCTCTCCCGGGCGGTGGGCCGGTCGATCGCCTGGCTCTTCCGGCACCTGATCGGCGTACCGGTCGCCTGGGCCCACCGCACGGTGGGCGTTCCGCTCGGCCACTTCGTCCGGGACGCCCTCTGGGCCCCGGCCCGGCGCGCCGCCCTCGAAGCGGGCCGCGCCGCCCGATCCGCGCTGGCCACCGCCCGCGAAACCATGCGGCAGGCCCGCCGCGACGCCTGGCGCGCCCTGGTCGGCGGGGCGGCCGGGACCCGGTCCGGGGAACCGCAAGGGGTGCCTGCGCGTACTCTGGGTAGTACAACGACTGTCCCCAGCGCGGCGCAGGCGTCCGAGACCTCCCTGCTGAGCGAAAAACTCGTCAAGCAGGCGTGAGCCGGAGCGGCACCCCGGGGACCACCCCGTATTTCGTGGGCGGCGCTCCACGGCGCCCGCCCCGCACCGAGGAGAAGAACCACTGGGCAAGCGACAGCCCGAAGGCCCGCCGCCCGCACCGGCAGTGCAGCGCATCCGTTTGCGCTACACCAAGCGCGGCCGCCTCCGGTTCACCAGTCACCGCGACTTCCAGCGGGCCTTCGAGCGGGCACTGCGCCGCTCCGAGGTGCCGATGGCGTATTCGGCGGGCTTCACCCCGCACCCCAAGGTCTCCTACGCCAATGCCGCCCCCACCGGCACGGGCAGCGAGGCCGAGTTCCTGGAGATCGCCCTCACCGAGGCGCGCGACCCCGACCTCCTGCGCGAGCTGCTCGACAGCTCGCTGCCGGACGGTCTCGACATCACCGACGCGGTGGAGGCCCGCACCTCCGGCCTCGCCGAGCGGCTGACCGCCTCCGTCTGGGAGATGCGCCTGGACGGCGTCGACCCCGACGAGGCCCGCGGAGCCGTCGCCGCGTTCAACGCCGCCGAGAGTGTCGAGGTCCAGCGCAAGGCGAAGAACGGCATCCGCACCTTCGACGCCCGCGCAGCCGTCGCCGACCTGCAGGCTCTTGATCCACCGGCTGATAGGCCGGGGGACGGGCCCTGTGCGATACTGCGGCTGGTTGTTCGGCACGTGACACCTGCCGTGCGACCCGACGACGTCCTGTCCGGTCTCCGCGCTGTGGCCGACCTGGCGCCGCCCGTCCCCGCCGCGGTGACGAGGCTGGCGCAGGGGCTCTTCGACGAGGAGTCCGGCACGGTGACCGACCCGCTCGCGCCCGACCGCGAGGCCGCCCCGACCGCACATCCCGCGGTCGCAGCAGCCGTCGCGACGGCGCCGGAAGGTGCAGGTACCGCGTAAGGCGGTCGTTGTAGCGCAGCCCTCCGACTCGGGAGCCACCTGGGTCGGGCCGCGCACTGACCCACCCAACAAGACTTTCGCCAGGCCGTCCGCAACACCGCGGACGGAACCGGCGAGCCAGACATCAGCTCCCGTGCGGCGCCCGCGCCCCGGACGAGCGGTATCGCACCACTGCGGACCGTGCCGGACCGGAATCAGACGCGGCGCCCGGGAGCGCGACGGGAGAACCGCCCGCATGCCTCAGCCGAACGAACCCGCGACCAACGGGAACAACGAAGAGAACACCCCCGGGGACAAGCTGCCGCCGCGCCGCAGGCGCCGCGCCGCTTCCCGCCCGGCAGGACCGCCCGGCGCGGCCCAGGCGCCCGCCGCCGAGGAGACCGCACCGGCCGCCGAAGCCGCCGTCGTGGAAGCCCCGGCCGCCGCGCCCGATGAGATCGCGCCCCCCGCCCGTACGCGCCGTCGCGCCGTGCGCAAGGCGACCGCACCCGCGGGCGCTCCGGAGACCGCCGAGGTGGTCGCCGAGGTCGTCGAGACCCCGGCCCCGGTGGCCGAGACCCCGGCCCCGGTGGCCGAACCCGCCGAGGAGGCCCCGGCGCCGCGTACCCGGCGCCGCGCGGTCCGCAAGGCGACGGCTCCGGCCGGTGCCCCGCAGGCCGCCGAGGCCGTCGAGGTCGTCGAGAGCCCGGTTGAGCCGGTCGCGCCGCTCTCGGAGGAGACGGAGGAGGACGAGGAGCTGGTGGCCGAGGCGGTCGCGCCCGAGGCCGCCCCGGAGCCCGTCGCCCCGCGTCGCCGCCGTGCCTCCCGTAAGGCCACCTCGCCCGCCGGTGCCCCGCAGGCCGCCGAGGCCGCTGTCGTGGTCGAGCCGGCCGCGCCCGCCGCGCCCGTGGCCGAGCCGGCCGCCGAGGCCGCCGCGCCCGCCGTCGAGGCCCCGCGTGGCCGCACCCGCCGCCGTGCCTCCGCCCCGGCCGGTGCCCCGCAGGCCGCCGCCACCGAACCCGTCGCCGACGTGGCGAACGAGCCCGCGACCCCGGCCCAGGCCGCCGCGCCCGCCGAGGAGACCCCGGCGCCGCGCGGCCGCCGCCGTGCCTCCCGTAAGGCCACCTCCCCCGCCGGAGCCCCGCAGGTCACCGGGACGGCCGAGCCGGTCGTCGCCGCCGAGGAGCCGGTGGAGGCCGTCGAGGCCGCCGAGAGCCTGCCCGCCGCCGTCGCAGAGGAGCTCGCCGCCGAGGTGGAGGAGGTCGAGGAGGCCGCCCCGCGCGGACGCCAGCGCCGTCGGGCCACCGCCGCCGCGGGCCGCCCCGAGTTCACCACGAAGGCCGAGGAGCCGACCCGCAAGGGCCGCCGCGCCACGCGCCCCGCCGTCGCCGTGTTCCAGGCCCCGGTCTTCGCCGAGCCGATGTTCCAGACGCCCGAGACGGCCGCCGCCGCTGCCGCGGCCGGTTCCTCCTCCGCCTACGACGAGGCCGACGAGGTCGAGGAGCAGCAGACCGCCGAGGTCGAGCAGACTCCCGCACCCGCCGAGGCCGCGCCGCAGGGCGGCTCGCGCCGCCGTCGCCGCCGCCGTGGCGAGGCCGCCGAGCAGCCCGAGCAGTCCGCCGCCCCGGTGGAGGCGCCCGCCGAGGAGACCCCCGAGGCCGAGGCCGAGGCGGACGAGCACGACGCCGAGGACACCGACGAGTACGGCGACCGCCCCTCGCGCCGCCGCCGTCGCGGTGGCCGCCGTCGCCGCCGTGGTGAGGCCGGCGACACGGACGAGGCCGAGCAGCACGCCGACGAGGCGCCCGCGTCGTCCCGCGCCGAGAGCGACCAGGTCCAGGCCCCGGCCCAGGAAGCCGACGACGACGAGGAGGAGGACGACAACGACTCCGCCGCCTCCGGTTCGAGCAGCAGCCGGCGCCGTCGCCGCCGCCGTCGCCGCAGCGGTGACGCCGGTGCCGAGGCCGACAACGGCACCGACGACCCGGAGCGTACGGTCGTCAAGGTCCGCGAGCCCCGCAAGAAGGAGGAGCGCGAGCCGGGCACCGGCTTCGACGAGGTCCAGTCCATCAAGGGCTCGACCCGGATGGAGGCGAAGAAGCAGCGCCGCCGCGAGGGCCGCGAGCAGGGCCGCCGCCGCGTCCCGATCATCACCGAGGCGGAGTTCCTCGCCCGCCGCGAGGCCGTCGAGCGCGTGATGGTCGTCCGCCAGAGCGGCGAGCGCACCCAGATCGGTGTCCTTGAGGACAACGTGCTCGTCGAGCACTACGTCAACAAGGAGCAGGCCACCAGCTACGTCGGCAACGTCTACCTGGGCAAGGTGCAGAACGTCCTGCCCTCCATGGAGGCCGCCTTCGTCGACATCGGCAAGGGCCGCAACGCCGTCCTGTACGCCGGTGAGGTCAACTTCGAGGCGCTCGGCATGGCCCACGGGCCGCGCCGCATCGAGACCGCGCTCAAGTCCGGCCAGTCGGTCCTGGTCCAGGTGACCAAGGACCCGATCGGCCACAAGGGCGCCCGCCTCACCAGCCAGGTCTCGCTGCCCGGCCGCTACCTGGTCTACGTGCCCGAGGGCTCGATGACCGGGATCAGCCGCAAGCTGCCCGACACCGAGCGCTCCCGCCTCAAGACGATCCTCAAGAAGATCGTCCCCGAGGACGCGGGCGTCATCGTGCGCACCGCCGCCGAGGGCGCCAGCGAGGACGAGCTGCGCCGTGACGTCGAGCGGCTCCAGCAGCAGTGGGAGGAGATCCAGAAGAAGGCGAAGGGCACCAGCGGCTCCAACGCGCCGACGCTGCTCTACGGCGAGCCGGACATGACCGTCCGGGTCGTCCGCGACATCTTCAACGAGGACTTCTCCAAGGTCATCGTCAGCGGTGACGACGCGTGGGAGACCATCCACGGGTACGTCTCGCACGTCGCGCCCGACCTCACCGAGCGGCTCTCCCGCTGGACCTCCGAGGTCGACGTCTTCGCGACGTACCGTATCGACGAGCAGCTGATGAAGGCGCTGGACCGCAAGGTCTACCTGCCCAGCGGTGGTTCGCTGGTGATCGACAAGACCGAGGCGATGATCGTCGTCGACGTCAACACCGGCAAGTTCACCGGCCAGGGCGGCAACCTGGAGGAGACCGTCACCAGGAACAACCTGGAGGCGGCCGAGGAGATCGTGCGTCAGCTCCGGCTGCGCGACCTCGGCGGCATCGTCGTCGTCGACTTCATCGACATGGTGCTGGAGTCCAACCGGGACCTCGTCCTGCGGCGGCTGCTGGAGTGCCTGGGCCGCGACCGCACCAAGCACCAGGTCGCCGAGGTCACCTCGCTCGGCCTGGTCCAGATGACCCGTAAGCGGGTGGGCCAGGGTCTGCTGGAGTCCTTCTCCGAGACCTGCGTCCACTGCAACGGGCGCGGTGTGATCGTCCACATGGAGCAGCCGACGTCCGTCGGTGGCGGCGGCGGTTCCAAGAAGTCCAAGAAGCGCCGTGGCGGCGCGGGCCAGGACCACGAGCACGGTCACGAGCAGGACCACGGCCACGACGACCACGCGGCCGAGCCCGTGGAGACCGAGTCCGAGGCCGAGCTGGCCGCCGAGGTCGCCGCCCCGGTGTCCCTGGCGGACCTGGAGCCGGCCGCCGACGAGGAGTTCTACGGCAGCCCGGCCGAGGCCGAGGCGGCAGCCTCGCGCGGCCGTGGCCGCCGTCGGGCGTCCCGCAAGGCGTCGGCCCCGGCCGGTGCCCCGAGGACCGAGGCGCCCGCTCCGGCCCCCGTCATCGAGGCGGAGCCGGTCGCGGAGCAGGTCGCCGAGCCGGTCCGCGACACGCCCGAGCCGGTGAAGGCTCCGGAAGCCCCGGCCGCCCAGGAGGCCCCCGAGGTGGCCGAGGCCGCGCCCCAGGGCCGTACGCGCCGTCGGGCGACCCGCAAGGCGTCCGCCCCGGCGGGTTCGCCGAAGCAGGCCGAGCCGGCGGAGTCCGTGCAGCCGGCCGAGCCCTCCACGGACCCGGTCGCCGTCGAGGACCCGATCGTCGAGGCGCCCGCCGAGGCCCCGGCCCCCGTCCGGGAGCAGGCCCCCGTGGCCGAGGCTCCCCAGGAGGCCGCACCGCCGCGGGCCCGTCGCCGGGTCACCCGTAAGGTCACCGCCCCGGCGGGTTCGCCGACAGGCGCGGACGAGGCGGCGGCCCTCGTCGTCGAGTCGGCGCCCGAGCCGAAGGGAGCCGAGGCCCCGGAGGCCGAGGCGGCGGAGGCCCCCGCGTCCGGTGAGCCGGATGAGGCGCCCGTGGCGAAGAAGACGGCCCGCAAGGCCGCCGCCAAGAAGGCTCCGGCGAAGAAGGCGGTGGCCAAGAAGACGGCCGCCAAGAAGACCGCCGCGAAGAAGACGACGGCGAAGACGACCGCGAAGAAGACGACGAAGAAGGCCGTCGCCGCCGAGCAGTCGTCGCCTTCCGTGACCGCTTCGGCGTCGTCCACCGACGGTGAGGCGTCAGCCGGCTGACGTTTCCCCGCAATCGGTTGTTCATTATCCGTGGCCCGTCCCGTTACTTTCGGGGGCGGGTCACGGGCTTTGTACCAGAACTGACGCAAAGGGAGTTAACGTTCCCGAAATGGGTTGTGAAATCCCTGATAATGTGATGGCGGCTGTTGGACTGTCAGAGTTCTTCGCAGAAACTACATTTGGTGACCGGTGTCCGCCTTCCAGAATTCTGCCCGGTAACGAGCTCTTGCGGTGTCGAGGAGGACGTCCATGACGAGCATCAACGAGCAGCCGATTCCCGCTGCCCGTCCCGTCATCGGGGAAGACGAGATCGAGGCCGCCGTACGCGTACTGCGCAGCGGCCGCGTCGTGCAGGGGCCCGAGGTCGCGGCGTTCGAGGAGGGCTTCTCGCGCCTCGTCGACGGGCGGCACTGCATCGCGGTCAACTCGGGCACCTCGGCCCTCCAGCTGCTGCTCCTGGCCCTGGGGATCGGCCCCGGTGACGAGGTGATCGTCCCCTCGTTCTCCTTCGCGGCCTCCGCCAACGCGGTCCGCCTCACCGGCGCCGACGTGGTCTTCGCCGACATCGAGCCGGGCGGCTTCGGCCTCGACCCGGCGGCCGTCGAGGCCGCGATCACCCCGCGCACCGCCGCGGTCATGCCGGTCCACCTCTACGGCCACCCGGCGGCGATGGACCGGATCGTGCCGATCGCCGAGAAGCACAAGATCGCCGTGGTCGAGGACGCCTGCCAGGCCCACGCGGCGGCGCTGAACGGCACCCCGGTCGGCGCGTTCGGCGCGGGCGGCACCTTCAGCTTCTACCCCACCAAGAACATGCATGCGCTCGAAGGCGGCATGGTCACCACGGCCGACGCCGCACTGGCCCGTACGCTGCGCCTCCTGCGCAACCAGGGCATGGAGCAGCGGTACGCCAACGAGATCGTCGGCGCCAACATGCGGATGACCGACGTCTCCGCCGCGATCGGCCGCGTCCAGCTCGGCAAGGTCGAGGAGTGGACCGAGCAGCGCCGCGCCAACGCCGCGTACCTCGACGCCCACATCACCGCCCCGGCCGTCACCACGCCGCCGGTGGCCAAGGGCGCCCGGCACGTCTACCACCAGTACACCGTGCGGATCCGGGGCGACCGGGACGCCGCGATGGCCCGGCTCACCGAGGCGGGCGTCGGCAACGCGGTCTACTACCCGACGCCGATCCACCGCCTCAGGCCCTACTGGGAGCCGGACCAGAAGGCGGGCCGGATCTGGGAGCTGCCGCAGACCGAGAAGGCCGCGGCCGAGGTCGTCTCGCTGCCCGTGCACCCCTCGCTCACCCGGAACGACCTGGAGCGCATCGTGACCGCCGTGAACTCGCTGGGGGAGAACCTGTGACCGCCGTACTGAAGGCCGGGCTCATCGGCCTGGGCTCCATGGGCCGCAACCACGCCCGGATCCTCGCCGGCCTGGAGGGCGTCGAGCTGGCCGGGGTCGTCGAGCCGGCCGGCGACCGGAACGGCTGGGCGCAGGGCGCCCCCGTCCTGTCCACCGTCGACGAGCTCCTCGCCCGCGGTGTGGACTACGCCGTCGTGGCCTGCCCCACCGGCCTGCACGAGAAGGTCGGCCTCCAGCTCGCCGCCGCCGGTGTCTGCGCCCTGATCGAGAAGCCGCTCGCGGACACGGTCGAGGGCGCCCGCCGCCTGGTCGAGGCGTTCGAGTCCCGCGACCTGGTCGCGGCCGTCGGCCACATCGAGCGCTGCAACCCGGCCCTGCTCTCGCTCCGCGCCCGCCTGGAGGCCGGAGAGCTGGGCGACGTCTACCAGGTCGTCACCCGCCGCCAGGGCCCCTTCCCGCACCGGATCGCCGACGTCGGCGTGGTCAAGGACCTCGCCACGCACGACATCGACCTGACGGGCTGGGTCACCGGCCAGGCGTACACCTCGATCGCCGCCCACACCGTCTCCAAGTCGGGCCGCCCGCACGAGGACATGGTCTCCGCCGTCGGCCGGCTCTCCGACGGCACGATGGCCAACCACCTGGTCAACTGGCTGAGCCCGCTCAAGGAGCGGTTCACCTCGGTCACCGGGGAGCGCGGCTGCTTCATCGCCGACACCCTCACCGCCGACCTCACCTTCCACTCCAACGCGGCGGTCGCCACCGAGTGGGAGGCGTTGCGCGCCTTCCGCGGGGTGTCCGAGGGCGACATGATCCGCTACGCGATCCCCAAGCGCGAGCCCCTGCTTGTCGAACACGAGCTCTTCCGCGACGCTGTGCGCGGGGAGGCGGCGGATGTCTGCACCCTGCGGCAGGGGCTCCTCACCGTCGAGGTGGCCGAAGCCGTACTGGAGTCCGCCTCCACCCGCACCACCGTTACTCTCACGGCTCCGGACCGGACGGAACATGGCACCTGACATTCCTGATTTCACCGACTTCACCGCGATCCCCCGCAAGGGTTCACGCGGTCGTGTCGTCATGCTCGTCGACAACAGCGTGCACGGCGACTCCCGCGTGCAGAAGCAGGCGAGCTCGGCGGCCGCGGCCGGCTGGGACGTCGTCCTGCTGGGCAAGTTCTCCGGCAAGGAGGAGGTGCGGGCCTGGCAGCTCGGTGACGCCGAGGTCCGCCTCCTCGGGGTCAAGGCCAAGATGTCGACCCGTCCCCAGGACCTGCGCGGCGCGCCGATCCGCCGGCCCCTGGCCTACCCCTCCGAGCGCGTGGCCGAATTCCGTACGCAGCAGGTCAAGGCCTGGCGGGCCGACCTCCGGGTCCGTGGCGCCGCGCTCAGGACCGGCGAGGACCGCTCCCCGCTCGGCTCCACCGGCGGCAAGGTGTGGCTCGCGGCCCGCAGGGGCGCGGCCAAGGCCACCAGCCGCTGGGTGAGGCTGCGCTCGCGCCACACCAGGAAGCTGCGCGGCCTCCGCAGGACCCGCTCCGCCGCCGTGGACAAGGCGGCCACCGCCTTCTGGCTGAAAACGATGGGTGACCGCGCGTGGCGGCGGCTCGACCCCAGCGTCTGGGACTTCGAGCTGAGTTACGGGCCCGTCATCGACGCGCTGGAACCGGACATCATCCACGCCAACGACTTCCGGATGCTGGGCGTCGGCTCCCGCGCCAAGCTCCGCGCCCGCGCGGCCGGCCGGCCGGTCTCCCTGGTCTGGGACGCCCACGAGTACCTGCCCGGCGTGCGCTCCTGGGTGAACCAGCGGAAGCTGCCGGCGATGGTGGCGTACGAACGGGAGCACGCCAAGTACGCCGACGCGGTGGTCACCGTCTCCGGAGGCCTGGCCGACCTGCTGCGGACGACCCACAAGCTGCGCGAGCGCCCGGACGTGGTGCTCAACGCACCGGAGGCCGCCGAGGCCTCCCGCTTCACCGCTCTGCCGGTCCCCGACCTGCGCGCCCTGTGCGGCATCGGCCCGGATGTGCCGCTGCTGGTCTACAGCGGTCTCGCCGCCCGCCAGCGCGGCCTGGACATCATGGTGGACGGCCTTCCCGAGCTGCCCGGCGTCCATGTCGCGTTCGTTGCCAGCCACCCCGAGCTGCCGTACATCCGTACGCTGATGAGGCGGGCCGAGGAGCTCGGTGTCCAGGACCGCGTGCACGCCGTGCCGTACGTCCCGCACTGGCAGGTCGTCTCGTTCCTGTCCACCGCCGATGTCGGCGTCATCCCGATCCACCACTGGCCGAACCACGAGATCGCCCTGATCACCAAGTTCTTCGAGTACTCGCACGCCCGGCTGCCGCTGGTGGTCAGCGATGTGAAGACCATGGCCGAAATGACCCGCCGGACCGGTCAGGGCGAGGTCTTCGAGGCCGAGAACGTCACCGACTACGTCCGGGCCGTCCGGGCCGTGCTCGACGCGCCCAAGCGCTACACCGCCGCCTACGAGGTCGAGGGCAGGCTGGACGAATGGACCTGGGAAGCCCAGGCCGAGGTTCTCGACGGGGTCTACACCCGATTGATGCGAGGTACGGCGAGATGACCGCAACACCCGACGTCAGCGTCATCGTCGCCGTCTACAACACCATGCCGTACCTCACCGAATGCCTGAACTCCCTCGTGGCGCAGACCATCGGCGAGGACCGGCTGCAGGTCATCGCGGTGGACGACGGATCGACCGACGACAGCGGCCGCGAACTGGACCGCTTCGCGGAGAAGTACCCGGACGTCTTCACCGTGGTCCACCAGCCCAACTCGGGCGGGCCCGCCGCCCCGAGCAACCGGGCCCTGGAGCTGGCCACCGGCCGGTACGTCTACTTCATAGGGTCCGACGACCACCTCGGGGAGGAGGCGCTGGCGCGCATGGTCGCCTGCGCCGACGCCAACGAGTCCGATGTGGTCGTCGGCAAGATGGTCGGCACCAACGGGCGCTACGTCCACCAGAAGCTGTACTCGGGCAACCAGCCCGACGTCAGCCTCTACGACTCGGCGCTGCCCTTCACGCTCGCCAACACCAAGCTCTTCCGCCGTGAGCTGGTGGAGAAGCACAAACTCCGCTTCCCCGAGGACCTGCCCGTCGGCAGCGACCAGCCGTTCACCATCGAGGCGTGCGTCCGGGCCCGCAGGATCTCCGTCCTCGCGGACTACACGTACTACTACGCCGTCAAGCGCGGTGACGCGAGCAACATCACCTACCGGGCGGACCACCTGGCCCGGCTCCGGTGCACGGCGCGCATCATGGACCACACCGCCGGACTCATCCCGGCCGGGCCCGAGCGGGACGCCGTGCTCAAGCGGCACTTCGAGTGGGAGCTGTCCAAGCTCATGCTCGACGACTTCCCCGGGCTCCCCCTGGAGACCCGGCAGGAGATCTGCGACGGGCTGGCCGCCCTCCAGGACACCTACTTCACCGACACCCTGCGCGACGCGACCGGCGTGAAGAGACGGGTCCGCCTCGGCCTCGCCCAGCGCGGCGCCGTGGCGGAGCTCACCCGCGCCATCGCGGACGAGGCGGAGCACGGCGCTCCGCCCTTCCTGCTGGAAGGGGACCGTGCCTTCGCGCCCTACCCGGGCTTCCGGGACGCCGCGATCGGTCTCGACGACCATTGGTACGAGGCACGCGAGACGGTCTCGGGCAGGCTCGCGGACGGTACGAAGCTGGAGTCGGCCGCCTGGGAGCAGGACGGGGAGGAGCTCACCCTCGCCCTGAAGGTGCGCGTCGGTATCACCGGCGACACGTCCTCGGCCGTCGTCGCGCTCGCCCAGGGCGCTCTGCCGAAGAGCGCCGACAAGCCCGGCGCCCGCAAGCTGCCCAAGGACGCCGAGCGCCCGGAGGCGGTCGGCGAGCTGACCCGGGAGCCCGCCGCCGACGGCACCGGCACCCTGCTGAGCGCCCGCATCCCGGTCGACCGGATCCGCGCCAAACGGGGCGTACGCGTCTACGTCGACATCGCGGGCACCACGTACGAGATCCCGGTCCGCACCGGGGGCCTGCCGATGCCGCTGGCCCGCCGGTGGGGGAGGACCACCCCCTACCGGGTCTCGGCGACCCCGAACGCCAAGGGCCGGCTCGTGATCACGACGGCCCTGCTGTGGGAACCGAAGCCCGATCTGGCCACGCGGATGCGCCGAGCGCGGTCCGGGGTCAGGAGGAAACTGTCCGGGCTGAAGCGGAAGCTGTCCCGGCTGAAGAGGAAAGTGTCCCGATGAACATCTGTGTAGTCGCGCTCGGCAAGATCGGGCTTCCGCTCGCCGTGCAGTTCGCCGCCAAGGGCCACCGGGTCATCGGCGCGGACGTCAACGAGAAGGTCGTCGAGCTGGTCAACGCGGCCACCGAGCCGTTCCCCGGCGAGCACGACCTCGACCGCCTGCTCAAGGAGACCGTCGGCGCGGGCCTGCTCTCCGCCACGACGGACACCACGGCCGCCGTCGCCGCGTCCGACGCCGTCGTGGTCGTCGTCCCGCTCTTCGTGGACGCCGAGGGCACCCCGGACTTCGGCTGGATGGACGCCGCCACCAAGGCCATCGCGGCGGGCCTGAAGCCCGGCACCCTGGTCAGCTACGAGACCACGCTGCCCGTCGGCACGACCCGTACGCGCTGGGCGCCGATGCTGGCCGAGGGCTCCGGCCTCACCCCGGGCGAGGACTTCCACCTGGTCTTCTCCCCGGAGCGGGTGCTGACCGGCCGGGTCTTCGCCGACCTGCGCCGCTACCCCAAGCTCGTCGGCGGCATCGACGAGGCGTCGGCAGCCGCGGGCGTCGCCTTCTACGAGGCGGTGCTTGACTTCGACGAGCGCGCGGACCTGCCCCGCCCCAACGGCGTCTGGGACCTCGGCACGGCGGAGGCCTCCGAGCTGGCGAAGCTCGCCGAGACCACCTACCGGGACGTCAACATCGGCCTGGCCAACCAGTTCGCGCGGTTCGCCGACCGGAACGACATCGACGTCAAGAAGGTCATCGAGGCCTGCAACAGCCAGCCCTACAGCCACATCCACCAGCCCGGCATCGCCGTCGGCGGCCACTGCATCCCGATCTACCCGCGGATGTACCTCTGGAACGACCCGGACGCCACCGTCGTCCGCGCCGCCCGCGAGGCGAACGTCGCCATGCCCTCGTACGCCGTCGACCTGCTGGCCGCCGCCTACGGCGACCTGGACGGCGTCGGGGTCCTGGTGCTGGGCGCCGCCTACCGGGGCGGCGTCAAGGAGACCGCGTTCTCCGGTGTCTTCGGGGTCGTGGAGGCCCTCAAGGCGCGGGGCGCGGTGCCGTTCGTCTCGGACCCGCTGTACACCCCGGAGGAGCTGACCGCGCTCGGTCTCGTCCCGCACGACAACCACCAGGCCGTCACCGCGGCGATCCTCCAGGCCGACCACGCCGAGTACCGCGAGCTCGCCGCCGCCGACCTGCCGGACGTCCGCGTCCTGGTGGACGGCCGCCGCACGACGGACCCGGCGAAGTGGGCCGGCGTACGACGCGTGGTGATCGGCGGCTGACCTTCCGTAGACGACGGGGGCAGGGGTGAAGGCCTGCCGTGCTAGCGTTTTTGACGTGTCTAACACCCCTGCTCCCCACCATGTGATCTACCTGGCGATCGGGTTTCCCCCCGCTGCGAAGAGCTGCGCCTACCGGATGCGTGAAACAGCCAACCAATTCGTCTCACAAGGCTGGGACGTCACGGTGGTGACCATTGCCGACGAGTCCTGGGAGCGGGACTTCGGCCTCGACCACACGCTCTCCGAGCGGGTCGATCCGCGCGTTCGCATCGTGAAGCTGCCGCTGGTGCGCGAGGACCTGGAAACCGACATCCGGAAGTTCTCCGAGGACCGCGCGCTGCGGCCGACGCAGTGGACGACCGCGTACCGCAAAAAGGGGATGAAGGAATTCCCCGAGCCGATCTACGGCGGCTGGAAAGCCGACCTGGAGAAGGCCGTCGAGCGGATCCACCGGGAGCGGCCCGCCGACCTGACCCTGGCGACCTGCGTGCCGTACGTGAACATGGCCGCCGCCCTGCACCTGTGGGAGACCCACCAGGTTCCGTACGCGATCGACTTCCGGGACGGCTGGTCCGTCGACGTCATCGACGGCGGCGAGGCGTTCACCGCCGACTCGCCGTCCGGTGTGTGGGAGCGCAAGGTGCTCGGCCAGGCGCTCTCCCTGTGGCTGGTGAACGACCCGATCGCCCAGTGGTACCGGGAGCGGCACCCCGATCTGGCCGACCGCGTCCACGTCGTGCGCAACGGCTACGACGAGGACAGCGTCCCGGCCCGGACGCGTGTCCCCGACCCCGAGGCGGGGCTGACGTTCGGACACCTCGGCGTGGTCACCTCACCGCCCCGCATCCTCAAGGCCGTGCTCGACGGCTGGCGCATCGCCCGCGAGCGGGACCCGCTCGTCGCCCGCTCACGGCTGGAGATCCGCGGCCAGATCGGCTCCGGCGCCACCCGCGAGGCCAACGCCCACATAGAGCTGATCCGGCAGGCGCAGGCCCGCGGAGAAGCGGTGAGCTTCGGGGGGCCCGCCCCCAAGGCCGAGCTGGCGGACATCTTCGCGAGCTGGGACGTCCTGCTCCTCATGATCATGGGCGGGAAGTACATGACGTCCGGCAAGGTCTACGAGTACGCCGCGACCGGCCTGCCGGTCATGTCCGCGCACGCGGTGGAGCACGACGCGTCCACCGTGATGACCGGACACCCGCTGTGGACGGGAGCCTTCGGCTTCGACGAGGAAGCGCTGGCCGCCGCCTACTCCGGCGCCGCGAAGCTCGCGGTCGAGGCGAGCGAGACGGACCGGGCGGCGGCCCGGGCCCACGCGGCGCAGTACGCGCGAGCGGCCCAACTGGGCCCCGCCGTCCGCCGTCTCATCCGCCAGGCCGTCCCGGCCCCCGACGGAGACGGCAGCTCCCCGAAGCCGTCCGCGACCCCGGGCACCCACGAGGTGGAGGACCTCTCCGTATGACGCACGTACTGCTGATCGCCGGAACCCGGCCGCAGCCCGCGGTCCTCAAGGCGTCGCTGGAGAAGTTCCGCGCGGCGGGCGCCACCGTCGAACTGGCGGGCCTCTTCGCCCCGGACGACATCGACCCCGGCCTCGAACTGACCCGGCTGCGCTCCCTGACGGAGGCCGCCGCCGAACGCGGCCGGATGTTCGAGAAGCGCGTCGCCAAGCTCTCCGCCCCGCGCCGAGTCTGGGCCTCGGCCGAACGCGACCGGCAGGTGCGCGGCTCCGGCCGCCGGGCCCAGGTCCTGGTCGCCCTGGACGCCACCGCCGTCTACACGGTGTGGCGGCTGGCCCAGCTGAACCGGAGGGCCCACGCCGTCTTCGGTATCGTGCCCGCCCTCAAGGCGGTCGAGGACCGCCGCGAGCGGCCGCTGCACTACGCGGTGCGGGCCGTCACCCGGTCCGTGCCGACCCCGGCCACCGCCGCCCACACCACCCGGCGGGCCGCCCGGCGCGTGGCCGGCGGGGCGCTGCGCCGCGCCTCCTCCCCGGCCGTCCTGCGCACCTCTCTCGGCGCCAAGTCGTGGCGCGGCGCGGTGGTCGCGCCCAAGGTGCCGGACCGGCTGCGGGCCAAGCTGGCCCGGCGCGTCAGCCTGAGCATGTCCGAAGGCGGCCGCAAGGCCGGCGCCACCCTGGTCCTGAAGGACGCCGCACGGCTCACCGCCGACCGGGCCCTGCGCGCGGACCTGCTCGCCGAGGCGGCCAGGGCGGACCTGGAGCGCGGCCACGACGACGTGGCGCTGCGCCGCTCCGCGTACGAGGCGGCGCTCACGACCGCCGACCGGTGGTACGCCAAGGGCGACGCGAAGAAGGCCGCGGCCTCGCTCTCCTCGGCGCTCACCCTCGCCTTCCCCCGGGCCGTCCACTTCGACTCGCTCGCCTCGCCGCTGGCGAAGGACCCGGCCGGCTATCTGGCACCGTTCCGCGCGAGCACCGCCTTCCGGGCCATGACCGCACCCCGCGGCCGTGCGGTGCCCGCCGCCGCCCCGCCCGCCGGTCGGCCGCTGCGGCTGCTGGTCACGACGTACTCCAACGCCAACTTCCTCCAGCCGATCCGCGACCGGTACGCCGATCATCCGGGCGTCGAGATCCGCTTCCTGGAGGTGAAGGAGGACGACACGCTGCGACCGCTGGCGCGTGGCGCCCAGCGGATGATGGAGTACGCGCTCGGCGGCGCGGACACCCTCGGCGAACGGGCGGAGAAGGCGCTCCGCCCTCATCTGGA
Source organism: Streptomyces cyaneofuscatus (assembly GCF_042718795.1). Lineage (GTDB taxonomy): Bacteria > Actinomycetota > Actinomycetes > Streptomycetales > Streptomycetaceae > Streptomyces > Streptomyces cyaneofuscatus_A. Next base: position 167,554 of record NZ_JBHXOX010000015.1, read on the forward strand.
CTGGGCGGACACGGTGTTCGTCGACTGGTGCACCAACGCCGCCGCCCTGTTCACGCTGGTGGACCCGGGCACCACCCGGATCGTCGTACGGCTGCACAGCTACGAGGCGTTCACCCTCTGGCCGCACCTGATGGACCTGGACCGGGTCGACGATCTGGTCTTCGTCGGGGACCACCTGCGCGACCTGGTCGCCGACTGCCTGCCGCGCCTGCGGGAGCCGGGCGCACCGGCGCTGCACGTCATCGCCAACGCCATGGACCTGGAGCGGTTCCGGCAGGAGAAGAGCGACGGCGACGTCCGCTTCACCGTCGGCCTGATCGGGGCGGGCGTCGTCGCCAAGGACCCGCGCTGGGCCGTCGAGGTCGTGCGGCTGCTGCGGGAGCGGGACGAGCGCTACCGCCTGGTCGTCATCGGCGACGGCCTGGACCGCAAGGCCAGCGCCGCGGCCCGCGCCTACGACGACCTGCTCCGGCGCGACCTGGCCGAGCTGGAGCCCATCGGGGCGGTCCGGCTGCTGGGGCGCACCGAGGACGTACCGGGCGCGCTCACCGGGATCGGGGTGATCCTCAGCAGCTCGGTGCGCGAGAGCTTCCACTGCGGCCTGGTCGAGGGTGCTGCCAGCGGCGCGCTGCCGGTGGTCCGCGACTGGCCGTTCTTCGCGGGCAAGGAGCACGGCGCCCGGACGCTCTTCCCCGCCGACTGGGTGGTCGGCTCACCGAAGGAGGCCGCCGACCGCATCCTCGCGCTGACCGCGACGGAGGAGACCTGGCGCAAGGCGAGCGCCGAGGCGGCGGAGCACGCGCTGACGACCTGGGACTGGCCGGTGATCAGCCCCGGCTTCGACCGGCTGCTGCTGGAGGACTGAGCGGCAGGCCTCAGGGAGCCGCCCGCACCCCCCGAGGGGGTTACGCGACGCGCTCCCTGAGGACCCCGTCCTCCTCCTCGTACACCGCCCCGCGCGCCGGGCACTCCCACACCCCCGGCTCACCCTCGCGGGCCACCAGGCGCACCCCGCTGCGGCCCACCCAGCCGATCCGCCGGGCCGGTACGCCCACGACCAGGGCGAAGTCCGGGACGTCCTTGGTCACCACGGCGCCCGCCGCGACCATCGCCCACCGGCCGATCCGTACCGGCGCGACACAGACGGACCGCGCACCGAGCGACGCGCCCTCGGCGACCTGGACGCCCACGGCTTCCCAGTCGCCGCCGCGCTTCTGCTTGCCGTCGGGGTCCACCGAGCGCGGGTACTGGTCGTTGGTGAGGACCGCCGCCGGGCCGACGAAGACACCGTCGCCGAGCTCGGCGGGCTCGTAGACGAGGGCGAAGTTCTGGAGCTTGACGTTGTCGCCGATGCGTACGCCGCTGCCGACGTAGGCACCGCGTCCGACGACGCAGCCCTCGCCGAGTTTCGCGCCCTCACGGATCTGCGCCAGCTCCCAGATGCTGCTCCCGGCGCCGACCTCGGCGCTCTCGTCGACCTGGGCGGTGGGCTGGACCCTGTAGTTCACGGTGTGTGCCTTCCGGAGAGCTGACTGGCCCGGAAAGCATAGGGGCGCCCACGGCTCCGGGGGAGCCGCGACGGGGCCGCCGACCCGGTTTGACCCCCACACCCCCGCCCCGTAACCTTGACCCTCGGTGTGTTTACTTGACGCGCCTACCCCTGAGCACATCCCTCCCGGTAACGGTCGGTGTTCGCGCCGTCCGCCAGGAGAGGCCGCTCATCCTTCCGGATCGCCCCGGGCCCCGGCCCGTGCGAGCGGCTGGCATCAGGGGATCCGTTCCGAGCGAGAGAGAGATCCGCGTGTACGCCATCGTGCGCAGCGGTGGTCGCCAGCACAAGGTAGCTGTCGGCGACATCGTTGAGGTTGACAAGATTTCCACTGCCAAGGTTGGCGACACGGTCGAGCTCTCGACCCTGCTCGTTGTCGACGGTGACGCGGTCACCAGCGACCCGTGGGTGCTCGACGGCATCAAGGTCACGGCTGAGATCGTGGACCACCACAAGGGCGCGAAGATCGACATCCTTCGCTACAAGAACAAGACCGGCTACCGCCGTCGCCAGGGTCACCGCCAGCAGTACACGGCGATCAAGGTCACCGGTATCCCCGCGGCTGCGAAGTAAGGGACTGAGAACACATGGCACACAAGAAGGGCGCATCGTCCACTCGGAACGGGCGCGATTCCAATGCTCAGCGGCTCGGCGTGAAGCGCTTCGGCGGTCAGGCCGTCAACGCCGGTGAGATCCTGGTCCGCCAGCGTGGCACCCACTTCCACCCGGGCACGGGCGTCGGCCGTGGCGGCGACGACACGCTGTTCGCGCTGACCGCCGGTGCGGTGGAGTTCGGTACGCACCGTGGCCGCAAGGTCGTGAACATCGTTCCGCTCGCCGTCTGATCTTTTCGACGCGCGCGTAACGGCACACAGCACCTTCCGAGGGCGGATCTCAGCTTTCCCGGCAACCGGGGAAGCGGGTCCGCCCTCGGCGTGTTACGACAGAGACAATTCCGTATTTACCTGCTGTACCTGGAGGCACCAACCATGACCACCTTCGTGGACCGCGTCGAGCTGCATGCCGCCGCGGGTAACGGAGGCCACGGCTGCGCCTCCGTACACCGGGAGAAGTTCAAGCCGCTGGGCGGCCCCGACGGGGGCAACGGCGGACGCGGCGGCGATGTGATCCTCGTCGTCGAGCAGTCCGTGACCACGCTGCTGGACTACCACCACAGCCCGCACCGCAAGGCCACCAACGGCCAACCCGGGGCCGGTGACAACCGGTCCGGCAAGGACGGCCAGGACCTGGTCCTGCCCGTGCCCGACGGCACCGTCGTCCTCGACAAGGCCGGGAACGTGCTCGCCGACCTCGTCGGCCAGGGCACCACCTTCGTCGCCGGCCAGGGCGGCCGCGGCGGCCTCGGCAACGCGGCGCTCGCCTCCGCCCGCCGCAAGGCGCCCGGCTTCGCGCTGCTCGGCGAGCCGGGGGAGAGCCGGGACATCGTCCTGGAGCTCAAGACCGTCGCCGACGTGGCCCTCGTCGGCTACCCGAGCGCCGGGAAGTCCTCGCTGATCTCGGTGCTCTCCGCCGCCAAGCCGAAGATCGCGGACTACCCCTTCACCACGCTCGTCCCGAACCTCGGTGTCGTCACCGCCGGTTCGACCGTCTACACCATCGCGGACGTCCCGGGCCTCATCCCCGGCGCCAGCCAGGGCAAGGGCCTCGGCCTGGAGTTCCTCCGCCACGTCGAGCGCTGCTCGGTCCTCGTCCACGTCCTGGACACCGCGACGCTGGAGTCCGACCGCGACCCCGTCTCCGACCTCGACATCATCGAGGAGGAGCTGCGCCAGTACGGCGGTCTGGAGAACCGGCCCCGCATCGTCGCCCTCAACAAGGTCGACATCCCCGACGGCCAGGACCTCGCCGACATGATCCGCCCCGACCTGGAGGCCCGCGGCTACCAGGTCTTCGAGGTCTCCGCCATCGCGCACAAGGGCCTCAAGGAGCTGAGCTTCGCGCTCGCCGGGATCATCGCCGAGGCGCGTGCCGCCAAGCCGAAGGAGGAGGCGACCCGTATCGTCATCCGTCCCAAGGCCGTCGACGACGCGGGCTTCACCGTCACCCTGGACGACGAGGGCATCTACCGGGTGCGCGGCGAGAAGCCCGAGCGCTGGGTGCGCCAGACCGACTTCAACAACGACGAGGCCGTCGGCTACCTCGCGGACCGGCTCAACCGCCTCGGCGTCGAGGACGCCCTGATGAAGGCGGGCGCCCGGGCCGGCGACGGGGTGGCGATCGGACCCGAGGACAACGCGGTCGTCTTCGACTGGGAGCCGACCGTGAGCGCCGGCGCCGAGATGCTCGGCCGCCGCGGCGAGGACCACCGCCTGGAGGAGCCGCGCCCGGCCGCGCAGCGCCGCCGGGACCGCGACGCCGAGCGTGACGACGCGGAGAAGGAGTACGACGAGTTCGACCCCTTCTAGGAGGGGCCCCGGACCCGCCCCGGGCACATCTGTTCCATGACCGGACGGCTCGACTCCGCAGGGAGTCCGGCCGTCCGGTGGCGTCGGGGCCGATATGCGGTGGTCCGGCCGTTCCGGCGACTCGCTCAGAGGTGGCGCAAGGGCCGCAGATGTGCAGATTGTGCAACATCTCTGTGGATCGGATCACGCGCGTACCGGACCCGTGCCGTCCAACCTCCCTGGCCAGAGGGTGAACTGCCGGTTTCCGCGGGGGGTGCGGCGGAGGGCGTCCACCTTGCGAGACGGTCACGGAGAGTGCGAGCATCGCGCTGTTCCCTCGTCATAGCAAGGTAGGTCGTCTGTGTCTGAGCCGCACGAAGCCAAGCCCCGGACCACCGCGGTCGTACTCGCCGGTGGCACCGGGCAGCGCGTGGGACTGTCGATCCCCAAGCAACTGCTGAAGATCGCCGGCAAGGCGGTCATCGAGCACACGCTGACCATCTTCGAGAACGCCGAGGACATCGACGACGTCATCGTGCTCATGGCACCCGGCTTCGTACCCGACGTCGAGAAGATCGTCGCCAGGGCCCAGCTCACCAAGGTCACGCGGATCATCGAGGGCGGCAACACCCGCAACGAGACGACCGAGCGTGCCATCGCGGCCCTCGGTGAGGGCCTGGCCGAGAGCGAGGACCGCAACGTCCTCTTCCACGACGCGGTGCGCCCGCTGCTGTCACAGCGTGTGATCAGGGACTGTGTCGAGGCCCTCGACCGCTACCAGGCCGTCGACGTCGCCATCCCCTCCGCGGACACGATCATCGTGACCCGCACCCACGGCGGGGACGGGGAGTTCATCACCGAGGTCCCCGACCGCTCCCGGCTGCGGCGCGGCCAGACCCCGCAGGCGTTCAAGCTCTCCACGATCCGCAAGGCGTACAAGATCGCGGCGGGGGACCCCAACTTCCAGGCGACCGACGACTGTTCGGTGGTCCTCAAGTACCTCCCCGACGTGCCGATCTACGTGGTCGCGGGCGACGAGTACAACATGAAGGTCACCCAGCCGGTCGACGTCTTCATCACCGACAAGCTCTTCCAGCTCGCCTCCACCGCCGCCCCGCGCCAGGCCGGCGAGGCCGCCTACCGTGAGCTGCTCTCCGGGAAGACCCTCGTCGTCTTCGGGGGGTCGTACGGGATCGGTGCCGACATCGCGGCGCTGGCCGAGCGCCACGGCGCGAGCGTCTACGCGCTGGGCCGCTCCACCACCGGCACGCACGTGGAGAACCCGGACCACGTCGAAGAGGCGCTGGCCAAGGCGCACGCCGAGACCGGCCGTGTCGACTACGTCATCAACACCGCGGGCGTCCTGCGCATCGGCAAGCTGGCCGAGACGGACAACGCGACGATCCAGGAAGCCCTGAACGTCAACTACCTGGCCCCCGTCCAGATCGCCCGCGCCTCCTACAAGTACCTCGTCGAGACCCGGGGCCAACTGCTCCTCTACACCTCCAGCAGCTACACCCGCGGCCGCGCCGAGTACAGCCTCTACTCCTCCACCAAGGCCGCGATGGTCAACCTGACCCAGGCTCTCGCCGACGAGTGGGCCGGCGAGGGGATCCGGGTCAACTGCGTCAACCCGGAGCGGACCGCGACGCCGATGCGCACCAAGGCGTTCGGTCAGGAGCCGGAGGGCTCGCTGCTCTCCTCGGAGGCCGTGGCGCACACCTCGCTGGACGTGCTGCTCTCCGAGATGACCGGTCACGTCGTGGACGTACGGCAGCAGGACCCGACCGCCGAGGCCTCGGCGTCCTCCGGGTTCGAGCAGGCTCTGGCCTACGCGCTGGACCGTCAAGGGGATGTGTAATAATTCTTGACCATTGTGTGTATACGGGCCTCTGTCCTCGCTTAGCGCGACGACAGAGGCCCGTGTTCGTGAAGTCTTCTCTTCATATTTCCCCCATGCGTGAATCCGACCGGCACCCCCCTGGAGCAGGTTCCTCGTGATTTCGACAGCTATTCGCCTGGCCCGTGTGGGCAGCAGGTCAGAACTCGCGGCAGCGTTGCTGATGGGGCTGGGATACCCCTGCGTCATGCTCGCCGCGCTCCTTCCGAACATCTGGTTCTTCACGGCGGCCGCGGCGCTCACGTACGCCGCGGACTGGTATCTGCACCAGCGGGGGAGCTATCTGATCAACCGGCTCGGCAAGGTGCGGGCCGGACTGTCGATCCGCTTCCTGCTGCGCCAGCTCATGCTCGTCCTGCTGCTGGCCCGGATGGGCCTCGCCGAGGAGCCGCTCTTCTACACGGCGGTCGCCTGCTTCCTGATCTTCTACGGTCTCCAGGCCCCGCAGGGCGCGGTGGCGACCCTGATCCGGCTGCGCCGCACGATGCCGGTCGTCACCCGCAACGTGGACCTCCACTCCGTACGCATCCCGGACGCCCCGCCGAGCGCCCTGCTGCACCGCGCGGGCGAGAAGATGCTGCACCTCGACATCGCGGCGATGGCGGGCATACTGATCGCCGCCGGGATCGGCGAGGACCGGGTCGGCTTCGTCGGTGCCGCGATCACCCTGCTGCTCGGCTTCGTCTACGTCGTGGCGCTCATCCCGTACGTGCGGCGCAGCCGGCTGGTGCCGCCGGCCGCCACCGTGCTCAAGGCCGTCGACACCTGGCTGCGGGAGTACCAGCCGACCGTGGTGCTCTACTTCTCCGGCTCCAACGAGTCCGCCTACCAGGGCAACATGTGGCTGGAGACGATGGCCCGCGTCGAGGGCCGCCCGCTGATCGTCATGCGCGAGCGCAACCTGGTCCCGCAGTTGACCGAGACCTCCGTCCCGGTGCTCTGCGTCCCGGCGGGTACGCACCTGATGAACCTGGACCTCTCCTCCGCCCGGGTCTGTCTGTATCCGGCCAACGTCGGCAAGAACATCCACATCCTGCGCGTGCCCACCATGAAGCACGTCTTCATCGGCCACGGCGACAGCGACAAGCTCGCCAGCGTCAACCCGTTCTCCAAGGTGTACGACGAGGTCTGGACGGCCGGCCGGGCCGGCCGCGACCGCTACGCGCTGGCCGACGTGGGCGTCCGGGACGAGGACATCGTCGAGGTGGGCCGCCCGCAACTGGAGCCCATCAAGAGCTGGACGGGCGAGCTCGGCAACCCCATCCCGACCGTGCTGTACGCCCCCACCTGGGAGGGCTGGGACGACAACCCCGGCAACACCTCCCTGCTGCTGGCGGGCGAGAACATCGTGCGCCGGCTCCTCGCCGCCGACGACCCGGTCCGGATCATCTACAAGCCGCACCCCTTCACCGGCATCCGCAGCCGCCAGGCCAAGGCCGTCGACGCCAGGATCCGGGCGACGCTGGAGAAGGCGGCCGCCGAGCGCGCCGCCGAGCCCCGTTGGACGGCGGAGGCCGAGCGGACGGCCGCCGAGCGGAGCGCCGCCCAGGCCGAGCTGGTCCGGATCAACGCCCGCCTCGCGGAGCTGGCCGTCGTCGGCCGGGCCGGCGGGGACGAGGCGGAGGAGTCGCGGGTCTCGCTCGCCGACCCGGCCCGCGAGGCGGAGACGGCGCAGTTGCGGGCCGCCTGGAACGCGGCCTACTGGCGCTCCTTCGGCTGGTGGGAGCACCGTACGGTGGTGGGCTCGGAGCCCAAGCTGTACGACTGCTTCAACGAGTCCGACGCCATGGTCTCGGACATCTCCAGCGTGGTCTCCGACTTCATCGCGAGCGGCAAGCCGTACGCGGTCACCGACTCGGCGGCGCTCGGGGCCGAGGAGTTCAAGCGGCAGAACACCGCCGTACGGGCCGCGGTCATCCTCTCCAACGGCGCCGAGGAGCTCGACGAGCTGCTGGCGGCGGTCGCGGACCCGGCGGCCGACGCGCTGGCCGGGGCGCGCCGCGAGCTGAAGTCGTACCTCCTGGGCCCGGACGAGCCGACCTCCATGGAGCAGTTCAACGCCGCCGTACGGGCGCTCGCCGCCAAGGCCGAGGCCCGCAACGCCGGTGTCGCCCAGCGGCTCGGTGACCAGGCCATCGCCGTCCCGGACCGGGAGGCGGCCGCCGGCGACGGCGCCGTCACGGGCGAGCCGGAGGCGCCGGCCGAGGCGTCCGCCGTGGCGGGGGCGGACGCGGACGCGGTGGGCGTCTCGGCGGTGGCGCCGGAGGCAGCGGTGGAGGCGGCAGCGGAGAGCGCCGTCGCGGAAGGGGCCTCACCGGCGCGCTGAACCGCGCATCCGATCGGACTGTCCGAAAAAGGTGCAACCCCGACAGCGGCCCGTACGTCTCCCAGGGGAGGAGATGTACGGGTCGTTCGGCGTGCCGGTACAGCGTGTCGGCACAGAGGAGGCGCATAGCCGGGCAATTCGTCCTTTTTCATGATGAAATCGACGGGTGCATATGGCCGACATGCCCAGGACGAACCATGAGCCCGATGTCAGTGTGATCATCGGAGCGTATGACGCGATGCCCTACCTGGTCCGCTGTCTGGAGTCCGTGGAGGCGCAGACGATCGGCGCCGGGCGGATGGAGATCGTCGCGGTCGACGACGGCTCCACGGACGGCACGGGCGCCTGCCTGGAGGAGTTCGCCGCCCGGACCGCGATTCCCATGCGGGTCGTCCGCCAGCCCAACTCCGGAGGCCCCAGCGGCCCGCGCAACCTCGGCCTGAAGCTCGCCCGCGGCCGGTACGTCTTCTTCCTCGACGCCGACGACTACTTCGGTGCGGAAGCCCTGGAGCGCATGGTCGCCATGGGGGACCGGGCGGGCACGGACGTGGTGCTCGGAAAGATCGTCGGCGTCAACCGTGGTGCCGCGAAGTCGATGTGGAAAGAGTCGCTCGACCACGCCGACCTCTATGAATCCAACATCAAGTTCACGCTGAGCGCGCAGAAACTGTTCCGGCGCGACCTCCTCGTACGGCTCGGCATGCGCTTCGACGAGAAGCTGAAGACGGGCGAGGACGCCCTGTTCACCATGGAGGCGTATCTCCGCGGCAACGGCGTCTCCGTCGTCGCCGACTACACCTGCTACTACCTCGTGGGCCGCGAGGACGGCAACCAGTTGACCAAGAAGGGCGACCACCGGCGGCGCTTCGACTCGGCCCGCGCCCTCATGGGGCTCATCGCCGGCCTGGTGCCCCCCGGTCCGCGCCGGGATTCACTGATGGTGCGTCCGTTCGTCATCACGCTGCTGCCCCAGTTCGGACCCGGACTGGTGAATCAGTCCGACGCCCTACGCCGGGAGAAGGCGGCGCTCGCCGCCCCCCTGATGGACGCCTACTGGACACCGGAGATCGGCCGTCGGCTCAAGGTCCACGAGCGGCTGCGGCTCACCGCCCTCGCCCGGGGCCGGCTCGACCTGCTGCTCGACATCGCGGCCTTCCTGCGCGACAAGAAGGAGCCCGAGGTGGTCCGCGAGGGTGACCGGATCCTGCTCGCCTACCCGCACTTCGCCAAGGCGGGCAAGCGATCCGTGCTCCCCAGGCGCGCCTACGAGGTGACCGTCACCGAGTGGGTCGGCGGCCGGCGGATCGAGCCGCCGCAGCCGAAGCCACGCGTGTCCCTCGCTCGGCGCGTGGTCCGCAGGGCCCGCCGTACGGCGCTCGGCGCCCGGCGTGCGCCCCGCGCGCACCGCGTCTGACCGGACGGGGATTCCGAGGGTCCCGGGCCGTCCGCGCGGGGCCCGTACGGGTGCTTCTGTGATTGGCATCACACCGTGCCCGGGTGTAAGCATGAGGTCGCTGTTGGTGACTCAATTGCACCCCGTTTTCCCGGGGTTCACCCTCTGTACGACCCCCCTCGGAAAGGTTCTCCGCGCGTGGCGTCCCTCGAAGCGATCCCCGAAGAGCTCAGCCGGCTCATGAAGTACTTCCCGGAGACCCCGGCCGAGGAGCGCCCCGCTTTCCACAGCGCGGCCAAGGACTTCCTGGACCGGGTGGCCCCCAAGATCGTCCGGCAGTTCTCGCCGATGGCCCGGGTCAAGTGGCACCTGGCGGCCAGCGGACGCGGCGAGGAGCTGGCCGAACTCCTCCACTACGAGCGGGAGAACCCCGGTGCCTTCTCCGTGAAGGGCCTGCGGCGGGCCCGGATCGAACTGCCCGGCATCGCGAGCTCCTCGCTGCCGTCCTCGGTGCGCAACTTCAACCGCAGCGAACTCCCCGTACGCGGCAAACTCCTCGACCTCGCCTGGCAGGACGGCAAGCTCCTCGTCAAGGGCTACGCCTACATCCCCAACGTCCCCTCCGCCACCGGCAGACGCTCCCTGCGCGTCGCCGTGCTGCGCCGCCAGGGCAGCCGCTCCACCCTCCCGCTGCGCCTGCGCACGGTCGAGGAGCCCCGCGCCACGGCCGAGGCCAAGGGCGCGCTCCACCATTACGACTGGTCGGGCTTCGAACTCGGCATCGACCCGGGCCGGCTCCGGGTCCGCGGCCGGTGGCAGCCCGGCACCTGGCGCCTGGGCATCGGCATCCCGCGCCCCGGCGGCATGTCCGTCGGCAGCATCACCAAGAACAGCGCGGGCGCCGCCGGACACAGCCTCACCCGCGTCCTGGACGACGGCGTCCGGCTCGTCGCCGGCTTCGACCGCAACCGCCTCAAGCTCACCGTGGACGTCGTCCCCGCCGAGATCGACGCCCAGGAGTGCCACGGCGACACCCTCACCGTCACCCTCCGCTCCCGGGTGACCGCCCCCGCCGCCAAGGTCCCCACCGCACTGCGCATCGACCACGAGCCCAGCGGCTTCGCCACCGACCTGCCGCTGGAGCGGACCGGCACCGGCGACGACGGCTGGTTCCGCCACACCGCCGAACTGCCCCTCACCGCCCTCCCCACCGACGGCATCGCCCCCGGCACCTCCCGCAAGTACCGCACGCTCATCGTCTTCGCCGACGGCACCACCCGCCGCGCCACCAACGGAGAAAACCTGCGCACCGGCGTCCACCCGCTCCCCGACGGGCGCGAGCTGGCGATCCTCACCGACGGCGCCGGGAACTTCACCCCCCACCTACGCACCGTCCAGCCGGTCGTCGACACCGTCGAGTGGAGCGCCGACGGCGAACTGCTGCTCTCCGGCACCTACACCGGCCCCGCCGAGCGGATGACGATGGTCCTGCGCCACACCGGCCGCAACGAGGACCGCCCGCTGCCCGTCACCTTCGCCGACGGTCGCTTCACCGCCCGCCTGCGCCCCGACACCATGCCCACGTACGACGGCACCCTGCCGCTGCGCGCCGGACGCTGGATGCCGCGCCTGCGCCTGCGCACCGAGTGGGACCACACCCGCGACCTCCCGGTCACGCTCCGCCCCGACCTCGTCTCCCTGCTGCCGCTCTCCCACCGGGGCGAGCACCGCACGTACACCGTGGAGCGCGTCGACTTCGACCGGATCTTCGTCGAGTCGGGCCCCGTCCTCGGCCCCGAACTGCGCGGCGGCTACCGCCAGCGCCTCATGCGCGACGTCCACACCCCCGCGCAGCGCAAGCTGCCACTGCGCGAGGCCGTGCTCTACAACAGCTTCGGCGGCAAGCAGTTCTCCGACTCGCCCCGCGCGGTGTACGAGGAGATCAAGCGCCGCGGCACCGAGGTCGAGCACATCGCGATGGTCCAGGACCAGCAGGTCGTCCTGCCGCCCGGCGTACGGGGCGTGGAGTGGGGCAGCCAGGAGTGGTACGAGGCGCTGGCCCGCAGCCGGTACGTCGTCACCAACGGCGGCATCCGCGAGTGGTTCGTCCGCCGCGAGGGCCAGGTCGTCGTCCAGACCTGGCACGGCACCCCGCTCAAGCGCATCGGCGCCGACCTCCTCGGCACCCCGAAGGCGAACCTGGCCTACATCGCGAGCCTCCCGCAGCGCTCCCGCCAGTACAGCCTGTTCATCACACCGAACGCCTTCACCACCCCGATCATGACCGAGGCCTTCCGCCTCCGGTGCGAGGTGCTGGAGGCGGGCTACCCGCGCAACGACGTCTTCCACGCCCCCGACCGCGCCGAGCGCGCCGGGGCCGTACGGAAGAAGCTGGGCATCCCCGCCGACAAGAAGGTCGTCCTGTACGCGCCCACCTGGCGCGACGACCAGCGCTACGGCGGCCGCCGCTTCAAGCTGGACAACCGGATCGACGTCGAGGCCGCGCGCCGCGAGCTCGGCGAGGACCACGTGCTGCTCTACCGCAAGCACCACAAGGTCCTCGACTCCATCCCCGGCGCCGGACAGGGCTTCGTCCACGACGTCACGTACTACCCGGACATCGCCGACCTCTATCTGATCGCCGACGTGCTGATCACCGACTACTCCTCGGTGCTGTTCGACTTCGCGCACTCCGGGCGGCCGATGCTCTTCTTCACGTACGACCTGGAGCACTACCGCGACACCCTGCGCGGCTTCTACTTCGACTTCACCTCCCGCGCCCCCGGACCGCTGATCAAGACCTCCGAGGACCTGGTCGACGCGATCTCGAACATCGACGCGGTGAGCGAGGAGTACCAGGAGAAGTACGCCCGGTTCCGGGCCGACTTCTGCGAACCCTCCGACGGGCGCGCCGCCGCCCGCGTGGTGGACCGGATGCTCGCCATCGGGGACGCGCCTTAGGCCGTGTCCACCGGCCGAAACCGGCAGGCAGCGGAGGCGGCCGCTCGCGTACTGTGCGTGCCGGGGGCGGCACGCACGCCCCTCACCGGACACCGGGGCGATCCAGAGCGAGGAAGCACGTGGCAGAGCAGAGGCCGTCGGACCGTACGGCGGCGGACGGCACGGCGTCGGGACACGGACTCTCGGACCGTACGGTGCCGGGGCGCGGGCCGTCCGGCCGGGCGGCGGCCGTGACCGGCGCCCGCAGGATCGTCGTCAAGGTCGGCTCCTCCTCGCTCACCACCGCCTCCGGCGGCCTCGACGCCGACCGGGTCGACGCCCTCGTCGACGTCCTGGCCAAGGTCAGGGACGGCGGCGAACGCGAGGTCGTCCTCGTCTCCAGCGGCGCCATCGCCGCCGGGCTCGCCCCGCTCGGCCTGGTCCGCCGGCCCAAGGACCTGGCCCGCCAGCAGGCCGCCGCCAGCGTCGGCCAGGGCCTTCTGGTGGCCCGCTACACCGCCTCCTTCGCGCGGTACGGCGTCCGCGTCGGCCAGGTGCTCCTCACCGCCGACGACACCAGCCGTCGCGCCCACTACCGCAACGCCTACAGCACCCTGGACCAGCTCCTGGAGATGGGCGCCGTCCCCGTCGTCAACGAGAACGACACCGTCGCCACCGACGAGATCCGCTTCGGCGACAACGACCGGCTCGCCGCCCTCGTCGCCCACCTCGTCCACGCCGACCTCCTCGTCCTCCTCTCCGACGTCGACGGCCTCTACGACGGCCCGCCCGGCACCCCCGGCGCCTCCCGCATCGCCAAGGTCACCGGCCCCGACGACCTGGCGGGCGTCACCATCGGCAGCGCCGGCAAGGCGGGCGTCGGCACCGGCGGCATGGTCACCAAGGTCGAGGCCGCCCGCATCGCCACCGCCGCCGGCGTCCCCGTCGTCCTCACCTCCGCCAGCCGGGCCGCCGACGCCCTCGCGGGCCGCGACACCGGTACGTACTTCCACCGCACCGGCCGCCGCTCCGCCGACCGGCTCCTCTGGCTCGCCCACGCCTCCACCCCGCAGGGCGCCCTCACCCTGGACGACGGCGCCGTACGGGCCGTCGTCGAGCGCCGCACCTCCCTCCTGCCCGCCGGGATCTCCGCCGTCGAGGGCGAGTTCAGCGCCGGCGACCCGGTGGAGCTGCGCGACCTGCGCGGCACCCCGGTCGCCCGCGGACTCGTCAACTTCGACGCGAAGGAGATCCCCCAGCTCCTCGGCCGCTCCACCCGCGACCTCGCCCGTGAACTCGGACCCGCTTACGAACGTGAGGTCGTACACAGGGACGATCTCGTCGTCCTCACGCCACACCGCACCCCCTGAATCGGCTGAAAGTCCCGCCATCGGGCAGGGACCTTTACCAAAACCGCCCCACACCAGGCCATGGACTGGTCCACTTTGTAGCGGGGAAACAGGGGTCCGCACAGCAACACATCACAGGAGGCCGCCGGTGAGACGAGCGCGCCCGGGGGCGTCGCCCCGATCCACGGGCAGCCGCGCCCTGACGAGTGTCGGAGCGGGGGCTGATGTCGACCGGACCCCGCCCCTGGGAGGCACCGCCGACCAGGAGCCGGTGACGGCGAAACAGGAGGACCCCCCGCAGTCGAAGCTGTGGCACATCACCCTCAGCGTCTCGGGCACCGAGATTCCGCTGGCGGAGGTCAGACGCGGCCTGGAACAGCTCGCACACGACCACCCCTTCCTGCTGACCAGCCGTTATGCGGGCGACCACGCCGAGATCCGCTACTGGGAAGAGGCCCGCGACCTCCACGACGCGGCCGCGGTCGCCCTGCGGCTGTGGGGCGAGCACCGCTCCAGCGCCCAACTGCCCCCGTGGAAGATCGTCGGCCTCGAAGTCATCGACCGCGAGACCTACCACCAGCGCATCGCCGAGGGGTACGGCCCGCCGCCCGCCGCTCCGGTCGGCGTCCACCCCTACTGAACGAACCGGCCCCGGGCGCGTACGGAACCGGCCCCGGGCGAGGTGTCCGCCCCTCGGGTCCGCCGTCTCGCATCACGGGATACGTGCCGTATGCCCGCAGAGCGCGCATTACTCTGCGGGCATGACCACGCTCTCGCCCTACGACAACCTCTCCCCGGTCGCGCAGACCGCCTACCGGGCCCGCGCCGCCGCCGCAGATATCGCGCCACTTCCGCGTGCTGCCAAGGACGACGCGCTGCTGGCCATCGCCGACGCCCTCGAAGTGCGGACCGCCGAGATCGTCGAGGCCAACGCGCAGGACGTGGAGCGGGCCCGCGAGGCCGGTACGAGCGAGGGCATCATCGACCGGCTCACCCTCACCCCGGAGCGCATCCGCGCCATCGCCGCCGACGTACGGGACGTGGCGGCGCTGCCCGACCCGGTCGGCGAGGTGGTGCGCGGCTCGACCCTGCCCAACGGCATCGACCTCCGCCAGGTCCGCGTCCCCCTCGGCGTGGTCGGCATCATCTACGAGGCCCGCCCCAACGTCACCGTGGACGCCGCCGCCCTCTGCCTGAAGTCCGGCAACGCGGTCCTGCTGCGCGGCTCCTCCTCCGCGTACGCCTCCAACACCGCCCTGGTCCGCGTCCTGCGCGACGCGGTCGGCGGCTCGGGCCTCCCCGCCGACGCGGTGCAGCTCGTCCCCGGCGAGAGCCGCGACTCCGTACGGGAGCTGATGCGGGCCCGCGGCCTGGTCGACGTCCTCATCCCGCGCGGGGGCGCCTCCCTGATCCGTACGGTCGTCGAGGAGTCCACGGTCCCCGTCATCGAGACCGGCACCGGCAACTGCCATGTGTACGTCGACGCGGAGACGGACCTGTCCATGGCCGTCGACATCCTGATCAACTCCAAGGCCCAGCGCCCCAGCGTCTGCAACTCCGCCGAGACCCTCCTCGTCCACAAGGACGTCGCCGACGCCTTCCTGCCGCTCGCCCTGGACGCCCTGGCCGAGGCCGGGGTGACCGTCCACGGCGACGAGCAGGTCCTCGCCCACGCCGAGGGGACCAAGGCCACCGTGGTCGCGGCGACCACGGAGGACTGGGAGACCGAGTACCTGTCGTACGACATCGCCGCCGCGGTCGTGGACTCCCTGGACGCGGCGGTCGCCCACATCCGCCTCTGGTCCTCCGGCCACACCGAGGCCATCGTGACCACCTCGCAGGCGGCCGCCCGCCGGTTCACCCGGTTGGTCGACTCGACCACGGTCGCCGTCAACGCCTCCACCCGCTTCACCGACGGCGGGCAGTTCGGCTTCGGCGCCGAGATCGGCATCTCCACCCAGAAGCTGCACGCGCGCGGCCCGATGGGGCTGCCGGAGCTGACCTCGACGAAGTACATCGTCACGGGCGACGGCCACATCCGGTAGCGGCGCCCCGTGCGCGTATGCCGGGCCCGGCATACGCGCACGGGTCATGGACCGGCCGTATGTTCCCCATCTCGCCCACCGGACGACTTTCCGGAGCACCTGCCCAAAAGGCCTGGGCCCGGCTACGCTGAATCCGTGCCGGACGACGTGGGGGGCAAGCCGTTCCCGGACGGCTGGGAGCCCGACGACGACCGCGGGGGCGCGGACAAGGACTTCGCCTCCGTGGTGTTCGACGAGGACTTCGTCCGGGCCGCCGTCGTCCATGAGCCCACCGCCGTGGAGCGGCTCCTGGCCGCCGCCGAGGCCCGCGCGCAGGCGGAGGCCGCCCGGGCCCGCCGCAGCCGCCGCCCCACGGACGGCGAATACGGCTCCTACGGCCGCTCCAGGGCCCACCACGACCCGCAGGACCTCGACTACGACCCCGACGGTGACGACGCTGCCGAACCGGGCGCCTACGGGCCGGGCGGCTACCGGGGCGCCGCCCGCTGGCACCGCCCGGTCGCCTGGCTGCTGGCCCTGGTGATGGGCGTCGGGATGGTCGCCCTCGCCTTCTCCGCCGTCTACCGGGGCGCCTCGGCCAACCGCCAGGACCCGGCGCCGCCGCCCGTGACCAGCGGCGTGGACCAGCCCGGGGCGATCCCGCCGGCCGTCGTGGAGCACTCCCGCCCGACGGTCTCCGCCACACCCTCCGTTCCCTGAGCGTCCCCGCACCGGTCACCGGCCGGGTCATCACCCGTACGGCGGTGGTGCCGGCCCCCACTTTCCCGCCGCTCTCCGCGTTTACGTCACCGCCGATCGACCTAGTCTGAAGATGTGACCCCTCGCTTCCCGGGGGGCTTCTCGCTGCCGGACGCCCGGTGGCCGAAGCAGACCGTTGCGCACCGAACGGACCGGTGGTGCGGAGATGCGGGAGAGACGTCATGACAGGCCGCTCAGAACCGCCGAACGGCCCGCCCGAGAACCCCGAGGGCGGCGAGGACGAGTACCGCTCTCTCGTCTTCGACGAATCGTTCATCCGCAGTGCCCGCATGCAGGAGTTCTCGGCCCGGGAGCGGATGGGCGAGCCCGCCCGCGCCGTGCGGACGCTGCCCGAGCCGGTGCCCCCGGCCGGCCACGGCTCCCGGGCCGCCATCGTGCTGGTCGTCCTCATCGCCCTGGCCTTCGCCACGGCCGTCTACATCGGCTTCCGCAACCCCTACCCGCAGCCCGTCACCCGGCGGGCCGAACAGCTGCGGACCACCGTGGTGCCGCTCGCCCCGCGCGGCTCCGTCCCCGCCGGATCACCCGAGCGGCTCTACCGGTCCGCCCCGGTCTCCGGCTTCCGGATCGGCGCGGCGGGCATCAACTTCCCCTCCGTACGGCGCACGCAGAACTTCTCGGACAGCCAGATCACCACAGCCCTCGCCATCGTCAAGGACTACCTGGTGGAGTCATCGCTCAACCCGGACGTCCTCACCGGCCAGGTCCGCCGGCCCGTCGAGCAGCTCCTGGACCCCGACCAGCGGGGCCAGTTCGAACGGTCCATGAGCAGCCCCGCCGACGACGGGCTCCACGCCGCCACCGGCTGGCTGGTGCGCTTCGACCCGGCCCAGGTGGAGCTCGCGGACACGCAGGCCCGGGTCCAGGGCACCCTCACGTACGCGGAGGACGGCGCGGGCACCCTGGAGGTCGCCGCGGACCACACCTTCACCTACGCCCTGCGCCCTTCCGCGGGCCCCCGGAAGGAGGACGG
This sequence comes from Streptomyces cyaneofuscatus, assembly GCF_042718795.1. GTDB lineage: Bacteria > Actinomycetota > Actinomycetes > Streptomycetales > Streptomycetaceae > Streptomyces > Streptomyces cyaneofuscatus_A. The sequence continues at coordinate 185,193 of NZ_JBHXOX010000015.1, forward strand.
CGCCTCCCTCTTCACCGTCCGCCGGGACCTGACCTTCCGCTTCGACCGGGAGGACCTGCGGCTGCACCGGCTGGAGCTGCGCACCGCCCACGTACAGGCCGGGCCGCAGTCCTGCTCGACCGGCGCGACGGGGACGCTGCGCCCGCTCCTGGCGGGGGAACGGGCGGACGACCGGGGCCCCGCGGCCACCGACCCGTACGCCCCGGGCCGCCCCGCGGCGGCACTCTGCGGGACCCTGGCTCCGCTGGGCCCCCCTGCTGCCGCCCCCGCGGCCCCTACGCCTTCCGGGGCCCCTCCTCAGGACCCTCAGGTCCCCCAGCCCTCTCAGGGCCCGCAGTCCCTCCGGGAGTTCCGCCCCCGTCCGTAGCGGTCGAGCCCGCCTCGCCCTTGGCGGCACCGGCACCTCCGGTGAACTTGTCGCGCAGCTTGCCGCCCAGGTCCCCGGCGCCCCCGGCGATGTCACCGACCAGCTTCATCAGCGGGTCCTTGCTGGTGCGCACCGTGTCGGCGTAGTGCGAGGCCGACTCCCGGAAGGAGTCCGACACGGAGGCGTCCTTGTCCTCGTCGCGCCGGGGGTAGTGGCCGTCCATGATCCGCTGGAAGTCGCGGGTTTCCGACCACTTCTTCAGCTCGGCGGCCCGCACCGTGGTGAAGGGGTGCGTCCGGGGCAGCACATTGAGGATCTTGAGGACCGAGTCCCGCAGGTCCCCGCCCTTCTCGTACTCGTCGGCCTGGGCGAGGAAGGCGTCCACGTTCATCTCGTGGAGGTGGTTGCCACCGGCGATCTTCATCAGCCCGCGCATCGAGGCCTGGATGTCCTGGCCCACCAGCAGCCCGGCCCGGTCGGCGGAGAGCTCCGACTTGCGGAACCACTCGCGCAGCGCCGTCACTATCGCCATGATCGCCACGTTCCCCAGCGGGATCCAGGCGACCTTCACGGCCAGGTTGGTCAGGAAGAGCAGTATCGTCCGGTACACCGAGTGACCGGAGAGCGCGTGGCCCACCTCGTGGCCCACCACCGCCCGCATCTCCTCCTCGTCGAGCAGCTCGACCAGGCCGGTGGTGACCACGATGATCGGCTCGTCCAGACCGATGCACATGGCGTTGGGCTGCGGGTCCTGCTTCACGTACATCGGCGGGACCTTCTCCAGGTCCAGGATGTAACACGCGTCGCGCAGCCTGTCGTTGAGGTGGGCGAACTGCGCGTCGCTCACCCGGACGGAGTCGGAGAGGAAGAGCAGCCGCAGGCTCCGCTCCGGGAGCAGCCCGCTGAGCGCCTTGAACACGGTGTCGAAACCGGTGAGCCGGCGCAGGGCCACCAGGGCCGAGCGGTCCGCCGGGTGCTCGTAGGCCCGGGAGGAGATCCCGGGGAATCGCCTGCGCGCCCTGCTCGGCACGTTCTCGTGACTGGTGTCGGTCATGGATGGCCCCCTGTTCGTACGAGACGTTGCTCGTCCCCCGGACAAAACCCAGCGTATGCGGTGGCGCTACGGTGTGCGGGGGGCTGTGGATAACTTTGAGGAGCGCCCGAAATGCCGCACATCGCCGTCACCCTTGCCGCCGCCTCCGCAGAACAGGGGCCGGGGGCCACGCTCCGGATCGTGCTGCTGGTCTCGATCGTCGGAGCGGTGCTGCTGGCCTGGATTCTGCTGCGCGGATACCGCAACACCGACGACAACGACTGAGTCGGCGTGAGCGTGCCCGAAGGCCCCGCATACGATGTGCCCGACGTCGTTCTTCCGTCTCACGATCGATAGGTCCTGCCGAAGATGAGCCTCACGAGCACCGCACACGAGCTGGTCACCCTCGCCTCCGGAGGTGAGGGCGGCGGCAACCACGAGAGCCTCAACCCCTACCTCGTCGGTGGCCTGGCCTTCCTCGCGCTGATGTTCCTGCTGTGGATCACCACCCGCTTCAACCGCGACCGCTGAGTCAGAGGCGTACAGCTGTGCCAGTAGGCTCTGCACGCATGGGAGAGCAGGAAGTGCCTACCGGCCCCGAGAAGCGCCGGATCGGCGTCATGGGCGGGACATTCGACCCGATTCATCATGGACACCTGGTGGCGGCCAGTGAAGTGGCCGCCCAGTTCCATCTCGACGAGGTCATGTTCGTCCCGACCGGGCAGCCGTGGCAGAAGAGCCACAAGACGGTCTCCCCGGCCGAGGACCGCTACCTGATGACGGTCATCGCCACCGCGTCCAACCCGCAGTTCTCGGTCAGCCGCAGTGACATCGACCGTGGCGGACCGACGTACACCATCGATACGCTGCGGGACCTGCGCGAGGTCCACGGCGACGCGGACCTCTTCTTCATCACCGGCGCCGACGCGCTCTCCCAGATCCTCACCTGGCGCGACGCGGAGGAGCTGTTCTCGCTCTCGCACTTCATCGGTGTGACCCGGCCGGGTCACGTGCTCACGGACGACGGGCTCCCCGAGGGCGGTGTCTCCCTCGTGGAGGTGCCCGCGCTGGCGATCTCGTCCACGGACTGCCGTGAGAGGGTCGCGCAGGGGGAGCCGGTCTGGTACCTGGTGCCGGACGGCGTGGTCCGCTACATCGACAAGCGCCAGCTGTACCGCGGCGACTGAGCCACGGAGAGGGGCACCGGTGAACGACCGACAGAACCCGTACGGCCACGACCCGTACTACCAGCAGCCGCAGATCATCGGCTACGACGAGTACGGGCAGCCGGTGTACCAGCAGCAGGGGCAGCAGGGCGGACAGCAGTACGACCCCTACACCGCCCAGCAGGGCCAGGGGCAGGAACAGCGCCAGGGGCAGGTCCCCGACGCGGGGTCGGGGTACGGATACGACCCGTACGGCCACTCCCAGCAGCCCCAGGGTCAGCCCTACGACCCCTACGCGGGCCAGCAGCACCCCCAGCAGGACCAGGGCGGCCAGGGATACGGCCAAAGTCAGGGCCAGGCGCAAAACCAGGGGCAGGGCTACGGGTACGGGGCCTACACCGACTACGGCTACACCTCCGGGCAGCAGCCCGCGGCCGTCGACACCGACCAGTGGAACATCCCGCAGCAGGCCGCCGCCCCCGCACCGGAGCAGGCACCGCAGCAGCACGCCCCGCAGCCGGCCGCGCGGCCCACGCCTGAGCAGGCCCCCGCGCCGGAGTCGGCGGCCGAGCAGGACCCCGCCGTCCCCGGGCAGCGCGCCCCCGCGCCTGACTACCGCACCGAACAGTTCTCGTTCATCGAGGAGCCCGACGAGGACTCCGAAGACGTCATCGACTGGCTGAAGTTCACCGAGAGCCGCAGCGAACGGCGCGAGGAAGCGCGGCGCAAGGGCCGCAACCGGATGATCGCCCTGATCGTCGTCGCCGTGCTCGTGGTCGTCGGCGGCGTCGGCTACCTCTGGTCCGCCGACCTGCTCCCCGGCCTCTCCGGCACGGAGGAGAAGAAGTCGGTCGCCGTGGGCGCGCAGCAGCGCGACGTGATCGTGGTGCACCTGCACAACACCAAGAAGGGCGGCACGTCGACAGCTCTCCTCGTCGACAACGCCACCACCAAGCAGGGCACCACCGTCCTCCTGCCGAACACCCTCGCCGTCGCCGGTGACGACGGAGCCACCACCACGCTGGGCAAGTCCGTCGACGACGACGGCAGGACCGGCACCAGGGAGTCGGTCGAGACCCTCCTCGGTACCAAGATCAGCGGCACCTGGCGGCTGGACACCCCGTACCTGGAGATCCTCGTCGAGCAGGTCGGCAACATCGAGATGGACACCGACATCGATGTTCCCGACGCCAAGAAGGGTGCAGCGCCCCTGGTGAGGAAGGGGGAGGCGCAGACGCTCAGCGGCCCGATGGCCGTCGCGTACGCCACCTACCTCGCGCCCGGGGAGGCCGAGGCCAAGCAGTTGACGCGGTTCGGGGAGGTCATGCGCGCGGTGCTGCGCAAGATCTCGGAGGATCCCAAGGCCGCGACCGTGACCGTGGAGACGCTGGCGCAGGTCCTGGACCCGTCGCTGCCCGAGAAGGACCTCGGGGCCTCGCTGGCCAAGCTGGCCTCGCGGGCCAAGGTCGGCGACTACAAGACGGCGATGCTGCCGGTCCAGGACGACGGCACCCTCACCGACGCGGCCACCCGCAGCGTCGTCAAGGACATCCTCGGCGGCACGGTGAAGGCTCCCGAGGAGGGCGCGCCCCTGCGGGTCGCCGTCCGCAACGCCACCGGGAACGCCGACGCCGGCGAATCCGCCCGGATCACGCTGGTCAACGGCGGTTACGCCTTCGTGGACAGCGGCAAGGCCGAGACCGAGGCCGCGTCCGTGGTGCTGTACCGCGGCGCCGGGGACAAGGAGAAGGCCACCGAGGTCGCCAAGACCCTGGGGCTGCCCGCCGGTGCGGTGAAGAAGGGCGAGCCGGCCGCCAACGCGGACGTGTCCGCCGTGCTGGGGCAGGACTACAAGAGCAAGTAATCGTCCCATCGTCGGCGGGAGGGGTTGTCGGCGGTCCGTGAGACCCTAGAGGTTGCATCCGACCGCCGACGAAAGCCTGCATGTGACCGCCACGGACCGCTCCATCGAGCTCATCAACGCCGCCGCTCAGGCGGCCGCCGACCGGCTCGCGCACGACATCATCGCCTACGACGTCAGCGATGTGCTGTCGATCACCGACGCCTTCCTGCTGGCCTCGGCTCCCAACGACCGCCAGGTCAAGTCGATCGTCGACGAGATCGAGGAGCAGCTCCAGAAGCAGCTCGGCGCCAAGCCGGTGCGCCGTGAGGGCGACCGCGACGCCCGCTGGATCCTCCTCGACTACGTCGACATCGTCATCCACGTCCAGCACAGCGAGGAGCGCGTCTTCTACGCGCTGGAGCGCCTGTGGAAGGACTGCCCGGAGATCGCCCTCCCCGAGGACGCGATCAAGACCCGCGGCAAGGCCGAGGAGCACGCACAGCTCAACGGCAGCACGGAAGGTGACCAGAGCTGAACGGCAGCCGCAGCGGCAGGGGCCGCAGAATCGTCCTCTGGCGTCACGGCCAGACCGCGTGGAACCTGGAGCGGCGCTTCCAGGGCTCCACGGACATCGAGCTCACCGAGGAGGGCGTCGGGCAGGCCCGCAGGGCCGCCCGGCTGCTCGCCTCGCTGAAGCCCGACGCCGTCGTCGCCTCCGACCTCCGGCGGGCGGCGGCCACGGCCGCCGAGCTCGCCGCCGTCACCGGTCTCACCGTGGCCCACGACGCCGCACTCCGTGAGACGTACGCGGGTGAGTGGCAGGGCCTGACGCACGTGGAGATCGTCGAGCGGTACGGCGAGCAGTACGCCGCCTGGAAGCGCGGCGAGCCGGTGCGCAGGGGCGGCGGTGAGCTGGAGACCGAGGTCGCCGACCGGGCCGCACCCGTCGTCCTGGAGCACGCCGAGAAGCTGCCCGTCGACGGCACGCTCGTCGTGGTCAGCCACGGCGGCACGATCAGGACGACGATCGGCCGTCTCCTCGGCCTGGAGGCGCACCACTGGGAAGGGCTCGGCGGGCTGAGCAACTGCTGCTGGTCCGTCCTGGGCGAGGGCGCGCGCGGCTGGCGCCTGCTGGAGCACAACGCCGGCACGCTGCCGGAACCGGTGCTCGGCGACGACGACTAGGGCCACCCCCGGACCCTGTTCGCAGGCCGTCGCAGGGCCGTCCCCGGGCGGCCGCGGCCGGATTTCACTTTCCGGCAGGTCACACGCTAAAGTTCTTCTTGTTCGCAGCGCGGAAACGCAGGGAAACACAGCGGACAGCGGGGCTATAGCTCAGTTGGTAGAGCGCCTGCATGGCATGCAGGAGGTCAGGAGTTCAATTCTCCTTAGCTCCACTCGCAACAGGTGAAGCCGGGCAGTTCATGATCTTCCTCGATGAGGGATCACGAACCGCCCGGCTTTCCTCGTTCTCCCGGGCCCGAACCTTCCTCGGGAGACGGCGAGCGGGCTGACCCCCTTGCGGGGCCATGGCAGAATCGGAGCGCCGGAGGGGGCGACGGACCGATCGGGAGGGAGTGCGATGCCTGCGAGTCGCGAACACGTCCCCGACCTGCCCCTTGTCGCCGCCTCGTCCCCCGGCCCCGTAACGTCCGAAGATCGATCCCGGCTCGGCTGTCCGTCCTGCGGTTCGTCCCACGTGGCCCAAGTCCTGGGCGACAACGGAGGGGTCTCCTACGTGTGTACGGCCTGCGGCCACAGCTGGAGCTGACTGATGGGTGCACACAGGCGTAAGTGCGACTGGTGCGGCAGCGGTACGCCCATTGTCAGGGACATGGACCCGATCAACGCGGAATACCAGTACTGGTGCGAGGAATGCGCCCGGGCGCTGATCATAAAAGGCGACCCCATCGAGACCTACCGGGAGCTGGAGGGGGAGCCGATCTACGGGCGGCTCCTGGAGGAGCACTGCACCCTCAAGCGCTTCTACTCCTTCGCCACGGCGTGATCGTCCAGGCCTCTGACCTGCGGTTGCCGGTTCAACCCACAGGATAATTCGGGCATATGCGTGCGCACCGGAAACGATTTGGTGAAGCACCGGGGGGACCGTGTAATGTTCTCGATGTCGCCAAGGGAAACCGGGCGGCGGACAGCACGGGGCTATAGCTCAGTTGGTAGAGCGCCTGCATGGCATGCAGGAGGTCAGGAGTTCAATTCTCCTTAGCTCCACAAGTTCCCCATCAAGAAGCGGGGCCACCCGATCCGGGTGGCCCGCTTCTTTTGGTCGTGACGCCCGGTCAGTCGCGTCCGCTGCCCAGGGCCCGCCGGTTGACGGCGGGCAGCGCGGGGCGCTGCTCGGGGGCCGGCTGCTCGATCCGCAGCGCCAGCGCGGGGCAGCGCCGTACGGCCCGCTGGGCCCGTCCGCGCAGGTGCATCGGGACCGAGGCGTCCGCCACCGCCGGATAGCCGTCAGGGCCCAGCCTGATGAGCTCGGGGACGATGTCCGCGCAGAGACCGTGGCCCTGGCAGAGCGTCCAGTCCACCGCCAGCTTCTCGCCGCTGGGGATCGACTCCTCCAGGTCCTGGTAGCCGGAGGCGGGCAGCGGCAGCACGCCGAGCGTCTCGCGCCCGCAGCCGCCGTCCAGGACATGTGCGGCGAGGTCGTCGGTGAACGCCGACAGCGTCGACATCAGGAACCGCGCCGAACCGTCCGGGTGCTTGCACGCGCCCCGGCCCTTCACGGCCTGGGTCACCTCGCGCAGGGCCTCCAGCGCGGCGGGCCCGCCGCCGTTCAGCACGTCGGACAGTCCGCCCGCTGCCGCCGGGAGCCCCAGCTTGCACGGGCCGCACTGTCCGGCGGTCTCGGCGGCCAGCCAGTTCGCGATCCGGAGTGATTCGCCGAGCGGGCAGGTCTCCGGCCCGATCGGCAGGATCGCGCCCGCCCCGAGCGCGCCGCCGACGGTGGCCAGGGACTCGCGGGATACCACCGCGTTGTGGGAGGCGACCGCGTCGATCCAGTTGCCGTGGTAGCCGCCGGTCAGGACCCCTTGGGGCAGCGGCGGCGCTCCGGCGAGCTGGAGGACGTACCGCAGCGGCACCCCGGTCGGCACCTCGACGACCATGGGCCGCGCCACGGCGCCGGAGACGGTGAGCAGGACGGTGCCGGGTTCGTTCGGCAGCCCGGTGTGCCCGTAGCGGCGGGGGCCGATCCGGGCGGCGACGGCGAGCTGGGCGTACGTCTCCGCGTTCGACAGCAGGGTCGGGGAGCCGCCGACCCCGGTCTCGGCCACCCGCTCACGCCGGCCCGGAGGCATGGCGGGGCCGCCGTTGGCCGCCCGGATCACCGAGGACGCCTCGCCGGAGACCATGCGTTCCGGGGTGCGCACCACGCGGGCGCGCAACTGCTGGCCGCGCCGGTCGGAGAGACCGCGCTCGGCCAGTGCCGCGCGGACGGAGACCTCGGTGGAGTTACGGGTGACGGCGACGACCAGCGTGCGCGCGCCGAGCGCCTCGGCGGCCAGCAGGGCGCCGTCCAGGATCAGGTGCGGGGCGCGGTTGAGCAGGACGGTGTCCTTGCGGCAGGCGGGCTCGCCCTCGCTCCCGTTGATCACGACGACGGGCCGCACCCCGCGCCGGATGGACGCCTTCGCCACGGCCCGCATCTTCTTCCCGAAGGGGAACCCGGCGCCGCCCCGCCCGCGCAGGGAGATCGCTTCGGCCAGCTCGGCCAGCCGCTCGCCGGTCATCGGTTCGAGGGGCCCGTGCACCTTCAGGTGCATGGCGAGGTCGAGCCGCTCCACCAGGTCGAAGCCGATGGTCAGTTGCGGCAGGCCGACGACGCGGACCTCGGGAACATCGGGGAGGGGGGCGTTCACGGTCGGTCTCCTGCGGGTGCGTGCCACGGTTCGCCGGCCGGGGGCGCGGAGAACGGTCCGGCCGGCGGTTCGGCGCCGGTGCGGGGGGTGGGTGTGATGGGGACGGCTGGGGTGGGGACGGCTGTGGCGGAGGGCTCGGGCGCCGGCGCCGCCCGGTACGGGGTTTCCCAGGACGCTTCGTAGGAGGTCTCGTAGGAGGTTTCGTAGGAGGGGGCCGGGGCGCTGGGCATCGGGACGCTGCCGGTCGGAGCGCTGTCGAAGGAAGGCGTCGCGTCAGCTGTGCCGTACGCCGGGGTGCCGTAAGGGGACGTCGTGGAGAGCGGCGACGCGTACAGAGGTGGTTCCTGCGGGGGCGCGTAGGTGTGCTCGCCTCCCTGCGGGCCGTGCTGGGCCTGCGCGGGCGGGGCGGGGGACGGAGCGGGCCACCTGGCGCCCGGCGGGCGGGCGGCGCCACCGGCCTGGGAGACGGCGCGGTACCCGGCCGATATCCCCGGCCCGCCCGACGCTCCGATCCCCGGCCCCATCCCCGGCCCACCCGTCGTCCCGATCCCCGGCCCGCCCATGGGGCCGTCGGCCAGCCGGTCGGAGCTACGGGGCGGCGGTTCGTACGGAGGGGGTTCGTACGCCGGGGGCTGGACCCCGTACAGCAGCTCCGTCGGCGCCTCGTGCAGGGAGTGCGTCTCCTGCGGCGAGTGCAGCGAACCGGACAGTGGTACGGGTGGGGGCATCGGCGGGGGGAGCGGCGCCGACAGGGTGCGCGGGCGCACCGGAGTGCCCCGGACCTCCCGGTCCGGGGCACTCCACCCCTCGGGGTCCGCGGCAGGCGGCTCGCGGTCCCGGCCGGGCCCCCGCTCCGCGCCCGGCCGCGAGGACCCGCGCAGTACCGGGTCCGGCATGTCGAAGTCCGCGTCCGGGCTCATGAGCGCGGTGATCCGGTCGGTGATCCGGCGCTTCGTCGGACGGGGCAGCAGCCGCAGGCACAGGGCGCCGGCTACGGCGGTGAGGCAGAGGCCGTACATCACGACGACCCAGGTGGCGGGCGCCCGCCCCGCGTACAGGCCGTGGACCAGCGCGGCGCACCAGGCCGGGTAGGCCAGGGCGTGCAGCGCGCGCCACCGGCCCGCGATGCCGCCCGCCTCCCTGGGGGAGCCCAGTGACTGTCCCAGCCGGGTGGCCGCGGGGGAGGGGTGGGCGAACGCGCTGCGCAGGGCGCCGGTCGCGGCCGTGACGACCATGAGCAGTCCGGCCAGCGAGCCGAAGCCGATCAGCCCCGCCGTACCCGTGACACCGAGGCCGAAGGGTATGAGGGCGCCGATCAAGGACACATGGCCGAGGGTGATTTTCACGGTGCCGTGCAGCAGCAGGAAGCCGAGCGCGGCGATGGCCGTGGCCCGGTGGATGCCCTGGCAGATGATCCGCTGCCGGGTGGAGAGGAACAGCCGGTCGGTGGCCAGCAGGCCCCAGGCGACGGCCGCGCTGAGCGACACCAGCGACAGCACGCCGGTGGTGAAATCGAGGGTGGCGCGGAAGCCGTCGCTCCCCGCGACGGCGAGCAGAGGGACGAAAACCAGGGCGGTGACAGTCAGGCCGCCCTGTACAGGCCGACTCATTCCGGGGCTCATGCTGGGGGATACGCGGATCTTGCGATGAGAGTTCAGAGAGTGCAGAGGGTTCATGGGGGCGACTCCGAATAGTTCGGCAAAGCGGTCCCGTTGCCGCATGCTAGGGCGCCCCATACCAACCAGTACGGGCTTTGCTCGGTTGCCCCGATAGAGGTCGGTACGCCGAGTAACCTCTTCGATCCACGTTCTCCGGGGCTGTTTCTCCGGCCCGTTTTCCGGGCGTACACGGGCGGTGTCCACCCACCGGCCGCCGCCCGCTCCCCTCCGGGCCCGTGCGGTACCCTGACGCCATGCGTGCCGTACGCCTTCTGCTTAGCGAGCCGCGCTGAAGAGTCCCGACCGGTGAGAACGCCTGGTCGGAGTCAGCGCGGCGTCCCCTCCTGTGCGAGGGGATTTTTCGTTTCCCGGCAGATGACGATCGATGGAGCTTTGAGGATCATGAGCGAGACGAATTCCGCAGCCGAGACGGCCGCGCCGCACCGCTACACGGCGGCGATGGCCGCCGACATCGAGGCACGCTGGCAGGACTTCTGGGACGCGGAGGGGACGTACGAGGCACCGAACCCCACCGGTGATCTGGCGGGCGACCCGGAGCTGGCCGCCAAGCCGAAGAAGTTCATCATGGACATGTTCCCGTACCCCTCGGGCGCCGGGCTGCACGTCGGACACCCGCTGGGCTACATCGCCACCGATGTCTACGCCCGCCACCAGCGGATGACCGGCCACAACGTGCTGCACACCCTGGGCTTCGACGCGTTCGGCCTGCCCGCCGAGCAGTACGCCGTCCAGACGGGCACGCACCCCCGGGCCTCCACCGAGGCCAACATGGAGAACATGAAGGTCCAACTGCGCCGGCTGGGTCTGGGCCACGACAACCGTCGCTCGTTCGCGACGATCGAGGCCGAGTACTACAAGTGGACGCAGTGGATCTTCCTGCAGATCTTCAACTCCTGGTACGACACCGAGGCCGACCGGGCCCGCCCGATCGCCGAGCTGGTCGAGCAGTTCGAGAACGGCACCCGGGCGACCCCCGACGGCCGTGAGTGGAGCGCGCTGACCGCCGCCGAGCGCGCCGACCTGCTGGGCCGGTACCGCCTGGCGTACGCCTCCGACGCACCCGTCAACTGGTCGCCCGGCCTGGGCACCGTCCTGGCCAACGAGGAGGTCACCGCCGACGGCCGCTCCGAGCGCGGCAACTTCCCCGTCTTCAAGGCCAAGCTGCGCCAGTGGAACATGCGCATCACCGCCTACGCCGACCGGCTGCTGGACGACCTGGACGGGCTGGACTGGCCCGAGGCCATCAAGCTGCAGCAGCGCAACTGGATCGGGCGGTCCGAGGGCGCCCGCGTCGAGTTCCCGGTCGACACCGCCGGCGGCATCACCGTCTTCACCACCCGTCAGGACACCCTGTTCGGCGCCACCTACATGGTGCTGGCGCCCGAGCACGAGCTGGTCGAGCGGATCATCCCGGCCGCCTGGCCCGAGGGCACCCACCCGGTGTGGACCGGCGGGCACGCGAGCCCGGCCGAGGCCGTCACCGCGTACCGCAAGCAGGCCGCCGCCAAGTCCGACGTCGAGCGGCAGGCCGAGGCCAAGGACAAGACCGGTGTCTTCACCGGCGCGTACGCGACCAACCCGGTCAGCGGCGAGAAGGTCCCCGTCTTCATCGCGGACTACGTCCTGATGGGGTACGGCACCGGCGCGATCATGGCCGTACCGGCGCACGACGCGCGCGACTTCGCCTTCGCGCGCGCCTTCGAGCTGCCGATGCGCTGTGTCGTCCAGCCGTCCGACGACCGCGGCACCGACCCCTCCACGTGGGACGACGCCTTCGGCTCGTACGACGCGAAGCTGGTCAACTCCGCCAACGACGAGATCTCGCTGGACGGCCTGGGCGTCGTCGAGGCCAAGGCGAGGATCACCGAGTGGCTGCAGGAGCACGGCGTCGGTGAAGGCACCGTCAACTTCCGGCTGCGCGACTGGCTGTTCAGCCGCCAGCGGTACTGGGGCGAGCCCTTCCCGATCGTGTACGACGAGGAAGGCATCGCCCACCCGCTGCCCGAGTCGATGCTGCCGCTGGAGCTGCCGGAGGTCGAGGACTACTCGCCGCGCACCTTCGACCCGGAGGACGCCGACACCCAGCCGGAGACCCCGCTGTCGCGCAACGCGGACTGGGTCAACGTCACGCTGGACCTGGGCGACGGCGCCGGTCCGCGGAAGTACCGCCGTGAGACCAACACCATGCCCAACTGGGCCGGTTCCTGCTGGTACGAGCTGCGCTACCTGGACCCGACCAACGACCGGCAGCTGGTCGACCCGTCGATCGAGCAGTACTGGATGGGCCCGCGCGAGGGGCAGCCGACCGGCGGCGTCGACCTGTACGTCGGCGGCGCCGAGCACGCCGTACTGCACCTGCTGTACGCGCGCTTCTGGTCCAAGGTGCTGCACGACCTGGGCCACATCTCGTCCGCCGAGCCGTTCCACAAGCTGTACAACCAGGGCATGATCCAGGCCTTCGTCTACCGCGACGCCCGGGGCATCGCCGTCCCCGCCGCCGAGGTGGAGGAGCGCGACGGCGCCTTCTACTACGAGGGCGAAAAGGTCAGCCGCGTCCTGGGGAAGATGGGCAAGTCCCTGAAGAACGCGGTCACGCCGGACGAGATCTGCGCCGAGTACGGCGCGGACACACTGCGCCTGTACGAGATGGCGATGGGCCCGCTGGACGTGTCGCGCCCCTGGGACACGCGGGCCGTGGTCGGCCAGTACCGGCTGCTGCAGCGGCTGTGGCGCAACGTGGTCGACGAGGAGACCGGCGAGGTCACCGTCGTCGACACCGAGCCCGGTGAGGAGACCCTGCGGGCCCTGCACAAGGCCATCGACGGGGTCGGCCAGGACCTGGAGGGGATGCGGTTCAACACCGCCATCGCCAAGATCACCGAGCTGAACAACCACCTGACGAAGGCGGGCGGCCCGCTGTCGCGGTCCGTGGCCGACCGGCTGGTCCTGCTGATCGCCCCGCTGGCCCCGCACATCGCGGAGGAGCTGTGGCGCCGGCTGGGCCACACCGAGTCCGTCGTCCACCAGGACTTCCCGGTGGCCGACCCGGCGTACGTCGTGGACGAGACCGTCACCTGTGTCGTCCAGATCAAGGGCAAGGTCCGGGCCCGCCTGGAGATCTCGCCCGCCATCACGGACGAGGAGCTGGAGGCACTGGCCCTGGCGGACGCGGCGGTCGTCGCGGCGCTGGGCGGCGCCGGGATCCGCAAGGTGATCGTGCGCGCGCCGAAGCTGGTGAACATCGTCCCCGCGTGACCCTTTTCGTACGTTGTTAGGGCCATCCCCTACGGGCAGGTTGGGGGTTCCGAAGGAACCCTCGGCCTGCCCGCTCCGTTTACGGTGGAGGGGAGCGACCGCTACCGGCAGCCGCATCGAGACACCGAGGGGCATTCATGGAAGCCGCGATCACGATCCTGGCGCTGCTCTTGGTCGCGTTCATCGCGCTGGGCGTCTATGCGACCGTGAAGGCTGTCGGCGTGGCCAAGCGAGGCGTGGACCGCACGATCACCCAGGCCCGCCGCACGGTGGAGGACACCACGCTCCGGGCCAAGAGCTTCGGCCAGACCGGTGTCGCGGGGGAGCTGGCCCAGCTCCGGCTCGCCCTGCGCACCTCGATGCGCGCCACCCAGGACGCCCTGCACGCCGGGGTGGCGGAGGACTCCTCACTCGCGGAGTCGGTCGGCCTCTTCCGGCGGCTGAGCGCCCACGGCCTGGAGCTGGACGAGGAGCTGAAGCGGCTGGAGCGCGAGCCGGACCGGGCGACGGTCGCCGGCCTGCTGCCGCAGCTGAGGGAGCGCACCGAGCGGATCACCCACTCGGCGGACTCGCTGCGCTGGGCGGCCCGGGACCGCGCGCGGCAGTTCGCCGACGACGACCTGGACGCGCTGAACGCGCAGATCGACATCGAGGCGGGGGCCCTGCGGCACTGGACCGTGGAGGAGCGGCCTGGGACCTCGCAAGGGCCGGAGGCCGGGGCGACGCGGGGGCGCGACGCGGGGGTGGACTGGCCCGAGCCGGCCACCGGGGGCGGCAACAGCAGTACGGCGGAGGAGTCCTGGGGCGGACCGGCCCGCGAGGAGGCCCCGCAGGCGATCACCGCGCCGGACCCGCACCTGCGGACGAAGTACCCGTGGCAGAAGGCGCCCAGGCCGGAGACGACCAACTGACGGTTGCGCGGTGACAGGACGCGTTCCGAAGTGACCGCGAATGATCGCGGGGCCGGGGCCGGGCTCCCGCACTCCCACCTCGGCAGGTAACCTCCGGCTCATGTCCCGCCATGTCGCTATCGTCACTGATTCAACGGCCTACCTGCCGCGCCGGACGATGGAACGGCACGGCATCACCGCGGTGCCGCTGACCGTCGTCCTGGGCGATCAGGCGCTGGAGGAGGGCACGGAGATCTCGGCCCGCTCGCTCGCCCTGGCCCTGCAGAAACGCCACTCCGTGACCACCTCGCGCCCCAGCCCCGAGGTCTTCGCCGCGACCTACCGGGCGGCCGCCGACGGCGGGGCCGACGCCGTCGTCTCCCTGCACCTGTCGGCGGAGTTCTCGGGCACGTACGATGCCGCGCTGCTCGCGGCCAAGGACGCCCCGATCCCGGTACGCGTGGTGGACACCGGCATGGTCGCCATGGCCCTGGGCTTCTGCGCGCTCGCGGCCGCGGAGAGCGCGGAGGCGGGCGGCAGTCCGGACGAGGTCGTGGTGGCGGCGGAGAAGCGGGCCGCCGCGACATCCGCGTATTTCTATGTCGACACCCTGGACTACCTCCGCAGGGGCGGCCGTATCGGCACGGCCCAGGCGCTGCTGGGATCCGCGCTCGCGGTGAAGCCGATCCTCCAGCTCGACGGCGGCCGGATCGAGATGCTGGAGAAGGTACGGACGGCGTCCAAGGCCATCGCCCGCCTGGAGGAGATCGTCGCCGAGCGGGCCGGTCAGGCCGCGGTGGACATCGCCGTCCACCACCTCGCGGCGCCGGAGCGCGCGGAGCGCCTGGCCGATCGGCTGCGGGAACGGGTGCCGGGGCTGGCCGACCTCCATGTCAGCGAGGTGGGTGCGGTGATCGGGGCGCACACGGGGCCGGGGCTGCTCGGCGCGGTGATCTCGCCGCGGTGATCTATCGGCGGTGATCTCTCCGTGGTGATCTCTCCGTGATGGCGGGTGCCGGTGATGTCCTGGCGGTGACGGGGTGCCTGGCGAGGTGGTGCAACCCTCGGACGGGTGACCGGGATATCCACAACTGGCCGGTTGTCCACAGGAATCGGGGCTGCTCAGCGGGTTCGGGCGGGTGTGCCTAACGTCGTGAGGCATGGCCCTTCGAACTTCTCGGATGTCGATCCCCGACGCCCTGTCCGCTGCCGCTGACTACGCGTCTGCCGCCGCCCCGCCCCCGGTCTCGCCGTCTCGGGCGCCGTCTCCCCTCTCGTCTCCCGTCCCGTCTCCGATCCCGTCTCCGATCCCGGCTTCGGTACCGGCTCCCGGTGGTCCGGCTGCCGGAGTGGCGGCCGCCACCGAACGTGCTCCGGCGGGCGGGCGCCGGGTGCGGCGCGGTCCCGGTAGCCGCCCGAGCGGCCGGGCGGGGGTCCGTCCCGGTGCCCGGCCCGGCGCCCGCCCTGGCAGGCCCGGGTCCGCGCGCGGCCGTGCCGCCCTGGCGGCGGCGGCCGCGAGGCGCCGGGCGGACGCGCTGATGGCGGGTGGGCCGGGGCCGGGTGCGGCTGCTGAGTCGAGCTCGGGTGTGGGTGCTGAGCCGGGCCTCGGTGTGGTTCCTGATCCCGGTCCGGGTGTGGTTCCTGAGCCCGGTTCCAGCACGTACCCGCTGCTTGACGACGGCGTGGGGGAGCGCGCGGGGGAGTGCGCCCACCCCCGGACAGTTGGACCCTCACAGGTGGGGCGTGTGGTGTCGGGGCTCTGGGACCGGGTGCCCTTGTGGGTGCGAATCAGGTGGGGGCTGGCACCTCGGACGCTCGCGGCGCTGGCCCTGGTGCTGGTGGCGGCCGTCGGCCTCGCCGCCTTCCACTTCTGGTCCGTGCGTCCGCAAGGGGTGCGTGCGCCCGAGACGGTGGAGGCGGGGGCCGCGGCGGTGGCCGACGATCCGTTACGGGCCACCGGCGCGGACCCGGTGCCCCGGCCGGTTGCGGGCGCGCCGCCTTCCCCTCCTCCCGAACCGGCCCGGGAGATCGTCGTGGATGTCAGCGGCAAGGTGCACCGCCCAGGCGTCCAGCGCCTGCCGGCCGGTTCCAGGGTGGCGGACGCGCTCCGGGCGGCGGGCGGAGTGCGCGCCGGGACCGATGTGACGGGGCTCAACCGGGCCCGCGTGCTCATGGACGGCGAGCAGGTGGCGGTGGGGGTGCCCCAGGCCCCGGCTGCCCTCGGCGCGACCGGCGCGACCGGCGGGGCGGCGGGCGGCGTGACCGGCGCCCCGGGTTCGCCCGGTCCGGCGGCACCGCTGAGCTTGAGCGGGGCGACCAAGGAGCAGCTCGAAACCCTGCCGGGGGTCGGGCCCGTGCTGGCGCAGCACATCATCGACCATCGCACGGAGAACGGCGGATTCCGGTCCGTCGACGAGCTCCGGCAGGTCAACGGCATCGGTGACCGCCGGTTCGCCGACCTCCGACCGCTCGTGCAGCCGTGAACGGCCCCGAGGCGGGTGTGGCCGACCGGGACGCGACCGCCACCCCGAGCGGTGTGCCGGGGACAGCCGGGGCCCGGGAGGAGGGTCCGACGGATCTGCGGCTCGTCCCGCCGGCGCTGGCGGTCTGGGCGGCCGCGGCGCTCGCGCTGGGGCTGCCGGGGCGCTGGGTGGCCGCGGGGGTGGCGGTCTGTGCCGGCGTGGCGCTCGTGCTCCTGGCGGCCGCGTCCGCCGCCGGAAGCAGGCGTGCCGCCATGCCCTCCGGAGACAGGCGGGCCGCAGCCCCGGCCGGGGGCGGACCCGCCGTCGCACCGGCCGGCGGAAGGCGGGGCGCCGCATCTACTGGGCGCAAGCGGGCTGCCGCACCTACGGGGCGCAAACGGGCCGTCGCGGCGGGAGCCGTGCTGCTCTGCGCGGCGGCGGGCGGGGCCACGGCGGGACTGCACGGCGCCGACGTGCGGCGAGGCCCCGTCCCCGGGCTGGCGCAGGAGCATGCGCGGGTCGACGCCGAGGTGCGGATCACCTCGGACCCCCGGCCGACCCGCCCCGGCGTGCGGGGCAGCCACAGCACCCCCGCCATGCTCCTGCTCGACGCGGACATCACCGAGGTGACCGCCCCCGACGGCCACCGCACCCGGGTCCGGACACCCGTGCTCCTCATGGTCTCGCCCGGGGACGACCGGGCGCGGTGGCAGGAGCTCCTGCCGTCCACCCGGCTGCGCGTCGGCGGCCGCCTCTCACCCCCCGCCCACCAGGGTGAACGCCTGGCCGCCGTCCTGCGGGTGGATGCCGAAGGGCCACCCCGGATCACCGGGCCCCCGACGGCCGTCCAGCGCGTGGCCGGGAAACTGCGCTCCGGACTGCGGGAGGCGACGGACGGTCTCGATGCCGACGCGCGGGCGCTGCTGCCGGGGCTGGTGGTGGGAGACACCTCCAGGGTCCCGCCGGAGCTCCACGACGCCTTCAAGGCCACCGACCTGACGCACCTGTTAGCGGTGTCCGGGGCAAACCTGTCGATCTTGCTCTTCCTCCTCATCGGCCCGCCCGGATCGGCGCTGAACAGTGAAAGGCGAGGTCTGGCGCCGAAGTTGGGCATCTCCCTGCGGGGGACCGCGCTGATCGGCGGCGCGCTGACGCTCGTCTTCATCGTCGTCTGCCGTCCCGAGCCGAGCGTCCTGCGCGCGGCGGCCTGCGGTCTGATCACCCTGCTCGCCATCGGGACCGGCCGCCGCAGGTCACTGATCCCCGCCCTGGCGGCGGCCGTGGTGCTCCTGGTGCTGTACGACCCCTGGCTGGCCCGGAGTTACGGGTTCCTGCTGTCGGTCCTGGCCACCGGGGCCCTGCTGACGCTCGCGCCGCGGTGGAGCGCGGCGCTCCAGCGGCGGGGGATGCCGGTCCGGTTCGCCGAGGTGCTGGCGGCGGCGGCAGCGGCGCAGGCGGTGTGTGCGCCCGTGGTGGTGGTCCTGGCCTCGCGGGTGAGCCTGGTGGCGATTCCGTGCAACCTGCTGGCGGAGTTCGCGGTGGCGCCCGCGACGGTGTTCGGGTTCGCGGCGCTGGCCGTCGCCCCGGTCGCCCCATCGGTGGCCGAACTGCTGGCGTGGGTCGCGGGCTGGCCGGCCGGGTGGATCGCCTCGGTGGCCCGCACGGGGGCGGGCCTTCCCGGGGCGGAGGCCCCGTGGCCCGGGGGGTGGGCCGGCGCCGCGCTCCTCGCGCTCCTCACGGTCCTGGCCGTGCTGCTCGCCCCTCGGCTGATTCGCCATCCCTGGCTCTGCCTCGCCGCCGCGCTGCTCCTGGTCCTGGTGGTGCTCCGCCCGGCCCCGCTGACCCGGATCGTCACCGGGTGGCCGCCGCCCGGCTGGGCGTTCGCGCTGTGCGACGTCGGGCAGGGCGATGCGATGGTGCTCGCGGCCGGGGAGGGGACGGGGGTGGTCGTCGACGCCGGACCCGACCCCCGCTCGGTCGACCGCTGCCTGCGCGATCTCGGGGTCACCCGCGTCCCGCTCGTGATCCTCACCCACTTCCACGCCGACCATGTGAGGGGGCTGCCCGGCGTGCTGCGGGGCAGGGCGGTGGGCGCGGTCCAGACGACGAGCCTCGACGAGCCGCCCGAGCAGGCCGCGTTCGTCCGGCGTACGGCGGCGACGGCCCGGGTCGCGACGGTGCGGGCGGTACCCGGCGAGCGACGCCGGGCGGGGCCGCTGGACTGGCGGGTCCTCTGGCCGCGCGACGGGCCCGGGGGAGCCGGGCGAGCCGGAGCGGTGAAGGGGGCGGGCGGGCCGAACGACTCCAGCGTGACCCTGCACGTACGGGCCGCGGGCGGACTGACGCTGCTGCTCCTCGGCGACCTCGAACCACCGGCCCAGCGGGGGTTGCTGCACAGCCCGGCGGGACTGCCCCGGGTGGACGTCCTCAAGGTGGCCCACCACGGCTCGGGCTTCCAGGACGCGGGGCTGCTCGACCGTACGCGGCCGAGGCTGGCGCTCATCTCCTGCGGTGCGGACAACCCGTACGGCCACCCGGCACCCCGTACCCTCGACGCGCTCAGGGCCGCCGGGGCGCGGGTCCTGCGGACCGACACCGACGGCGCCATCGCGGTGACGGGGGCGGGCAAGGAGCTGCGGGCGGTGGCCCGTTCAGGAGGGGAGGGGTGACCGGTCGAGGGAGGAAGGCGGGACCAGCCAGGCACCGGCGAGCATCAGGTCGCGGTCGGCCAGCTCGTTCACCTCCCGCCAGGCCCGGACGGTGTGCGGAGTGACGCGCAGGTACACCCACGGCGCGTTCTTCCGCGGGTCCCACGTGAGCTTCGCCGCGAACGCGTCCCCGGAGGCGGTGGGGAGGGCCGTTCCCTCAATGATCTCGGCCTCTCCCTCGATGAGCACCACGTCGCGGGTGGGGCCGAGGGTGAGCCTGATCGGGCCGGTGGGGGTCACGTTGACCGCCGTCGGGTTGGTCCTCCGCGTCGCCATCAGCAAGGTGTCCCCGTGCCAGACGAACGACAGCGGCACCAGGCAGGGGGTGCCGTCCGGGGAAGCGGTCGCCACCCACGCGTCCACGTCGTCACGGAGGCGGTCGAGCGTGTCCCGTAGGCGCTGTTCGCGGCTGCGCGGAGGGTGTGGGGTGGTGGTCATGGCCGTCACGCTAACCGCCGTCCGGGACGGTGCGCGTCGGCCGCCGGACCTAGGTCTTTCGCCCCGTTCGGGCCCGAGGCGCCCCGAGGTGCTACGGCTTCTCCAGCCACCCCTCGTACTCCGCCGCGAACTCGTCCAGCGCGGCCGGGTCCAGGCGACCGGCCGGGTCCTCCACGACCACCAGCCACTGGGCGTCCTCGGCGTCGTCCTCGCCGGCCAGGGCGTCCCGTACGAGCTGGGGTTCCTCGGCGACCCCGAAACGGTCCGCCAGCTCCCCGGCCACCTCCTCCGCGGCGTCGCGGTCGGGCAGCACCAGTACATGTCTCTCATCGCTCACCCGGACATTCTCCGGTACGGGCAGCCGTGCCCCGCACCCTGGGACGGCGGGGGATCCGGGCTGTCAGTGGGCCATGGGATGCTGGATCGCGATGGCCACCAGGAAGAATTCCACCGACGATCCGCTCGCCCCCCTCACCCTCGCCGTGGGCCAGGAGGACCTCCTCCTGGACCGTGCGGTGCAGCAGGTGGTGGCGGCGGCCCGCGCTGCCGACGCCGATACGGATGTCCGTGATCTGACGTCCGACCAGGTGCAGCCCGGCACGCTCGCCGAGCTCACCAGCCCCTCGCTCTTCGCCGAGCGCAAGGTCGTGATCGTGCGCAACGCGCAGGACCTCGCGGCCGACACGGTCAAGGACGTCAAGGCGTATCTCGGGGCGCCGGTCGAGGAGATCACGCTCGTCCTGCTGCACGCGGGCGGAGCCAAGGGCAAGGGGCTCCTGGACGCGGCGCGCAAGGCCGGGGCCCGGGAGGTCGCCTGCCCGAAGACCACCAAGCCGGCCGAGCGGCTCTCCTTCGTACGGTCGGAGTTCCGGACCCATGGGCGGTCCGCGACGCCGGAGGCGTGCCAGGCGCTGGTCGACTCCATCGGCAGCGATCTGCGGGAGCTGGCCAGTGCGGTGTCGCAGCTGATCGCGGATGTCGAGGGGACGATCGACGAGGCGGTCGTCGGGCGCTACTACACGGGGCGGGCGGAGGCGTCGTCGTTCACGGTCGCCGACCGGGCGGTCGAGGGGCGGGCGGCGGAGGCGCTTGAGGCGCTGCGGTGGTCGCTGTCGACCGGGGTCGCGCCCGTGCTGATCACCAGTGCGCTGGCGCAGGGGGTGCGGGCGATCGGGAAGCTGTCCTCCGCGCGGGGCGGGCGGCCGGCGGACCTCGCCCGGGAGCTGGGGATGCCGCCGTGGAAGATCGACCGGGTGCGGCAGCAGATGCGGGGGTGGACGCCGGACGGGGTGGCCTCGGCCCTGCGGGCCGTGGCTGCGGCGGACGCGGGGGTGAAGGGTGGGGGGGACGACCCGGAGTACGCCCTGGAGAAGGCCGTTGTCGCGGTGGCGCGGGCCGCCAGGTCTGGGCGGTAGCCGTTCCCTCACGGTTCACCGCTGGGTGCGGGGCCCTGTCGTGACCGGTTCCGTCCTCAAACGCCGGACGGGCTGGGAGGGAATGCCCCGGACGGGCTGGATACAGCACGCCGTAAATGCCCCGGACGGGCTGACATGCGAAAGCCCCGGAGCGCTGATCTGGGGAGATCGGCGTCCGGGGCTTCCGGGTCACGCTCTTGGTGCGCCGCACCCGCGTGGCGAACGCAGGTTCGGTGTGCGGCGCGGGGTGCCGGTCAGGGACGGGAGAGAGGGCCCGTCGAGTCCGTTCCGGCGGTCACATCAGTGAGCTTCGGGAAGAAGCTCAGGCCTGCAGGGAGGCGACCTTGGACGCCAGCGCCGACTTCTTGTTGGCGGCGGCGTTCTTGTGGATGACACCCTTCGAGACAGCCTTGTCGAGCTGACGGGAAGCGTCGCGGACGGCCGTGGTGGCCTTCTCGGCGTCACCGGCAACGACGGCCTCGCGGGCCTTGCGGATCGCGGTCTTGAGCGACGACTTGACGGCCTTGTTGCGCAGGCGCGCCTTCTCGTTGGTCTTGTTCCGCTTGATCTGGGACTTGATGTTCGCCACGAAAGAGCCTTTTCAGGTTCGATTGGATCTACCAGGTGAGCCACGCCGCTCGCGAGAGCCACGAGGCACAGCTGTCCACGGTAGCAGTCACCCTCCGACCAGCCCAAACCGGTCACTGTCCCGCAGGCGTGGGACGATGGAGCCTACGTATCGATCCGACCGACGATCCGACCGACCCGACATCGACCCGAGACACGGCGTTCGGCGTCTCAAGAATCAGGACCCTGCGTGCCCGCGACTCCTTCCAACGTGCCCGAGCCGAGCCGTACCGACCCGGCGCTGATCCGCAATTTCTGCATCATCGCGCACATCGACCACGGCAAGTCGACCCTTGCCGACCGGATGCTCCAGCTGACCGGTGTGGTCGACCAGCGGCAGATGCGTGCTCAGTACCTCGACCGGATGGACATCGAGCGCGAGCGCGGCATCACCATCAAGTCCCAGGCGGTCCGACTTCCCTGGGCGCCCAACACGGGCGAGGACACGGGGACCACCCACATCCTCAACATGATCGACACCCCGGGCCACGTGGACTTCACCTACGAGGTCTCGCGTTCGCTCGCGGCCTGCGAGGGCACGGTCCTGCTGGTCGACGCCGCGCAGGGCATCGAGGCCCAGACGCTGGCCAACCTCTACCTGGCGATGGAGAACGACCTCACCATCGTCCCGGTGCTCAACAAGATCGACCTGCCCGCCGCGCAGCCGGAGAAGTTCTCCGAGGAGCTGGCCAACCTCATCGGTTGCCAGCCGGAGGACGTGCTGAAGGTCTCCGCCAAGACCGGTGTCGGCGTGGACGCGCTGCTCGACCGGGTCGTGCGGGACGTTCCCGCCCCGGTCGGCGTCGCGGACGCCCCCGCCCGCGCGATGATCTTCGACTCGGTCTACGACTCGTACCGGGGTGTCGTCACCTACGTCCGTGTCGTCGACGGACAGCTCAACAAGCGCGAGCGCATCAGGATGATGTCGACCGGCGCCACTCACGAGCTGCTGGAGATCGGGGTGTCCTCCCCGGAGATGACCCCGGCCGACGGCATCGGCGTGGGCGAGGTCGGCTACATCATCACCGGTGTGAAGGACGTCCGGCAGTCCAAGGTCGGTGACACGATCACCTCCCTCAACAACGGGGCGACCGAGGCGCTCGGCGGTTACAAGGACCCGAAGCCGATGGTCTTCTCGGGGCTGTATCCGCTCGACGGATCGGACTACCCGGACCTGCGCGAGGCGCTGGACAAGCTCCAGCTCAACGACGCCGCCCTGGTCTACGAGCCGGAGACCTCCGCCGCGCTCGGCTTCGGCTTCCGCGTCGGCTTCCTCGGCCTGCTCCACCTGGACGTGGTCCGCGAGCGGCTGGAGCGCGAGTTCGGCCTCGACCTCATCGCCACCGCGCCCAACGTGGTCTACCGGGTCGAGATGGAGGACGGCACCGAGCACGTCGTCACCAACCCGAGCGAGTTCCCCGAGGGCAAGATCGACAAGGTGCACGAGCCGGTCGTCCGCGCCACGGTGCTGGCCCCCAGCGAGTTCATCGGCGCGATCATGGAGCTCTGCCAGGGCCGGCGCGGCACCCTGCTCGGCATGGACTACCTCTCCGAGGACCGGGTCGAGATCCGCTACACCCTGCCGCTCGCCGAGATCGTCTTCGACTTCTTCGACCAGCTCAAGTCCAAGACCCGCGGTTACGCCTCCCTCGACTACGAGCCCACCGGCGAGCAGTCGGCCCACCTCGTCAAGGTCGACATCCTGCTCCACGGTGACAAGGTGGACGCGTTCTCCGCGGTCACGCACAAGGACAAGGCGTACGCGTACGGCGTACGGCTCGTCGCCAAGCTGCAGAAGCTCATCCCGCGGCAGAACTTCGAGGTGCCGATCCAGGCCGCCATCGGCGCCCGGGTCATCGCCCGTGAGACGGTCCGCGCCATCCGCAAGGACGTCCTCGCCAAGTGCTACGGCGGTGACATCTCCCGTAAGCGGAAGCTGCTGGAGAAGCAGAAGGAGGGCAAGAAGCGGATGAAGATGGTCGGCAACGTGGAGGTTCCGCAGGACGCCTTCATCTCGGTGCTGTCGACCGACGAGTCCGCCGGGGAGAGCAAGGGCAAGAAGTAGTTCCCGCGCCGACGCCTGACGACGACCAGGCCGTTGTCTGACGACGACCGGGCCGACGCCTGACGACGACGAGGCCGACGTCTGACGACGACCGGGCCGACGCCCGCCGACGGTCGGCCGAAGGGCCCTCACCCCGCAGTAACGTGCGGAGCGAGGGCCCTTTCGTTATGAAAGCGGCGGCTCGTTGCCTCTTACGTGGCGGACGAGTGGCCTCTACTCTGATCACGCATCGTTGGTTACTCGCCAGTTAAACAAGCCGAACAAGCAGGTTGCGCAGCAGGACGTACAGAGCAAGTCGCCGTATCAAAGAAGCCGGTCGTAGCAATGCCGCAGGCCCGGAGGACGTCGTGAGCGACACACAGACCTTGATCGATAACCGGCCGCCCTCCGTGGCGGCCCTCTTCATCGACCGCGTGGCGGCGACCCCGGACGGGGAGGCCTACCGCTATCCGGTGCCGTCGGCCTCGGGCGAGGGTCCCGACGACTGGAAGTCGCTGAGCTGGGGACAGGCCGCGAAGCGGGTCTACGCGATCGCCGCCGGGCTGATCGCGCTCGGCGTGCGGCCCGAGCAGCGGGTCGCCCTCTCCTCCGCCACCCGGGTCGAGTGGGTCCTCATCGACCTCGGCGTGATGTGCGCGGGCGCCGCGACCACCACGGTCTACCCCTCGACGAACGCCGAGGAGTCCGCCTTCATCCTGGCCGACTCCGAGAGCCGCATCCTCATCGCCGAGGACGCCGAGCAGCTCGCCAAGGCCCGGGAGCGCCGCACCGAGCTGCCCGACCTCGCCCATGTCGTCGTCATCGACCCGGCCGGCGTCGAGCCCGCCGAGGGCGACCCCGATGGCTGGATCATCACCCTCGACGATCTGGAGGCCCGGGGCAACGAGCTGCTCGCCAAGACCCCGGACGCGGTCACCGAGCGGGTCGCCGCCATCACCGCCGACCAGCTCGCCACCCTCATCTACACCTCCGGCACCACCGGCCGCCCCAAGGGCGTACGGCTGCCGCACGACAACTGGTCGTACATGGCCAAGGCCACCGTGGCGACCGGCCTGATCACCGCCGAGGACGTGCAGTACCTCTGGCTGCCGCTCGCCCACGTCTTCGGCAAGGTCCTCACCTCGGGCCAGATCGAGGTCGGCCACGTCACCGCGATCGACGGCCGCATCGACAAGATCATCGAGAACCTGCCGGTCGTCCAGCCGACCTACATGGCGGCCGTGCCCCGGATCTTCGAGAAGGTCTACAACGGGGTCGCCTCCAAGGCCCGTGCGGGCGGCGGCGCCAAGTACAAGATCTTCCAGTGGGCGGCCGGGGTCGGCCGCGAGTACGCCAAGGTCTCCCAGGACAACTACCGCCGCACCGGCAAGGCCTCCGTCCCCTTCGCGCTCGGCGCCAAGCACAAGGTCGCCGACACGCTGGTCTTCTCCAAGATCCGCGACGCCTTCGGCGGCCGGCTGCGCGCCTGCATCTCCGGCTCCGCCGCCCTCGCCCCCGACATCGGCTTCTTCTTCGCGGGCGCCGGCGTCCACATCCTGGAGGGCTACGGCCTCACCGAGAGCAGCGCCGCCTCCTTCGTCAACCCGGGCGAGGCCTACCGCACCGGCACCGTCGGCAAGCCGCTCCCCGGCACCGAGGTCCGCATCGCGGACGACGGCGAGATCCTGCTGCGCGGCCCCGGCATCATGCAGGGCTACCACAACCTGCCCGAGAAGACCGAAGAGGTCCTGGAGTCGGACGGCTGGTTCCACACCGGTGACATCGGCGAGCTGTCGGCCGACGGCTACCTGCGCATCACCGACCGCAAGAAGGACCTGATCAAGACGTCGGGCGGCAAGTACGTCGCCCCGGCCGAGGTCGAGGGCCAGTTCAAGGCGGTCTGCCCGTTCGTCTCCAACATCCTGGTGCACGGCGCGGACCGTAACTTCTGCACCGCGCTCATCGCCCTCGACGGCCCGACCATCCTGAACTGGGCCGCCGAGAACGGCCTGGAGGGCAAGGAGTACGCGGACGTCGTCGCCGCCCCGCAGACCGTCGAGCTCATCGACGGGTACGTACAGCGCCTCAACGAGGGCCTCCAGCGCTGGCAGACCATCAAGAAGTTCCGCCTCCTGCCGCGCGACCTGGACGTCGAGCACGGTGAGCTGACCCCGAGCCTCAAGCTGAAGCGGCCGGTCGTCGAGCGGGAGTACCAGGGGCTGATCGACGAGATGTACGCGGGCTCACGCGAGGCGTGACGCGAGGGGCCGAAGCGCCTTGGGTACGCGGACGGGGGGGGGCCCCCCCCCCCCGGGGGGGGGGCCCCCCCCCCCCCGGGGCCCGCCCCCGGGCGGGGGGGGGGGGGGGAGGCCCCGGGCCCCCACGAAACCCGCCCCCCCCGGCGGGGGCCACGT
>NZ_JBHXOX010000016.1:0-195081 GCF_042718795.1 Streptomyces cyaneofuscatus
GCGCGCGTGCAACGGTACGAACGCATCACCGGCATCCTCGACGTGGCACCGGGCTCCGGACTCACCTGCTGAGCAGCCGGAAGCCGCTCAACCCCAGGGCGAAAACGCAGGGCGAGAGCGCACGCTCCGACGACCTGCCGGCGCACCGGTACACCGGTACACCGGTACACCGACGATCATCGGGTTCCCCGGCCGACGATCAGCGAGTTCCCTGCGGTGCGGCGGGCGGCTTCGGCCGGTGGACCGTCACCTCCCCATGGGCCGCGAGGACGGCGGGCAGGTCAGCCGGAGCGCCCCGCAGCGTGGCGTCGAGGAACGAGAGCGAAGCAGCGGCGCGAAGGATCAGCCCGTACGGGCATACGCCGACCGGCGTCACCCCGCGATGCTCCCCCTCACACGGCCCGCCCAAGAACCCTCCGGGCTCCCAGGACGGGAGCAGTCGGGCCGAGGGCCTCGACGGCCCAGGGGTTTCGGCGGTCACACTCACGATGACCGTGCGGTCGCCGGCCGCACCGGAACTCAGGGCCGAGTCCGGAGGGGCCTCAGGCGAAGTCGTCGGGGACGATGTGTATCTTCTCCGCGATCCGGGTGAGGGCCTTCTGGTCGGCGGTGCTGAGGGAGTCCAGGACGAGACCGCGTACGGCACGTAGATGCGTGGGAGCCGCCCGGTCCACGATGTCGACGCCTGCGGCGGTGAGTTCGGCGAGGGTGTAACGCCCGTCGGCCGGGTCAGGGCTTCGGACGACCCAGCGCCTTCTCCTGACCGTTGAGCCAGCGCGGCCCCTCGCCACCCTCACCCTCGACCCTGTCGCTCACGAACCCTCCTCCTGGGTTTGCCCGTTCCTCGGGAAGACTCCTCCATCACTTTGCGCTTGAAGTCAACTCTTGATAAATTAACTTTACGCGTGAAGTCATATCAGGGCAACGCGCGGCCCTGGAGAGAGGAAGCAGGAGCATCATGGACACGGTCACTTTCGGCATCGTTCCAGGCCATGGCGAGAAGCTTCACGACGCCCTCGGCTACAGCAGCGCCGTCCGCGTCGGGGACCGGGTCGAGATCTCCGGCCAGGCAGGTGTGGACGACGATCTGAACATCCCGGACTCGCTGGAGGAGGAGATCGTCCAGGCCTTCGAGAACGTGGGGCGCGCGCTCGCCACGGTCGGCGCCGCCTGGGGGGACGTCATCCACGTCAACTCGTACCACAAGGTCGCCCCCGGGGAAGAGGTCATCAGCGAGGACGTCAACCGCATCATGGCCGAGCAATTCCGCCTCCGCCTGGATGGCCGCGCGCCGATCTGGACCGAAACCGGCGTCACCGTCCTCGGCCTTGCCGCCATGCGCGTGGAGATCCGCGTCACCGCAATCGCCGGCTCCGGCAACTGACACCTCAACCGGTCACCCTTCGCTCACCCATCAGGTGACCGCCGTCCGGAGCGGCCCCCGCCGCGGGGCCGCTCCGCCGATGAGGGACCGGACGCCGACCACGATCAGGCAGAACGGCATCGCTACCGCGCTCACCAGCACCCAAGGTGAAGGCCAGGCCCTCTACGTCGTCCTGGACTACGGGGCTCCACCGCCCGGTGTCCGCGCAAGCGAACATCATCACCCGCACAGAAGCAGAGCGGGATGCCGCCTCAGCATGAACCGAGAGAGACGCCCCGGATCCGCCGGGCGGCACATCCAGCCCGTCCGGCGCTTGAGGACAAAAGGGGGCGGGGGGCGCAGCCCCGGTTTCGGGAAGGGGCGGGTAGGGGAACAGCCCGCCGCAGGCGCCCTACGAGCCCCCGGGCCCCCCAGCAGGCGGCGCACCAGGCCCACCGGGCGGCACAGCCCCACCCGCCCCCGGCTCCCCGTAGTAAGACGTCCACCCCTCCCCCACCCAAGCCGGCTCAGGCTCCCGCGCCCCGAACGCCGCCGTCAGCAGGACATGCAGGGCCAGCGCCACGAACGGCCACACCAGCACCGCCACCACCACCGCGTGCAGCTCCAGCGGCGCGTCGAAGACGACCCCCTTGCCGGCCTCCCGCGCGCGGGCCACCACGTCGGAGGACGGCCCCAGCCAGATCCCCACCCGCCAGGCCAGCAGCGAGCCGAGCACCCCGCCCAGCGCGAGTCCCACCACCACGAGGACACCGCCCCGCCGCAGCCGCCAGGCGACGGCGGCCGCCGACAGCACGCCGAACACGGCCGCCAACAGGACGAACGTTCCGTCCGCCCCGATCGCCTCCTCGCCCTCGCTGTTCTCCAGGAAGACGGCGCTGCCGTCGGAGACCAGGGGGACGCGGGGCGCCAGCCACAGCCACAGCAGCCCGAGCGCGATGCCGGCGAGCGCCACGAGCACGGTGACCACGGCGGCCTGCCGGAGCTCCGTCGCCGTGTCCGGGTCTTCGGACGCGTCGTACGCGGGCGCGAGGTGGGAGCCCGAGGGCGGGCCCTGCCACGGATCGTGGGGGTTCGGCTGGTGAGGCGGCGTCAGAGGTGCGGTCACCGTGCCATCGTGCCAGGCCACCCTGTGCGGCGCCTCACCGGCTGCCGCACCCGTGCGTACGGGGCGAGCCACCGACGTACGGCGAGCCACCGACGTACCGACCGCCGACCGCCCTACCGCACCGCCGCCCGCCGGTACGCCCACGTGGCCACCGCCAGCGACAGCACCCCCACCACCGCGCACACCGCGAGGAAGAGGCCGATCATGCCCCAGTCGGGCGAGGCGTCGAAGGAGCGGGCCAGCGCCTCGACCCCGTACGTCGAGGGCAGCAGGTCCCGCGCCCACCCCACCGGCTCCGGCAGCCGGTCGGCCGGCAGCACCCCGAGCAGCAGGGCGGCGGACATGCCGAGCTGGCCCAGCAGCGTGGCCAGCTCCTGGCGCGGGGCGAGCAGCCCGAGAGCCGCCCCCAGACCGGCCAAGGCGGCGCCGGAGAGCGGGATGACGGCGACCAGGACCCAGAGATGGGTCATCGGGAGCTGGAAGAGCACGCTCCCGGTGATCGCTGTGAAGACCGTGCCGGGCACGGTGAACGAGGCGTACGCGGCCGCCGCCCCCAGCACCACCGCGGCCGGCGGCACCGGGAGGGTGGCGTAGTGGTCGAGCCCACCGCCCGCCCGCAACTGGCCGAAGTACTGCGCGAGCAGGTTGAGCGCGACGAACGCCACGACCAGCACGCTGGAGCCGGCGACCACCGCACGCGCCTCGGCCCCGCCGTCGACGACGCCCCGCATCAGGACCATGATCCCGACGGACTGGAAGGTCGCCACGAAGAGCAGCGGGATCCGGGCGACCCGCGCCCGGGAGAGCTGGGCGCGGTAGACGGCGGCCAGCGAGGGCAGCAGCCGGGCGCGCGGCGCGAGCGGGGCGGGCACGGTCCGCGCGGCGGCGCCGGGGCCGGTGGGGCGGGGCAGGGGCCGGACGCGCGAAGGGGCGGTCCTGGCCGGAATGATGCTCGTCACCTGAGGCCGCTCCCCTTACACCCGTCCGGCGCATCCACCGCGCCCACCACCACGTACCGCATTACGCACAGCGCCCGCGCACCGTTCAGCGCCCGCGCCCCGCGTCCCCGGTTCCTCACGCCTTCACCAGCCCTTTGCTCGCATTGGCCGCGTCTCCCCCGAGCGCCAGGTACACATCTTCCAGGCTGGGTGTGGCCAGGGTGAAATCGTCGAGTGCGGCGAAGGCCGCGCCGCCCGTCACCGCGGCGACCGCGGCCCGGGCCTCGTCGGGGCCGAGCCGCAGCACCCAGCGCCGCCCGGACTCCTGGGCGGACGGGCGCAGCGCCGCGACCTCCGGGACGTCCAGCGGGGCCCGCTCGCGCCACATGAGCTCGACGCGGACCTCGCCGGCGACCTTCTCCTTGAGCCCGGAGGGGGTGTCGCAGGCGATGACCCGGCCGCGTTCCAGGACGGCGACCCGGTCGAGGACGGTCTCGGCCTCGATGACGTTGTGGGTGACCAGCAGGACGGTCGCGCCGCGTTCGGCCCGGCGGCGGTCGACGGCGGCCCAGACGGCCCGCCGGGCCACCGGGTCCATGCCGGTCGTCGGCTCGTCCAGGACCAGCACCGGCCGGTCCCCGACGAGCGTGGCGGCGAAGCAGGCGAGCCTGCGCTGTCCGCCGGAGAGCTTCTTCAGGGGCCGCCCGGCCAGCTCGGTCAGGCCGAGCTCCTCCAGTACGGCGTCGCGTTCGGCGCGGGCCTCGCGGACGTGGAGGCCGCGCAGCCGGCCGGTGGTCTCGGCGGCCAGGGAGACCGTCAGCTCGTCGAGGGCGGTGGACTCCTGCCCGAGGTAGCCGATCAGCCGGGAGGCCCGCTCGGGGTGGCGTACGAGATCGTGGCCGAGGACCTCGACGGAGCCGGAGTCGGGGCGCATCAGCCCGGTGAGCTGGCGGACCAGCGTGGACTTGCCGGCGCCGTTGGGGCCGAGGAGCCCGAAGATCTCGCCGCGCTCGACATCGAGGCTGATCCCGTCGGTGGCCCGCACCTCGGGGGTGGCGGGCGCGCCGCGGCGGCCCCGGACGGCGGGATAGGTCTTGACGAGGTCACGCACCGCGCACACGGTGCCGGTGTCGCTCTGCGCCTGTGCTGTGCCCGTACTCACGAGGTACGAGGGTACGGGGTCACATGCCCCGGTTCGCGTCCGGGGCCACCACGCGTCGCGGAGCCCGGCACGATCCGCGGGAGACACGCGTCGCGCACCCCGCGTACGCGCCTACTCCCCGGCGGGCACGTGCTCCGCCGCCGCCCGCACGTCGATCTCGCGCCAGAACCCGGCCCGGATCGCATAGCGGTCGTGCTCGTCGATCTGGTCGTCCTTGTGGGCGAGGAGCCCGAAGCGGGCCGCGTACCGCAGGAGTTCACCGTCGATGCGGTGCGGGATGCGCGGGTACATGGTGGAGAGCTTCTGGAGGTGGACGGTCTCCGGGAGCCGCTCCATCCAGCGCCGGGCGAAGACCTGGCCGACCTCGAAGGGGTCGCCGCCGACGGTGGTGATGTCCTCCTCCCGGTCGGCCCAGCGCTGTTCGGCGCTGGTGACCTGGGCGAGGGTCGGCAGGGAGGCGGTCTCGGCGGGTTCGCCGAGGGGGCCGCCGCGCTCGACCCAGCCCTTGTCGGAGGACCAGCGCAGGGTGGCGTTGGCCGGGGCCGCGTGCTGGGCGGCGGTCCGGTCGGGGTGGGTGGAGTGGGCGCGGAGGGCGGCGAGGTCCTTGGGGGTGGGGACGCCCTTGTGGCCGGGGGTGGCCGGGGTCCCGGAGGGGGCGGTCCCGGCGGGCGCGTCGGGGTCGTTGCGGGCGACGGCGGCCTGGGCCGCCTGGGCCGCTTCGGAGGCCCGCTCGGCGGAGGCGGCGAGGGCGGCCTCGGGCAGCGGCGCGGAGAGGATGGCGGCGATCTCGGGGCGCGGGGCGGGCGGCGGCGGGCAGGTGCCGCCGGTGTCCTTGGCACGGACGGCCTTGGTGATCCAGGCCCGGTCGAGGACGCGGCGCTCGTCCGCCTCGGCGACGAGGTCCTCGGACTGGTTGTAGTCGCCGTCGGCGGCCTGGACGGCCCAGAGGTGGACGGCGACCCCGTGCTCCTTGGCGGACATCAGGCCGGGCAGCAGGTCGCCGTCACCGGTCACCAGGACCACGTCCGAGCAGGCCCGGTTCCTGGCCAGCTCGGTGAGCTCGGCGTGCATGGCGGCGTCCACGCCCTTCTGCGCCCAGCGTCCGTCGCTGCGGGTCAGGGCTCCCAGCCGTACGGTCACCCGGGGCATCACCCGGAGCCTTCGGTGCTCGGGCTGGGGCACCCGGTCGGGGGCGCCGTCGAACCAGTAGATCCGCAGCAGCGGCTGCTGCGTATCGGCCTCGGCCCGCTCGCGCAGCCCCTGGATGAGGGCCGCGTGGTCGACGGTGATGCGGGAACGGGCGGGCTCTCCGGCCAGCAGGCTCGCGGCTGCGCCCAGCAAGTAGCCGGCGTCCACCAGGACGACGCAACGGTCCACGCGTTCCACCCTCTTCCAGGAGTTCGGGAACGGTTCAGCGGCCCGTCCCTCGATGACCGGGTCCGCTTACCCAGGGTTTCCTTCGAGTCTGCCCGACCGCACAAGGGTTAACGGCCGGAACTCGATCATCGGCGTGGCGAATCGGGAAAGGGCTGGAAAAGGTCTGGGGCGGAGAGTCGGAACGGCCCTCACTGCGGATACCGCTACGCACGGTAATGATCCAACATGCACGGTTTGCGGCGCTATGTGAATCTGACGATGGTCCTGGCCCCCCAGGATTCCCCACAGGAGGCATTCACCATGGCCAAGAACAAGAACCGCAAGCAGGGCAGCCAGCACGATCGCGCGTCCGCGTCGGAGCGTAGCGCCGAGCAGGCCAAGTCGACGGCGTTCGAGTCGCAGACCCAGCCGCAGACGCAGTCCCAGGGCAGCCCGTCCGACGTGGCGCGCAAGCACCAGCGGCGCTTCGGTCACAACTGACGCGTCGGCGGCTCGCGGTCGGTCAACCACGAGAGGGGCGTCCCGCACGGTGCGGGACGCCTCTCTTGTCTCTACGCGACGGCTCAGCCGGCCAGGCAGGACGGCCCGAGCAGCACCTTCAGATCGCCGAAGAGGGCCGAGTCGGCCTTGACCCGGTGCCGGTCCAGGCGCAGGACGGTCGTCTTGCGGGGGCCCTGGAGCTTGATGCGCACCTCGGTGTCGCCCCGGTGGTGGCTGAGCACCTCGCCGAGCCGGGTGACCATGGGCGGGGTGATCTTCACGGTGGGGATCGTGAGGACGACGGGCGCGTTGGTCCCGGCGTTGGAAATATCCGGGACCTGCATCTCCATGGCGACCAGCCGGGGCACGTCCTCGCGCTTGTCGAGCCTTCCCTTGACGAAGACGACGGTGTCCTCGACGAGCTGGGTGGAGACGAGCTGGTAGGTGGCGGGGAAGAACATGCATTCGATGGAGCCGGCCAGGTCCTCCACGGTGGCGATGGCCCAGGCGTTGCCCTGCTTGGTCATCTTGCGCTGGAGGCCGGAGATGATGCCGCCGACGGTGACGATGGCGCCGTCCCCGTAGTCCCCGCCCATGAGCTGGGAGATCGAGGAGTCGGCCTTGTCGGACAGCACGTGCTCCAGGCCGAAGAGCGGGTGGTCGGAGACGTACAGGCCGAGCATCTCCCGCTCCTGGGCCAGCAGGTAGGCCTTCTCCCACTCGACGTCGGAGAACTCCACGTCGAGCCCGAAGCCCGGCTCGCCGCTCTCCTCCTCGCCGCCGCCGAAGAGGTCGAACTGCCCCTCGGCCTCCTTGCGCTTGACCTGGACCACGTTGTCGATCATCGGCTCGTGGTGGGCGACGAGGCCCTTGCGGGTGTGGCCCATCTCGTCGAAGGCGCCGGCCTTGATCAGCGATTCGACGGTGCGCTTGTTGCAGACGACCGCCTCCACCTTGTCCAGGAAGTCGGGGAAGGAACTGTACTTCCCCTTCGCCTTGCGGGACCGGATGATCGAGTCCACGACGTTCTGGCCGACGTTGCGGATGGCGGTCAGGCCGAAGAGGATCACGTCGTCGCCCTGGGCGGCGAAGTTGGACAGCGACTCGTTGACGTTCGGCGGGAGCACCTTGATACGCATGCGGCGGCACTCGTTGAGGTAGACCGCGGACTTGTCCTTGTCGTCCTTGACCGAGGTCAGCAGGGCGGCCATGTACTCGGCGGGGTAGTTCGCCTTGAGGTAGGCGGTCCAGTAGGTGACCAGGCCGTACGCAGAGGAGTGCGCCTTGTTGAACGCGTACCCGGCGAACGGCACCAGGACGTCCCACAGCGCCTTGATCGCCGCGTCGGAGAACCCCTTCTCCTTGGCGCCGGCCTCGAAGAGCACGAAGTTCTTCGCCAGCTCCTCGGGCTTCTTCTTGCCCATCACGCGGCGCAGGATGTCGGCCTCGCCGAGCGAGTACCCGGCGACGATCTGGGCGGCCTTCTGGACCTGCTCCTGGTAGACGATCAGGCCGTAGGTGAGGCCGAGGACCTCCTTGAGGGGCTCCTCCAGCTCCGGGTGGATCGGGGTGATCTCCTGGCGGCCGTTCTTGCGCTCCGCGTAGTTCGTGTGCGAGTTCATGCCCATCGGGCCCGGCCGGTAGAGGGCCGAGACGGCGGAGATGTCCTCGAAGTTGTCGGGCTGCATCTGGCGGAGCAGGGAGCGCATCGGCCCGCCGTCGAACTGGAAGACGCCGAGCGTGTCACCGCGGCAGAGCAGTTCGTACGTCTTGGGGTCGTCCAGCGGCAGGGAGAGCATCTCCAGGTCGATGCCCTTGTTGGACTTCACCATCTTGATGGCGTCGTCCATGATCGTCAGGTTGCGCAGGCCGAGGAAGTCCATCTTCAGCAGGCCGAGCGACTCGCACTGCGGGTAGTCCCACTGCGTGATGGTGACGCCGTCGGTGTGCCGGACCCAGACGGGGGCGTGGTCGACGATCGGCTCGCTGGACATGATGACGCCGGCGGCGTGCACGCCCATCTGCCGGACCAGGCCCTCGACGCCCTTTGCCGTGTCGATGACCTTCTTGACGTCCGGCTCGTTCTCGTACATCCCCCGGATCTCGCCCGCCTCGCTGTAGCGCGGGTGCTTGGGGTCGGTGATGCCGTTGAGGTCGATGCCCTTGCCGAGGACGTCGGCGGGCATCGCCTTGGTGAGGCGGTCGCCCATCGCGTACGGGTAGCCCAGCACGCGGGCCGAGTCCTTGATGGCGTTCTTCGCCTTGATCTTGCCGTAGGTGCCGATCATGGCGACCTTGTCGGCGCCGTACTTCTCCGTCACGTACCGGATCACCTCGACGCGCCGGCGCTCGTCGAAGTCGATGTCTACATCGGGCATGGAGACGCGCTCGGGGTTGAGGAACCGCTCGAAGATCAGCCCGTGCTCGATCGGGTCGAGGTCGGTGATGCCCATGGCGTACGACACGATCGAACCGGCCGCCGAACCACGGCCGGGGCCCACCGCGATGCCGTTGTTCTTGGCCCACATGATGAAGTCCGCGACGACCAGGAAGTACCCCGGGAACCCCATCTGGATGATGATGTCCATCTCGTACTCGACCTGCTTCTGCCGGTCGTCGGGGACACCGTTCGGGAAGCGGCGGGCCATGCCGGTCCGGACCTCCTCCTGGAACCAGGTGATCTCCGTGAAGCCGTCCGGGATCTCGAACTTCGGCATGAGGTTCTTCGCCTCGAACATGCCGGCGGTGTCGATCTGCTGGGCGACCAGAAGGGTGTTGGCGCACCCCTGCTGCCAGGCGTCGGAGGAGTCGACGGCGTACATCTCGTCCGTCGTCTTGAGGTAGTAGCCGGTGCCGTCGAAGCGGAATCGGTCCGGGTCGGAGAGGTTCTTGCCGGTCTGGATGCAGAGCAGGGCGTCGTGGGCGGTCGCCTCGTGGGCGTACGTGTAATGGGAGTCGTTGGTGACCAGCGGCGGGATGTCGAGCTTCTTGCCGATCTCCAGCAGCCCGTCACGGACCCGGCGCTCGATCTCGATGCCGTGGTCCATCAGCTCCAGGAAGTACTTGTCCGCCCCGAAGATGTCCTTGTAGTCGGAGGCCGCCTGCACCGCCTCGTCGAACTGGCCGAGCCGCAGCCGGGTCTGGACCTCGCCGGAGGGGCAGCCGGTGGAGGCGATGAGCCCCTCGGACCACTGGGAGATGGTCTCCTTGTCCATGCGCGGCCACTTCTGGAGCCAGCCCTCGGCGTACGCGTCGGAGGAGAGCCGGAAGAGGTTGTGCAGCCCGGTGCTGTTCGAGGCCCAGATCGTCTTGTGGGTGTAACCACCGGATCCGGACACATCGTCGCGCTTCTGGTGCGGCTGTCCCCACTGCACCTTGCGCTTGTGCTTGCGCGACTCCGGGGCGACGTACGCCTCGATGCCGATGATCGGCGTGACCCCGGCCTTGGTCGCCGAGTGGAAGAAGTCGTAGGCGCCGTGCAGGTTGCCGTGGTCGGTCATCGCGATGTGCGACATGCCCATCTCGTTGCACGCCTCGAACATGTCCTTGAGCCGCGCCGCACCGTCCAGCAGCGAGTACTGGGTGTGAACGTGCAGGTGCGTGAAGGGCGGCTTGGTCACGGCGTCGGGCCTCCGGGAAGTCGGGCGATGACGGACGGGGGGACAGCGTGGAAGTCTACGACGTGACGGACCCGGACGACGGGCACTCCCGGCTTCCGCCGAGCGTTGGAGAGAGCGGGACGGGTGTCCGTTTTGTCATGCACTCCGTCACACGCACCGGGTTCCCGGGCAGGCACGCCAACGACAGCAGGAGGCAGCAAGAGATGTCGGAAACGCAGACCGGCGCAGCGCAGCGCGGGGAGCAGATTCTCGCCGTTTTCGACACCGCCTTCGGGGAGC
This sequence comes from Streptomyces cyaneofuscatus, assembly GCF_042718795.1. Taxonomy (GTDB): domain Bacteria; phylum Actinomycetota; class Actinomycetes; order Streptomycetales; family Streptomycetaceae; genus Streptomyces; species Streptomyces cyaneofuscatus_A. The sequence goes on from NZ_JBHXOX010000016.1 coordinate 10,346, forward strand.
TGCTGGCCGCCGATCCGGCCGCTTTCCGGGTCAAGTTCCGCAAGATGGCGGGCTCGGCCTTCGCCTTCTACCGGGGCACGGCCTGCCTGTTCTACACCGACCTGGAGCGCGAGCAGCGCGGCGGTCCGTATCTGGACGAGCGCACGGGCCGGGTCTGGATCCACGGTGATCTCCACGCGGAGAATTTCGGCACCTACATGGACGCCAACGGCCGCCTCGTCTTCAACGTCAACGACTTCGACGAGGCGTACGTGGGCCCCTTCACCTGGGACCTGAAGCGGTTCGCCGCCTCCGTGGCGCTCATCGGGTACGCGAAGGCGCTGTCCGACGAGCAGATCACCGACCTGGTCCGGATCTTCGCCGCCGCCTACCGGGAGCGGATCCACGCGCTGGCGACGGGCGCGAAGAACGACGAGGTGCCGCCCTTCACGCTGGACACCGCTCAGGGCCCGCTGCTGGACGCGCTGCGCGTCGCCCGCTCGCTGACCCGGTTCTCGCTGCTGGACTCGATGACGGTGATCCGGGACTTCGAGCGCCGCTTCGCGGACGGCGGCGGCGCGATCGACCTGGACGCCGCCACGCGGTACAAGGTGCTGGCCGCGTTCGACGGCTATCTGGAGACGCTGCCGGAGTCGAGCCTGACCCGCCCGGACTCCTACCGGGTCAAGGACGTGGTGGGCCGCCGGGGCATCGGCATCGGATCGGCCGGGCTGCCCTCGTACAACATCCTCCTGGAGGGCAACAGCGACGCCCTGGAGAACGATGTGGTGATCTACCTCAAGCAGGCGCAGACCCCGGCGGTCTCCCAGCACATCACGGACGCCGCCGTGCGGGACTACTTCCAGCACGAGGGGCACCGCACGGTGATCTCGCAGCGCGCGCTCCAGGCGCACGCGGACCCGTGGCTGGGCTGGACCGAGCTGGACGGCGCCGGCCAGTTGGTCGCCGAGGTCTCGCCGTACGCGGTCGATCTGGACTGGTCCGAGATCGACGAGGTGGACGAGATCGCGGCGGTCGTCGCGGACCTCGGCCGGGCGACGGCCACCATGCACGCGGCGGCGGACGACGAGAGCGGCCACTCGTTGGTGCCGTTCTCCACGGAGCGGGCGATCGACGCGGCCATCGCGGCCGACGAGGAGGGGTTCGGCGAGCTGCTGGTCGACTTCGCCCACAGCTACGGGGCCCGCGCCCGCGCGGACCACCAGATCTTCGTGGACCTCTTCCGCAACGGCCGGATCCCGGGCCTGTAGGCGTCACCATCCGGCCGTGCTGTGACTCTCAGCTTCTTTTAAGGTCCGCTTACCTCCGCACATGACACACTTTCCGGCGATGGACATTTCAGGTACGCAGCTCAGGGTGGTGCGCGCGGCGCTGTTCGCCGCGCTCGTCGTCACCCTGTCCACGGCGTCCCATGTGCTGCTCTCCGGGGTCCCGCTGCCGCTGACCGCCGTCGCACTCCTCGCGGCGGTGGTCTTCGGCGTGGCGTACGCGCTGGCAGGCCGGGAGCGCGGCTTCGGCGCCATCGCGGGGCTGCTGGTCCCGCTGGAGCTGGCGGCCGACACGCTCTTCACCACCGGCCAGCACCTCTGTTACGGGGCGGCCGGCGGGCCCATCGCGGGTCCGCTGCGCTCGGTCGGCTTCGACGTGCTCTGCGGGGGCGGCGAGGTCGGCGCGACCGGGGCGCGGATCGCGGGCGTCGGCGCGGTGGGCACCCCGCTCGCCGGGATGACCGGTGCGGGCGACCGCGCGGCGGCCCTGCTGGCGCAGCCGGGTCCGGCCGTGCCGTGGCTGCTGCTCGCCGCCCATGTGGGTGTCGGGCTGCTCGCGGCCGCCTGGCTGCGGCGCGGCGAGGCCGCGCTCGCGGGGCTGGTGCGCACGGCGGCGCTGATGGCGTTCCGGCCGCTGCTCACCGCGGTCGCCGTGGTGCGTGGGACCGTCCGGTCCGCGCCTCGTCTCCCCCGCGCCGCCGGGCGCGTGCACCCGCTCTCCCCGGCCCGCTTCCTCGTGCACTCCGTGGGACGGAGGGGGCCGCCGCTCACCGCGTACGCCACCGCTGCCTGAAGGCAGGACGGCCGACGCCGAGCAGCACCCTTTCCCCCCTCCCCACGCATCCACGGAGAACACCACCATGAGCAAGCGCAACACCCAGCAGAACAAGGCAGCGGCCCGTGACCGGCTGCGCGCCGAGCGCGAGGCCCAGGCCAAGAAGGACAGGACCCGCAAGCAGCTCGTCGTCGGCGTCTCGATCGTCGCGGCCCTCGCCGTCGTCGGCGGTATCAGCTACGGCGTGACGCAGCTGAACAAGCCGGACGCCTGGGAGGCCGCCGCCGACGCGAAGAGCGTCAGCGCGCCGAAGAACACCTCCGGCACCGACGGGACCACCGTGGTGATCGGCAAGTCCGGCGCCAAGAAGACCCTGGAGCTGTACGAGGACTCCCGCTGCCCGGTCTGCGCCACGTTCGAGCAGGGCGTCGGCGAGACCGTCGCGAAGGACGTCGAGGCCGGCAAGTACAAGGTCAAGTACGTCGGTGCGACCTTCATCGACAACACCGACAACGGTGAGGGCTCCAAGAACGCCCTGAGCGCGCTCGGCGCCGCGCTGAACGTGAGCCCCGAGGCGTTCATGGACTACAAGGCCGCGCTGTACTCCGCGAAGTTCCACCCGGAGGAGAGCGCGGACAAGTTCGCCAAGGACAGCTACCTCATCGAGGTCGCCGACTCGGTGGACGCGCTGAAGGGGAACAAGGCCTTCCAGAAGGACGTCGAGGACGGCACGTACGACGCCTGGGCGATGAAGATGTCCGACGCGTTCGGCAAGAGCGGCGTGGAGGGCACGCCGACGCTGAAGATGGACGGCAAGAAGGTCACGGCCGAGGGCAGCGACAACGCCCCGATGACGGCGGCCGACTTCACGGCGGCGGTGGACAAGGCGCTGAAGGCGTAACGCCTCCGGGTGACCCCGGACCGGGCGGGCCGACCTCCTCCGTACGCCCGCCCGGTCCGCCGGAACAGCTCTACAGCGTGGCCAGGAAGCCGAGCGCGACCTTCCAGGTCTGCTCGGCGGCCGCCTGGTCGTAGTCGTGGAGGTCGGGGTCGGTGAACAGGTGGCCGGCCCCGGGGTAGCGGTAGATCTCCACGTCCGCGCCGGTGCGCTGCATCTGGAGGTACCAGCTGTTCAGCCAGTCGTGGGACTCGAAGGGGTCCGGGTCCGCGACGTGCAGTTGGACCGGAAGCTCGTCCACTGTGGCGTTCTCGGCGATGTCCGAGGTGCCGTGGAGGAGCAGCAGCCCGCGCGCCTTCGCGTCGCCGAGCGCCAGGGTCTGCGCGGTCGCGGCGCCGAGGGAGAAACCGGCGTAGACCAGCCCCTGGTCGGAGTAGGGGGCCGCGGCGAGCACCGCGCGCTTCAGCAGCTCCTCCTTGCCGACCTCCTCCTTGAAGGCCATGCCCTCCTCCACCGTGTCGAAGGTGTGCCCCTCGAAAAGATCGGGCACGCGCACCTCATGGCCCGCGTCCCTCAGACGTGCGGCCGCGGCGTGCACTGCGGGCGTGAGCCCGTACGTCGAGTGGAAAAGCATGATGTTCATGAGGCCCATGGTGCCATTGGCGCCTCATAGCTTGGAGGACCAGGAGATGGAGAACGTGCTGCGCCCGCTGATAGTCATCGGCGGCTCCGTGGTGATCACCCTGCTCGTCGGCTGGCTGGTCGACCGGCTGCTGCGCAGGGCCGACAGCCGCCACCACGAGACCCCGCTGTGGGGTCTGCTGCGGCGCTGCCGGCCACCGTTGCAGGTGGTGATCATCACCGCGCTGCTGCGCGGCTCCTACCGCCAGACGAAGATCCCCTGGGTGTGGGAGCACCGGGTCGGCATCGGCCAGGCCCTCTCCCTGGTGCTGATCGGTGCCACGGCCTGGCTGGTGGTCCGGGCCGCCGCGACGGTCGTCGAGGCCAGCTACGCCCGGTACGCGACAGCCACCCGCGATCCTGCCCGGGTTCGCCGGGTCCGTACGCAGGTGACGCTGATCCAGCGCGTCGTCATCGCGGTCGTGATGGTGGTCGCCATCGCGGCGATGCTGCTGACGTTCCCGGCGATGCGCGGGGTCGGCACCTCGATGCTGGCCTCGGCCGGTGTGCTCGGCATCGTCGCCGGTGTGGCCGCCCAGTCGACCCTCGGCAACCTCTTCGCGGGGCTCCAGATCGCGTTCGGCGACATGGTCCGGCTCGGTGACACCGTGGTGGTGGACGGCGAGTGGGGCACGATCGAGGAGATCACGCTGACGTTCCTGGCGGTACGGACCTGGGACGAGCGGCGGATCACGATGCCGGTCTCGTACTTCACGAGCAAGCCGTTCGAGAACTGGTCGCGCGGCGGGGTCCAGATGACCGGCACGGTCTTCTTCCACCTGGACCACGCGGCTCCGGTGGCCGCCATGCGCAAGAAGCTGCGGGACATCCTCGGCGACATCGCCGCCTGGGACGGCCGGGACTGGTCCCTCGCCGTCACCGACACGACGCCGTCCACCATCCAGGTGCGGGCGGTGGTCACGGCGAAGGACGCGGACGACATCTGGACGGTCCGGTGCGCGGTGCGCGAGCAGTTGATCGGCTGGCTGCGCGACCACCACCCGTACGCGCTGCCGCGGATCGCCAGCTCCCCCGCGGCCCTGCCGCCGGGCGAGCAGTGGGCGGAGCTGACGGGCGCGCGGCCCCGGCCCGGCCGCAACGGGTCCGGCCCCGGCCACGACCTGGACGGCGCCAAGGCGCCCCGGACGGGTCGCGGCTGAGAACCGCCGGGTTCAGCGCAGCGAGCGGAAGTCCAGGTAGCGCAGCACCCGGTCCACGACCTCCGGGTCGGAGCCTGCCTCGTTGCGCGCCGAGAGCACCTCGTGGCGGGCGGCCGACAGCATCTCGCGCTGGACCCGGCTGACCGCCTTGAACCGCTCGGCCCGCTTGGCGTACGCCTCGCGCCGCTCCTCGTCGACGATCTCCGGGTTGATCCGGGCGCCGATGTCGTACGCGGCCTTCTGGAGCCGCTCCACGACCTCGTCCGGGAACTCCTCGACCTCCTGGATCTCCTTGAGCCGGCGCTTGGCGGCCTTGGCGGCGCGCACGGCGAGGTCCCGCTCCAGGGCCTCCTCGACCTCGGCGTCGGCGCGCACCCGGAGCTTGCGGACCAGCCACGGCAGGGTGAGGCCCTGGAGTACGAGGGTGGCCATGATCACGCAGAAGGCGATGAAGATGATCTCGTCGCGGCCGGGGAAGGGCTGTCCGTCGTCAGTCTCCAGCGGGATGGCGAGCGCCAGCGCGACGGAGGCCACCCCGCGCATCCCGGCCCACCACATGACGACGGTCTCCCGCCAGCTCGTGGGGATCTCCTCGCTGACGTCCCGCCGGGTGTGGAGCTTCTTGGCGAGCCAGGTCGCGGGCAGCAGCCAGGCCAGCCGTACGCCGACGACGACCGCGACGATCACGAGCCCCCAGCCGAGCATCTGGAACTCGCGCCCGTCGGAGGTGCCGAACACGCTGTGCAGCTCCAGGCCGATCAGCCCGAAGGCCACGCCGGTGACGAGGGTGTCGACGATCTCCCAGAAGGTACGCCCGGTGAGCCGCCCGAGCACGTCGTCGGCGTCGGCGGTGTGCTCGGCGAGGTAGAGCGCGATGGTCAGGACGGCGAGCACGCCGGAGCCCATCAGCTCCTCGGCGAGGACGTAGGCGGCGAAGGGCACCAGCAGGGTCAGGCCGACCTGGAGGGTGGCGTCGCCCAGCAGGCCCATCAGCTTGTTGGTGAGCCAGCCGAGCGCGAGGCCGACGGCGATCGCGACCACGGCGGAGAGGATCAGCTGCCCGAAGGCCTCGGGCACGGAGAAGGTGCCGCTCACCGCCGCGGCGATGGCCACGTGGTAGAGCACGATGGCGGTGACGTCGTTGAAGAGCCCCTCCCCCTCCAGGATCGACACCAGCCGGCGGGGCAGCCCGACCGAGCCCGCCACGGCGGTCGCGGCGACCGGGTCGGGCGGGGCGACGAGCGCGCCCAGCGCGACGGCGGCGGCGATCGGCAGGCCGGGCACGACGGAGTTGGCGACCGCGGCGACGGCGGCCGTGGTGACGAAGACCAGGGCGACGGCCAGCAGGAAGATCGGGCGTTTGTTGGCGGCGAACTGGCGCCAGGAGGTGCGCTGCACGGAGGCGTAGAGCAGCGGCGGCAGCAGGGCCGGGAGGATGATCTCGGGCGGGATGTCGACGTTCGGCACGAAGGGCGCGAACGCCATCGCGACCCCGGCCAGCGTCATCAGGACCGGTGCGGGCAGCCCCAGCCGGGCGCCGAGGGGCACCGTGACCACCGCTCCGAGCAGCAGCAGGAGCAGCAGGGCCATCTGATCCACGGGAGGTGCCTTCCGGAGCGTACGGTTCCGGGCCGCTCACCGGGCCGACGTCCAGGTCACGGCTCGGCCGTGCCCGCGGGTCCGGCCGGGGTGAGCGGCCGTCAGGAGCCCGGCCGGGCAACGGCGGGGCAGGGCCTCCACCCTGCCACGCACGGTTCACGGAACGGCCGAGACCCCCCGCGCGGCGGGCTCAGGCGGACCCGGTCCCGATCAAGTGGACACGGTCTCGATCAAGTAGACGCGGTCTCGATCAGGCGGACGCGGTGTCGCGGCGCATCGCCCGGTGCGGAATGCCCGCGTCCGGGAACTCGGGACCGTACGCGACGTATCCGAGCCGCTCGTAGAAGCCGAGGGCGTGGGTCTGGGCGTGCAGGTCCACGGCGGTCAGGCCGAGCCGGGCCGCCTCGTCCTCGATGGCGCGCACCAGGGCCGCGCCGACGCCGAGGCCGCGCGCCTGCCGGGTGACCGCGAGCCGGCCGAGCGAGCCGACGGTGAGGTCGCCGCCGGTCTTCCCGGCCGCGTCGGCGCCGTGCAGCAGCCGCCCCGTACCGAGGGCGGTGCCGTCGGCCGCCACGGCGAGGACGTGCACGGCGGTCGGGTCGTAGGCGTCGTACTCGATCTCCTCGGGCACGTTCTGCTCGCCCACGAAGACCTCCTTGCGCACCTGGAAGCAGGCGGCGAGGTCGCTCTCCTCGACGGCCCTGCGGACGGTGTACGGGGGTGGTACGGCGGTCACTGGCTCTCCGCGGCGATGGTGTCGAGGGCGTGCTGGAGGTCGGCCGGGTAGGTGCTGGAGAACTCCACCCAGGAGCCGTCGTTCGGGTGCTCGAAGCCCAGCCGCACCGCGTGCAGCCACTGCCGGGTCAGCCCGAGCCGCTTGGCCAGCGTCGGGTCGGCGCCGTACGTCAGGTCGCCGACGCAGGGGTGGCGGTGGGCGGACATGTGGACCCGGATCTGGTGGGTGCGGCCGGTCTCCAGCTTGATGTCCAGGAGGCTGGCGGCGCGGTACGCCTCGATCAGGTCGTAGTGGGTCACCGACGGCTTGCCCTCGGCGGTGACGGCCCACTTGTAGTCGTGGTTGGGGTGGCGCCCGATGGGGGCGTCGATGGTGCCGCTCATCGGGTCCGGGTGGCCCTGGACGAGCGCGTGGTACTTCTTGTCGACGACCCGGTCGCGGAACTGGGCCTTGAGCAGGGTGTACGCGCGCTCGGACTTGGCGACGACCATCAGGCCGGAGGTGCCGACGTCGAGGCGGTGCACGATGCCCTGGCGCTCGGCGGCGCCGGACGTGGAGATCCGGTACCCGGCGGCGGCGAGGCCGCCGATGACGGTGGTGCCGGTCCAGCCGGGGCTGGGGTGGGCCGCGACGCCGACCGGCTTCATGATGACCACGATGTCGTCGTCGTCGTGGACGATCTCCATGCCCTCGACGGGCTCGGCGACGATCTGGACCGGGGCGGGCGCGCCCGGCATCTCGACCTCCAGCCAGGCGCCGCCGTGCACGCGCTCGGACTTGCCGGCCACCGAACCGTCCACCTGGACCTTCCCGGCGGCGGCCAGCTCGGCGGCCTTGGTGCGGGAGAAACCGAACATCCGGGAGATGGCGGCGTCGACACGCTCGCCTTCCAGGCCGTCCGGTACGGGCAGGGTGCGGATCTCGGGGTGCGTACTCACCAGTCGAGTATGCCTTGCGCCGGAGACTCCCCGCGCAGCCCGGTCAGTCCTTGTGGACGGTCCCGTCGGGGTCCAGACCCTTGAAGGACAGGATCACGATGAGGATGCCGCCGCAGACGATGGCGGAGTCGGCGAGGTTGAAGACGGCGAAGTGCTTGGGGGCGATGAAGTCGACCACCGCCCCTTCGAACACACCGGGCGCCCGGAAGATGCGGTCGGTGAGGTTGCCGAGCGCACCGCCCAGGAGGAGCCCCAGGGCGACGGCCCAGGGCAGGCTGTAGAGCTTGCGAGCCAGCCGGATGACGACCACGATCACGCCGGCGGCGATGATGGTGAAGATCACCGTGAACGCCTCGCCGAACCCGAACGCGGCACCCGGGTTGCGCAGCGCCCGGAACTGGAGCCAGTCACCGATGATGTCGATCGGCGGCTGGTGCTCCAGCTTGGCGACCACGATCAGCTTGGAGACCAGGTCCAGCAGGTAGGCGACGACCGCGACGCCGACGAGCGCCAGGATCTTGCGCTTGCCGGTGCCCGCGTTCACCGCGGCGTCGGCGGCCGTGGAGCCGCCTTCGTCCGGGTGCTCGGCCTCGGGATTGTCCGGCGTACCGATGATGCGCTCCGCCTCTGCCACGTGAGTCCCTCAACCTAGGTGCCTGACTGAGGACGAGGGTACGACACACCTGTACGGGTCAGCCGCGCCGCTCCTGCTTCTGCTTGTCCTCGACGCAGAGGGTGGCGCGGGGAAATGCCTGCATCCGTGCCTTGCCGATCGGTTTGCCGCAGACCTCGCAGAGCCCGTAGGTCCCCGCCTCCAGCCGGGCGAGCGCCCGCTCGGTCTGCTCCAGCGTCTCCTGGGCGTGGGCGGCGAGCGACAGCTCGTGTTCCCGCGTGATGTTCTTGGTGCCCGTGTCGGCCTCGTCGTCGCCCGCGCCGTCACCGGAGTCCCGCATCAGCCCGGCGAGCGCCGCCCCCGAGGCCTCCAGCTCGCTGCGCAGTCGCATGATCTCGCTGGTCAGCAGCGTGCGTGCCTCGGTGACCTCCTCGGGCGTCCAGGGGTCCTCCCCGGGCCGTACCGCCAGTTCGCCGGGAGCGGTCGCGGCGGCTCCACGGGCGGGCGGCACGGCCGCCTCGTCCGTACCGGCTGCGGGGCGACTCGCGCTCTTCTTGGCTACCACCGTGTGGGCTCCCGTCTCCTCGGCGGCCTGCGCCGCCCCCGTGGCCGTCTGTGCGGCCGTCTCTGCGACCGCCTTCGAAGCCTTCTTGCCCGCGCTCTTCTTCGCGGTGCTCTTCGTGGTGCTCGTGGGACTCGTCGTGCTCTTCTTGCTCTTCTCGGCGGCGGTCTTCTTCGCCGCCGCCTTCTTGGCAGGCGCTTTCTTCGCGACGGTCTTCTTGGCGGCCGCCTTCTTCGCAGCAGCCTTCTTGGAGGGCGCCTTCTTCACGGGCGCCTCCTCCGAGGGCGCCTTCCCCGCAGCCGTCCCGTCCTGGGACGTCTCGTCGGCCGGTGGCTTCCCGACGGCCTTGTGCCCGGCCGCGGTCTCTTCCGCCGTCTTCTTCGCCACCATGGCCGCGGCCCCTTCACATATTGTGATCTTGCACGCGAATCGTGCTGGGACGATAAATCGACCCCAGCCTCGCGGCAACGGGGCACGCCGCCCTTCCGCCCCTCCCCGTACCCGGTCGTGGCGCGCCTGCATCGGTTGTTCCCAGCTCCCCGCCCGGTAATCCAGCCCCTGGCCGCCCTCGCACCCCGCCGCCGACTCCGTACGCCCCCGACTGGCCATTCGGGTCATGCCCGGGCCCCGGGTTAAACCGGTCGGCCGTCAGCCGTCCGGGCCCGTACACTGGGCCCAGCGAAAGGCATGGACGGGACGAGTAGCGCCGTACGCAGCCAGCAGCGACCCGGGGACGGTGGGAGCCCGGGGGCGAGCGCGTCGTGAAGATCACCCCGGAGCCGCCGGAAGAACGCCTCGGACCATGGGCCCCGCCCACGGGCGCCGAGGCCACTAGACCCGGCATCGCGACCCCAATGAGGGGGCCACGGGCGCACGCCCGGGGCCAAGGAGGGTGGTACCGCGGGAGCGCCGGACGCTCTCGTCCCTCCGACGGAAGTGGAATACGTCCGCCGGAGGAAGCCGCACATGACATCGCCGCAGTACCGCCAGGTACCCGCCCAGGTCGACCTGCCCGCGCTGGAACACGCCGTTCTCGACTTCTGGCAAGAGAACAGGGTGTTCGCCAAGAGCCTCGACCGGTCCGAGGGCCGCCCGGAGTGGGTCTTCTACGAGGGCCCGCCCACCGCCAACGGCATGCCCGGCGCCCACCACATCGAGGCCCGCGTCTTCAAGGACGTCTTCCCGCGCTTCCGCACCATGCAGGGCTACCACGTGGGCCGCAAGGCCGGCTGGGACTGTCACGGCCTGCCGGTCGAGCTCGCGGTGGAAAAGGAGCTGGGCTTCAACGGCAAGAAGGACATCGAGGCGTTCGGCATCGCCGAGTTCAACGCCAAGTGCCGTGAGTCCGTGACCCGGCACACCGACGCCTTCGCCGAGCTCACGACCCGTATGGGGTACTGGGTCGACCTGGACGACGCGTACCGCACGATGGACCCGGAGTACGTGGACTCCGTGTGGTGGTCGCTGAAGGAGATCTTCAACAAGGACCTGCTGGTCCAGGACCACCGCGTCGCCCCCTGGTGCCCGCGCTGCGGCACCGGCCTCTCCGACCACGAGCTGGCGCAGGGGTACGAGACGGTCGTCGACCCCTCGGTCTTCGTCCGCTTCCCCCTCACCTCGGGTCCGCTGGCCGGCGAGGCGGCGCTCCTGGTCTGGACGACGACCCCGTGGACCCTGGTCTCCAACACGGCGGTCGCCGCGCACCCCGAGGTCAGGTACGTCGTCGCGACGGACGGCGAGGAGAAGCTCGTCGTCGCCGAACCGCTGGTGGAGAAGGCGCTCGGCGAGGGCTGGGAAGTGACCGGCCAGTCGTTCACCGGCGCGGAGATGGAGCGCTGGACCTACGAGCGCCCCTTCGCCCTGATCGACTTCCCGGCGGAAGCCCACTACGTGGTCAACGCCGAGTACGTCACGACCGAGGACGGTACGGGTCTGGTCCACCAGTCCCCCGCGTTCGGCGCCGACGACCTCCTGGTCTGCCGTGCGTACGGCCTGCCGGTGGTCAACCCGGTCCGCCCCGACGGCACGTTCGAGGAAGACCTGCCCCTGGTCGGCGGCGTCTTCTTCAAGAAGGCCGACGAGGCGCTCACCGCGGACCTGGACGCGCGGGGCAAGCTCTACCGCCACGTCCCGTACGAGCACAGCTACCCGCACTGCTGGCGCTGCCACACGGCACTGCTCTACTACGCGCAGCCGTCCTGGTACATCAGGACGACGGCGATCAAGGACCGTCTCCTCCAGGAGAACGAGAAGACCAACTGGTACCCGGACTCGGTCAAGAACGGCCGCTTCGGCGACTGGCTGAACAACAACGTCGACTGGGCGCTCTCCCGTAACCGCTACTGGGGCACGCCGCTACCGATCTGGCGCTGCGAGGACAACCACCTGACGTGCGTGGGCTCGCGAGCGGAACTGACGGAGCTGACGGGCACGGACCAGTCATCCCTGGACCCCCACCGCCCGTTCATCGACGAGATCACCTTCACCTGCACGCACGAGAACTGCCAACTGGAGGCGTACCGCGTCCCGGAGGTCATCGACGCCTGGTACGACTCGGGTTCGATGCCGTTCGCGCAGTGGGGCTACCCGTACAAGAACAAGGAAGTCTTCGAGAGCCGCTACCCGGCGCAGTTCATCTCGGAGGCCATCGACCAGACCCGCGGCTGGTTCTACACGCTGATGGCGGTAGGCACCCTGGTCTTCGACAAGTCGTCCTACGAGAACGTGGTCTGCCTGGGCCACATCCTCGCCGAGGACGGCCGCAAGATGTCCAAGCACCTGGGCAACATCCTCCAGCCGATCCCGCTGATGGACCAGCACGGGGCGGACGCGGTGCGGTGGTTCATGGCGGCGGGCGGCTCCCCGTGGGCGGCGCGCCGGGTGGGCCACGGCACGATCCAGGAGGTCGTCCGCAAGACGCTCCTCACCTACTGGAACACGGTCGCCTTCCAGGCCCTGTACGCGCGCACGTCGGGCTGGGCCCCGTCGGCGGCCGACCCGGCCCCGGCGGACCGCACGGTCCTGGACCGCTGGCTGCTCAGCGAACTCAACGCGTTGGTCGACCAGATGACGGTCGCGATGGAGAGTTACGACACCCAGCGCGCCGGCAAGCTGCTCTCGGCGTTCGTGGACGACCTCTCCAACTGGTACGTACGCCGCTCGCGCCGCCGCTTCTGGCAGGGCGACAAGGCGGCGCTGCGCACGCTGCACGAGGTCGTCGAGACGGTGACCCGGCTGATGGCCCCGCTGGTCCCGTTCATCACCGAGCGGGTCTGGCAGGACCTGATCGCGCCGGTGACCCCGGACGCCCCGGAGTCGGTGCACCTGTCCACCTGGCCCAAGGCGGATCTGGCGGCGATCAACCCGACCCTCTCCTCCCAGATGGCGCTGGTGCGCCGCCTGGTGGAGCTGGGCCGGGCGACGCGCGCGGAGTCGGGCGTGAAGACGCGGCAGCCGCTGTCGCGGGCGCTGGTGGCGGCGAGCGGCTTCGAGTCGCTTGCTCCGGACCTGCGGGCGCAGATCACGGAGGAGCTGAACGTCACATCGCTCGCCACGCTCTCGGAGGTCGGCGGCTCGCTGGTCGACACGACGGCGAAGGCGAACTTCCGGGCGCTGGGCAAGCGGTTCGGCAAGGGCGTGCAGGCGGTGGCCAAGGCGGTCGCGAACGCGGACGCGGCGGCGCTCTCCCTCGCCCTGCGCGAGGGCACGGCGTCGGTGGAGGTGGAGGGCGAGCAGATCACCCTCGCCCCCGATGAGGTCATCATCACGGAGACCCCGCGCGAGGGCTGGTCGGTCGCCTCGGACGCGGGCGCGACGGTGGCCCTGGACCTGGAGATCACCCCGGAGCTGCGCCGCGCGGGCCTGGCCCGTGACGCGATCCGCCTGATCCAGGAGGCCCGCAAGAACAGCGGCCTGGACGTGGCGGACCGCATCGCCGTCCGCTGGACGACGACGTCCCCGGCGACGGCGGAGGCCCTCACGGAGCACGCCCCCCTGATCTCCGAGGAGGTCCTGGCCCTGGACTATGCGGAGGGCGAGGCAGACGACACGTACGGCGCGGCGTTCGAGGACGAGGGCCTGGCACTGACGTTCCGCCTGCGCAAGCAGTAGGTCCGTACGGCGGAGGGCCCGGCCGGACACGTTCCGGCCGGGCCCTCCGCCGTACCCCCTCAGGGGCTCCGCCCCCGAACCCCCGCGCCTCAAACGCCGGCGAGGCTGAGTTCTGCAGCCCCTCCGGCGATTGAGGAGCGGGGTCCGGGGCAGAGCCCCGGTCTCGGGAAGGGGCGGGTAGGGGAACAGGCCCGCCGCAGGCGCCCCACCCGCACCCCGCAACGGCGGCGCCGCCCACGGCAAAGGGCCGGGCCCCGGGGAGAATCCCGGGGCCCGGCCCTTCGACTGCCGACGGCTACGCGCTCAGCGAGCGCGATCCGCTCAGTTGTCGTCCTCGTCGATCAGGAACCCACGCATCGGCGACGGCGCCTGCTGCATCGGCTGCGGCGCCTGAGGCCGAACCGGCGCCATCGGCTGCGTCATCGCGGGCGACATCTGCTGCTGGCCACCGTAGGACGGCGCACCGCCCATGGACGGGCCGCCACCCATCTGCTGGCCACCGTGGCCACCGTGGTTGGAGCTGCCCATGGAGTGACCCATCGCACCCGCACCGGCCGGAGCCAGCGAGGGGGACGGCGGCAGCGAGGCCGCCGCCGGCGTCCGCGGCGGAGCGAGCGAGTCGTCCGACTGGGTCTCCAGCTGACGCAGCTGGCTCTCCAGGTAGGACTTCAGCCGCGTGCGGTACTCGCGCTCGAAGCCCCGCAGGTCCTCGACCTTGCGCTCCAGCGTCGCGCGGGCCGACTCCAGCGAGCCCATCGCCACGCGGTGCTTCTCCTGCGCGTCCCGCTCCAGGGCGTCGGCCTTGGCGCGCGCGTCGCGCTCCAGACCCTCGGCACGGCTGCGCGCCTCGCCGACGATCTTGTTGGCCTCGGAACGGGCCTCCGCGATCGCCTGGTCGGCGGTCTGCTGCGCGAGCGAGAGGACACGGGCGGCGCTGTCGCCACCGGGGCCCTGCCCCTGCTGCTGCATCGGCGGCTGCTGCATCTGCTGCATTTGCTGCATCTGCTGCTGCTGGGGGTGCTGACCCATGGGGCCGCCCATCGGGCCACCCATGGGACCGCCCTGCATCGGGCCCTGGCCCTGGGGGCCGCCGTGGCCGCCCTGGGGGCCGTGACCGCTGGGGCCGGCAGGCAGCTGCGGCGCGCCACCGGGCAGCTGGGGCGGACCCATCTGCGGGGGCTGCTGCTGCTGCGGAGGTCCAGATATGGCGGCGGGCACGGGAGCGCCCGGGCGGTCCTGCTGCTCCGGGGGCTTGCGCATACCCTGCTGCTGTTGCTGCTGGTTCTGCGCGGCGGCACGCGTCGCGGCGGCCAGCTTGGCGCGCAGGTCCTCGTTCTCACGGAGCAGACGGGTCAGCTCCGATTCGACCTCGTCGAGAAAGGCATCGACCTCGTCCTCGTCATAGCCTTCTCGGAGGCGGACGGTCGTGAACTGCTTGTTCCGCACGTCCTCGGGGGTCAACGGCATCTCTTCTTCACCTCTACGTAGTCGTCGGCAGTCGGCAAGACCGTGTCGCTCACAACCTGACCACAACGCTGATCAGGATGTAGACGATGATCATCAGAACGAAGAAGGACAGGTCGAGTGCCACGCCCCCGAGACGCAGCGGCGGAATGAACCGCCGCAGAAGCTTGAGCGGTGGATCGGTGACAGTGTAGGTGGCCTCAAGTACGACCACCATCGCCTTGCCGGGTTGCCATGAACGTGCGAACTGGAAGACGTAGTCCATGACCAGCCGGAAGATCAGCACGATGAGGAAACACATCAGCGCGATATAGACCACATCCAGTGCGACGCCCATGTCTCGCGCTTCCCTCTCCCCTGGCTCTCTTAGCTCCGGCCTCTCGGCCGGCACCGGCCTCGCGGCCGGGTCGTTCCCGGTGTCGTGTTCTCAGCTCTGGTTGAAGAATCCGCCCTCTGCGATGCGGGCCTTGTCCTCCGCCGTGACATCGACGTTAGCAGGCGACAACAGGAACACCTTCTGCGTCACGCGTTCAATGCTGCCATGGAGCCCGAAGACGAGTCCTGCGGCAAAGTCGACAAGTCGCTTCGCGTCCGTATCGTCCATCTCCGTGAGATTCATGATCACCGGAGTGCCCTCACGGAAGTGTTCCCCGATGGTACGGGCCTCGTTGTAGGTCCTGGGATGCAGCGTGGTGATGCGGTACGGCTCCCGCTCGGACACGACCTTGGGCATGATCACCGGTGCGTTCTTCTCCATGTTCGGGCGTTCAGGTGTGATGGATGCCACGGGTGCGATCCGGGCGGGTCGCACGCTTTCCGCGGGGAGCTGAACCGGCTCGCGTTGGGCGGGCGGCTGTACCACTCGTACCGGTTCATCCCTTTCGCGCTCCCGCTCGCGTTCGCGTTCCACCTGGTGCGGGGGCTGATGCCGTCGCCGATCGGGCTCCGGCTCAGGCTCGAATTCGTCATCGGGGTCGAACCCCGGGCCGTCGTACCCATCGTCCTCCACGAGGCCGAGGTAGACCGCCATCTTGCGCATCGCGCCGGCCATGCTCCGAGTCCTCCGCTCTGTGGTGGATCGGCATTCGTCACCAAGTGCCCGCGATCCACGGTGGTCCGCCCCGCCGTGCTGGGGAATGACCATATTTTCTGCTGTGGTCCGACTTGCTTCGCGACGTTACCCGAGCCCGGGTCGGACTCCGAGTACCGCCGTACCGACGCGTACATGTGTCGCTCCGGCCGCCACCGCGTCCTCCAGGTCCGCACTCATACCTGCGGAGACCATGGTGGCAGCCGGATGACCGGCGCGCAGGCGGGTGGCGAATTCCATCAGCCGGTCGAACGCGGCCCGTTGCCTGCCGGCAAACGGTCCGGCCAGCGGCGCCACGGTCATCAGACCCTCCAGCCGCAGACCCTCCGCCGCGTCGACCGCGGCCGCCAACTCCTCGATCCCGTCGGGCGCGACGCCACCGCGCTCGCCGCGCTCGCCGCTCTCCGCGTCCAGGGCCACCTGGATCAGACAGCCGAGCTCGCGCTCCGCGCGGACCGCGGCGGCCGAGAGGGCGGTGACCAGCTTGATCCGGTCGACCGACTGCACGACATCGGCATAACTCGTCACAGAACGAACCTTGTTCGTCTGCAATTGTCCGACAAAGTGCCATGTCAGGGAAAGATCCGCACAAGCGGTGGCTTTCGGCGCCGCGTCCTGGTCACGATTCTCGGCGACATGGCGCACACCCAGTTCATGCAGCATGCGGACATCGCTCGCGGGGTAGGTCTTGGTGACCACGATCAGGGTCACCTCCTCGCGCTTGCGGCCGGCCGCCGCACAGGCGGAGGTGATCCTTTCCTCCACCTGTGCGAGATTCGCCGCGAGTTGAGCCTTACGGTCCGTCATGCCCTATCAGTCCAACCAGACATATCCGGCGAGCCGCCCGGTGGTGCGGTCGCGGCGGTACGAGAAGTGATCGCCCGATTCACGGGTGCAGACCGGCGAACGGTGCAGGTCACCCACCCCGAGAGCGGCGAGCTGGGCGTGGACCCCGCCGGTGACGTCGACCGCCGGGGTTCCCCAACTGGTCTCGGACCAGGTGCCGGGGACCGCCTCGGCGACCTCGGCCCGCATCTCCTCGGGCACCTCGTAGCACCGTCCGCAGACGGCCGGGCCGGTGTGCGCGGTGATCCGGGACGGGCGTGCACCCAGCGCGGTCATCGCCTCGACCACCGCGGGGACGACTCCGGCGACCAGCCCCGGCCGCCCGGCGTGCGCCGCTCCGGCGACCTGGGCGACCGGGTCGACGAGGAGGACGGGGGTGCAGTCGGCGGTGAGGACGGCGAGCGCCAGTCCGCGCCGCGTGGTCACCACCGCGTCCACGGCCGGAATCTCCGCGTCCGCGCCCCAGGGTCCGTCGACCACCGCCACGTCCCGGCCGTGCACCTGGTTCATCCAGACGACCGAGGCCGGGTCGAGGCCGAGCCGGCGGGCCGCGCGCTCGCGGTTCGCGCCGACGGCGGCGGGGTCGTCACCGACCGCGCCGCCGAGGTTGAGCTCACCGTACGGAGCGGCGCTCACTCCGCCCCACCGGTCGGTGAAGGCGAAGTGAGCGCTGCCCGTGACGGGTTCCGCCTGGTGCTGACCTATCACTTCAAGAAGTCCGGTACGTCCAGCTCTTCGGCCTGGGTGTCCTGGTAGGGACGGGCCGGCGGGACGTGCGGCGGAGAGGCCTGTGACAGCGGGCTCTCGCTCGAAACCGACGCGGGGGCGGGCTCGGCCGGGGCCGGGCTCTCCTCGCGCGGCGGTACGGAACCGAGTCCGCCCGACGGGCGCGCGCTCTCGGCGGAGGGCCTGGCCGGGGCGGCCGGCTCCTCCCTCTTGTTCGTGTTGGCGCCGAGGGTGCTCTCGCGCCGGGCCGGCGGCTGTCCGCCGTCGAATCCGGCCGCGATCACAGTGACCCGGACTTCGTCGCCGAGGGCGTCGTCGATGACGGCGCCGAAGATGATGTTGGCCTCGGGGTGTGCCGCCTCGCTCACCAGTTGGGCGGCCTCGTTGATCTCGAAGAGACCGAGGTCGCTGCCGCCGGAGATGGAGAGCAGGACACCGCGGGCGCCGTCGATGGACGCCTCCAGGAGCGGCGAGGAGATCGCCATCTCCGCCGCCGCGACCGCGCGGTCGTCGCCGCGCGCCGAGCCGATGCCCATGAGCGCCGATCCGGCCTCGGACATGACCGACTTGACGTCGGCGAAGTCGAGGTTGATCAGGCCCGGCGTGGTGATCAGGTCGGTGATGCCCTGGACACCCGAGAGCAGGACCTGGTCGGCCGACTTGAAGGCGTCGAGCACGCTGACCTGGCGGTCCGAGATGGACAGCAGGCGGTCGTTGGGGATGACGATGAGGGTGTCGACCTCTTCGCGGAGCTCGGCGATGCCGTCCTCCGCCTGGTTCGCGCGTCGCCGGCCCTCGAAGGTGAACGGGCGGGTGACCACGCCGATCGTCAGGGCGCCGAGCGAGCGCGCGATGTTGGCGACGACGGGTGCGCCGCCGGTGCCGGTGCCGCCGCCCTCTCCGGCGGTGACGAAGACCATGTCGGCCCCCTTGAGGACCTCCTCGATCTCCTCACGGTGGTCCTCTGCCGCCTTGCGACCGACGGCCGGGTTCGCCCCGGCGCCGAGGCCCCGGGTGAGTTCGCGGCCGACGTCGAGCTTGACGTCGGCGTCGCTCATCAACAGGGCTTGTGCGTCCGTGTTGATCGCGATGAACTCGACGCCCTTGAGACCGACCTCGATCATTCGGTTGATGGCATTGACACCACCGCCGCCGACACCGATGACCTTGATGACTGCGAGGTAGTTCTGCGGTGCTGCCACGTCGAAGGCCTCTCGCCTCGAGTTACGTGTCGTCGCTCTGCGGGTGACCCGCGGCGACGACTGATGTCGATGGGGACGGTCCGAATGCCGACCCAAACCCTAACGTTCAACTTTAGGGTTAACAGTGTGTCTGCTTCCTGGACTCTTCCGAACAGGACACTAAGTCGACAAGTGGCGCACGTTCAACGAACACGCCGAACCTCCCGTTTTTCTTTTCACCCTATGTGATCACCCGTAGCGCTGACCAACCAGGGGGCTGGCCAGCACAAATGCACGTCAACTCCCCGATACCGCAGGGGCGCTGGGGGCACTCACGTCGAACTGTCCCGCTTTGGGCTCCGCCTTCATGAGAGCGGTGAGAACATCCGCCTTCGCCGGCCCGTCCTCACTACTGCCCCAGATCACCGTCCGGCCACGGGTGAGCCGCAAGGAGATCCCGTCGTACGAGGTGATCCGCACCGCCTCGACCTCCTTCGCGAGACGCCTCGGCAGCTCGCCCGCGACCAGGACGGCTTCCGCCGACAGACCGTCACTGCCGAACCTGCGCAGACTCGCGGACCGTTCCGGCTTCAGCTCCAGCAGGGGCACCCCCTCGGGTGCCCGGTCCACCGTGGCGAATCGGAAGCCCGTTCCGTCGACTTCGACGAACTTCGCACCCTTTTCCACCAGAAGGACCGGCTTGCGTTCCGTCACTTTAAGGCTGATGCGGTGCGGCCAGGACCGCACGACATCCACGGAGTCGATACGTGGCAACTTCTGGAGCAACCGGCCTTCCATCGCGCCGGTGTCCACGGAGATCAGCGGCGACCCGAGCGGTGCGGCGGCAACCGCTTCCACCTCTTCGCGGGTCAGCACCTCCGTGCCAGTGGTGGTCACGCGTTCGACACGGAGCCAGGAGGAGCCGTACAGCACCCAGATGACGAACGCGGTGAGCAGGGCCGCCGCGACGCCGATCAGGATCAGCAGCGTGCGGCGGCTCAGCCGGCGCCCCTCGGGGCCGATGTGCGGCGGGCGGGCGGGGGTGTCCGCTCGCTCCGCTGGGCCGCGCTGGGCGGTCGTCGGTCCGGCCACGCTCGCTCCTTCGCCGGACCCGGGGCGCCCGCCCCGGGTCCGCACCGCCTCACGCCTGGCGGCGGGAGGCAATCGCTTCGTACACCATGCCGACGAGCAGGTCGTCGGCGTCGCGCCGGCCGAACTCGGCCGCGGCGCGGGACATTTCGTACAGCCGGTGGGGGTCCGACAGCACCGGCAGGACGTTGCCCTGCACCCACTCGGGGGTCAGCGCCGCGTCGTCCACCAGCAGGCCGCCGCCGGCGTTGACCACCGGCTGGGCGTTGAGCCGCTGTTCGCCGTTGCCGATGGGCAGCGGGACGTAGGCGGCGGGGAGCCCGACGGCGGAGAGTTCGGCGACGGTCATCGCGCCCGCGCGGCAGAGCATCATGTCGGCCGCGGCGTACGCGAGGTCCATCCGGTCCACGTACGGTACCGGGATGTACGGCGGCATCCCGGGCATGTTGTCGATCCGCGGCAATTCGTTCTTCGGGCCGACCACATGGAGGATCTGGATCCCGGAGCGCTGGAGCAGCGGCGCGACCCGCTGGACCACCTCGTTGAGGTGGCGGGCGCCCTGCGAGCCGCCGGAGACCAGCAGCGTGGGCAGGTTGGGGTCGAGGCTGAAGGCGGCGCGGGCCTCCGGGCGGACCCGGGCGCGGTCCAGGGTGGCGATGGTGCGGCGCAGCGGGATGCCGATGTAGCGGGCGTCGCGCAGCTTGCTGTCCGGGGTGGAGACGGCGACCCCGTGGGCGTACCGGGAGCCGATCTTGTTGGCGAGGCCCGGACGGGCGTTGGCCTCGTGGACGACGATCGGCACGCCGGCGCGCTTGGCGGCGAGGTAGCCGGGCAGCGCCACGTAACCGCCGAAGCCGACCACGCAGTCCGCCTTGGTGCGCTCCAGGATCTGCTCAGCCGCCTTGATGGTGCCGCGCAGCCGGCCCGGGACGGTGATCAGCTCGGGGGTGGGCTTACGGGGCAGCGGTACGGCGGGGATGAGGGCGAGCTCGTACCCCCGCTCGGGTACGAGCCTGGTCTCCAGGCCGCGTTCCGTGCCGAGGGCAGTGATTCCCACGGTCGGGTCCTGCCTGCGCAGGGCGTCTGCGAGGGCAAGCGCGGGCTCGATGTGTCCGGCGGTCCCCCCGCCGGCGAGTACGACATGCACCGAAATTCACCGCTCTCCGGACGGACGCTTCGTGACGCGCCGTCTCATCGTCTTCCATCTCACCCCGGGCCTCCGCATGGCCAGGGCCGCCTTCGCGGCGGGATCGTTCCGCGCGAAGGCGATCATGAGCCCGACCGCGAACATCGTCGGCAGCAGGGCGGACCCTCCGTAGGAGAACAGCGGGAGCGGGACACCGGCGATCGGCAACAGGCCGAGCACCGCACCGATGTTGATCACGGCCTGGGCCATGATCCAGGTGGTCACGCCTCCCGCGGCATACCTGACGAAGGGGTCCTCCGTGCGTCCGGCCACGCGGATACCCGCATAGCCTAGAGCCGCGAAGAGGGCGAGCACGGACAGCGTCCCCGCCAGACCCAGTTCCTCACCGGTGATCGCGAAGATGAAGTCGGTGTGGGGTTCCGGGAGTTGACCCCATTTTTCCACACTCGCACCCAGCCCGGAACCGAACCATCCGCCGGAGGCCAGAGCGTAGATTCCGTGGGCGGCCTGCCAGCAGCCGTCGTCCGGGTCGGGTTCGCCGATGATGCCCATGCAGGAGAGCCGGGACATCCGGTTGGGGCTGGTCCAGATCAGCAGGACCGCGAGGACGGCGGCGGATCCGAGCACCCCGGCGAAGAGCCGGGTGGGGGCGCCGGCCAGCCAGAGCAGGCCGAAGAGGATCGCCGTGAGAATGATCGCGGTCCCCATGTCGCCGCCCAGCATGATCAGCCCGAGCAGCATGAAGGCGACCGGGACGAGCGGGACCAGCATGTGCTTCCACTGCGTCAGCAACCGCTTGTCCTGCTTGCGGGCGAGCAGGTCGGCGCCCCAGAGGATCAGGGCGAGCTTGCCGAACTCGCTGGGCTGGAGTTGGAACGGGCCGCCGAGGTAGATCCAGTTCTGGTTGCCGTTGACCGACATCCCTATTCCCGGCACCTGGACCAGGATCATCAGGAAGACGGTGACCATGAGCATCGGGTAGGCCAGCCCGCGGTGGAGCTTCACCGGCATCCGGGAGGCGATCATCATCAGCGCGCCCCCGATGACGGCGGCGACGAACTGCTTGCCGAAGAAGTACGTCGACGACTTGTCGATGTTCAACGCCTGGATCATCGAGGCGGAGTAGACCATCACCAGGCCCAGCACGGTGATCAGGAGGCTGGAGCCGAGGATCACGTAGTAGGCGGTCAGAGGGCGGTCCCAGGCCCGGCGTGCCTGTTCGTAGAGGCGCCGTACGCCGCCGCGCGGGGCGCGGGGGGCCGGGGAGCCGCGTCCCGCGCTCCGGGGCGGCGCCGGCCGTCGGCTGCGTACGGCGGAGCTCTTCTCGGCCGGCATTGTCGCTGTCCCCTCCACTGCTCGTGCCCCAGGGCGCGGCCCCGGCGCGGAGCCCGGTCGGTCAGGCGCTCGTCTCGGCACGTGCGCGGACCGCGTCCGCGAACGCCTCGCCCCGCTTGATGTAGTTGGTGAACATGTCCATCGAGGCGCAGGCCGGGGCCAGCAGTACCGTATCGCCCGGCCGCGCGAGCCGGGCGGCGTGCTCCACCGCCTCGGACATCGCCCCAGTGTCGGTCCGGTCGAGGTCGACGACCGGGACTTCCGGGGCGTGTCGCGTCAGGGCTTCGTGGATCAGCGCGCGGTCGGCGCCCATCAGCACGACTCCGCGCAGCCGCTTCGCCGCGCCGGTGACCAGCTCGTCGAAGGTGGCGCCCTTGGCGAGGCCGCCGGCGATCCAGACGATGGAGTCGTAGGCGGCGAGCGAGGCCTCGGTGGCGTGGGTGTTGGTGGCCTTGGAGTCGTCGACGTACGCGACCTCGTCGATGTCCGCGACGTGTTCGATGCGGTGGGCGTCCGGGCGGAAGTTCCGCAGCCCGTCGCGGACGGCGGCCGGTTCCACGCCGAAGGCGCGGGCGAGGGCGGCGGCGGCCAGCGCGTTGGCGATGTTGTGCGGGGCCGGCGGGTTCACGTCGGAGACCTCGGCGAGCTCCTGCGCCTGCTTCTGGCGGTTCTTCACGAAGGCCCGGTCCACGAGGATGCCGTCGACCACGCCGAGCTGGGAAGGGCCGGGGGCGCCGAGGGTGAAGCCGATGGCGCGGCAGCCCTCCTCGACGTCGGCCTCGCGGACGAGGTCCTCGGTGGCGGGGTCGGCCGCGTTGTAGACGCAGGCGACCGTGTTGCCCTCGTAGACGCGGCCCTTGTCGGCGGCGTACGCCTCCATCGAGCCGTGCCAGTCGAGGTGGTCCGGGGCGAGGTTGAGGACCGCGGCGGAGTGGGCGCGCAGGGAGGGCGCCCAGTGCAGCTGGTAGCTGGAGAGCTCGACGGCGAGGACGTCGTACTCCTGCTCGCCGAGCACCGCGTCCAGCAGCGATACGCCGATGTTGCCGACCGCCGCCGTGCGCAGGCCCGCGGCCTCCAGGATCGAGGCCAGCATCCGTACGGTGGTGGTCTTGCCGTTGGTGCCGGTGACGGCGAGCCAGGGGGCGGCCTTGCGCCCGTTGTCGCCGCGCAGCCGCCAGGCCAGCTCGACGTCGCCCCAGATGTCGACGCCCGCCTCGGCGGCAGCCAGGAAGAGCGGCTTGTCCGGCTGCCAGCCGGGGGCGGTGACGACGAGTTCCGTGGACGGCGGCAGGGTGGCGCCGTCGCCGAGGCGCACGGTGATGCCGAGCGCCTCCAGTTCGGCGGCCTGCGCGCGGGCGCGCTCGTCGTCGCCGTCGTTGACGACGGTGACGAGCGCGCCGCGCTCGTGCAGGGCACGGGCCGCGGGGATGCCGCTGACGCCGAGTCCGGCGACGGTGACGTGCTTGCCCTGCCAGTCCACGGTGCTCACTTCTTGGCTGCCCATCCCGCGTAGAAGAGGCCGAGGCCGACGATCACGCACATGCCCTGGATGATCCAGAAGCGGACCACGACCAGGACTTCGGACCACCCCTTGAGTTCGAAGTGGTGCTGGAGCGGTGCCATCCGGAAGACCCGCTTGCCGGTCATCTTGAACGAGCCGACCTGGATGACCACGGACATGGTGATCATCACGAAGAGGCCGCCGAGGATGGCGAGCAGGAACTCGGTGCGGGACAGGATCGCGAGGCCCGCCAGCGCGCCGCCGAGGGCGAGCGAGCCGGTGTCACCCATGAAGATCTTGGCGGGCGAGGTGTTCCACCACAGGAAGCCGAAGCAGGCGCCCATCAGCGCGGAGGCGACGACGGCGAGGTCGAGTGGGTCCCGTACCTCGAAACAGGCGCTGGGGTTGGTCAGGTTGTCCGCGAAGGCGCAGGACTCCTGGAACTGCCAGAGGCCGATGAAGGTGTAGGCGCCGAAGACCATCACCGAGGCGCCGGTGGCCAGACCGTCCAGGCCGTCCGTGAGGTTCACGCCGTTGGACATGGCGAGGATCATGAACAGCGCCCAGACGCAGAACAGCACCGGGCCGATCGACCAGCCGAAGTCCTCCACGAAGGAGAGCCGGGTGGAGGCGGGGGTGTTGCCCCGGGAGTCGGCGAACTGGAGCGAGAGCACCGCGAAGGCGATACCGACGATCAGCTGGCCGGCCATCTTCGCCTTGGCCCGCAGACCCAGCGAACGCTGCTTGACGATCTTGATGTAGTCGTCGAGGAAGCCGACGAGGCCCATCCCGGCCATCAGGAACAGCACGAGGATGCCGGAGTACCGGATGTCCTCGCCGGTGATCACCTTCGCCAGGACGTACGCGATGATCGTCGCCAGGATGAAGGCGATGCCGCCCATCGTGGGCGTGCCCTTCTTGCTGCCGTGCGTGCGCGGGCCGTCGTCCCGGATGAACTGCCCGTATCCCTTGCGGGCCAGCAGCTTGATCAGCAGCGGGGTCCCGACCAGGGTCAGGAAGAGCCCGATGGCCCCCGCGAAGAGGATCTGCCTCATCGGCCGGCGACCTCGCCCTCGGTCGCGTTCTCCAGCAGTGCCTGGGCGACCTTCTCCAGGCCGACCGACCGGGACGCCTTCACCAGCACGACGTCTCCCGGGCGCAGTTCACTGCGCAACAGGTCGACGGCCGCCTGTGCGTCGGACACGTGCACCGACTCCTCACCCCACGAACCCTCGTTGTATGCGCCCAGTTGCAGCCAGGAGGCTTCTCTCCCCCCGACAGCGACGAGCTTGCTGACGTTGAGCCGGACGGCGAGCCGTCCGACCGCGTCGTGCTCGGCGAGCGACGCGTCACCGAGCTCGGCCATCTGACCGAGCACCGCCCAGGTGCGTCCCCCGTCGGCCGCTCGGGCCTGGCCCATGGCAGCCAGCGCACGCAGTGCGGCTCTCATGGATTCGGGGTTCGCGTTGTAGGCGTCGTTGACAACCGTCACACCGTCCCCGCGCTCGGTGACCTCCATGCGCCAGCGGGAGAGGGTGCCCGCCTCCGAGAGCGCATCGGCGATCCCGGTCACGGACATGCCCAACTCATGGGCGACGGCGGCCGCGGCGAGCGCGTTCGACACGTGGTGCTCACCGTACAGGCGCAAGGTCACGTCGCTGCACCCGGTGGGTGTGTGGAGCTCGAACGCGGGCCGCCCGTCGGCGGTCATCCGGACCTTCTCGCCCCGTACGTCCGCTTCCGGGGCTTCTCCGAAGAGCAGGACGCGGGCCTTGGTGCGCGAAGCCATCGCGCGTACGAGAGGGTCGTCGGCGTTGAGTACGGCACAGCCGTCCTCGGGCAGGCCCTCGACCATCTCGCCCTTGGCCTGGGCGATCGCCTCGCGGCTGCCGAACTCGCCGAGGTGGGCGGAGCCGACGTTGAGGACCAGGCCGATGCGGGGCGGGGTGAGCTCGGTGAGGTAGCGGATGTGGCCGATGCCGCGGGCGCCCATCTCCAGGACCAGGTGCTGGGTCTCGGAGGTGGCGCTCAGGGCGGTGAGCGGCAGGCCGATCTCGTTGTTGAGGGAGCCGGGCGTCCAGACGGTCGGGCCGTGGCGCTGGAGGAGCTGCGCGATCAGGTCCTTGGTGGACGTCTTGCCCGCGGAGCCGGTGAGCGCGACGACGGTGGTGCCGAGGCGTTCGACGACGGTACGGGCGAGCGCGCCGAGGGCGCCGACGACGTCGTCCACGACGATCGCCGGAACGCCGACGGGGCGGGCGGCCAGGACGGCTGCCGCGCCCGCCTCGACGGCGCGCTGCGCGTAGTCGTGGCCGTCCACGCGCTCGCCGGCGAACGCGGCGAACAGGCTGCCGGGTGCGACCTCGCGGGAGTCGATGACGACGGGGCCGGTGACGGTGACTGCCGGGTCCGGTATGTCGTGCGGCTGCCCGCCGACGATGTCCGCGATCTCGGCGAGGGAAAGGGTGATCACTTGGTCATCCCTGACTGTTGTTCTCGTGGTGCGGGGCACGGTCGGCGGCGCCGGTGCGCCCCAGGGACCGCTCGATGGCGTCGTGCAGGACCTTGCGGTCGTCGAAGGGGCGTACGACTCCGTGGATGTCCTGGCCCTGCTCGTGGCCCTTGCCCGCGACGAGGACGGTGTCGCCCGGTTCGGCGCGTGCGACGGCGGCGGCGATGGCCGAGGCCCGGTCGGCGTCGACCAGGACGTCACCGCGTTCGTGGACGGGGACCTCGGCGGCGCCGGAGAGCATCGCGGCGAGGATCGCGAGGGGGTCCTCGGAGCGGGGGTTGTCGGAGGTCAGTACGGCGGTGTGGGCGAGGCGGGCCGCGGCGGCGCCCATCGGGCCGCGTTTGGTGGTGTCGCGGTCGCCGCCGCAGCCGAGGACGATGTGCACCCGGCCCTCGGTGACCTTCTGCAGGGAGCGGAGCACGGACTCGACGGCGTCGGTCTTGTGCGCGTAGTCGACGACGGCGAGGTACGGCTGTCCGGCGTCCACCCGCTCCAGCCGGCCCGGGACCCCGGGGACGGCGGCGATGCCGTCGGCGGCGATCTGCGGGTCGACGCCCGCGACGGCCAGCGTGACGATCGCGGCGAGGGTGTTGGCGACGTTGAACGGGCCGGGCAGCGGGGCGCGGGCGGCGATCCGCTCGCCCTTGGGGCCGACGGCGGTGAAGGTGCTGTCCTGCGGGCCGACCTGGACGTCCTCGGCGTGCCAGTCGGCGTCCGGGTGGCCCTCGGTGGAGAAGGTGGTGACCGGGACGCCGGACTCGTCGATGAGCCGGCGGCCGTACTCGTCGTCGAAGTTCACGACGCCGCGGTGGCTGCGCTCGGGGGTGAAGAGCTGGGCCTTGGCCTGGAAGTAGTCCTCCATGCCGGAGTGGAACTCCATGTGCTCCGGGCTGAGGTTGTTGAAGACGGCGACGTCGAAGACGCAGCCGTCGACCCGGCCGAGCACGAGGGCGTGGCTGGAGACCTCCATCGCGACGGCCTCGACGCCGCGTTCGCGCATGACGGCGAACAGGGCCTGGAGGTCGGTGGCCTCGGGGGTGGTGCGCTCGGACTTGATGCGCTCGTCGCCGATGCGCATCTCGACGGTGCCGATGAGCCCGGTGGCGCGGCCCGCGGCGCGCAGTCCGCCCTCGACCAGGTACGCGGTGGTGGTCTTGCCGGAGGTTCCGGTGATGCCGATCTGGAGGAGGCCGATGCCGGGCCGCCCGTAGATGTCGGCGGCCAGTTCGCCCATGACGCCGCGTGGGTCCTCGGCGACCAGGACCGGCAGGCCGGTGGCGGCGGCGCGTTCGGCGCCCGTCGGGTCGGTGAGGACGGCGACGGCACCGAGGCCCGCGGCCTGGGCGGCGAAGTCGGCGCCGTGCATACGGGCGCCGGGCAGGGCCGCGTACACGTCTCCGGGGCGCACGGCCCGCGAGTCGTGGGTGATGCCGGTGACTTCGCCGTCCCCGGCCGCGTCGACGCCGAGCCGGTCGGCCAGCTCGCCGAGGGGGGTGGGCCGGAGCCGGTCCGGTCGGGGCGCTCCCGGGTAGGTCACAGGCGCGTCCTTCTGAGAGGTTTGGGACTGATCAGCGTGGGGCACGGCGGTGAGCGTACCGGGCCGGTGCGGGCTCTCGCGAAGCGAGGGACCGGGTCCCGGGAAGTTCTCGTTCCGGTTCCCGGGATCGGGGGTGATGGTTGTCACTGAGGGTTCCCTTGGAGGAGATGCTCGCGCATCCCCGTGTTCACTCGCCGGGTTTGAAGGACACCGGCAGCCGGGGCGGCTTGTTGCCGGACGGTGCGACCTGGAGGGTCTTGAGCGCGAACTCCATGACCTGCTTGTAGATCGGGCCGCAGATCTGGCCGCCGAAGTAGCTTCCCTTGGTGGGGTTCTGGATCGCGCAGTAGACGGTGATCTGCGGATCGTCGGCCGGGGCGAAGCCGGCGAAGGAGGCGGTGTACCCCTTGTAGACGCCGCGGACCGGGTCGACCCGGTTGGCGGTGCCGGTCTTGCCCGCGACCCGGTATCCGGGGATGGCGGCCTTGGTGCCGGTGCCCTCCTGGTCGCCGACGACGGATTCCAGCATGGTCGCCAGGGTCTTGGCGGTCTTCTCGCTGACCACCCGGGTCTCCTCGGGGGCGTCGGCGGCGGTGAAGCGGCCGTCGGCGCCCTTGGTGCCGCGTACGAGGGTGGGGTCGATCCGGACCCCGCCGTTGGCGACCGTGGAGTAGACCGAGGCGGCCTGGACGGCGTTCATGGAGAGGCCCTGGCCGAAGGGGATCGTGTACTGCTGTGAGGTCGACCAGTCCTTGGGGTGGGCGAGGAGACCGGGCGACTCGCCGGGGTAGCCGAGGCCGGTCTTCTTGCCGAGGCCGAACTTGCGCAGGTAGTCGTAGAGCACCTTGTTCGACTCGGCCTGGGTCTTGCCGAGCTGACCGGTCGCCAGGATCGTGCCGATGTTGCTGGACTTGGCGAGGACCCCGTTGAGCGTGAGGTACCAGGTGGGGTGGTCGATGTCGTCCTTGAAGAGCCGGTCGCCGCGGTGCAGCCGGTTGGGGACGGTGACATGGGTGCCGGGCGTGGCGGCCTTCTCCTCCAGTACGGCGGCCATCGACATGACCTTGCTGGTGGAGCCGGGCTCGTACACGTCCTGGAGGGCCGCGTTGCCGAGGGAGGCCGAGGTGGCCTGGGAGAGGTCGTTGGGGTCGTAGCCCGGTGAGTTGGCCATGGCCAGCAGCTCGCCGGTCCGGGTGTTCTGCACGATGACGTAGCCGCGGTCGGCCTTGGACTTCTCGACCTGGTCGCTGATGGCCTTCTGAGCGGCCCACTGGATGTCGCGGTCGATGGTCAGCTCGATGTCGGAGCCGGGCACGGCCGGGTCCTCGCTGCCGCCCGCCGTGGGGACCCGGCGCCCGCCGGACTGGGCGTAGCGGATCTTGCCGTCCTCGCCCGCGAGCTCCTGGTCCAGCTGCGATTCGAGTCCGCCGCCGCCCTTGCCGTCGGCGCTGACGAATCCCAGTATCCCGGCGGCGAGGTCCCCGTTGGGGTAGACCCGCTTGGTGGTGGGCTCCTGGAGGACCCCGGCCAGGACGTTGGCGCCCGTGCCGCCGTTCAGCTTGTCCTCGGAGGCCTTCTCGGCGAAGACGGCCTTGAGGTCCTTGATCTGCTTCCAGACCTGGGGGGTCTGCCGGTACGCGAGCACGGTGTAGCGGCTCTTGGGGGTCGAGAGCTTCTTGACCAGCTCGTCGACGTCCTTGCCGAGGATCGGGGCGAGCAGCGCGGCGGCCTGCTGCGGCGCGTCGGGGGCCTTGCTGTCCTCGGGCGTGAACATCTTCGGGTCGGCCGTGATGTTGTGCGCGTCCACGCTGGTGGCGAGCGCGACGCCCCTGCGGTCGGTGATCTCGCCGCGCTCGGCGGCGACCGTGTACTCCAGGTAGCGGTTCTTCTCGGCCTTGGCCGCGTACGCGGTGGCGTCGACGGCCTGGACCTGGAGCAGCCGGGCCACGAAGAGCAGCATGATCAGCGTCAGCCCGAGGCTGACCAGCCGGAGCCGGGGGCGCGGGGAGCCGAGGCGCAGGGTGCGGGGCGCGCGCCCGCGTGCGGTGGTGCGCCGTGGGGCGGGGCGGGGGACGCGGGCCGGGGGGCGTGCGCCGGAGCGGCCGTTGGCCCCGTTACGGGGGCGGGCCGGGCCGGGTACGCGGCGGCGCGGCGGTTCCTTGGGCGGCACTGCGTCACCTGCCGGGGGTGGTCGGGGGCGGGGTCGCCGGGGTGCTCTCGGGGGCCGGGGCGTCTTGAGGCCCGGCGGGGTCGGCCTGGGCGCCTTGGGGCTCGGGCTCTGCGGGGGCGCCCTGGGTTTCGGCCTCGGCGGCTGCGCCCGGTGAGGGGCTTGCGGAGCCGGAGGGGGCGGCCGGGGCGGCGGGCTCCGTGCCGTCCGCCTGCGCGCCGCCCTCGGGGGTCGGCTCGGCGCTCGGGGTGGGGCTCGGACTGGGGCTGGGCGGCGGGGCGGTGGCCTCCCTGGGGACTCCGCGGACCGTGCCGTCCGGGTTCAGGAAGGCGGGGCTGCCGCCGGGGACCATGCCGAGTTCCCGGGCGCGGCGCTCCAGGGCGTCGGGCTGGGAGTAGCTGTCGACGTCGCGCTGGAGGGCCTGCTGCTCGTCGGTGAGCTCGGTGGTGTCCCGCTTGAGCTTGCTGAGCCTGAACGATCCTTCGTTGAGCGCGGAGTTCAGCAGCAGCAGGGTGATCAGCCCGCCGCCCAGGAGGAGCACGACCAGCAGGACGAACGGGGTACGGGCCGCGCTGCTGGGGGACGCGGTGGGCATCAGCCGGGCGAGCCGTCCGGCGCGCCCCTTCAGCGATGCGGCCGGCCTGCTCACCGCGTGCCCCCCGTGGTGCTCATCGCTCGTCCTCCCGGATGCGCTGGGCGCCGCGGAGCCGGGCGGGGGCGGCGCGCCGGTTCTCGGCGACCTCCTCCTCGGTGGGCAGTTCGGCGCCCCGGGTGAGCAGTTTCAGGCGGGGCTGGTAGCGCTCGGGGACGACGGGCAGGCCGGGCGGCGCGGTGTTGGCGGCGCCGGCGGCGAAGACCTGCTTCACCAGCCGGTCCTCCAGCGAGTGGTACGCGAGCACGGCGATCCGGCCGCCGACGGCGAGGCTCGCCACGGCCGCCGGGATGGCCTGCTCCAGAACGCTGAGCTCGCCGTTGACCTCGATGCGCAGGGCCTGGAAGGTCCGCTTGGCCGGGTTGCCGCCGGTGCGCTTGGCGGCCTGCGGCAGGGAGTCGCGGATCAGCTCGACGAGCCGGGCGCTGTTGCTGAACGGCTCCTTCTCGCGCTCGCGCACGACGGCGGAGACGATCCGCTTGGCCTGCTTCTCCTCGCCGTACGCGCGCAGGATCCGCACGAGTTCGCCGGGCGGGTAGGTGTTGAGAACCTCGGCGGCGCCGATCCCGGTCGTCTGGTCCATCCGCATGTCGAGCGGGGCGTCCTGGGCGTACGCGAAGCCGCGGTCGGCCTCGTCGAGCTGCATCGAGGAGACCCCGAGGTCGAACAGGATGCCCTGGACCGTGGGAACGCCGAGCCGGGCGAGGACCTCGGGGAGTTCGTCGTAGACGGCGTGGACGAGGGTGGCGCGGTCGCCGAAGCGGGCGAGCCGTTCACCGGAGAGCCGCAGGGCCTCCTTGTCCCGGTCCAGCGCGATCAGCCGGGCGGTGGGGAAGGCTTCGAGGAGCGCCTCGCTGTGGCCGCCGAGGCCGAGGGTGCAGTCGACGACCACGGGCTCGGGGTGGGCCGGGTCCTGGAGAGCCGGGGCCAACAGGTCCAGACACCTCTGGAGCATCACCGGGACGTGTCGGGTCTGGCTCAATGCGCCCTCTCAGGCTCTGTCCCGCGCGGCCGGTACATACGTCCTGGTCCCCGCCCGCTCCGAAGGGGAGGTCCGCCGGCGCCGGGGAAGGGGCGTCGGCCGACCGGGAGCGGGAGAGGGCCGGGCCGCACGTACGCCGCACATCACGGGGGAAAAACGGAATATGCGGGAGGTGCGGGTGTGCGGGGTGTGTCGAGTGGTGGTGGTACGGGTTCAGGGTGGTGACTTCGCGTTACTTTAGTCCACCCTGCCATTCGATCGATTCGCGATCAACGAACCGGGCAGCGAGTCGTCCCACCCGTCCGGATGCGGCGACGCCACCCGAACGGGCGCGTTTCCTGGTGCTTGTGGGTTAGCTCACAACAAGACGCGTTGACGTTCTTTGTCCGCTCTCACAGCCCACCCGGGCCAGGTGGGAAGGCTAACGTCGTAGCCATGTCGACTTCTGCTCACTCCCCCGCCGAGTCCATGACGTCCACCGCCGCGGCGGTCCGCGAGGGGGGCCAGGTCACCGATCAGCTGGTCGAGGCGAACTCCACGTACGCCAAGGGCTTCCGCGACCCCGGCATGGACGCCAAGCCGGTCCTCCAGGTCGCCATCGTCGCCTGCATGGACGCCCGTCTCGACCTCCACGCCGCGCTGGGTCTCGAACTCGGCGACTGCCACACCATCCGTAACGCGGGCGGTGTCGTCACCGACGACGTGATCCGCTCACTCACCATCAGCCAGCGGGCGCTCGGCACCCGCAGCATCGTCCTCATCCACCACACGGGCTGCGGCCTCGAATCGATCACCGAGGAGTTCCGGCAGGACCTGGAGCGCGAGGTCGGCCAGCGGCCGGTCTGGGCGGTCGAGGCCTACACGGACGCCGACCAGGACGTACGTCAGTCGATGCAGCGGGTGCGCACCTCGCCGTTCCTCCTGCACACCGACGACATCCGCGGTTTCGTCTTCGACGTGACCACGGGTCTGCTCCGCGAGATCCAGCCCGCTTCCTGATTCCCCGCCCGCCCGGCTCACCCCTGAAACACGGCAGAGACTGACAAATCGCACCCACTTATCCACAGGCAAGTGACACGAAGCGGTAACGGCAACAAGAATGCGTGGGTGACCTCCACCGGGCCTTCCGGAGGAGCGTCCGTATTTCGGGGTGGGCCGGGCGGGTACGTACGCCGTGGCCCATGCGCAAAAGGGACGAGGAGGGCCGGGTGACGACCTATGACGATCGAGCGAGCCTCACGGATCTGACCACCACAGCGGAGCGGGTGCGCAGGTCGGTGGAGGGTGTGATCGAGGGCAAGCCTGAGGTCGTACGGCTTTCGCTGACCGTGCTGCTCGCGGAGGGGCATCTCCTCATCGAGGATGTGCCCGGGGTCGGCAAGACGATGCTGGCCAAGGCGCTGGCGCGGTCCATCGACTGTTCGGTGCGGCGCATCCAGTTCACGCCGGACCTGCTGCCGTCGGACATCACCGGTGTGTCGATCTTCGACCAGCAGCGGCGCGACTTCGAGTTCAAGCCCGGTGCGATCTTCGCCCAGATCGTGATCGGCGACGAGATCAACCGCGCCTCGCCGAAGACGCAGTCGGCGCTGCTGGAGTCGATGGAGGAGCGCCAGGTCACCATCGACGGCAAGACGTACGAGCTCCCCGACCCCTTCATGGTGGTGGCCACCCAGAACCCGGTGGAGATGGAGGGCACCTACCCGCTGCCCGAGGCCCAGCGCGACCGCTTCATGGCCCGGGTCTCCATCGGCTATCCGAGCCCGGAGGCCGAGCTGCAGATGCTCGACGTGCACGGGGGCGTCTCCCCGCTGGACGACCTCCAGCCGGTGGCGCACGCCCACGACATCGTGAAGCTGATCGACGCGGTCCGTACGGTGCACGTCGCCGACGCCGTCCGGCGGTACGCGGTGGAGCTGGTCGGGGCCACCCGCAGCCACCCGGACCTCAGACTCGGCGCCTCGCCCCGCGCGACGCTGCACCTGCTGCGCGCCGCGAAGGCCTCGGCGGCCCTCAGCGGCCGCGACTACGCCCTCCCCGACGACGTCCAGGCCCTGGCCGCGCCCGTGCTCGCCCACCGGCTGCTGCCCACCGCCCAGGCCCAACTGAACCGCCGGACGGCGGAGCAGGTGGTGCTGGAGATCATCCAGCGCACCCCGGTCCCGACCTCGGCCGGTGGCGGCCCCGTGCCTCCGCCCCAGGGGGCGCACGACCCGGGCCGCCCGTTCTACGGTCAGCAGCAGCCCGGCACCCGGCGGCTGTGATGACGGCCGGCGAGCCCGGCGCCGTGCAGGACGGCTCCAGCAAGGGCGGACTGCGCGCGGCTTTCGGCGGGCTCACCACGCGGGGGCGCTCCTTCCTCGCCGCCGGGGTGGCCGCCGCCGTCTGCGCCTATGTCCTGGGCCAGGCCGACCTGCTGCGCGTCGGGCTGCTGCTGGCGGTGCTGCCCCTGGTCTGCGTGATCGTGCTCTACCGCACCCGCTACCGGGTGACGGGGACCCGGCGGCTGACGCCGTCCCGGGTGCCCACGGCCTCGGAGGCCCGGGTGCACCTGCGCATGGACAATGTGTCCCGGCTCCCCACGGGGCTGCTGATGCTCCAGGACCGCGTGCCGTACGTGCTCGGGCCGCGGCCCCGCTTCGTGCTGGACCGGGTGGAGGGCGGCGGCCGGCGCGAGGTGTCCTACCGGGTCCGTTCCGACCTGCGAGGCCGCTACCCGCTGGGCCCTCTGCAACTGCGGCTCAGCGACCCGTTCGGGATGTGCGAGCTGACCCGCTCCTTCAGCGCGTACGACACGCTCGTCGTCATCCCGCGCACCGTCCCGCTGCCCGCTCTGCGGCTCGCGGGCGAGGCCTCGGGGTACGGCGACGGGCGGCAGCGTTCACTCGCGCTGGCCGGCGAGGACGACATCATCCCGCGCGGCTACCGGCACGGCGACGACCTGCGCCGGGTCCACTGGCGCTCCACCGCCCGCTACGGCGAGCTGATGGTCCGCCGCGAGGAACAGCCGCAGCGCGCCCGCTGCACGGTGCTGCTGGACACGCGGCAGGTCGGGTACACGGGCGCCGGGCCCGACTCGGCGTTCGAGTGGGCGGTCTCGGGGGCGGCCTCCGCCCTGGTGCACATGCTGGAGCGCGGCTTCGCCGTACGGCTGCTCACGGACGACGGGAACGCGGTGCCCGGGGGCGGCTCCGACGGCTTCGCGGGCTCGACCCAGGAGTCGGCCGACTCGGCGGGCCTGATGCTGGACACGCTCGCGGTCGTCGACCACTCCGACGGCGGCGGGCTCTCGCGCGCCCACGACGTGCTGCGTGGCGGCAACGAAGGGCTGCTGATCGCGTTCTTCGGCGATCTCGACGAGGAGCAGACCTCGGTCGCGGCCCGGAT
This sequence comes from Streptomyces cyaneofuscatus, assembly GCF_042718795.1. Lineage (GTDB taxonomy): Bacteria > Actinomycetota > Actinomycetes > Streptomycetales > Streptomycetaceae > Streptomyces > Streptomyces cyaneofuscatus_A. The sequence goes on from NZ_JBHXOX010000016.1 coordinate 45,302, forward strand.
GCGGCAGCGCACCGGCGCGGCGGTCGCCTTCGTCCTGGACAGCGCCCTCTGGTCCGGCGGCATGGAGATGCTCCTCGGCGCGCCCGAGCGGGCCGAGGAGCGGCTGCGGCAGTTGCGCGAGGCGGGCTGGATCGTGGTGCCCGTACCGCCCGGGGCCGAGCTGCCGGCGCTGTGGCAGCTCGCGGGCCAGATGCGCACCGACACCCAGTCCGCCGGCAACGGCGGTTCGACAGGTTTCCCGGGGGGATGGTCATGAGCGGGCGGGCCCGGCTGGCGCTGTGCGCCTTTGCGGCGACACTCCTGGCGTCGGGGGCCCTGCTCCCGCTGGTGGAGGGGTCCGGCTGGCTCGTGCAGGCGGCCCTGCTGCTCGGGGTCCAGGGCGGGGTGGGCGCGCTCGCCCGCCGGGTTCCGCTGGCCCGGTCGCTGACGATCGCCTCCCAGACGCTGGTGACCCTGCTGCTGCTGACCGTGGTCTTCGCGCGGGACCAGGCCGTGTTCGGCGTGCTCCCCGGCCCGCAGGCCGTCGTACGCCTCGGTGAGCTGCTGGTGGCGGGCGGCGAGGACATCGGTACGTACGCCATCCCGGCCCCGATGACCGAAGGCATCCGGCTGATGGTGGTCGGCGGGGTGGTGCTGATCGGGCTGGCGGTGGACGCCCTGGCGGTGACCTTCCGCAGCGCGGCCCCGGCCGGACTGCCGCTGCTCGCCCTGTACTCGGTCGCCGCCGGACTCGGTGACGGCGGGACGGGGTGGCTCTGGTTCCTGCTGGCGGCCTGCGGCTATCTGCTGCTCCTGCTGGCGGAGGGCCGCGACCGGCTCTCCCAGTGGGGGCGGGTCTTCGGCGGTGCCAACCGGTCGCCGGGAGGCCTGTCGGACGGCCTGTCCGGCCGGGGCGGCGGTGCGTCCGCACCGGTCCGTACCGGACGGCGCATCGGAGTGCTGGCGCTGGGCATCGCCCTGGTGGTCCCGCTCGCCCTGCCCGCCCTGGACAGCGGTCTGCTGGGCGGCCGGGGCGGCGGAAACGGCAAGGGCAGCGGTGGCGGCACCATCACCGCGGTGAACCCGCTGGTGTCGCTCAAGGACAACCTCAACCAGCCGGACAACCGGGAGGTGATGACGTACCGCACCAACGCCGAGGACCCACGCGACCTCTATCTGCGGATCATCTCCCTGGACGAGTTCAACGGCAGCGAGTGGCGCTCCTCGACCCGCCGTCTGACGGATGTGCCGGACCGCCTCCCGCAGCCCCCCGGTCTGGGCCGGGACGTCGCCGTCACCGAGATCCGGACGAACATCTCCTCCTCGCCCTCGTACCAGCAGAACTATCTGCCGCTCCCCTACCCGGCGAGCGAGGTGGCGATCGAGGGCCGCTGGCGGTACGAGCCGGAGGGCCGCACGCTCATCGGCGACGACGGGCAGAACACCGGCGGCGCGCAGTACGAGGCGTCCAGCCTGATCGTCGAGCCGACGGCGGCGCAGCTCGCGGCGGCCGGGCCGCCGCCGCAGAAGCTGCGCAGCGAGTACACCCAGGTTCCCGACTCGCTGCCGGACGTGGTGGCGGAGGAGGCCGAGAAGATCACCGAAGGCTCGGCCAACGCCTACGAGCGGGCCGTGAAGCTGCAGAGCTGGTTCGCTTCCGAGGGCGGCTTCACGTACAACACCTCGGTCAGTTCGGGGACGGGTTCCTCGGCCATAGCGCGGTTCCTCCGGGACAAGGAGGGATTCTGCATCCACTTCTCGTTCACGATGGCCGCGATGGCCCGGACTCTCGACATCCCGGCCCGGGTCGCGGTGGGCTTCACCCCGGGCGCCGTCCAGAGCGACGGCTCGTACTCGGTCGGGCTGCGGGACGCGCACGCCTGGCCCGAGCTGTACTTCGAGGGCGTCGGATGGACCCGCTTCGAGCCCACCCCCAGCCGGGGGTCGGCCCCGGCGTACACCCTGCCGGAGGCCCCCACCGGCGGTGCGACCGCTCCGGCGGAGCCGTCGGCCGGTGCCTCCACCGCCCCGTCGGCGGTCCCGTCCGCCCCGGAAAGCTGCTCGCCGCAGATGCGCCGACAGGGTGAGTGCGGTCTGTCCGCCGCGCCCGGTCCGACGTCCCCGACCGACGAGGGCACCCCGGCCGGCACGGTCGCGCTGGTCGTCCTCGGTGCGCTCCTGGTCCTGCTGCTGCCCCTGCTGCCGCTGCTCTGGCGGATCCGGGTGAGAAACCGGCGGCTCGGTTCCGGGGGGCGTACGCCCGCGGACGCGGCGGCCAGGGTGCTGGCCGCCTGGCAGGAGATCACCGACTGCGCCTGGGACCACGGCATCGCGCCGGACGAGTCGCTGACGCCCCGGAAGGCGGCGGCCCGGATCGTGCGGCTGGGCGGGCTCGACACCATGGCGGCCGAGGCCGTGCACCGGATCGCGGGCGCGGTGGAACAAGTGCTGTACGCCCCCGAGCCGCGCCCGGCGGCCGGTCTGACCGAGGACGCGCTGGCGGTACGGGCGGGGCTGGAGGCCAACGCCGGCCGGGGCGCACGGCTGCGGGCGAGGCTGGCACCCCGATCGGCCGTCCGGGTGGTGTGGGCGGTCTCGGACCGGTGGGCGGCGCTCGTCCAGCGGTGGACGGACCGTCCGGGGCGGGGCCGCTGGACGGCCCGGTGGCGCAGGCTGTCACGCCAGCACGGCTGAAGCGGGGGCGGGGCCTGGCCAGGACCGCGTGATCCTGGCCCGCCCCGCTCCGTCGGCCCGCCCGTGCACCCGTCCGTCCGTCGCACAGAATTCATGCGACAACGGCTGAGGGGCGGCCGCAGAAATGCGGCCGCCCCTCAGCCATCAGTGTCGTGCGTCGTGCCCGAGCACGACCCGGCCCGCCCCGCCCCGCCATGAGCTTCGGGGCCGGACCGGAAGATTCTTACTGGCCCTGCTCGTCGCGGCGGCGCTGCCACCGCTGCTCGATGCGGTTCATCACCGACCGGCGTTGTCTGGGTCGTCGGCGCGAGCCGCCGTCCCCGCCGTCCGCGGCGGCCTGCTGCTGTTGTTCACCGGGCTTCGGCGCCTTGCGCCATCCGGTGACCGCGAGCACGGCACAGCCGAGCATGACGAGGAACCCCACCACGCTGATCCAGATCTGCTGGGCGACCATTCCGGCCATGAGGAGCGCGATACCCACCAGGAAGCCAGCGACCGCCTGGTAGACCCTTTTACGGGTGTACGTACGCAGCCCGCTTCCCTCGAGCGCTGTCGCGAACTTGGGATCTTCGGCGTACAGCGCTCGCTCCATCTGCTCGAGCATGCGCTGCTCGTGCTCCGAGAGCGGCACGGGATCCTCCTCGTCGTCGGCCGCGGGGGCGACCGGTATGCGGCCCTTCCAGGATAGGCAGGGATTCGCCCCCGTGAAACCCGCCCTCTAGCGTTCAGCCAGTCCGGACCGCTGTGTCGGCTCGGCTGCTGAGGCGTAGATTCCCCGACGACCGATCCGTCATGCCGGATGGTGTCACCCGATCATACGGGGCTCCGGCCCGCTACGGGGGTCCCGAGTCCGACTCCGTGCGCAGCTTCGTTGCTGATCAGCCCCGTACCGGCCCTCGCGGGGGCTTCCGGGGGCCGGTCCGGGCGGCTGGTTCAGGGGCGCTTCTCGCCGAGAACGTGCAGCTGGGTCGCGACGGAGTGGAAGGCCGGCAGCTCCGCGACGGCGGCTTCGAGCTTGAGGAGCGCGTCCACGGCGCCGGGCTCGGTGTCCACCAGGACGCCCGGTACGAGGTCGGCGAAGACCCGCACCCCGTGCACGGCGCCGACCTCCAGGCCGGCGCCCGAGACCAGCTCGGTGAGCTGCTCGGCGGTGAAGCGGCGGGGCACCGGGTCGCCCTCGCCCCAGCGGCCCGCCGGGTCGGTGAGTGCCTGCCGGGCCTCGGTGAAGTGGCCGGCCAGCGCGCGGGCCAGGACGGCCCCGCCCAGGCCCGCGGCGAGCAGGCTGAGGGCGCCGGAGGGGCGCAGGGCCGCCACCGCGTTCCGTACGCCCTCGGCGGGGTCGTCGACGTACTCCAGGACGCCGTGGCAGAGCACCGCGTCGAAGCCGCCGCGCTCCACGACGTCGAACAGGCCGAGGATGTCGCCCTGGACGCCCCGGACGCGGTCGGCGACCCCGGCCTCGGCGGCGCGGCGCTCCAGCGCGAAGAGCGCGTTGGGGCTGGGGTCGACGACGGTGACGTGGTGGCCGAGCCGGGCGGCGGGCACCGCGAAGTTGCCGGTGCCGCCGCCGGTGTCCAGGACATCCAGGGCGTCCCGGCCGGCCGCCTTGACCTGACGGTCCAGAGCGTCCTTCAGGACCTCCCAGACCACGGCGGTACGGAGGGAGGCGCGGGGGCGCAGCTGGTCCGACACGGCAGATGACTCCTCGGCACGGTGCCGCCTGGGACGGCGGAGCGTGAACAGTGCAGGTGGTGATGTGAGCGTTGCCCACCCTATGGCCTCGCACCGCCGTCCCGGTCATCCGGCACCGGCCCGTCTCACCCCGTGGCCGGCCTCCCCGTCCTCGGCTGCGGGAGCACCGGCTGGAGGACCAGCAGCCGCTCCACCAGGCGCAGGAACTGGGCGGCGTCCCGCAGCAGGTCGTCCGCGTCCCGGTCGTCGGCGGCGCCGGGCATGCCCGCCTCCGCGCGGGCCCGGCGGGGCGCTCCGGAGGCGAAGAGGTCGCTCCAGTCGGTCAGCTCCGGGGCTGTCTCCGGGAGGACCTCCCACACGCTCCGGATGCGGTCGCGGTTGCGCTTGTTCGTCTCGGGGCGGCCACGGGCTGCCAGCACGGCGGCCGCCGTGCGCAGGGCCGCGAGGTGGGCGGTGGCGTAGCGCTCGTTCGGTTCGTGGAGCACGGCGGCCTCGTCCAGGCCGGTGCGGGCCTTGGCGAGCAGGTCGAGGGCGGCGGGCGGTGCCGTGGTGCGGCGCAGCACGGGGTGCACATCGTCGGCGGGACCGGTCAGTGAGGGTGCAGGGCTGCCTGCGCGGCGCCGCGGGGCGGCGGCTGCGGACGAGCTGGCCATGACGAACCTCCTGTCGTCGTGTGACGGCTCCGTGGCCGTATGTGTCCATGGTTGCGGTTACCACTGACAATCGGTCAGAAACCTTCCCTGACCTGCCGTTTTGCTTCGAGCGCGAGTTCGGGATAACTTTTTGAACTGACTGGTCAGTTCAAATCGAGAGCGGCCGGGACGGATCACGGACGAGATCAGGGGAGGGTCTGTGGAGAGCCCGCACGGCGCCGCAGTCGGCGCCGAGGACTTCGGACTCAAGGGGCCGCGCGGCTGGGTCTTCCGCCACGTGGGGTTCAGCGCGCCGCCGGGGGCGCTCGTCGCCGTCGAGGGGCCCTCCGGCTCCGGGCGCACCTGCCTTCTGCTCGCTCTGACCGGCCGCATGCGCGCCACCGAGGGCAGCGCGCGGACCGGCGGACTCGAACTGCCCCGCAAGGCGGCCGCCGTCCGCAGGATCGCGGCCCTCGGCCCGGTGCCCGGCGTCAGCGAGCTGGACCCCGCCTTCACCGTCGCCGAGCACCTGCGCGAACGGGCCCTGCTCCAGGGCCGTTACGGGGCCTCCCTGCGCACCCTGCTCCGCCCGCGCGCCGAGCGCCGGGCCACCGCCCGGGCCCGGATCGACACGGCCCTCGAAGCCGCGGGGCTCGACCCCGCCACCCTGCCGAAGGCCGAGCGGACCTCCGTACGGGACCTGGAGCGGCTCGAAGCGCTGCGGCTCTCCGTCGCCCTGGCGCTCATCGGCACCCCGCGGCTGCTCGCGCTGGACGACGCCGACCTGAAGCTCGCCCCCGCCGAACGCGCCGACGCCTGGGCGCTGCTGCGGTCCGTGGCCGATTCCGGCACCACCGTGCTCGCCGTGTGCAGCGAGGCCCCCGAGGACGCCCAGGTCGTCCGCACCACGCCCGCCGCCGAAGAGGCCCCGGCCGCACCCACCACCGAAGAGACCGAAAAGGAGGAGAGCGCCGATGCGATCGCCGAAACTGGCCGCGCTTGAGCTGAGGCGGTTCCGCAGGGGGAAGCTGCCGGCCGCCGCACTGGTCGCCCTGCTGCTCCTGCCGCTGCTCTACGGCGCCCTGTACCTGTTCTCGTTCTGGGACCCGTACGGGAATCTCGACAAGCTGCCCGTCGCCCTGGTCGACAACGACAAGGGGGCTACGAACGACGGCAAGCGCGTCGAGGCGGGGGACGAGATCAGCGACAAGCTCCTCGACTCCAAGGTGTTCGCGTGGCATGAGGTGAGTTCCGCGGAGGCGGAGAAGGGCGTCGAGGACGGGACGTACTACCTCTCGCTGACGATGCCGGCCGACTTCAGTAAGAAGATCGCGTCCAGCGGCGGGAACTCCCCCGAGACGGGCGCGCTCCAGGTGCGGACGAACGACGCCAACAACTACATCGTCGGGCAGATCTCCAAGACCGTCTTCGGCGAGGTGCGCAACGCCGCCTCCACCAACGCCTCAAGGGGCTTCCTGGACCGCATCTTCGTCAACTTCTCCGATCTGCACGACAAGACGGCCGACGCGGCCAAGGGCGCCGACGAGCTCAAGGGCGGGATATCGAAGGCGAGGAAGGGCTCCAAGGACCTCGCGGACGGCCTCAAGGACTCCAAGGCGGGCAGCGAGCGGCTCTCCGACGGGATCGTCAAGTTGAACACCGGTGCGGGCGAAGTCGCCTCCGGTGCCCGTCAGGTGGCCGACGGCACCCAGGCCCTGGCCGACAAGGTCAACAGCGCCGCCGGCCGGGCCCGCCCCTTCTTCACGTTCTTCAAGGAGAACGGGAAGAGCGTCGGAGACGCCGCCCGCCTGGCCGCCGACGGGGCGAAGACCGCGCGCGAGGACCTCGGCAAGCTGGTGGCCGCCGCCCCGGGGGCGGCCGCCGACGCCCGCACCGCCGCCGACGAACTCGGCGAGGTGTACCGCACCCGGTGCGAGGAGGCGGACGAGCCCGACACGGCGTCCTGCCCCGCGTTGAAGAAGGCCGGCGAGGCGGCCTCCGACGCCGCCACGACGGCCGCCGACGTGAGCAAGCTGGTCAGCAGCCAGAACGGTGAGCTGAAGGCGCTCAGCAGCCACCTGGCCGCCTTCCAGGAGCAGGCCGAGAACCTGGCGAAGCGCGCGCCGACCCTGGAGTCCGACCTGGAGAAGGCCGTCAAGGACGTCAACGCCCTCAACACCGGCGCCCAGAAGGTCGCCAAGGGCGCGGTCGCGCTGCACACCGGCCTCGGCAACGCCCGTACCGGCTCGGCCGATCTGGACACCGGCATGGGCAAGCTCAAGACGGGGGCCGAGAACCTCGACGGCGGGCTGTTCCGGCTCGGCGACGGCTCGACCGAGCTCGCCCAGGGACTGCACGACGGCGCGGAGAAGATCCCGGACTACGGGAAGAAGGACCGCGACGCCCGGACCGACGTCATGGCCGACCCGGTGAAGCTGGCCTCCAAGTCCCTTCACGCGGCACCCAACTACGGCACCGGCTTCGCCCCGTACTTCATCCCGCTCTCCCTCTGGGTCGGCGCGATGGTCGCTTACATGATCATCCAACCGCTCAACAAGCGGGCGCTCTCCACCGGCGCCTCCGCCTGGCGGATCGCCTTCGCCGGCTGGCTGCCGGTCGCCGCCATCGGCATCCTCCAGGTCGGCGCCCTGATGGCCGTCCTGCACTGGGGCCTCGGTCTGGAGATGGCGCGCTCGGCCGGGACGATCGCCTTCCTGGCCCTGGTGACCTGCTGCTTCGGCGCGATCGTGCAGTGGCTCAACGCCTGCTTCGGCGCGGCGGGACGCATCCTGGTGCTGGTCGTGCTGACGCTCCAACTGACCTCGGCCGGGGGTACGTACCCCGTCCAGACCAGCCCCGGCTTCTTCGGCGCGATCCACCCGTACCTGCCCATGACGTACGTCGTCGAGGGGCTGCGCAGGCTCATCACCGGCGGCCCCCTCGGCCCGGTCTGGCTGGGCTGCGCGGTGCTGGCCGCCTTCACCGTCGGCGCCCTCGCCCTCACCGCCTGGACCGCCCGCCGCAAGCAGGTGTGGAGCCTGAGCCGGCTGCACCCGGAGCTGAGCCTGTGAGCGCACCGGAAGCTGGGAGAATCGGCCTCATGGAAAGCAGTGGCACCACGCGCCGCCAGGCCACCCGGCAGAGGCTCTACGAGGCGGCGGTGACCCTCATCGCCGAGCAGGGCTTCTCCGCCACCACCGTCGACGAGATCGCCGAGCGGGCCGGGGTCGCCAAGGGCACGGTCTATTACAACTTCAAGAGCAAGACCGAACTGTTCGAGGAGCTGCTCCGGCACGGCGTCGGGCTGCTCACCGCCTCACTGCGGGCCGCCGCCGAGGAGTCGGAGGAGCGCGGCGGCACCCGGGTCGAGGCACTGGACGCGATGATCCGGGCCGGCCTGGCCTTCATCGACCGCTACCCGGCCTTCACCCAGCTGTACGTGGCCGAGCTCTGGCGCACCAACCGCGCCTGGCAGTCCACGCTGCTGGTGGTGCGGCAGGAGGCCGTCGCGGTGGTGGAGGACGTGCTCCGCGAGGCGGTGCGCAGCGGTGAGCTGAGCGAGGAGATCGACATCCCGCTGACGGCCGCGGCGCTGGTCGGGATGGTTCTGGTGGCGGCGCTGGACTGGCAGGCGTTCCAGCCGGAGCGGTCGATCGACGAGGTCCACTCGGCGCTGTCCCTGCTGCTGCACGGGCGGGTCAGCGGGCACTGAGACCCTGAGGGCACAGCCCCGTACAACACGAAGACGCCGGCCGGCGCAGTTCGCATCCCCCTGCGAACCCCACCGGGCCGGCGTCTTCCGTGCATCCGTCCGACCCGTCCCCCGTGACCCCGTATGTCCCCCGTGGCCCCCGGGTCCTGACGTCGTGCACCCCCGTTCCGTCAGGGGCCGCGCCCGGTCCGCCGCCCCGTGTCGGCGGTCCGGGCGCCGCGCCCCTTCCGTGGTCACCACTCTTCCGTCCCCGCAGGTCCGGGCCTATCCGCGCACCTACTCATCTCGCTCCCTGAGTACGGGTACTCAGGGCTGCGCACCCGACCCCAGCCCGTTGTCGGACCGGGTCGTTACGATCTCCCCCGTGTCCGTAATCCCCCTGGTGTTCACAAGTGGCTGGGCGAGCGGGATCAACGCCTATGCGGTGGTCCTGTTGCTCGGCGTCTTCGGCGCGACCGGCGTCTCCGACGAGGTGCCCGCCGCGTTACAGCGCACCGACGTCCTGATCGTGGCCGGTGTGCTCTTCCTCTGCGAGGTGGTGGCCGACAAGATCCCTTACGTGGACTCGGTCTGGGACACCGCGCACACCGTGATCCGCCCGGTGGCGGGGGCGGTGATCGCCGCGCTGCTCGCCGGGGAGAGCGGTTCGCTGCCGGAGCTGGCGGCCGGTGCGATCGGCGGGTCGACGGCGCTGATGAGCCATCTGGTGAAGGCCGGCACCAGGATGGCGGTCAACACCTCCCCGGAGCCCTTCAGCAACATCGTGGTGAGCATCGCCGAGGACCTCGGGGTCGCCGGGGTCGTCACGTTCGCCATATTCAACCCGGTGGCGGCGGCGATCATCGCCGCGGTGCTGCTGGTGCTCGGGATCGTCATAGTGATCTTCCTGGCCTCGCGGATCCGCCGCTTCCTGCGCCGCCGGGCCCAGCGCCGCGAGGAGAAACGGCTGGCCGGCGCGGAAGGGTCCTGGCCGCCCGGCTGAGCCGGACGCGGTGGGGCCCGGCCTCCCGGCCGAGGTGTCGGTGGCGGTCGATAAAGTCACCGGCATGGCACGAATTGCGGTGATCGGCGCCGGGACGGGCGCCATGGCGGCGGCCGCCCGGCTGGCCGTCGCGGGCGACAAGGTGACGGTGTACGAGCGGTCCGCGAGCTACGGCGGCTCGCTCGGCCGCCATGAGCACGAGGGCTTCGTCTTCGACACCGGAGCCGGGCTGCTGCATCTGCCCGCCGTCCAGCGGGACCTCTTCGTCAAGACCGGCAAGGAGTCCCTGGAGCAGTGCGTCACGCTGACCCAGGTCGACCCGGCCGGCCGTCACCTCTTCGCCGACGGCACGGCGGTGTGCCTGCCCAACGCCTCCCGCGCCGGAGTGGCCTCCGCCCTGGACGCGGCGCTCGGAGCCGGTGCCGGGGAGCGGTGGACCGGGTTCCTGGAGCGGGCCCGGGACGCCTGGGACCGGTCGCGGCGGCCGCTGCTGGAGGAGCCGCTGCGGGCGGACCACCAGGTGCTGGGCCGCGACCCGTATCCCGCCCTGAAGCAGCGGCGGTTGCTGCGCACCCGGCAGGCGGCCACCGTGGCGGAGATCGGCGCCTGGGAGCTGGCGGACGCACGGCTGGCCGCCCTGCTCGACGGGTACGCCCTGTCGTACGGCCTCGACCCGCGCACCGCCCCCGCGAGCGCCGCGCTGCTGCCGTACATGGAGCAGACCTTCGGGAGCTGGTACGTGATGGGCGGGATGCGGGAGCTGGCCCGGGCGGTGTACGAGCGGTGTGTGGCCCGGCGGGTGGAGTTCGTCTTCGGGGCCGACGTGGTCCGGGTGGTGGAGAAGGACGGCCGGGCGGCGGGCGTGGAGCTGGCGGGCGGTGAGGTGGCCGAGGCGGACCGGGTGGTGCTGGGGGTGCGGCCGCACGCGGGGCTGGTGCCGGGCGGGCAGATGTGGGGCGCGGACGATGTGACGGTCCGGGCGGGCTCGGTTCCGGGGCGGTTCGTGGTGCTGCTGTCGCTGCGCGGAGGCCGGGAGGCGGACGCCGTACACCGGACGGTGGTGCACAGCGCCGACGCGGCGGCGGAGCAGGAGGCGGTGTTCGGGGGCCGGGTCGCCGCGCACCCGACGGTGACGGTGCTGCGCCCCGACGACCCGGCGACCCGCCCGGACGACGCGCACGAGGCGGTGACGCTGAGCGCGGTGGTGGCCCCGCAGGGCGCGGTGGAGTGGACGGACCCGGCGGTGCGGCAGCGGTTCGCGGACGTGCTGGTGGAGCGGGCGGGGGCGGCCGTGCCCGGGCTGCGGGAGCGGATCCTGCACACGGAGGTCCGTACGCCGGCGGAGACCGAGGCGCAGACGGGGGCCGAGGGCGGTGCGGTGCCGCCGCCGGCGCTGGCCGGGGCGCGGGGCGCGTATCTGCACCCCGGCAACCTCACCCGGCTGCCGGGGCTCTATCTGGCGGGCGGCTGGTCGCACCCGGGCGGCGGGCTCGCACACGCCGGGATGTCGGGGACGCTGGTGGCCGGGCTCGTGGTGGAGGGCGACGGATTCCGCGGCTCGCAGTAGGGGCCGCGGGGGCGCGCCCGCCCGCCCGTGGCGGCCCGGCTCAGTAGCGGTACTGCTCGTTCTGGCCGGTGTCGTAGCCGTTGCCGTTGCCCTGGCCGTACGGGGCGGGCTGCTCGGGGGGCATCGGCGGGTACTGCTCGGCGTCGCGCTGCTGCGGGACCCAGACGCCGCCGGGCGGGGTGTCCGTCGTGTACGCGTCCGTGCCGTAGCTCTGGGCGTAGGGGTCGGCGTAACCCTGCTGGCCGCCCTGGCTGTCGTAGCCGGTGCCGCCGTTCCCGTAGGCGTCGTAACCGGCGTAGGGGGCCGTCCCGTTGGTGGTGCCGATGTACGGGTCGGAGTAGGCGGCGTAGCTCTGCCGGCCGGTCGTCCCGTAGTCGTACGGGCCCGTGTAGGTGTCCTGGGCCTGCTGCGGGTCGTAGCCGGTGTACGGGTCGTACGCGGCGAACTGCGGCTGGCCCTGGCCCGCCGGGTCCGGCTCGTACCCGTGCTGGTCCTGGCCGTCGGCGCCGTTCGGCCCGTAGCCCGAGTCGCTGTACACGCCGTACTGGCCGGTGTCCTCGGGCAGCGGCTGCGGCTCGTACACCGAGGTGACGGAGGTGGGGTCGTCGGACGCGGTGGCCGGGGCCCCGGCGTTGTGGCCGAAGGAGTCGAAGGCCGGTTCGGCGGCGGGGTCCGTGACCTCCAGGCCGGAGACCTCCAGCGTGGGCTCCTTGGCTGCCGCGCGCTCGCCGCCGCCCCGGCGACGGCGGCTCTCGCCCGGGCTGCCGCCTATGGCCCAGCCGGTGGAGAAGCCGCGCCGGAAGGAGAGCGTCACATAGGTCTGGCCGGTGGCGAAGGCGAGGGTGCCGACGACGATGACCGGGACGGAGGCGAGCAGGACCCCCATGACGACGCCGAGGAAGCCGCCGAAGGCGAGGAGCCGCCAGCGCAGCCGCGCCTTGTACTGCAGCAGCACCTCACCGAGCAGCCACAGTGCCACCAAGCCGAATGCGATGTAGAGGACCGTCCAGCCCACGCCCGCCCCCTCCTGCGGCCGCAGCCGCTCGGGGGCGGGTACGGCCGGTCACGACTGCTTGTGCAGTCCGAGATTCTCGTAGATTTCGAGCGTTGCCGTCGAGTTGTTGAGCGTGATGAAGTGCAGCCCGGGCACACCCTCGGACAGCAGATTCGCGCAGAACTCCGTTGCGAACTCGATACCGATGGAGCGTACAGCGGCCGGATCGTCCTTGACCGCGAGGATCCGCTCTTTCAGCGGCTCCGGGACGGTCGCGTTGCTGAGCTGGGAGAATCTTTCCAGTTGCTTCACACTCGTGAGCGGCATGACCTCGGGAATCACCGGCGTATCGCAACCGGCCGCGACCACCCGGTCACGCATCCGGAGATAGTCCTCCGGGCGGAAGAACATCTGGGTGATCGCGTAGTCGGCCCCGGCCCGGCACTTGTCGACGAAATGCCCGATGTCGGTCTCCCAGTCGGAGGAGCGCGGGTGCATCTCGGGGAACGCGGCGACGCCCACGCAGAAGTCGCCGGACTCCTTGATGAGGCGGACGAGGTCGGCCGCGTACTTCACGCCCTGCGGGTGCTCGACCCACTCCCCCATGGGGTCGCCGGGCGGGTCGCCGCGGACCGCGAGGATGTTCCTGATCCCGGCGTCGGCGTACTGGCCGATCATGTTGCGCAGCTCGGCGACCGAGTGGCTGACCGCGGTGAGGTGGGCGACCGGGGTGAGTGTGGAGTCGGCGGCGATCTGCTGGGTCGCCCGCACGGTTCCGGCCCGGGTGGAGCCGCCGGCCCCGTAGGTCACCGAGACGAAGCTCGGGCGCACCGCCTCGATCCGGCGCAGCGCGTTCCAGAGGTTGCGCTCGCCCTTCTCGGTCTTGGGCGCCCAGAACTCGAAGGAGTACGAGGTCTTGCCGGTCGCGAGAAGGTCACGCACCGTGCGTGCGTGGTCCGTCCTGGTGGAAGCTGTCCCAAGGGCCATAGGGCGAGGTTAACCAGGGGGTGGACACTCCCCCAACCAGAGCGGCCGAGATTGTCTCGTTTTGCCGGTTTGCCGTCCACCCCTTGGGACGGAGGTGGATCGGAGACCTCGTAGGAGCTGATCAGAGGGTGTGTGCCCGGACCCGCTTCGCCAGCTCGGCGGTGGCGGCCGCCGGGTCGTCCGCCGCGGTGATCGCCCGGACGACGACGATGCGGCGGGCGCCCGCCTCCAGCACCTCGTCCAGGTTGCCCGCGTCGATCCCGCCGATCGCGAACCAGGGGCGCGGCTGCGCCAGGGAGGCGGCGTACCGCACGAGGCCGAGGCCCGGGGCGTGCCGGCCTGGCTTGGTGGGGGTGGGCCAGCAGGGGCCGGTGCAGAAGTAGTCCACGCCGTCCTGGGCGACGGCGGCGTCGACCTCGGACTCGGCGTGCGTGGAGCGGCCGATCAGCCGGTCGGAGCCGATGATCGCGCGGGCGGCGGGCACGGGCAGGTCACCCTGGCCCAGGTGCAGGACGTCGGCGCCGATGGCGTGGGCGACGTCGGCGCGGTCGTTGACGGCGAGGAGCGTGCCGTGGCGCCGGCAGGCTTCGGCGAGGACCGCGAGGTGCTCCAGCTCCTCGGCGGCCTCCAGGCCCTTGTCCCGGAGCTGGACGATGTCGACGCCGCTGGAGAGCACGGCGTCCAGGAAGGCCGGGAGGTCACCCTGGCGCTTGCGGGCGTCCGTGCAGAGGTAGAGCCGGGCGTCGGACAACTGCTCGCGAGGCGTGGGCATGGTGGAGTCCCCCCGTGGTCGTGGCGGGGCACGGGCCCGCGCTCAGCGCGGGGCCCGTACGCCGCTTCCGGTCGTGTCGGTCAGACGGCGAGCGCCTGGGCTCGGCGCTTCACCTCCGTACCGCGATTCTCGCTCAGCGCCTGGGCGGGGGTGCCGGGCAGGGTCGGGTCGGGAGTGAAGAGCCACTCCAGCATCTCTTCGTCGGAGTAGCCGTCGTCCCTCAGGAGGGTCAGGGTGCCGGAGAGGCCCTTGACCACCTTGTCGCCGTCGATGAAGGCGGCGGGCACCTGAAGCGTGCGCTTCTCACCACGGCGTACGGCGATGAGCTGGCCCTCCTTGACCAACTGCCGTACACGCGTCACCTCGACATCGAGCTTTTCCGCGATGTCGGGGAGGTGGAGCCAGGCGGGGACGAGAGCATCGGTCTTTGCGTCAATCTCGGTCACAAGGACAAGCGTGCCATCCCGCACTGACAGCCGGTAGCCGGGCCGACCGTACGGGGGTCGGCCCGGGGGGTCACAGGGCGGTGGACTTCAGCGGTACGGCGGGGTCGGCGACCCGCTCGGGGTCGAGGGCGGCCCCCGATTCGATGAGCTTGCGGCCCTGGGCGAGGTCGCGCGGGCGGCCCACCGCGAGGACGGCGACCAGGGCCCCGGCCTTCATCCAGCACACCGACCAGGTGGCCTCGGCGCCGTCGCCGCGCCAGAGGAGGGTGTCGGCGTGGGCGTGGTGGCCGGCGTACTGCACGAAGCGGCCGAACTGCTCGGACCAGAAGTACGGGACGGGGTCGTGGACCGGGAGCGGCTCACCGCTCTCGGCGGCGAGGATCGCGGCGGCGGCGGTGCGCGGGCCCTGGAGGGCGTTGTCCCAGTGGTGGATCAGCAGGCGTTCGCCGTAGCGGGCGGAGGGGAAGGAGGCGCAGTCGCCGACCGCGTACACATCGGGCAGCGAGGTGCGCAGCGCGCTGTCGGCGGTGACCGAGCCGTCCGGGCCGCGTTCGATCCCGGATCCGGCGAGCCAGCCGGTGGCGGGGCGGGCGCCGATGCCGACGACCACGGCCCCGGCGGGCAGCGTCCGGCCGTCCGCGAGGGTCACCGTGCCCTCTTCGACGCGCTCGACCCGGGCGTCGGTGAGGAGTTCGGCGCCGCTCTCCGCGTACCAGTCGGCCATCGGTGCGGCGACCTCTGCGGGCATGGTTCCGGCCAGCGGGCGGGCGGCGGCCTCCACGACGGTGACCGCGCAGCCGGCGGCGCGGGCGGCGGTGGCGAACTCGGCGCCGATCCACCCCGCCCCGACGACGACCACGTCGTGCTGCTCCTCCAGGACCGGCCGCAACCGGGCGGCGTCGTCCAGGGTGCGCAGCAGATGGACTCCGGGGACGCCCTCGGTGCCGGGCAGGGCGATGGGCTCGGCGCCGGTCGCCAGGACCAGGACGTCGTAGGGGACAGGGCCGTCCGCCGTGTCCAGGACGTGGTCGGCGGCGCGCAGGGCGGTGACGTCCAGGCCGAGGCGCAGCGTGATGTCCAGCGCCTCGAAGTCGACGTCGAAGGCGGAGTCCTCGGCCTTGCCCAGGAGCACCGCCTTGGACAGCGGCGGCCGGTCGTAGGGCTGGTGGGGTTCGGCGCCGATCAGGGTGACGGGGCCGGTGAAGCCGGCTTCCCGCAGGGCGACGGCGGTCTGCACGCCCGCCATGCCCGCTCCGACGATCACGACGTTCCTTGTGCGCTCTCGCGCCGCGTGGTGTTCCGTCTGCTCGCTCACGTGTACCACTCTATTCAGCTGACGCGACGTCAATGGGTGACTTCCTCCACCACGCTCGTCCCGCTGCCTTCCTGTGACTCCCATTCCCAGCGCTCCTCCAGCCGCACCCGGCCGTCCGGGAGGTCGGTGACGGTGGAGCGGCAGTGTCCGGAAGAGGTCGTTCCGTCCTGCTTGAGCTGGACGTAGCGGAAGTCGAGGGCGTCCCCCTCGCGGGTGCCGACGAGATGGCCGCGGACCACGTCACCGCCTGCGTAATCGGCCCAGATCGTGCCCTCCCGCTCGTGGTACGTGAAGCGGGTACGGGTGCCGACCTGGCCGGGGGCCTGGTCGGCGACGGGTGAGAGGACGAGTCCGTCGAGCGAACGGGCCACGGTGGCTGCTCCCTTGCCGGGCGGAAGGCGGGTGGGTTTAGGCTGGCAAAGGTAGAACACTCGCGGGAGCCCGGACGCACCGGGCTGAGAGGGAGGCTGGAGCGCCTCCGACCGTAAGAACCTGATCCGGGTCATGCCGGCGAAGGGAGGGGCTGGACACCCATGCGCGTCTCGGGGAAGACCTCCGGAAGTCCGGGGGAGACATCGGGGTCCGATGTCCTCGTCATCGGGGGCGGCGTCATCGGCCTGGTCACGGCGTGGCGGGCGGCCCAGCGCGGGCTGATCGTCACCGTGGCCGATCCCGGTCCGGGCGGCGGCGCCGCCCAGGTCGCGGCGGGCATGCTGGCCGCCGTCACCGAACTGCACTACGGCGAGGAGATGCTCCTCGGCCTCAACCTCGCCTCCGCCGCGCGCTATCCGGAGTTCGTCGCGGAGCTGGAGGCGGCGAGCGGCCGGGAGACCGGCTTCCGTACCTGCGGGACGCTGGCCGTCGCGCTGGACTCCGACGACCGGGCCCATCTGCGCGAACTGCACGCGCTGCAGGAGCGTTCGGGCCTGGAGTCGGTCTGGCTGAGCGGCCGTGAGTGCCGCCGGCTGGAGCCGATGCTCGCGCCGGGCGTACGGGGTGGGCTGCGGGTGGACGGTGACCACCAGGTGGATCCACGCCGGCTCGCCGCCGCGCTGCTGGCCGCGTGCGAGCGGGCGGGGGTGGTGTTCCGCAGGGCTTCCGCCGAGCGGCTCACCGTCAGCGGGGGCCGGGCGGCCGGAGCGCTGCTCGGTGATGGTACGGAGGTCGGGGCCGACCAGGTCGTCCTGGCGGCGGGCAGCCTCAGCGGGCGGCTCGCGGGGCTGCCGGAGGAGGTCGTGCCGCCGGTCCGCCCGGTCAAGGGCCAGGTCCTGCGGCTCACCGTGCCACCGGCGTACGCCCCCTTCCTCAGCCGGACCGTGCGCGCCGTCGTCCGGGGCGGCCACCTCTATCTCGTACCGCGTGAGAACGGCGAGCTGGTCGTCGGCGCCACCAGCGAGGAGATGGGCTGGGACACCACGGTCACCGCCGGCGGGGTCTACGAGCTGCTGCGCGACGCCCACGAGCTGGTGCCCGGCATCACCGAGCTGCCGCTCACCGAGACCCGGGCCGGGCTGCGCCCAGCCTCCCCCGACAACGCCCCGCTGCTCGGCCCGACCGCGCTGCCCGGCCTCCTCCTCGCCACCGGGCACCACCGCAACGGCGTCCTGCTGACGCCCGTCACCGGCGACGCGCTGGCCGAGGCGCTGACCACCGGCGAGCTGCCCGAGGTGGCCCGCCCCTTCACGCCGGGCCGGTTCACGTCCGCCGGCGCCGCCCCCGTACTCCAGGAGCAGCCCGTATGAGCACGCTGAGCCCGCCCGTATCGGTATCGGTCAACGGGGAGCCGCGCGTCCTCGACGCGGACACCGCGCTGGACCGCCTCGTCGCCACCCTGACCACCGCGCCCTCCGGCGTCGCCGCCGCCGTCAACGAGTGCGTCGTGCCGCGCGGGCAGTGGGCCGCCACCACGCTCGGCGAGGGCGACCGCGTCGAGGTCCTGACCGCCGTGCAGGGAGGCTGACGGTGTCCGACGACGTCTTCACCCTGGGACCGGCCACCTTCGGCTCCCGGCTGATCATGGGCACCGGCGGGGCACCGAGCCTGGAGGTGCTGGAGCGGTCGCTGATCGCCTCCGGCACCGAGCTGACCACCGTCGCCATGCGCCGGCTCGACCCGACCGTGCAGGGCTCCGTTCTCTCCGTGCTGGAGCGGCTCTCCATCCAGGTGCTGCCGAACACGGCGGGCTGCTTCACTGCCGGTGAGGCGGTGCTGACCGCGCGGCTGGCCCGGGAGGCGCTCGGCACCGACTGGGTCAAGCTGGAGGTGGTGGCCGACGAGCGGACGCTGCTGCCGGACCCGATCGAGCTGCTGGACGCTGCGGAGATCCTGGTCGACGACGGGTTCACCGTGCTGCCGTACACGAGTGACGACCCGGTCCTGGCCCGGAAGCTGGAGGATGTGGGGTGCGCGGCGATCATGCCGCTCGGCTCCCCCATCGGCTCCGGGCTCGGCATCCGCAACCCGCACAACTTCGAGCTGATCGTGGAGCGGGCCGGGGTGCCGGTGATCCTGGACGCGGGGGCCGGGACGGCGTCGGACGCGGCGCTGGCGATGGAGCTGGGGTGCGCGGCGGTGATGCTCGCCTCGGCGGTGACCCGGGCGCAGGAGCCGGAGCTGATGGCCGCGGCGATGCGGCATGCGGTGGACGGGGGGCGGCTGGCGTACCGGGCGGGGCGGATCCCGCGCCGCCACTTCGCCGAGGCTTCGTCGCCGGTGGACGGGCGGGCGGTGCTGGATCCGGAGCGGCCGGCGTTCTGAGCGACGTTTCGTGGTCGGGGGCGCTGCCCCCGAACCCCCGCTCCTCAAACGCCGGAGGGGCTTGAATCGCACGTCACAGGTCGGTAAGGGAACGGCCCCGGGAGTGCCCGTCCCGTCCGGGGTGTCGGTGGCGGCTCGTAGACTCTCAAGGTGGACACGACCCTCCAGGACCCTCTCGTCGGGCAACTGCTCGACGGCCGGTATCGCATTGAGGCGCGCATCGCCGTCGGCGGGATGGCCACGGTCTACCGGGCCGTGGACACCCGCCTGGACCGGGTGCTCGCCCTCAAGGTGATGCACCCGGCGCTCGCCGTCGACGTCGCCTTCGTCGAGCGGTTCATCCGCGAGGCCAAGTCGGTGGCCCGGCTCGCCCACCCCAACGTCGTCGCGGTCTTCGACCAGGGCGCCCAGGGCGCGTACGTCTACCTCGCGATGGAGTATGTGGCGGGCTGCACCCTGCGCGACGTGCTGCGTGAGCGCGGTGCCCTCCAGCCCCGGGCCGCGCTGGACATCCTGGAGCCGGTCCTCGCCGCGCTCGGCGCCGCGCACCGGGCCGGGTTCGTACACCGCGACATGAAGCCGGAGAACGTCCTGATAGGGGACGACGGCCGGGTGAAGGTCGCCGACTTCGGACTGGTCAGGGCGGTCGGCACGGCCACCGACACCACCGGTTCGCTGCTGGGCACGGTGTCGTATCTGGCGCCCGAGCAGATCGAGTACGGCACCGCCGACACCCGCAGTGACGTGTACGCCTGCGGGGTCGTGCTGTACGAGATGCTGACCGGCGCCAAGCCGCATACCGGTGAGCATGCCGCCCAGGTCATCTACCAGCACCTCAACACCGACGTCCCGGCCCCGTCCGCCCTCGTGCCGGGGCTCCCCGTCGCGCTGGACAGCCTGGTGGCGAGCGCGACCGCCCGCAATCCCGAGGTACGCCCGTACGACGCGGTCCTGCTGCTGGCCGAGGCCCGGGAGGCCCGTGCCGGGCTGACCGAGGCCGAGCTGGACGCCGTACCGCCGCAGGCGCTGTCGGACACGCACGACGGCGCTCAGGACCGTACGAGCGTGATCCCGCGGGCCCTTCCGGTGGACGGGGCCGGGGGCGGCGTGCACCGCACCAGCCGGCTGGAGATGCCGCCGCCGGTCGCCCCGCCCCGGCGCCGGGCCGCCCGGCGCGGCCCGTTCGGCGGACCGCACCGCAAGCTGATCACGATCATCACCGCCGTCCTGCTGACACTCGGCGTCGGGGCGGGCGTCTGGTACATCAACTCGGGACAGTTCACCCAGGTCCCCTCGCTGCTCGGCCAGACCCAGAAGGTGGCGGAGCAGCGGCTCTCGGACGAGGGGCTCGGCCTGAAGGGCGTGGAGCGGGTCTTCAGCGACACCGTCGAGCGGGGCTCGGTGGTCGGCAGCGACCCCGCGTCCGGCGACCGGATCCGGGGCAACGGCTCGGTGAAGCTCGTCGTCTCGCGCGGTCCGGAGATCGTCCGGGTCCCCGATGTCGCGGGCTCCTCCCTCGCGGACGCCCGGCGCTCCCTGAAGAAGGTGGGCCTGGTCCCCGGCATGGTGACCAGGGAGTTCAGCGAGGAGGTGGCGCGCGGTGAGGTGATCCGTACGGAGCCCCGCGCGGGCACCGACCGGAACCCTGACACGGCCGTGGCCCTGGTCGTCAGCAAGGGCAGTCCCGTCGACGTACCGGACGTCACCGGCCTCTCGGCCGAGGACGCCACCGCCGAGTTGGAGGGCGAGGGGCTGAAGGTGGAGGTGCTGCCCGGCCGGGTCCACTCCGCCGAGGCCGACGGGGACATCGCCGAGCAGTCCCCCGGCGCGGGCACCGAGGCGGCGGAGGGCGACACGGTCGAGCTGACCGTCTCCAAGGGCCCCCGGATGCTGGACGTCCCCGACGTCACCGGGCGGGACGTCGACGAGGCCCGGGCCACCCTGGAGGAGGCGGGCTTCGAGGTGAAGGTCGACCGGCCGTTCCTCTCCTTCAGCGACACGATCGCGCGCCAGTCCGTGGACGGCGGCGAGCAGGCTCCCGAAGGCTCCACCATCACGATCAGGACCAAGGGGCTCTAGACATGCGCAACCCTGTGGGCGGACACGTCCCCGTGGCCGGCGGCCTCGCCAAGGTCGGTCTGGAGTACGCACGTGAGCTGGCGGCCGAGGCCGTGCAGGTCTTCGTGGCCAACCCGCGCGGCTGGGCGACACCGACCGGGAACCCGGCGCAGGACGAGCTGTTCCGCTCGGAGTGCGCGGCCGCGTCGATGCCGGCGTACGTCCACGCCCCGTATCTGATCAACTTCGGCTCGCACACCGAGGCGACGGTCGAGAAGTCCGTGGAGTCGCTGCGCCACTCACTGCGGCGGGCCCGGGAGATAGGCGCGCTGGGCGTGGTGGTGCACACCGGCTCGGCGACGGGCGGGCGGCCCCGCTCCGAGGCGCTGGCCCAGGTGCGGGAGCACCTGCGGCCGCTGCTGGACGAGCTGACCCACGACGACGACCCGTATCTGCTGCTGGAGTCCACGGCGGGCCAGGGCTCCTCGCTCTGCTCCCGTACGTGGGACTTCGGGCCGTACTTCGAGGCGCTGGACGCCCACCCCAAGCTGGGCATCTGCCTGGACACCTGCCACATCTACGCGGCGGGGCACGATCTGGCCGGCCCGTCCGGGATGCGGCAGACACTCGATCTGCTGGTGGAGACGGTCGGCGAGGGGCGGCTGAAGCTGATCCACGCCAACGACTCCAAGGACGTCGTGGGCGCCCACAAGGACCGGCACGAGAACATCGGCTCCGGCCACATCGGCGCCGAGCCCTTCCGGGAGCTGTTCACGCACCCGGCGACCGAGGGCGTACCGCTGATCATCGAGACGCCCGGCGGCAAGGAGGGGCACGCGGCGGACGTGGCCCGGCTGAAGGAGCTGCGGAAGCCCGTCGCGAGACCTTAGAAGTCGAGCGGCCCTAGAGTTCGGGGCCGTCCCCGGGCTCCTCCTGGTAGGAGTAGCGCTGCTCGCTCCACGGGTCGCCGATGTTGTGGTAGCCCCGCTCCTCCCAGAATCCACGCCGGTCGGTCGTCATGTACTCCACGCCCCGGACCCATTTCGGGCCCTTCCAGGCGTACAGGTGCGGGACGACGAGGCGGAGCGGGAAGCCGTGCTCGGCGGTGAGCAGCTCGCCGTCCTTGTGGGTGGCGAAGAGGGTGCGGTCGGAGGCGAAGTCGTCCAGCCGCAGGTTCGAGGAGAAGCCGTACTCGGCCCAGACCATCACATGGGTGACGTCGGGCGCCGGTGGTGCCAGGTCGAGCACCGTACGGGCGAGGACGCCGCCCCACTCGGCGCCGATCATGCTGAACTTCGTCACGCAGTGCAGATCGGCGACGACGGAGGAGAACGGCAGCGCCGAGAAGTCCTGGTGGTTCCAGCAGTGCTTGTCGCCGTCGGCGGTGGCCCCGAAGACCCGGAACTCCCAGCGCTCCGGTTTGAACTTGGGAACGGGCCCGTAGTGGGTGACCGGCCATCCGCGCTGCAGGCGCTGTCCCGGCGGAAGCTCGGACTGCTCTGATTCGCGGTTTTCCCGGCTTTCCGGCTGACCCATGTCTCCATGGTGACAGACAGGCAGGGGTGGTCATGACCAGGGCAGACCGCCATGGGGTCAACTCGTACTAAGCGTGCACTTACTGGACGGCCGGTGAGTGCGGTGCGAGGATGCGGCCACCTTGTCGATCACGTTTGGAAGGAGCCTCTGCGATGCAGGGCGACCCCGAGGTCCTTGAGTTTCTCAATGAACAGCTGACCGCCGAACTGACCGCTATCAACCAGTACTTCCTGCACGCGAAGATGCAGGACAACTTCGGGTGGACCAAGCTCGCCAAGTACACCCGGGCCGAGTCCTTCGACGAGATGAAGCACGCCGAGATCCTCACGGACCGGATCCTGTTCCTGGACGGGCTGCCCAACTACCAGCGGCTCTTCCACGTCCGGGTGGGCCAGACGGTCACCGAGATGTTCCAGGCGGACCGCCAGGTCGAGGTGGAGGCGATCGACCGCCTCAAGCGCGGGATCGAGCTGATGCGAGCCAAGGGGGACATCACCTCGGCGAACATCTTCGAGTCGATCCTGGAGGACGAGGAGCACCACATCGACTATCTCGACACCCAGCTGGAGCTGGTGGAGAAGCTCGGTGAGCCGCTCTACATCGCGCAGCTGATCGAGCAGCCGGAGAGCTGAGCCGACGCACTACGAGGTGTCGTCAGGCGGCGAGCGGTGCCGACGCAGGGACGGGGGCCGGGTGAGCGAGCGGTGCCGACCCCGGGACCGGGTGGGCGACCGGGGCCGGGTGGGCGACCGACGCCGCTGCCGGAACCGGGTGCGTGACGGACGCCGCCACGGGCTCCCGCTGCTGGCCCGCGAGGTCGCGGCGCGAGCAGTCGCGTCCCAGCAGGGCCTGGATGCGGCGCACACAGCCACCGCAGTCCGTGCCGGCCTTGCAGGCCGAGGCGATCTGGCGCGGGGTGCAGGCTCCGGCGTCCGCATGCTTCTTGACCTGCGCCTCGGTGATGCCGAAGCAGGAGCAGACGTACATGCGGTTCACCTCCCTGCGGGCCGGTCGCTGGTGCCGTCCCCGTCTTCGTCGGTGAGGCTAACCTAACCTTACCCGTCCGGCGAGGCGCGCAAAAGTCCGGGAACGAACTGTGGGGCACGGATCACATGGATCCGTGCCCCACAGGTGCGTCCGGCGGGAACCCCCACCAGGGACCGCTTACTGGTCGCGGTACATCTCGGCGACGAGGAAGGCCAGGTCGAGGGACTGGCTGCGGTTGAGCCGCGGGTCGCAGGCCGTCTCGTAGCGCTGGTGCAGGTCGTCCACGAAGATCTCGTGGCCGCCGCCCACGCATTCGGTGACGTCGTCGCCGGTCAGCTCCACGTGGATGCCGCCCGGGTGGGTGCCGAGGCCCTTGTGGACCTCGAAGAAGCCCTTGACCTCGTCCAGGACGTCGTCGAAGCGGCGCGTCTTGTGGCCGGAGGCGGCCTCGAAGGTGTTGCCGTGCATCGGGTCGGTCACCCACGCCACGGTGGCACCGGACGCGGTGACCTTCTCGACCAGCTCGGGGAGCTTGTCGCGGACCTTGTCGGCGCCCATGCGGACGATGAAGGTCAGCCGGCCGGGCTCGCGCTCGGGGTCCAGGCGGTCGACGTAGCCGAGGGCCTCGTCGACGGTGGTCGTCGGGCCGAGCTTGATGCCGATCGGGTTGCGGACCTTGGAGGCGAACTCGATGTGCGCGCCGTCCATCTGCCGGGTGCGCTCACCGATCCAGACCATGTGGCCGGAGGTGTCGTACAGCTCGCCGGTACGCGAGTCGGTGCGGGTCAGCGCCGTCTCGTAGTCCAGCAGCAGCGCCTCGTGCGAGGCGTAGAACTCGACCGCCTTGAACTCGGCCGGGTCGGTGCCGCACGCCTTCATGAAGTTCAGCGCGTTGTCGATCTCGCGGGCCAGGGCCTCGTAGCGCTGGCCGGCGGGGGACGACTTCACGAAGTCCTGGTTCCAGGCGTGGACCTGGCGCAGGTCGGCGTAACCGCCGGTGGTGAAGGCGCGCACCAGGTTCAGCGTGGAGCTGGAGGCGTGGTACATCTGCTTCAGCCGGGCCGGGTCCGGGATCCGGGCCTCCTCGGTGAAGGCGAAGCCGTTCACCGAGTCGCCGCGGTAGGTCGGCAGGGTCACGCCGTCGCGGGTCTCGGTCGACTTGGAGCGCGGCTTGGAGTACTGGCCCGCGATCCGGCCGACCTTGACGACCGGCACGGAGGCGGCGTAGGTCAGGACGGCGCTCATCTGGAGCAGCGTCTTCAGCTTGGCCCGGATGTGCTCGGCGGACACGGCGTCGAAGGCCTCGGCGCAGTCGCCGCCCTGCAGCAGGAACGCCTCGCCCTTGGCGACGGCTCCCAGGCGGGCGCGCAGCTGGTCGCACTCGCCCGCGAAGACGAGCGGCGGATACGACGCGAGGTCCGCGAGTACATCGCGCAGGGCCTCGGAGTCGGGGTACTCGGGCTGCTGCGCCGCGGGAAGGTCTCGCCAGGTGTTGCCACCGGCGACGGAGGTATTGGCGTTCACGGTCACATGGACAACATTACGGGGTCGCGGAGGGCGTCCATCCGAGCGCTCAAAGGTTGAGACACCCGCTCCGATGCCCGGAACGTCCGCTAGGGTCGCAGCATGTCGACGCAACAGATCCAGATCTCGATCCAGAACTGGTGGTGGACCGCTCATCCGGCGGCCCGCTGAATCATCGCGCTGACACACACCGCGAAGGCCGCCCGAGGGGCGGCCTTCCTTGCGTTCCGGAGCCGTTCCTCTCCCCCGTGAATCCCGTACGAGGCTCCTCGTACGGACCGTCCGGAAGGAACCCGCTCCCATGTCCCGTACCGCGCCCCGCACCGCCTCCGACCTCGTCCGCCGGCTGCTGGCCGACGACGCGCCGCCCTTCGCCCTGCTGCGCCGGCGTACGCCCGGCCGTGACCACGATCACGTGGAAGTGCTGATCGGGGAGGTACGGGAGGCGGAGAAGCTGGCCGATCTGCCGGTGGGCGAGCGGGCCGCGCTGGCCCTGGTGCCGTTCCGGCAGATCGCCGAGCGCGGCTTCGACGTGCGGGACGACGGGACGCCGCTGAGCGTGCTGGTCGCGGAGGAGAGTCACGAGCTGGAACTCGCGGAGGTGCTGGCCGCGCTGCCCGCGCATGACGTGACGGTGCAGGACCGGGGCTTCGATGTGCCGGACGGGGAGTACGCGGAGATCGTGCGGCGGGTGATCCGGGACGAGATCGGGCAGGGCGAGGGCGCGAACTTCGTGATCCGGCGGACGTTCCGGGGTGAGATCCCGGGGTTCGGGCGGGCCGACGCGCTGGCGCTGTTCCGGCGGCTGCTTGCGGGTGAGCGGGGCGCGTACTGGACGTTCGTCGTGCACACCGGGGAGCGCGTGCTGGTCGGTGCCAGTCCTGAGGTGCATGTGCGGATGTCCGGCGGGACCGTCGTGATGAACCCGATCAGCGGGACCTACCGCTACCCGGCCGAGGGGCCCACCGCGAGAAGCCTGCTGGCCTTCCTCGGAGACCGCAAGGAGAGCGAGGAACTGTCCATGGTGGTCGACGAGGAGCTGAAGATGATGTGCACGGTGGGCGACATGGGCGGGGTGGTCGTCGGACCCCGGCTCAAGGAGATGGCCCACCTCGCCCACACGGAGTACGAGCTGCGGGGCCGCTCCTCCCTGGATGTACGGGACGTCCTGCGCGAGACCATGTTCGCGGCCACCGTCACCGGCTCCCCGGTGCAGAACGCCTGCCGGGTCATCGAGCGGTACGAGCAGGGCGGGCGCGGCTACTACGCGGGCGCGCTGGCCCTGCTGGGCCGGGACGCCAACGGGGCGCAGACGCTGGACTCGCCGATCCTGATCCGGACCGCCGACATCGCCCCGGACGGCTCGCTGAAGGTCCCGGTCGGCGCCACCCTCGTACGCCACTCCGACCCGGAGAGCGAGGTCGCCGAGACGCACGCCAAGGCCGCAGGGGTGCTCGCCGCCCTCGGGGTGCGGCCGGGGCGGCCGGAAGCGGAGGCGGGGCGTCCGCTGCTGGCCGCCGACCCCCGGGTGCAGGCGGCGCTGGACGACCGGCGGGGCGGGCTCGCCCCGTTCTGGCTGCGGATGCAGGAGCGGACCCGGGAGCTGTCCGGGCACGCGCTGGTGGTGGACGGCGAGGACACGTTCACCGCGATGCTGGCCCACCTGCTGCGCTCGTCCGGGCTGGAGGTGTCGGTGCGGCGGTTCGACGAGCCGGGGCTGCGTGAGGTGGTGCGGGCGCATGCCGGGCCGGTCGTGCTGGGACCCGGCCCCGGGAACCCGGGGGATCTCGCGGACCCGAAGATGCGGCTGCTGCGGGAGCTGGCGGCCGAGCTGGTCCGGGAGCACCGGTACGGGCTGCTGGGCGTCTGCCTCGGGCACGAGCTGATCGCGGCCGAGCTGGGCATGGAGATCGTGCGCAAGGCGGTGCCGTACCAGGGGGCGCAGACCAGGATCGAGCTGTTCGGGCGGCCGGAGACGGTCGGCTTCTACAACAGCTTCACCGCGCGGTGCGACGGTCCGGCCGCCGCCGAGCTGGCCGCGCACGGGATCGAGGTGAGCCGCGACGAGGAGAGCGGCGAGCTGCACGCGCTGCGCGGGCCCGGCTTCGCCTCGGTGCAGTTCCACCCGGAGTCGGTGCTGACCGTGCGGGGGGCCGCGATCGTGACGGAGCTGCTGGCGGGGCTGCCGGTGCTGAGCTGAGCTTCTGGCGGGCTCACGGCCGCGGAGGGTTCACATACGCGGCACGAGCACGTTCTCGCTGTGGCGGCGGGCCAGGTAGTCGGTGACGTTCTGTACGGTCGCGTCGATGATCTGGCCCACCGCGTCCTCGGTGTAGTACGCCTGGTGGGAGGTGACGATGACGTTCGGGAAGGTCACCAGCCGGGCCAGGGTGTCGTCGTCGACGCCCTCCAGGGACTTGTCCAGGAAGAACAGCCCGGCTTCCGCCTCGTACACATCGAGCCCGACCCCGAGGAAGCGGCCGGCCCGCAACTCCGTGACCAGCGCGGCGGTGTCGATGAGGCCGCCGCGGCTGGAGTTGACGAGGATCGCGTCGTCCTTCATCGACTTCAGGGCGGCCTCGTTGATGATGTGCTGGGTGGCGGGGAGCAGCGGGACGTGGAGGCTGACCAGGTCGGCCTCGGCGAAGAGCCGCTCCTTCTCCACGTACTCCATGCCCAGCTCCAGGCAGGCCGGGTTCTCGACGACGTCCCAGCCGAGCAGTTTCATCCCGAAGCCGTGGGCGATCCGGGTGAACGCCTCACCGATCTTGCCGGTGCCGACGACGCCGACGGTCCGGCCGTGCATGTCGCGGCCGAGCAGCCCGTCGAGGCGGAAGTCGAAGTCGCGGGTGCGGCTCGCGGCCCGGATGACGCGCCGGTTGACCGCCATGGCCAGGGTCCAGGCGAATTCGGCGACCGAGTACGGCGAGTAGTACGAGACCCGGGCGACGCGCAGGGCGAGCCGCTCGGCGACGTCCAGATCGATGTTGTTGAAGCCGGTGGAGCGCTGGGCGATCATCTGCGTGCCGCCGGTCGCGAGGGTCTGGAGCACCGGGGAGCCGAGGTCGGCGTTGACACTGGTGGAGATGATCTCGTACCCGGCCGCGATGGGGGCGGTGTCCCGGTTGAGGAAGACGTCCAGGCAGCGGACCTCGTGCAGCCCGGCGAAGGCCTTCTCGATCAGGGGCTTCTCGTCTGACTGCACACCGAACGCCAGGATCTCCATAGCGCGAATATACGGCTCGGCCGCCGGGCGCGCCCGTGGCCGGACGGCCCGCTCATCCGGCCGGAGGTCCCGGCCACAGGTCCCGGGTGCGGGTCCGGTCAGACGTCGTCGAGGCCGCGCTCGATCGCGTACCGCACGAGCTCCACCCGGTTGTGCAGCTGGAGCTTGCCCAGGGTGTTCTGCACGTGGTTCTGGACGGTGCGGTGCGAGATGACCAGGCGTTCGGCGATCTGCTTGTACGAGAGGCCCTTGGCGACCAGCCGCAGCACCTCGGTCTCCCGGTCGGTGAGCTGCGGGGCCTTGGGCTCGTTGGACGCGGCGGGTACGGGGTCGGAGGCGAGCCTGCGGTACTCGCCGAGGACCAGGCCCGCGAGGCCCGGGGTGAAGACCGGGTCGCCGTCGGCGGTGGAGCGGACGGCGTCGGTCAGCTCCTGGGTGGAGGCGGACTTCAGGAGATAGCCGGTGGCGCCGGACTTCACCGCTTCCAGGACGTCGGCGTGCTCGCCGCTCGCGGAGAGGACCAGGACGCGCAGTCCGGGGTGGGAGGGGACCAGCTCCTTGCAGACCTGGACGCCGGGCATGCCGGGCAGGTTCAGGTCGAGGACCAGGACGTCCGGGTTGACCGCCTTGGCGCGGCGGACCGCCTGCGGGCCGTCGCCGGCGGTCGCGACGACGTCGAAGCCGGACTCCGCGAGGTCGCGGGCGACGGCGTCGCGCCACATGGGGTGGTCGTCGACCACCATGACCTTGATCGGCCGGTCGGTGGCCTCCACGCCGTCCTGCCGCGGTGCGTTCTGCGGTACGCCCTGCGTCGCCGCGTCCTGCGGTACGTCCTGTGCCGCCGCGTCCTGCGGTACGTCCTGTGCCGCCGCGTCCTGTGGTGCGTTCTGCGTGCTCATCGGGCCGATCCTGCCTTCCCCCGGGAAACCTGTGCTTTCGGAACCTTCAACTCGACCTCGGTGCCCTGCCCCGGCACCGAGATCACCTCGGCCGTGCCGCCGAGATCGCGCAGCCGGCCGCGGATGGAGAGCGCGACCCCCATCCGCCCCTCCCCCTCCGCCTGGGCGAGGCGGCCCTCCGGGATGCCGGGGCCGTCGTCCCGGACGGTGACGATGACCTCGCCGGGCTCGTCCTCGACCAGGATCCACGCCTGGGCCCCTTCCCCGGCGTGCACCCGCACATTGTCCAGGGCGGCACTGACAGCGGCGGCCAGCTCGCGGGCGGCCTCCGCCGGCAGCACCACAGGGGCGCCGGGCTCCGCGAAGCTCGTACGGGAGCCGGCGTGCGGGGCGAGCAGGGCGCGCAGGTCGCAGGTGGCCCCGCCGCCGTCCGGACTCTCCTCGTCCACGTCGACCGTGCGGACGACGGCTCCCTCGGCGGCGTCCTCGGAGACCCGGGTGGGCGGGACCAGGCCGCTGGAGACCAGGGTGCGCAGGGCGACCTCCTGCTCCCCGGCCATCCGGCCCAGCTCGGCCGCCTCACCGCCGATCGCGGTGCCCCGGCGCTGCACCATCGCCAGGACCTGGAGGACGCTGTCGTGGATGTCGCGGGCCAGGCGCTCGCGTTCGCGGGTCGCCGCCTCGATCTCCAGGGCGCGGGCCAGCGTGCGTTCACTGGCGCGGGCGACCTCGACGACGTACCCGATGGCGATGGAGGCGACCCAGACCAGCAGGACGTTGTGGAAGGTGTCCCGGCTGGGGTCGCCGCGCTGGATGATGTTGGCGGCGGCGACGAAGGTGGAGGCGAAGGCCGCCCACCGCCAGCCGCCCTTGATGGCGAAGGCGAGGACCGCTCCGGCCGTCCAGATCGAGGGCAGCGTCGGGCCGTCGAAGGTGTGGGAGTGCACGTCGGCGACCGGGGTGAGCATGATCCCGGTCAGGGCGACGACGAGGTCCGCGCCGAGGAAGCGTTTGGTGCAGCTCGCGGCCGAGCGGACCTTGGGCAGGGTGGCGAGCGTCCACACGGCGAGGAACGCGAGGTAGGCGAAGGCCACCCAGGGCCGCTCGAACCTCTGCTGGCCGAAGTTGTCCTTCCCGAAGATCGCGAGCAGCACCGCGTAGACCATCGTCAGGACGCGATACCCCGTCAGCGCGCGCCACAGCGGCTGCTCGACCGACATCCGTACGACCCGCTCACCCTTGGCCATCTGGCCCCACCCCCCGACGGTCTACGACGCCGTTACGCGCCGGACCGTTCCGTTCCGTCCTCGTCGCCGGCCGCCTGTGCCTGCTTCCGCTCCCGCTTGGCCTCCTCCGCCTTCGCCTTCGCCTCGTCGGCGATCTGGCGCTTGGCGGCGGTGGCGTAGATGTCCACGTACTCCTGGCCGGAGAGCTTCATGATCTCGTACATGACCTCGTCCGTCACCGAGCGCAGGATGAAGCGGTCGCCGTCCATCCCCTGGTAGCGGCTGAAGTCCAGCGGCTTGCCGATCTTGATGCCTGGGCGCATCAGCTTGGGCATCACCTGGCCGGGCGGCTGGATCTTCTCGGTGTCGATCATCGCGACCGGGATGACGGGGGCGCCGGTGGCCAGCGCCACCCGGGCCAGGCCGCCGGGCTTGCCGCGGTAGAGGCGGCCGTCGGGCGAGCGGGTGCCCTCGGGGTAGATGCCGAAGAGGCCGCCGCTCTCGACGACCTGGATGCCCGCCTTGATCGCGGCCTCACCGGCGCCGCGGGCTCCGGAGCGGTCGACGGGGAGCTGGCCGACGCCCTTGAAGAAGGCGGCGGTGAGCTTGCCCTTCACCCCGGGGGCCGTGAAGTACTCGGCCTTGGCGATGAACGTGACCTTGCGGTCCAGGACAGCGGGGAGGAAGAACGAGTCCGAGAAGGAGAGATGGTTGCTCGCGAGGATCGCCGGCCCCCGCTCGGGGATGTTCTCCAGGCCCTCCACCCACGGCCGGAAGGCGACCTTCAGGGACCCGCCGATGGAGAACTTCATTGCGCCGTAGATCAACTGCTCTGCCTCCTGTGTGCTGTGGCTCAGACCTTATCCCGGGGCGTACGCGGGGTCCGTGCCCCGGGGCGTGCGCGGGGGTCCGTGACGGCCCTGGTCGGTGTCGGTCCGGTCGCGTACGGTGAAGTCATCCGTCAAGCACGCCCCCGGTGCGCGCCCCCGTCCCCGCCTCACCTCACGAACAGGAGACCCCGGTGCCGGTCCTCCCTGGAGCCGAGCCGTTCCGCCACGAGGGCGGAGAGGTCGGCGTCCTCCTCTGTCATGGCTTCACCGGCTCGCCGCAGTCCCTGCGCCCCTGGGCCGATTACCTCGCCGAGCGCGGGCTCACCGTCTCCCTGCCGCTGCTGCCCGGCCACGGCACCCGCTGGGAGGACATGGCGGTCACCGGTTGGCAGGACTGGTACGCGGAGGTGGACCGCGAGCTGCGGGTGCTGCGCGAGAAGTGCGAGCGGGTCTTCGTCTTCGGCCTCTCCATGGGCGGCGCGCTCTCCCTGCGGCTGGCGGCCAGGCACGGGGACGCGATCAGCGGTCTGGTGCTGGTCAACCCGGCCAACAAGGTGCACGGCCTCTCGGCGTACGCGCTGCCCCTCGCCCGCCACCTGGTCCGTACGACGAAGGGGCTGGCCGACGACATCGCCCTGCCGGGTTCGCACGAGGTGGGCTACACCAAGGTGCCGCTGCACGCCGCCCACTCGGTGCGGAAGTTCTTCCGGCTGGTCGACGGCGAGCTACCGCAGGTGACCCAGCCGGTGGTGCTGCTGCACAGCCCGCAGGACCATGTCGTACCGCCCGCGGACAGCGCGCGGATCCTGAGCCGGATCTCCTCCACGGACGTCGAGGAGATCCTGTTGGAACAGAGCTACCACGTGGCGACGTTGGACCATGATGCGGAGCGGATCTTCGATGAGAGCTACCGGTTCATCGGCCGTCTCGCACCGAGCGTCGGGATGAAGGGGAGCACGTCCGGTGGCTGAGCACGACGCGGAACGCACAGGCAGCGACGAGGAGCGCGAACCGCGCCCCACGGAGAGCGCCGCCGTCCCGGAGGGGACGACGAAACCGGCTGTCCCGGAAGGGGCCGAGCCGGAGAAGCGGGCGGACGAGGAGCGGGTGATCGACGAGGACGCGGCCTGGGCCGCGATCGTCGCGGGGTACGGGGAGGAGCCGCCGGACCCGCCGGGCGCCAAGCCCTTCAAGTCGATCGAGGATCTCGCCCTGCTGGAGGACGACCAGCGCAACGTGGTGGGGCCGGACAACGGCCGGGCCGGTGACCCGGCGGACAAGGGGTCGGGCAAGACACCGCCGAAGCCGCCGGAGAAGAAGCCGCTCGGCAGCTCCGTCGTCTTCGCGCCCGGTGTCGCCGGTCCCCGCGACTACGAGCTGCCCGAGTCCAAGGACGACGGCATCGACGTGCCGGACGACGGTGAGGAGGGCCACTTCGTGCCCCCGGAGCCGCCGCCGCTGCCGGAGGCCGACACCACGGCGAAGTTCGCCTGGCTCGCGGTGATCGGCGGGCCGGTCCTGATGCTGCTGGCGGTGCTGCTGCAGTGGCCCATGACGTGGTGGCTCACCACGATCTGTATCGGCGGCTTCCTCGGCGGCTTCGCCACGCTGGTGGCCCGGATGCCGCATGACGACGATGACGACACCTACGGGGACCCGGGGCGCGGCGCGGTCGTGTGACGGATCAGCCGGCGGGGACTCGTCCTATGACCGTCACCCGGCGGGGACTCTGAGGGCGGCCAGGACCGGCAAATGGTCCGTGGCCGCCCTCAGGTCGTCCTCGCTCACCCCGGGAAGCCCGTCCGGGACCCCGCAGCCGAGCACCTCGATGCCCGGGGTCGCGAAGACCGCGTCGATGCGCTTACGGGGCTCGTCGGGCGGGAACGTGAGCTCGCCGCCCCAGGGGGCGACGGCCCGGCAGTCCTGAAGGGGCCCGGCCAGGTGCTGGAACGCCTTCCCGGTCGGTACGTCGTTGAGGTCACCGCCCGCCACGGCATGGTCCACGCCCATGGCCGCGAGCCGCTCCAGCAGCAGGCCCGCCTGGGCGAGGCGCTCCTCGCGCTGAAGGCTCAGGTGGCAGCTCAGCACCCCGAGCCGGGCCCCGCCGATCCTGACGACGGCGGTGGCGAAGCCCCTGCGGTGCAGGCCCGGGGTGAGGGGCAGCAGGACGTCCTCGGTGCGCTCGACGGCCGCCCGCAGCGAGCACAGCAGCAGCGGTCCGGCTGCCGTGGCGCCGCCGCTGAGGACCACCAGGCCGCTGCTCTTCGCCAGCCGCGCGGCCGCCTTGCGCCAGCGGAAGAAGCGCGGCGCCTCCTGGACGAGGACGAGGTCGGGGGCGCAGGCGCGGATGACCCGGGCCAGCGCCGCGGTGTCGTCGTGCATCGACCGGACGTTGTAGCTCAGCACCCGGATCACGGCTGAACCGTCCGGCTCGGTACGGGAGTCGGGCAGGGGCGTCAGGACCATGCGGGCCACGATACGACGGACGCCCGCCGCTGCCCCGGAGGGCGGCGACGGGCGCCGTGTGCGTCGTACGGGAGTGGGCTCAGCCCTGGCGGGCCAGGTCGGCCGCGCCCACGAGGCCTGCCTTGCCGCCGAGTTGGGCGGCGAGCACCTGGGCGTGCGGGCGCCACTCGCCGCCGATCAGCCAGCGCCGGAACGACTTGCGGATCGGGCCGAGGACGAGCTCGCCCTCGTCCGAGACGCCGCCGCCGACGATGAACGCGGACGGGTCGAACAGCGAGGCGAGGTCGGCCAGTCCGGCGCCGGCCCAACGGGCCAGCTCGCGGAAGGAGTCGACGGCGACCGGGTCGCCCTGGCGGGCGGCCTCGCTGATGTGCTTGCCCTCGATGCCGTCCACCGAGCCGTCGCCGAGGCCCAGCAGTATGGCGGCGTTCTCGGGGGTGGCGTTGGCGCGCTGCTTCGCGTACCGCACGAGGGCGCGTCCTGAGGCGTACTGCTCCCAGCAGCCCTGGCTGCCGCAGCCGCAGAGCAGGCCGTCCGGGACGACCCGGATGTGGCCGAACTCGGCGGCCACGCCGAAGCGTCCGCGGCGGAGCTTGTTGCCGATGATGATGCCGCCGCCGAGGCCGGTGCCGAGCGTGATGCAGATGACGTCGTCGTGGCCCTGGCCGGCGCCGAAGCGGTACTCGCCCCAGGCGGCGGCGTTGGCGTCGTTCTCGACGACGACGGGCAGGCCGACGCGCTGCTCGACCTTGTCCTTGAGCGGTTCGTGGCGCCAGTTGATGTTGGGCGCGAAGAGCACGGTGGCGCGCTTGTCGTCGACGTAACCGGCGGCACCGATGCCGACGGCCTCCACCTCGTGGCCCTCGCTCGCGCCGGCCACCGCCGCGCAGATCGCGTCGACGATGCCTTCGGCCGTCGGGGGCGTCGCCACCTTGAACGTCGAGAGGATCCGGCCCTCTTCGTCGACCACTCCAGCCGCGATCTTCGTGCCGCCGATATCGACGCCGATGGTGAGTCCCATGAATCCCTCAGTTTCGGTCGAGCCCCGCTAGGGCCAACCGTACCCGAGGCAGCGCCCGGCCTGGCCGGGACCGGTCGGTCCCGGCCGATGTGGAGCGGGCCGCCGGGTGGTGCGTCCGCTCGGTCCGGGCCGATTCAGTCCAGGTCGATGCGTTCGGTGCCGGCGGGGCCTTCGCCGCGGCCTTCGTCGCGGGGGTCGGACGGGTCGTCGGCGGCCTTCTCCGTGGAGGCGGGCTTGGTGGGATCGGCCGCCGTGCGGGTCCAGCGGCTCTCCTGGCCCTCCACCGCCGAGCGGTAGGCGGCGAGCAGCTCGTTGCCCGCGGCGGCGAGGTGGTCGAAGACCTGCGGGTTGCGCTCGATGACTGGCTCCACGGCGGACTTCGCCTGCCGGATGGCCTGCTGGACCGCGCCCTGGGCGGCGGCGCCGAGCAGCGGCGACTGGAGCGAGGAGACCTTGTCGGCGACGGCGTCGACCAGCTTGCGCAGCTCCTCGGCGGCCGAGCCGGGCTGCGGCCCGTACTGCGCGCGGCGGCGGGCCTTCTCCCCCGCGAGGTCCTCGGCGCAGGCGTCGGCCCACGCGTCGCCGTCGACGGGACGATCGGTGGCTTCACTCATGGCGGACTCCTGCGACGCGGGTGCCGGCCGCCGACGGGCGGCCGGCGGGGCTGGTGGTTCGTACCTCCGACGTTACCCGAATGGCCGCGGCCCGTTCAGGAACCGGGACGTACGCGGCCAAAGGATCACGGGGTGCGTGGCAGAAGGATCACGGGGTGCGCGGCCAGAGCGCCGGGTCCGGTGTGAAGCGGACCCGCAGGACGCCGTCGGTCAGGGCCGCGCCCGAGACGGTGCAGCGGCGCAGGGCCGAGGCGACCTTGATGATCCGGTGGAACGGGCCCACGGTCAGGAGCAGTTCCTCGCCGCGGCGGACCAGGCGCAGGTCCTGCTTCACCGCGCCGGGCAGCGGCAGGCACCAGGCCAGCACGGCCGGGCGGCCCTCCTCCCCAGGCCCCTCCTCCCCAGGCCCCCCTTCCCCAGCCCCCTGCTCCCCGGGCTCCTCCTCCCCCGGCTCCGCCTCGATCCACCACGGGTCCTCCGCCCGGCCCGGCTCGCGCTCGTCCGGCGCGGGGACGGCGAGCGCGGCCAGGTCGTCGGCGGTCCGGGGGTCGCGGCCCAGGTGCGCGGCCTCGTGGACCGGGACGTGCGGGGCCCACTCCTCGTGCCAGTGGCCCAGGCACTTCTCCTGCTGGGCGGCGAGATCGGCGAACCACGGGTCGGAGGAGTGGCGCGGCAGCACCCGGTTGGCCACCAGCAGGTCGGCACGGAGCCCGTACAGGGCGAGGCCGGTGCGGGCGGTGCGCAGGGCGTCCTCGGCGGCGGGCCCGGGCTCGGCGACCAGGCGGAGCGTGGTGGAGCCGTCTTCGACCAGGGCTTGTACGGCGGCCAGCTCCTCGTCCTTGCGGGCGGCGGCCTCGTACAGCCACTGCGCGGGCATCGGGACCCCGGCGAGCTGGGCGAGGACCGGGCGCAGGGCGCGGGCGGCCTGGCGTTCGGCGGGCAGCAGCCGGCGCAGGTAGCGGCGGAGCTGCTCGGGGAGGGCCAGCAGGGCGAGGGCCTGGTCGAGCGGCGGGAGGTCGACGACGAGGGTGTCGTATCCGGCGGTGGACCAGTCACCGGCGGCGGCCCGGTGCAGGGTGTGGAGGAGGGCGAGCTGCGGGGAGCCGGGGAGTTCGGTGAGCTCCTCGCCGTCCAGGCGCCCGGCCCCGACCAGGTCCAGGACGCTCGACGCGCGCTCCTGGAGTTCGGTGAGTTCGGCGCGGAAGTGGGCGCCGGAGTCGATCCGGGCGTGGTCGAGGCGGTCGGTGACGGCGGTGGGTTCCGGGCCGGCGGGGAAGCCCGGTATGGGCTCGGCGGAGACCAGGAGGGTGCGGCGGCCGCTCGCGGCGGCGGCCAGGGCGGTCGCCACGGCGAGCGTGGTACGGCCCGCGCCGCCGGGGCCGCTGACCAGGACCGTACGCATCGCTCTCAGCCCTGCGGGAAGGATTCGACGCGCTTCTTCAGACCGGCGAGCGCGCGGTCGATGATGACCTTCTCGGCCTTGCGCTTGATCATGCCCAGGAGCGGGATCTTGACGTCGACGGCGAGCTTGTAGGTGACCTCGGTGCGCACGCCGCCGGCCATCGACGCGAGGGCGTACGTGCCGTCCAGGGAGCGCAGCATCTGGGACTTGACCAGGGTCCAGCTCACTTCCTTGTCGCCCAGCCAGGTGTACTTGAGGACGTGGTCGTCCTTGATGGCTCCGGCGTCCAGGACGAGGCGGACCTGCTCGGCGCGGCCCTGGTCGTCTGTCGCCAGGACCTCGGCCTCCTTCACCTCGCCGGTCCACTCGGGGTAGCGGGCGAAGTCGGCGATCACGCTCATGACGTCGGCCGGTGCCGCCTCGATCGTGATGCTCGAGCTGGTGTGTTCAGCCATCGCCGTGGCCCTCCAGTGCGGTGTTACCGGTCGCTTTCGGCAGGAGCCTGCCGCTGTGCAGGCTATCGCGTGCCCGCCGCGCTCCGGTCCACGGCCCGGGCCCTTCCGGTCACCAGGTCAGCGCCCAGGGCGTCCCGGTGGAGGCGAAGTGGCCGACGTTGACGCACTCGGTGGTACCGATCCGCATCCGGCGGACCAACGGCTGGTGAACATGGCCGAAAAGCGCGTATCGGGGGCGGGTGGTCAGGATGGCTTCCAGCAGGGCGGTGGAGCCGCGTTCGAAGCGGCGGGCGACGGTGTCGTACGTCAGCTCCGGGACCTCGGGCGGGATGTGCGAGCAGAGCACGTCGACCGGGCCGAGCGCCTCGACCTTGGCGGCGTACTCCTCGTCGCTGATCTCGTACGGGGTGTTCATCGGGGTCTTCAGGCCGCCGCCGACGAACCCGAAGACCCGGCCGCCGATCTCCACCCGCTCGCCGTCCAGCACGGTGGTGCCGGGGAGGGCGTACTCGGGCCACAGGCGGGGGACGTCGACGTTGCCGTAGGTGGCGTACGTCGGGGTGGGGAAGGCGGCGAAGAGTTCGGCGTACTGCCTGCGTACGGCGCCGATGATCTCGGTGTTGCGGTCGCGGCCCGCCCACAGCTCACGGCCGAAGGCGCGGGCCTCCTCGTAGCGGCGGGCGGTACGCAGCGCGACGATGCGGCTCGCGTTCTCCTGGCCGAACAGGTCGGGGAAGATGCCGCGCGAGTGGTCGGCGTAGTCGAGGAAGAGCACCAGGTCACCGAGGCAGATGAGGGCGTCGGCGCCGTCCCCGGCGCGGGCCAGGGCCTCGGTGTTGCCGTGCACATCGCTGACCACGTGGATCCGGGTGGAGCGCCGTGCGCCCGGCTCCGGCCCGTCCGCTTCGCTGCCTCGCATGCCAATCACCCTAAAGCGCCCGTCCAGGCGCGGGTAGACCGGCCGGACCTGCGGTTACTTTCGAGTCCTCGCGCCGGTGGACTACTGTGCGCGAAAGGGCCATTTATATGTGTGATGCATAAGACATCTGGCCGGAACCCCCTATCGGGAACCTAGTACCGGTGGGTAACGTCCGGGCAGTCCAGTCGTGCTCACCCCACTGAGCACCTGCCATTCTTGGACCGCAGCCGGTGCGTCACACAGAGCCGTGGCACCGGAGCCCGATGAGGAGCAGCAGTCTTGCGCGAGTTCAGCCTTCCGGCCCTGTACGAGGTCCCGACGGACGGCAATCTGACGGATCTCATCCGCCGCAACGCCGCTCAGCATCCCGACGTCGCGGTGATGAGCCGCAAGGTGGCCGGTGCGTGGGCCGATGTCACCGCCACCGAGTTCCTGGCCGAGGTGAGAGCCGCCGCCAAAGGCCTGATCGCCTCGGGCGTGCAGCCCGGCGACCGGGTCGCCCTGATGTCCCGCACCCGGTACGAGTGGGTGCTGCTGGACTTCGCGATCTGGAGCGCGGGCGCGGTGACCGTGCCGGTGTACGAGACCAGCTCCGCCGAGCAGGTGCAGTGGATCCTCAGCGACTCCGGCGCGGTGGCGGTGTTCGTGGAGAGCGACGCGCACGCGGCGGCGGTGGCCTCCGTACGGGAGGGGCTGCCGGATCTCGCGCACGTCTGGCAGATCGAGGCGGGCGCGGTGAAGGCCCTGGGCGAGGCGGGTGCCGAGGTCTCGGACGAGACCATGGACCTGCGGATGGTCAGCGCCAAGGCGGACGACCCGGCGACCATCGTCTACACCTCCGGCACCACCGGCCGCCCCAAGGGCTGTGTGCTCACCCACCGCAGCTTCTTCGCGGAGTGCGGCAACGTGGTGGAACGGCTGAAGCCGCTGTTCCGTACCGGCGAGTGCTCGGTGCTGCTGTTCCTGCCCGCCGCGCACGTCTTCGGCCGGATGGTCGAGGTGGCCTCGGTGATGGCCCCGATCCGGCTCGGCTGCGTCCCCGACATCAAGAACCTCACCGATGAGCTGGCCTCGTTCCGGCCGACGCTGATCCTCGGTGTGCCGCGCGTCTTCGAGAAGGTCTACAACGCGGCGCGCGCCAAGGCGCAGGCGGACGGCAAGGGAAAGATCTTCGACCGGGCCGCCGACACGGCGATCGCCTACAGCCGGGCGCTCTCCACCCCGCAGGGCCCCTCGCTCGGGCTGAAGCTCAAGCACAAGCTCTTCGACAAGCTGGTCTTCGGCAAGCTGCGCAACGTCCTCGGCGGCAAGGGCGAGTTCGCCATCTCCGGCGGCGCCCCGCTCGGTGAGCGGCTCGGCCACTTCTACCGGGGCATCGGCTTCACGGTCCTGGAGGGCTACGGCCTCACCGAGAGCTGCGCGGCGACCGCGTTCAACCCGTGGGACCGGCAGAAGATCGGCACGGTCGGCCAGCCGCTGCCCGGCTCGGTGGTCCGGATCGCGGACGACGGCGAGGTGCTGCTCCACGGCGAGCACCTGTTCACCGGGTACTGGAAGAACGAGTCGGCCACCGCCGAGGCGCTGGCCGACGGCTGGTTCCACACCGGGGACATCGGCACGCTCGACGAGGACGGCTACCTCGCGATCACCGGCCGCAAGAAGGAGATCATCGTCACGGCGGGCGGCAAGAACGTCGCCCCGGCGGTGATCGAGGACCGCATCCGCGCCCACGCCCTGGTCGCCGAGTGCATGGTCGTCGGCGACGGCCGCCCGTTCGTCGGCGCGCTGGTCACCCTGGACGAGGACTTCCTGGGCCGCTGGGCCGAGGAGCACGGCAAGCCGGCCGGTTCGACGGCCCTGTCGCTGCGCGAGGACCCGGAGCTGCTGGCCGAGGTGCAGCGGGCGGTGGACGACGGGAACGCGGCGGTCTCCAAGGCCGAGTCCGTACGCAAGTTCCGGATCCTGCCCGCCCAGTTCACCGAGGAGGCGGGCCACATCACGCCGTCGCTGAAGCTGAAGCGGAACGTGGTGGCGAAGGACTTCGCGGACGAGGTGGAGTCGATCTACCGCGCCTGAGCGGTGTCACGCGTACGCAGGAGGGGCCCGCAGCCGAATCGTCAGGCGCGGGCCCCTCCTGCGTACTCACCACAAGGTCCCAACCACTCACAGCAGGGTCTTGAGCTTCTCCGCCAGCAGGTCCCAGCGCCACTTCTCCTCGACCCAGGCCCGGCCCCGCTCCCCCATCCGCCGCCGCAGCTCCGGGTCGCCGAGCAGCGTCACGATCCGGTCCGCCGACTCCTCGGGGCTGCCGCCGCGCACCACCCACCCGGTCTCGCCGTCGAGCACCGCGTCCGGCGCGCCGCCCGAGTCCCCGGCCACCACCGGCAGCCCGGTCGCGGAGGCCTCCAGGTAGACGATCCCGAGCCCCTCCACGTCCAGCCCCCGCCGCCGGGTCCGGCACGGCATGGCGAAGACGTCCCCGGCCCCGTAGTGCGCGGGCAGCTCCGCCCACGGCACGGGCCCGGTGAACCGCACCGAGTCCGCCACCCCGGTCTCCACCGCGAGCCGCTGGAGGTCCTTGGCGTACGGGCCGCCGCCGACGATCAGCAGCACCGCGTCCGGGATCTGCGCCAGGATCGCCGGCATGGCGAGGATCAGCGTGTCCTGGCCCTTGCGCGGCACCAGGCGCGAGACGCAGACGACGACGGGCCGGTCGGAGAGGCCGAGGCGGGCCCGGACCTGGTCGCCGCCGGAGGCCGGGTGGAAGGTCTTCTCGTCCACGCCCGGGGGCAGTTGCACCATGCGGGCGGCCGCGTCCGGGGTGAGGGCGGCGGCGATCCGGGAGCGGGTGTACTCCCCCAGATAGGTGATCGTGTCCGTGCCTTCCCCGATGCGGCGCAGCAGTTGCCGGGAGGCGGGAAGCTGAGCCCAGCCGGCCTCGTGGCCGTGGGTGGTGGCCACCAGCCGCCGGGCGCCCGCGCGGCGCAGCGCCGGTCCCATCAGGCCGAGCGGGGCGGCGGCGCCGAACCAGACGGAGGTGCAGCCGTGTTCGCGCAGCAGGTCGGTGGCCCGCCGGGTGACGCGCGGGGTCGGCAGCAGCATCGTCGTCCGGTCGCGCACCACGGTGAACGGCTGCTCGGCGTCGAAGGCGGCGGTGGCCGCCGTACCCTCCTCGCCGCGTTTCCAGGTGGAGGCGTAGACGACGACCCGGTCGGGGTCCAGGCGCAGCGCCATGTTGTGCAGGAACGCCTGGATGCCACCGGGGCGGGGCGGGAAGTCGTTGGTCACGATCAAGGTCTTGTCCATCGCGGCTGACAGTACCGAACGGCCGCGCTTCACGGCCCACGCCCTCACCCCCCGGCATCATGGGCCGCCGG
This sequence comes from Streptomyces cyaneofuscatus, assembly GCF_042718795.1. Taxonomy (GTDB): domain Bacteria; phylum Actinomycetota; class Actinomycetes; order Streptomycetales; family Streptomycetaceae; genus Streptomyces; species Streptomyces cyaneofuscatus_A. Next base: position 86,371 of record NZ_JBHXOX010000016.1, read on the forward strand.
ACGGGAGCCGGAGACGATCCAGGGCGGCGGCGATGATGACGCGGCGGACATGCGGATGACGGGGCACAGATTCAGGGGCGCGGGGCTCCTGCCGTGCGCGGCCTGGGCGCTGACCCGGGCGGCGCTGCTGCTCTGGGTGACCGGGGTGTTCACCCCGGGCGGCCTCGATGTCACGGTGGACGTGTCGGTGATCTACCGGGGCTGGTACGAGACCCTGCTGACGGGCACGTACCCGCTGGACGACGTCACCTGGCAGTACCCGCCCGGTGCCGCCCTCGCGATCCTCTCCCCCGCCCTGCTGCCCTTCTGGGAGTACGCGAGCGCCTTCTACGCCCTTGTGCTGCTCTGCGACGCGCTGGTGTTCGGGCTGCTGCTGTACGCGGGCCGGCGGCCGGGGATAACGGCGGCGGGCGCGTGGGTGTGGGTCGCGGGGGTGCCGCTGCTGGGGCCGACCGTGTACGCCCGCTACGACCTGATGGTGACGGCGGTCGCGGTGGCGGCGCTGCTGGCGGGGGTGCGCCACCCGAAGGTGCTGGGGGCGCTGGCCGCGTTCGGGGCGCTGCTGAAGGTGTGGCCGGCGCTGGTGCTGGTCGGGGTCCGGCGGGGGCGGCCGACCCGGGCGGCCTGGTCGGCGGCGGCGATGACGGCGGCCGGTCTCGGCGTGGGGTTCGCGCTGTGGATGCCGGGGGCGTACGCGTTCCTCGCCTTCCAGCGGGACCGGGGCCTGGAGATCGAGTCGCTGTGGGCGCTGTACTTCCACCTCGCCCGGCACGCCGGCTGGGAGGGGCGGGTGGCGCTGCACTACGGCTCCATGGAGTTCCTCGGCCCGCACGTGGGGCTGGCCTCGACGCTGGTGCTGGGGCTGGCCGTGCTCGCGCTGGGCTGGCTGCTGGTGTGGCGGCTGCGGGCCCGTCACTTCGCCGCCCACACCCCGGCGCAGGCCGCGTTCACGGCGGTGCTGCTGTTCACCACGACGAGCCGGGTGATCAGTCCGCAGTACGTGGTGTGGCTGGTCGGTCTCGCGGCGGTCTGCCTCGCCTTCCGGAACGGCGGGATGGTGCGGCCCGCCGTGCTGGTGCTGGTCGCGGCCGGGGTGACGGTGCTGGAGTTCCCGCTGTACTTCACCGAGGTGGTGGCGAGCGACGCGTGGGGCGTGGCGCTCCTCTTCGTACGGAACGGGCTGCTGGTGGCCGCCTCCCTGATCGCCGCGCGGCGGCTGTGGCGGGAGACGGTGCCGGGGGGCCGGTCCGAAAAAGCGGCCCCGGTCCGCGGGGATCAGCCGAGCCGGGCGCTCAGGTAGTCGCGCCAGGCGGCGGTGAACTCCTCGGGCGTCGTGTTGAGGACCGACCCCAGCGCCTGCTCCACCGCCCCGTCCCGCCCGGGATGGGCGCCCACCGCCGCGTAGAAGGCGGTGAGCTTCTCGTCGCCCCACCGCTCCGCGATGAGCTCACAGGCCATCCAGGCGCTCTCGTAGGCCCGGGCGAGCCCGCCGGGGTCGCCGTCGAAGCCGAAGTCCTGGTCGACGGGGAGTCCGGCGGGTACGTCACCGGCCCGGACCGCGCCCGTCAGCTCCGGGGCGATGAGGTCGGGGGTGCGGTCCTCGCCCCGGTAGGCGGCCCAGTCGGCGAAGCCCTCGGAGAGCCAGACGGGGGTGGCCGTGGAGGTGCTGGTCCGGGTGGCGACATGGGTCGTCTCATGGGTCAGGACGACGCGCTGGCCGAAGCTGCCGAGTGAGGCGTACGCCTGCGGGTTGACGATCACCCGGTCCGCGAGGGCGGGGAGCTTGCCGGTGGTGCCGGCCTCGCCGGTGGTGACGGCGGCGATCCCCCGGTAGCTGGTCTCCCGGGAGCCGAGCAGCCCCGCCATGGACTCCACGGAGTCCGGGACGAGGACGACCACCCGGCGCGCCCACGGCTGCGGCCAGGCACCGGACACGGCCGGTACGGCGAGGTCCACGGTGTCCGCGATCTGGCGCAGCTCCTCCTGCGGCCGTCCGACGCCCAGGACGAGGCTGTGGGCGCCCCGGACGACCTCCACCTCCCCCTGGTGCCAGAGCTGGTCGGAGGCGCCCTTGGCGGGCCGGTCGGCGCTGACGTACCACTTCTCGCCGTCCCGCATCAGCTCCAGGGTGCGGCGGGCGGCGACGGGCGCGGTGTCGTACCCGTCGATCCGGTAGCGCAGCTCCACCTCGGCGGTGGCCCAGTCGCCGTCCTCCTCGGTGATGCCCTTCACCTCGTACGACCAGGACTTCAGGGGTACGTCGGCGAGGTTGGCCAGTTCCGTGCGCTGGGCGGCCCGCAGCTTCGCGGCGTCGGGGGCGAGCGCGTCCAGGTAGCCCGCCGGGTCCCGGGCGAGGACGGCGGCGGCGCGGCGCTCCAGGGTGGCGTCGATCTCGCGGACGGTGAGGGTGGTGGCGGTGTCCGGCCGGCCCGCCGGGGCCACACAGGCGGAGGCGGTCAGCAGGGCGGCGAGCACGAGGCCCGCCGCACGCCGAGGGAGCCGAGGGCGTCTCCCTCGCGCGTCACGTCCTCGACCGGCCACCCTGCCGATCGTACGGTCCGTGGCGGGCGGCGGCCCGGCCCGGTGGCCGGGAAGCGTCAGATCCGGGTCACCGAGGAGACGGGCATCATCCCGACGGGGTCGTAGCGGATCGCGGCGCCCGGGTAGGGGGCGTGGATGACCTGGCCGTTGCCCACGTACATCCCGATGTGGCTGGCGTCGGCGCGGTAGGCGACCAGGTCGCCGGGCTGGGCCTGGGAGAGCGGCACCATGCGGCCCGCGTACCGCTGCGCCTGCGAGGTGCGGGGCAGGCTCACCCCGGCCTGGGCGTAGGCCCACTGCATGAGGCCGGAACAGTCGAAGCCGGAGGGCCCGTTGGCGCCCCACACGTACGGCTTGCCGAGCGCCTGGCGTACGGCGGCGACGGCGGACATCCCGCGAGCCGAGCCGGGGGCGACGCCGGAGAGGTCGGGGGCGGCGTCGCGGCCGGAGCGGGAGACCCGGTCGAAGGAGGCGCGGTCCTGGGCGGGCAGCGAGTTCAGGAGCTGCCGGGCCTGGCGCAGCTTGGCCTCGACGGCCCGTTTGTGGCGGGTGACGGCGGCCCGGTCGACCTCCAGCTCGGTGAGGGCGCGGGAGGCCTCGGCGCGTCTCTGGGCGACGCCGCGCTGGGCGTGGCGGAGCTTGTCCAGGGTCAGCGCCTGGCGTACGCCGGCCCGGTCGAGGGCGGCGGCCCGCTCCAGGTAGGTGTCCGGGTCGGAGGAGAGCAGCAGGGCGAGCGCGGGGTCGATGGAGCCGGTGCGGTACTGGGCGCCCGCCATCGCGCCCAGCGCGTTGCGCATCCGGTTGATGGACTCCTGGCCACGGGCCGCCGCGTCCTGCGCCCGGTCCGCCTCGCCGCGCAGCCGCTCCACCCGCTCCCCGGCCTCGTTGTAGAGCTCGGTGGCCTTCTCGGCCTCGCCGTAAAGCCGGTCGACGGCCGCCTTGGCGCTCGCGCGGGTGTCCTTCGGGTCGGCGCTCGCGGGCGCCCCGGTCAGGGTCGCGGCCGCGGTGGCGGCGGCCGCCGAGACGACCGTGACGCGGACGCCCCGATGGAGGCCGGACTGGGTGGGACGGCGATGGGACACCACAGGAAGCCGCACTTCCTTCCGCTGACGCAGTTGACGCAGGAACGCGCGGGTCCGTACCGGGAGCCGCGCAGCAGCCAGACAGTAATCGGACGACTACCGGGCGTCCAAAGACCTCGCCGGTGGCGGAAGGGGCGTCGAAACGGCGCTGCCCCGCCGGTGACCTCGGTCTCCGGGCGGGGCAGGGCGTAGTTGCGGGCCGGGGCGATTCCCTCGTTCGGGCGTCGCTCCGGGGCGGTGTGGCGTCAGATGCGGACGCCGAACTGGAAGGTGCCCATGTAGTCCATCGACTCGTAGCGGACGACGGTGCCCGGCTTCGGGGCGTGCAGGATCTGGTTGTTGCCGGCGTAGAAGCCGACGTGCGACAGGCCGTTGAAGAAGACCAGGTCGCCGGGGCGGAGCTGGCTGCGGCCGATCTTCGTGCCGTCGTTCTGCTGGGTGTACGTGGTCCGGGAGATGCCGACACCGGCCTGGGCGAAGGCCCACTGGGTCAGCCCGGAGCAGTCGTAGGAGTTGGGGCCCGAGCCGCCGGAGACATAGGGCTTGCCGAGCTGGGTGGCGGCGGCGCTGAGGGCGGCGGCTCCACGGCCCGACGCGGGGGCCTCGTTGCCGAGTTCGACCCGCTCGCTGGTGGCGCGGCTGGCGCGGTCCTTCGCCGCCTCCTCCTCCTGGATCTTCGCGCGCTCGGCGGCGGTCAGGCTGTTGAGGAGGCGCTGCGCGTCGGCCAGCTTGCCCTGGTACTTCTTCTTGTTCTCGCCGAGCGCCTTGCGGACGTCGGCGAGGTCGCCGAGCTTGTCCTGGGCTTCCTTGCGCTGCTGGGCGAGGGTGCGCTGCTTGGCCTGGATCTCCTGCAGCGACTCCGTCTGCTTGACCGTCAACTGGTCGAGCGCGGAGGCCTGGTCGAGGAAGCTGTCCGGGTCCGAGGCGAGGAAGAGGGCGACCGAGGGGTCGATGCCGCCGGAGCGGTACTGCGCGGTGGCGATCGAACCCAGCTCGCCGCGCAGGGTGTTGAGCTCGTCCTGACCGCGGGCGACCTTGTCCTGGAGCGCGTCGACCTGCTTCTTGAGCTTGTCCTGCTGCTCCTTGGCCCCGTTGTACTTCTCGGTGGCGGCCTCGGCCTCGTGGTAGAGCTTGTCGACCTCCGCCTTGACCTCGTTCTTGGTCGGCTTGGGGTCGGCGTGGGCGGCCTGGGAGGTCAGGGCCACGGCCGCGGCGGCGGTCGCGGTGAGCACGGTCACGCGGGTGCGGCTCGGCTGCTTGGGACGACGGTGGGACGCCACGAAGGCGAGCTCCTTCTTCCTCAGAGCCGCCTACCGGGCTGGGGGAAAGAATCCCCGGCTCCGTGCACTCACGGATTCGGCGGTTCCTTCGCCGCCACCCCCGATGGGTGATCAACCGTGCGAAGGTTCGAGGGCTAAACCTAGTGACCATCTTGTGATCAGTTCAAATCCTCACAGGATTTTTCTTGTCACATCCGGCACTTCTTTACTCCCACTCCACCACGTGTAGCGGTGACTTGACGGTACGTTCCCAAAAATCCGGCATGCCACACATGTCGTACAACTGTGCCCTAGACGCGCGAAAGGCGCTTCAGGAGCAAGACGGACGCGACGGGCCGGGCACCGGCCTTGGCCACCCCGTCCGCCACCTCACGGTCGGTGGAGACGACCACGACAGGCCTGCCCGGCGGTTCCGCGCGGGCCAGTTGACGGATCAGCTCGTCCGCGGTGACCCCCGCCTTGCTGAACAGCACCCGGACCCCGCGCGGCGGCGCGAGCAGCACCGGGGCGGCCAGCTCGGCGCCGTCGAAGACACAGGTCATCTCGGCGCCGGTCTGCGCGGCGAGGACCGAGAGACCGCCCAGCAGCCGCAACCGCTGCTTCTCCAGCGGCATCTGGGGATAGCCGGTCTTGGTGACGTTGTAGCCGTCCACGATGAGGTGCGCCTGCGGGAGCGCCAGCAGTTGGTCGAGCAGCGCCGGATCGGTGTCCGAAAGCGCTCTGGCGGCGATGTCCTTGGGCGACATCCGGCCCGGCTCCACCGCGTCCACGCTGTCGGCCGGGCGGGCCGTCACCGGAGGTAGGGCCAGCTCGCGCCGGAGCCCCGACGCCGCGTCCAGCACGGTGTCCAGGAGCAGCCGCAGCCGCATGTCCTCCATCGAGCGCCCCTCACGGGAGGCTCTGCGGCCCGCCTCCACGGCCGCCTCGGCCTCGCCGAGCCGGTGCTTGAGCCGGCGCGACTCGCTCTCGGCGGCGGAGAGCTGGGCGGCCGCCTCGGCGCGCTGGGTCTCCGCCTCGGCGGTGGAGCGGCGCAGGGCGGCCTCGCCGCGCTTGACCTCGCTCTGCGCGGAGCGGAGCTTGCGGTGGAGCGACTCGGACTCCTTGCGGGCCGCGTCCAACTCGGCGCGGAGCCGCTCGGTCTCGCTGCGGGTGTGGGCGCGCGCCCGCTCCAGCTCCTCGCGCAACTGGACCAGTTCGCGCCGGGTCTCCTCGTCCACCCGCTCCGCGTCGGCGCGCTGGACCTCCTCGCCGGCCGCCTCGACCAGCTTGACCCAGCCCACCGGGCGCAGCACATAGGCGGCGGCGGCCACATCCACGGGGTCGGCGGCCGCGGGCGGCGACCCCGCCTCCAGCGCACCGGCCAGCTCCGGCTGGGCCAGGCTCAGCCGCTCACCGATGCGCTGCCGGAACAGCGGGTCGCCCTCCAGGGCGGCGGCCATCGCGTTCCCGGCGAACTTGGCCCGCCGGGTCGGGGTGAACCGGGCATACTGCCGCAACTGGGCGGGCAGTTCGGCGACGGTCAGGCCGCCGAAGGCGTCCGCGACCAGGGCGATGACCCGCCGCCGTACGCCTTCGGGCAGCGGGCGGTCGAGCGCCTCTGCACCGCCGTCGGCCGCGTCGGCCGGTTCGGCGCCGCTGGTCGGCTGATCCACCGTCCGTCACCCCATAGATATGTCTGCAGGCGCGCTCCCTCAGGAGGCGGCACCCGGCCTGTCCACCAGTTCGATCTGGTCCACCGCGTTGCACCAACGACAGCGGACCGACTCGATGGTCTCACTGACCACCTCCCGCTCCTCGACACTGGACTCACCGGCCAGGTCGAGGTGCACGTACTCCACGACCTTGGAGGACCGCGTCACGTCGAAGCGCGTGAGATTGCCGCACAGGGTGCAGCGCCAGCGGGTCGAGTCCGTCGGCAGGGGAACCGTCGTCATCGTCTGCGTCCTCTTTCGTCGTCTCCAGGAGTCCGCGCCGGGCGTGCCGCCGCGACTCCACCTGTCTACGTCAAGGATCTCGCGGTGCGCCGTCGAACTGCGGAAGTCCTGGCGTAACCCTACGGCCTCGCGTATAGGCATCGGCACGGCGAGGCGCTCCGTCCCGGTCTCCCCCGGTACGTCATGCTCTGCACATGATCGACCTACGGCGGTTCGACTGGCGGGCCAGGGCCGGGAAGGTCCGGGAGAGCGCTGCGGGCGCGACGGTGGGCGGGGCGCCGGTGACGTACGGGCTGATCGCCCTGTGCTGCGCGATCTTCCTGATCAGCCCGCTCTCCGGGTTCGGCGGCGCCTCCTACGGCAGCCAGGACGCGCTGCTCGCCGCGCAGGCCGGGTACTTCGAGCGGTGGGGGGTGATTCCGGCCGAACTGTGGGAGGGCTCGGCGCGCGCCCTGCTCACTCCGTTCACCGCGCTGTTCGTGCACGGAAGCTGGCTGCACCTGCTGGGCAACCTGCTCTTCCTGTACGTGTTCGGGGCGATGGCCGAGGAACGGATGGGCCGGGTGCAGTTCGCGCTCTTCTACGTGGGGTGCGGCTACCTGGCGCTGGTCTGCTACGCGGCGGTGCACGCGGACTCGGAGCAGACGCTGGTCGGCGCTTCGGGCGCGATCTCGGCGGTGCTCGGCGCGTTCCTGTACCTGTTCCCGAAGGCCCGGGTGACCAGCCTGTTCCCGTTCCTCTTCTTCCTGCCGCTGCGCTTCCCGGCCTGGATCGTGCTGGTCTTCTGGTTCGGGCTCCAGTGGGCGGCCGCCCAGGCGGCGGGGGCGGGGCCGGGGGTGGCGTATCTGGCGCATGTGGCGGGGTTCGCGGCCGGGTTCCTCTACGCCTGGGTGCGGTATCGGGGTGGGGCTAAGGTGAAGGTTCCAGCCACGGCGACCGAGGGAGACAGACAGCCGTGATCACCGCGATCGTGCTCATCAAGACCAGCGTGGACCGGATTCCGGAGATCGCCGAGGCCATCGCCGCGCTGGACAGTGTCAGCGAGGTCTTCTCCGTCACCGGCACCTACGACCTGATCGCCATGGTCCGGGTCGCCCGCCACGACGACCTCGCCGATGTCATCCCCGGCCGGATCAGCAAGATCCCGGGCGTCGAGGGCACGGACACGCATGTGGCGTTCCGTACGTACTCCCAGCACGACCTGGAAGCGGCGTTCGCCATCGGCCTGGACGCGTAGCTTCCGACGTACGTCGGCCGGGGACAGGCGGCGCGCCTGTTCCCGGCCGACGTGTTTCAGACCGTACGGGCGGCCGTGCCCCGGTCCGGGACGCAACGGCCGTCCTCGGTGCGGTACTTCCACTGGGCGCCCTCGCGGACCAGCTCGCCGACCGCGCGCAGGAACCGCTCGATGTGCTCGTCCGGCGTACCGGCGCCGAAGCTGACCCGGATCGCGTTGAGCGACCGCTCGCCCGGCTCGGCCTCGGGGGCGCCGCACTCGCCCGGGTCCTGCGGGTCGCTGCCGAGGAGGGTGCGCACGAGCGGGTGGGCGCAGAAGAGGCCGTCGCGGACGCCGATGCCGTACTCGGCGGAGAGCGCGGCGGCGAAGTGCGAGCTGTTCCAGCCGCGCACCACGAAGGAGATGACGCCGACCCGGGGCGCGTCGTCGCCGAAGAGCGAGAGCACCTGGACCTCGGGGACCTGGGCGAGCCCTTCGCGTACGCGGCTCACCAGCTCCTGCTCCCGGGCGACCAGGCTGTCGAAGCCCGCCTCGGTGAGGGCCTTGCAGGCGGAGGCGATGGAGTAGACGCCGATGACGTTGGGCGAACCGGCCTCGTGGCGGGCGGCCGTGGTGTGCCAGTCGACGTCCACGCCGCCGTCGGCGCGCCGGGCGACCTTGCGGGAGGCGCCGCCGCCGGCGAGGTACGGCTCGGCCGCCTGGAGCCAGTCGGCACGGCCGGCGAGGACCCCGGAGCCGAAGGGCGCGTAGAGCTTGTGGCCGGAGAACGCGACCCAGTCGACGTCCAGTTCGGCGATGTCCACCGGGTGGTGCGGGGCGAGCTGCGCGGCGTCGAGGACGATCCGGGCCCCGTGCGCGTGGGCGGCGGCGGCCAGCTCCTTCACCGGCCACAGCTCGCCGGTCACGTTGGAGGCGCCGGTGACGCAGACCAGCGCCGGGCCGTAGGGGTCGCGCTCGGCCAGCGCGCGCTCCAGGCTCTCCACCGCCTGGCCGGGGGTGCGGGGCGCGTTGAGGTAGGTGACCTGGGCGTCGCGCCAGGGCAGCAGGGAGGCGTGGTGCTCGGTCTCGTACACGAAGACCTGGCAGTCCGCCGGGATCGCGGCGGCCAGCAGGTTGAGCGAGTCGGTGGTGGAGCGGGTGAAGACGACCTGGTCATCCGCGCGGCAGCCGAGGAACTCCGCGACGGTGCGGCGGCTGTTCTCGAAGAGGTCGGTGGAGAGCTGGGAGAGGTATCCGGCCCCGCGGTGGACGCTGCCGTAGTACGGGGCGTACGCGGCGACGTCGTCCCAGACCCGCTGGAGGGCCGGGGCGCTGGCGGCGTAGTCGAGTGCGGCGTAGGTGACTTCACCGCCGGTGACGAGCGGAACGGTGACATCCTGCCCCAGAACGGGCAGCGGGGCACAAACCGACGGGTCGATGGCAGCGGTGGAGACAGACATGGCGAACTCCCGTAACAGGCAGGCGAAATCCAGCGCCGGCGGGTACGCGGCAGCGCAGGAGAGGGAAGGAAAAGAAGGTGCGCTGAAGAAGGGCGGTCCAGCTCAGGGCGTGAAGAAGCCCTGGGACGAGCCCTAACGCATTCGCTTGCTCACAGAAGGCTCCCTAGGGACCAGGACCCCGGGGGCTGGCGTCCACTGGACGCCGAGGGGCCCGCGCTTGCCGCAGACCTCGCTGCCTACGGCCTGGTCTTCACCCGGGGCACCCCGCCACGGACGGAGGGTTGCCGGACAGCGGGCCGGGGCCGTAGTCGCTGTCACTCATGACCTGCGCAGCATCTTGCCATATGTATGCGTACACGCAAGGGCGCAGTCCGGCATCCGGACTGCGCCCCTGGCCGATCTCAGGCGTTGCTGGCCGCCACCCACCGCTCCAGCGCGTGCTTCGCCGCACCGGAGTCGACGGCTTCGGCGGCCACCTGGATCTTCGCGGCGATCTGCTCGGTCAGCGTGCCGGGCCCCGGGTCGAGGGCGACCAGCGCCGCCGCCGAGTTGAGCAGCACCGCCTCCCGTACCGCGCCGGTCTCCCCGTCCAGCAGCCGGCGGGCCACATCGGCGTTGTACGAGGCGTCGGCGCCGCGCAGCGCCTCGACGGGGACCAGCGGGAGGCCGACGTCGCGCGGGTCGAAGGGCTCCTCGCGGACCGTGCCGTCGCGGACCACCCAGACCCGCGAGGTGGCCGTGGTGGTCAGCTCGTCGAGCCCGTCGTCGCCGCGGAAGACGAGGGCCGAGTTGCCGCGTTCCGCGAGGACGCCTGCGACGATGGGCGCCATCTTGGCGTCGGCCACGCCGATGGCCTGGGAGCGCACCTGGGCCGGGTTGGTGAGGGGGCCCAGGATGTTGAACGTGGTCTGCGCGCCGAGCTCCCGGCGGGCCTTGGCCGCGTACCGCAGGGCGGGGTGGAACTTCACGGCGAAGCAGAAGGTGATGCCCGCCGCCTCGGCGACCTCGACCACCCGCTGCGGGGTCAGCTCCAGGTTGACGCCGAGCTTCTCCAGTACGTCGGAGGAGCCGCTCGCGGAGGAGGCGGCCCGGTTGCCGTGCTTGACGACCTTGGCGCCGGTCCCGGCGATGACGATCGCGGACATGGTGGAGATGTTGACCGTCTTGGCGAGGTCGCCGCCGGTGCCGACGATGTCGACGGTGCGGCCGGGCACGTGGATGGTGTTGGCGTGCGCGTACATCGCGCGCACCAGACCGGTGACCTCCTCGACGGTCTCGCCCTTGGCCCGCAGCGCGACCGCGAAGCCGGCGATCTGCGCGTCGGTAGCCTCGCCGCTCATGATGCGGTCCATCGCCCAGGCGGTCTCCTCGGTGGAGAGGTTCTCGCCGCGCAGCAGGGGGTTCAGCAGGCCGGGCCAGGAACGGTCCGCCACGCTGTCGCCGCCGCTCGGGGTCACAACGTTCATGGTCCGCTCCAGGGGGTCCACAGCCGGAAGAGATACGGCTCCACCCTATCCAGCCGCCGGGACCGCGAAGAGCCCCGTCCATCGGATGGACGGGGCTCTCACGGTGGCGAACAGGTCGGACGATCAGTGGTGGCCGTGGCCCTCGCTGATCTCCTTGTACTCCTGCGCGGTGGGCTTGGCGATCTGGTTGTTCTCGCCGTAGTAGCCCTTGCTGAGCTTCGCGCGCAGCTTCTGGACCGGGGAGATCTTGCGCTTGACGCCGTTCTCGTCGACCTCGGGGCCGAGCTCGACCGGCTTGTACTGCTCGTGCGCGGTGAGCGTGTGCAGCTGCGCCGGGGAGAGCGGCTCGTGGATCTCGACGAACTCACCGTGCGGCAGGCGCTTGATGATGCCGGTCTCGCGACCGTGCAGCACCTTGTCCCGGTCGCGGCGCTGGAGGCCCAGGCAGATCCGCTTCGTGACGATGAACGCGATGACCGGTCCGAGGAAGAAGAAGATCCGGACGAACCAGGAGATGGCGTTCAGCGACAGATGGAAGTGCGTGGCCCACAGGTCGTTACCACCGCCGACGAGGCCGATGAAGTACGCCGTGATCCAGGCGACGCCGAGCGCCGTACGGGTCGGGGCGTTGCGCGGGCGGTCCAGGATGTGGTGCTCGCGCTTGTCCCCGGTGATCCAGGACTCGACGAACGGGTACACCGCGGGCAGCGAGAGCACCAGGCCGAAGAGGACCAGCGGGATGAACACGCCCAGGTTGAGCGTGTGGCCCCAGAAGTTGATCTCCCAGCCCGGCATGACACGGACCAGACCCTCGGCGAAGCCCATGTACCAGTCGGGCTGGGCGCCGGTGGACACCTGGTCCGGGCGGTACGGGCCGAGCGCCCAGATCGGGTTGATCGTGGCGATGGCCGAGATGATCGCGATGATGCCGAAGACCAGGAAGAAGAACCCTCCGGCCTTCGCCATGTACACCGGCAGCAGCGGCATGCCGACCACGTTCTTGTTGGTCCGGCCGGGACCCGCGAACTGCGTGTGCTTGTGGTAGAAGACCAGGATCAGGTGGGCCACCAGCAGCCCGAGCATGATGCCCGGCAGCAGCAGGATGTGGATCGAGTAGAACCGGGCCACGAAGTCGTGGCCGGGGAACTCGCCGCCGAACAGGAACATCGAGATGTACGTACCGACGATCGGCACGGACAGGATCGCGCCCTGGGTGAAGCGGACACCCGTACCGGAGAGCAGGTCGTCCGGGAGGGAGTAGCCGGTGAAGCCGGTGAACATGCCCAGTACGAAGAGCAGGAAGCCGAAGACCCAGTTGACCTCGCGCGGCTTGCGGAAGGCACCCGTGAAGAAGACCCGGCACATGTGCACGAACATGGCGGCCAGGAAGATCAGCGCGCCCCAGTGGTGGATCTGCCGGACGAGCAGACCACCGCGGACCTCGAAGCTGATCTTCAGCGTGGAGGCGTAGGCCTCCGACATCCGGATGCCCTGCATGGGCTCGTACGGACCGTGGTAGACGATCTCGTTCATGCTCGGCTGGAAGAACAGCGTCAGATACACACCCGTGAGGATGATGATGATGAAGCTGTAGAGCGCGACCTCACCGAGCATGAAGGACCAGTGGTCCGGGAAGATCTTGCGCATGTTGGCCTTGGCCAGGCCGTAGATGCCCAGCCGGCCGTCCGCCCAGTCGGCGACCCGCTCGCCCGCGGGTGCCTTGCGCGCTCCCGCCTGGTCGGCGGGCGGGTTGGTTGTCGCAGTACTCATCCGCGCTCCCAGAACGAGGGGCCGACGGGCTCGTCGAAGTCACCGAGCGCCTCGAGGTTGCCCTCGCTGTTCACGCCGATCCGCAGCTGCGGAAGCGCGTGGCCGGCCGGACCGAAGATGACGCGAGCGCCGTCGGAGAGGTCGAAGGTGGACTGGTGGCACGGGCAGAGCACGTGGTGTGTCTGCTGCTCGTACAGGCTGATCGGGCAGCCGACGTGGGTGCAGATCTTGGAGAACGCGACGATGCCCTCGTGGGCCCAGTCGCGCTGGCGCTTGTCCTTGATGTCGTCCGGCTCGATGCGGACGATCATCAGGGCGGCCTTGGCGATCTGCGACAGGAAGTCGTGCGCCTCGTCCTCAAGACCCTCGGGCTTGGCGAAGGTCAGCGACCCCACGGCGACGTGCTCGGGACGCAGCGGCTCGCCCGTGTTCATGTTGACGAGCAGCTTGCCCTTGGCCCACAGGGTGGTCCGGAGCTTCTTCTCCGGGAGCGGACCGAGGTCGCGCAGCAGCACCACACCGGCGAGCGGCACCAGGGCCAGCGCGCCGAACATGGTGGTGCGGATGAGCTTGCGCCGGCCGATCGCGGACTCCTCGGCACCGGCCTTGAAGTCGGCCATGACCTGGGCCTTGACCTCGGCAGGCGCCTCGATCGGGTGCCGTTCGGCGGCGACCTCGACGTCGGACATCAGGGTGCGCGCCCAGTGGACGGCGCCCGCTCCGATGAAGAAGAGCGCGAAGCCGAGCGTCAGTCCCAGGGAGAAGTTGAGCGCGCTCACATGGCCGAAGGGCCAGATGAAGACGATCTTGTCCACCGGGAAGATGACGTAGGCGGCGATGAAGCCCACCGTCGACAGCATCGAGAGGACGAACATGAACGCGACGGCCCGCTCGGAGCGGTTCGCGGCGCGTTCGTCGAGGTCCTGGATGCGCGGCTTGTGGGCCGGCAGACCAGGGTCGGCGAACGGGTCGTCCTTGACCTCCACCGCGCCGTGCGCGGTCTCCTGCACTACGGGCAGGTTGTCTTCTGGAATCTGTTGGCTACTCATGACTTCTTGGCCTTAGCGGTGTGGGCCGCGACCCAAATGGCAACTGCGACGAGCGCACCCAGTCCGAAGATCCAGGCGAACAGGCCCTCGCTGACCGGACCCAGACCGCCGAGGGCGAGGCCACCGGGGCTCTCCGACTCAGAACTGTTCACGGTCTGGATGTACGCGATGATGTCCTTCTTCTCCTGCTCCGGCATCGTCGTGTCGGGGAAGGAGGGCATGGACTGCGGGCCGGTCTGCATGGCCTCGTAGATGTGCTTCGGGCTCACGCCTTCGAGGTCCGGGGCGTACTTGCCCTTGGTCAGGGCACCGCCCTTGCCCGTGAAGTTGTGGCACTGGGCGCAGTTGTTGCGGAACAGTTCGCCACCCTTGGCGACGTCCGCGCCGGCCGGGTCGACCTGCTTGTCGGTCGGCGTGATCGGACCGGCGCCGAGCGACGCGATGTACGCCGCGAGCTGGTCGATCTCCGCCTGGGTGTAGATGACCTTCTTCTTCGGTACCTGGGCGCCCGGCTGCTGCGCGGGCATACGGCCCGTACCGACCTGGAAGTCGACGGCGGCGGAGCCCACGCCCACGAGGGACGGCCCGTCGGTGGTGCCCTGACCGCCGGTTCCGTGGCAGCTTGCGCAGCCTACGGTGTAGAGCTTCTTGCCCTCGTCGATGGCGAGGGACTGGGCGGTTTCATCGGCCTGCGCCTTGCCCGCAGGCGCGAACGCGGCGTACAGCCCCCCGGTGGCCGCCAGCGCGAGGAGTAGTACGACGACCGCCGCCAGCGGATGGCGTCGTCGTGCGGAGAGCTTTTTCACGGATTACCCCGGTGTCAGGATCTTCTGCGTCGATGGTGGGTGGGTGCGAGCCCGGTTACTTGATCATGTAGATCGTTGCGAACAGGCCGATCCACACCACGTCGACGAAGTGCCAGTAGTAGGACACGACGATGGCCGCGGTGGCCTGGTCATGGGTGAACCTCTTGGCCGCGTACGTCCTGCCGAGGACCAGCAGGAAGGCGATGAGCCCGCCTGTCACGTGCAGTCCGTGGAAGCCGGTGGTCAGGTAGAACACCGAGCCGTACGGGTCGGACGACAGGGAGAGCCCCGCCTCCTTGACCAGTTCCACGTACTCCAGGACCTGGCCGCCGACGAAGATCGAGCCCATCACGAACGTCACGATGAACCAGGTGCGGAGCTTCTTCACATCGCCCCGCTCGGCGGCGAAGACGCCGAGCTGGCAGGTGAGTGAGGAGAGCACCAGGATCGTGGTGTTCGTGGCCGAGAACGGGAAGTTCAGATGCCCGGCCATCTCCTTCCAGTAATCGGGTCCCATCACCGATCGAAGGGTGAAGTACATCGCGAAGAGGGCCGCGAAGAACATCAGCTCGGACGCCAACCAGATGATGGTTCCGACGCTGGTGAGGTTCGGCCGATTGACCGACGGGTGCGCGTGCCCGGTTTCTACTGTCGTTGCTGTCGCCACGACCGACATTATGTCGGTCGCTTATCCCGCCCTCACTCCGGGGGGTGCCGTTCGGTGTGTCAGTCCCGTGTGTCCTGCCCGAACGGCCCATCGAATCGGTGTCCTTACCGGTGCTGACGGCCGGTGGACCGGAGTACGATCCGCGCATCGGTTCATGCCCCGAGAGCCCCGAAGACACAGATGTCACGGAGGAACAATGCAGGCGACCGCCACGGTCCTGGTCTACAGCGACGACGCCAACATCCGCGAGCAGGTGAAGCTGGCAGCCGGTCGCAGGCCTGCCGCCGACGTGCCACCGGTGAAGTTCCTGGAGTGCGCGACGCTTCCGGCCGTCCTGGCGGCGCTGGACGGCGGCGGGGTCGACGTCTGCGTCCTGGACGGCGAGACGGCCCCCATCGGCGGTATGGGCGTCTGCCGTCAGATCAAGGACGAGATCTTCCACTGCCCCCCGGTCCTCCTGCTGATCGGCCGCCCGCAGGACGCGTGGCTGGCCACCTGGAGCCGGGCGGAGGCCGCGGTGACGCTGCCGGTGGACCCGGTGGAGTTCGCCGACGCGCTGGCGGCCCTCCTGCGCGCCCGGCTCGCCGTGGAGGCCTGAGAGGGCCCTGTCAGCCCGTGAGGAGCGCCCCGCCGTGCGGGGCGCTCCTGCTGTGTCCGGTCAGACATGCGGGCGCAGGCGGGCGGCCTGGAGCGTCTGCGGGCTGTCCGGCACCCCTTCGTTGAGGGCGCTGCCCTTCTGCCACTTCGCCCAGGAGAGGTTCCACTCGCCGAACCCGTTGTCGAACGGGGTCATGGTCTCCCCCGCGCTGCCGACGACCTTCACGATGTCGCCCTGGCGCACGGTGTCGAAGAACCACTCGGCGTTGCTCGTGCTCATGCCGGTGCAGCCGTGGCTGACGTTGGCGCTGCCCTGGGAGCCGACGGACCACGGCGCGGCGTGGACGTACTCGCCGCTCCAGGTCACCCGGGTGGCCCAGTAGACCGGCAGGTCGTACGACTCCGAGGAGCCGGCCGCGATGCCGATGGACTCCCCGCGCATCCGGACGAACTGCTCCTTGGCGAGGACCACCTTGACGCCGTTGCGGGTGGAGAAGCCGGGCTTGCCGGTGGTGACCGGAATGGTGTTGATCACTTCTCCGTTGCGCAGGACCGTCATGGTGTGGGTCGAGGCGTCGGTGAGTGCCTCGACCCGGTCGCCGGTGGTGATCTTCAGGGGCTTGGCCTCGGCTCCGTACAGGGCGTTGGTCACCTTGATGCCGGTGAGGTTGGAACGGACCTCGATGGTGGCGTTGGCGGGCCAGAACTCCTGGGGCCGGTAGTGCAGCTTCTTGTCGTCGACCCAGTACCAGGAGCCGGTGGAGGCCGGGGTGGAGCGGACCTTCAGGGCGCGCTCGACGGTGGCGCGGGAGGCCTTGTCGGTGACCGGAGCGCTGAGTTCCGCCGTGATGGGCTGTCCGACGCCGTAGGTGCCCGCCTGCGGGCCGAAGGCGACCTTCAGCAGCTTCTTGGGCGAGGAGGTGTCGAAGGAGAGCGTACGGGTGCCGGGGGCGCCGTCGCCGTTCTCGGTGGAGACCCTGACGGTGTATCCGGTGCCGGCGGCCAGCGGGGACGTGGAGCGCCATCTCCTGCCGTCGGCGGAGAGCTCGCCCGCCAGGTGGCGGCCGCCCGTGTCCACGGCGCTGACGTCGGTGATGCGGCCGTCGTCACCCTTGACGGTGACTTCCAGGGGCTTGTCGGGGTCGGCCTTCTCGTTCTTGGAGGGGCCGTTGAAGGAGACCTGGTCGCCCGCGTCGTACGGCTTCGTCGACAGCGGGTGTCCGTCGGGCTCGCCACAGGCGGTCGCACCCGCGCCAAGGGTCACGACCAGCAGGGTGCAGCTCACTACGGTGCGGATGCGCGGCGTGTGGTTCATGTCATCACGCTAAGAAGATTCATCCGATCCAGCGCGTTCAATGACTCCGAACGAGCGAGGGGCCCGTGTCGCTTCCTGCGACGCGGGCCCCTTGTGGGGTAGTGCGGTGTCACCCTCGGAAGGGTGTCACTGGGTGCGGTTCTCACCCCGGTAGTACTCGAAGACCCAGCCGAAGAGGCCGATCAGGAGCAGCGGAGCCGAGAAGTACATCAGCCACCAGCCGAAGACGACGCCCATGAAGGCGAAGGCGCCACCGATGGCCAGGGCGAGCGGCTGCCAGCTGTGCGGGGAGAAGAACCCCAGCTCGCCCGCCTCGTCGGCGACGTCGGCTTCCTTGTTGTCCTGGGCCATGGCGTCGACCCGGTTGGCCGTGAAGGCCAGGTAGAAGCCGATCATGATCGAGAGGCCGAAGGCGAGGAAGAGCGCCGTGGTGCCGACCGGCTCCTTCGACCACACGCCGTAGACGCCGGCCATGATGAGGATGAAGACACTCAGCCAGATGAACAGCTGTCCCTGGATCTTCACTTGCCTGCCTCCTTGCCGCCGGCGAGGGCCTTGTCCGACTCGGAGTGGTGCTCAAGCTGTTCGAGCGCCGCGATCTCCGGGTGGTGCAGGTCGAACGCCGGGGATTCGGAACGGATCCGCGGCAGGGTGATGAAGTTGTGCCGCGGGGGCGGGCAGGAGGTCGCCCACTCCAGCGAGCGGCCGTAACCCCAGGGGTCGTCGACCTCGATCTTCTTGCCGTACTTGGCGGTCTTCCAGACGTTGTAGAAGAACGGCAGCATCGACAGGCCGAGCACGAAGGACGCGATCGTGGAGATCGTGTTCAGCGCGGTGAAGCCGTCGGCGGCGAGGTAGTCCGCGTAGCGACGCGGCATTCCCTCGGCACCGAGCCAGTGCTGCACCAGGAAGGTGCCGTGGAAGCCGACGAACAGCGTCCAGAAGGTGATCTTCCCGAGCCGCTCGTCCAGCATCTTGCCGGTGAACTTCGGCCACCAGAAGTGGAAGCCGGAGAACATCGCGAAGACCACGGTGCCGAAGATGACGTAGTGGAAGTGCGCGACGACGAAGTACGAGTCGGAGACGTGGAAGTCCATCGGGGGCGAGGCCAGGATGACGCCGGTCAGACCACCGAAGGTGAAGGTGATCAGGAAGCCGACGGCCCAGAGCATCGGTGTCTCGAAGGACAACGACCCCTTCCACATCGTGCCGATCCAGTTGAAGAACTTCACACCGGTTGGCACCGCGATCAGGAAGGTCATGAAGGAGAAGAACGGCAACAGCACGCCGCCCGTCACATACATGTGGTGCGCCCACACCGTCACCGAAAGACCGGCGATGGCGATCGTCGCGGCGATCAGCCCGATGTAGCCGAACATCGGCTTGCGACTGAATACCGGAATGACCTCGGAAATGATTCCGAAGAACGGCAGGGCGATGATGTACACCTCTGGGTGTCCGAAGAACCAGAAGAGGTGTTGCCACAGCAACGCGCCGCCATTGGCGGAATCGAAGACATGCGCACCGAATTTACGATCCGCCTCCAGCGCGAAGAGCGCGGCGGCGAGAACCGGGAAGGCCAGCAGGACCAGGACACCGGTCAGCAGGACGTTCCAGGTGAAGATCGGCATGCGGAACATCGTCATGCCGGGGGCGCGCATGCAGATGATCGTGGTGATGAAGTTGACCGAGCCGAGGATCGTGCCGAAGCCGGAGAAGGCCAGACCCATGATCCACATGTCGGCGCCGATGCCCGGCGAGCGGACGGCGTCGTTCAGCGGCGCGTAGGCGAACCAGCCGAAGTCGGCGGCGCCCTGCGGCGTGAGGAAGCCGGCCACCGCGATGAGCGAGCCGAAGAGGTACAGCCAGTACGCGAACATGTTCAGCCGCGGGAACGCCACATCGGGCGCGCCGATCTGGAGCGGCATGATCCAGTTCGCGAATCCGGCGAACAGCGGCGTCGCGAACATCAGCAGCATGATCGTGCCGTGCATCGTGAACGCCTGGTTGAACTGCTCGTTCGACATGATCTGCGTGCCGGGACGAGCGAGCTCGGCGCGCATGAAGAGCGCCATGAGTCCGCCGATGATGAAGAAGGCGAACGACGTGATCAGGTAGAGCGAGCCGATCGTCTTGTGGTCCGTGGTGGTCATCCACTTGACGACGACGTTTCCCGGCTGCTTGCGGCGCACGGGCAGCTCGTCCTCGTACGAGTCGTCTGCCGGTGCCGCACCCTGAGGTTCGTTGAGGATGCTCACAGTTGCTTCTTCTCCGAATTCCTGGCCGGGTCGGTCTGCTCGATGCCTGCCGGCATGTAGCCCGTCTGACCCTTCTCAGCCAGCTCCTTGAGGTGCTGCTGGTACCGCTCCGGGGAGACGACCTTGACGTTGAAGAGCATCCGGGAGTGGTCGACGCCGCAGAGCTCGGCGCACTTGCCCATGAAGGTGCCTTCCCGGTTGGGAGTCACCTCGAAGACGTTGGTGTGGCCCGGGATGACGTCCTGCTTCATGAGGAACGGCACCACCCAGAAGGAGTGGATGACGTCACGCGAAGTGAGGACGAAACGGACCTTCTCCCCCTTCGGCAGCCACAGGGTCGGGCCCGGGTTGCCGTTCTGGGGGTTGCGCGTCCCGGGGATGCCCGCGTCGTAGACGCCGGTGGCGTCCTTCGGGAAGTCGTCCTGGAACTTCTGGGGGATGGCGTCGAGCTCCTTGGGGATCTCGTTGCCCGCAGCGGGCTGGCCTTCCACCTTCTCGATGTAGTTGAAGCCCCAGCTCCACTGGTAGCCGACCACGTTGATGGTGTGGGCCGGCTTGTCGGAGAGTTCGAGGAGCTTCGACTCATCACGCGCGGTGAAGTAGAAGAGCACCGAGACGATGATGAGGGGAACCACTGTGTACAACGCCTCGATGGGCATGTTGTACCTGGTCTGCGGAGGTACCTCCACCTTGGTGCGGCTACGCCGGTGGAAGAAGACGCTCCAGAGGATCAGCCCCCAGACAAGGACACCCGTGACGAGCGCTGCCGCCCACGAGCCTTGCCAGAGGGAGAGGATCCGAGGGGCCTCTTCCGTCACCGGGGTGGGCATACCGAGGCGGGGAAAATCCTCCCAGTTGTATGAACAACCGGAGGCCGTCGCCAGGACCAGGCCCGCAGTCAGCACCTGCGGCAGCTTCCGCCGCATCGGGCGCCGCGACGAGCGGTCGGAGCCGTTGGGACTCACGTAGCGCCTTCCCGAGAGTCTCGCCCGCACGGTCGGCGCGCCCGTCTCTACTGGTCGGTCGCCGTCCCTGTCGCGGGCAGGGGTTTGGATGTTTATGCGGACCAAACCCTACTGGACGCTATTTGGGGTCGCGCGGGGAGGGTGCCCAACGCGCCGCCCGACTCCCCGAAGGGGTGGAATCCGGGCCTCCGGCGGCCATCTGACGCCCTCTCTCCCGGCCGGGGCGGACAGGCGGGCGGCGGGGCGGGGACCGGTGCGGGCTAGCGTGGCGGCGTGCCCTACTTCGACGCCGCCTCCGCCGCCCCCCTGCACCCCGTCGCACGCCAGGCGCTGCTTGCCGCGCTGGACGAGGGCTGGGCCGATCCCGCCCGCCTGTACCGGGAGGGGCGCCGCGCCCGGCTGCTGCTGGACGCCGCCCGGGAGGCCGCCGCGGATGCCGTCGGCTGCCGTCCGGACGAGCTGGTCTTCACCTCTTCGGGGACGACCGCGGTGCACGCGGGAATTGCCGGAGCTCTTTCGGGGCGTCGGCGTGTCGGCCGCCATCTGGCCCTCTCGGCCGTCGAGCACTCCTCGGTGCTCCATGCGGCGGCGGCCCACGAGGCGGCGGGCGGCTCCTTCACCGAGGTGCCGGTGGGGCGGTCGGGGGCGGTGGACCCGGCGGCGTACGCCGGAGCGCTGCGCCCCGACACCGCGCTGGCCTGCCTCCAGTCGGCCAACCACGAGGTGGGGACCGAGCAGCCGGTGGCGGAGGTGGCCGCGCTCTGCGCCGAGGCGGGGGTGCCGCTGCTGGTGGACGCCGCCCAGTCGCTGGGGTGGGGGCCGGTGGCGGGCGGCTGGTCGCTGCTCACGGCGAGCGCGCACAAGTGGGGCGGGCCGGCCGGGGTGGGGCTGCTGGCGGTACGCAAGGGGGTACGGTTCGCCCCGCAGGGACCGGCCGGGGAGCGGGAGTCGGGCCGGGCGCCGGGGTTCGAGAACCTGCCGGCGATCGTGGCGGCGGCTGCCTCGCTGCGCGCGGTACGGGACGAGGCGGCGGCCGAGGCGGTGCGGCTGCGGGCGCTGGTCGGCCGGATCCGGTCGTCGGTGGCCGAGCGGGTCGGCGATGTGGAGGTGGTCGGCGATCCGGAGCTGCGGCTGCCGCATCTGGTCACCTTCTCCTGTCTCTATGTCGACGGGGAGACCCTGCTGCATGAGCTGGACCGGCACGGTTTCTCCGTATCGTCCGGTTCGTCCTGCACGAGCAGCACACTGGAGCCGAGCCATGTACTGAAGGCGATGGGCGTGCTGTCGGAGGGGAACGTCCGGATCTCGCTCCCGCTGGGTACGGCGGAGGCGGATGTGGACCGCTTCCTGGAGGTGGTGCCCGGGGTGGTCGCGGAGGTACGGGAACGGCTCGGCGCGCCCGTGTCGGCGCCTCTCTCCCCTCCTCCGGCCCGCTCTCTGGTGGTGGACGCGCTCGGGCGGCGCTGCCCGATCCCGGTGATCGAACTCGCAAAGGTGATCGGGGAGGTACCGGTGGGCGCCACCGTGACGGTACTCGCCGACGACGAGGCGGCGCGGCTGGACATCCCCGCCTGGTGCGAGATGCGGGAGCAGGAGTACGTGGGCGAGGAGCCGGCGGACCGGGGTTCGGCCTATGTGGTCCGCCGGCTCTCCTGAGTGCTAGACGAGGTGCTGCTGGACCTCGGCCGCGGCATCGTGGCCGTACGCCTTGGTGAAGCGGTCCATGAAGTTGGTGCGGCGCAGGGTGTACTCCTGGGTGCCGACCGTCTCGATCACCAGGGTGGCGAGCATGCAGCCGACCTGGGCGGCGCGCTCCAGGCCGACGCCCCAGGCGAGACCGGAGAGGAACCCGGCCCGGAAGGCGTCGCCGACGCCGGTCGGGTCGGCCTTGGCGTCCTCCTCGGGGCAGCCGACCTCGATGACCGGCTCGCCGGCCTTCTCGATCCGGACACCGCGCGAGCCGAGCGTGGTGACCCGGTGGCCGACCTTGGAGAGGATCTCCTCGTCGCTCCAGCCGGTCTTGGACTCGATGAGCCCCTTCTCGTACTCGTTGGCGAAGAGGTACGTGGCGCCGTCCAGCAGGATGCGGATCTCGTCGCCGTTCATCCGCGCGATCTGCTGCGAGAAGTCCGCGGCGAACGGGATGTTCCGGGAGCGGCACTCCTCCGTGTGGCGGAGCATCGCCTCCGGGTCGTCCGCGCCGATCGAGACCAGGTCGAGGCCGCCCACGCGGTCGGCGACGTTCTTCAGCTCGATGAGGCGGGCCTCGCTCATCGCGCCCGTGTAGAAGGAGCCGATCTGGTTGTGGTCGGAGTCGGTGGTGCAGACGAAGCGGGCGGTGTGCAGGACCTCGGAGATCCGGACCGACCCGGTCTCGACGCCGTGCCGGTCGAGCCAGGCACGGTACTCGTCGAAGTCGGAGCCCGCCGCGCCCACGAGGATCGGCTTGGTGCCGAGCAGGCCCATGCCGAAGCAGATGTTGGCGGCGACACCGCCCCGGCGCACATCGAGGTTGTCGACCAGGAAGGAGAGGGAGACCGTGTGCAGCTGATCCGCGACCAGCTGGTCGGCGAAGCGGCCGGGGAAGGTCATGAGGTGATCGGTGGCGATGGAGCCGGTGACTGCGATACGCACGGGGAGGCTTCTCCTGCGGAAGGCGAAGGGCCGAGGTGCGCCCTCCGGGACGGCGTGACAGTTCACGCTACCGGGTGAGCCCTCCGGGCGGGAAAAGGGAAAACTACCCGATAGTAGGGCTTTCTACCTGAGCGAGACCGTGGTTACGGTGCGGATATGTCGAACCACACCGCAGCGCGCGCGTCCACCGCATCGCGAGAGTCCACCGCATCGCGCGAGTCCGAAGTGAGCCTGGCCGAGCTGCGCGGGGACTGCGCGCGCATGGCCCCGCACTGGGCCGCGCCGAAGAAGGCCGTGACCACGCCGGTGAAGCCGTCCCTGATCCACGGGGTGACGGTGCCGCCTTCGTCGGCGCGGCTGATCGACGCGATGGGCGAGTACGGGGACTGACCACTTCGGCGCGTTTTTCGGCTGGAACTGTACGGGCTCCGAGCCGATCGGCCGTCACCGGGGAACCGCATGCTCCTCCGCTCCGTCCCACCGGTGTCCCCGTCCGGGGGCACGCGGTAGTGAACGCGACGGCAACGCAGTCGAAGGAGCGATCCGGTGAGCACCGAGCGACCCGACAACGACGTGACCGGCCCCCGGCGGCGGCGTCCGCCGCTCGCGGTGGCCTCGGTGGCAGCGGCGGTGCTGCTGGCCGGGGGCGGCGGCGCCTACTGGGCCTCCACCGCCTCCGGCGACAACAGCCCGGGGGACAGCGGCTCCGCCTCCCGCGACAAGGCCCCGGTGCTGGCCCTGGACTCCGCCGCCGAGGCGGCCCCGGCCACGCCCGGCGACCCGAGCACACCGCCCCCGGGCATCGCCCCGGGTGAGCCGGACCCGAACGGTCCGCCCGTGGTCTACCGGGCGGCGGGCCAGCTCCCCGACGGCCCCGACGAGGCGGCGGTCCACCGCGCCACGGGGACGGTGGCGTCGGCGGAGGTGGCCCGGCTGGCGGAGGCGCTCGGCATTCCGGGGACCCCGCGAACCGTGGACGCGTCCTGGGTGGTCGGTGACGAGGACGGGCCCGGCGCGCTCCTGAAGGTCACCAAGCAGGCCCCGGGCACCTGGACGTTCGCCCGCTCCACTCCCCCCAAGCCCTGCGACCCGGGGACGATGTGCGCGAACCAGAGCCCGCCGGAGGCCGACGGGCAGCCGGTGAGCGAGAAGGCGGCGAAGGCCGCCGCGGTGCCGGTGCTCAAGGCCGTCGGCCAGGACGACGCCGCGCTGAACGCGGGCCAGCTCATGGGCGACGTACGCGTGGTGAACGCGGACCCCGAGGTGGACGGGCTGCCCACGTACGGCTGGTCGACCGGGGTGCAGGTCGGCCCGGACGGCAAGGTGGCCGGGGGCAGCGGGCAGCTGAAGGCGCTGGAGAAGGGCGACACGTATCCCGTGGTCGGCGCCGAGGCCGCGTTGAAGCAGCTCAACGAGGCGGGGAAGGCCAAGGGGGACGCGAGCCGGGACATCGGCGGCTGCGCCACTCCCGTACCGCTGGAGGGTGAGCCGAAGCCGTCGGACCCGCAGTGCGTGCCGTCGAACGGCAAGCGGGCGCCGGTGACGCAGACGGTCGAGCACGCGGAGTTCGGCCTGGCCCTCCAGTACGTGGACGGCCGGCAGACCCTCGTACCGTCCTGGCTGTTCCATGTCCGCCAGGGGACGGGCGGGCCGGAGAGCACGGTCACGCAGATCGCGGTGGCGCCGGAGTTCGTCGAGAAGCCCACGGCCCCGACGCCCTCGGGCGACCGTAAGGCGACCTCGTACGCGGCCGACGGCCGGACGCTTGAGGTCACCTTCTGGGGCGGCGTCTGCTCCACGTACGCGGCGAGCGCCGAGGAGAGCGCGGGTCAGGTGCGGATCACCATCACGGAGGGGAAGCAGAAGAAGGGCGCCTGCATCATGATCGCCAAGGAGCTGAAGCGGACGGTGACGCTGGAGAAGCCGCTGGGCGACCGGACGGTGATCGACGCGGAGAGCGGGGCGACGGTGCCGCGCGGCTGAGCGGGTTTCCGGCGCAGGACGGTTTTCCGCATAGGACGGTTTCCCGCGCAGGACGTACGAGGGCGGCCCCGGGACTGAATCCCGGGGCCGCCCTCGTACGTCTGGATCCGCGCAGCGATTAGCTGAACGAGTCGCCGCAGGCGCAGGAGCCGGTGGCGTTCGGGTTGTCGATCGTGAAGCCCTGCTTCTCGATGGTGTCGACGAAGTCGATGGAGGCGCCGCCCAGGTACGGGGCGCTCATCCGGTCGGTGACGACCTTGACGCCGTCGAAGTCCTTGACGACATCGCCGTCGAGCGAACGCTCGTCGAAGAAGAGCTGGTAGCGCAGGCCGGAGCAACCGCCGGGCTGGACGGCGACGCGCAGTGCCAGGTCCTCGCGGCCTTCCTGCTCCAGCAGGCCCTTGACCTTGGCTGCGGCGGCGTCGGACAGGAGGATGCCGTCGCTCACGGTGGTGGTCTCGTCCGATACGGACATCTGCTTCTCTCCCGGGTTGTACGGACTGCTTGCCGACGGTTCAACCGCCTGCGCCGCGGATTCATTCCGGGCCAAGCGCTTGTCTGTTCCTTTTCATGCTCGCACACCCGGTCGCCCGGGGGATGCGTCACATCGACGCTATCGGCATCGTCAAAGTGACACGAAGGAGCTATGATAGATAGCGTCAAATAGACGAAAAGGCGCGTTCGCAGAAGCGCAGAGCAGAACGCAGAGAAGAAAGGGTGCGTGACGTGACCACGGCCCAGCCCCTGGACGTACAGCCGACACCCCTCGCGCTGCTGCTGCTCGGCCGCGAGGCCGACCCGAGGAGCGAGCGGGGCGTCGAGTGCCCCGGCGACCTCCCCTCCCCCTCCGACCCGGACCTGGTCGCGCGCGCCCGCGCGGCCAAGGAGAAGCTCGGGGACCGGGTCTTCGTCCTCGGCCACCACTACCAGCGCGACGAGGTCATCCAGTTCGCGGACGTGACCGGCGACTCGTTCAAGCTCGCCCGGGACGCGGCCGCGCGCCCGGAGGCGGAGTACATCGTCTTCTGCGGCGTGCACTTCATGGCCGAGTCCGCGGACATCCTGACCACGGACGCCCAGGCGGTCGTGCTGCCGGACCTGGCCGCCGGCTGCTCGATGGCCGACATGGCGACGGCCGAGCAGGTCGCCGAGTGCTGGGACGTACTGACGGAGGCCGGGGTCGCCGACCAGGTGGTGCCCGTCTCGTACATGAACTCCTCCGCCGACATCAAGGCCTTCACCGGCAAGCACGGCGGCACGATCTGTACGTCGTCCAACGCGAAACGGGCCCTGGAGTGGGCCTTCGAGCAAGGCGAGAAGATCCTCTTCCTTCCCGACCAGCACCTGGGCCGCAACACGGCGGTGCGGGACATGGGGATGAGCCTGGAGGACTGCGTCCTCTACAACCCGCACAAGCCGAACGGCGGCCTCACCGCCGAGCAGTTGCGGGACGCGAAGATGATCCTGTGGCGCGGCCACTGCTCGGTCCACGGCCGCTTCTCGGTCGAGTCGGTCGAGGATGTACGGGCCCGGATGCCCGGGGTCAACGTGCTGGTGCACCCGGAGTGCAAGCACGAGGTCGTGGCGGCGGCGGACTACGTCGGCTCGACGGAGTACATCATCAAGGCCCTGGAGGCGGCTCCGCGCGGCTCGAAGTGGGCCATCGGCACGGAGCTGAACCTGGTCCGCCGCCTGGCGAACCGTTTCGCCTCGGAGGACAAGGAGATCGTCTTCCTCGACAAGACGGTCTGCTTCTGCTCGACGATGAATCGGATCGACCTGCCGCACCTGGTCTGGACGCTGGAGTCGCTGGCCGACGGCAAGCTGGTGAACCGGATCGAGGTCGACCCGGAGACGGAGAAGTACGCGAAGCTCGCGCTGGAGCGGATGCTGGCGCTGCCGTAACGGGCACCGCCCCTGATCCGCCTTCGCCGGAAGCCCCGGTATGCCGCAGGTGTGGCATACCGGGGCTTTTCGCGCGCCCGCGAGCAGGCTGAATCTTCTCCATACGACCTCCGACCCCTCCTCCCCGTAACTACGCTGCTACTCACCGCAGTGGGCTTGGGCGTGCGCGGGACTGACCGGATGGAACGGCGAGGACGGCGAGGACGGTGGGGCGGGCATGAGTTACGAGGACCGTGGGACGGGTGCGGGCGACGAGGCGCGGGGGGCGGGGGGCGTTGCGCAGGCGGAAGCTGCGGAGACGACCGGGGCTGGTGGCCTTGCGCAGGCGGAAGCTGCCGATTCCGGCGGCGCGGGCGGCCTTACGCAGGCTGAGGAGGAGGTACGGAGTCGGCGTGGCGCGGTCGAGCGCGATGCCGCCGCCGGTCGGTCCGGGCTGGCCGAGGCTCTCGGCGTCCTCTCCGTGCTCCGGGCCGAGACCGGGGACCGGGAAGGGGCGGTGGCCCCGGCCCGGGAGGCGGTCGAGATCTACCGGGCGCTCTCCGAGAACCCCGAGGACGGCTTCGTACCCACACTCGCCGGGGCCCTGCACCAGCTCTCGAACCGGATCGCCGCCACCGGGGACCACACAGCCGCCCTGCCTCCGGCGAAGGAGGCCGCGAAGCTGTACGCCGACCTCGGCATGAAGCGCCCGGACCGCTACCAGGCGGAGCTGGCCGAGGCCATGGACGCCCTGGGCGACCGGATCGCCGACACCGGGGACCGGACGACCCCCGTGCCGTTCGGGAAGCAGGCCGTGCGGCTCCAGCGGGAGCTGGTGGAGGAGGAGCGGCCGGACGCATCCGTACCGGCGCTCGTGGCCTACCTGCTGAACTACGCCCGGCATCTGGCGGCAGCCGGAGAGCCGGTGGAGGCGGTACCTCGGGCCGAGGAGGCGGTCGGCCATCTCCGGAGCCTCGCCGCGGAGGACCCGGAGGCGTTCCGGCCCCGGCTGGCGGCCGCCCTCCACGCGCTGGGCGGCCACCGGGCGGCGGTGAGCGACGTGTCCGGGGCGGTCGAGGCGGCACAGGAGGCGTGCGGCATCCTCCGCGAACTCGCCGGTCAACGGCCGGACGCCGTCCGCCCGGAGCTGGCCAGGGCGCTCGACGGCCTCGCCGGTCACCTGAGCAAGGCCGGCGACCCGGCGGCGGGCCTGCGGGCGGCGGAGGAGGCCGTGGCCCTGCACCGTGAGCCGGCCGCACAGGACCCCGAGGCGTCCCGGCCCGGCCTCGCCGCCGCCCTGCTGACGCGGGCCCGGTGCCTGGCCGCCACCGGGGACCCGGTGGGCGCGCTGCCGCCGGTGCGGGAGGCCGTCGACCTGTTGCGGGAGCTCGGGGATGCCTTCCTGGCGAAGCTGGCCGGGTCCCTCCAGGTGCTCGGTACGTATGTGGAGTTGGACGGCGACGCGGAGGGGGCGGTGGAGGCGTTCTGGGAGGCGGTGGCGCTCCACCGGTCCCTGGCGCTGGAGCACCCGGGGACCAACGCCGCCTCGGTCACCGGCCTGGTCTCGGCGCTGGACGACCTGGCCCGGGCGCTGGCCCGTACCGGTGAGCACACGGCGGCGATCGAGGAGTTCGAGGAGACCGTCAAGGAGTTCGAGGAGACCGACCCGGCGACCGCCCGGCGCCTGGGCGTGGAGCGGGACATCTTCCTGATGCGCTGCCCCGAGCCGTGGCCCGGGAACGGGATGACCGAGCTGGTGGCGTGGCTGGACCGCGAAGCGGAGGGCGGCGTGAGCGCGGACGCCGTGACCGTACGGGCCCGGCAGGCGCTGCGTGCGTACGGTGACACGGCGGCGGTGCGCACGGCGTGGGAGGAGGAGACGTTCACGCCCGTACCGGACTGGCTCGCGCTGCGGCCGGAGACCGTGGACCTGGTCAGCGCCTGGATGTTCGCGCCCAACTGGCCCCGGTCGCGGGACTTCTGGTCCGAGAACGCGCAAGCCCTGGGCGGCGAGCAGGCCGCGACGGCCCTGGACGAGCTGGCGGTCCTGGACCCGCTCGGCGCGCAACGGCATGCCGCACTCCGCGACACCGTACTCGTCCACGGGGTGACCGCCGCCTACGATCCGCTGATCCTGTCGGAGCAGTTGGCGGAGTGGCTGGAGTGCCCGGACTGGGCGGAGTCCCGGGCCTACCTGGAGGAGCACCCGCGCCTCCTGACCGTGGCGCCGCCCGGGGACACCCCGCTGGCCCATGTCGCCATGCTCGACATCGGCCGCACCGAGGGCCTGGACGCGGCGTACCGCCTGGTGGCGGACCGCGATGCCCTCCAGGCGTACGTGGACCGGTCGTTGGAGGCCGGGGACGGCACCGCGCTGATGCACGGCGGAGGCATCGAGGGCCAGGTCTTCGGCGACCGGCTCTCCTCCCTCACCCACGCCCAGGTGGCTTTGGTCCTCTCGGGCGAGAGCGAGGGCTTCGACCCCGACGACCTGGCCGCGCTCCGGCACATGTCCGACGAGGAGACCCGTATCCGCCTGCTGAAGGAAACCATCGCCGTCGGCGCCCGCCACCCCGAACGGCACGGTGAGACACTGCGCCGGATCATCCGGGCCCTGGGCGGCGACGCCTGACACCGCTCACCGCCCGTCAGTCGCCACTCTCCAGCCGCCCGCCCCGGCTCGCCGCGATCCGCAGGGCGTCCCCCAGCGACTCGGCGAGCCGGGTGCCGGCGAAGCGCAGCTCCTGCTCCCCCACCACGGTCTCCGCCAGCAACTCCCGGGCCTCGGCCAGCACTTCCTCGGCCGAGGCGATCATGGCGGCCTCCAGCTCGTCGGCCATCCGGGAGACACGGCTGTCGGGGTTCGTCGTGCTGAGCCAGCACGGGGCGCCGAAGTCGTTGGTCCACGGGAGCAGTCGCATGGCCCGGCCCTTGCCATCGAACATCATCTCGGTCGCTACCTCCGGAGGAGGCCCTCTGGTGCGCCGCACGAGAGGGCGGTTACGGTGTGTGCCGCAATCGTCGCCCTGGGGAACGTCTCCCCAACAGGGCGCCGCTGTACCGGCTTTGGGAACGGGACACACGAAAGGCACGCACCGTGACGTTCAAGCCCCAGCCCCTCACCCCGTACCTCTCCGCCCGCCACTACTTCGGCTCCGAGCAACGCCGCCACCGCGAAGGCGCGGGCCTGTCCCTCGTCCAGCTCGCGGACATCGTGAACTCCAGCAAGAGCACGCTGGGCCGCATCGAGACGGCGGAGCTGATGCCGCCCCCGGACATCCCCGACCGGCTGGACCTCGCCTTCGGGACCGACCAGCACTTCCACGACCTGTTCGAGCTGGCCCGACGGGAGATCCATCCGGACCAGTACAAGCGCTACATGGACTTCGAGTACCGGGCCGAGGTGATAGAGCAGTACGGGGCGCAGGCGCTGCCGGGGTTGTTGCAGACGGAGGAGTACGCGCGCGCCTTCCTTCGATGCCAGGAGGACCTCAGCCCTGAGCAGGTCGAGGAACGTGTTACTGCGCGGATGTCCCGGCAGGCGCGACTGCGGTCGGGCGAACCGCCGTTCCGCTGGGCGATCATCGACGAGAGCGTACTGCTCCGCCCCATGGGAAGCGCCGCCTGCATGCGCGAGCAACTGGCTTTGCTGCTGGACCAGGTGGACACTCCGAGCAGTAAGGTTCAGGTCATGCCGTTCAGTGCGAGATCTCACTCGCTGCTGGGTGGCGCGCTGACTCTGCTGACCCTGCCGGATGGCACTTCGGTGGCGTACGAGGAGGGCATCCAGGCCGGTCATCTCTACGAGGATCCGGCCGCGGTGAAGAAGTGGCGGCGGCAGTACGAGGTGCTGCGGGCCAACTCCCTCACCCTGGACGGGTCGGCGGAACGGATTCGTACCGCGATGGAGGGCTACCGACCATGACCCACTCCCCCGAGCTGAGCACCGCCCGCTGGCGCAGCAGCAGCTACAGCAATTCCAATGGGGGCGAATGCGTCGAGATCAGCGACGACTTCCCCGGGCTCATCCCCGTACGCGACAGCAAGAACCCCACCGGGCCCGCACTCATCGTCCGGGCTGCTGCCTGGGGTCCGTTCATCTCCTCGGTCAAGTAGGCGGGGAACCCGAAGGGGCCTGTCCCACGCGGGTGCGTGGGACAGGCCCCTTCTCGTCGTCAGGCCTTCGCGGGCTCGGCCTCCTTCGCCTCCGCCGGCTCCGGCTGCGGCGGGACGTCCGCCTTGGCCGCGCGCTTCGCGGCCTTCTTCTTGGCTCGGCGTTCCTTGCGGAGTTCGACCATCGCGTACAGCGTCGGGACCAGCAGCAGCGTCAGCAGCGTGGAGCTGATCAGGGAGTACGCCGTCACTCCACCCGGGGGCGTACCAGGCCCGACTCGTACGCGATGACGACCAATTGGGCGCGGTCCCGGGCCGCCACCTTCGCCATCGCCCGGTTCACGTGCGTCTTGACGGTGAGCGGGCTGACCGCCAGCCGCTCGGCGATCCGGTCGTTGGAGTGGCCGCCCGCCACCAGGACGAGCACCTCCCGCTCGCGCACGGTGAGCGCGGCCAGCCGCTCCGCGTACTCCGCGCTGTCCGGCCCCTCCCCCGAACTCCCGCCCTGGGCCAGGAAGGTGGCGATGAGCCCCTTGGTCGCCGCCGGGGAGAGCAGCGCCTCGCCCGCGTTGGCGATCCGGATCGCGTTGAGCAGCTCCTCCGGCTCCGCGCCCTTGCCGAGGAAGCCGGAAGCCCCGGCGCGCAGGGCCTGGACCACGTACTCGTCGACCTCGAACGTGGTGAGCATGACCACCCGCACCGCCGCCAGGGCCGGGTCCGCGCTGATCATGCGGGTGGCGGCGAGCCCGTCCGTGCCCGGCATCCGGATGTCCATCAGCACCACGTCGGCGCCGGTCGCCCGGGCCAGCTCCACCGCCTGGGCCCCGTCGGCCGCCTCGCCGACGACCTCCATATCGGGTTCGGAGTCCACCAGCACCCGGAACGCGCTGCGCAGGAGCGCCTGGTCGTCGACGAGCAGCACCTTGATGGGTGGCTCCGTCGTTGGTACAGGCTGCGTCATCGGCGCTCCCCCGTCATGGCCGCCGGGCCCGGCGGTTCCGGTTCACCCGTGCGGGCCTCGACGGGCAGGATCGCATGGACCCGGAACCCGCCCCCGTAGCGAGGTCCGGCCGTGAGGGCGCCGCCGAGGGCGGTGACGCGTTCGCGCATGCCGAGCAGGCCGTGGCCGCCGCCGTCCGGGGTGCTCTCGGAACCCGGGCGCCGTGCCGCGCTCCCCCGGCCGTTGTCCAGGACCGTGATCTCGGCGGTGACCCCGACCCGTACGACGCTGACCTCGGCCTTCGCCCCGGCGCCCGCGTGTTTGCGTACGTTGGTCAGGGCCTCCTGGATGACCCGGTACGCGGCCAGGTCGACGGCGGCGGGGAGCCTGGGGCCCCGGTCGGCGCCGGCCACCTCGACGGGGAGCCCGGCGTTGCGGAAGGTGTCCACCAGCTCGTCCAGGACCGCGAGGCCGGGGGCCGGTTCGGTGGGGGCCTCGGGGTCGCCGGACTGGCGGAGCAGGCCGACGGTGACCCGGAGTTCGTTGAGCGCGGAGCGGCTGGCGTCCCGGACGTGGGCGAGCGCCTCCTTGGCCTGGTCCGGGCGCTTGTCCATGACGTGGGCGGCCACCCCGGCCTGCACGTTGACCAGGGCGATGTGGTGGGCGACCACGTCGTGGAGGTCCCGGGCGATCCGCAGCCGCTCCTCGGCGACCCGGCGGCGGGCCTCCTCCTCGCGGGTGCGCTCGGCCCGCTCCGCGCGCTCCCGGATCGCGTCGACGAAGGCGCGCCTGCTGCGTACGGCGTCCCCGGCGGCCGACGCCATCCCGGTCCAGGCGAAGACGCCGAGGTTCTCCTGGCTGTACCAGGGCGTCGAGCCGAAGACCATCGCGGCCACCGTCAGGATCCCCATGGTCAGCAGGCCCACCCGCCAGGTGGTCGGGCGGTCGGTGCGGGAGGCGACGGTGTAGAGCGCGATGACGGTGCTCATCACGACCGGGGCCGGCGGGTCCATGAAGATGTACTCGGTCGCCGTGAGGCCGCCGGTCACCGCGAGGACCGCCATGGAGTGCCGCCGGCGCAGGACGAGCGCCGAGGCGGCCAGCACCATCAGCAGCACGCTGAACGCCTCGGGGGTGCGGGTCCCGAACGTCGGCCCGTGGCCCTTGCCCGGGTCCGCGAACGAACCGCAGATCATCGCGATCAGGACGCAGAACGCCAGGGCCGCGTCGAACGCGAGGGGGTGGTCCCGAAGCCAGCGGCGGGCGCGCGCGAACCCGGAGAGGAGGGTGGTCACGTCCAGCAACGGTACGGCGTGTCGCCTACGGATCCGTCTCCGCGGTGTGCCGGTACGGCCACGGAACCGTCCAAGGGCGACCATGCCTGTGCCCCGCACCGGGCAGACCGGATGCGGGGCACAGGTGTGCGCGTGCTGGTGGAGCAGGTACGTCCGGTTCGGGATGAGCTAGTTCGGGATGAGTCCGTCGTCGCTGAGCATGGCGCGCACCTCTTCGAGGGTCGCGTCGGGCGCCGGCAGGATCAGCTCCGACGGCTCCAGGGAGTCGTCGGGGAGCGGAGTGCCGAGCTCGCGCACCTTGTCGAGGAGCGCGTGGAGCGTGGTGCGGAAGCCGGGGCCGTCCCCGCTGTCCATCTCCTTGAGCAGGACGTCGTCGAGCTCGTTGAGTTCGACGAAGTGACTGTCGGCCAGCTTGACCTGGCCTTCCCCCATGATCCGTACGATCATGACGCCGCCCTCACTACTGCTTGTCGAACTTGTGCGGGGACTGCTGCGACTGCTGCGTGCCGTCCTGGGCACCGCCCTCGATCGCCTGCTGCGAGGACGAGGAGCCGCCGGCCAGCTCGGCCTTCATGCGCTGGAGCTCCAGCTCGACGTCCGAGCCGCCGGAGATCCGGTCCAGCTCGGCGGCGATGTCGTCCTTCGCCGTGCCGGTCGGGTCGTCCAGGGCGCCGGAGGCGAGCAGCTCGTCGATGGCGCCGGCCCGCGCC
This sequence comes from Streptomyces cyaneofuscatus, assembly GCF_042718795.1. Classification (GTDB taxonomy): domain Bacteria; phylum Actinomycetota; class Actinomycetes; order Streptomycetales; family Streptomycetaceae; genus Streptomyces; species Streptomyces cyaneofuscatus_A. The sequence continues at coordinate 120,336 of NZ_JBHXOX010000016.1, forward strand.
TGGAGCTGCTGCGTCTTGTCCTCGGCCCGCTGGATCGCGAGGCCCACGTCGCCCATCTCCTCGGAGATGCCGGAGAAGGCCTCGCCGATCCGGGTCTGCGCCTGGGCCGCCGTGTAGGTCGCCTTGATGGTCTCCTTCTTGGTGCGGAAGGCATCGACCTTGGCCTGCAGCCGCTGGGCCGCGAGGGTGAGCTTCTCCTCCTCGCCCTGCAGCGTCGTGTGCTGCGTCTCCAGGTCGGTGACCTGCTGCTGGAGAGCGGCGCGCCGGGACAGCGCCTCGCGCGCCAGGTCCTCGCGGCCGAGCGCCAGCGCCTTGCGGCCCTGGTCCTCCAGCTTGGACGACTGGCCCTGCAACTGGTTCAGCTGCAACTCCAGCCGCTTGCGGGACGTCGCGACGTCGGCGACGCCGCGGCGCACCTTCTGAAGCAGTTCCAACTGCTTCTGGTACGAGTAATCCAGGGTCTCGCGCGGATCCTCGGCCCGGTCAAGGGCCTTGTTTGCCTTCGCGCGGAAAAGCATCCCCATACGCTTCATGACACCGCTCATGGGCTTCGCGCGCCCCCTTCTGACGGACTGAGCTCCAGCACTCCCGATAGAACCCACAGTACGGGCCCTGTCTCCATTACCGCACTGTTCGAGGCCCGATGTGCTCCTCCCCAAGGACGACTGAGCCCGGCCGGTGCTCCCGCCCAGGGTGTAGGTGACGGTCAGGGAAACCGGTGGTTAAGGCCTGTTCTGCCCAGGTCGGGTGCCTCCTGGGGTGCCTCCGGGGACGCCGTCCGTTGCCGGATCGTTCCCGCCCGGGTCCACGAGCCCGCGGCCCGACCCCGTACCCTTGGGTTTTGTGTTCCGTAGCCGTGCCAAGACAGAGAAGGCCCCCACCGACAAGGTGACGGCGGACCTCTCCCAGCAGACCCGCGACCCGCAGGCTCCCAAGGGTCGCCCCACCCCCAAGCGCAGCGAGGCCCAGACGCAGCGCCGCCGTGCCGCCTCCAGCGCGCCGACCGACCGCAAGGCGGCCGTGAAGCGCCAGCGCGAGGCGCGCCGTGCCGATCTGGCCCGGCAGCGTGAGGCGCTCGCTTCGGGCGACGAGCGCTACCTCCCGGTCCGCGACAAGGGCCCGGTGCGGCGCTTCGTCCGCGACTTCGTGGACTCGCGCTTCTGCATCGCCGAGTGGTTCCTGCCGCTCGCCGTGGTCATCCTGATCCTCAGCGTGATCCAGGTGCAGAACATCCAGAGCATCTCGCTGCTGCTCTGGATGGGTGTGATCATCCTGATCGTGATCGACTCGATCGGTCTGTCGATCCGGCTGAAGAAGCAGCTCCGGGAGCGTTTCCCGGATGCCCCCAAGCGCGGAGCCGTCGCCTACGGTCTGATGCGCACGCTCCAGATGCGTCGTCTACGGCTCCCGAAGCCGCAGGTCAAGCGCGGAGAGCGGCCCTGAGTACGGAGATCGTCCCTCCGGTGAGCCCCGTCGTGGGCGTACGTGACACCGTCCGCCAAGAGCTCGTCGCCCGGCAGTTGGACGAGCAGATAGCCGGGCGGTTCCCGGTGGGTCAGCGGCTCCGCGTCCTGGACGTCGGCATGGGCCGGGGCGTCCAGGCGCTGCGGCTCGCGCGGGCCGGTCACTCGGTGACCGGCCTGGAGTCGGACGCCGAGCTGCTGCGGACGGCCCGCGAGGCCCTGGCGACCGAGCCCGAGGGCATCCGGGAGCGGGTCAGGCTGATCGAGGGGGACGGCCGGGAGACCGGCGTGCACTTCCTGCCCGGCAGCTTCGACGTGGTGCTCTGCCACGGCGTCCTGATGTACGTCGAGGAGCCCGACCCGATGCTGGCCGGGCTGGCCCGGATGCTGGCGCCGGGCGGTCTGCTCTCGCTGCTCGTACGGAACGCGGACGCCCTCGCGATGCGCCCCGGCCTCACCGGCGACTTCGGTGCGGCCCTGGAGGCCTTCGACTCGGCGACGTACACGAACGACCTCGGCCTCACCGTGCGGGCCGACCGGCTCGACGCGCTGCGGGCCACCCTGGCCGGGATCGCCGCCCCGCTGCACGCCTGGTACGGCGTGCGGGTCTTCACCGACAACGTCCCCGACGGGACCGAGCTGCCCGCCTACGAGCTGGAGCGGGTGCTGACCCTGGAGGACCGGGCCGGGCGGACCGACCCGTACCGGGGGATCGCGGCGCTGCTGCATCTGTGCGGAGTGCGCGGCTAGGGACCGTACGGGTCCTGTTCGATCCGCCGGTCCTGTTCGGCCCATCGGTCCTGTTCGGCCCATCGGTCCCGTTCGGCCCATCGGTCCCGTTCGGCCCATCGGTCCCGTTCGGCCCATCGGTCCCGTTCGGCCCATCAGTACAGGCACCCGAAAGGGTGGGGGCACCAGACTCCGGATATGGACGCATCCCCCTCCCGCCGCCCCGTACAGCGCCTGCTGCCCCTGATCGCGGGGGTCTGTGCGATCGCCCTGGCCGCGACGGCAGGCTGTTCCGGCGCGACCCCGGCGGCATCCCCCGCGCCGCAGGCCAGTCCCTCCGGTACGGCCCAGGGCTCCGTGACCCGTGACACCGCCGAGCTGGAGGGCGCCTACAAGGCCGTCATCAACGACGTGCTGCCCTCGGTGGTGCAGATCGACGCGTCGGACAGCCTCGGTTCCGGGATCGTCTACGACGGCAAGGGCCACATCGTCACCAACGCCCACGTCATCGGCGACGAGAAGTCGTTCAAGGTCACCGTCGCCACCGGCGAGGCGGTGCTGGACGCCTCGCTGGTCTCCTCCTACCCGGAGCAGGACCTGGCGGTCATCAAGCTGGACGACGTACCCGAAGGTCTGAAGCCCGCGAAGTTCGGCGACGCGGAGAAGGTCGAGGTGGGGCAGATCGTGATGGCGATGGGCTCGCCGCTCGGCCTCTCCAGCAGCGTCACCCAGGGCATCGTCTCGGCGCTCGGCCGGACGGTGAGCGAGAGCCGGGCCGGCGGGGGCACGGGCGCGACGATCGCCAACATGGTGCAGACCTCGGCGGCGATCAACCCCGGCAACAGCGGCGGGGCGCTGGTCAACCTGAGCAGCGAGGTCATCGGCATCCCGACCCTCGCGGCGACCGACCCGCAGATGGGCGACAGCGCGGCGCCGGGCATCGGCTTCGCGATCCCCGTCTCGATGGTGCGGACGGTCGCCGACCAGATCATCAAGGACGGCCGGGTCACCGACTCGGGCCGGGCCGCGCTGAACATCACCGGCCGCACGGTCGTCGACGACTCCTACCGGCCCGCCGGGGTGGCGCTGGTGAGCGTGGAACGGAACGGCGCCGCGGACGAGGCGGGGCTGCGGGCCGGGGACATCATCACGAAGATCGGCGACACGGCCGTCACCACCATCACCTCGCTCTCCGAGGCCCTGGCGGGCGACCAGCCGGGCGACAAGGTGACCGTGACGTACACGCGGGACGACGACAGCAGGACGGCGGAGGTCACGCTCGGGGAGATCTGAGACCCTCCCGAACGGAGAAGAGGGCGGTACGGAATCTTCCGTACCGCCCTCTCCCGTGGCCCTCCGTCTGTGGTTCTCAGGCGCTGTCGGCCTGCAGGCTCATCGGGCCGTAGATCTTGGTCGCGTCCTCGAAGAGCGTCACCTGGGCCGCGCCGCCCTCCAGGAGCTCCTTCCAGTACTCACCGATCCAGGACTCCGCGTCGCCCTGGGTGGTGAACTCCTCCGGCTGCAGCGCCGGCTCCGTCTCCGTACCGTCGGACTTCTCGAACCGCCACGTCCACGCCATGTCCGCCTCCTGGGTCGCGTTGCTGCCCGACTCCTGGGCCGTTGCTGCTCCTGGGTCAGTTGCTGCCCGAAGCCTAGCCGGGCGCGCACCCGGCGTGCGGACACGGGAGGATCAAGGTGTGGAACTGACTCTGCTCGGCACCGGAGCCCCCGACGGGCTGCCGCGCCCCTCCTGCCCCTGTGCGGCCTGTGCGACGGCCCGTGGCCCGTGGGCGCGCGCCGCGACCGCCCTGCTGGTCGACGACGCGCTGCTGCTGGACCTGACCCCGGGGGCGGTGTTCGCGGCCGCCCGCGCGGGCCGCTCGCTGGGCGCGGTGCGCCAGGTGCTGCTGACCCATCCGCACGACGGGCCCGCCGTGGAGCTGCCGCCGGCCCTGCCGCCGGCCGGGCGGGTGCCGGACGGCCAGGTGTTGACGCTGATCAGCGGGCACCGTGTGCGGGCGGTGCCGATGGACGCGCCGGGGACCGGTTACGAGGTGGGCTCACCGGACGGCGAGCGGCTGCTGTACCTGCCGCCCGGGGCCGCGCCCGCCGGTCTCGACGGGCGGGCCGAGCGGCCGTACGACCTGGTCCTCTGCGATGTGATCGGGCGGCCCGACGCGGTGGCGCGGCTGCGGTCGGTCGGCGCGGTCGGCCCGGCCACCGAGGTGATCGCGGTCCACCTGGACCACGACGCCCCGCCGGGCGCGGCGCTGGACCGGCTCCTGGCGGCGGCCGGGGCGCGGGCGGTGCCGGACGGGACGACGCTGGTGGTGGGCGAGTACCCGGTGGTGCCGGACGTGCCGCGCCGGGTGCTGGTGACGGGCGGCGCCCGGTCGGGGAAGTCGCTGGAGGCGGAGCGGCGTCTGGAGACGTTCCCCGAGGTGGTGTACGTGGCGACCGGCGGGCGGCGCGAAGGGGACCCGGAGTGGGCGGCCCGGGTGGGGCTGCACCGGGAGCGCAGGCCGGGCGCGTGGCGGACCGAGGAGACCTGCGAGGTCGCGGAGCTGCTGGGCGCGGAGGGGCCGCCGCTGCTGGTGGACTGCCTGTCGCTGTGGCTGACCGACGCGATGGACCGGGTGGACGCCTGGGAGGACGTGCGGTGGCGGGAGGGCGGCCAGGAGGCGTTGCGGGCGCGGGTCGCGGAGCTGGTGGCGGCGGTGCGCGGGACCCGGCGTCAGGTGGTGCTGGTGACGAACGAGGTGGGGGCGGGGGTGGTCCCGGCGACTGCGGCCGGGCGACGGTTCCGGGACGAGCTGGGGCGGCTGAACGCGGCGGTGGCGGCCCAGTGCGAGGAGGTGCTGCTGGTGGTGGCGGGGCAGGCGGTGGTGTTGCGGGGGTGAGGGGGGTAGCCGCGGTGGTGTTGCGGGGGTGAGGGGGCAGCCGCGGTGGTGGTCTTGCGTCGGTGAGGGGCTTTCGCCAGGTGCGCTGGTGGTGGCGTCGCCTCGGTGAGGGGGCGTCAGTACGCGGGGCCCCGGCTCGTGCGGGCCGACCGGTACTGTTCCCGGCAGGGGCCCGCCGCCGGGTGCCCGGACCGGAAACCGACGTGACGACCCGCGAGGCAGACCTCCGTGAACCTGGACGACTTCTCCGACCTGATCGAACGCCCCGACGGGGGCGTACGGCGCGATGCCGAGGAACGGCGGGAGCGGCTGATCGTCCCGCCCGGGGCCCTGGGCCGGCTCGACGAGCTGGGCGAGTGGCTCAGCGCCGCGCAGCAGTCCGTACCGGTCAAGGCCGTCGCGCAGCCGCGCGTGGTGCTCTTCGCCGGTGACCACGGGGTGGCGGAGCTGGGCGTCTCCGGACGTGCGGCGGGCACCACCCATGAGCTGGTGCGGGCGGCCCTCGACGGGGCGAGCCCGGTGGCGGTGCTGGCCCGGCGCTTCTCGGTGCCGCTGCGGATCGTGGACGCCGGGGTGGACTGCGACCCGGAACTGCTGCCCGAGTCCGTCGTACGCCACCGGGTGCGGCGGGGGTCGGGGCGCATCGACATCGAGGACGCGCTGAGTGCCGAGGAGGCCGAGCGGGCCGTCCGCCTGGGCATGGCCATCGCCGACGAGGAGGCGGACTCCGGCACCGATCTGGTGGTGCTCGGCGACCTGAGCGTCGGCGGGACCACGGCCGCGGCCACCCTCGTCGCGGCGCTGTGCGGTACGGACGCCTCGGTGGTGACCGGGCGCGGCGGTGCGGGCATCGACGATCTGGCCTGGATGCGCAAGTGCGCCGCGATCCGGGACGCGCTGCGCCGGGCCCGGCCGGTGCTCGGTGACCAACTGGAGCTGCTGGCCACGGTGGGCGGGGCGGACCTGGCCGCGATGACGGGATTCCTGCTCCAGGCGGCGGTGCGCCGGATGCCGGTGATCCTGGACGGGGTCGTCGCGGCGGCCTGTGCGCTGGTGGCCCAGCGGGCGGCGTTCCGGGCGCCGGACTGGTGGCTGGCCGGGCAGGTCAGCGGGGAGCCCGCGCAGGCGAAGGCCCTGGACCGGATGGCGCTGACCCCGCTGCTGGACCACGGGGTCCTGGTGGGCGAGGGCACGGGCGCGCTGCTGGCCCTGCCGCTGGTGCAGGCGGCGGCGGCGTTCGCGGCCGAGCTGCCGGAGCGTACGCCGGAGAAGGACGAGGAGGAGGGCGCCGAGCCTTCCCAGGACGAGGACCCGGACGCGTACGACGTGAAGGCTCTCGACGCGACCTGAGGCCGGGCACGTCGGGGAGGCCGGGGAGGCCCTGTAAGTAACCCTCGCCTCCCCCTGTGTCCGTAATGCGCCATATGATCACCTCTCATGGGAGAGGTTCGATCGGCCGAAGAGGCAGCCCGGCGCAGCACCGCCCGTTCCCGGCGCGGCGCGGCGTTCGCCATCTGGTACCTGCGCGTCGTCTCGTTCATCAATTTCCTGAGCGCCGTCTGGGTCACTTTCGGCCAGGACCTGCGCCGCCACAACACCGAGAACTACTTCACGCCGTACCTGCTCACGGCCGGGTTCTCCTCCGGGGTGATCGCGCTGTTCCTGGCGGTCACCATGCGGCGGCGCAAGCGGGCCGCGTGGATCGTGAACATGGTCCTGGGCGGGCTCGTCCTCCTCGCGTACCTCCTCGCGTTCCTCTTCGGGGAGATCCGGCAGCACGCCCAGAACTGGGTCTCGCTGGCGCTGACGACCGCCTTCGTCGTGGCCCTGGTGCTGGGGCGGCGGGAGTTCTACGCCAAGGGCGACCGCTCCAACCCCAGGCTGGCGTCCCTGGTCGCCGTGGTGGGGCTGCTGGTCACCTCACTGATCGCGACGGCCCTGGTCACCGTCACCAACACCGCCCACGACGACTACCGCTCCACCTTCCTGGACCGCTGGCGCTACGGGGCGCTGCGGCTGATCTCGGTGGCCGCCGACGACGCGCGCTTCCCCGGGATCACCACCCCGGGCTGGGTGAACGTCGTCATCAACATCCTCTCGACGCTGCTCCTGATCGCCGTCGTGTACGCCGCGTTCCGCTCCCGCCGGGCCGTCGACCCGCTCTCCCCCGAGGACGAGGCGAAGCTGCGCGCGCTGCTGGACAAGCACGGCGACCGGGACTCGCTCGGCTACTTCTCGCTGCGCCGGGAGAAGAGCGCGCTCTGGTCGCCGACCGGGAAGGCCGCCGTGGTCTACCGGGTGGTCGGCGGGGTCTCGCTGGCCTCCGGCGACCCGATCGGTGACCCGGAGGCCTGGCCGGGCGCGATCGACCCGTGGCTCGCCGAGGCCCGCGAGCACGGCTGGATCCCGGCGGTGATGGGCGCGAGCGAGGAGGCGGGCACGGTCTACGCCCGGCACGGCATGGACGCGCTGGAGCTGGGTGACGAGGCGCTCGTGGAGACGGCCGACTTCACCCTGGACGGGCGGGCGATGCGCGGGGTGCGCCAGGCCTACAACCGGGTCAAGCGCGCCGGTTACGTGGTCACCATCCGGCGCCATGCGGACATCCCGGAGGCCGAGATGGCCGAACTGGTCCGGCGCGCCGACGACTGGCGCGACGGGGAGACCGAGCGCGGCTTCTCCATGGCGCTCGGCCGGCTCGGCGACCCGGCGGACGGGCAGTGCGTGATGCTGGAGTGCCGCGACACGGGAGAGGGTGGGGCCCCGGGCGAACTCCGCGCCGTCCTCAGCTTCGTCCCCTGGGGGCCGCACGGCCTCTCCCTCGACCTGATGCGCCGTGACCGGGAGGCGGAGAACGGCCTCATGGAGTTCATGGTCATCCAGCTCCTCCAGCGCTCCGGCGAGATCGGGATCACGCAGGTCTCGCTCAACTTCGCCATGTTCCGGTCCGTCTTCGAGAGGGGATCGCGGCTCGGCGCGGGACCGGTGCTGAGGCTGTGGCGTGCGCTGCTGGGCTTCTTCTCGCGCTGGTGGCAGATCGAGTCGCTGTACCGGGCCAACGCCAAGTACCGACCGATCTGGGAGCCACGTTTCATGTTGTTCGAGAAGAGCGCCGACCTGGCGCGCATCTCCATCGCGGCGGGCCGCGCCGAAGGGTTCCTGGAAGCGCCGGGGCTGCCGGAGTGGCTGCACCGCGCGCGTCTCGGCGCCCCTGGATGAGCCGCTCCGGGATGAGCCGCTCCGGCGTGCGCCGCCTCCCGCCGTTGCGCCGGGCCGCGCGGCGGGAGTGGGGCCCGCTCGTCACCACCGTACGGACGCGGCTCCACGACCACGGCGTACGGGCACTCCCGCTGACCCTGGCGGCGGTGGCGCTGACCGCGACCGTGCAGGTGGTCCAGAACCAGGCGTGGGGCTACGGCCCGGTGCAGGACCTGGGGGCGGTCCGGGCCGAGGACCCCCTCTGGCTGGCCCTGCTGCGTACACCGCTGTCCCTCTTCGTGCCCGCCCTCGACCTACCGGTGTGGGGTGCGCTGGCGCAGATCCTGCTGGTGTTCGGCATCGCGGAGGTGTGCCTGGGCCGGTGGCGCACCCTCGCGATCGCATACGTGGCCACGCTGGCGGGGACCCTGTACGCCCGGGTCGGCATCGCGCTCGGCCCGGACGCGTTCCTTGGGCTGCCGGCCTCGGACGCGCAGGTGGTGGACACCGGGCCGTCCGCGGCGGTGGTGGGGCTCGCGGTGTACGTCTGCCACGTCTACCGGGCCTGGTTCACCGGGGCGCTGGTGGTCCTCGCGATGGTGGTGGAGGTCCTGGTCAAGGACAACCTGGCGGGCCGGGAGCATCTGGCCTCCATCGCCGCCGTCCTGGTGGTCTGTGCCGTACGGGAGTGGCTCGGGCGGCGGCGGACGGGCGGCGGTCAGGGCTTGCCGGCGGGTGGCAGCGGGACCCGGTCGGGGGCGCCGCCGATGAGGTCCTGAAACTTCCGGCGCGGCCCCACCCACCGCACATCGTGGTGGTAGGCGCGCAGCACCGCCCTGGAGCGGGCCCGATGGCGGTTGCGGTAGAACCGCTTGGCCCACATCGAGGTGGGGCGGGCGAGGCGGATCGCGCCGATCAGCGCGACGAACGGGACGAGGGTGCCGATCACCGCCATCCGGGTCTTGCCCTTGAACAGCGCGATCAGGACGAAGCAGAAGTTGACCGCGTACGAGGTGATGACACTGAGCCTGCCCTGCTGCTCCTCGTCGGTCACGTCGTCCACCCCGAGCGGCGAGAACCCCGCCAGGACCAGCAGCACGAGCGAGGCGGTCAGCACGACCACCTCGACGCTCTGGCGGCCCTCCTCGGTCCAGTACACGTCGTCCAGATGCAGGATCAGCGCGAACTCGTCCAGCACCAGCCCGGCCCCGATCCCGAAGATCACCGCGAACACCCCGGCGGCCACCCCGTGCCTCCCCACGGCCACCGCGCCGAAGCCGCCGACCACCGTCAGCACGACCCCGGGCACCACGTGGTGGATGTGGACCCCGCCCGGGGTGATGTTGCGGAACGGGCCCTTCCCCGCACGGATCATCCGCGTGATCGTGCGGGTGATCGCGAAGGTCAGCACGAAGGCGGCCAGTGCGAGGAGCAGGGGGAGCTTGCCCGGCTCGGCGATGTTGGTGTGCCACCAGTTACCCATGCCACCTGCTCCCGACGTGCTCAGCTCTGCGGCTTTCGCGCTCAGTTCTGCGGCTTTTCTGACGCTTCGGCCAATCTATCCGTGCGCGGGAGCGGCTAACCTGCCCGCGGTGACCTCCCTGAACAGCCACGGGCTGCGTTTCGCCTTGGGCACCCTCACCGCGCTGCCCGTCCGCGTGACCCGCTGGGACCGCGCGACCGCCAGGGCCGGGATGCTCTGCGCCCCGCTCGCCGGGCTCGTCGTCGGCCTGCTCGCCGGCGGGCTCGGCGCGCTGTCGCTGCTGGCCGGGTCGGGGCCGCTGCTCGCGGCGGTCGCCTCCGTCGCGGTGCCGGCCGCCCTCACCCGGGGGCTGCATCTGGACGGCCTCGCCGACACGGCGGACGGCCTCGGCAGCGGGAAACCGGCCGGGGACGCGCTACGGATCATGAAGCAGTCCGACATTGGGCCGTTCGGTGTCATCACCCTCCTCCTGGTGCTGCTGGCCCAGGTCGCGGTCCTCTTCGAGCTGTACGGGAAGGGGGGCTGGGCGCACGGCGCGCTCGGGGCCGTCGTCGCGGCCGTCGCCGCCCGGCTCGCGCTCACCCTGGCGTCCCGGCAGGGCGTCCCGGCCGCCCGGCCGGAAGGGCTCGGCGCGGTGGTCGCGACCACGGTCCCGGTGGGGTGGGCGGTGGCCGTCGCGGCGGTGACGGTGGCCCTGTGCGCGGCGGCGGGCGCGGCCTTCGGCCCGTACGGGGCACTGCACCACGCGCTCGCGGTGCCGGCCGCCCTGGCGGCCGCAGAACTCCTGCTGCGCCACTGCGTGCGGCGGTTCGGCGGGGTGACCGGGGACGTGTTCGGCGGGGTGGCGGAAACGGCGGCGACGGCGGCCCTGGTGGTGCTGGCGCTCGGCCCCTGACCGACGTACACGCTCGGCCCTGACCACCGTACGACCGGTCGGGCAACCGGCCCGCGTACGTCCGGAACCGACCGCCTTACCGGTCGGGAACGGCCCGCCGCCGTAACCCCCGGCGAACGGCGCGCGTAGGCTCGAACCCGGCACATTGCGGAGGGGTCTACGATGCGCCGGGCACGGTCGGCCCACCCCTCGACCGAACTGGAACTCAACGGAAGCGAGATTTCACCACCGTGACTGCTCTCACTCTCAGCACTGCCGGTGCGGCGACGCTGCGCGCCGACGCACTCGTCGTCGGCGTCGCGAAGGGCGCTGGATCCACGTCGGGGGACCTGGTCCTCGCGCCTGGCGCCGAGGCCGTGGACAAGGCGTTCGACGGAAAGCTCGCCACCGTTCTCGCGACCCTGGGTGCCGTGGGTGCCGAGGGCGAACTGACCAAGCTGCCCGCGCCGTCCGGCCTCAAGGTCCCGGTCGTCATCGCGGTCGGCCTCGGTCCGGTCCCGGACAAGGCGGACGCGTACGACGCGGAGGCGCTGCGCCGCGCCGCCGGCACCGCCGCCCGCGCGCTCTCCGGCTTCAAGAAGGCCGGCTTCGCGCTGCCCGCCGCGTCCGTCGAGGACGCCGCGGCCGTCGCCGAGGGCGCCCTGCTCGGCGCCTACGCCTTCACCGCCTACCAGGGCGGCGAGAACAAGCTCGCCCCCAAGGACGCCACGTCCAAGGGCAAGGGCCCGAAGCTCCCGCTCGCCGAGATCACCCTGGTCGGCGCCAAGCCGCGCGACAAGGCCTACAAGGCGGCCGTCGAGCGGGCCCTCGCCCTGGCCGAGGAGATCAACCGCGCCCGCGACCTGATCAACACCCCGCCCAACGACCTCTACCCCGAGTCCTTCGCCGCCGTGGCCACCGCCGCCGGCAAGGAGCACGGCATCAAGGTCCAGGTGCTCGACGAGAAGGCCCTGGTCAAGGGCGGCTTCGGCGGCATCCTCGGCGTCGGCCAGGGCTCCGCGAACGGCCCGCGCCTGGTCAAGCTCGCCTACACCCACCCCAAGGCGGAGAAGACCCTGGCCCTCGTGGGCAAGGGCATCACCTACGACTCGGGCGGCATCTCGCTCAAGCCGGCCGGCCACAACGAGACGATGAAGTGCGACATGAGCGGCGCCGCCGCCGTGTTCGCCGCCGTCGTCACGGCCGCCCGCCTCGGCCTGAAGGTCAACGTGACCGGCTGGCTGGCGCTCGCCGAGAACATGCCCTCCGGCACCGCCACCCGCCCCGGTGACGTGCTGCGCATGTACAGCGGCAAGACCGTCGAGGTCCTCAACACCGACGCCGAGGGCCGGCTCGTCCTGGGCGACGCGCTCACCCGCGCCTCGGAGGAGAAGCCCGACGCGATCGTCGACGTGGCGACCCTGACCGGCGCGATGGTGCTGGCGCTCGGCAACCGGACCTTCGGGATCATGGCCAACGACGACGCCTTCCGTACGTCGATCCACGAGATCGCCGAGGAGGTCGGCGAGGCCTCCTGGCCGATGCCGCTCCCCGCCGACCTCCGTAAGGGCATGGACTCCCCCACCGCCGACATCGCCAACATGGGCGAGCGCATGGGCGGCGGCCTGGTGGCCGGCCTGTTCCTGAAGGAGTTCGTGGGCGAGGGCATCGCCTGGGCGCACCTGGACATCGCGGGCCCGGCCTTCCACGAGGGCGCTCCCTACGGCTACACGCCCAAGGGCGGCACCGGCTCCGCCGTCCGCACCCTGGTGCGGCTCGCCGAGCGGACCGCCGACGGCGACCTGGGCTGAGTGCCCGACGTGTGCGGCCCCGGGCATAGGTCCGGGGCCGTACGTGTTGTCCGGGCGGAACCGGTGAGAAGGAGACAGGGTTTCGCTCTCGACGAACACCGGCGGAATCCGTAGGTATCTACGCAGCAGTAACCCTCCGGAACGGACGATCATCCGTCCCGGACCCGGGCCCCGCGTCCCGCCCGCCGTCGACAAGTGCGAAGATGGGTTCTCGGCAGGACAGGGCCCCCACCACAGGGCCGAAGACAAAGCGGCCGAACACCAGCCGACCGGCCGGTCACACCCCAGCGACGGGGCCCGGCGTACGGCGCACATGCATGGAGGACGTGACGTGGCGAACGACGCCAGCACCGTTTTCGACCTAGTGATCCTCGGCGGTGGCAGTGGCGGTTACGCCGCGGCCCTGCGCGGAGCGCAGCTGGGCCTGGACGTCGCCCTGATCGAGAAGGGCAAGGTCGGCGGCACCTGCCTGCACAACGGCTGCATCCCCACGAAGGCACTGCTGCACGCGGGCGAGATCGCGGACCAGGCCCGTGAGTCGGCCCAGTTCGGCGTGAAGGCGACCTTCGAGGGCATCGACATGGAGGCCGTCAACAAGTACAAGGACGAGGTGATCTCGGGCCTGTACAAGGGTCTCCAGGGTCTCATCGCCTCGCGCAAGGTCCACTACATCGAGGGTGAGGGCAAGCTCTCCTCCCCCACCTCGGTCGACGTGAACGGCCAGCGCATCCAGGGCCGCCACGTGCTGCTGGCGACCGGCTCCGTGCCGAAGTCGCTGCCGGGCCTGGAGATCGACGGCAACCGGATCATCTCCTCGGATCACGCGCTGAAGATGGACCGCGTCCCGAAGTCGGCGATCGTGCTGGGCGGCGGCGTCATCGGCGTCGAGTTCGCCTCGGCGTGGAAGTCCTTCGGCACCGAGATCACCATCGTCGAGGGCCTGAAGCACCTCGTCCCCGTCGAGGACGAGAACAGCTCGAAGCTTCTTGAGCGCGCGTTCCGCAAGCGCGGCATCAAGTTCAACCTCGGTACGTTCTTCGAGAAGGCCGAGTACACGCAGGACGGCGTCCGCGTCACCCTCGCCGACGGCAAGACCTTCGAGGCGGAGATCCTCCTCGTCGCGATCGGCCGCGGCCCGGTCTCGCAGGGCCTGGGCTACGAGGAGCAGGGCGTCGCGATGGACCGCGGCTACGTCCTGGTCGACGAGTACATGCAGACCAACGTCCCGACGATCTCGGCCGTGGGCGACCTCGTCCCGACCCTCCAGCTCGCCCACGTCGGCTTCGCCGAGGGCATCCTGGTGGCGGAGCGTCTCGCCGGTCTCAAGACCGTCCCGATCGACTACGACGGCGTGCCGAAGGTGACGTACTGCCACCCCGAGGTCGCCTCCGTGGGTATCACCGAGGCCAAGGCCAAGGAGATCTACGGCGCGGACAAGGTCGTCGCCCTCAAGTACAACCTCGCGGGCAACGGCAAGAGCAAGATCCTGAAGACCGCGGGCGAGATCAAGCTCGTCCAGGTCAAGGACGGTGCCGTGGTCGGCGTCCACATGGTGGGCGACCGCATGGGCGAGCAGGTCGGCGAAGCCCAGCTGATCTACAACTGGGAGGCGCTGCCCTCCGAGGTCGCCCAGCTCATCCACGCCCACCCGACGCAGAACGAGGCGATGGGCGAGGCTCACCTGGCGCTGGCCGGCAAGCCCCTCCACTCGCACGACTGATCCCCCGGTCCCGGGCGCGACGACCGACCACTTCCGCATTTTCGTAAGGAGCAACTGAAACCATGTCGGTTTCCGTAACCCTTCCGGCGCTCGGCGAGAGCGTCACCGAGGGCACTGTCACCCGTTGGCTGAAGGCCGAGGGCGAGCGCGTCGAGGCCGACGAGCCGCTGCTCGAGGTCTCGACCGACAAGGTCGACACCGAGATCCCGGCCCCCGCGTCCGGTGTTCTGACCTCCATCAAGGTCGCCGAGGACGAGACCGTCGAGGTCGGCGCCGAGCTGGCCGTCATCGACGACGGCTCCGGCGCTCCGGCCGAGGCCGAGGCTCCGGCCCAGGCCGAGTCCACCGAGCCGGCCGCCACCCCGGCCCCGGCCGCCGAGGAGGCGCCCACCGCCCCGTCGACCGAGACCGAGGCTCCGGCCGAGGCCCCGACCGCCGAGGCCGCCACCGGCGGTTCGTCCGCCGAGGGCACCGACGTCACCCTCCCAGCGCTCGGCGAGAGCGTCACCGAGGGCACCGTCACCCGCTGGCTGAAGGAGGTCGGCGAGGAGGTCGCGGAGGACGAGCCCCTCCTTGAGGTCTCCACGGACAAGGTCGACACCGAGATCCCCGCCCCGGTCGCCGGTGTGCTGCTGGAGATCGTGGTCGGCGAGGACGAGACCGCCGAGGTCGGCGCCAAGCTCGCCGTCATCGGTGCTCCGGGCGCCGCCCCGAAGCAGGAGGCTCCCAAGGCCGAGGCCCCGAAGGCTGAGGAGCCGAAGGCCGAGGCGCCCAAGCAGGAGGAGGCCCCGAAGCAGGAGGCTCCGAAGGCTGAGGCCCCCAAGGCCGAGGAGCCGAAGCAGGAGGCCCCCGCGGCTCCCGCCCCGGCACCGGCCGCCCCCGCCGCCCCGGCACCGGCCGCCCCCGCCGCCCCGGCACCGGCCGCCCCCGCCGCTCCGGCTCCGGCCGCCCCGGCCGCCCCGGCCGCGCCCTCCGGTGACGACGGCGCGTACGTCACGCCGCTGGTCCGCAAGCTCGCGTCCGAGAACAACGTGGACCTGAGCTCGGTCAAGGGCACCGGCGTCGGTGGCCGTATCCGCAAGCAGGACGTCGTCGCCGCCGCGGAGGCCGCCAAGGCCGCCGCCGCTGCCCCGGCTCCCGCCGCTCCGGCCGCCGCCAAGGCAGCGCCGAAGCTGGAGGCCTCCCCGCTGCGCGGTCAGACGGTCAAGATGACCCGCATGCGCAAGGTCATCGGCGACAACATGATGAAGGCGCTGCACTCGCAGGCCCAGCTGACCTCGGTCGTCGAGGTCGACATCACCAAGCTGATGAAGCTGCGCAACCAGGCGAAGGCCGCGTTCGCCGCCCGTGAGGGCGTCAAGCTGTCCCCGATGCCGTTCTTCGTGAAGGCGGCGGCCCAGGCGCTGAAGGCCCACCCGGTCATCAACGCCCGGATCAACGAGGACGAGGGCACCATCACGTACTTCGACGCGGAGAACATCGGCATCGCCGTGGACGCGGAGAAAGGCCTGATGACCCCGGTCATCAAGGGTGCGGGCGACCTGAACCTCGCCGGTATCTCGAAGAAGACCGCCGAGCTGGCCGGCAAGGCCCGCGGTGGCGGCCTGACCCCGGACGACATGTCCGGTGCCACCTTCACCATCAGCAACACCGGTTCGCGCGGTGCGCTCTTCGACACCGTCATCGTGCCGCCGAACCAGGCAGCCATCCTGGGCATCGGCGCCACGGTCCGCCGCCCGGTGGTCATCGACCACCCGGACCTCGGCGAGACCATCGCGGTGCGCGACATGACGTACCTCGCGCTCTCCTACGACCACCGCCTGGTGGACGGCGCGGACGCCGCCCGTTACCTGACGTCGGTCAAGGCGATCCTGGAGGCCGGTGAGTTCGAGGTCGAGCTCGGCCTCTGAACGCCCCGGCTGTAACCAGCCTCACCAGCGGCGCCCCCGTCCGGAACTCTTCCGGGCGGGGGCGCCGCCGTATTGTCTAAACAGCCCGGGAGGCCCACCGCCCCCGTGATGATGTAGGCAGCACCGGTCTGCCCTGAAGGAGCACCACATGACCCCGCCCGTCGTCCACTCGCTGCGCGAACAGATCCGCGAGCACATCGTGGAGGGGATCGTCAGCGGGCGCTGGAAGCCGGGTGAGCGGATCGTGGAGCGCCGCATCGCCACCGAGCTGGAGGTCAGCCAGACGCCCGTACGGGAGGCGCTGCGCGAGCTGGAGACGCTCCGGCTCATCGAGTCGGCCCCCAACAAGGGCGTCCGGGTCCGCAACCTCACCGCGGCCGACCTGGAGGAGAGCTACCCGGTACGGGCCGGCCTGGAGCAGATCGCCGCCGAGCTGGCCGCCCCGCTGCTCGGCCAGGACTGCTCGGCGCTGGAGCCGCATGTGGCCGCGCTGTACGAGGCGGACCGGCTGGCCGACGGCGAGGCGCAGGTCCGGCACACGGTCGGCTTCCACCGCGAGATGGTCCGGGCCGCCGGCAACGCGGTGCTGCTCCACACCTGGGAGGGGCTCGGCATCGAGGTGTTCACGGCCCTCTCCATCCGCTGGCTGGGCACGGTGCAGAAGTCGTACGCGGAGGAGCACCAGGCCCTCATCGACGCGTTCCTCGCCGGGGACCCGCAGATCGGCGCCTTGGTGAAGGCGCACGTGCTGGGCTGCGCGCCCCGGGCCTGAATCGCTCCGGGCCTGACCGCCTCCGGCAAGCTCCGATCATCTGGCGCCCGACCTGCTCGTCCGTGCAGGTCAGCGCCCTTTTTGCGCGCTATTTCACGTCACTCCGTGCCCCCTTTCGAGGCACCCCATGCCACTTTTCTTCGTATCGAGAAGTTTTGCCTTCAATCCTTTGATCGATCATCGATCAGCGACTTACAGTTCATTTCGCGGGCCCACCGGCCCCATCGCTCTGTCCTGCCAGATAGGGCCTTCTCCACCCCCCTCCTCTCCGGAAGGCGGCGATCATGACCGACCCCGTAGGAAAGCTTCCGAGCGAGCTCGACCAGCTCCCGGACCGTGACCCCGAGGAGACCGCCGAATGGGCGGCCTCCCTGGACGCCGTCACCCAGGCCGCCGGCCCGCACCGCGCCGCGTACCTGATGCGCCGCTCGCTGCAGCACGCCGAGGGCGCCGGTCTCGCGCTGCCCAAGCTGCTGGAGACCGATTACGTCAACTCCATCCCGACCGCCGCCGAGCCCGCGTTCGACGGCGACCTGGAGATGGAGTCGAAGATCACCGCGTGGAACCGCTGGAACGCGGCCGCGATGGTGACCCGGGGCGCCCGGTACGGGGTGGGCGGCCACATCGCCACCTTCGCCTCGGCGGCCTGGCTCTACGAGACCGGCTTCAACCACTTCTTCCGCGGCAAGGAAGGGGACGGCTCCGGCGACCAGCTCTACATCCAGGGCCACGCCTCCCCCGGCATCTACGCCCGCGCCTTCCTCGACGGCCGCCTCAGCGAGCAGCAGCTCGACCACTTCCGCCAGGAGTCCGGTGGCGAGGGCCTGCCCTCCTACCCGCACCCGCGGCGGCTGCCCTGGCTGTGGGAGTTCCCCACCGTGTCGATGGGCCTCGGCCCGCTCTCGGCCATCTACCAGGCGCGCTTCAACCGCTATCTGACCAACCGCTCCATCAAGGACACGGCCAACTCGCACGTCTGGGCCTTCCTGGGCGACGGCGAGATGGACGAGCCGGAGTCGACCGCCGCCCTCGCGCTGGCCGCGCGTGAGCAGCTCGACAACCTGACCTTCGTCATCAACTGCAACCTGCAGCGGCTCGACGGTCCGGTCCGCGCCAACTTCCGCGTGGTCCAGGAGCTGGAGGCGCAGTTCCGCGGAGCCGGCTGGAACGTCGTCAAGACGCTCTGGGGCAACGCCTGGGACGAGCTGTTCCAGTTGGACACCACGGGCGCGCTGCTGCGCCGCCTGCGCGAGGTCCCGGACGCGCAGTTCCAGACGTACGCGACCCGTGACGTGGCCTACATCCGCGAGCACTTCTTCGGTGCCGAGCCCGCCCTCGTCGAGCTGGCGAAGCTGCTCACCGACGCGAAGATCGCCGAGTGTTTCTACACCTCGCGCGGCGGCCACGAGGCCCGCAAGGTCTACGCGGCGTACAAGGCGGCCGTCGAGCACAAGGGCGCGCCGACCGTGATCCTGGCCCAGACGGTCAAGGGCTACACGCTCGGCAAGGGCTTCGAGTCCAAGAACGCCAACCACCAGATGAAGAAGCTGTCGATCGACGAGTTCAAGGGCATGCGCGAGCTGCTCGGCCTCCCGATCCCCGACAGCGCCTTCGAGGACGGCCTGGTCCCCTACGGCCACCCGGGCGCCGACTCCCCCGAGGTCCGCTACCTCCAGGAGCGCCGCGCCGCCCTCGGCGGCCCCGCCCCCGCCCGCCGACTGCACGCCTCGGCGCCGCTGCCGCAGCCCGAGGAGCGCGCGTTCAAGGCGCTGTACAAGGGGTCCGGCAAGCAGGAGATGGCCACCACCATGGCGTTCGTCCGCCTGGTGAAGGACCTGATGCGGGACAAGGAGACCGGCAAACGCTGGGTGCCGATCGTCCCGGACGAGGCCCGTACCTTCGGTATGGAGTCGCTGTTCCCGTCGGCCGGGATCTACTCGCCGCTGGGCCAGACGTACGAGCCGGTCGACCGCGACCAGCTGATGTACTACAAGGAGGCCAAGGACGGCCAGATCCTCAACGAGGGGATCACCGAGGCCGGCGCCATGGCCGACTTCATCGCCGCCGCCACGTCGTACGCGACGCACGGCGAGACGATGATCCCGTTCTACATCTTCTACTCGATGTTCGGCTGGCAGCGGACCGGCGACCAGATGTGGCAGCTCGCCGACCAGCTCGGCAAGGGCTTCATCGTCGGCGCCACGGCGGGCCGTACGACCCTGACGGGTGAGGGCCTCCAGCACGCGGACGGCCACTCGCACCTGATCGCGGCCACCAACCCGGCCTCGCTCAACTACGACCCGGCGTTCGCGTACGAGGTGGCGGTGATCGTCAAGGACGGTCTGCGCCGGATGTACGGCCCCGATGCCGAGGACGTCTTCTACTACCTGACGGTCTACAACGAGCCGAAGCCCCAGCCCGCGATGCCCGAGGGTGTCGAGGAGGGCATCGTCAAGGGCCTGTACCGCTTCAAGGAGGGCACGCCCGCGACTGCGGACGCGCCGCGCCTCCAGCTCCTCTCCTCCGGCACGGCGATCCACTGGGCCCTGGAGGCCCAGGAGCTGCTGGCCGCCGACTGGGGTGTCACGGCCGACGTCTGGTCCGCCACCTCGTGGGGCGAGCTGCGCCGCGACGCGCTGGAGGCCGACGAGGCGCTCCTGCGCGGTGAGGTGAAGGTCCCGTACGTGACGCAGGCGCTCTCCGGTGCGCCGGGCCCGGTGCTCGCGGTCAGCGACTGGATGCGCCAGGTACCGGACCAGATCAGCCAGTGGGTGGAGCAGGACTGGTCCTCGCTCGGCACGGACGGCTTCGGCCTCTCCGACACCCGTGAGGCGGCCCGCCGCCACTTCGGCGTCGACGCCCAGTCGATCGTCGTCGCCTCGCTGGCCCAGCTCGCCAAGCGCGGCGAGATCCCGGCCTCGGCGGTCAAGGAGGCCCGGGAGCGGTACGGCCTCTGAGCCACCGGCCCGACCTGACCCCCGGTCACCGGGGCGAGCGCGTCCGACAACGCGCCCGCCCCGGCGGCCGGGGGTTCCGCCGTACCCGGCCGGGGCTGCGGCGCGGGCGGCGGCCGTGGCTGCGGCGCAGGCGACAGCCGGAATTCCGGTGTGGGCGGCCGAGGTTTCGGCCAGGGCAGCCGGGCGGCGGCCGAAGGATCGGCCAGGGCGGCCGGGAGGTCGGCCACGGCGGCCCGAGGTTCTCGCTGCCGCCACAATGGGCCCATGCGTGCTGCTCGGCTCATCAAGATGGTCCTCCTTCTTCAGTCCCGTCCCGTCATGTCCGCCGCCGAGCTGGCGGCGGAGCTGGAGGTGTCGGAGCGCACGGTCACCCGCGACGCGCAGGCCCTCTCCGAGGCGGGCGTCCCGGTGTACGCGGAGCGCGGCCGGGCGGGCGGCTACCGGCTCATCGGCGGCTACCGCACCCGGCTCACCGGCCTCGCCCGCAACGAGGCGGAGGCCCTCTTCCTCTCCGGCCTGCCCTCCGCGCTGCGCGAGATGGGCCTGGAGGACGCGGCGTCGGCGGCCCGCCTCAAGGTGTCGGCCGCGCTGCTGCCCTCCGTACGCGACGCCTCGGCCTCCGCCGCCCAGCGCTTCCACCTGGACGCCCCGTCCTGGTACCACGAGCCGGAGCCGCCGCACCTGCTCCCCGTGATCGCCGACGCCGTCTGGGACGACCGCCTGCTGCGGGCCCGCTACCGCAAGGGCGGCGGCCGCGAACACAGCCGTACAGAGGTGGCGCGGGAGCTCGCTCCGTACGGGCTCGTCCTCAAGGCCGGGGTCTGGTACCTCTGCGCCAAGGCGGGGGGCGACTTCCGGGTCTACCGGATCGACCGGTTCACTTCGGTGGAGCCGGCCGACGAGCGCTTCGAGCGGGACGAGACCTTCGACCTGCCCGCGTTCTGGGACGCCCGGGCCGCCGAGTTCGCCCGGTCCCTCCTCCGTACCGAGGTGACCGTACGGGTGTCCGAGAGCGGTGCCCGGCAGCTCGCGTTCACCGGTGACCGCGCGGCCGCCGCCACGGCCCTCTCCGAGGCCCCTCCCGCCGGTCCGGACGGATGGCGCACCGTGGTCCTTCCCGTGGAATCACTGGACGTGGCATACAGCCAGCTCCTTTCGCTGGGTCCCGAGTTGGAGGTCGTGGCGCCGGAGGAGCTGCGACACCGACTCGCCGAGGCGGTCGAACGCCTGAGTGACCTTTATCGCTGAAAGGCTTCATTTCGCCGTCTGGGCGTGCGGGGGGTCCCGGCAGGCTGGATGCTGGACCCGTGATGGACGAGACGGAATTCTGGGAGCTCATCGACAGCAGCCGCGAGGGAGCCGAGGGCGACCCCGAGGAGCAGGCCGACCTGCTCGTGGAACGGCTGGTGCAGCTCGACCCCGATTCCGTGCTGGACTTCGCCCGGCACTTCGAGGCCCGCTACAACCGCGCCTACCGCTGGGACCTGTGGGGCGCGGCCGCCGTGCTGCTCGGCGGGGCGAGCGACGACGCCTTCGACTACTTCCGGTGCTGGCTGATCGGCCAGGGCCGGGAGGTCTTCGAGGGCGCGCTGCACGACCCGGACGCTCTGGCGGAGCTGCTGGACGACTTCGACGAGGAGATCGACGGGGACGGCGAGGAGCTGGGCTACGCGGCCGACGAGGCGTACGAGCAGCTCACGGGCGTGGTCGCGCCCGACCTGGGTCTGCCGCCGCAGCCCACCGAGCCGCTGGGCTCCCCGGTCGACTTCGAGGACGAGACGGCGCTGGCGGCCCGCTACCCGGAGCTCTGGGACCGCCTCGCACCGCGCTGAGCCCGCTCGGCCCTGGGTCAGGGCGCCAGTGAACGCCCCATCAGCACATCGTCCACATAGCGGCCATGCAGGAAGAACTCCCCGCTCAGCACCCCTTCCACGGCGAACCCCTCGGAGGCGTAGAGCGCCCGGGCGGGGGTGTTGTGCCCGAGCACCCGCAGCGTGATCCGGTTGGCCCCCTGGCGCCGCGCCTCGGCGCACGCGGCCCGCAGCAGGGTCCGCCCGACCCCGGCCCCGCGCGCCCAGGCCGCCACGGCCAGGCCCTGTATCTGCCGCACATGGGCGTTGCAGGCGAGCGGGGTGGGCGGCACCAGCCGTATGTAGCCGGCGATACGTATTCCGCCGGACCCGGGCCCGGAGTCGGCCCCCGTCGCGGCCTCGGCCACCAGGAAGTCCTGGGGCCGGTGCCGCTCGTCGAAGAACGGGTCGTACGGCGGCCGGGGCCGTGGCACGACCGCGTGCAGCGTGGACCAGGCGGCCCGGTCGAGCTCACCGAGGGCTTCCTCGTCGGCCGGCAGGGCGGGGCGGACGGAGACGGAGTGGAGGGTGGTGGTTGCGGACATGCCGTCACTGTCCCATGCCGGGTTCTTCGCGCTCCATGGTGTTTTCCCCCGTATCCGCTGCCGTGTTTACCTCAGTGCGTGGGGCAGGATGGCACCATGCCGACCTCCCGTATCGCCGTCACTGGATCGTCCGGACTCATCGGAGCGGCGCTCGTGCGCTCGCTGCGCGCCGACGGGCACGAGGTGGCCCGCCTGGTGCGGCGGCCCGCCAGGTCCGGTGACGAGGTGGAGTGGGACCCGAAGCGGGGTTACGTGGACGTGGCCGGGCTGGTGGGCTGCGACGCGGTCGTCCACCTCGCCGGGGCCGGGGTCGGCGACCACCGCTGGACCGACGACTACAAGCGGGAGATCCGCGACAGCCGGGTGCTGGGCACGGCCGCGATCGCCGAGGCCGTCGCCTCGCTCGACACCCCGCCGAAGGTTCTGCTCTCCGGGTCGGCCATCGGCTACTACGGCGATACGGGCGACCGCGCCGTGGACGAGAGCGCGCCGCCCGGGGACGGCTTCCTGCCCTCCGTCTGCGAGGAGTGGGAGGCCGCGACGGCCCCCGCCGAGGAGCGCGGCATCCGCACGGTGCACGCCCGCACCGGTCTGGTGGTGGCCCGCGAGGGCGGGGCGTGGGGGCGGCTGTTCCCGCTGTTCAAGGCGGGGCTCGGCGGGCGGCTGGGCAACGGCCGCCAGTACTGGAGCTTCATCGCGCTGCACGACCATGTCGCCGCCCTGCGCCACATCCTGGACACCGAGTCGCTGTCCGGCCCGGTGAACCTGACCGGGCCCGACCCGATCACCAACGCCGAGGTGACCGCCGCGATGGGCCGGGTGCTGCGCCGCCCGACCCTGTTCACGGCCCCGGCGCCCGCGCTGCGGGTCGCGCTCGGGGAGTTCGCCGGCGATGTGCTGGGCAGCCAGCGGGTGATCCCCGGGCAGTTGCTGGACTCAGGCTTCTCGTTCGCGTTCCCGGGCATCGACGCGGCGATCCGCGCGGCGCTGCGCTGAGCGGCACGCTCGTGGGGGGGGGCGGCACGGTCCCGGGGCGGCACGCTCGGGGGGCGGCACGGTCAGGGGCCGCACGGTCCCGGGGCGGCCACGTGTGCGACCCCGTGCCCCGGTGCTCCCGGCCACGCGCGTCTGACCCACTATCAGCCATCCTCCTAACCTCGGTGCGAACTCCGGCATTCCGGGGACCTGTCGGGGGCAAGAAGCCCCCACCAGTCGCACCGACTCGGGGAGGGCCTTGTGCGCAGCACGGCACACCACGCGGACGTGATCATCATCGGGGCCGGGATCGCCGGCCTCTCAGCGGCCCATCTGCTGACCGGCGCCGGAGTCGGCGTCAGTGTTCTGGAGGCGGCCTCCACCGTGGGCGGCCGGCTGGCCACCCAGGAGATGGACGGCTTCCGTCTCGACCGGCTCGGCCCCCTGCTCTGCACCGCCTGGCCGGAGCTGACCTCCACCCCGGGGCTCGGCATCCCGGAGCTGCGGGAGTTCGCGCCCGGGGTGGTGGTGCACAGCGAGGGACGCCGCCATCGCACCGGTGACGTACGGAGCGCGAGGGGCGCACTCAGGGCTGTACGCGCCCGATCGAGCGCCCCCCAGGCCTCACCGGGCGGATACGGGGGCCACCTGCGGCTCGCGTCCCGGAGCGGCCTCGGCGGGAAGAGTTCGGGCCTCCGGAGCAGCGCCACGGTGTCCGAGGCGATCGACCGGGCCCGGCTCGGCGCGGCGCTGTCCCGGCTGGCCGCCACCCCGACGGCCCGGCTCCTGACCCGCCCCGAGCAGACGGCGCTCTCGGCCCTGAGGGCGGGTCAGATGCCGGGCCGTACGGTGGACGGCGTCCTGCGTCCGCTGCTCTCCGCACTGCTCGGCGACCCCGGCCTCACCACGTCGAGCCGGTGCGCGGATCTGGCGCTGCGCGACTATGCGCGGGGCGGACTGTGTGTACCGGCGGGCGGTTCGGGAACGCTGCCGGATCTGCTGGCCGCCGCGCTCCCGCCGGGCACGGTCCGGACCGGGGTGCATGTCACGGCCGCCGACATCACCACCGTACGCACCAAGGAGCACGGCGAACTGGGGTGCCGTTCCCTGTTGTTGGCCACCGGGGCGGGGGCGGCGGCCGAGCTGCTCCCCGGGCTGCGGGTGCCGGCCTTCCGCCCGGTGACGGTCCTTCACCACACCGCGCCCGTGCCGCCGCCGACCGGCAGGTCGCTGGTGCTGGACGGGGACCGGTCGGGGCCGGTGGCGTACACGGCGGTGATGAGCGCGGTCGACCCCTCGCGCGCTCCGGAGGGCCGGGCGCTGATCACCTCGACGGTGCTGGGGACGCCGCCGCCGGACCTGGACCGTTCGGTACGGGCCCATCTGGCGGCGCTGTACGGGACGTCGACGGACGACTGGGAGCTGCTGGCCGCCCACCACGACCCGGAGGCGGTGCCTGCGATGGAGGCGCCGCACGATCCGCGCCGACCGGTGCGGGTGCTGGCAGGGCTGTACGTGTGCGGCGACCACCGGGACACCAGCTCGGTCCAGGGGGCGCTGCACTCGGGGCGCCGGGCGGCGGAGGCGATCCTGACGGACCTGGGGGTGGCTCCGACGCGGCA
The DNA here is from genome assembly GCF_042718795.1 of Streptomyces cyaneofuscatus. Lineage (GTDB taxonomy): Bacteria > Actinomycetota > Actinomycetes > Streptomycetales > Streptomycetaceae > Streptomyces > Streptomyces cyaneofuscatus_A. The sequence goes on from NZ_JBHXOX010000016.1 coordinate 145,145, forward strand.
GGGGGGCGCGGGGATGCCGGAGGCGGCCTAGCTCGCTCGTGAAGGCGCCCGCCCTTACGGTCTCGGTCTCAGCCCAGCGCCGCCACCCGGTCGCGGTAGCCGCGTACGGGCGCGGCGTCCCGGTAGGGCTCCAGGCTGCGCTCGAAGGCGCGTACATACTCGGTGGCCCGGACCGAGCGCATCTCGGAGGCCTGCTGGGCCGCCTCGGCCCCCAGCCGGCAGGCCTGCTCCAGCTCGCCGAGGCCCAGGCGGGCGGAGGCGAGGACCACCCGGCAGAACAGCCGGCTGCGGGCGTACGCCGGGGCGCGCAACTGGAGTGAGCGCTCCGCGTGCTGGGCGGCGGCCCGGTACTGCTGGAGGTCGCGGTGGCAGTGGCCGAGCTCGTGGGCGAGCTCGGCCTCGTCGAAGGGGCGGGCCCACGCCGGCGTCTCGTCCCCGGGGCGCGCGGTCTCCAGGGCGTGCTCGGCCCGGGTGAGCGCGGCGGTGCAGGCCCGCGCCTCGCCGAGGATCCCGTGGCCGCGCGCCTCGACCGAGTGCAGCAGGGCCTGGACGAGGGGCGGGGCGGCGGAGCCGATGCCCTGCTGGGCGACGCGGGCGAGCTGGACGGCCTCCCTGCCGTGGCCGAGGTAGACGGCCTGGCGGCTCATGGTGATCAGGACGTACGCCCCGTAGCCGCGGTCCCCGGCGGCCTGGGCGAGCCGCAGGGCCTGGACGAAGTACCGCTGGGCCAGGCCGTGGGCGGCGATGTCGAAGGAGGTCCAGCCGGCCAGCCGGGTCAGGTCGGCGACCGCGGCGAAGAGGCGGCGCCCGGTGGCTTCGCCGTAACTCCCGCGGAGCATCGGCTCGGCCTCGTGCTCCAGATACCGCACGAGGGCCTGGCGGGCGTGGCCGCCGCCGTAGGTGTGGTCGAGGGTGCGGAAGAGTTCGGCGACCGAGCGCAGCGCCGCGACGTCCCCGTTGCCGACCCGCAGGCCGGGCCCGCGCCCGGTCTGCCGCTGACGCGGGACGACGGGGAGCGCCTCCGTACCGGGGGAGGCTCCGGACGTACCGGGAGAGGCTCCGGACGTACCGGGAGAGGCTCCGGACGTACCGGGGAGAGCTCCGGACGTACCGGGAAAGACTCCGGAGCCGGGCAGTCCGCCGGGCAGCGCCCCCGTCCCCGCCGGACCTGTGCCCGCCCCTGGCCGGGCCCTTCCGGACGGGTCCGCCACCGGGTGGCCACCGGCCGGAACGGGGTGGCCGGTGGTGGGCCGGCCCGCCGGGCGTACGGATCCGCCGGGGCGGGGCACGCCGCGGAGGTCGGTGCGCAGGCCGCCGTCCGTACGGCCTGGCGCCTGCGCCTCCGTACGGCCGCCCGGTACCGGGGCTCCGCCAGCGGCCCCGGCACCAGGCCTGCGGTGCGGGGCGGGCGGCCGGTCCGCACCGCCGTCGCGGGCCACCCACTCGTCGGCCCGGCCGATCAGCCAGTCGCGGCTGGGGACGACGAGACCGGCGGGGGTGAAGGCGATCTTGCGCAGCTCGGTGTGCGTCCCCGAGTCCTTGCGCCACAGGCCGCTGACGATGTCGACGGCCTCGGTGGGGGTGGCCGCGAACTCCAGCCCCGCGTAGACGGGCGCGCAGGCGTCCAGGCCGAGGTCCTGCGCGGAGAGCCGCCGCCCGAGCCGACGGGTGAAGACCTCGGCGATCAGGGCGGGGGTGGTGCCACGGGGCTGCTGTCCCCGCAGCCAGCGGGTGACCGAGGTCTTGTCGTACCGCAGGTCCAGTCCGTGTTCGAGGCCGAGCTGATCGACCCGGCGGGCGAGGCCCGCGTGGGAGAACCCGGCTTCCGCGATGAGTGAGGCGAGGCGGCGGTTGGGCGTGCGCTGCGGGGGTCGTTCCGACATCAGTTGTACGGTCTCCTGCCTTCGGGGGCCCGGGCAGCCCCTGGGGAACGGCGCGAATTTAGCGTCCGCCGGGGCGGTCGGAGACACCCTTTGCTCCACGTTCATCCGATCGTGTGAGGATTGCGGACAGAGCTGACAGAAGGGACCGGAGCTCCCTCAGGTCGAGACACGCGGCCGGGAGGCACCTCCTCCACCTGCCGGTGGGCCGACCGGGTGACGGTCGTACAGTGGATGCGGGCGCGATCAGTGCAGGGTGCCGTCACCCCGGGGACACCCCTTGGGGCACACGGCGTCCGACGTAGGGAGGCATCTGTCGTGAGCGAGCTGCGGTTCGTCCGTCTGGGCTTCGGTGACGAGGCCGTCGAATACACGGAGGCCTGGCAGAAGCAGCGCGAGGTGCACGCGGCCCGGTTCGAGGACCTGGTGCCGGACACCTGTCTGCTCCTGGAACACCCGCCCGTCTACACGGCGGGCCGCCGGACCGCCGAGAACGAGCGTCCGCTGGACGGCACCCCGGTCATCGATGTGGACCGGGGCGGGAAGATCACCTGGCACGGTCCGGGGCAGCTCGTCGGCTATCCGATCCAGAAACTGCCGCGCCCGGTCGACGTCGTCGCGCACGTCCGCCGCCTGGAGGACGCGCTGATCCGTACGGCCGCCGACTTCGGGGTGGAGACCTCGCGGGTCGAGGGCCGCAGCGGTGTCTGGGTGCTCGGCGACCCGGTCGAGGAGCGTCGTACGCTCGGCGGCCTCTCGCTGGACTTCGACCCCAGGCTCCAGGACGAGGAGTTCGACCCGCGGCTGAACGGCCCGGAGTACGCCCCGTCCAACGCGGGCCAGCGCCGCGAGGACCGCAAGCTGGCCGCGATCGGGATCCGGGTCGCCAAGGGCGTCACGATGCACGGCTTCGCGCTGAACGTGAACCCGGACAACACCTGGTTCGACCGGATCGTGCCGTGCGGCATCCGCGACGCGGGGGTGACGTCCCTCTCGAACGAGCTGGGCCGGGAGATCACCATCGAGGAGGTGCTGCCGGTCGCCGAGAAGCACCTGCGGAACATCCTGGAGAACGCGGAGCTCGCGCCCCGCCTGATCCAGCGACCCGTCGAACAGCCGAAGGCCGCGGCCCCGGCGTAGCACGGCGCATCACCGCGCGTATTGCCGGAAGATAGTACCGGAAAGTAGTACCGCTCAGTAGCCCCGACCGCCGCCACCGGCCGGGGAGGAGCCGGGGAATAGGCCCCGTCGGCCACAGGTTGGCCAGGCGTAAGGCCGTTTGATTTACGGGCGTACCCTGGTGTTCGCCGAAGAATCCCATGCGAATCCCACGCAGCAGAAAGCAAAGGGGAGCCGGAGTGTCCGCTGTCGCACCCGACGGGCGCAAGATGCTGCGCCTGGAGGTCCGAAACAGCCAGACCCCCATCGAGCGCAAGCCCGAGTGGATCAAAACGCGGGCGAAGATGGGCCCCGAGTACAAGCAGCTGCAGAACCTCGTGAAGGGCGAGGGGCTGCACACGGTCTGCCAGGAGGCGGGCTGCCCCAACATCTTCGAGTGCTGGGAGGACCGCGAGGCCACCTTCCTCATCGGCGGCGACCAGTGCACGCGGCGCTGCGACTTCTGCCAGATCGACACGGGCAAGCCGCAGGCGCTGGACCGTGACGAGCCCCGCCGGGTCGGCGAGTCCGTCGTCAAGATGGACCTGAACTACGCCACCATCACCGGCGTCGCCCGTGACGACCTGGAGGACGGCGGATCCTGGCTGTACGCCGAGACCGTCCGCCAGATCCACACGCTGACGGCGGAGCGGGAGGCGGGCGCGACCAAGGTCGAGCTGCTGATCCCCGACTTCAACGCCGAGCCCGAGCAGCTCGCCGAGGTCTTCTCCTCGCGCCCCGAGGTGCTCGCGCACAACGTGGAGACGGTGCCGCGCATCTTCAAGCGCATCCGCCCCGGCTTCCGCTACGAGCGGTCCCTGGAAGTCATCACGCGGGCCCGCGAGGCCGGCCTCGTGACCAAGTCGAACCTGATCCTCGGCATGGGCGAGACCCGCGAGGAGGTCAGCGAGGCGCTCCAGGACCTGTACGACGCGGGTTGCGAGCTCATCACGATTACGCAGTACCTGCGGCCCACCGTGCGCCACCACCCGGTGGAGCGCTGGGTGAAGCCGATGGAGTTCGTGGAGCTGAAGGACGAGGCCGACGCGATCGGCTACTCCGGCGTGATGTCGGGGCCGCTGGTGCGTTCCTCGTACCGCGCGGGCCGTCTCTTCCAGCAGGCGATGGAGGCCCGCGGCGCGGCCACGACCGGCGTGCCGACGGCCCAGGCCGTGTGAGTGACCGTGTGAGTCCGCTCACCCGAGCTACCGAGCAGTAACCGCACGGCCGAGGCGGCTCGTGCGCTCCCCGCAGGTGAGGGACGCGTACGGGCCGCCTCGGCGTGCGGGGCGGCGGAATGAAGGGTTCATTGGTGTTTGACCCACCGGTCACGCACTGGTAACACCGAGCAGTGAGCCTAAGTACACGTGCAGCGGCAGCTCCCAAAGCCGTCGCCGTCACTGCTTCCCGTACTCAGTCCGCGCCCGGGTGGCGCATCCACTCCGAGGGGAAACACCATGCAGGCCGCACCGGTCCGCGCCCACGCTCTTCCGTCCGTCACCACCGCCCTGCGCGCCGTCGAGTCGCTGCTGCTGAGCAGCGGCCAGCGCACCGCCCGCCGCAACGCCTGGACGGCCGTCCTGGAGGACCGCCGCCGGGCCAAGGACCGGGTGGAGTCCCCGTACGTACCGGACGCGGTGGCCGACCACCGTTCCTAGGTCGCTTCCTCGCCACGTAAACTTCGGTACATGGCGAGGAAGGCAAAAACCGAAGGCGCGGACAGCGCCGAGAACGCAGGGCGGCTCAAGCAGATCGCCCTGACCTACAAGATGACCAGGCGGTCCGACAGCAAGATCGGGTTCATCGTCGCGGGCGTGGGAATCGCCACGTTCGGTGTCCTCCTCGGCATCGGCTTCGTGATCGGTCACCCGGTCTACCTGGGCATCCTGGGCTTCGTCCTGGCCGTCCTCGCGATGGCGATCATCTTCGGACGACGGGCCGAGCGAGCGGCCTTCGGGCAGATGGAGGGCCAGCCCGGTGCGGCGGCCGCCGTCCTGGACCGGATCGGACGCGGCTGGACCACGACCCCTGCGGTGGCGATGAACCGCAGCCAGGACGTCGTGCACCGGTCGGTCGGCAAGGCCGGCATCGTCCTGGTCGCCGAGGGCAACCCGAACCGGGTGAAGGGCCTCCTGGCGGCCGAGAAGAGGAAGATGGCCCGCATCGTGGTGGACGTCCCGGTCCACGACATCATCGTCGGCAACGGCGAGGGCCAGGTGCCCCTGAAGAAGGTCCGCACCAAGATGCTGAAGCTTCCCCGCGTCCTGACCGGCCCGCAGGTGACCACCACCAACGACCGGCTGCGCGCGATGGGCGACCTGATGAGCAACATGCCGCTGCCGAAGGGCCCGATGCCCAAGGGCATGCGGATGCCGCGCGGCGGAAAGATGCGCTGAGCGCGGACGTACGCGCACGCGACGTACGCAGCACGGCCCCGGACCGAGGAACGGTCCGGGGCCGCTGCGTTCCGCGGGTGCACGGGAAGGGGCTACATCCGGACCTGTACGGCGCGGCCGAGCCGGTCGTGGAGGCCGCGTCCGTCGCGGTCCCAGACGAGGGCGGGAATGACGAGCAGCAGCAGGACGGTCCGTACGAGGACGCGCCCGAAGCCGAGGCGTCCGCCGTCCTCGGAGACCACGCGCAGCCCCAGAAGCCGCTTGCCGGGGGTGCAGCCGATGGTGCCGACGGTGAGGGCGCTCATGAGGAGGAAGACGCCGAGCGCCCAGTTCCCCGCCGCCTGCTGGTCACCGCGAGCGAGCAGCCCGTATGCGATCACCATGCAGATCGACCAGTCGATGAAGACGGCCCCGAGACGGCGACCGAACGAGGCGACGGCCCCCGGCCCCTCCTCGGGCAGCCCGAGCCGCTTGCCGCGGTAGCCGAAGTCGGCACCCATCTCTTCGGCGGCCGCGCGGGGCCCCGAGAGCCACGATCCGATTGCTTGCCTGTTGTCCACCCGTCCACGGTACTGCGCCCAGGTTTGGGCCAGGCAGGGCGGGGCACGGAAAAAGCCGCGCGGAGACAGCCGCTGAGATGCCGCCCACCCTCGCCCCGGTTAACTTGGGCGAAACAAATGGGTCATGCTTGAGAAATCACGCCTGCCTAAGGTCGGGTCCAGCGTGTGCCACCGCACTGGCCGCACCACGAGCTACAACCCCGTCCCGCCCGGGCCGGGAGTAGGAGGAGTTGGATGTTCCAGAACGCCGACGAAGTGCAGAAGTACGTAGCGGACAACGACGTCAAGTTCATCGATGTCCGGTTCTGCGACCTGCCCGGGGTGATGCAGCACTTCACGATCCCGGCAGCGACCTTCGACCCGGCCGAGGAACTCGCCTTCGACGGCTCGTCGATCCGCGGTTTCCAGGCGATCCACGAGTCCGACATGGCGCTGCGCGCCGACCTGTCGACGGCTCGGGTGGACCCCTTCCGCCGTGACAAGACCGTCAACATCAACTTCTTCATCCACGACCCGATCACGGGTGAGCAGTACAGCCGTGACCCGCGGAACATCGCCAAGAAGGCCGAGGCGTACCTCGCCTCGACCGGCTTCGCGGACACCGCGTACTTCGGCCCGGAGGCCGAGTTCTACGTCTTCGACAACGTCCGCTTCCAGACGTCGGCGAACGAGAGCTTCTACCACATCGACTCCGAGGCCGGCGCCTGGAACACCGGGTCGGAGGAGAACAACCGCGGCTACAAGGTCCGCTACAAGGGCGGCTACTTCCCGGTCCCGCCGGTGGACCACTTCGCCGACCTGCGTGCCGAGATCTCCCTGGAGCTGGACAAGAACGGCCTCCAGGTCGAGCGCCAGCACCACGAGGTCGGCACCGCCGGCCAGGCCGAGATCAACTACAAGTTCAACACGCTGCTCGCCGCGGCCGACGACCTGATGCTCTTCAAGTACATCGTGAAGAACGTCGCCTGGCGCAACGGCAAGACCGCGACCTTCATGCCGAAGCCGATCTTCGGCGACAACGGCTCGGGCATGCACGTCCACCAGTCGCTGTGGCAGGGCGGCACGCCGCTCTTCTACGACGAGCAGGGTTACGCCGGCCTCTCCGACATGGCCCGCTACTACATCGGCGGCATCCTGAAGCACGCCCCGTCGCTGCTGGCGTTCACCAACCCGACGGTGAACTCGTACCACCGCCTGGTCCCCGGCTTCGAGGCCCCGGTCAACATGGTGTACTCGCAGCGGAACCGTTCCGCCGCGATGCGCATCCCGATCACCGGCTCGAACCCGAAGGCCAAGCGCGTCGAGTTCCGCGCCCCGGACCCGTCCTCCAACCCGTACCTCGCGTTCTCCGCGCTGCTGATGGCGGGCCTGGACGGCGTCAAGAACAAGATCGAGCCGGCCGAGCCGATCGACAAGGACCTCTACGAGCTGGCCCCCGAGGAGCACGCCAACGTCCAGCAGGTCCCGACGTCCCTCCCGGCCGTGCTCGACGCCCTGGAGGCGGACAACGAGTACCTCCAGGCGGGCGGCGTCTTCACGTCGGACCTGATCGAGACGTGGATCGACTACAAGCGCACCAACGAGATCGCCCCGATCCAGCTGCGCCCGCACCCGCACGAGTTCGAGCTGTACTTCGACATCTAGGCCGCAGGCCGTTCTCACCTGCGCCTGATGCCCCATGGCTGAGGCACCGAAGGCCGCCACCCCCTCCCGGGAGTGGCGGCCTTCGCGCGACTGTCACCTCTCGGTCAGCGCGGCCGCCCGCTCCGCGGCCTGACGGTTGAGCGAGCCGAAGGCGTGGGCCTCGGCAGGGTGCTCCTTCACCCACCGGAGGGTCTGACTCCAAAAGAGCTGGCGGTGTGTCCGCGAGCGCCCGGTCTTCTCGTCGCATACGGCTGAGGCCACCGCCAGACGTACGGCCGCCGGCCCCTCCCCGGTGGCCTCGCCGGATCGGGCGGCCTCGCCGGGGTCCGCGAAGCGGTGGCCGTTCGCCCGCATGCACGCGCTCCACCTCTGCGTAGCCCGGGCATAGGAGGGCTGCTTCCGCACCGCTTCGTTCACGGGCAGATAGCGGGATGTGACGAACGCGTCCGCGCCCACCCACTTCGCATAGTCGCCGTACAGCTCCATCCGGGCGGAGGCGAAGCATCCCGTGGTCGGGGCCTCCATAGTGCCCACCCCTGGAACCTCCACCTTGATCATCCGCTGCCCGCGGTCTCCGTGCAGCACCCGGTCCCAGGCGTCGCGTCGGTCCCGGGGCAGAGTGGCGAGATAAGCGGATTCACGGCGTTCGGCACCGGTGACGGGAGTCGGAGCGGTGCCGCCGAACCCTTCCCGCCGGGCCCGGTTCACATCATCCCCTCTGAGCTCTCTCGTCCGGTTCTCCTCCGTGGCCCTGGCGGCCGCGAGGGTCAGGGGTTCGGAGAAGTACATGAACCCGTGCTTCGCCATGCACGTCCCGACGAGGGATGCCTCGGCATCGGACACCAACTGTCTGGTGCGCGGCGGAAGGATCAGGCCCTCGGCCAGCCGCCGGAGTTCGGCCGGTGGTGGCTCCGAGGTGGTCGTACTCGCTCCGGAGGGAGCGGAGGTGGCAGGCGGCGAGGAGCCGGAGGAGGGGGCGGAGCAGCCGGTGGCCGGCAGAGCGAGCAGGGTGGCGGTGAGGGCGGGCAGAAGTCTGTGCGCTCCACGGTGGGTGATCATGGCTTCCTGGAGTCGGTGACGGACAAGGGGGCCGGTACCCGGGGCCCGTGCGGCTCCCGGGTACCGGCCCTGCCGTGCGACGGTGTGTCAGCAGCTGGACACCTTGTAGAGCGACTCCGTGTCCAGCGCGGGGCTGTGGTGCGTCCAGATCGACCCCGGCCGGGAGCACGCGATGTACCCGACGTGGTTGATCTGTGAGTAGAGCTCCATGCCGGCCTGCGACATCCGGTTGTACGACGAACGGTCGCGGTTCTTGAAGGAACCGAGATCCTTCGCGTGGTAGCTGTACGGCTTCGGCGTGCCCCTGTGGTTGAACTCGGGCCACAGGCAGAAGTTGCCGGTCTCGCAGTCCGACGGAGCGGCCTGCGCGGCGGAGGCGCCCACGAGTCCTCCCGCGACGAGCCCTGCGGCCACGAGAACCGATGACACCGCTTTCCTGATCAATGCATTCTCCTCTGGTGGAGTTCCGTCGCCGATCGACGCGGAACGGTGAACGGGATGCCGGGTGCGCGGCGCGCGACGTGCGGGTCCCCCGTGGTCTCGCAGGACGTCGGGCCGCGTGTTCCGAGCTCCTCGGCCGTCCGACGGTTCACTGCCGGCCGGGCACCTCGGAGCTCGCACCACAGAGACTGCGGACCGTCGACGGGCCGGGCAACGGCAACCGGCTGTCCCGGACAGTTCTGGGCTGTCCGAGCTGGTTGGCGGCTTGTCCGGATCGTCTCCCGGACAACGCCAGCATGGCGAGAACCGCCGTTGTCCCCACGGCAGGGGCACCAGCAGGATGACGCTCGTGGGAAACCTGGGGGAGACATCGCCGTACGAGGACCGGGACGCGGCCGCCCTCATCGGGTCGATGCGGCAACTCAAAGAGCATGCGGGGCTGACATACCGCGAGTTGGAGGAACGGGCCGCCGAGAACGGTGACGTGCTGGCGCGCAGCACGCTGGCCGATCTGCTCCGGCGGACGACCCTGCCACGGCCCGATGTGCTGGCCGCGTTCGTCCGCGCCTGCGGAGACGGACAGCGGTTGGGCGCCTGGCTGGACGCCCGGGACCGGATCGCCGCGGACGCCTCGGTCACGCCCGGTGGGACGGCCGGGCCGGTGACCGGAGCGGAGGTGGCTGACGAGGCCGGAGGCGAGCCGGAGCCCGGAGGGGCCAAGGGCGAGCGGCCCCACCACATCAGGGGCCGCCAGGTCGTGCCGGCGGCCTGTGTCGTGGTAGCGGTCCTCCTCGCCTCAGCCGCCTGGCTGTTCTCCGGCCGCTCGGAAGAGCCGAGCACGCCGACCGCTCGGGCGCCCGGTTCCCGGACTCCTGCCGACGGCTGGGTGACCATCCACCCGGCCCGCACGCCCGGCCTCTGTCTGACCGACGGCCGTGACCGGCGTGGCAGCTACGGGAGCGCCGTCGCCGTCCAACTCCCCTGTGTCCGGGCCACCGTGCCGCGTACCTACCTCGAACCGGTCGGTGACGGCCTGTACCGCATCCAGTGGCATCACCCCGAGAACGGGAAGGGGTGCCTGACCGTCATGAGCGCCGGACCGGTCAAGGGCATGCTGGAACCCCGGGAGGACTGTGCCCAGGCCACCCTGGTCCGTCTGGAGCCGACCGCCGTCGACAGCGCGGGGGTCTTTCTGCTGCGCCCGGCCTCCAGCGACGAGTGCATCGGCATCGCCGACAACAGCACCGCCGAGGGGGCCGAGGCGACCGGAGAGCGGTGTACCGGCGCGACCGATCAGTGGTTCCGCATCCGGAAGGGCTGACCCGGCCGCGCGCCGACGGCGTGCGCCTGAGCAGAGGACGCGACCGCGCGCCTGAGCAACGGACGCGTCTGGCACGCGGGCCCTCAACGCAGCGCAGGCCGCGCCCGCCCCGCCCGGTACTCGTCCGCCGTGATGCCCAGCAGGACCACGTCGTGGTAGGCGCCCGCGAAGAACTCGTGCTGGCGCAGGCGGCCCTCCTCCACGAAGCCGAGTTTGCGGTAGAGGGCGAGGGAGGCGTCGTTGAAGGCATAGACCTCGACCTCGCACTTGTGGCTGCGCTGTTCGGCGAACATGTAGGTAGGACCAGGTCGGTGGCCTCGGCCGCGTAGCCCTGGCGGCGGTGTTCGCGGGTGACCTCGATGCCCGTAAGGAAGCGGCCCGCCCTGGCGTCCGTCTCGCCGACCGATACCGCGCCGACGAAGGCGTGCTCGAAGCGGGTCTCGATGGCCAGGTGGTACGCGGCCGGGTTCGCGGTGCGGTCGGCGCGTTCGGCGGCCCAGGTGCGGAAGCTCTCGTCCGAGCGCGGCGGGTCGACCACGTCGGCGTTGCGGGCGTCCACGGTGTGCAGGGCCAGGGCCTGGAAACCCTCCCGGTCCGTCGGTTCGATGCCTCTCAGGCGTACCCGCTCGCCGGTCCACAGGTCGCTCATCGTCTGGGCCCGTCTGCCTCCTCCAGCCGTCCTCGTCGTCGCCCCAGGGGCCGGGGCGGCGGTAGGCGGCCCGTTCGGCGGCCTGGGCGGAGGCGACGAACTCCTTTATGAACTCGATCTGTTCGGCGCTGCGGCTCTCCGTGGTGGCCGCGGCCTGGCGGCGTTCCTCGACCCGTTCCGCCGAGCGCTGGGTGGCGCGCTGGCCGAGTGCCGTCAGGCCGCCGCCCAGCGCGCCACCGGCGAGCGAGACGACGGACGTCCACATATCTGCGGCCACGGTGTGATGCCCTTCGCCCGTCTCCCTGTGCGGTCGGGGGCCATGGTCCCGCATGGGCGGTCGGGGCAGCCGTGTGCCCCCGGGCCGATGCACGGACCGGGGGCACAGGGCTGTCGGCGGATAGGCGGGTGGTGTCAGCGGCCGTAGCGGATCAGGGCGCGGACCATGCGGCAGGTGGTGTCGGACGGCGGGTGCATGCCCAGGCGCTCGGCGGTGGTCCGTATCCGGTGGTTTCCGGCGCTGGACGGCTGGTAGACCCCGCTGTCCAGCAGGGCGATCGCCAGGCGCATGGCCTTGAGGCGGCGGTTGTGCGAGACGTACCACTCGCGGGGGCGGCCCGCGGGCAGGCGCTTCTTCGTCGGCGGGGTGGGCAGCGGCGGGTGGAAGGGCATCGGGAGCTGTCGGTCGAGCGGCTCGGTCGTGGCTGCGGCAACGGCCATCGGCATCCTCCTGGCAGGGTGGTGGAACCCTCACGAACTCCCTCCATTTTACTGCCCCCCACTGACAATCGCCCCTGGCCAGAGGCGCTTCCGGCAGTCCCTCGCGTAACCTTGGCCCCATGGAGATCTGGATCAATCCGGCCTGTTCCAAGTGCCGTGCCGCCGTGAGTCTGCTGGACGCCGAAGGGGCCGACTACACCGTCCGGCGCTATCTGGAGGACGTGCCGTCGCCCGAGGAGATCCGGGACGTGCTGGACCGGCTCGGCCTGGAGCCGTGGGACATCACGCGGACGCAGGAAGCGGCGGCCAAGGAGCTCGGGCTCAAGGAGTGGCCGCGGGACGCCGGTTCGCGGGAGCGGTGGGTCACCGTCCTCTCCGAGCATCCGAAGCTGATCCAGCGGCCCATCATCACCGCCGATGACGGTACGGCTGTCGTCGCGCGGAGTGAGGAAGCCGTGCGGGACGCGTTGGGGCGGTAACGCCGGTCGTCAGCGTTCGTCCGTGCCCGCTTGCTTCGCCGTGGCGAGGGCTATGCGGTTCCAGGTGTTGATCGTGAGGATCAGGGCGAGGAGCTGGGCCAGTTCCTGCTCGGTGAAGTGCGTCGCCGCCCTGGCGTGGATCGCGTCCGGGACTCCGGCGTCGGCGACCCGCGTGACCGCGTCCGTCAGGGCCAGGGCCGCCTGCTCCCGTTCCGTGAAGAAGTGGGGCGCCTCCTGCCAGACCGCCACCATGTGCAGCCGCTCCTCGCTCTCCCCCGCCTTCCGCGCGTCCGTCGTGTGCATGTGGAGGCAGTACGCGCAGTGGTTCAGGTGCGACGAGCGGATCTGGACCAGCTCCACCAGCGTCGGGTCCAGGCCCTCGCGGGCCGCCGCGTCCAGGCCGATCACTGCCCGGAACACCTTCGGGGCGGCCTTCGCGAAATTGAGCCGAGCGGTGGGGGCGGGGGTGGCGGTGCGGTTCTGCGGCTTGATCTCTGTCGTCGTCATGGGTACGAATCTATGGGCACAGGCGACCGGTTGTGGGGTGCAATCTGATGGCTGAATCGTGGGTCAATTCTGCGGAGATCCTGGGTAGTGATCTGCCGCTGGAGCTCTCCGGTACCGGGAACCGCCGGGCCGTCCTGATGAGTGCCCTCCGCGACGCCGTCCGCAGCGGGCGGCTCTCCCCGGGGACGCGGCTGCCGCCGTACCGTTCCCTCGCCGCCGACCTCGGGCTCGCCCGTAACACCGTCGCCGACGCCTACGCGGAGCTCGTCGCGGAGGGCTGGCTCGCCGCCCGCCAGGGCTCGGGCACCCGGGTCGCCGAGCGGGCCGCGCCCGTCACCCCGGCCCACCGCCCCCGCACCCCGGAACGCCCCTCCCGCCCCGTCCACGACCTGGTCCAGGGGCAGCCGGACCCCGCCGCCTTCCCGCGCACCGCCTGGCTGGCCGCCGCGCGGCGGGCGCTCGCCACGGCACCCGACGACGCGTTCGGACCCGGCGATCCGCACGGGCGGACCGAGCTGCGGCGGGCGCTGGCCGGGTATCTGGCCCGGGTACGCGGGGTGCGGGTCTCCCCGGAGCGCCTCGTGATCTGTTCCGGCGCCGCGCACGGGCTGCGGCTCCTGGCGGACGTCGTGGGCGGGCCGTGGGCGGCGGAGGCGTACGGGCTGCCGTTCCACCGCGGGCTGCTCGCCTCGCACGGCGTCGGCACCCGGCCGGTGGGTGTGGACAGCGACGGGGCCCGGGTCGGTGAACTCACCCGCCGCGACCGGGCCGTACTCCTCACGCCCGCCCACCAGTTCCCGACCGGCGGGCCGCTGCACCCCGCGCGGCGGGCGGCCGTGGTCGACTGGGCCCGGTCCACCGGCGGGCTCGTCGTGGAGGACGACTACGACGGGGAGTTCCGCTACGACCGGCAACCCGTGGGCGCCGTGCAAGGACTCGATCCCGAGCATGTGGTGCTGCTGGGGTCGGTGAGCAAGAGCCTCTCCCCCGCTCTGCGCATCGGCTGGATGGTGCTGCCCGAGCGGCTGGTGGCGCCCGTCGTCGCGGCGAAGGGCGAGCGCGAGCAGTTCTCCAGCGCCACCGATCAGTTGACGCTGGCGGATTTCGTGGAGTCGGGCGCGTACGACCGTCATGTACGCCGGATGCGGCAGCGCCACCGGCGGCGCCGGGACCAACTGGTGGCGGCCCTGGAGCAGCGGGCCCCGCACGTCCGCGTCACCGGGATCGCGGCGGGGCTGCACGCGGTGGTGGAGCTGCCGCCCGGCACCGAGCGGTCGGTGGTGCGGGCGGCGGCCTGGCAGGGACTCGCGGTGGAGGGGCTCGCCGACTACCGGCACCCGGGGGCGGAGCAGGCGGAGAGCGAGCGGGCGGACGGTGAGCGGGATGGGCTCGTCGTGGGGTACGCCACGCCCGCCGAACACGCCTACCCGGAGGCGTTGGAGGCCCTGTGCCGGGCCCTCCCGCCGCCGAACGCCTAGGTGACCCTCTACTCCGTCCGGTCCGCCTGAGCCTCCGCCTCTGCCAGCAGCTCCGTCAAGCGGAGGCCGAAGCGGGCGTCGCAGGCGTGCGGCACCCCCGTACGTACCGCCTCGGCCAGCGCGTCCACCGCGCCCCGGAACGCCGCCTCCGCGCCGTCCCAGTCCGGGATCGCGACCGTGCCGTGCTCGCCCCGCAGCTCGATGTCCATGCCCGCCGCGGCCGGCGGGGCGCTCAGGCCGAGGGTCACCGTGCTGGAGGCGCCGGAGGTGTGGCGCAGGATCAGGTGGGTGGTGTCGGCCGGTCCGCGCGCGGCGGTCAGCTCCGTGACCTCGCCGAGGACCGGGATCAGCACCGAGAGCGCGTGCGGGCCGACGTCCCACAGGCCGCCCTTCTCGCGCCGCCACGGCGAGTCGGCGTACTCGCTGGCCGAACCCTCCGCGTAGAGCGAGCCGAGCCACTGGGCGCGGGCGGTGAACCAGCCGTCCACCGCCGCCTGTTCGGCGATCCACGCGGCGGTCCCGGGTGCGAAGCGGAGCGTGCAGAAGACGACGGATGCGACCTGCGCCTTGGCCGCCGCCTCCGCGACCGCGCGGGCTCCCTCGACCGTCGTCGCGACCGGCTTGTCCATCAGGAGGTGGCGGCCCGCCTCCGCCGCCCGGACCGCGAGCGGCGCCTGGATGTCCGGCGGCAGCGCGAACGCCACCGCGTCGCTCGCCTCCAGCAGCGCGTCGATCCCCGCCTCCCCCGTGTACGCCCGGGCCCCATGGGCGGCGGCCAGCTCCTCGGCCGCCTCTGACCGGCGGCCCCACACCCCGCTCAGCTCGACGCCTGGGTGGGCGGCGAGCGCGGGCGCCTGGGTGTTCCGCGCCCAGGGGCCCGTGCCGAGGAGGCCGATGCGGAGGGGGGTGGTGGTGCGTGTGGTGCTGGTGGTGTCGGCGGGTGTCTTCATGGGGGTCAGTGTGCCCGGTGTGCCGCAACGGTGGGGTGCCACCCGAATGCGGTGGCGGAGAGCGAGCAGGCAAGGTTACGTTTCCTTGGCCGGCCGCGGGACTTCGGCTGCGACTACCGGGACTTGCCTGTTAGCGATGATTTCGTTGTTCGCGCCTCCATTCCCCGGCCGGCATCCGCAGTCCGCACCGGGGGAAGACCATGCGTACGCCCGAGAACTCCGCCGATCTCGTCGCCGCCGAAGATGTCCTGCTCTTCGCGAACGCGGTGATCACCGCGACCGGACAGCGCGAGTTCCGGTCGGGCGCGCTCGACCAGCAACTGTCGCTGGACTTCCTGCACGCCTACGTCCGGGTCAATTACCGCCGCGTGTACGCCGCTTCCCTCGCCCTCGACATCAACGACCACAACGCCGCCCGCATCGTGCTCGGCCTCCTGGAGACCGCGGGCGAGGCGGACGCCGAGGAGCGGCGCACCGAGGGACGGCTGATCGCCGCCCGGCTGGCGCGGCTGCCTCCGCAGCGGGTCTACCGCCTCTTCGGCGAGGTGCGCCGGGCCGGGATCAACAACCGGCGCACCCGGGCGATCATGCGCGACTGGCTGGCGGCCCGGCCGGATCTCGGGCACGACGCGGTGAAGTACCGGAGCGGGGTGAGGACGGCCGCCCGCCATGTCCATCTGCGCTGCCCGCAGGGGGCGGACCCGCTCGCCGAGATCGGGGCGTTCCTGTTCCGGCCGGGGAAGCTGCCGCGGTACGAGCACCCGCTGCTGGACGCCTGGCGGCGCGCGCACTACGAGCAGGGGGCCGTGGCCGAGCTGCCGTTCACCGTCGCGGAGGGGTTCGCGGCCCGGCACGGGATGAAGCGCGAGGTGTTCCTGAAGCGGGCCGCGCCCCGGATGACCCGGCTGGAGCGGCTGCGCACCCAGGCCGCATTCCAGCGGACGGACGTCGATCTGACCGTGATGCCGCTGACCCGGCTGGCGCTGTACGTCCTCGCGCTCCCCTTCGATCAGCGTGCCGCCCGCCGCGCCGAGCTGACCGGTGCCCTGCGCACGGCCGCGCGACGGGCGGCGGGGAAGCAGGCCGGGAGCTGGGGCCGGGTCCATGCCGTGCTGGACGACAGCTTCTCCTCGTCCGGGTCGGTGCAGAAGCGGCGGCGGCCGCTCGCCGTGGCCCTGGCCTGTCACCACCTGCTGGAGGCTCTCGCCGCGCCGGGTGCGTACCGGGGGCTGTGGACCTCGGGGCGGGGTGACGCCCTGCTCGTCCGTCCGTGGGGGCCGACCCCGCTCGGGATGCGGGTCCTGGACGCGCTGGAGCCCGGGCCGGGCGGTGCGGAGCCGGACCGGCTGGTGATCGTGTCGGACGGCTGGGACAACGCCCCGGCGGGTCTGGCGGGCGAGGTGCTGCGGGTGTGGCGCGCGCGGCTGGATCCGGGGCGGCGGACGGCGGTGGTGCACGTCAACCCCGTATACGACGCGGACGGTTTCGACGTGCGGCGGCTCGCGGCGGGGGTGCCGACGGCCGGGATCCGGGACGCGGAGGATCTGCCCGCCCTGGTGGAGATCGCCCGGTTCGCGGAGGGGCGGACCGGGGCGGCGGAGCTGCACGCGTATCTGGACCGGCGGGTGGCGCTGTTCCTGGGAGAGAGGGAGACCGAGAAGGAGGCCGTGTCGTGAACCGGCTGGAGCTCACCGGGCTCACCATCCGGCCCGCGCAGGTGTGGGGCGGCGTCCGGCTCGTGCCGCTGGTGCGTGAGGCGCCGGTGGAGGGGCTGCGGCTGCACCGGGAGGTGTACGAGGGGCTCGGGGCGGGGGTCGTCGAGTTCGGGGACCGTACGCAGTACGTCTCGTACGTCCCGCACGGGCTGGTCGCCGACTGGTCGGGCGAGGGCCCCGAAGTTCCGGGAGGCGGCGGGCAGTCGGCCGCGTACGGGACCCAGCTCGGCGGTGGCGGGCGGGACGTGCCCCGTACCGTCCGGCTGCCCCGGCCGCCCCTCCACCGCATGGCCAAGCGTCGCCCCGGCGACCGGCTGCGGTTCCTGCCGCTCCACCTGGCCCTGGAGGGGTACCTCGCGCTGCACTTCGGCGGGCCGTCCACCGCCTGGGAGGAGTGGTCGCGGCGGGCGCTGCGCGACGGGCTGTCGCCGCGCGCGGAGGACGCGTACCTCGGGTGGTCGGTGCGCGGGCTCGGGGACGCGCTGCGGATCTTCGAGATCCACCCGGACCAGTGCGGGGTGATGGTGTACGTCTCCGACGCGCTCGCCGCCGCCTTCGTGGTGCCGCACCCGGACGACTACCGGCTGCTGCACGCCTCGCTGGTGGAGGACCTCTACGGGGAGCTGGTGCACCAGTACGCGCTGTACGGCGCGCCGGTGGCGGAGTTCGGCGCGCAGCTCGGGGACGGAGCGCACATCCGTACGCTCGCGGATCTGCGGGCCGCCGCGCGGGGGCAGGAGCGGGCGTGGGAGGAGGCGCACGAGAGCCTGTTCGCGCGGGAGCTGCTGGACTGCTCGTACGGCTTCGACCGGGTCTACCGCATGGGGTCGTTCACCCTGTGGCGGTTCCTGCCGCCGTTCGTCCGGGACGGCGGCGGTCAGCACATCGGGGAGACGGTCACCGACCACAAGGGGCGGGTCGCCTACCTCAAGACGTTCCGGCTCTCCGACGCCCAGATCCGGCGCGGCTATCTGCTGCACGTCCTCGCGGGCGCGGACTGGGAGCTGTCCCGGGCGGCCGCCACGCTGGGGTCGAGCCGGGAGGAGTTGGTGCGGCGAATCCGTGCCGCCGGGTTCTCGGAGCTCCTCAAAGGCAACGTGTGAGCAGTAAAGGGCGACGTGTGAGCAGTAGAGGACGAAGCGGGCCTCTCCCTCAGGGGCAACGGGTGACGAGTCCCTACAAGGCGCCCTTTTATCGCAGGAAACCTCGGTAACACGGGGTTCACACTCGGGCAACGGACGGGAAATCGCGTCTTGCCAAGCTGCGCGGCATAGACCGCTGCACCCGCAAAGGATGGCGTCCGTGACGTTCAAGGCTGAGTACATCTGGATAGACGGCACCGAGCCGACCGCCAAGCTTCGCTCCAAGACGAAGATCATGGACGGCACGCCGTCGGGCGACGTGGCGGATCTCCCGATCTGGGGATTCGACGGTTCCAGCACCAACCAGGCCGAGGGCCACGCCTCCGACCGGGTGCTGAAGCCCGTCTTCACCTGTCCGGACCCGATCCGTGGCGGCGACGACGTCCTCGTCCTGTGCGAGGTCTTCAACATCGACATGACGCCGCACGAGTCCAACACCCGGGCCGTGCTCCGTCCGGTCGCCGAGCAGTTCGCGGGCCAGGCTCCGATCTTCGGCATCGAGCAGGAGTACACCTTCTTCGACGGCCACCGGCCGCTCGGCTTCCCCGAGGGCGGCTTCCCGGCCGCGCAGGGCGGCTACTACTGCGGGGTCGGCGCGGACGAGATCTTCGGCCGCGAGATCGTGGAGAAGCACCTCGACAACTGCCTGGCCGCCGGGCTCGGGATCTCCGGTATCAACGCCGAGGTCATGCCGGGCCAGTGGGAGTTCCAGGTGGGCCCGCTCTCCCCGCTGGAGGTCTCCGACCAGCTGTGGGTGGCCCGTTGGCTGCTCTACCGCACCGCCGAGGACTTCGACGTCTCCGCGACTCTGGACCCGAAGCCGGTCAAGGGCGACTGGAACGGCGCGGGCGCGCACACCAACTTCTCCACCAAGGCGATGCGCGAGGGGTACGAGGCGATCATCACCGCGTGCGAGTCGCTGGGTGAGGGTTCCAAGCCGCTGGACCATGTGAAGAACTACGGCGCGGGCATCGACGACCGGCTCACCGGTCTGCACGAGACGGCCCCGTGGAACGAGTACAGCTACGGCGTCTCCAACCGCGGCGCCTCGGTCCGTATCCCCTGGCAGGTCGAGCAGGACCAGAAGGGGTACATCGAGGACCGCCGTCCCAACGCCAACGTCGACCCGTACGTCGTCACGCGGCTCATCGTCGACACCTGCTGCACCGCGCTGGAGAAGGCCGACCAGGTCTGATCCCGATCAGATCCGGTCCCGATCAGGTCGAGTTCCGATCAGGTCGAATTCCGATCAGGTCCGGTGCCGATCAGGTCCGGTCCCGACGCCACGGATGTCCCAGGGGCCCGCCGGTTCACACCGGCGGGCCTCTTCCCCGTGTGTTTCCCCGCTCCCGCTCGTTCGAGACCGGAGGAAGGAAAAGTGAGCAGGAAAAAGCGCAGCGTGAGGAAGGTAACGCCAAGAGGCCGTATCGACGGGTGAGAGGAGTCTGATGCATTGCCGCAATGTCTGCTTCAATGGAGCCATGGCCAGCTTCCAGTACATCGCGTCGGGTCGCAGCGACCTTGAGCCGTTCTGGCCTTCCCGTCAGCACCATGATTTCGACCGGGTGTGTTGCCGCGCGTGGAACGCGCAGGCCCTCTAAAGCCGCTCACCCCGGCCTTCGGTCCGCGCGCACGACGTAAGTCCGTCCTCGACGACTCCTCGCGCGAAAGAGCTGACCCTCCATGGCGAACACCCGTACTTTCTCCGCCGCTTCCGCTGCCACCGCAGCCTCGTCGGCGCCCGCTGCGGCCAACCCCACCGCCCGCACCCTCTCCCCCAACCGGCACCGTCTGCGCGCCGTCGACCGTGACGAGGTCGCCCGGCTCTCCGACGTGGCCGACTTCCTGCCGCCGGGCGCGACCTGGCTGCCCGCCCCCCAGCACACGCTTCCCGCCCTGCCGGGCCAGCCGCCGATGATCGGTTACCTGGTGCTCGTGCCGGCCGACCAGCAGCCGGCGCTCGCCGGGGCGGTCGCCGCCTCCCAGCACGCCCGCCAGCTCGACCGGCAGACCGACCGGCAGACCGACCGCCGGCTCGACCGGCAGGGCCGCGCGCCCTTCGCCCAGCAGTCGGCGCCGGAGGCGCAGGCGGCCGAGGAGGCGGCGTCGCCCGGTCCGGTCCGGATCGACGCGACCCGGCGTACGGCCTCCGTCGACGGGGTCACCCTCGACCTCACGTACCTGGAGTTCGAACTGCTGGCCCACCTGGTGGCGCACCCGCACCGGGTGCACACCCGCGACCAGTTGGTGACGACGGTGTGGGGGTACGGGCACGTGGGCGACGGGCGCACCGTCGACGTCCATGTCGCCCGGCTGCGCCGCAAGCTCGGTGCGGAGCACCGGCGTTCGATCCAGACGGTCCGCCGGGTGGGGTACAAGTACACGCCCTGAACCGCCTGTTGCGCATGCGGCGGCCCCGGGCCACGGTTTCGTACCGTGGCCCGGGGCCGCCGCCGTGTGTCACACCTTCTCGGTTACGGGGGTGGCGCCCGCCGTCCGGTCACGCTCGTCGCCCTCCAGGCCCGGCAGCCGCGAAAGGCCCCTCGGTGTCCGCCAGTTGCGTTCGCCGAGGAGAAGCATCACGGAGGGCAGGAGCACCATCCGTACGACGGTGGCGCCGAGCAGCACCGGCGTCGGTCAGTGCCGCGGCGGCCGCCTTCCAGTCGCCGGCGGCGGTAGCGGAGACCATGACCAGTTCGCCGGCCGGCTCGGTGAGGCCCGCGTCCTGGAGGATCTGCTCGGCGCGGGCGGAGTCGCCGGCCCCGTCCTCCGCGGCGGACATCTCGACCCTGCCGAAACCTGCGCCCGCCCGCCCCAGCCGTCGGAGCCCCCCTCTTCGGCGGGGGCCGGCACGAGGTCCGGGGGTGGTGCTGGCCACACCCTCGGGTGGGTGGCGTACCGGCTGCCGCAGCGGGGCGGGCGCGGGCGAGACTTGCAGCACGACGGGGGCCGGCTCGGGTCCCGCGAGGGGAGAGGGATCACGATGAACGCACTCGCGACACGGATACGGCCGCCGATGCTGGCGGCGGGACGAGGACTGGTCCTGTCGGTCTACGGGCTGGCGGTCTCCATCACGCTGTTCGTCCTCGCGGTGCTCTCGATCACCTTCATCCTGCTGGGCATCGGGGTGTTCACCACCCCGGTCGTGCTGGAGGGGGTGCGCCGGCACGCCAACCAGCGGCGGTTGTGGGCGGCCGACTGGTCCGGCGTACGGATACCCGTGCCGTACCGCCCGTTCCCGCCGGACCTTCGCCGGGGTGTCACCGGGCAGGTGGAGCGGACCACGCTGCTGCTCAAGGACCCGGCGACCTGGCGGGACCTCCAGTGGCTGCTGGTCGACATGACGGCCGGGGCCGTGCTGGCCGTGCTGGCCGCGGCGCTGATGGTCTACCCGATCGAGTCGGTGGTGCTGGCGGCGGGGCTGTGGCGGGTCTTCCAGGACGGCAGCCCGTACTGGTACGGGTTCGTGCCGGTGGACAGCCAGCACACGGGGCTGGCCGCCCTGGGGCTCGGCGCGGTGCTCTTCCTCCTCGGCCTGCTGGCCGCCGAGCCGGTGCTGCGGGCGCACTTCCTGCTGGCCCGCACACTGCTGGCGCCGACGCCCGAGCAGACGCTGGCGCAGCGGGTGGACCGGCTCACCGAGACCCGGCACGAGGCGGTGGACACCGCCGCCTCCGAGCTGCGGCGCATCGAGCGGGACCTGCACGACGGGGCGCAGGCGCGGCTGGTCGCGATGGGGATGAACCTGGGCACGATCGAGGCGCTCATCGAGAAGGACCCCGCGCAGGCGAAGAAGTTGCTGGCGACGGCCCGGGAGTCGTCGGCGGAGGCGCTGACCGAGCTGCGTGACCTGGTCCGGGGCATCCACCCGCCGGTCCTCGCCGAACGGGGTCTCGGGGACGCGGTCAGGGCGCTGGCCCTGCGGCTGCCGGTGGCAACGGAGGTGACGGTGGAGCTGCCGGGGCGGGCGGAGGCGTCGGTGGAGTCGGCGGCGTACTTCGCGGTGAGCGAGGCCCTGACCAATGCGGTCAAGCACGCCGGCGGCGACCGGATCTGGGTGGACCTGCACCACGGCGAGGGCATGCTCCGGATCTCCGTGACGGACAACGGCGGGGGCGGTGCGCGGATCGGCTCGGGCTCCGGACTGAGCGGAATCGAACGGCGACTCGGTACATTCGACGGCGTCCTGGCCGTCAGCAGCCCCGCGGGCGGCCCCACCATGGTCACCATGGAGCTGCCTTGCGTGTTGTCCTAGCCGAAGATCTCTTCCTGCTGCGCGACGGGCTGGTGCGCATGCTGGAGGCGTACGGGTTCGAGATCGCCGCCGCTGTGGAGACCGGGCCCGAACTGAGCAAGGCGCTGGCCGAGTTGGAGCCGGACGTCGCGGTCGTCGACGTCCGGCTCCCGCCGTCCCACACGGACGAGGGGCTCCAGTGCGCCCTGGCCGCCCGGCGGGCCCGGCCGGGGCTGCCGGTGCTGGTGCTCTCGCAGCACGTGGAGCAGTTGTACGCCCGGGAGTTGCTGGCCGACGGCAACGGGGGGATCGGCTATCTGCTGAAGGACCGGGTCTTCGACGCGGACCAGTTCATCGACGCCGTACGGAGGGTGGCGGCGGGCGGCACGGCGATGGACCCGCAGGTGATCTCCCAGCTCCTGTCGCGCCGTTCGCAGGACAAGCCGATGGGCGGGCTCACCCCACGCGAGCGGGAGGTGATGGAGTTGGTGGCCCAGGGCCGGTCCAACACGGCGATCGCCGCCCAGTTGGTGATCACGGAGCGGGCGATCGCCAAGCACACCTCGAACATCTTCGGGAAGCTCGGCCTGCCGCCCTCGGACGACGACAACCGCCGGGTGCTGGCGGTGCTCGCGTATCTGGACCGGGGCTGATCCGGGAGCGGCAGAACCGGCCGCCCCGGCGGCGGCGCGGCCGAACCAGGGGCACGGCTGCTCCCCGAGCCCGGCCGCGCCCCGTTCGGGCGCCGGTCAGCCCGTGAACCAGCCGGCCGCGTCCAGCCGGAACGCGTACGTCGGAGCCATGGTGCGCAGGTCCGCCTCCAGCGCCACCAGCCGTTCCTCCCCCAGCGCCCGGGCCCACTCGGCGCGCAGCCGGTCGAAGCCCTCGGCGGACCGGGCCAGCAGGTCGATGCCGTGCGGGGTCAGGCGGATCACGGAGCGCCGGCCGTCGGCGGGATCGGCGGCGCGCTCCACGTAGCCGAGCGTCTCCAGCTTGTCGACGGTCTTGCCCGCCGCCTGTTTGGAGACCCCGAGCCGTCGGCCCATCTCGCTGATGCCCGCGCCCTCGCGGCCCACCGCCTGGAGAGCGAAGCCGTACGCGGGCCGGGTCTCGGGGTGCCCGTGCTCGGCCAGGTCCCGGTGCAGGGCGTCGATGACGGAGCGGAAGCCGGCGAAGAGGAGCAACGGGAGCTCGAAGCCGGCCGGCCCACCGTCGGACGCCTCTGGCCCACCCCCCAAAGGTTCTGCTCCGCCCCCGGGCACCCCTCCTCCCCCTCCGGCGGCCTCAGCCATTGCCGAACTCGACAACCTGGTTTACTTTCTTTTCGTCAACCATGTTGTCGATCCTACCTGCCCCCCCCTCTCCCGCACCCCCTCGAAAGGTCCGCCATGCCCTTCCCCGACCACACCCCCGACACCGCCCCGCCCGCCGCACGGCGGGCGCTGGAGTCGGTGACCGCGCGCCTGGGCTACCGGCCCGCCGCCGTCGCCCGGCTCGCCACCTCGCCCCACACCCTGGACGGCTTCCTCAAGCTCAGCGCGGCCTTCGAGTCCTGCACGCTGGACCCGCTCTCCCGCGAGGTCCTGATCATGACGATGGCCACCCGCAACGACTGCCACGTCTGCGTCGCGATGCACACGGCCAAGCTGACTCGCATGGGCGCCGACCCAGCGCTCCTCACCGCTCTCCGCGACCGCGCGAACCCCGCACTGCCCGATGACCGCCTGGAAGCCGTACGCCGGTTCACGCTCGCGGTGCTCACCTCGGCGGGTGCGGTCGACGCCGCCGCGCTGCGGGACTTCCTTTCGTACGGCTACACCGAGCAGAACGCCCTGGAAGTGGTCCTGGGCATCGGCGCGTACACCCTGTCCACCCTCGCCAACCGACTCACGGGAGCACCGGTGGACGCCGCATTGGCCTCCTTCGCCTGAGAGTTGGGCATTCCGGCCGCTTTCCGGCTGGAGCTTCGCACGAATCGGCCGGGGGGCTGAACAGGGCGCCGGGGCCACGCGTATGGGACGTCACGCTTCTCCCTCGAAGCAGAGGAGTCCCATGCGACGCACAGCACGTACACCCCGTACGTCCCGCAAGAAACGCTCAAGCCTGGCCAACCGGGCCATAGCCGCCTCCGCCGCCCTGATCCTGGGCGGGGGCGGGCTGGTGGCGGTCAATGTCTACGCCTCCGCGGGGGAAGGGCCGTCCGGATCGCCGCCCACCACCCGGGCCCAGAACACGGGCCGCCAGATGTCCACCATCGACTGTCCCGATGCCGGTAACGAACTGCCCGACGTGCCCGAGCAGGCACGCCCCGAGGTCGACCGCGAGCTCGCCGCGATGGATACCCAGATCACCGATGCCTACCGGCAGTTCGCCGACCGGAAGGAGCAGATATCCCAGGATCCCGGACTTGCCGAGAACGCCGTGCTCGGCCCGTTGCGGAACAAGCGGACGGCGAGTCTCGACCGTATCGGCATCGCGATCGGGCGCGTCGGGGAGCGGCCCGCGGGGATCGAAGGTCTCGCCGGGTGCAGCCTGCGCGCCGACGACAGCGCCTCCGGCAACCCCGGCGGCGATACGGGTGACGGCGGCAATGGCGGCAACGGCAGCAATGGCGGTGGTGGTAACGGCAACGGCAACGGCGGTCAGGACGACGGCCAGGGACAGGACCAGGGCCAGAACCAAGGCCAGGGCGATGACCAGGGCCAAGGTGACAACCAGGGCCAGGGTGACAACCAAGGCCAAGGTGACAACCAGGGCAACGGTCAGGACCCGGGCGACGGCCAGGACCCAGGTCAGGGTCAGGGAGGTCAGGGCGGTCAGGGTGGCAACGGGCCCGAGCCGTCCGATTTTGTCGACATCCAGTCCGTCCAGCCCAATGTGCAGCGCCCCCGCCAGCGCCGCGGCGCCTCCCGGGGCACCTTCACCACCGACTGCGGCCGTAACGAGAACGGGAAGTTCAACCCCGACAACGTCATCGTCGCGCCCGGCGTGAGCAACGGCGCGCACCACATGCACGACTACATCGGCAACCAGGCCAACGACGCCTTCGCCAGCGACGACGACCTGGCGAACGGCGCCACCACCTGCCGCAACCAGGGCGACCGGTCGACCTACTACTGGCCCGTGCTGCGCCTGCAGAACGGGCAGGACGAGGCCGACGCGAACGCCGACGGCGGGGGCAAGGACCAGAATGTCGGCGAGATCCAGACACCGTCCCAGGTGACCCTGAAGTTCGTCGGCTCCCCCGTCAGCAGGGTCACGGCGATGCCGCGCTTCCTGCGGATCATCACCGGGGACGCCAAGGCGTTCACCAACGGCGACGCCAACGCCAACGCCTCCTGGAGCTGCACCGGCTTCGAGGACCGGCAGCTCAAGGACAAGTACCCGATCTGCCCCGAGGGCAGCCAGGTGGTCCGTACGTTCGCCTTCCAGAACTGCTGGGACGGGCAGAACACCGACAGCGCCAACCACCGCACCCATGTGGCGTTCGCGCAGGCCGACGGCCGTTGCCCGGGCGGGTTCCGGGCGGTTCCGCAACTGGTCCAGCGGATCGTGTACGACGTGCCGCCGGGGCCCGGCTTCGCCGTCGACTCCTTCCCCGAGCAACTGCACAAGCCGATCACCGACCACGGCGACTTCATCAACGTCTTCGACCAGAGGCTGATGAAGAAGCTGGTGCGGTGCATCAACGACGGGCGCAGGTGCCGCTGATACGACACCGGAGGCACCTGAGGCACCGAGGGCGCCTGAGGCACCTAAGACGCCGAGAGGGCCGGTGCCGGTGATTCGGCACCGGCACCGGCCCTCGTAACGCCCGTCCCCCTCAACCTGCGCGGTCAGCTCCCGTGGTGACCGGAGTGCCCTTCCTCGCTCCCCCCATCGCCGCTCTCCCCCGAGTGGTGCGGCGAGGCGGTCTCCACCGTCCCCCCGAGTCGGCCGCGCAGCGCCGCGACCACCTTCGCGTCACCGACGGCGACCCAGCGCCGGCCGACGAGGTACGAACCGCCGTAGTCCTTGGCCTCGTTGATCCACTCGCGCTGGCCGCGGTCGGTCGCGAAGGTGGTCAGTACGTAACGTCCCTTCGCGGTCTTGCAGTTGGCCTGCCGGAGCTCCTGGGCGTCGGTCTGTACGTTGGGGTCGCAGCCGGCCTTCCCGGCCAGTTGCTCCAGGGTTCCCGTCGCAGTCGGCGGTGCCGAGGGACGGTCGTTCCCCGCGCCGTCGGCCGCGTTCTGTTTGTCGTCCGCGCTGCACCCGCTCAGGAGCAGCAGCGCTGCCAGGAGGGTGCCCGCGGCCCGGGGGCCGGCTCCGACTCGCCATTCCGGTTCTGTCGCCATCGGCCCATCCTGCACCCAAAACCGGTCTCAGGTACGGGCGACGGCCAGGCTCGTCACATAGGACTCCCGGACCGTCCCGCCGGGGAACGCGGCGGCCAGAAGCTCGCGCTCCCGCTCCAACACAGGCTCCGCCACCGCCCGTTCCGCGACCAGGAAGATGGAGTGGCTGGCGAGGTTGGCGAGGTGGACGTCGAGCGTCACCTCACGGCTCCACTCCACCTGCCGGGTGCGGAAGCCGACCCCGGCGGGGAGCTCGGCGCGGAGCCGCGCGTCGGGATCGTACGCCGCCACGTGCTGGTCCTCCTGGCCCTCGCCGAAGGCGTCCAGCACCCGTCGCCGCTGCTCGCCGATCCACGCCACGCGCGGGTCGGAGTCGTTCCACCACAGGGCGAGCGCCCCGCCGGGCCGCAGGACGCGGCGCGCCTCGGGGACCGAGCGGGCGGGGTCGGTCCAGTGCCAGGACTGGGCGTACGTGACCAGGTCCAGCGACCCGGTCCGCAGCGGCAGCCGGTTGCCGTCGCCCCGGACCACGGGCACGTGCGGCAGCCCCCGCCGGAGTTGCGCGGCCATTCCGTCGCCCGGCTCCACCGCCGCAACCCTGGCGCCCCGGCCGTCCAGCAGGGCGGTGGAGATGCCTGTACCGGCCCCGACGTCCGCGACCCGCGCTCCGGCCAGCGGGCGGCCGGACAGCTCCTCGATCGCGTCAAGCAGGGCGGGCGGGTAGGAGGGGCGGTTGGCGGCGTAGGAGGCGGCCACCGCGTCGAACGAGCGGGCCCGGGCCGAGTTCGTCGTCGTCATGCCTTCATCATGGCCCGGCCCCTTCCCGCACGGGGCGTCGGGGAAATCCGTGCACACCCCTGGTCCCGTCAGGTACCCGTCAGTACATTGACACCATGTCTAACACGCAGCCAGCGGCGGTCGCGTCGGAGCGGACGACGCTCAAGGCCCGCAAGGTCTCCTTCGCCTGGGAGAAGACCCCCCTGCACTGGGTGCCGGGCGACCCGTTCACCACGCACACCATCAACGTGCTCCATCTGCTGCTCCCGGCCGGGGAGCGCTGGTTCATCCATGTGTACCGACAGGTTCTCCCGTACATCCATGACGAGCAACTCCGTGAGGACGTCATCGGGTTCATCGGGCAGGAGGCGGTGCACTCGCAGGCGCACGACGATGTGCTGCCGCACATGCGGGAGTTGGGGCTCGACCCGACGCCGTACACCGCGCAGGTCGACTGGTTCTTCGAGAAGCTGCTCGGGGACCGGACGCTGCCGCCGGGGCGGCCGTCGCAGTGGTGGCTGATGGAGCGGGTGGCGATGATCGCGGCCATCGAGCACTACACCGCCTTCCTCGGCGACTGGATCCTCAACGCCGACGCGCTGGACCGCAAGGGCGCCGACCCGACCATGCTGGACCTGCTGCGCTGGCACGGGGCGGAGGAGGTGGAGCACCGGTCGGTGGCGTTCGAGGTGTTCATGCATGTCGACGGCGGCTACCGCAGGCGGGTGCGGACCTGGGCGGCGGCCTTCTCCGCGCTGGTCTTCCTCTGGCAGCGCGGGATCCGGTTCTTCATGGAGAACGATCCGAGCCTGCTGGACGGGAAGGCTTCGTTCAAAGCGTTCCACACCAGCGGGAAGGAAGGGACGCTGCCCAGCACGGGCGCGATCCTGCGATCCATCCCCAGCTATCTCAGCCGGTCCTACCACCCCTCCCAGGAGGGCAGTACGGCCCAGGCCGTCGACTACCTCGCCCACTCGCCCGCGGCGCTCGTCGCCGAGGCCCGTACGACGGGAGCGTCCTGATCCATGGCCCTGCCGCGTCTGTGTACCGCCGTCCTCGTCGCCGGTACCGCCCTGCTCACCCGGCGGGCGCTGCGCCGTCGGATCGCCCGATCGCCGCTGTGGCCGATGCCCGCGCTGCCCGAGCCCGTCTCCGGGCACTCGCAGCGGCGGGCGACGGCCATTCGGCGGCTGATCATCACCGAGCGCGCGTCCGTCGCCGAGGGGGTCGTACAACTCCAACTGGAGGGGCCCGCGTTGCCGCGCTGGCAGCCGGGCGCCCACCTCGACCTCGTCCTGCCCTCGGGGCTCGTGCGGCAGTACTCCCTCTGCGGCGATCCGGACGACCCCGGTACGTACACGGTCGCGACCCGGCTGGTGGCGGACGGGCGGGGCGGGTCCCGTGAGGTGCACGAGCAGCTCCAGGAGGGCGCGGAGATCGAGGTGCGCGGGCCGCGCAACCGGTTCCCGCTGGTGGAGGCGGAGGCGTACGTCTTCGTCGCGGGCGGGATCGGGATCACCCCGGTCCTGCCGATGCTGCGCGCGCTGGCCGCGCGGGGGGCCGACTGGCGGCTGCTGTACGGGGGTCGGTCGCGGGGGTCGATGCCGTTCCTGGACGAGATCGAGAAGCTCGGCGCCGAGGGCGGGCGGGTGACCGTGGTCGCGCAGGACGAGGCGGGGCATCCGGATGCCGTCGCCGTGCTGGCGGACATCGCGCCCGGCACGGCCGTCTACTGCTGCGGGCCCGAGCCCCTGATGGCCGCCGTCACCGCCGCCCTCCCCGAGGGCTGCACCCTGCATCTGGAGCGGTTCTCCGCGGTGGGCGACGGCGGCAGGGCGGACTCCGGCGCCTTCGAGGTGGAGCTGCACCGCAGCGGGCGGACCGTGCGGGTGGCCGCCGGGCAGTCGGTGCTGGCGGCGGTCCGCACGGAGCTGCCCAACGTCTCATACTCCTGCGAGCAGGGCTTCTGCGGTACGTGCCAACAGCGCGTGCTGGAAGGGGAGATCGACCATCGGGACGAGCTGCTGACCGACGACGAGCGCGGCGACTCGATGCTGATCTGCGTCTCGCGCTGCCGGGGCGGACGGCTGGTGCTGGACCTTTAGCGGCCGCCCTTGTCCTGGACCGGCCGGAGCCACCCGGCCGCGCCCCGGTTAGGCTATCCGGATGACGACCGGGGTACGGCGCAGGATGGGCGTCGACGAGCGCAGGCAGCAACTGATCGGCGTGGCGCTGGACTTGTTCAGCCGGCGCTCCCCCGAGGAGGTGTCGATCGACGAGATCGCCGCCGCCGCGGGCATCTCACGGCCGC
Organism: Streptomyces cyaneofuscatus; assembly: GCF_042718795.1. GTDB lineage: Bacteria > Actinomycetota > Actinomycetes > Streptomycetales > Streptomycetaceae > Streptomyces > Streptomyces cyaneofuscatus_A. The sequence goes on from NZ_JBHXOX010000016.1 coordinate 174,897, forward strand.
TGGTCTACCACTACTTCCCGGGGAAGCAGAGCCTGTACGAGGCGGCGCTGCGGCGGGCGGCCGACGAGCTGGCCGCCCGCTTCCTGGAGCCGCTCGAAGGGCCCCTGGGCGCACGGCTGTTGCGGGTGATGGGGCGGTTCTTCGACTTCGTCGACGAGCACGGACCGGGCTTCTCGGCGCTGATGCGCGGCGGCCCGGCCGTCGGTTCGTCCACGGCCAACGCCATGATCGACGGGGTGCGGCAGGCCGCGTACGAGCAGATCATCACGCATCTGGGGGTGGAGGACCCGCCCGCACGGCTGGAGTTGGTGGTCCGCTCCTGGGTCTCGCTCGCCGAGTCGACCGCGCTGATCTGGCTGGACGGGCGGCGCATCCCGCGCGGGGAGCTGGAGGTCCAGCTCGTGCACGACTTCGCCGCGCTGGCCGCCGTCAGTGCCGCGTACGACCAGGAGATGGCGGGCATCGTGCTGCGGGTGCTCTCCCAGGAGCCGGCGGAGGGCCCGTTCGGGGACCTGCTGGGCCGGCTCTCCGCCCTCGCCCCCGCCGTACCGGCCGTCCCGGCGCAGCGGCTGCCGCGCGAGACCCCGTAGGTTGCCAACGCCCCTAGGCCGGCAGGCCGTTGCGGTGCGAGACGCGGCGGGCGGCGGCCAGCAGGGCGTGGATCTGCGGGCCCGCCTGGTCGATGTCGGTGACGGGCCTGGGGAACGGCAGCCGTACGTCGCGGTGGGTTCGCGGGTATTCGAGGCGCAGCGTCACGCCGTACCGGTCCATCGCCAGCGGCACCGCCCGCACCATCCCCCGCTCCGGGAGGGGGCGGACGAGGCGCAGCAGCAGGGGTACGAGTTCGCTGTGGTCGTCGACCAGGTGAGTCAGCATGCCCGCCTCGCAGGCGGCGACCGGGTCGGTCTCGGTCTGCTCCAGCTCTTCGAGGGTGATGAAGGTGCGCCCCTCGGCGTCCTCCAGGACCGCCTGGCCGAACTCCATGCAGGTGGAGGCCTCGGTGTCCGTGCTGTACGGGGCGGCCAGCAGGCCGGTCACCGTGACCCGGGCGCGCAGCCGGTCGCGTACGGGGGTGGGGGCGATGTCCGTGAACTCCAGGCGGGCCGGGACCCGCTCGCCGGCCGGGGCGTGGCCGCCCTCGGTGGGGGCGTGCAGGTGGATGTGGCCCATCGCTCCCGTGCCGTCCAGGCGGCGGACTTCGGTCTGGACGCCGTCGCTCACCACCGTCATCGAGTGGGCGACGACGAGGATCGACCGGACGCGCTCGGCGCGGGTCGGCTGCGTGGCACGGGGGCTGAAAGGACGCATCCGAACTCTCCAGAGGCGGTCAGGAAACCCAAGCGGTCACTTAGGTATGCCTAACCTAACCCACGATGCGCGGGTCGGGGTAGTCCGCTGCACGGATCGGCCACGGATCGGTCCCCTGCGTCACTCCTCCGGGGTCCGCTCAGAGCTGGAGGTCGCTGTGCAGCGCCGCGGCCAGGCCGACCTCCGCGTTGTCCGTCTGGCCGCGCTCGAAGGCCCGCTGGTACGCCTCGTCGCCCACCGCCGCCCGGGCCTGGAGCTCGCAGGTCTCGCGGACCGGGCCCAGCTCCGGCGTACCGCGCTGGGGGTGGCCGACCATCCGCCAGTACGCGTGCCCGGTGCCGTACACCCTGGCGGCCTGGGCCCCCGCGCCCTGGGCGGCGATGGCGGCGGCCAGGATGTCCAGGCCCAGCGCGATGCCGAAGCTGTCACGGAGCCGGTGCTTGCCCGCGAGCATCGCCCGGGCGTGGGCGGCCGAGTCCTCCGGGCGGCCCTGGAGCAGGGCGATCAGGGCGAGCTGGTAGTCGGCGTAGGAGCGGGTCCAGTACTCGCCGCCCCGCTCGCAGGCCCGGCGCAGCTCGGCGGCGGCCCGCCCGGACTCGGTGAGCCGGCCCAGTGCGGTGAGCGCGAAGACGGTGATGAGGTGGCAGCGCAGCCGGTGGGCGGACTCCACGGGAGGCAGGCCCCGGCCGGCCTCGGAGGAGGTGGGCCCGGACGCGCCGGGCTCGCAGGCGCCGACCTCGGACGAGGAGGCCTCGCAGGAGGTGGGCTCGTACGTGGTGTCGGTCGCGGTGGGCCGCTGCTCCGCCGGCCCCCCGTCCGGAGGGGCCGTCTCCGTCATCCGCAGCACCCGTTCCGCCGCCTCCAGCGCCGCCGCGGGCTCGCCGTTCATCAGCTGGGTGAGGCCCGAGAGGTACGTGGCGCCGAGCATCCCCTCGTCGTCGTGGTCGTACAGCGCGATGGCCGTGCAGAGCGCCCCGTACTTCTCGGCGGTCGCGAAGTCGCCCTGGAGCAGCGCCGCGACGCCCAGCACCCACTGGAGCCGGGTCCGGTGCGGGCCCTCCACCGGGCCCGCGTCCAGGGCCCGTTGGGCATAGCCGCGGGCCTCCGACAGATGGCCGCAGCAGGCCCAGAAGAAGCCGACCCGGCCCGCCATCTCCTGGGCGTCCGCCACATCGTGGGCGAGCAGGTGGTCCAGGGCGGCGCACAGGTCCAGGTGGGTGTCGGCGACCGTGTGGTACCAGGAGACCTGGTCAGGCCCCGTCCACCCGTCGTGGGCGCGGCGGGCGAGACCGAGGAAGCTTCTCGCGTGCCGGTCGGCGGCGGCCCGCTCCTCACCGAGTTCGGCGAGCCACATGCGGCCGTACTCGCGCAGGGTGTCGAGCATCCGGTAGCGGGTGCCGTCGCGCTGGACGACGGACTGGGCGACGAGCCCTTGCAGCGCGCGGTCCACCTCGTGCGGAGTGAGCGGCCCCTCGGTGCAGACCTCGCGCGCGGTCTCCTCGTCGAAGTCCGTACGCAGCAGGGTGAGCCGGGCCCACAGGAGCCGCTCCAGCGGGGTGCAGAGCTCGTGGCTCCACCCGATCGTCGTGCGCAGGGTGCGGTGGCGGCGGGGCCAGAGGGAGTCGTCGGCGAGGAGGTCGAGGCGGGAGGCGGTGAGGTCCTCGGCGTCGACCGGGGCGTCGAAGCGGGTCCCGATGCGGGTGGCGAGCTGGGCCACGGTGTGGCGGCCGATGCCCGCGGCGGCCAGTTCGATGGCGAGCGGGATGCCTTCGAGCCGGCGGCAGATGTCGGCGGCGGCCGCCCGGTCCCCCGGCGCGTCCAGGCCCGCGTGCGGGTCGGACGCCCGCAACCGGTCCTCGAAGAGCTGGAGCGCGTCGGGGGCGCCGTCCACCGGCAGGGGCTGAATGCGTACGGTGTGCTCGCCCCGGGTGCCCAGCGGCTGCCTGCTGGTGACCAGGACGGTCAGGCCGGGCGAGGTGGTGAGCAGCTCGGCGAGCAGGTGGGAGCAGGGGCCCCGCAGGTGTTCGGCGGAGTCGAGGACGAGCAGGAGGCGCTTGTCGCTGAGCCATTCGCAGAGCGCCTCGACGGGCATCCTCAGCGTGTGGTCGGCCAGCCCGACCGCGTCGGAGACGGTGGGGAGCAGCAGTGCGTCGTCGTAGAGCGGGGAGAGGTCGGCCCACCAGGCGCCGTCCGGGTACCGGTCGGCGGCGGCGCGGGCGGCGCGGACGGCGAGCCGGGTCTTGCCGACCCCGCCGGGCCCGATGAGGGTGGTCATCCGCCGCTCGGCCAACGCCGTCTCCAGCCGGGCCAGTTCGGCCCGCCTCCCGACGAAGCTGCTCGTCTCGTCGGGAAGGAATCCCACCTGGGTCATGATCACACCGTCCGGCACGCTGGGGCAGAGGGCGCCGGTGAGCCGGCCCGCACCGGGCGGAACTCCTGCCGCACGGACCGGGCCGGTCCCGCCTCCCTCTGCCGGGGAGGCGGGACCGGCCCGGTGGTGGACCAGGACGGCTGTCGCGGCTCCATCGCCGACGTCTGCCGTCACCGTAGTGCCGGTGGGTGTCAGCGCAGGACGAAGACCGCCGCCGTGCGTCCCGGTACGGTGAAACTGGCTGATTTCGCGTCGTACCTGGCTCGTTTGACCGTAAGATCCGCGCCCTTGGCCTGGACCGGGTGCAGGGCGTACGTCCTGCCCGCCGGTGCGGCCAGCTTCTGCGTGGCGGCCTCCGGAGTGGCGTTGAGGACGACGGCGAGTTTGCCCAGGCGCATGGTGATCACGCCGGGGGTCTCGTCCTTTCCGGAGAGCGGGAAGGACAGGGCGGACTGCACCTGCCCGGTGGTGGTGAGCGAGAACTCCTTCTCGGTGGAGCGGATGGTGAGCAGGTCGCGGTAAGCGGCCGAAGCGCTGTCGATCTGGGCGCAGTTGGGGGCGATCGTGGCGGAGGCCGTCAACAGCGGCTTCGCGTAAGACCACTTGTCCTGGTTGTCGGCGGCGGGCGGCAGACCCCGGCCGAAGCCGTTGCCGTCGCGGCAGTCCCAGTGCAGGGCGTTGAACCAGTCGCCGCTGTCGTAGGAGTTGCGGTCCAGCGACTTGGAGCGCAGCAGGTCGGTGCCCGCCTGGGAGAGCGAGGGGCCCTGTGAGAGGACGGAGGCGGCCATGGCCACCACCTGGGCCCTGGCCCGGCTCTCGGCTGTCGTGTCGGCCGGGAGCTTGAAGGCGAGGGTGTCGAAGAGCGTCTCGTTGTCGTGGGCGTCGGAGTAGGCCAGCGCGTCGCCGGGAACGGCCGCGTATCCGGCGGGCGCCCCGTTGTAGTCGACGTCCGAGCCCTTGACCGTACGGCCGGAGGTGTCGGTGAAGGTGTAGTCGACGAGGTTGCCGGAGAGGCCGACCTTGATCAGGTCCTGGTAGTGCAGCAGCCGGGCCTTCTGCTCGGCGCGGGTGCCGTTGGCGGGCGAGGAGTTGGGGTCGGTGTAGAGGCCGGAGGCGAAGCCCTGGACACCGGGGTCCTCGTCGAAGGGGCCGCCGCCGCGCACGGCGTCACGGGCCCGGTCGGAGAAGGTCGCGATGCCGGTGCCGGCCATGTTCTTCTGGGTGGCCTGGACGAAGCGGACGTCGTCCGCGATCTCGCCGAAGTTCCAGCCCTCGCCGTACAGGATGATCTTCTTCCCGTCGACGCCGTCCTTGGCGGGCGTGAGCCGGTCCAGCGCCTTGCGGACCTCCAGGATGTTGTCCTTGGGGTGATGACCCATCAGGTCGAAGCGGAAGCCGTCGACCTTGTACTCCTTCGCCCAGGTGACGATCGAGTCGACGACGAGCTTGCCCATCATGGTGTTCTCGGGCGCGGTGTTGGCGCAGCAGGTGGAGGTGGCGACGGTGCCGTCCTCCAGGAGCCGCTGGTAGTAACCGGGCACGATGCGGTCCAGCACCGACTTGTCGTCCTGGCCGGAGGCGACGGTGTGGTTGTAGACGACGTCCATGACCGTGCGCAGTCCGGCCTGGTTGAGGCCCTGCACCATCTGCCGGAACTCGACCGTGCGCCGGGTGCCGTCGGGGTCGGAGGCGTACGAGCCTTCGGGGACGGTGTAGTGGAACGGGTCGTAGCCCCAGTTGAAGCCGTCCTTGGCGGCGGCCTTGGACACGCAGGCCTGCTGCTCCTCGGAGTCGGGGGCGTAGACGTGCAGGTCGCACGCGGGCTCGGCCTGGTCCTTCTTCTTCTCCGGGATGGTCCCGATGTCGAAGACGGGCAGCAGGTGGACGTAGCTGGTGCCGGAGTCGGCGAGCTTCTTCAGGTGCCGCATGCCCTTGGAGCGGGTGTCGGTGAAGGCCCGGTACTCACCCGGGTGCTTCGCCGTGCGGTCCGTGATGGAGAAGTCGCGGACGTGCAGCTCCTGGATCTGGGCGTCCCGCAGCGGGGTGGCGGCGGGCTTCTTCAGACCGGACCAGCCGCGCGGCGCCAGCTTCGGGTCGGTGAGGTCGACGACGAGGCTGCGGGCGGAGTCGGCGGTCAGGGCGGTGGAGTACGGGTCGGTGACCTTGTTGGTGACCAGCTTCTGGACGGTGGGCGCCCACACGGTGACGGCGTACCGGTAGGGCTTGCCCTGCCAGTCCTTCTTCCCGGTGACCGACCAGACGCCGGTGCGGTCGTCGCGCTTCATCGGGTGCGTACGGCCGTCGAGTTCGAGGGCGACGGTCGCGGCGGTCGGGGCCCAGACGGAGAGCGTGGGCACCGACTTGGCGAAGACCGGGCCGAGTTCGGCGGTGGCCGCCTTCTTCCCGTACAGGTCGTCCAGAATTCCCGCTGTCTGTACGCCGGTTGCGGCGAGCAGCGCGCCATTCGCGGCGCGCTGGGTGGCGATGAGCTGGCCGCGCAGTGACTCAGCGACGCGGTCCCGGTCGCGGGGGTCGACGGTGAAGGCCGGATAGGCCTTCAGGTGCGGGAACTTGGCCTTCTGCGCGTCACTGAGCGCCGACGCGGTGAGCCGCAGCCACTGGCCCTCGTCCGAGAGCGCCCCGCCGACGACGGAGATGCCGCCCTTCTTCGCGTACACGAGCTGCTGGCTGGTGGCGTCGGTGGTCTTCACCTTCCAGACGACGGTGTTCGCGTCGATCCACTGCGCCTCGGCCTTGGTGAGGTCGGGGGCCGCGCCGCCGCCGACCTGCGGGAGCAGGTAGCCGGGCTTGGAGCCGAGCAGCCAGACCTCGTGGCCGTACGTGGCGAGGTCGAGGGACTGGTCGCTGGGGAGGTCCTTCTCGTCGCCCTTGTGCAGGATGTAGCTGAGCGAGGTGGCCCCGTCGGTGAGCGGCACCTCGAAGGTGACCCCGTAGGCGTCCTTCTTGACCGGCATCAGCGGCTTGGCCCAGTCGGTGGGCTCCTTGGCACCGGTCCAGGTGTGCAGCCCCCAGCCGTCGTAATCGCCGTCGGCGCGGTGGTAGTTGAGCACGGCCTTGGTCGTGTCCTGCGGCGGCGCCTCGGGCGCTTCGACCGCCTGCTCGTCCTTGCCCTGCTCGATCCAGACCTGCCCGGTCACCCCGAGGTCGATGGTCCGCTGCGGCCCGTCCGCCGTGCCGTTCTTCTCGACGGTGTACGCGACGGAGTCCGTGCCCTTCTCCAGGTCGAGCCAGGCGAACGCACCGTACGCGTCGCGCCCGATGAACTCGGCCGTCCGGTCACCGGACTTGAGCTGCCAGCCCTCGTAGTCGCCGTCGGCCCGCTGGTAGTGGACCACGGCCCGGTCGCGCTCGATGGCGACGGGCTTCGGCTTCGGCGGGGTCTGGCCGGCGGTGGTGGCGGCGAGCGCACTGGAGGTGCGGCCTGCGCGGTCGACCACAACGGCCTTGTAGCGCAGCGGCGTTCCTGCCTTCACCGTCCCGTCGAGGTACTGCGTGACCTTGTACGGCGCGTGATCGGCCGAACCGAGCGTCTGCCACTTCCCGTTGCCCACCTGCGCCGCGAAGACGACCCGGTTGAGCTGGCCGCCGTCCACGTCCGCGCTGATCTCGACGGTGCCGGTGGCGCCGGTGGCCGGGGCCTTCAGAGTGATCGCGGGCTTGGCGGCGGGGGCACCGAGGGGCTTGTCCGCCCGCAGCACGATGCTGGAGAGGGCGGGCACGGTGACGGTGACCTTCTTGTCCGTACCGCTGCGGACCGCGCCGGAACCGCCGTAGACCGTACGGAAGTCGACCCCGGCCGACTCGGTGGAGAGCTCGACCTTCTTCGGCGTGGTGGCGTTGTTGGAGGCGACGAGGTACTCGTACGGCCGCTTGGCGTCGATACGGGAGGTGGCGTACACCGACCCCGCTGCCCCCTCGACGACCAGCTCGTTCTGAACGCCGTCCCGGAGCGCCGGGTGCTCCTTGGTGAGCTTGGCGAGGCTGGCGATGGAGCGGTAGATCGGGTGCTGGGTGTCGTACGCGTCCGAGGCGTGGGTGCGGTCGGTGCCGAGCTGGTCGTCGTCCAGGTAGTCGGCGGTCCGCGAGGCGAAGAGGGTCTGGCGGGCGTCCTTGTCACCGCCCGCGCCGGTGAAGCCCTGCTCGTCGCCGTAGTAGACGACCGGGTTGCCCCGGCCGAGGAACATCAGCTCGTTGGCGAGGCGGGCCCGCTTCAGCAGCTCCGCGTCATCGGCCTGCGGGTTGTCCTGCTTGAGGAAGGTCCCGATGCGGCCCATGTCGTGGTTGCCGAGGAAGGTGACCTGCTCGTAGGCATTGGCCTTGTCCGTGGTGTAGCGGTAGTCGTTGCCGTACACGGAGGCGAGCCGGTCCGCCGGGGCGCCCTGGGAGGCGAACTGCCGGGCGGCCTCCTGGAACGGGAAGTCCAGCGTCGAGTCCAGCCGGCCGCGCGTGACGTACGGCGAGGTGATCGCCGGGTCGGCGGAGTAGACCTCGCCGAACATGAAGAAGTCGTCCCGGCCCCGCTTGGTGGCGTACGCGTCGAGCGCGGTGGCCCACTGGGTCCAGAAGTCCAGGTCGACGTGTTTGACGGTGTCGATGCGGAACCCGTCGATGTCGAAGTCGCGGACCCACTTCTCGTAGATCTTCTCCATGCCCCGCACGACCTCGGGACGCTCGGTCCACAGGTCGTCGAGCCCGGAGAAGTCGCCGTACTCGTTGGACTCGCCGGCCCACGTCGAGTCGCCCCGGTTGTGGTACATCGTCGGGTCGTTGAGCCAGGACGGGACCTTCTTCTCGGCACCGGGGGCCTGGACCGGGGTGTACGGGAAGGAGTCCCGGTCCACCTTCCTGACGCCGTCCCGGTCGTCGAAGGGGCGGCCGTCCTTGTCCAGGTAGGGGAACGCGCCCTTCGGCTTGTAGCCGTAGGCCTTCTCCGCGTAGTCGACGGTGTCGGCGGTGTGGTTGGTGATGACGTCGAAGAAGACCTTCATGCCCTTGGCGTGGGCCTTGTCGATCAGCTTCTCCAGGTCGGCGTTGGTGCCGAAGTGCGGGTCGACCTGGGTGAAGTCGGTGATCCAGTAACCGTGGTAGCCGGCCGACGCGTCCTTGCCGGTGCCCTGGACGGGCCGGTTCTTGAAGATCGGGGCCATCCAGATCGCGGTGGTGCCGAGGCCCTTGATGTAGTCCAGCTTCTGGCTCAGGCCCTTGAGGTCGCCGCCCTGGTAGAACCCCTTGTCCGTCGGGTCGAAGCCGTGCTCCAGGCGTGAACCCGTCAGCCCGCCACGGTCGTTGGCGGTCGAGCCGTTGGCGAAGCGGTCCGGGAGCACGAAGTAGAACTGCTCACGCGTGAGGTCGTGCCGGGCCGCCTCGCGCGCGAGTTTCGCGTCGGAGGGCGGGGCGGGCGGTCGGGGCGCTGCGGCGGCGGTGGCCGCCGGGACGACGGGCAGCAGCGCCACGCAGAGCGCGGCGATCACCCCTCGTCTGAGGGTGGTTCTGGACACGAGAGGGTTGCTCCTCGGCTGGTGTGGCAGGAGGGTTCGGCTGTGGGCCGGAGGCGGCGCGCCTCCGGCCCACAGGGACCTACGGGTCAGCTGCGCCAGACGTCGGCGGTCAGCGTGACCTTTCCGGAGGACGGGACGGTGGCGGTGCGGTTGGCGCCGCTCTCCCAGGTGACGTTGCCCTGTCCGTCCTTGCGGACGTACTTGTACGCGAACGTGGTCCCGGCGGGCAGGTTCACGTCCAGCTTCCAGACGGGGTACGTGGCCGGGTCGAGCTTCGGCGCGCCCGCCGGGTTCCAGTTGCCGAGGGCCGCCTGGTCGCCGGTGACGTGGATGTTCTGGCCGGGCTGGGTGGTGGCGTTGACGCCGAAGGAGGCGCCGGAGGAGCCGTTGCCGGGGCCGGGGCCCGGGGTCGTACCGCCGCCTCCGGAACACGTACGGGCGCCTGCGTGCAGGGCCACCGCCGTACCGCCGCCGAGCGTGGCGGTGAACTGGCCGGAGCCGTTGACGCTCACTCCGCGGCCGGACTGCACGTCGCAGTAGTCACCGGCCGGCAGCGAGGTCTGGAAGGTCCGGGTCAGCGAGGAGGTCTCGTGGTTGATGGCCACGTACGCCTTGGTGCCCCGGCCGAAGGCGATCTGGTCGCCGCCGTTGTCCCACCAGTTGGTGACGGCCTGGCCGCGTGCGGTGTTGCGGAAGCCGACCATGGAGGAGATCTCGCGCCAGTCGTGCTGGCACTTCCAGCCGTCGCTGTAACAGGCGTTCACCTGGCCGTTGTTCGGCGGTCCGGCGTCGTGGTTGCTGAACTCGTAGCCGGAGTGGACGTCCGGGGAGCCGTAGGGCCAGGCCAGCATGAAGACGTTGGCGAGGGTGTAGGCGGAGCCGTATCTGTAGTTGAGGGTGTCGCCGCCGCGCTCGGTGTCGTGGTTGTCGACGAAGACGCCGGACTTGCCGGACTCCATGAAGCCCCAGCCCTCGCCGAAGTTCTTCAGGTGGGCCAGGTCCTCGTTGAGGAAGACCTGCTTGAGGCTCCGCCCGTACCGGAACTCCTGGACGTCTCCGCTGCCGAGGTACTCGGACGGCGAGACGGCCTCGCCGGCCCCGTAGATCGCCTCGTGCTTCCAGTAGACGTTCGGGTTGGTGAGCCGGGTCTTGATGTTGGCGAGGTCGGCGGCGGGCATGTGCTTGGCCGCGTCGATCCGGAAGCCGTCGACGCCGAGCGAGAGCAGGTCGTTGAGGTAGCCGGCGATCTTGCCGCGTACGTACTCCTCGCCGGTGTCCAGGTCGGCCAGGCCGACGAGTTCGCAGTTCTGGACGTTGGCGCGGTCGTTGTAGTTGCTGATCTGGGCGCGGCAGTCGTCGAGATCGCTGCCGGAGTAGAGGCCCGGATAGTCGTACTTCGTGTACGACGAGCCGCCGGTGCCCGTGCCGTTGCCCGCCGCCATGTGGTTGATGACGGAGTCCGCGATCACCTTGACGCCGGCCGAGTGACACGTGTTGACCATGGCGGAGAAGGCGGCCCGGTCACCGAGGCGCCCGGCGATCTTGTAGCTGACGGGCTGGTACGACGTCCACCACTGGCCGCCCTGGATGTGCTCCTGGGGCGGCGAGACCTGGACGTAGCCGTAGCCCGCAGGACCGAGCGTGTCGGTGCAGGCCTTGGCTATGGAGGCGAACTTCCACTCGAACAGCACGGCGGTGACGTCCTTGTCGCCCGGAGCGGCGGCCCGCGCGGGGGACGCGGTGCCGAATCCGGTGGGGATGACAAGAGCGGCAGCGGCGCCGGCCACGAGGGCGAGCGCGGCAGACAGGGGTCTGCGTGCCATGTCTTTCCTCCTGCGGGGGTGGGGGAAACGCGGGTGACGGTGCAGCCTCAGCCGGCAACGCGCCATGCCCTCAAGGCTCCTGAAGGTTCTTGCTGCAAGAATGCAAACCTTGCCGCGGACCAGACCGTACGAGGCCGTCAGGCGCCGGTCAACCCTTTGGACACACCGCGCTCACATCCACGAAACACGCCATTTTTCTTCGCGGTTTCTTGCTGCAAGGTCTTTCGCAAGATATTGCGAGCCTGTTACGTTTCACCTGACTCCGGTCCGGTCGGCCGAGGGTTCCGGCGCTTCACCGTGCCCGGACTCCACGCGCCCGGCCGGCCGGGCCGGTCACGACAAGGAGAGGCACCCGGAGTCGTAAGAACTCCCCGCCGGCCCTTCCTGGGCCGACTCCCGGTGCCTCTCCTGTACGTGTCCGCCGTATGCCCTGGCCCGTGGTCCGGTCAGTCGCTCCGTACCGCCGCCGTCGAGCCGCGTACCACCAGCTCCGGCTGGAAGACGTACTCGGTACGCTGCACCGGACTCCCGCCGATCTCCTCCAGCAGCGCGCCCACCGCCGCTGCCGCCATCGCCTGCACCGGCTGGCGCACGGTCGTCAGCGGCGGGTCGGTGAAGGCGATGAGCTGCGAGTCGTCGAAGCCGACGACCGACACGTCACGCGGCACGTCGAGCCCTCTCCCCCGGGCCGCGCGCACCACGCCCAGCGCCATCAGGTCGCTGCCGCAGACGATGCCGGTGCACCCGGCGTCCAGCAGGGCGCCCGCCGCCACCTGGCCGCCCTCGACGCTGAACAGGGTGGAGCAGACGAGCCCTTCGGCCTCCGCCCGGTCCATGCCCAGCAGCGAGATGGCCGCCTCCACGAACCCGTCCCGCTTCCGCCGGGACGGCACGTACCGCTGCGGGCCGATCGCCAGGCCGATCCGGCGGTGGCCGAGGTCGGCGAGGTGGCCGACGGCCATCCGTACGGCAGCGTTGTCATCGGGCGAGACGAAGGGGGCGCTGATGCGCTCGTTGTAGCCGTTGATCAGGACGAACGGCACCCCGCGCTCGGTGAGCGCGGCGTACCGGGCCGGGTCGGCGGAGGTGTCGGCGTGCAGCCCGGAGAGGAAGACGATGCCGCCGACGCCGCGCTCCACGAGCTGTTCGACCAGCTCGTCCTCGGTTGCTCCGCCCGGGAGTTGGGTGCAGAGCACGGGCGTGTAGCCGTGCCCGGCCAGCACCTGTTCCACGGACTGCGCGAACGCCGGGAAGATCGGGTTGGTGAGTTCGGGCGTCACCAGGCCGATCAGTCCGGCGCTGCGCTGCCGCAGCCGTACGGGCCGCTCGTAGCCCAGGATGTCGAGCGCCGCGAGCACCCGCTGACGCGTGGTGTCCGCGACGCCCTGCTTCCCGTTCAGGACCCGGCTGACCGTCGCCTCGCTGACCGCCGCCTGTCCGGCGATGTCGGAGAGGCGCGGCGCTGCCGTGGTCCTGGGTGCGGGCAGTGTCACACCGTCCACCACACCGTGGTGTCGGCGGGCAGCACGGCCTCGGCGCCGTCGACGGTGACCGGGGAGCTGGCGAGCAGCACCCGGCCGCGGGCGGTGACGCGGACCGGGGTGCCGGTGGTGTTGACGGTGCAGACGAAGCCGGGGCGGGCGAGGACGAGGACGCCCTCGGGGCCGTCCAGCCACTCCACGTCCGTGCCCGCGCCGAGGCCCGGGTGGTCGCGGCGGGCGGCGATCGCGGCCCGGTACAGCTCCAGCGTGGAGCCCTCCACACCGGTCTGCGCCTCCACGGAGAGCTCGCCCCAGCCGGCGGGCTGCGGGAGCCAGCTACCGCCTCCGCCGAAGCCGTACGACGTTCCCTCGCGGTTCCACGGGATCGGGACGCGGCAGCCGTCGCGGAAGCCGTCCTGGCCCTCGGCGCGGAAGAACGAGGGGTCCTGGCGGGCGTCGTCGGGCAGGTCGGTGACGTCGGGCAGGCCGAGCTCCTCGCCCTGGTAGACGTAGGCGGAGCCGGGCAGGGCGAGCATCAGGAGGGTGGCGGCGCGGGCCCGGCGCAGGCCGAGTTCGCGGTCGCCGGGGGTACGGATCTGGGTGCCCAGGCCCGCCGGGTTGGCGAAGCGGGTGGCGTGCCGGGTGACGTCGTGGTTGGAGAGCACCCAGGTGGTGGGGGCGCCGACCGGGCGCATGGCGTCGAGCGAGGTATCGATGACCTTGCGAAGCTCGGCGGCGTCCCAGGCGGTGGACAGGTACTGGAAGTTGAAGGCCTGGTGCATCTCGTCGGGGCGCACGTAGTTGGCGGTGCGCTCGACGGTCGGGGTCCAGGCCTCGGCGACCGCGATGCGCTCGCCGGGGTACTCGTCGAGGATGGTGCGCCAGCTTCGGTAGATCGCGTGCACGCCGTCCTGGTCGAAGAAGGGCATCACGTCGTTGCCGAGCAGCTTGAGCTGGTCGTGGGTGCCGAGGTCGGGCAGGCCCTCCGCCTTGACCAGGCCGTGGGCGACGTCGACCCGGAAGCCGTCGACGCCCATGTCGAGCCAGAAGCGCAGGATGGAGCGGAACTCGTCGGCGACGGCCGGGTGCTCCCAGTTGAAGTCGGGCTGCTCGGGGGCGAAGAGGTGGAGATACCAGTCGCCGGGGGTGCCGTCCGGGTTCACCGTACGGGTCCAGGCCGGGCCGCCGAAGATGGACTCCCAGTCGTTGGGCGGGAGTTCGCCGTCGGTGCCCTTGCCCGGCCGGAAGTGGTAGCGCTCGCGCAGGGCGGAGCCGGGGCCCTCGGCCAGGGCGCGCTTGAACCACTCGTGCTGGTCGGAGGAGTGGTTGGGGACCAGGTCGACGATGACGCGCAGGCCGAGGCCGTGCGCCTCGCGGATCAGCGCGTCGGCGTCCAGCAGGGTGCCGAACATCGGGTCGATGGCCCGGTAGTCGGCGACGTCGTACCCGGCGTCGGCCTGCGGGGAGGCGTAGAAGGGGGAGAGCCACACCGCGTCGACCCCGAGGTCCCGCAGGTAGGGCAGGCGGGCGGTGACGCCGGGGAGGTCGCCCATGCCGTCGCCGTTGCCGTCGGCGAAGCTCCGCGGATAGACCTGGTAGATCACCGCGTCCTGCCACCAGCCGGTGCGGTGGCCCGGGGCGTCGTCGGACGTGCCGGTGGAGGGGGCAGCGAGGTGCTGGGTCATGTCGTCCCTGGGGTGTCTGGGTGGGGAGCGGCGCCGGTGACCGGTCGGGGTGTGTCCGGCGCCGCCGTGACGAATGCGGTGGTGCGTGCGGGTGGTGGCGGGTCCAGGAGGGCGTCCGCGAGGGGTCCGTCAGCCCTTGACGGCTCCGGCGGACATGCCGGTGACCAGGTGCTTCTGCGCGAACAGGAAGACCAGGGCGGCCGGGATGGCGATGAGCACGGAGGCCGCCGTCATCGGGCCCCACTGGGCGCCGTACTGGTTGACGAACTTCTGGAGTCCGCCGGCGAGCGTCAGGTTCTCGTCACCGACCAGGAAGGCGGAGGCGTACGCCACCTCGCCCCAGGCGGTGATGAAGGAGTAGAACGCGGTGACCGCGAGGCCCGGCTTGGCCAGCGGCAGGATGAGGCGCCAGAAGGTGCCGAACGGGGTGAGGCCGTCGACCTCCCCCGACTCGTCGATCTCGCGCGGGATGGTGTCGAAGAAGCCCTTCATCATCCAGGCGCAGAACGGCACCGAGATGGTGAGGTAGGTGATGACGAGCCCGGCGGGCTGGTTGAGCAGCCCCAGGTTGGCCATGATGTTGTAGATCGGCACGATGAGGACGGCGACCGGGAACATCTGCGTGATCAGCAGCGTCCACATCAGCCCGCGCTTGCCGGGGAAGCGGAAGCGGCTCACCGCGTAGCCGGTGGTGGCGGCGACGAAGACACCGATGACGGTGGAGAGCCCGGCGATGATCGCCGAGTTGGCGAACCAGGCGAGGAACTCGGTGTCGCGGATCAGGTTCGTGTAGTTGACGAACGTGGTCTCGCGGAAGAAGTCCGTGGTCGTCGCGTACTTGGCGGGCTTGAGCGAGGTCAGCAGGACCCACAGCACCGGGAAGACCGCGATCACCGAGGCGACGATCAGGGTGAGGTGCAACGCGACGGAGGCCAGGGGTGAACGGTCGCCGCGGCGGCGGACCTTGCGCCCGGTGGGGCGTGCGGAGGTGTCGGTCACGGTGGTCACCAGTTGTCTCCCTGGGAGCGCAGGACTCGCCGGTAGACCACGGCGAAGAGCATCAGGAGTACGAGGATCAGCACGCCCCACGTGGAGGACTGCGCGAAGTCGCGCGGGCTGATCTCGAAGGAGAACTTGTACGCCTGGGTGACGAGGATCTGGGTGGCCTCACCGGGTCCGCCGCGGGTGAGCAGGAAGATCACCGGGAACATGTTGAAGGTCCAGATGGTGGAGAGCAGGATCACCGTGGTGGAGACCGGGCGCAGTCCGGGCAGCGTGATGTGGCGGAACCGCTGCCAGGCGGTGGCCCCGTCCATCTCGGCGGCCTCGTACTGCTCCGAGGGGATGGACTGCAGTCCGCCGAGCAGGGCGACCATCATGAAGGGGACGCCGAGCCAGACGTTGACGGCGATGACCGCGAACTTGGCCCAGGTCGGGTCGTTCAGCCACGGGACGCCGTCGATGCCGACCCCGCCGAGGAGGTTGTTGAGCAGGCCGCGCTCCTCGTTGTAGAGGAAGCGCCAGGCGAAGACCGAGACGAAGCCGGGGATGGCCCAGGGCAGGATGAGAGCCATGCGGTAGGCGGAGCGGCCGGCGATACGGCGGTTGAGGATGTTGGCCAGCGCCATGCCGAGCGCGAACGTGATGCTCACGCAGGAGACCGTCCACACCAGCGTCCAGCCGAGCGTGCCGAGGAACTGCGAGCCGGTCAGCGCGTCGACGTAGTTGTCCGCACCGACGAACTTGTAGGTGGCGGGCAGTTCGTTGACGCCGATGGTGCGGGCGACGTTGCGCTCGTCGGCGTCGGTCATCGACAGGTAGATCCCGCGCAGCAGCGGGTAGCCGATGATCACGCTGATCACGACGACGACCGGGGCGACCATGGTCCAGGCGTACCAGTGGGTCGACAGGCCGCGCCGGATACGGCCGGGGGCCGGTGGTGGGGTGCCAGTACCGCGGCTCCGGCCGCGGGCGACGTCATCGCCCGCGGCCTTCACCACCGACTGGCTGGTGTGGACAGCCATCAGTCGGCCAACCTTCCTGTTACTTCCAGTCCTTCAGGAGCTTGCGGTACGCGTCGCCGGTGGTCTTGGCGGCCTTCTCCGGCGTGGTCTGGTTGGTGAGGACCTTGGTGTACTCGATGCCGAGCGGGGCGAAGAGGCTGCCGCCCTCGGGGATCCAGGGGCGCTCGACGGCGGTCTCGACGACCGGCTTGAAGAAGCCGACGATCTCGCTGTTGACGGCTTCCTTCTTGGCGTACGCGGAGGTGCGCGTCGGCAGGAGGTTCAGCTCACCGGCGGCGGTGGCCTGGGACTCCACGGACGTCATGTACTCGACGAAGGCGTAGGAGGCTTCCAGGTTCTTCGAACCGGCGTAGACGGCGAGGTTGTGACCGCCCTGCGGGGCGCCGTGCGCGGCGGAGCCGGCCGGGACCGTGGCGATGCCCAGGTTGTCCTTGTCCGTGAACTCCTTGCCGGTCAGCGTGTCGGCGACGGCCCAGGGGCCGTTGATCATCATCGCGACGTCGCCGTTCTTGAACGCCTGCATCATGTTCTCCCAGCCGTCGGAGGCATCCGTCTTCGCGGTGCCGTCCTCGACCAGGGCCTTGACCGCCTTGAAGGCCTTGACGCCCTCGGGCTTGTCCACGGTGACGGTCTTGGACTCGGCGTCGACCAGGTCGCCGCCCTCGCCGTACAGGAAGGAGAGGAAGAAGTACGGGTCGTCGCCGCGCAGGTAGAGACCGGTCTTGCCGGTCTTGTCCTTGATCTTCTTCGAGACGCTCTTCAGCTCGTCCAGGTTGGTGGGCGCCTCGACGCCCGCCTTCTCCATCAGCTTCTTGTTGTAGAAGATGCCCATGGAGTCGATGACCTGCGGGACGGCGAAGGTCTTGTCCTCGAACTTGGTGGACGCGACGGCCTGCGGCAGGAAGTCGTCCTGGTTCTTCAGGGCGGCGGTGCCGTCCAGCGGGGCCAGGTAGCCGAGGGAGGCGAAGTCCGGCGTCCAGGCGACCTCGGAGCGGATCACGTCGGGCGCGGAGCTGCCGGCCTGGGCGGCGTTCTTGAACTTGTTCTGCGCGTCACCGAACGGGACACTGACGTACTTGACGTCGACCTTCGGGTGCTTCTTCTCGAAACCTTCGGCCAGCTTCTTGAAGACCTTGTCCTCGCTGCCGACGCTGGAGGTGTCCCACCAGGTCACGGTGCCGGAGAGCTCGCCCGAGCTCTTGCTGCCGCCGGTCTCGTCGCCGCTGCCGCAGGCGGACGCCGCGAGCGCCAGGGCCGCGACCAGGGCGGTGGCCGTTATGCCACGTCGCATCTGAACTCCTTCAACTGCCGTACCGCTCCGTCGCGGCGCCGGGTCGACGTGAACGTAACAAGGATGAAAGACCACCGAAAGACCTTGCGGAATATTTCTGCAAGCCCTGTTGATCGTTACATTCGCGTGTCCTCAAGGTTGCCGTCAAGCCCCTTGACGGAACCGATGGAGCCCTGGCAGGGGCAGGCCACACACGGGATACGTACGGCATATCCGCAGTGCGACGATCCGACCGCAGCCCGCAGCGAGAGACCGCAAGAGCTTGCAAGACCTTGCCGGGAGGCGGGACCCAGCCCTTGCCGGTACGGGGCTCAGCCCCCGGCGGTACGGGGCCCAGCCCCCGGCAGTACGAGGGCGCGGGCAGCCGGGCCACACACAGTGGGCAATCCGACACCGGCCCGGTACAGTCCACTGACATGACCGCACGGCTTGCCGATATCGCAACTCAGGCGGGGGTCAGCGAAGCGACGGTCAGCCGAGTTCTGAACGGCAAGCCCGGGGTCGCGGCGACCACCCGCGAATCCGTCCTCGCGGCGCTCGACGTCCTGGGCTACGAACGCCCCGTACGGCTGCGCCGGCGCAGCGCGGGCCTGGTCGGACTGATCACCCCCGAGCTGGAGAACCCGATCTTCCCGGCGCTGGCCCAGGTCATCGGCCAGGCGCTGACCCGGCAGGGGTACACACCGGTCCTCGCCACCCAGACCCCCGGCGGCTCCACCGAGGACGAACTCACCGAGATGCTGGTGGACCGGGGCGTCTCGGGCATCATCTTCGTCTCCGGACTGCACGCCGACACCTCGGCCGACATGCAGCGCTACGAGCAACTGCGCGGCCAGGGCGTTCCCTTCGTCCTGGTCAACGGCTTCTCCGCCAAGGTGCAGGCCCCCTTCATCTCCCCCGACGACCGGGCGGCGATGCGGCTCGCGGTGACGCACCTGGTGGCGCTCGGCCACACCCGGATCGGCCTCGCGGTCGGCCCCAAGCGCTTCGTGCCCGTGCTCCGCAAGATCGAGGGCTTCCACGCCACGATGCGGGAGCAGCTCGGCCTCACGCCGGACGCGGTGGAGGAGTTGGTCCAGCACTCCCTGTACACGCTGGAGGGCGGCCAGGCCGCCGCCTCCGCCCTGATGGAGCGCGGCTGCACGGCGGTCGTGTGCGCGAGCGACATGATGGCGCTCGGGGCGATCCGGGCGGCCCGCCGGCTGTCGAAGGAGGTCCCCCGGGACCTCTCCGTGGTCGGCTACGACGACTCGCCCCTCATAGCGTTCACCGACCCGCCGCTGACCACCATCCGGCAGCCCGTGACGGCGATGGGCCAGGCCGCGGTGCGGACGCTGCTGGAGGAGATCGGCGGGACCCCGGCGCCGCACAGCGAGTTCGTCTTCATGCCCGAGCTGGTGGTCCGCGGGACGACGGCTTCGGGACCCGGCACGGGGAACGGCGCGGGGAACGGCGCGGGACCCGGTACGGGAAACGGCGCTGGCCCCGGCACGCGGAACGGCACAGGCCCGTAGGTGGCGCAGGGTCCCACCCTCGTCCTCAAGGTGCAGGATGTGCGACCGGAACCCGACCGGAGGATGATCGAAGGCAGGGGAATCTCTATGGAAGACTCTCTGCCTATGGGTGAAACGGACGTGACAGCACAGGAAGACGGGAAGACCGGCTGGTCGGACCGCTTCCGCTCCCTGCGATCGCCCGGCCGCCCCCGGCTCTGGTTCGAGATCCTGCTCATCGCGGTCAGCTACTGGCTGTACTCGCTCGTGCGCAACGCCGTACCGGAGCAGAAGACCCAGGCGCTGGCCAACGCGGACTGGATCTGGTCGGCGGAGAAGGCCCTCGGTCTCGCCTTCGAGGAAACGGTCAACCACGCGGTCAATTCCGTGACCTGGCTGATCGTGTCGATGAACTACTACTACGCGACGCTGCACTTCGTCGTGACCATCGGCGTCCTCGTCTGGCTCTTCCGCCGCCACCCCGGCCGGTACGCGGCCACCCGCCTCGTCCTCTTCGCGACGACGGGCGTGGCCCTGCTCGGCTACTACCTGTACCCGCTGGCGCCACCCCGTCTGATGAACGGCGCCAACTTCATCGACACCGTGCTCGTGCACGAGACCTGGGGCTCGATGGCCTCGGGCAACTTCAAGAACATGTCGAACCAGTACGCGGCGATGCCGTCGATGCACATCGGCTGGTCCCTCTGGTGCGGCCTGACGATATTCGCCCTGGCCTCGGCGCCCTGGGCCCGCATCCTGGGCCTGCTCTACCCGACACTCACCCTGGTCGTCATCGTGGCCACGGCCAACCACTTCTGGCTGGACGCGGTGGGCGGCATGGTCTGTCTCGCCTTCGGCTACGCGGTCTCCCGCGCCTGGTACGGCTCACTGCCGCAGCACCTGCCGAAGTGGGTCCCGCCGAAGTCGAAACAGGGTGCCCGGCTGACAGGGGTACGGGCGGCGGCCCGGCTGCCACGGCCGGCCGAGGAGTCCGAGCCGGAGCCGGAGACGGCCGGGGCGCGGAGACCGTAGGCGTACGCGGTACGCGGAGACCGCGGGCGGTACGGGGAGGGGCGGGGGTTGGGGTGGATAAAACCCCCCCCCCCCCACAAACGAGCAAGGGGGGCCCCCCCCCCCCCCGAGCCCCCCCCCCCCCCCCCCCAAAAAAAAAAAAAACACGGCCGCCGCAA
>NZ_JBHXOX010000017.1:0-191557 GCF_042718795.1 Streptomyces cyaneofuscatus
TTTCCGGCGGTTCCAACTTTACCAGACTCTTTTTCGTTCCGTTTCCGGTCCGAATTCGATTTCCGGTGGCCTGTGGAGTGGCCTTGCCTTTCGGCTGATCCGACTTTATCAGAAGCACATCGACCGAATGAACGGCCTGTGATTCGAATAAAGGGAATCGGTGGCTCTGCGCGATATTTGCGAACTTACCGCCGCGAGCGAGGTAGACACTATGCGCTTCACTCGAACTTGTCTAGTCCGAGGCAACCGTTTAAATCTACCTCCCCACGTCTCCCGTGTCAACGGTTTTTGTGGGCGAAGAGGAGACTAGCAGCTCAGCGGGGACGAACGCACACCGGTGGTCAGGCGGCGGAGGGAAGCTCGGCACTGCGTTCGACAGCTGTGAGGTCGCCGGTGTCGCCGGCTCGTACGGCGCGGCGGCCCAGGATGTAGACGTACGCGAGAAAGGCCAGCTCAGCGGCGATGCCGATGGTGATCCGGGCCCAGGTCGGGAGGCCTGAGGGGGTCACGAAGCCTTCGATCAGGCCGGAGACGAACAGCACCAGGGCCAGGCCGATGGCCATGCCCAGTGCGGCGCGGCCCTGCTCGGCGAGGGCGGTTCGGCGGGAGAGGGGGCCGGGGTCGATCACCGTCCAGCCGAGGCGGAGCCCCGTACCGGCGGCGACGAACACCGCGGTCAGTTCGAGGAGGCCGTGCGGAAGGACCAGGCCGAGGAAGACGTCCAGGCGGCCTGCGGAGGACATCAGGCCGATGCCGACTCCGAGGTTGAGCATGTTGAGGAAGAGGATCCAGATCACCGGTAGGCAGAGGAACGCGCCGAGGACCAGGCACATCGCGGCGGCCTGGGCGTTGTTCGTCCATACCTGCGCGGCGAACGAGGCCGCCGGGTGGCTGGAGTAGTAGGTCTCGTACTCCCCGCCGGGGCGGGTCATGGCCCGGAGGTCGTCCGGGGCCGCTATCGCGGCCTGGACCTCGGGGTGCGTACCGATCCACCAGCCCAGGAGGGCTGCCACCAGCGTGGACAGGACCGCGGTAGGGACCCACCAGTGACGTGAGCGGTAGACCGCCGCCGGGAATCCCGTGGTGAGGAAGCGGGCCGCGTCGCGCCAGGAGGTTTTGCGCGTGCCGGTGACCGTCGCCCGGGCGCGGGCCACGAGCTGGGTGAGGCGGGTGGTGAGCAGCGGGTCGGGGGTGGTCGAGCGGATCAGGGAGAGATGGGTGGCCGTGCGCTGGTAGAGGACGACGAGCTCGTCCGCCTCCGCGCCCGTCAGACGGCGCCCTCGGCGCAGGAGGTGGTCGAGGCGGTCCCACTCCGTGCGGTGGGCGGTGACGAAGACGTCGAGGTCCATGGGCGGCTGTTGCTCCAGGCATGGGTGCGTACGGGGGCCGTACTACTGCGGCGCGCTGCGGGTCAGCTTGGCAGACTGGGGCCGGCCGGGGCAGCGAAGGTCGGGAAGAGTGGGGGCGCGATGAGCGAGTTGGTGACCGGGGACGCCGTTGTCCTGGAGCTGAGGCCGGCGAGGCTGCCGAGCCGAGCACTGGCAGCGGCGATCGATCTGGCCATCGTCTTCTGCGTCTTCATCCTGGTCTCGGTCGTCGTGGGCATTGCCTCCGTCACTTTGGACGAAGCCGCCGTCGCGGCCATCGGGGTCGCCCTGTTCCTGCTGGTGCTGATCGGGGGGCCGATCGCGGTGGAGACGCTGAGCCATGGCCGTTCTCTCGGGAAGCTGGCCTGCGGGCTGCGTGTGGTGCGGGACGACGGCGGGCCGATCCGGTTCCGGCACGCGCTCGTGCGGGGGGCGATGGGGGCCGTGGAGATCCTGATGACCTTCGGCGTCGTGGCCTCGATCGCGTCGTTGGTGTCGGCGCGCGGGCGCCGGCTCGGTGATGTCTTCGCGGGAACGCTGGTCATCCGGGAACGTGTGACGGCCAAGCGGTCGGTCGCCGTGCCGCCGCCTCCGCCGTGGCTGGTCGGCCGGTTCTCCCAACTGGATCTGTCCGCCGTGCCGGACGAACTCTGGCTCGCGATACGGCAGTACCTCACGCGGATGCAGCAGTTGGATCCCGGCGTCGGCGGGTCGATGGCTGCGCGGTTGGCCGACGAGGTCGTGACGCGGACGGGGATCGCTGCGCCGCAGGGGATTCCGGCTGCCGCGTTCCTGGCCGCGGTGGTTCATGAGCGGCAGGCGCGTGATGCCCGGCGGGTGTTCGCGGGGGCGGGGGGCGCGTCCACCGCCGCACCGGTGCCTGCGGGCGGGGCGGCGGGGTCCCTCGGCTTTGCCGCGCCTGGCGGGGCTGATGCGCCTGGCGGGTCCGGCACGTCTGCCAGGTCCGGCGCGTCTGCTGGCGCCGGCGCGGAGGAGCAGACGAGGGCGGGAGGCTCCTCGGCGGGGTTCGCTCCGCCCGGTTAGTCGGCCGGCCCGGACGCGCGAGGGGACGGGGGTGTCTCCAGGTGCTCCAGCTCGATGCCGGGGGCCGCGAGGACGACGTCCCCGGCCACGTGAACGGTGTGCCGGTCACCGGTGTCCAGGGCGCTGACCTGGTATTCGTCCACGATCAGAGGGCCGTTGTCAGTGGCGTGCGCTTCACTGTTCACCAGAGCCCAGGACTGGTCGCAGGTACGCGGCGCGAGGACCGGGTCCGTGAAGGTGACCACGCGGACGCGGGTCTCGGGGGAATCGGGGGTGAGGCGCAGGAGTCGGGTCAGGGCGATGAGGAACGCGGGGGAGGTTCCGGAGAAGGCGTGGGCGCGGACGTTGGCTTCGGTGGCGTCGGTGCCGGTCGGGTCGGTACGGACCCAGGTGACGCCTTCCAGGGCGGCTCCCCGTACCTGCCAGCTCGCGGAGTGGAGTTCGAGACGGATCGGCCGGCCCAGTTCGTCCAGGGCCAGGTCGACGGAGCCCAGGTGGTCGCCCGAGGGGGACGTGGTCTGGGAGACGTAGCGCCAGCCGGAGGGGCCGGGGGCGCAGTGGAAGTGTTCTTCGCCGAGGGGGGTGTGATCGTGAAGGTCGTGGAGCGAATACCTGCCGCGGGGCATGGGGTCCTTCGGGTTCCTCGGGCTGTGCGGGGGCGGTAGCCGGGGGCGTTGACGGGAGTTGACGGGACAAGCCCCCGACACGGGGGTGCGGGGGCCTGTCTTGTCAGCTGCCGGCTATCGGCCGCTGCTGCTGCTTACTACGTGATGCGTCATGCGTGGTGCGTGTGCTGCTGAGGGCGGTGTGCCGTGCGGCGGCCGGGAGGAGGTGGTGTGGCCTCCCGGCCGCCGACGGTGCCGGATCAGTAGCGGTAGTGGTCGGGCTTGTACGGGCCGTCGACCTCGACGCCGATGTACGCCGCCTGCTCGGGGCGGAGGGTCGTCAGCTTGACGCCGAGGGCGTCGAGGTGGAGTCGGGCGACCTTCTCGTCCAGGTGCTTGGGCAGCACGTAGACGTCGGTCGGGTACTCCGCGGGCTTCGTGAAGAGCTCGATCTGCGCCAGGGTCTGGTCGGCGAAGGAGTTCGACATCACGAAGGACGGGTGGCCGGTCGCGTTGCCGAGGTTCAGCAGGCGGCCCTCGGAGAGCACGATGAGGACCTTGCCGTCGGGGAACTTCCAGGTGTGGACCTGGGGCTTGACCTCGTCCTTGACGATCCCGTCGATGGCGGCCAGGCCGGCCATGTCGATCTCGTTGTCGAAGTGGCCGATGTTTCCGACGATCGCCTGGTGCTTCATCTTGGCCATGTCCGAGGCCATGATGATGTCCTTGTTCCCCGTCGTGGTGATGAAGATGTCGCCCTGCTCCACCACGTCGTCGAGGGTGGCGACCTGGTAGCCGTCCATCGCCGCCTGTAGCGCGCAGATCGGGTCGATCTCCGTGATGATCACGCGGGCGCCCTGGCCGCGGAGGGATTCCGCGCAGCCCTTGCCCACGTCGCCGTAGCCGAGGACGACAGCGGTCTTGCCGCCGATCAGGACGTCGGTGGCGCGGTTGATGCCGTCGATCAGGGAGTGGCGGCAGCCGTACTTGTTGTCGAACTTCGACTTGGTGACCGCGTCGTTCACATTGATCGCGGGGAACAGGAGGGTGCCGTCACGGTGCATCTCGTAGAGGCGGTGGACACCGGTGGTGGTCTCCTCCGTCACGCCGCGGATCTCGGACGCCAACTGGGTCCACTTCTGCGGGGCCTCACCGAGGGTGCGGTTCAGCAGGGTGAGGATGTGGGCGTACTCCTCGCTGTCCGCCGTCGACGGGTCCGGGGCCGCGCCGGCCTTCTCGAACTCGACGCCCTTGTGGACGAGGAGGGTGGCGTCGCCACCGTCGTCGAGGATCATGTTCGGGCCGCCGGTGGGGGTGTTCGGCCAGGTCAGCGCCTGCTCCGTGCACCACCAGTACTCCTCCAGCGTCTCGCCCTTCCAGGCGAAGACCGGGACGCCCGCAGGGGCCTCCGGGGTGCCGTTCGGGCCGACGGCGATGGCCGCGGCGGCATGGTCCTGGGTGGAGAAGATGTTGCAGGAGGCCCAGCGGACATCGGCGCCGAGGGCGACGAGGGTCTCGATGAGCACGGCGGTCTGCACGGTCATGTGCAGCGAGCCGGTGATCCGGGCGCCGGCCAGCGGCTGGGCGGCGGCGAACTCCTTACGGATCGACATAAGGCCGGGCATCTCGTGCTCGGCGAGGGTGATCTCCTTGCGGCCGAAGGCGGCGAGAGAAAGGTCGGCGACCTTGAAGTCCTGGCGGTTGGTGACCGTCGTCATAACGGGGCTGCTCCTCGTGATGGGTCGAGGTGGGCTGTCTGGGCTGACTCTGCGGCGACGGGCACACGAATGCCCGAGCGCGTTCGCAGTGCAGTCCGTCGGAGGCCCTCTGTCCCTCGCCCGGCTCGCGTCCGCGGACCGGTCGACCGCCATCAGCAGCGACGTCTGTTCCGTATCCGAATCTACACCGAACGGCCCAGTGACCCCCAGCCCGTTCGTGGAGACAGGCGTGTGTGAGGGGTCACCGGGCCGATCGGGGCCGGAGTGCGGTGGGTCAGTGGCCGAGATCCTTCGGAGCCTCAGGAACCTGCGGGGCCTGCGGGACCGGACCTCCGGGGGTCTTGCCGGGGTTGGCGCCGGTCGCTGCCGCTTCCGCGTTGTAGATGTCCGGCTCCAGGTAGATGACCCGGGCGATGGGGACGGCTTCCCGGATCCGGTTCTCGGCAGCGTTGATCGCGTTGGCGATCTCGGTCGCGGTGTCGTCGTGCTGGACCGCGATCTTGGCGGCGACCAGCAGTTCCTCGGGGCCGAGGTGGAGGGTACGCATGTGGATGATGCCGGTGACGGTGTCGCCGTCCACCACGGCCGCCTTGATCTTCTCGACCTCTTCGAGGCCGGCGGACTCGCCGAGCAGGAGGGACTTCGTCTCGACGGCGAGGACGATCGCGATGACGACCAGCAGGATGCCGATGCAGAGGGTGCCGATGCCGTCCCAGACGCCGTCGCCGGTGGCGAGGGCGAGGCCGACGCCGCCGAGGGCGAGGATCAGACCGACGAGGGCGCCGAGGTCCTCCAGGAGGACGACCGGGAGTTCGGGGGCCTTGGAGCGGCGGACGAACTCGGTCCAGGAGCGGTCGCCGCGCGTCTGGTTGGACTCCTTGATCGCCGTACGGAAGGAGAAGATCTCGGCGATGATCGCGAAGACCAGGACCCCGACCGGCCAGTACCAGGCGGTGATCTCGTGCGGGTGCTTGATCTTCTCGTAGCCCTCGTAGAGCGCGAACATCCCGCCGAGCGAGAAGAGGACGATGGAGACGAGGAACGCGTAGATGTAGCGCTCACGGCCGTAGCCGAACGGGTGCTGGGGAGTCGCCTCGCGCTTGGCCTTCTTGCCGCCGAGCAGCAGGAGGCCCTGGTTGCCCGAGTCGGCGAGCGAGTGGACGCTCTCCGCGAGCATCGACGAGGACCCACTGAAGAGGAACGCTACGAATTTGGCCACGGCGATCGAGAGGTTGGCGACCAGTGCCGCCACGATCGCCTTGGTTCCGCCGGACGCGCTCATGAGTGCGTGGTGTCCCTTCCTCGGTTGACGGCAGGTGGTGCCGCGCTGCGGCGGCACATTGTTGCAGCCGCGGAGGAGGGATGTGGTCTCAGGACGCTCAGACCGTTCGGGCCGCCACCGTGGCACGGAAGAGTGTGCCCGATCCCGTGGCTTCCACCGCTTCGGCGGCCGGTACGAAAACGGACTGGCCGGGGGTCAGGTCGAGCTCGCCCACCCGGACGGTCCCCGCCGTGCAGAGCAGGATCTGGGGGGTGGGGGCGGTCAGTTCGGCGGGCTGGGCCCCGGACGCGAGGGTGTAGCGGGACAGGGCGAACTCGTCGACGGGGGTCTCGTACCGCTCCTCGCCGGAGGATGACGCCTCGGGGCGCAGCACGCCGGGTTCGGTGGCCTCGAAGCGGACGATGCGCAGGAGTTCGGGGACGTCGATGTGCTTGGGGGTGAGTCCGCAGCGCAGCACGTTGTCCGAGTTCGCCATGATCTCGACGCCGAGACCGTCCAGGTAGGCGTGCGGGACGCCGGCACCGAGGAACAGGGCCTCGCCGGGCTGGAGTTGGACGTAGTTCAGCAGCATCGCCGCGAGGACGCCGGGGTCGCCGGGGTAGTGGTGGGCGATGCGGGCGTACGGGGCGTGGGTGCCGCCGAGGCGTTCGCAGGCGGCCGCCGCCTCGGTGACGGTGTCGGCCATCTCCGCCGGGTCGGCGCCGAGGATCGCCGTGAGCACCTCACGGAGGGCAGCCTCCTCGGGGTGGGCGCGCAGGAGGTCCACGTACGGCTTCAGGGAGTCGACGCCCAGGGCCTCCATGGCGTCCGCCGCCTCGGTGGGCCTGCGGAAGCCGCAGAGGCCGTCGAAGGGGGTGAGGGCGCAGATGAGTTCGGGCTTGTGGTTGGCGTCCTTGTACGTGCGGTGGGGGGCGTCGATCGGAATGCCCCGGGTCTCCTCGTCCGCGTAGCCCTTGCGGGCCTGGTCCAGGTCGGGGTGGACCTGGAGGGAGAGGGGAGAGCCGGCCGCGAGCAGCTTGAGGAGGAAGGGGAGGCGGGGGCCGAACCTGGCTACGGTGACCGCGCCGAGTTCACCTTCGGGGTCGGCGGCGATGACGTCGGTGAGGGGGCGTTCCGGTGGGGTGGTGGTGTTGGGGGTGCCTGTGGTGTTGGGGGAGCTCTTGGGGCGGGTTATGCGGGAGGGGGCTCCCGGGTGCGCGCCCATCCACATCTCGGCCTGCGGTTCGCCGGTGGGGGCGGTGCCGAGCAGGGCGGGGATGGCCGTGGTCGAGCCCCAGGCGTAGGGGCGCACGGTGTTGGACAGCCGGTCCATGGAGTCGTCCTCGGGGTCGTGCGGGGCGGGGTGGTGCCTCGGGGCGGGCTCGGCGGTGCTGGGTGGTGGTGATGCAGTGCTGTGGGGTGGTGCCCTGGTGCGGTGTGCGTCCTCAGGTGGGCGTTGAGGCCAGGGAGAGGTACACCGCTGCGAAGTCCGTGATCGCGAGCAGTTCGGCCAGGGTCTCCAGGTCGCTGCCCTCGTCCGGTTCCAGTTCGCTGAGCGGGGTGTCGTGGCCGAGGGCCAGCTCCCGGGCCGCCGGGTAGGCGCTGAGGCCGCCCGTCGGGCGGTCCCTCAGCAGGACGACCCTGG
This sequence comes from Streptomyces cyaneofuscatus, assembly GCF_042718795.1. Lineage (GTDB taxonomy): Bacteria > Actinomycetota > Actinomycetes > Streptomycetales > Streptomycetaceae > Streptomyces > Streptomyces cyaneofuscatus_A. Next base: position 7,641 of record NZ_JBHXOX010000017.1, read on the forward strand.
CTCTGAGGGTCTCGCCCTCGTCCACCCGGTCCCGGAAGAAGTCGTCCGGGTCCGCGCCGGCCGCGAAGTCCCCCGCGAGCAGGGTGCCGTGCGAGGGCAGCGCCTCGGGGAGTTCGGCGGTCAGGGCGGGGCGGCCCGCCAGCTCGGACAGTACGGCGGCGAAGCGGCGGCCGACCGGGCCCGCCGCCTCGCCCTCCGTCCAGAGCAGCGGCAGGCTGTCGGCGAGCTCGGCGGCGAGTGTCTTGGCCGGGTTGCTGTACGTGGCGATGGCCGGGCCGCAGCGTTCGGCGGTGCGGTCCAGGCGGTCGGCGACCTTCTGCAGGTCCTCGGGGGTCGCGGTGACCAGGCCGACCCGGTCGAGGAGCGCGAGCAGCGGGGTGAGCAGCGCCCACAGGGTGCCGGGGCCCGCGGCGGAGACCTCCGCGTCGTACTCGCCGTGCGGGGCTGCCGCCATCGGTACGACCAGGCCGTGCACGCCGTCCACCGCCTCGCGCAGCGGGGAGCGGGTGGGGGCGACGGCGACCACGGTGCAGCCGCGGCGGTACGCCTGCTCGGCGAGCAGGGCGAGGCCCGGCTCCGAGCCGTCGGCGGTGGCGATGAGGAGGAGGTCCACGGAGCCGGCCCAGCCGGGCAGTGCCCATCGCAGGGCGCCGGGGGCGGGGGCTACGCCCGTGGGGTGGATCCGGGTCACGGGGGCCGCCGCGCCCGCCAGTGCGCCGATCAGGTCGGCGACGCCGGATGCGGCGGTGCCGGGGCCGGCGACCAGGACGGCGCGGGGGCGGCCCTCGGGGTTCAGGCCGCCGATGCCGGCCTCGGCGGCGTGCCGGGCGGCGGTGCGGACCCGGGCGCCTGCCTCGGCGGCGCCGCGGAGCAGGTCGCGGCGGTCGGCCCTGGCCAGGGCTTCCGGGGCGTCGAGCAAGGACTCGTCGAGCATGGCGGTGGGCCTCCGATCACCGGGTGGGGTGCGGGATGCGGGTGCGGGGGCCTTGCCTTTACGGGGGTGGGGGCGGGTCCTGTTCGGGGTGCGCCCCTGGCCGTCCGGGTCGGCGTGCCGCACGGGTTCCCGTACGCGCTTCGCTCGCTTGTCAGGCGGGGCGGCGGGCCTCGTCGACGAGGAGGACCGGGATGCCGTCCCGGACCGGGTAGGCCAGGCCGCAGTCGGCGCCGGTGCAGACCAGCTCCGGGCTGTCGGCCGCGGTGCGGTCGTCGAGCGGGGAGTGGCAGGCCGGGCAGGCCAGGATCTCCAGGAGGCCGGCTTCGAGCGGCATGGGGTGGGTCCCTTCGAGCGGTGCGAATTCTGATTCACGTGGATCAGGCGTCGTCAGCCTACCGCTGGGGGGACGGGGGCGCGGGTCGGCCGGGGGTGGGGGACGGGGGATGGGGCGGCCGGGGTGGGGGCCCCGGGGGGGGTGGGGCGCCTGCGGCGGGCCTCTCCCCTACCCGCCCCTTCCCGAAACCGGGGCTCTGCCCCGGACCCCTTTGCCCTCAAGCGCCGGACGGGCTTGAGTGGACGCCCGGACGGGCTGGGGTTTCGGGGCTGCGCCCCGGGCCCCGCTCCTCAAGCGCCGGAGGCGTTGGAATGCAGGCGCCCGGACGGGCTGGGGTTGCGGATCAAGGCCAGTACCTCGTCCCGTACCGCCTCCATCGTCCGCTCGTCCCTCGCCTCCACGTTCAGGCGCAGCAGGGGTTCCGTGTTCGAGGCTCGGAGGTTGAACCACCAGTCCGTGGACGTGACCGTCAGGCCGTCCAGGTCGTCGAACGTGATGTCGTCGCGGGTGCTGTAGGCGGACCTGGCGGCCGTCAGGCTGGCTGCCTGGTCGGTGACCGTGGAGTTGATCTCGCCGGAGCCCGCGTAGCGGTCGTAGACGGCGACGAGTTCCGAGAGGGGGGCGTCCTGGCCGCCGAGGGCGGCCAGGACGTGGAGGGCCGCGAGCATGCCCGTGTCGGCGTTCCAGAAGTCGCGGAAGTAGTAGTGCGCCGAGTGTTCGCCGCCGAAGATCGCGCCGTGCTCGGCCATCTCCGTCTTGATGAAGGAGTGGCCGACCCGGGTGCGGACCGGGGTGCCGCCGTTCTCGCGGACCACCTCGGGGACGGACCAGGAGGTGATCAGGTTGTGGATGACCGTGCCCTCGCCGCCGTTGCGGGCCAGTTCGCGGGCGGCGACCAGGGCCGTGATCGCGGAGGGGGAGACTCCGGCGCCCCGTTCGTCGACGACGAAGCAGCGGTCCGCGTCGCCGTCGAAGGCGAGGCCCAGGTCGGCGCCCTCGGCGAGGACGCGGGCCTGGAGGTCGACGATGTTCTTCGGGTCGAGCGGGTTCGCCTCGTGGTTCGGGAACGTGCCGTCCAGCTCGAAGTACATGGGTACGACATCGAGCGGCAGGCCCTCGAACACCGTGGGGACCGTGTGGCCTCCCATGCCGTTGCCCGCGTCGACCACGACCTTCAGGGGGCGGATCGCCTTGAGGTCGACCAGGGCCAGGAGGTGGGCCGCGTAGTCGGTGAGGGTGTCGCGTTCCGTGATCGTGCCGGGGGTGGGGGACGCGGGGGGCTGCGGGGCGCCTTCCGACCACTGTTCCACGAGGGTGCGGATCTCCTTCAGGCCTGTGTCCTGGCCTACCGGGGCCGCTCCCGCCCGGCACATCTTGATGCCGTTGTACTGCGCGGGGTTGTGCGAGGCCGTGAACATCGCGCCCGGCAGGTCCAGCGCCCCCGACGCGTAGTACAGCTGGTCCGTCGAGCAGAGGCCGATCAGCGTGACGTCCGCGCCCCGCGCCGCCGCACCCCGGGCGAAGGCGCCGGACAGGGCCGGGGAAGTGGGGCGCATGTCGTGGCCGATCACGATCGCGTCGGCAGCCGTGACCTGGACGAACGCGGCTCCGAACAACTCGGCCAGCGACTCGTCCCACTGGTCGGGCACCACGCCACGTACGTCGTACGCCTTCACGAGCTGCGACAGATCAGCGACCACGGCCGGTCCTCCTGGTGTTTACGGAGGGTCCAAACTACCCGGCCGGGTGGTGCGTCAGGAGGTGGCCTCAGGAGTCCGGGGAACGCAGCACTCTCAGGTGGCCTCGGCGGGCGACCTCCACCGGGTCGGCGGCTCGCGGACCCCGGCCTCCGCCGTCCGGCGCGCGGTCGTGCGGCCGGGCCGCTTCCCGTACCGCGTTGGCCAGGGCTTCGAGGTCGTCACCGCTGGGGTGCGCGGGTGCGGAGCCGTCGGAGAGGCGGACCACCTCCCAGCCGCGTGGCGCGGTCAGCCGCTCACTGTGCTCGGCACAGAGGTCGTAGCAGTGGGGCTCGGCGTAGGTGGCGAGCGGGCCGAGGACCGCAGTCGAGTCGGCATAGACGTACGTCAGTGTCGCGACGGCAGGGCGGCCGCACGCGGTGCGCGAACAGCGACGTACAGGGCTCACGATGTTGGACGGTACCGCACTCTTGAGCGGGCTGCGACGACTCTCCCCCGGCTCACCCCACCGTGTCGCCCTGTGGTCCTCGACACACGCCCGTCCCCGGCGACCGTCCTGACCTGCGTCGCGGCGGACGCGTGGTGCGGGACGGGTGGTGGTGGGAGTGCGTGCCGGGGTGGATGGCGGCGTTCCGCTCACTGCCGATGATCGGATCAGGGGCCTGAAAAAGGCTCAACCTTGGCCTGAATGTTCAACTGTGGACAGAAGGCCCGGACATCGGGGTGGCCGACCGGAATGTTCCCGCCGATCGTTTCCCTCGGCCGACCGGGGGAACGGTCGGCGGGCGGTCCGGGGGAACCGTCGGCGGGCGGCCCGGGAAACCGTCGCGGCGCCGTGTCCTCGGCACGATCGCGCCGCCCCGGGGAGGGTTACGCTGCGTCGGTGATGGACAGCTCCGTACCTTCCCCCCACCCGTTCGAGCCGCGGCCCCGGCGCCGCGACCGTCATGGCCGCGGTATGCGGGGGCCGGTCGCGCCGCCTCAGGTGCCGCTGTCGGCCAGCCGGGGCGAGGTCTTCCGGGATCTGGTCCAGGACTCGGTGGAGCGGCTGGAGCGGCGCTGGCCCCAACTGGCCGAGGTCGACTTCGTCGTCCTGGACGTGCCCAGGGATCTGGAGGACAGCGTTCCGCTCGGCAGCGCCGTATCGGCGGCCAAGGGACGGCCCGCGCAGATCATCGTCTACCGGCGGCCCATCGAGATCCGCACCAAGAACCGCGACGAGCGCTCCCTGCTGGTCCACGAGGTCGTCGTCGAGCAGGTCGCCGAGCTGCTGGGGCTGGCCCCGGAGTCGGTCGATCCGCGGTACGGGCAGGACTGAGGCCGGGGCCGGGGCCGCGGTCAGGGCCACGTCCGGACCCGAAGCCCGGGTCCGGACCCGTTGACGGTGCCTGCCGTACCCCTCAGTCGTCCAGGACCGACAGGTCCTGCCGCGCCGACGGCACCACCACCGTGCCGCCGTCGTCCGGCAGCGTCTGCACCGTGAACATCTGGACGCCGTCCTCCGGGAGGACCAGCGACCGTGACGCGTGGACCGGGCCGCCCGAGACCGTCTCCACCGTCAGCGCGTACGTGCCCCTGAACCCGGCCGGGGGCTTCGGGGTGACGGCCATCGTCGTACCGGCCTTGACCGTGTACGTCTCCACGCTCGCCTCGCCGCCTCCGCTCCCCGCCGACGTCGTCACCTTCACCTTGGCGTCCGCGCCGGGTGCGGCGAGGGAGAGCGTGGAGCCCTTGGCCCGGTTGTCGGTGACGCTCGCCCGGGCACCCACCGGGCGGGTGGCCGGGATGTAGGCGTACTCCTGCTTGGCGCCGGTGCCCCGGACCACCTGGAGCGCGGCGACGATCGGGGTCGAGCGGTTCTTCTCCACGGGGGTGAGGCGGAGCGAGCCCGGTTCGCCCCGGGTGATGTCCTTCAGGTCGACCGTCGCGGTCATCCCGGACTTGATGTGGAGGGTGTCGTTCCCCGCCGGGGCGAACGTCGTGTTCTTCCCCATCAGCTGGACCTTCACATCCGCGTCGCTCTCGCCGGGCGCGAACGCCACCAGCTGTACGGAGGTGGCGTCGGCCGGGATGCCGGGCATCACCAGCGTGCCGGAGGGGTCGGCCGCCGCCGTGAGCCAGTCGGTGCCCGAGCCGTCGTCGGCGGTCAGGAGGACCGCTCCGACCCGGCCGGAGCGGGTGGTGACGTGGGCCGTCAGGTCGTTGACGGACTCGTCGGTGAGGGTGGAGAGCAGGAGCGCGACGCTGGAACGGCCGGGCACGGTGATGCCGTCGCCGATCTCGGAGGTGACCGCGCCCTTGGCGCCGAAGAGCTGGATGTCGGCCACGGCCGCGCCGGCGTCCGGGTTCGTGAGGTGGAGGTAGTCCTGGCGGGAGCGGGCGGTGCTCGCGCCGGGGAACCAGAAGTCGGTGTCCGGGGCGGTGCAGCTGACCCCGAGGAGGCCCCGCGCGCCGCCCGCGGTGACCGTGGTGGTCTGCTGGGCGGCCCAGCCGGGGGCGAGCGTGCCGGTGGCCGTGCCGACGAGGGCCGGGGCGTCGGCACCGTTCGCCTCGGCGACGACCGGCTTTCCGGGCTCCTTCACGGCGAGGACCGGCTTGTCGGCCTTCGCCCGGGCCTTCTTCGCCGCCTCCTCGGCCTTCTCGACCTTCTTGGGGTCCGTCTCGGCCTCGTCGTCGAGGACCGGCAGGGCCGGCTTCAGCTCGGCGGTGTCGTCCTTCGTGCCGCCTCCCTCGCCCTTCCCGGGCGGCGTGAACGAGGTGTACGCCGTCTCCGCCAGGTCGGAGGTACTGGGCGCCGGGCAGACCAGGCTGGAGCGCTCGACCGGCAGCTCGGAGGCGGTCGCGGTCTCCTCGGTTGCCGGGCCCTCGGGCACGTTGAGCGAGGCGAAGCCGGTGATGGCGGCCAGGGCGACGGTGCCCGCGATGAGGGACAGGTGGGTGGACTTCACTCGGACTCGCCTCGCGATGCGTTACGGGTCTGCCAGGGGGCCTGGCCCGGGGTGTCGGGGTTGTCGGGGGTGTCGGGGGTGTCGGAGGTCTCGCCGTTCCGGGCGGGGGGCTGGGCGGGATCGGCGTACGGGGGCTGCTCCCCGGTGTACTGCCCGTACTGGTCGTACTGCCCGTACTGGGTGGGGTTGCCGTGCTGGTCGGTGCCCCCGTACTGGCCGCCGCCGTAGTGCTGCTGCGGCTGCTGTGGCTGTCCGTACGGGTCCTGATAGCCGGTGTCCTGCTGGGTGTACGGGTCCTGCCGGTACGTGGCGTAGTCGCCCTGCTGGTAGGAGGTGGCGGCCTGCCGGCCGGCGTCCTGGTACTGGCCGCCGTCCCACTCCCCGTAACTCTGCTGCGGGAGCGCCGCGTAGCCCGCGGTGGTGTCCTGCTGGTCGTAGCCGCCGCTCCCGGCGTACGGGTCGGCGCTCTGCTGGTCGGGGATGTACTCCCCCGCACCGGCCGTCTCCGCCGGTGCGGACGGCGGTGCCGACGGCGGGGTCGGCGGGGGCGGGATCTCGCCCGTGCCGTCCGTCGGATAGCCGTCCCCGGCTGCTCCTTCGGCCCCCGCCGCCTCGGCCGCCGCCGCTTCCGCCTCGGCCGCCGCGCGGAGCCTGCGGGCCCGGCGGCCGTCGCCGTCCGCGTCGGCGGCGGCGACCGCGAGCGCCTCCTCGGGCAGGTCGTCGTCGATCTCCCGGCGGCGGCCCGGCAGGGCCATGACCACCAGGACCACGGCGAGCGCGCCCTGCGCCCAGAGCCAGACGGTGTGCGTGAACGGGGCGTCGTAGGTGAGGTCCAGGCGGCCGCCGCCCGCGGGCAGTTCGAAGCCCTGGGCCCAGCCGTCGACGGTCACACGGGTCAGCGGCTTGCCGTCGACCGTGGCCTGCCAGCCGGGTGCGGCCTCGTCGGCGATCCGCAGGATGCGGCCCTCGTCGCCCGCCGGGATCGCGGAGTGCGCCTCGACGGGCCCGGAGCCGACCGGAAGGCGCTCGCCCTCGCCGCCGGCCGGGACCACCATCACGCGGGCGACCTGGCGGTCCACCCGCCACAGGGCGCTGCCGTCGAGCTGGCTGAGGCGGCTGAGGCCGGGGGTCGTGTCGAGGACGCGGCTCATCTGGCGCGGTGCTCCGTCGCGTACGAGGACGTAGCGGACGGCGAAGTTGCCGAGCTGGCCGCCCTGGTCGGCGCCGGAGCCCGCGACCAGGTTGGCGACGACCTTGTCGAGCCGGCTGTTGGAGCCCGCCGCATCGGTCAGTTCGCCGTCGCCTAGGCGGGCGCCGGAGCCGCGGACCAGGCTGTACGAGACGGAGTCGGGCGAGGTGCCGCCGAGGACCAGGGTGCGGGCCTGGTCCTGGGTCGAGCTCTCCTCGGCCACGAACGCGGGCACCTGGACGGGGTCGCGGCGCTCCAGCGGGCCGTCGGCGCCGCCGAACATCCAGCCGAAGGCGGCGAGCACCGGGGCGAGTCCTGCGGCCAGGGCGATCAGGGCCGCGACGGGCTGGCGCCAGCCGAAGCTCTGCTCGGCGACCCGCACCCGGGCGCCGTCCGCGCCGACGAGTGCGGCGGCGATCAGGGCGGCGCCGTAGACGAGGGTGGCGGGTCCGGCCCAGGTCGAGCCGTTGGCGAGCGCCGCGAAGAGCAGGCCGGTGAGGGCGGTGGCCCAGGCGGCCCGGACGGCGAACTGCCGCTCGCCGCGCAGCAGGGCCGCGAGCGCCGCCAGCACGATGCCGAGCAGCAGGAAGCTGCCGGCCGCCTTCGGGCCGCCGGGGCTGATCCCGAGCAGGTCGTACGCCGACGCCGTCCCCGTACCGATGTCCAGGCCCGCTTCGCGCAGGAACGCGGACGGGTCGGTGAGGAGCGTGAGCGACCAGGGGGCCAGCGCCAGGATCGGGGTGCCGACGGCGGCGAGGAAGCGAAGTCCGTACGCCGCGATGTCACGGCGGCGCAGCACCAGCACGCCGAGGCCGAGGACCACGGCGAGCGGCCAGACGATCGGGGTGAACGCGGTCGTGATCGTGAGGAGCAGCGCGTACGCCCAGGTCGCGCGCCAACTGCCGCGCGGCGCCTCCGGGTCGGTGCCGTCGCGGAACCCGTGGGCGGCGACGGCCGCGCGGGCGATCAGCGGGAGCAGCACGAGCAGGACGGCGGTGCCGAGGCGGCCGGTGGCCAGGGCGCCGGTCGCGGCGGGCAGGAAGGCGTACGCGACGCTCGCCCAGGCCCGCAGCAGCCGCGACGGGAGCAGCGGCCGGGAGGCGAAGTACGCGGTGAGTCCGGCCAGCGGGACCGAGCAGACCAGGATCGCGGCGACGGCGAGGCCGGTCGAGCCGAGGAAGAGGGCCGACAGGGCGGCGAGGAGCGCGAGGTAGGGCGGGGCGGTCTCGGTGGAGCCGGTGGAGATCGTGTGCCAGGCGTCCGCGTACCGGCCCCAGAGCTCGCCGGCCTCCGCGGGGGCGGGCAGCAGGGCGCCGCCTGCCAGGGAGCCGCCGGTGAGCAGGTTGCGGCAGGCGATGAGGGAGACCAGGAGGAGGAGGGCGAAGAGGACCGGGCCCGGTTTGCGGCCGATCCGCTTGAGCCGGGCGAACTGGTCGACCTCCAGGAAGTCGGCGTCGTCGCCGCCGGGGCCGGACTCGACGGCTCCGTGCCGCGAACCGCTCGACTCGGCCTCGCCCTTGTTGCCGAAGTTGCCCGCGACCTGTTCGACGGTGGCGCGGACGGTGGCGCCCGGCGGCGGGAACAGTGCGCGCAGTTCGGCCGCGTCGACCGCGCCCTTTCCGCGGTCGCGGCGGGCGGCGAGGATGCGGCCGGGGCGGAGCAGGGTGCCGAGGAGGCCGGTGACCTCGTCGAGTGCCTGTCCGGGGACCTTGCCGACGAGGTAGGCGAGGGTACGCAGGAGGGTGCCGACGACGAGCCGGAGCAGGACCCAGGGCAGGGCCTTGCCGCGTGCGTTGACGAGCATCGTGTAGGCCGCGCCCGCCTTGTCGACGCGGTGCGGGCCGACGACCGAGCGGCCGGCGCAGTCGATGGGGCGGCGCTCGCGGGCGGAGGCCTCGGCGTGGCGCAGGACGGCGTCCGGGGCGACGAGGACCCGGTGGCCGGCGAGGTGGGCGCGCCAGCACAGGTCGACGTCGTCGCGCATCAGGGGGAGGTTGCGGTCGAAGCCGCCGAGCTCCTCGTAGACGTCGCGGCGGATGAGCATGCCGGCGGAGGAGACGGAGAGGACGGTCCGGACCTGGTCGTGCTGGCCCTGGTCCTGCTCACGGCGGTCCAGGCCGGTCCAGCGGCGGCCGCTGTTGGCGATGGAGACGCCGACTTCGAGGAGCTGCTTGCGGTCGTACCAGCCGCGCAGCTTGGGCCCGATGATGGTGGCGTACTTGTCGGTGTCGACGACGCGCAGCATCTCGGCGAGCGCGTCCGGCTCGGGTGCGCAGTCGTCGTGGAGCAGCCAGAGCCACTGGACCGGTTCGCCGTGCGGCAGCTCCGGCAGGTCGTAGTTCTCGTCGGTCCAGGACCGGGTGACCGGATCCCAGCCGCCGGGGCGCTTGAGGTAGGGCAGGTCGTCGGGGGTCAGCGCCCCGGCGGTGCGGACCGCCTCGTCGACGGCGGTGCCGAAGCTCGTACGGCGGGCGAGGTGCAGGACCCGGTCGCCGCCGAGCGCCTCCGTGACCAGCCGGGCGGAGTCGTCGGCGCTGCCGGTGTCGGCGGCGACGACGTTCTGTACGGGGCGTTCCTGCCCGAGCAGCCCGGCCAGCACGTCGGGCAGCCAGCGGGCGCCGTCGTGGGAGACGAGCACGGCGGTGACGACGTGCCGGGGGAACTCTGGGGCGGCGGCGGCCGCGTTCGGCGCCGCCGAGTGGCTGTGCACGGACATCGAGGTACGGGCCCTCCGGCCGGGTCCGGGGGCGGATCCCCGGGGCTGCATCGGTGTACACGCGCGCCCCGGCGGGGCGTTGGCGCATCTCGGACGGGGCCCCACACTAACGGTACGGATCCGTGGGGGTGGCCTGGAGCGGGGGAACGCCCCTGGTGCGTGAGGGTCGCGGGCATGGTGCCGAAAGTCGCGGGCATGGCGCGCGAGGGTCGCGGACCTGGTGCCGGCAGTCGCGGACATGCCGACGGCCCGTCGCCCGCTCCCCGGGGAGGGAGTGGTGGGCGGCGGGCCGGTCGGGGCGTGGTCCTTGAGGAGCCCTGCTCGGGAAAGGGCTGCCGGGGCCGGGCCGGGAGAGGCGCCTGGATCGGGGCCTTGCCGAAGTGCCTAGATCGCTGCCTTCTTGAGGCGCCGTCGTTCACGTTCGGAAAGCCCGCCCCAGATACCGAAGCGTTCGTCGTTGGCCAGCGCGTACTCAAGGCACTCCGACCGCACCTCACAGGCGAGACAGACCTTCTTGGCCTCGCGGGTGGATCCGCCCTTCTCGGGAAAGAAGGACTCGGGATCGGTCTGGGCGCACAGTGCGCGCTCCTGCCAGCCGAGTTCCTCGTCCGCGTCCTCGACCAGCAGTTGCTGGAACAGCTCGGTCATGTGCGCCCCTCGTCTGTCTCTTGCGTCCCGTGATGCGGCCGCTACTGACTGGTCACGGCCGAACGACACGAGTGAAATTACAAGTGTGTATCTCCGAGGCAGTCAAGCGAGGATCTGCTATTGGCCCAGGGATTCACTCTGCGGAACCAAGCGTATGCGGAAAGTGTTCAAATCACCAAAAACCTGACATATGCCACAGGCGTCACTCCATCACGCCTTCCCTTGATCAAGACGATCAGGGGTGCCCTTACGTTGCGATTCGATCACTGTAGCGATCAAGATCACAGTCAGGTCACAGACCCTCAGCCACGTTTAGAGGCGCGGGTGATGCGCCATGTCTCCGCTCTTGGCGGTGAGCAAACCTTTCTGCTCGCGCGACAACCGGAAGGGGTGAAACATTGCCCCCATATAGGGCAGCGGGTTGACAGAGAGCGATTCAACCGGTCTCCTTGATCTCATGTCAGCGATCGCAGCGATGCACGTCACCCACGTCCGTGGGTTCCGTAGCGCTGTCCAGGCTCGCTGTTGCTGTTCCAGCTGTCACAGCTGTTGATGCCGTAGTGCTCCAGCTCTGATTCAGCCCTCCCCCGCTTCTCCGGCTTCCCCGTGGCTCCCTTCTCTCCGCGGCCGCCGACGTTTCCTTGCTCCACGCGACTCCCCGCACGCGCACCCCCCATGCCGAGGAACCACCGCACCCCATGAACAACGACAGCGACCTGCAGATCGCCGGCGACATCCTTGAGGTCCAGCACCTCCTCCAGCCCGCCCGCGAGCACCCCTCCACCGTCTCCGAGTTCGTCGGCCTCGCCCGCTCCATCGCGGCCGACCGCACGCGCTGGGCCGGACTCGTCCGGTACGACACCACCACCCGCTGGTACCACCGCCTCCAGACCGTTCCCCCAGCTCTCGGCTCCGCTCGAGCGGGGGAGACCCCACTCGGCTATGAGGTGTGGCTGCTCAGCTGGGTGCCCGGACAGGGCAGCGGGCGCCACGACCACGGCCGCTCCGCCGGCGTACTGACCGTGCTCGAAGGCGAGTTGACCGAGCACACCGAGCGCGGCGCTCAGACGCTCGGCGCCGGTGCGCAGCGCGTCTTCGCCCCCGGATACGTCCACGAAGTGGTCAACGACTCGCTCGAACCGGCCGTCAGCCTGCACATCTACTACCCGGGTCTGACCGAGATGCCGATGCACGCCGCGCAATGCGCCCCGACGGCCGTGGATGTCGTACCCGCCTGACAAACTGCTGTGCATGCGCATTGTTGTTCTGGCCGGTGGTATCGGTGGTGCTCGTTTTCTGCGTGGCCTCAAGCAGGCCGCGCCCGACGCGGACATCACGGTCATCGGCAACACGGGTGATGACATCCATCTGTTCGGGCTGAAGGTCTGCCCCGACCTCGACACCGTGATGTACACCCTCGGCGGTGGCATCAACGAGGAGCAGGGCTGGGGGCGGACCGACGAGACCTTCCAGGTCAAGGAGGAGCTCGCGGCGTACGGGGTGGGGCCCGGGTGGTTCGGTCTCGGTGACCGCGACTTCGCGACCCACATCGTCCGTACGCAGATGCTCGGCGCGGGCTATCCGCTCAGCGCGGTCACCGAGGCGCTCTGCGCCCGCTGGCAGCCGGGGGTGCGGCTGCTGCCCATGTCGGACGACCGGGTCGAGACGCATGTCGCCGTCGAGACGGACGGCGAGAGCAAGGCCATCCACTTCCAGGAGTACTGGGTGAAGCTGCGCGCCTCCGTCGAGGCGCAGGCGATCGTGCCGGTCGGGGCGGAGCAGGCGAAGCCGGCGCCGGGGGTGCTGGAGGCGATCGCCGCCGCCGATGTCATCCTCTTCCCGCCGTCGAACCCGGTGGTGTCGATCGGGACGATCCTCGCCGTGCCCGGGATCAGGGAGGCGATCGCCGAGGCCGGGGTGCCGGTCGTCGGCCTCTCCCCCATCGTCGGGGACGCGCCCGTACGGGGCATGGCGGACAAGGTGCTCGCGGCCGTGGGCGTCGAGTCGACGGCGGCCGCCGTGGCCCAGCACTACGGGTCGGGGCTGCTGGACGGGTGGCTGGTCGACACGGTGGACGCGGGTGCGGTCGGCGAGGTCGAGGCGGCGGGCATCCGGTGCCGGGCGGTGCCGCTGATGATGACGGACGTGGACGCGACGGCGGAGATGGCCCGGCGGGCGCTGGAGCTGGCCGGGGAGGTGGGGGTGTGACTGCTTCCGCCGGTGGGGGTGCCCTTGGGGGTGCCGGGGGTGCGTCCGCGCCTTCCTTTCGGGTGTGGGCCTTGGGCGGGATTCCCGAGGTGCGTGCCCGGGATGATCTCGCCAAGCTGATCGCCGGGGCCGAGCCGGGGCTCGTCGACGGGGACGTCCTGCTCGTCACCTCGAAGATCGTCTCCAAGGCCGAGGGCCGGATCGTGCGGGCAGCGGACCGTGAGGCCGCCATCGACGCCGAGACCGTACGGGTCGTGGCGCGGCGCGGTGCCCTGCGGATCGTGGAGAACCGGCAGGGGCTGGTGATGGCCGCCGCCGGGGTCGACGCCTCCAACACTCCGGCCGGGACCGTGCTGCTGCTGCCCGAGGACCCCGACGCCTCCGCGCGGGCCATCCGGGACGGGCTGCGGGACACCCTCGGCGTCGAGGTCGGCGTCGTCGTCACGGACACCTTCGGGCGGCCCTGGCGGAACGGGCTGACCGATGTCGCGATCGGGGCGGCGGGGGTGCGGGTGCTGGACGACCTGCGGGGCGGGACGGACGCGTACGGGAATCCGCTCAGCGCCACGGTCGTCGCGACGGCGGACGAGCTGGCCGCCGCCGGGGACCTGGTCAAGGGCAAGGCGGCGGGGCTGCCGGTGGCGGTGGTGCGGGGGTTGCCGCACGTGGTCGCCTCCGGCGGGGACGATGAGCCCGGCGCTCGTGCGCTCGTACGGAGTGCTGCCGATGACATGTTCCGGCTCGGGACGTCGGAGGCCGTACGGGAAGCGGTGACCCTGCGGCGTACGGTGCGCGAGTTCAGCGACGAGCCGGTGGATCCGGGGGCCGTACGGCGGGCGGTGGCGGCGGCGGTGACCGCGCCCGCGCCTCATCACACGACGCCGTGGCGGTTCGTGCTGCTGGAGTCCGCCGAGTCGCGGACGCGGTTGCTGGATGCGATGCGGGACGCGTGGATCGCGGATCTGCGGCGCGACGGCAAGAGCGAGGAGTCGATCGCGAAGCGGGTGCGGCGCGGGGATGTGCTGCGCGACGCGCCGTATCTGGCGGTGCCGTGCCTGGTGATGGACGGGTCCCATACGTACGGGGACGAGCGGCGGGACACGGCGGAGCGGGAGATGTTCGTGGTCGCGGCGGGGGCGGGGGTGCAGAACTTCCTGGTGGCGCTGGCCGGTGAGCGGTTGGGGTCGGCCTGGGTGTCCTCGACGATGTTCTGCCGTGAGGTGGTGCGGGAGGTGCTCGCGCTGCCTTCGTCGTGGGATCCGTTGGGGGCGGTGGCTGTGGGGCATGCGGTGGGGGTGGCTCGGGAGCGGAGTGTTCGGGTGGCGGAGGACTTTCTCACCGTGCGGTGAGGGGGGGTGGGGGCCGGGGGCGGGGGTGGGGGGGGTGGCGCCTGCGGCGGGCCTTTCCCCTACCCGCCCCTTCCCGAAGCCGGGGCTGCGCCCCGGGCCCCCCGTTTGTTCTCAAGCGCCGGACGGGCTGGAGTGGACGCCCGGACGGGCTGGGGTTTCGGGGCTCTGCCCCGGGCCCCGCTCCTCAAACGCCGGAGGGGCTGGATGGGGGCAGAGGGGCCAGGGGTGGGGCGTCGGAGGGGTCAGGGCTGGTCAGGCCTACAGCGCTGCGATGTTTCCCGGGGTCATCCTCGGGGCCCTGCGCTCCGGGATGCGGCCCGACAGCAGGATCAGGCGCGTTGCCCGGTGGCGTTGGCCCTCGTACGGGGTCAGGAGCGTCAGCATCTCCTCGTCGGTCGCGTGGCGGTTGTCCGCCAGGGCGTGGCCCACGATGCCGGGGAGGTGGTAGTCGCCCACCGTCACCGCGTCGGGGGCGCCGTTGGAGCGCTGGAGGGTTTCGGCGGAGGTCCAGGGGCCGATGCCGGGGATCAGTTCCAGGCGGGCCTTGGCCTCCGCCAAAGGCATCGAGGACGCCTCCTCCAGCCGACCAGCCACCCGTACCGCTCTCAGGATCGTGGAGGAGCGCTTGGTGTCCACTCCTGCCTTGTGCCACTCCCAGGACGGGATCATCGCCCAGGTGCGGGCGTCCGGGATGACGTGGAGGCCGAGCGCGGCCGTCGGGCCGGGGGCCGGGGTGCCGTAGCGGCGGACCAGGAGGCGCCAGGCGCGGTACGCCTCGTCCGTGGTGACCTTCTGTTCCAGGATCGAGGGGATCAGCGACTCCATCACCAGGCCCGTCCGCAGCAGCCGCAGGCCGGGGCGCCGGTGCCGGGTCGCCGCGAGCAGGCGGTGGTGCGGGGTGAAGGCGTCCGGGTCGTCATCGGCGCCCAGGAGCGCGGGGAGGCCGGCCAGCAGCCACTCCGCGCCCGGGCCCCAGGCCTGTGCCCCGACCCGGTCGCCGTGCGCCGCGACCCGCAGCGTGCCGGGGCCCTCCGGCGTCCGGGTGGCCCGCCAGAACCCGCCGGCCGCCGTCATCCGGAACGTCGGGTCGGCCGGGCCCCGGCGCAGCGGGCTCAGCACCAGGCGCAGGTCCAGCGGGCCCGGCGGGGTCCATTCCCGGGTCAGGGGCGGATCGGTGGGCGAGGACGTGGCGACGGCCGGGCCCGATGAGCCGGCCGGGTGCCGCGCCGCAGTGCCCCGCGCCGCAGCCCCGCGTACCGGCGCTGCCTGGTGCGGCAGAGGCGGGCGTGCGGTGCGTGGGGCGAATCGTCCTGCCACGGGTGGGGCCTCGGGGGTTTCTGGTGCGGAAAGTGCGCTTACGAGGGTACGGGGCCGAGGCGGCCTACTGGTCCGACGAGAAGCGGATCGCGGCGTCCGGGAGGACCGCCCCGCACCAGATCCTGACCCCGTGGCGCAGTTCGTTGTCCGCGCCGACCTGCGCGCCGTCCCCGATGACCGCGCCGTTCAGCACCGTACGGCTGCCGATTCTCGCGCCCGCCCCGATGAGCGAGTCCGTGACGACCGCGCCCGCCTCGACCACCGCTCCGGCCAGGATCGCCGAGCCGTCGATCCGCGCGCCCGCGCCGATCACCGCGTCGTCGCCGATCACCGTGCCGCCGGTGAGCTTCGCGTCGGCGGCCACCGTGGCCGTCTCCAGGACCAGGCGGTCGCCGCAGCGGCCGGGAACGGCCGGGGACGGGGCGCGGCCCAGGACCAGGTCGGCGGAGCCGCGTACGAAGGCCTGCGGGGTGCCGAGGTCCAGCCAGTAGGTGGAGTCGACCATGCCCTGGAGGTGGGCTCCGGAGGCGAGCAGACCGGGGAAGGTCTCGCGCTCGACGGAGACGGGGCGGCCCTCGGGGATGGTGTCGATGACCGAGCGCCGGAAGACATACGCCCCGGCGTTGATCTGGTCGGTGACGATCTCCTCGGGCGTCTGCGGCTTCTCCAGGAAGGCCGTGACCCGGCCCGTCGCGTCCGTCGGTACGAGACCGAAGGCGCGCGGGTCCTCCACCCGGGTCAGGTGGAGCGAGACGTCCGCCCCGGATGCGTTGTGGGTGGCGACCAGGGCCCGGATGTCGAGGCCGGTGAGGATGTCGCCGTTGAGGATCAGGACCGGCTCGTCGGGACCGGAGGAGAGCTTGGCCGCGACGTTGCGTATCGCGCCGCCGGTGCCGAGCGGTTCCTCCTCGGTGACGTACTCGATGTGCAGGCCGAGCGAGGAACCGTCGCCGAAGTACGGCTCGAAGACCTCGGCCAGGTAGGACGTGGCGAGCACGATGTGCTCCACCCCGGCCGCCCTGGCCCGCGCCAGCTGGTGGGTCAGGAAGGGGACCCCCGCCGCCGGGACCATCGGCTTCGGGGTGTGCACCGTGAGGGGGCGCAGCCGGGTGCCTTTGCCACCGACCAGGAGGATCGCTTCTTTTGCCTCTGTCACAGCACCGTCTCTGCTTCCTGCGGGTGGCCTGGCCTGGATATGGCTGGCCAGTCTAAGCAGACCGGTCCGACATGCACCGGTCAGCGGCCCTGCAGTTTCGCGGAGGTGGTCCGGGCCTTGCCGAGCTTCTTGTAAAGACGCGCTCCGGGACATTCGGTTGCGAACCCGTCCCGATGGCCCGAGATCACGTTCATCTTGACCTTGACGCCGGCCTTGTACTTGTTGCTGCCGCCGGAGACAAGGGTGATCTTTCCCTTGGGGTTGCGGCCGAACAGGCCGAGCTTCCAGGCCGTGAGCTTGGAGACGGCGGTCACCGCGGCGGCGGGCGGGTTGGCGGAGGCGTAGGAGCCGAGGACCGCGATGCCCATGGTGTTCGTGTTGAAACCCAGGGTGTGCGCTCCGAGGACCGCCTTCGTGACGCCTCCGGCCCGGCCCTCGTAGATGTTTCCGCACTTGTCGACGGCGAAGTTGTAGCCGAAGTCGCGCCAGCCGCTGCTCTTGACGTGGTAGCGGTAGATGCCGCGCAGCACCGAGGGGGCCTGCTTGCAGGTGTAGTTGTTGCCGGTCGCGCTGTGGTGCACGAAGGCCGCCTTGACCGTCTTCGTGTACGCGAAGTTCTTCTCGCGCAGCTTCTCGTCGGCCCCCCAGCCCTTGCGCGTGACGATGCCCGGCCGGGGACCGATGTACGGCTTCGCGCCGGGTGCCAGGGTCACCGACTCCAGCGTCTCCGCCCGGGAGAGGGCGGGGATGACGGTCGCGCCGAGCTCCGCGAGTTCCGCGTTGACCGCCGAGGCCGCGGCGATCTCGGCCGTCAGGACCTCCGGCAGGACGGCGGCGGTCGCCGGGGTGTCGGCGAAGCGGGCGGGGACGGCCGCCGCCCGGCCTGCTGGGGCGCCTCGGGCGGGCTCCGGGGCCGCGCCCTCGCCTGAGCCTTCTCCGGGGCTCGCGGCGGGGCCTTCTCCGGGGCCTTGCCCTGGGCCTTCTCCTGGGCCTTCTCCGGGATCGACCAGCTCCAGGCGCATGCCTTCCGGCAGCGGTACGGAGGCGGCGGCGCGGTCCTGCGAGGCCTCCCCGGACTCCGGGGCTTCCGGATGTACGCGTACCTCCACGCCGTCCGAGTCGCCGACCCAGAGCGGGGCCGTCGCGCCCCGCACCGTACGGCCTTCGCGCTCGGCGCTGCCGAGGTCGGCGGCGTGCTCGGCGTTGTGCGTCTCGACGTCCTGCCAGTCGGACCAGCGCGTGGTGCCGGTGGCGCGGGTCCGGACCTGGACCGTGCCGTGCAGTTCGGCCTCGGCGTCGTCCCAGACCACGCCGACCAGGGAGAAGGGGCGGGCGTCGCGCTGGGGCAGGCCTTGGGCCGCCGGTGCTCCGGCGACCCGGTTCGAGGGGGTGGCGAGGGGGGCCAGGGGCAGTGACTGGGTCGAGCCGGCCGGTTCGGCAGCGGATGCGGTGGACTCGGCGATGCGGGGTTCCGTTGCGGAGGTGTCAGAGGTGTCGGGGGCTTCGGCTTCCCTTGTCGTCGCTTCGGCCTGTGCCGAGGGCGGGCCCGCACCCGGTGACTCCGGGGAATCCGGGGACATGGAGGGAGGCCGGGCCGAGGCGGAGTGGGGCGCGGGGGCGGAGGCCGCGGGGGTGGCGAGCGGCAGAGTGAGGGCCGCTGCACAGGTGACGCCGACTGAGGTGACCAGTAGTGCACGCATAAGCATGATATTGGCCATAACCGGACAACTCCGGCTACCCGGACGGAGAGCCACATCTGATGCCCTGTCTGCCGAACCGGTGTACGTGACACCCGTTCAGCCCGCCCCGCACCGCCTCCCCGCGTACGCTTGCGCGGATGAACTCCAGCGACCGTACCGCCGCCGACCTGCTGCGATCCGCCCTCGCCGCGGACCCGGCCCGCCCCCTGGTCACCTTCTACGACGACGCCACCGGAGAACGCGTCGAACTGTCGGTGGCCACCTTCGCCAATTGGGTGGCCAAGACCGCCAACCTGATCCAGAGCGACCTCGCCGCCGAGCCCGGTGACCGGCTCGCCCTGCTCCTTCCCGCGCACTGGCAGTCCGCGGTCTGGCTGCTCGCCTGCTCCTCGGCCGGGGTCGTCGCCGACGTCCAGGGCGATCCGGCCGCCGCCGACCTCGTGGTGAGCGGGCCGGACACGCTGGAGCGGGCCCGGGCCTGCCGCGGGGAGCGGGTCGCGCTGGCCCTGCGTCCGCTGGGCGGCCGGTTCCCGCAGCCGCCCGAGGGCTTCGCCGACTACGCGGTGGAGGTGCCGAGCCAGGGCGACCGCTTCGTCCCCTTCGCCCCGGTGGACCCTCGGGCTCCGGCGCTGGCCGTGGGCGGGGTCGAGCTGACCGGTGCGCAACTCGTCGCGAAGGCCCGCGAGGACGCCGAGGCCCTCGGGCTCGTACCGGGGTCCCGGCTGCTGACCGGGCACACGTACGACACCTGGGAGGGACTGAGCACCGGTCTCTTCGCGCCCCTGGCCTCCGGGGGGTCCGTGGTCCTCTGCCGCCACCTCGGGCAGCTCGGTGCGGAGGGCCTGGCCAAGCGGGTCGAGAGCGAGCGGGTCACCAACACGGCGGTATGACAAGCGCCGTGAGGTGCACTCGTCCGGCCCACCGCGGGCCGAGCCCCCGGTAACGATCGACGACGGGGGTAGATGATCGGCGGTACAGACCACTCTCCCGTAGTGCACAACCAAGCGTGAGGTTCAGCCGTCTACTCCTGCGACCGGCGGCCCATCGCGCCGCCGACCGTGAAGGATGGACGCAGACGTGACCGACAGTGCTGGCACGCCGGCCGACCCGGACCACCCGGCCGGGGAGACGCCGCAGGGCAGGTCGCAGGAAGAGCCGGGGGCCACGGACTCCCAGGACGAGCCCGAGCCCGTACCCGAGGACGACACCTCTCAGGACTCCGGCGACGAGGACAAGGGCGAGGACAAGGGCGAAGACAAGCACGACGCCGCCGACGCCCCACGGGTCAAGGACCAGGCCGCCGACACCCCCGGCGTCCAGACCTGGGCCGGCCACCCCAAGGACGGCAGCGCCTCCCCTCGGAAGCGGCCCTGGCTGCGCTGGGCCGCCCTCGGTGCCTCGTTCCTCGTGATGATCTCCGCGGGGGCGGGCTGGTGGCTGTACAAGAAGCTCGACGGCAACATCACCACCGACACCAGCGCCGCCGCCGAGCTGAAGGTCTACGAGAAGGAGCGGCCCACCCCGGTCGTCATGGATGCCCAGAACATCCTGCTCATCGGGTCGGACAGCCGGTCCGGCGACAACAAGAAGTACGGCCGTGACGACGGCGGCAGCCAGCGCTCCGACACCACGATCCTGCTGCACCTCGCGGCGGACCGGAAGAGCGCGACCGCGGTCTCACTCCCCCGCGACCTGATGGTGGAGGTCCCTAAGTGCCGCACCGGGGACGACAAGGAGACCCGGGAGCAGTTCACCCAGTTCAACTCGGCGTTCGAGCTCGGCGGCACCGCCTGCACGATCCGTACGGTGGAGCGGCTGACCGGCATCCGGATCGACCACCACATGGTTGTCGACTTCAACGGGTTCAAGGACATGGTCGACGCCGTGGACGGCGTCGAGATCTGCCTCAAGGAGCCGATCGACGACAAGGACGCGCGCCTGGAGCTCCCGGCGGGGCGGCAGACGCTGAACGGCGAGGAGGCGCTCGGCTACGTACGGGCGCGCAAGACCCTCGGCGACGGCAGCGACACCGAACGGATGGAGCGCCAGCAGAAGTTCCTCGGCGCCCTGGTCAACAAGATGCAGAGCAACGGCGTCCTGCTCAACCCGACGCGGCTCTACCCGGTCCTGGACGCGGCGACCAAGTCGCTGACGACCGACCCGGGCCTGAACTCGCTGCGGGACCTGTACGACCTGGTGCGGAGCATGCGCGACGTGCCGACCGAGCAGGTGCAGTTCCTGACCGTGCCCCGGCAGCCGTACCGCCAGAACACGAACCGGGACGAACTCGTCGAACCGGACGCGAGCGAACTCTTCAAGCAACTGCGCGAGGACAAGCCCGTGGCGGTGGTTCCGGCGGACGAGCTCAAGGAGAAGGAGAAGGAGAAGGCCCAGGACGAGAAGCCGGACGACACCGGCTCCGATTCCGAAAGCCCGACCCCCACACCCACCTATTCGGGTTCGAGCGCCGCGGACGACCTGTGTAAGCAGTAAAGCAATCACCAAGACATAGAAGGCAATCAGCACTTAATGGGGAGAATGACCGGTTGTAAGGGGCGTGGTGTGGGTCACGCACGTCGCTCCTTTACGAACCGGGCGGATAGTGTGACGCGATCCGGTGTTTCCGGCCTTCAGGCCACGCACCGCCGGAGCGAAGGAACGAGCGCCTTGCCGGGGGAAGGCGCCTCGCGTGGCACCGACGGAGGACTCAAGCAACCGTGGATGCGCAAAGCCGTGGGCGGGCGGACGATATCGACCCCGCAGACCAGTGGGTACTCAACCCGCACACCGGCAATTACGAACTGCGACTGGACCGATCCGCAGGGGAGTCGCCGTCCGCCGCGCGTACCGCCACCGCCGAGGATTCCGGCCGCCGCGGCGACACGCGTACCGGCTCCTCCGAGAGCCCCCGCCGCGAGGTGCCCGGCCAGCGCAGCCGCCGGTCCTCCCAGAACGGCGGGCGCGGCGCGGAGGCTTCGGCGGCCGGTGGCGCGGGGCGCCGTAAGCGCAAGGCTCCGAAGGCGCGCCGCAAGAAGGCGCTGATGTGGACGGGCGGGGTGACGGCGTTCCTCGTCGCCACCACCGCGGTGGGCGCGTACATCCTGTACGAGAAGCTCAACGGGAACATCGACGCCATCGACATCGGCGACCAGGGAAGCAAGAACGTCGTCAGCGAAGGCCCGATGAACATCCTGATCATCGGCACCGACAAGCGCACCGGCAAGGGCAACGAGGGGTACGGCGACAAGGGCAGCGCGGGCCACGCCGACACCACCATCCTGTTCCACGTCTCCGAGGACCGGACCAACGCGACGGCGATGAGCATCCCGCGCGACCTGAAGACCGAGATCCCCGAGTGCGAGACGAAGGCAGCGGACGGCACCTCCACGACCATCCCCGGCACCCCGGACGAACGCTTCAACACCAGCCTCGGCCAGAGCGGCCGTAACCCCGGCTGCACCATGAAGACGGTCGAGAACATCACCGGCGTCAAGCCCGACCACTTCATGATGGTCGACTTCAACGCGGTCAAGGAGCTCACCACGGCGGTGGGCGGCGTCGAGGTCTGCATGGCGAAGCCGGTCGACGACCCGAAGTCGCACCTGAAACTGCCCGAGGGCAAGTCGGAGGTGCAGGGCGAGATGGCCCTCGCCCTGCTGCGTACCCGGCACAGCTTCGGCAACGAGAGCGACCTCGACCGGATCAAGGTGCAGCAGCAGTTCCTCGCCTCGATGATCCGCGAGATGAAGTCGAGCGACACCCTGACCAACCCGAAGAAGCTCTACACGCTCGCCGACGCGGCCACCAACGCGCTGACGGTCGACACGGCCATCGGCGACGCGAAGAAGCTGATGACGCTGGCCCAGGAGATCGGCAAGGTCGACACGAAGAACATCACCTTCCTGACGATGCCGGTCATCGACAACCCGGCCGAGCCGAGCCCCGTCACCGTGGTCGTCGACCCGGTCAAGGGTGAGCAGCTCTTCGCGATGCTGCGCTCCGACACCTCGCTGACCGAGGTGAAGCAGAAGGAGAAGGCCGCCAAGGGCAAGCAGGCGGCCCTCCTCAAGGGCCCGAAGGCCGCGCCCGCCGACGTACGCGTGGACGTCCTCAACGGCGGGGAGATCTCCGGTGCGGCCGGCGCGACCGTCACCTGGCTGCAGAACCAGCAGGGCGTGCTGAAGTCCACGAACAAGGCCAACGCCCCGGAGAAGATCAAGAAGACGACGCTGGAGTACGCGCCCAACCAGGCCGACCAGGCCCGCGCGCTCGCCGAGATGATGGGCCTGCCCGCCGCGGCCATGAAGCAGGGCACCGCCGACGCCGAAGGGCTGGAGGCGATGGTGCTGACGCTGGGGGCGGACTTCAAGGGCGCGGGGATACCCATCACGGGACCGGCGAAGATTCCGGCGGACGTCGAGAAGTCGAGCGCGGACAAGGCGGTCTGCGCCAAGTGACACCGAGTCACCGCATCACCGCGTCATCCGCGTCATCCGCGGAAATCTGAACAGCATGGGGGGTCCGGTGGGACGGAGCAGTACGCACGGGGAGGGGACACGGTCACGCGTACGCCACGCGGACCGGCCCGGTGGGGGCGAGAGCCCGTACGAGAACGGGGACGGGGACGGCGGCGGTGACGGCCGCGCGAGCGGTGACAACGGCGCGGGCGGACCTGGCCGTCGGGCCGGGGCGCGGGGCAGGAACAGCAAGGGCCGGAGCGGCCGCAGCGGCCGCCGCGCCCCCAAGAGCGGCAAACGGCGGGTCCTGCGCTGGGGTTCCGCCGTACTCGCGCTGCTGATACTCGGCGCCGGTGGGGCCGGCTACCTCTACTACGAGCACCTCAACGGCAACATCAGGAAAGAGGATCTGACCCTCGGCGACAAGCGGATGGCCGACCACAAGGCCAACGCCGCCGGGCAGACCCCGCTCAACATCCTGCTCATCGGCTCCGACGCCCGGGACTCCGCGGCGAACCAGAAGCTGGGCGGCGCGAAGGAGACCTTCGGTTCCCCTCCGCTCGCCGATGTGCAGATGCTGCTCCACCTCTCCGCGGACCGCTCCAACCTCTCCGTGGTCAGCATGCCGCGCGACACCATGCTGAAGATGCCCAAGTGCACGGCCCCGGACGGCGAGGTCTTCGCGGCCAGCACGGTGGACGTGCAGACCAACCAGAGCCTGCGCCGCGGTGGTCCGGGCTGCACGGTGGCCGCCTGGTACGAGCTGACCGGCATCCGGATCGACCACTTCATGATGATCGACTTCGCCGGTGTGGTCTCGATGGCCGACGCGATCGGCGGCGTCCCGGTCTGTGTGGACGCCAACATCTACTCACGCGGCGCGGGCGGCCGCGGCGGCTCCGGGCTGAAGCTGGAAGCGGGTACCACCTCGGTCCAGGGCGAGCAGGCCCTCCAGTGGCTGCGCACCCGGTACGGCTTCGAGGACGGCAGCGACCTGGCCCGGGCCAAGGCCCAGCACCAGTACATGAACTCGATGGTGCGCCAACTGCGCAAGGGCACCAAGCTCACCGACCCGGCGAAGCTGATGAACCTGGCCGAGGCGGCGACCACCGCGCTGACGGTCGACAAGGGGCTCGACACGGTCAAGAAGCTCTACGACCTGGCCGAGGAGCTGAAGAAGGTCCCGACGAAGCGCATCACGATGTCGACCATGCCGAACGTGTACGGCACCGGCGTCAACGCGGGCCGCGTGTACCCGAAGGCGGGCGACGCGGAGCAGCTCTTCCGGATGGTCCGCGAGGACATGCCGCTGGACGGCAAGGCGTCCAAGCGGAAGAAGGTGGAGCCGAAGGACCCGTCGGCGCCGGTCGGTGAGATCGCCGTGGCCGTACGGAACGGGACCGCCACCGACGCCCTGGGGCCGGTCTCGGGGCGGGCGGGTGACGTGGAGAAGCAGCTCAAGGAGGCGGGCTTCGCGAAGGCCGCCGTCGACCCGGACAACGTGGCGGGATCGACGCGGACCTCGATCCTGTATCCGAGCGCTGACCTGGAGGGCGACGCCCAGGCGGTCGCCAAGGCGCTCGGGGTCCCGCTCTCGCAGGTGAAGCGGTCGACCGACGTCTCGGGCATCTCACTGGCCGTGGGCGCCGACTGGCGCGAGGAGGGGGCCTATCCCGTCTCCAAGGGCACGGAGAAGACCCCGGAGTCGGCGGGCGCGCAGAACGGCGAGGAAGAGGGCTGCATGAAGGTCGACCCGAAGTACACGTGGTGACCTCGGTGGTCCGGTAGCGGAGAGCGCGTACGCGAAGGGCCCCGCCGGTCGGTACCGGTGGGGCCCTTCGCGTACGGGACCGGGCGGCGGATCAGACCGTCTCGCTGCTGCTACTGCTGTTACTGCTGATACTGCTGTTACTGCTGTTACTGCTACTGCTGTCCGCGAGCGACGGGCGGCGGCTCGCGATGACCCGCTTCGCCAGGGAGCGCGGGCTGGTGAGGAAGCCGAAGCCCCAGCACATGTGCATGGTCGCCAGCGCCACCGGGATCTGCGCGCGGGCCTTCAGCGGGAGCCCCTTGCCGGCGGGGAGCGACCCGGCGGTGATCGCGGCCAGGTAGCCGCCGGGGACGAGCAGCGCCCACGGGGTGACGGTCGCGCCGAGCACCAGGCCCGCCGCGATGGCGACGACGGCGGTCGGCGGGGCCA
Source organism: Streptomyces cyaneofuscatus (assembly GCF_042718795.1). GTDB lineage: Bacteria > Actinomycetota > Actinomycetes > Streptomycetales > Streptomycetaceae > Streptomyces > Streptomyces cyaneofuscatus_A. Next base: position 32,494 of record NZ_JBHXOX010000017.1, read on the forward strand.
GGTAGCGGAGGTTGATGGAGCCCGCGTGGTAGCGGGCGACGACGTGGCGCCAGCGGCCGTAGTCCTTGTACTGCTTGGCGAGCGCCTTCACCGAGGGGCGCGGGCGGTACTGGACCTTCAGCTCGGGCGAGAACCAGATCAGCCCGCCGGCCTCGCGGATCCGGAAGTTCAGCTCCCAGTCCTGGGCGCGGATGAACTCCACGTTGTAGCCCTCGGCCCGCTCCAGCGCCTCGCGCCGGAAGACGCCCAGGTACACCGTCTCGGCCGGGCCCGCCTGGCCGCCGGTGTGGAAGGCCGCGTTGCCGACGCCGATCTTCGAGGTCATCGCGGCGGCGACGGCGTCCTCCCAGGCGTTCTCGCCCTCGGCGTGCATGATGCCGCCGACGTTCTGCGCGCCGGTCTCCTCCAGGAGGCGGACGGCGGTCGCGATGTAGTTCGGGGAGAGCATGCCGTGGCCGTCGACGCGGACGACGACGGGGTGGCGGGACGCCTTGATCGCCGCGTTGAGGGCGGCGGGGGTGCGGCCGGTGGGGTTGGGGACCGTGTGGACCCGGGGGTCCTCGGCGACCAACTGGGCGGCGATCTCGTCCGTGCGGTCGGTGGAGGGGCCGAGCGCGATGACGACCTCCATCTCACCGGCGTACTCCTGCTCCAGGATGTGCCGGACCGAGTTCCTGAGATGGCGTTCCTCGTTGAGCACCGGCATGATCACGGAGACGGCGGGGTACTGCGCGGCAGACATGTGGTCCTCAGGGGGTCCTCGGGGGCGCCAGGGGTTCCGCGCCCAGGAGGCGGGCACCCCGGGAGGGGGCGTTATTCGGCCGCCACGTTACCGCGAATGGGGGACACCGGTGCGCGCGCCGCCCGGTGGCGGACCGGGTCGGAGATCGTATGGGCCTACCGTGCGATGGTCCCCTCGCACCACGGAGGTGTCTCCCCGCCGTGACCACCCGGAGGTGTCTCCGCCCGTGACCGCTCCCCGCCCGCCGCAGCGCCCGTCCCGGCCCCGTACCGCTCCCCCGCGCCGCCGCCCCTCGCAGGACGGACGGCCAATCCGGCCCCGGAAGCAGGACGAGCGGCCGGTCCGCTCCCGGAAGCAGGACGAGCGGCCGCGCTGGGGCATGCGGGTCGCCACCGGGCTCTCGGTGCTGGTGCTGGGCGCGGGCGGCATCGGTCACGCCCTGGTGAGCGGCCTGGAGGGCGGGATCGGCCGGGTCGACCCGTTCAAGGACATGAAGAACCGCCCCCAGTCCGGGCAGGGGACCAATCTGCTGCTCGTGGGCACCGACGGCCGGGACACCATCACCAAGGCGGAGAAGCAGAAGTACAAGCTGGGCGGCGCGCCCTGCCACTGCACCGACACGATCATGCTGGTCCACCTCTCGGCCGACAAGCAGCGGGCGAGCGTCGTGAGCCTCCCCCGGGACAGTTACGCGGAGATCCCCGCCCACACCGACCGCACCACCGGCAAGAAGCACAACAGCCACCCGGTGAAGCTGAACGCCGCCTACGCGGAGGGCGGGCCGACGCTGACCGTGCGGACGGTCGAGCACATGACCGGCGTCAAGGTCGACCACTACCTGGAGGTCGACTTCACCAGCTTCATGAAGACGGTCGACGCGGTGGGCGGGGTGCAGATCTGCACGGCCCGGCCGATGAAGGACTCGTACACCGGTCTCGACCTGTCCGCCGGTACGCATCAGCTCGACGGTGGCAGGGCGCTCCAGTACGTACGCTCCCGCCATGTGGACGTGGGCTCCGACCTGGGCCGGATGCAGCGCCAGCAGAAGTTCATGGCGGCGCTGATCAAGCAGGCGACGAGCAACGGGGTGCTGCTGAACCCGGTGCGGTTCCAGCAGGTGTCCGCGTCGGTGCTGGGGTCGGTCCGGGCCGACGAGGGGTTCGGTACGGAGCAGATGCTGGCGCTCGGCACGGCGATGAAGGACTTCAGCCCGGCGTCGTCGGAGTTCACCTCCGTACCCATCGGGAATCCGAGCTTCCCGGTCAAGGGCATCGGCTCCACGGTCCAGTGGGACGCGGCGAAGTCGAAGAAGCTGTTCGAGGCGCTGCGCGAGGACAAGCCGCTGGCCCCGGCGAAGCCGAAGCCGTCGGCGGGCGCTCCGAAGAAGGCCCAGGCGACCCTGGTGGACGTGGCACCGGAGCAGATCCGGGTACAGGTCTACAACGGCACCCCCAAGGACGGCCTCGGCAAGGACGTGGACGCCGGCTTGCGCGCGACCGGCTTCAACACCACCGACGCCCCGCTCAACGGCAAGCTCCGCGACCTGGCGCGGACGCTCGTGACGTACGACCCGCGCTGGGACCGGTCGGCGAAGTCGCTGGCCGCCGCGTTGCCCGGGAGCGAGCTGAAGGCGGTGAAGGGGCAGGGCGCCACGATGGAGGTGACGGCCGGCTCGGACTTCACGAAGGTGCGGCCGGTGCGGGCGGAGACACAGCAGACGGGCGAGTTCGCCACGGTGACGGGTGACGCGGTGGTGTGCCCGTAGGGCCTGCGTACGCGGCGGGGCGACCGGGCGATCTGCCCGTAGCCCCTTCGTACGCGGCGGGGCGACGAGGTGGTCTGCCCGTAGCCCCTGCGTACGCGGCGGCTCTCAGTCGTCGATGCCGTCGGCCACGCGCTTCTCCCGCAGCTCCTTGATCGCCCGGCGGCGCGCGAGGCGGTGGGTGCGCCGGATCTGCGCCTCCTGGTAGCGCCGCTTGTCGCGCTCGGTCTCGGGGACCACCGGCGGTACGCGGCGCGGCTTGCCGTCCCCGTCGACGGCGGCGAAGACCAGATAGGCGCTGCCGACCTGCTGGGCGGGGGTCGACTCGTTCCAGCGCTCGGCCATCACGCGGACGCCGACCTCCATCGAGGAGCGGCCGGTCCAGTTCACCTGGGCGCGTACGTGAACGAGGTCACCCACCCTGACCGGCTCCAGGAACACCATCTCGTCCATCGACGCGGTCACGGCCGGCCCGCCGGAGTGCCGTCCGGCCACGGCGCCCGCCGCGTCGTCGACCAGTTTCATGATCACGCCACCGTGCACCGTACCCAGGAGGTTGGTGTCGCTGCCGGTCATGATGTGGCTGAGGGTGGTGCGGGACGCGGCGGTGGGCTTGCCCGGAATCTCTTCTTCCGAGCGCTCCGAGCGGGTGGCCTGATCTGTCATACAGTCCACCTTATGCGGGGGGCCGGATCCCGCAGAATGCATCAGCTTCGCAACAGCCCTGGTGCGATTTCCCTTACACCCTGTAATAGCTGTGGGTCCGCGCGGCACACTGTGCGGATGAACGATTGGCCCGATCGACGGACCGGCGACCGCAGCGAGCGCTACGGGCGGGGCAGTGCCAGCCCCCAGCCCGAGAGCGCCCAGGCGATGCCTCACATCCAGCGCCGCCCGGCTCCGCCGCAGAGGCCGACGGTGCCCCCGCAGAGCCAGGGGTACGACGACCGCTACCAGGGCGGGCAGCCCGGTTACGGCAACAGCCCCGAGCCCGGCTACGACAGCGGCTACAACACCGGCCAGGTCTACGGCGGTGGCGCGGGCGGCGACGGTCGCGGAGGCGGCCGTGGCGGTGGCCGTGGCGGTGGCCGTGGCGGTGGCCGTGGCGGTGGCCGTGGCGGTGGTGACGCGGGTTACGTCCAGGGCCGCCCGCCGGTCGACTGGCGCCGCCGGATCAAGCTCGGCGCGCTGACCCTGGTCGTCGTGCTCCTCGTGGTCTCCGTCTCCACGTACTTCTGGGCCGACGGCAAGCTGAAGCGCGAGGTCGACCTCGCCAAGGTCATCGAGCGGCCGGAAGCGGGCGACGGCACGAACTACCTGATCGTCGGCTCCGACAGCCGTGAGGGCATGACGGCCGAGGACAAGAAGCGGCTGCGCACCGGTTCCGCCGAGGGCAAGCGCACCGACTCGATGATGATCCTGCACGACGGCTCCAACGGCCCGACGCTGATCTCGCTGCCGCGCGACTCCCAGGTGGAGATCCCCTCCTTCAAGGGGTCCGAGTCCGGCAAGATGTTCCCGGGCGCCGGCCGCCAGGTGAAGCTGAACGCCGCGTACGCCGAGGACGGACCCGAACTCCTCGTGCGCACCGTCGAGTTCAACACCGGGCTGCGCATCGACCACTACGTCGAGATCGGCTTCGGCGGCTTCGCGCAGATCGTGGACGCGATCGGCGGGGTCGAGATGGACATCCCGAAGGCGTTCAAGGACAAGAAGTCCGGCGCCGACTTCAAGGCCGGCAAGCAGACCCTGAACGGCGAGCAGTCCCTGGCCTTCGTCCGCACCCGGTACGCGTTCGCGGGCAGCGACCTGGACCGCACGAAGAACCAGCAGAAGTTCCTCGCGGCGCTGGCGAGCCAGACGGCGACCCCGTCCACCATCCTCAACCCGTTCAAGCTCTACCCGACGATGGGCGCGGGCCTGGACACCCTGATCGTGGACAAGGACATGTCGCTCTGGTCGCTGGCCAACATGTTCTTCGCGATGAAGGGCGTCACGGGCGGCGACGGTACGTCGATGAACATGCCGATCTCCGGCAGCTCCGGCGGCAACCTGGTCTGGGACAAGGCGAAGGTGAAGCAGCTCGTGCAGCAACTGAAGAACGACGAGAAGGTCACGGTCAAGGGCAACTGAGGCAGCCGTGGCAACCGGGACGACCGGGACAACTGAAGCCCCCCGCAAGGATGTTGCGGGGGGCCTCGGCCTGTGTGGGCAACGAGAGCTACGAGGGCTCCGAAGAGTCCGATGCCTCCGATCCGTAGGTGATGTTCCCTTCCTCGTCCATGAGGGGATGGATCTGCGAGGGGCCGTAGTCGTCCGTGTCGGACGGGCGCGGCTTCTCCGGCCCGTCGGGCCCGATGCGCATCACGCGCTCCACCCGCACGACCTCGTACCGCCGCCCCCGCACCATGAGTTCGTTGGGCCTGCGGCGCGCCATGAACTTCTTCGCGGCCCGGTCGTGGATCGCCTGCTCCTTCTCGTCCACCTTCATCCAGTCGGGCAGCTCCGGCATGTCCGGCAGGTCCGGGAGCTTCGGCACGGGCCGGGTGAGGTGGTGGACGAGGGCGCGGCGGGCGCCCTGCGGGGTCGCGTACTGCCCGGTCACCATCGACCAGGACAGCTCCTTCCGCTCCACCACCCGGAACGTCGTCGGGAGGATCACGACGCCCGGGTGGGTGGTCAACGCCCGCTGGGAATCGGCCCGTACGTCGTCGGGGAAGCGGCTGGCGGTGTACGAGAGCTGGAGCAGCCCGGCCCGGTCGATCCCCTCGGCCAGCCCGACGGCGGCGGCGTGGTCGACCACGAACCCCTTGGTGCGGGAGGGGTCGGGCGCGTCCAGGTCCCAGCCGTCCTCGTCCGGGTCGGTGGCCCGGGGCGGCTCCAGGCGCGAGTCACCGATCCGGGCGAACTCGTCGGCCCGCACCACGCGGTAGCGCACCCCGTCCGCCGTCACCTCGTTGACCGGGTCCTTCTCCAGCCGGGCCACCGCCTTCAGCAGCGACCGCCGCACGGCCCGGTCCTCGGTGTGGTCCTTGGCCTTGAACCAGAGGTGCGAGTTCAGCTCGTCGCGGGCCATCTGCGGGAACCCGGTGTCTAGCTCCCCGAGCAACCGCCAGCGCGGCCGCTCCCCTTGCCCCTGCGCGGCGAGCCCGAACAACGGCCCCCGGACCACGATGTTCGGATACTTGCGCACCGAGGCGAACGCGTCCGCCTGAGTGACCTCGAAGACCGGGTCGTCCCGGTGCGTGACGTTGATGGTGAGGTGGTCCGGCGACTTCCCCGGGTGATGGTCCATGCACTCAGTGTGCCGAAGGGGGCTGCCGGTGTCAGGGTTTCCGCCACAAAGGCCGTACGGGAGTGAAGTTGACGGACATGAGCGCGCCCGGCCGCCCGCGGAGGGGGCCGGGCGCGTTCGGAGCGTTGGAAATCCACCCGAAATCGCAGCTCAGGCCGGGGCGTTGCGCGTCACGATCCGGTGAGGGGCCACCGGATCGTGGCCCGCCGCGACGTGGTGAGCCACGACATCAACTACGTAAAGAACTAAGAGAAATAACCCAACCCCACCCCACCCGATCCCGGTGGTCATCTGCGGGAGTGGCTGGTCACCCACACGGGTGAGATTCGCCAACTGAGCTGGATTTCGTACGGGTTGGCAGGCATATGCTCACGCTGACCACAACACCAGACATGAGACGGCCCCCGCCGGGACGGCAATCCCGAACGAGGACCTGACCACCAAGGAAGCAGCACATCTTCCCCATGGCTACCCAGCACAATATCGCCCTCACCCGCGCCCTGGCCGATCTTCCCGGTCCCCTTCCGGCCTTCGGCGTGATCCACATCGCGATCCCGCACACCAGCCGGTTCACGATCGTCGGCAACCACCTCGCGCAGCACGCCGAGCTCTCCCTCGTCGCGATCGGCATCGGCGTCCACATCCAGTCGCTGCCCGCCGGCTCCCTGGTCGGCATCAAGGCGCTCACCGCCCGCTTCGCCGAGGGCGAGATGAGGATCGCCGCCGCTCTGCGTGAGCTGGAGGCCCACGGTTACCTGCGCCGGGCGCATGTACGGCTGGCCAACGGCCGGATGGCCACCCGCACGGTGTTCTGCAACCAGCCGGGGGCGCTGGAGCGGGCCGGGAGGGTGGTGGTGGCGCCGAAGGTGCCGCCTGCGGTGCCGGAGGAGGCGCCCGCGGTGCCGGAAGAGGCGCCCGCGCCGCCACCTGCGCCCGAACCCGATCCCGTACCGGAATCCCGCCCCCCGGTCCGCGTACCGCCGCGCACCGCGCCCAAGCCGCCGCGCCCGCCGCTCCCCCGGCCCCGCGAACTCACCCCGGAGCTGCGGCAGACCGCCTCCGCGATCCTCGCCGACCTGCGGAATCACGCGGAGGAGCTGGTGCTCTCCGAGGCCGACGTCGAGGAGCTGATCCCGGGGGTGGCCGCCTGGCTGGAGCGGGAGGTACGCCCCGACGCCATCCGCCACGCCCTGACGACCGACCTGCCGAAGCCGCCCAAGTACCCGGCGAAGATCGTCAGGCACCGCCTCACCGTACTGCTGCCCCCGCCGCTCCCCGGCGCCGAGGAGCTGGCCCCGCCCGTCCGTCGCCCGCTCGTGATCCCCCTCCAGAACTGCGACGGCTGCGACCGCGCGTTCCGCTCCAGGGAGCCGGGCCACTGCCGGGGCTGCCGGAGCGACCTGGCGGAGGCGGCGGCCTAGCATGAAGGGGACGACTCTTGCCCCTGGGCACCGACGACGAGGAGTGGGCACGATGACCATCGCCCCGGACGACGCACGGCGTGACGCCCACCTCTACCAGGCCATGCGGGAGTTCGTCGCGAGCGCCGACGACACGCTTCCTGGCAAATTCGAGATCACCCAGGAAGGGATCGTGCACGACATGATGTCCCCGGGACGCCCCCACGAACTCACCGCAGCCCAGGTGAGTCGCCGCCTGGAGAAGGAAATGCCGGACGATGTCCTCGCGCATACGGGGACCCCGGATGTGGAGGTGGAAGCCGAAGGGATCATGCGTCACCCCGACGTCATGGTCATCGCGGTGGCCGATATGGAGGGTGAGGGTGCCTTCGACCCGCGCACCCTCATCGCCGTGATCGAGGTCGTCTCCCGGTCCAACCCGGAGAACGACTGGGTGAGCAAGATGCGGGACTACCCACTCCTGGGCATTCCGGTCTACGCGATCTTCGACCCGCGCACCGGCTCCGGGGCCGTTCTCTCCGACATCCACCGGACGCCGGGCGGGCCGCGCTATGCGACCCGTAAGGACTTCCTGTACGGCGAGGACGTCACGATCGCCGAGTGGACGATCTCGACGGACGGCCTCCCGCGTTACGTCTGAGGCCGATACCCCGCGCCGCCCCCCGCCCGGGCCCACGCTGCCCGGAGGTTCCGCGGTGACGTCCACGGAGTGGCCGCGCTGGTGCTCTGCCTCGGAGTGCTGCTTCTGCTGCCCAGCGCCTTCGTCCCTCTGCCGCGCAGCCTCTCAGTATCCCCAGGTGGCGTAGACGGTGACGTTCTTGCCGTGGTCCTCGACTCCGACGCAGACGTCTCGCCAGTCGAGCAGCCAGCCGCTGGGGCGGCAGCTCTCCTGCTGGAGGCCCAGTTCGCGGATGATCTCCGTGCGGGACAGGCCGTCCTCGCTGATGACCGTCGCCTCGCGATAGCAGCCGCCGGAACCGCAGCCGATGCCCTCGTCGGTGACGCTGATGCCCGGCGGCAATGAGGGGAGGGCCTTGGACGGCGGGGCGTCCGAGCCCTCGCTGAGCAGCAGCGCGTACACGAGGCCGACCGCGAGGGTGAGGGCGAACTGGGTCCCCAGGAAGCCGATCGCTCCGTTGCGGCGGAAGGTCCATCGCGGGGGTGGGGGGTTCCCGTGCCGTCCTTCCAGTCCCACGCCGCAGGCGATGACCAGGGGCGCGAGAGCCGTGAACAGGAGATGGGCGTCGGGTCTGGGGGCTTCGATCCAGCCGCGCTGGACACCGATCAGCAGACCGGCTCCGGCGAGCAGCGTCCCGCCGATCGCCAGACCGATGGGACGGGTGCGGGCGAGCGTCATCCAGACGACGGCGGGCGCGACGGCGAAGAGTATCCCCAGGAAGATCAGCATGTACGGGGGACGTTGGGCCCCGAGTCCGTGGTTCCCCACGGCGGTTCCCCACGGCCGGGACCCACGTCTCAGGCGGTGAACTCCTGGGCAGGCAGGCCCTGCCCGTCGAAGGTGAGCAGGACGTTGGTCCAGCCGCTGTGCACGTCCGCATTGGGGAAGCTGGCCAGTTCCCATGGCGCGTCGATCACTCCCGGCCCGCAGGGCAGGGTGCCGGAGCCAGAGGGCATGGCCAGGGGCACGACCTGGAGGGCGTTGAAGGAGACGGCCACGCTGGTTCCGGCCGGTTCGGTACACGTGTACACGCCGCCGACGGTCAGGACGCCGCTGTGGAACGGCGGATCGGCCGGCCATGCCGAGGCCCACTGCAACTGCACGGACTTGGTGCCCTGTACGGCGGCGGGCGCGGCGCCGGCGGCGGGCGCGGTCACCACCACGGTCGCGGTCAGAGACGCGGCGACGGCGGCCATGCGAAGACGGGGTGCGGACGCGTACCGGAACATGGCGGCTCCCTGGGGTCAGCCGTGCACGAACGACGGGCTCCCCAGGCTGTCCGTCCGCCATGATGGGGAGGCAGTCGTACAAGGCGGCGCGTGGGCGCAACTCTCGGGCGCACGACGAGCGATGACCGCAGCCGCCGTCGGTGTCCCTGATGCGCCGGTGACGGACAGACCGAGACAGACCGAGCCGCCGTCGGCGCAGAGGTAATGGGCCGCCGAAAGCGAGGGCGGACGAGAAGGCTCTCGGCGCCGATATGAGAGTCAGCGGCTAGGCTGACCAGGTGCTTTCGAACATAGGTCCCCTCGAACTGCTGGTTATCGCAGCGGTACTCGTCGTCCTCGTCACGCCGTCCGTGATCGCCTACCGCAGGAAGGTCGAACGTCTGTGGCTGGTCGTCCTGGTGAACGTGATCGCGGGTCCCACCGGCCTGCTGTGGTTCGTAGCCCTGTACATGGCCATGACCATGCGCACCCGCTCCACGGAGAACATGCTCCGGGCCGACAACGCGGTCTGAAGAACTGGCAGGCCCAGGCTCACGGCTGCGGATGTCGGATCGGTCGCCGGGCCCGCGGATACGCAACGGCAAGCGGCCGCACCGGGAGCAGAGGCTACGGCACGACCCCCTTCGGTTCGAGGCCGGCGAAGTCCTCGTGCAGGGCGTCGAGGTGACGGCCCGTCGGTTCGCCCGCCGGGTCCAGCTCCGCCAGCCGCCAGCCCGGCAACTGCTCCTCCACCTCGGCGGGCAGCGACCCGTCCGCCGGGTCGGCCAGGGCGTACAGCACCCCGAACGCCGTCTCCCGGGCCACCTCGCGGGCCAGCTCGCCGAGATCCTCCGGGGTGAGCCCGGCCGCGAGGGCGCGGTCGACGGCCCCGGCGGCGACGCCGTCGCTGCGGTAGGCGGCCACCCAGCGGGGTGCCTCCGTGGTCCAGGCGTCCACGTCCTGCCACACCGTCCGCAGGAGGCGGTAGCGGGCGAGCTGCGGCAGCCCCTCCTCGGCCTCGGACTCGGCCCAGTCCGGCGCGTCGTCGCCGTCCGCTCCCAGGGCGCGGAAGAGGGCGGTGAGCCTGTCGAGTTCGGTCATGGGGTGGGAGGGTACCGGCCGTGGATCCGGAGGGATGGGACTGGCTGGACCGATGAGTTTCGGCGGGGTGCGCGGTCAGTACGTCCGTAAGAGCCGATGCTCACATGAAGCGCCCGTACGAGAAATCCAGGAGCCCCCGATGCGCACTCTGATCAGCACCGCCTTCGTCTCCCTCGACGGCGTCGTGGAGGCCCCGGGCGGCGAGCCCGGCTACCGGAACTCGGGATGGACCTTCAAGGACATGGAGTTCCTCCCGGAGGCGTACGAGATCAAGGGCCGGGAGCAGGAGGAGGCCGGGGCCCTGATGATGGGGCGGGCCAGCTACGAGGCGTTCAGCCCGGTGTGGCCCGCGATGGAGGAGTTCGGGCAGTACAAGGTGATGCCGAAGTACGTTGTCTCCACCACGCTCAAGGAGGACGACCTGGTCTCCGACTGGGGCGACACCACGATCCTGCGGTCGGCCGACGAGGTCGCCGCCCTCAAGGAGACCGAGGGCGGGCCGATCATCATCCACGGCAGCGCCGCCCTGAACCGGAGCCTGTCCGACGCCGGGCTGATCGACCGCTACCACCTGCTCGTCTTCCCGCTCCTGCTGGGCGCGGGCAAGCGGCTGTTCAGCGCGAGCGACAAGGACGCCCAGAAGCTGAAGCTGGTCGAGTACGAGGCGTATGCGAACGGCATCCAGAAGAACGTGTTCGACGTGGTGCGCTGACGCGCCGCCGGGCGCCGGTACTCACCCTGTGCCGGCGGACAGTCGGTCCGCGGCCTGGTCCCACGGCTGGGGCTCGGCCACGTCCTCGCTGCCGTAGGCGTCCTCCTCGAACCAGCCCGTCCCCGCGAGCCAGGTCTCCAGCCACTCCGCGAGACCGGCGGCGTCGAGGAACCAGCACGGCTCCCATGACCCGCCGCCGTACGGGTTCGGCTCGAAGAGCAGGACCTGGCCGTCCTCACTGAAACAGTCGACGCCGGCGTACATGGCACAGCCCCAGGTCAGGATCGGTACGACGCCTGCGGGCCACTCGGGGTGCTCCACTCCGACGGATGCCTGACGCCGCTCCAGGTATTCGCCGACGACGCTGGAGCCTGGACCGAGCAGGGGCAGCAGTCGGTAGTCGGGGCCGAAGCCGCCGTCGGCGACCTCGCCGTACAGGCGCGCGAGGAGGGGATGCAGCGGGAAGCCGAGTTGCGCCTCGGCCTCCGCGATCCGGGCGTCGTCGACAGGCGCGGGAAGGTCGTCCGCGTCCGATGCGGCCCGGAGGGCGACGCGTTGCACGAGGTCATCGGTGTCGGTCATGCCCGCGATGCTGTCAGAGGCCACTGACATGCGGACGGCCCCGGCATCGTGCGCCGGGGGCCGTCGTCGCACGGGCGGGTGTTACGGCAGGTTGCGCGCCATCACGATGCGCTGGACCTGGTTCGTGCCCTCGTAGATCTGGGTGATCTTGGCGTCGCGCATCATGCGCTCGACCGGGTAGTCCCGCGTGTAGCCGTAGCCGCCGAGGAGCTGGACCGCGTCCGTGGTGACCTCCATGGCCACGTCGGAGGCGAAGCACTTGGCCGCGGCGCCGAAGAAGGTCAGGTCGCCGTCGACGCGCTCGGACTTGGCGGCGGCCGAGTAGGTGAGCTGGCGGGCCGCCTCCAGCTTCATCGCCATGTCGGCGAGCATGAACTGGATGCCCTGGAAGTCCGCGATCGGCTTGCCGAACTGCTTGCGCTCCTGGACGTACCCCTTGGCGTAGTCCAGCGCGCCCTGGGCGATGCCGAGGGCCTGGGCCGCGATGGTGATGCGGGTGTGGTCCAGGGTCTTCATCGCTGTGGCGAAGCCCGTACCCTCCTCGCCGATCATGCGGTCGGCGGGGATGCGGACGTTGTCGAGGTAGACCTCGCGGGTCGGGGAGCCCTTGATGCCGAGCTTCTTCTCCGGGGCGCCGAAGGAGACGCCCTCGTCGGACTTCTCGACGACGAAGGCGGAGATGCCCTTGGAGCGCTTGGTGGGGTCGGTGACCGCCATGACCGTGTAGTACTCGGAGACGCCCGCGTTGGTGATCCAGCGCTTCACGCCGTTGAGGACCCAGAAGTCGCCGTCGCGGACGGCCTTGGTCTTCATGCCCGCCGCGTCCGAGCCCGCGTCCGGCTCGGAGAGCGCGTACGAGAACATCGCGTCGCCCTTGGCCAGCGGGCCCAGGTATTTCCGCTTCAGCTCCTCGGAGCCGGAAAGGATCACCGGGAGGGAGCCGAGCTTGTTGACGGCCGGGATCAGGGAGGAGGAGGCGCAGGCGCGGGCCACCTCCTCGATCACGATGACCGTGGCGAGCGCGTCGGCGCCGGCCCCGCCGTACTCCTCCGGGACGTGGACGGCGTGCAGGTCCGAGGCGACCAGGGCGTCCAGCGCCTCCTGCGGGAAGCGGCTCTCCTCGTCGACCGCGGCGGCGAAGGGGGCGATCTTCGTCTCGGCGAGCGCGCGGATGGTCTCGCGGAGCATGTCGTGCTCCTCGGCCGGACGGTACAGGTCGAAATCGGTCGAACCCGCCAAGACGCTCACTCCCCAGATGCTAACTACCGTTAAGTAACTCAATTTTAGTGCGGAAGCCCCGGGACGGCATACGTGAGTGCCACGTGAGCTTCGTGACAGGGGTCGGGCAGAGCGGGAGGTATCGGAAGACATACGGCGGATCGGGTGGGGAAAGGTGGGGTCACCCGCCGCGACTATGCTCGGTTCGCACGTCCGTCCGTACCTCCCAGGAGCACCCATGGCCCTCAGGATCACTGTGATCGGCACCGGCTATCTCGGCGCCACCCATGCCGCCGCCATGGCCGAGCTGGGATTCGAGGTCCTCGGGCTCGACGTCGTACCGGAGAAGATCGAGCTGCTCTCCACCGGGCGCGTGCCGATGTACGAGCCGGGGCTTGAGGAGATGCTTCAGCGGCATGTCGACGGTATCCCCGGGTCGACCGGGCGGCTGCGCTTCACCACCTCCTGGGAGGAGGTCGGGGAGTTCGGTGACGTCCACTTCGTCTGCGTGAACACTCCGCAGAAGCACGGCGAGTACGCCTGTGACATGAGTTATGTGGACAGTGCCTTCGATGCGCTCGCCCCGCATCTCACCCGGCCCGTCCTGGTCGTCGGCAAGTCCACCGTCCCCGTCGGCTCCGCCGCCCGCCTCGCCGCCCGCCTCGCGGAGCTGGCCCCGGCGGGCGCGGACGCCGAGCTGGCCTGGAACCCGGAGTTCCTGCGCGAGGGCTTCGCCGTCAACGACACCCTGCACCCCGACCGGATCGTGGTCGGCGTGGAGAGCGAGTGGGCCGAGAAGCTGCTCCGCGAGGTGTACGCCGGGCCGGTCGCGGAGGGCTCCCCCTTCGTGGTGACGGACTTCCCGACCGCCGAGCTGGTGAAGACCTCCGCCAACTCCTTCCTCGCCACCAAGATCTCCTTCATCAACGCCATGGCCGAGGTCTGCGAGGCAGCCGACGGCGACGTCGTGAAGCTCGCCGAGGCCATCGGGCACGACGAGCGCATCGGGAAGAAGTTCCTGCGGGCCGGGATCGGCTTCGGCGGCGGCTGCCTGCCCAAGGACATCCGGGCCTTCATGGCGCGCGCCGGTGAGCTGGGCGCCGACCAGGCCCTCACCTTCCTCCGCGAGGTCGACTCCATCAACATGCGCCGCCGCGGCCACATGGTCGAGCTGGCTCGGGAGGCGGTGGGCGGCGGCTCGTTCCTCGGCACCCGGGTGGGCGTGCTGGGCGCCGCGTTCAAGCCGGACTCCGACGACGTACGCGACTCCCCCGCGCTCAACGTCGCCGGGCAGATCCACCTCCAGGGCGGCCAGGTGACCGTCTTCGATCCGAAGGGCATGGAGAACGCCCGGCGGCTGTTCCCGACGCTCGGTTACGCCGACTCCGCGCTGGAGGCCGTACGCGGCGCGGACGTGGTGCTGCACCTGACGGAGTGGCGCGAGTTCCGCGAGCTGGACCCGGCGGAGCTGGGCGAGGCGGTGTCCCGCCGGATCATCCTGGACGGGCGGAACGCCCTGGACAGCGCGGTGTGGCGCGAGGCCGGGTGGACGTACCGGGCGATGGGGCGACCGAAGGCCTGAGCCGGCCGCCTGGGCCAGCCGCCTGAACGGCCGCACTCCCGGCGGCGGTACGGGGTAAGCGTCTCCCCGTACAGCAACAAGGCGGTATCCACCGGGAGGTATGCGTCATGCCCATCGCCACACTCGGCGCCGTCGTACTGGACTGCCCCGACCCCCTCGCGCTCGCCCGCTTCTACGCCGCCGTCATCGACGGCACGATCAAGGGCGACAGCGACAGTCGCTGGGTCGACCTCGTGGACGCCCCGGGCACACCGCTGGCGTTCCAGGCCGCGCCCGGTTTCGTACCGCCGCGGTGGCCCCGGACCGACGGCTCCCAGCAGTTCCACCTGGACCTGGCCGTGGAGGATCTGGACGCGGCGGAGCGGGAGGTGCTGGCGCTGGGGGCCCGGCCGCTGGACACGGAGGACCGGGAGCGGCCCTTCCGGGTGTACGCCGATCCGGCCGGGCATCCGTTCTGTCTCTGCGCCTGCTAGATCGTGCCTCGGTGGACAGGCTGGAAACCATGGACGACTCCCCCGGCTGGATCACCACCCCCCTCACCGACGCCCTCGTGCGCGGCGCGCTCGACCTGGAGCGCACCGCGCGCGGCGGCCTCCTCCCGCACCGGCTGCCCGCCCGCGCACGGGCGCAGTTCGGCGGTGACGAACAGGTGGCCCAGGCGGAGGCCCAGCCCTCCGGCGTACGGATCGTGTTCCGCACCCGGGCCACCGCCGTCGAGCTGGACGTCCTGCGCACGGTCGTGGCCTACCGGGGTGTCTCCCCCCGCCCGGACGGGGCGTACGACCTCCACCTCGACGGGGAGCCGGCCGGGCGGGCCACGGCGAGCGGGGGCGATGTGCTGATGGTGGACCTCGGCGACGGCTCTCAGGAGACGTTCCCGGGGCAGGCCGGCACCGTCCGGTTCGACGGGCTGCCCGGGCGGGAGAAGACCGTCGAGATCTGGCTCCCGTACACCGAGGCCACCGAGCTGATCGCCCTGCGCACCGACGCCCCCGTCGCGGCGGTGGAGCCGGGCGGGCGGCGGGTGTGGCTGCACCACGGGAGTTCGATCAGCCAGGGGTCGGCCGCCGACAGCTCCGCCACCGCCTGGCCGGCGCTGGCGGCAGCGGCGGGGGGCGTGGAGCTGATCAATCTGGGGCTCGGCGGCAGCGCGCTCCTCGATCCGTTCACCGCGCGCGCCCTGCGGGACACCCCGGCCGACCTGATCAGCGTCAAGATCGGCATCAACGTCGTGAACCGCGACCTGATGCGGCTGCGCGCCTTCGGGCCAGCCGTGCACGGGTTCCTCGACACCATCCGGGAAGGGCACCCGACCACGCCCCTGCTGGTCGTCTCGCCCATCCTCTGCCCCGCCCAGGAGGACACTCCGGGGCCCGCCGCCCCCGACATCGAGGACGGGCGGGTGGAGTTCGCCGCGTTGGGCGACCCGTCGGAGGCGGCCCTGGGCAAGCTGACCCTGCGGACCGTACGGGAGGAGCTCGCCCGGATCGTGGCGGAGCGGGCGGGCGACGATCCGGCGCTGTCCTACCTGGACGGCCTCACCCTGTACGGCGAGGCCGACTCCGCCGAGCTGCCGCTGCCCGACCGGCTCCACCCTTGCCCCGCCGCGCACCGCCGCATGGGCGAGCGCTTCGGGGCGTACGCCTTCGGCCCGGGGGGACCGTTCGCCGGCACCCGCTAGCGCAGGCGCCGCCCCGGACGCGCGACAGCTGAACTAGCGGATCCGCCGCCCGTCCAGCTCCTCGATCGTCGCGTGGGACGGGCCCCGTGTGGCCTGCTCGTCGCGGGCCACGGCTTCCGCGTCGCGCAGCACCCGTACGGCGTTCTGCCAGGTCAGCTTGGCGAGGTCGCTCTCGGACCAGTGACGGCGGAGCAGCTCGGCGATCAGGTTCGGGTAGCCGGAGACGTCCTCCAGGCCGTACGGCGTGAACGCCGTGCCGTCGTAGTCGCCGCCGATGCCGATGTGGTCGACGCCCGCGACCGCGCGCATGTGGTCCAGGTGGTCCGCGATGGTCGCCACGGTGGCCTGCGGGCGGGGGTGGGCCGCCTCGAAGTCCTCGTGGATGCGCATCGCCTGCGGGGTGGTGTCCAGGTGGTGCAGGCCGTGCTCACGCATGTTGCGGTCGGCGGCCTGGGTCCAGGCCACGGCGGCGGGCAGCACGAACTTCGGCACGAACGTCGCCATCGCGACCCCGCCGTTGGCCGGGAGCGCCGCCAGCACGTCGTCGGGGATGTTGCGCGGGTGGTCGCAGACGGCGCGGGCCGAGGAGTGCGAGAAGATCACCGGCGCGGTGCTGGTGGCGATCGCGTCGCGCATGACGCCGTCCGCCACGTGGCTGAGGTCGACCAGCATGCCGATGCGGTTCATCTCGCGGACGACCTCGTGGCCGAAGGCGGAGAGGCCGCCGAGGCGGCGCAGGTCGGTCGCGCTGTCGGCCCAGTCGATGTTGTCGTTGTGGGTGAGCGTCATATAGCGGACGCCCAGCTCGTGCAGGGCGCGCAGGGTGCCCAGCGAGTTGTTGATGGAGTGGCCGCCCTCGGCGCCCATCAGGGAGGCGATCCGGCCCTCGGCGCGGGCCTTCTCCAGGTCGTCGGCGGTGAGCGCGCGGCGCAGGTGGGTGGGGTAGCGGGCGATCAGCTCGGCGACGACGTCGATCTGCTCCAGCGTGGCGCTGACCGCCGCGTCGCCGGTCAGGTCGGTGCGTACGTACACCGACCAGAACTGGCCGCCGACCCCGCCGGCCCGCAGCCGCGCCAGGTCGGTGTGGAGCAGGCCGCGCTGGTCGGCGGCGATGTCCCGGGCGTCCAGGTCGTAGCCGACCTGCTCACGCAGGGCCCAGGGGAGGTCGTTGTGGCCGTCGACGATCGGATGGGCGGCGAGGAGCTCGTGGGCGCGGGCGAGGTGATCCATGGAAACCGCCCCTACTTTCCGAAGCCGAAGGAGTCCGAGCCCTGGACCTTGGAGCGGAGCCGCTTGCCCTTCTCCGTGGCCTGGGCGTTGAGCTCCGAGAGGAACTCCTGCATCCGCTCCTGGAGCGCCGGGTCGGACGCGGCGAGGATCCTGGCGGCGAGCAGGCCCGCGTTGCGCGCGCCGCCGACGGAGACGGTGGCGACGGGCACTCCGGCCGGCATCTGGACGATGGAGAGCAGGCTGTCCATGCCGTCCAGGTACTTCAGCGGCACCGGCACGCCGATGACCGGCAGCGGCGTGACCGAGGCCAGCATCCCGGGCAGGTGGGCGGCTCCGCCCGCCCCCGCGATGATCGCCTTCAGGCCGCGGCCCGCCGCGTCCTCGCCGTACGCGATCATCTCGCGCGGCATGCGGTGGGCGGAGACGACGTCGACCTCGTACGGGATCTCGAACTCGTCGAGCGCCTTGGCCGCCGCCTCCATGACGGGCCAGTCGGAGTCCGATCCCATGACGATGCCGATCACGGGCGCCGGTGCGGAGGGGGAAGTCATTCGGTGATCGTTCCTCGCAGGTAGTCGGCCGCGTGCCGGGCGCGCTCCCGCACGTCCGCCAGGTCGTCGCCGTAGGTGTTGACGTGGCCGACCTTGCGGCCGGGCTTCACGTCCTTTCCGTACATGTGGATCTTGAGCTGCGGGTCGCGGGCCATGCAGTGCAGGTACGCCTGGTACATGTCCGGGTAGTCGCCGCCCAGGACGTTGCACATGACCGTCCAGGGGGCGCGCGGGCGCGGGTCGCCGAGGGGGAGGTCGAGGACCGCCCGCACGTGGTTGGCGAACTGCGAGGTGATCGCGCCGTCCATGGTCCAGTGGCCGGAGTTGTGCGGGCGCATGGCCAGCTCGTTGACCAGGATGCGGCCGTCACGGGTCTCGAACAGCTCCACCGCGAGGTGGCCGACGACCCCCAGCTCGGCGGCGATGCGGAGCGCGAGCTGCTGGGCCTCGCCCGCCAGCTCCTCCGCGAGATCCGGGGCGGGGGCGATCACCGTGTCGCAGACCCCGTCGACCTGGATCGACTCCACCACCGGGTAGGCCACGGCCTGGCCGTGCGGCGAGCGGACGATGTTCGCCGCCAGCTCCCGTACGAAGTCGACCTTCTCCTCCGCGAGGACCGGCACCCCGGCGCGGAACGGATCGGCCGCGTCCGCCTCGGAGCGGACCACCCACACGCCCTTACCGTCGTACCCGCCGCGCACGGTCTTGAGGATGACGGGGAAGCCCCCGACCTCCTCGGCGAACGCGGCGGCGTCGGCCGGGTCGCTCACGATGCGGTGGCGGGGGCAGGGCGCGCCGATCTCCGTGAGCTTGGCGCGCATCACCCCCTTGTCCTGCGCGTGCACCAGGGCATCGGGGCCGGGGCGCACGGGGATGCCGTCCGCCTCCAGGGCCCGCAGGTGCTCGGTGGGCACGTGCTCGTGGTCGAAGGTGATCACGTCGCAGCCCTGCGCGAAGGCGCGCAGCGTGTCCAGGTCGCGATAGTCGCCGATGACGACCTCGCTGACCACCTGGGCCGCCGAGTCCTGGGGCGTGTCACTGAGGAGCTTGAATTTCAGGCCGAGGGGGATACCCGCCTCGTGGGTCATACGGGCGAGCTGACCGCCGCCGACCATGCCGACTACCGGGAACGTCACACCCCCAGGGTATCGGGCGCGCCGGAGCGCCCGGGACGCCGTCCGGGTGCCCCTCCCGGCGGGCTCCTGACCATCACCGGCCCGCCACACGGGAGGGCTGGATAGCATGGCGGAGTTGACGGAACCGTCGACGCCCTCGAACGGACGGACTGAGCGATCACCATGAGCGAACGGGGCGCACTGCGGACCCGGCTTGATCTGCTGACCCGGGAGGTCGCCAAGTTCGGCGCGGTGGGTGCGGTGGGACTGCTGGTCAACATCGCCGTCTTCAACCTGCTCCGGCACACCACCGATCTCCAGGTCGTCCGGGCGAGCGTGCTGGCGACCTTCGTCGCCATCCTCTGCAACTACGTGGGCTTCCGCTACTGGACCTACCGGGACCGGGACAAGACCCGCCGGACCCGCGAGCTGACCCTCTTCGTGCTGTTCAGCGTCGCGGGCGCGGTCATCGAGAACGGCGTGCTGTATCTCGCGACGTACGGCTTCCACTGGAACACCCCGGTCCAGAGCAACGTCTTCAAGATCCTCGGCATCGGGATCGCGACCCTGTTCCGCTTCTGGTCCTACCGGACGTGGGTCTTCAAGGCTCTTCCCGCAAAGTCCCCGGCCGACGAGGAGGCCCCGCGTCCTGCGGAGCGGTTTCTGGAGCAGCGCCGGTCGTCGGAGACCGTAGAGCCCGATCCCGTACGGAACTGATCCCTCGGGCTCCTCTCCGGCTCCTCTCCGGCTCAGCGCACCGGGCGTTGTGGTCAGCGCACCGGGCGTTCCGGGTCCTGGCGGTCCAGCGGGGTGCGGCTGAGGAAGAGCGCGAAGACCGCCGGGTGCTGCTGGAGCAGTTCCAGCCGGCCGCCGTCCGCCTCCGCGAGATCCCGGGCGACGGCCAGGCCGATGCCCGTGGAGTTGCGGCCGCTGATCGTCCGCTCGAAGATCCGCGCGCCCAGCTCGGCCGGGACGCCCGGGCCCTCGTCGGTGACCTCGATGACGACCTGGTTGCCGGTGACGCGGGTGCGCAGGGCGACGGTGCCGCCGCCGTGCATCAGGGAGTTCTCGATGAGCGCCGCCAGGACCTGGGCGACCGCGCCCGGGGTGCCGACCGCCCGCAGACCGTGCTTGCCGGAGCGGACCAGGGCGCGGCCGGTGGAGCGGTAGGCGGGGCGCCACTCCTCGATCTGCTGCTTGATGACCTCGTCCAGGTCGAAGACGACGGCGGAGCCGGTCCGCGGGTCCCGGGAGTTGGTCAGCAGCCGCTCCACGACGTCGGTGAGGCGCTCGACCTGGGTGAGGGCGATGTTCGCCTCCTCCTTCACCGTCTCCGGGTCGTCGGTCACCGAGATCTCCTCGATCCGCATGGAGAGCGCGGTGAGCGGCGTACGCAACTGGTGCGAGGCGTCGGCGGCGAGGCGGCGTTCGGCGGTCAGCATCCGGGCGATCCGCTCGGCGGAGGCGTCCAGGACGTCGGCGACCCGGTCCAGCTCGGGCACCCCGTACCGCTTGTGGCGCGGGCGGGGGTCGCCGGAGCCGAGGCGTTCGGCGGTCTCGGCGAGGTCGGTGAGCGGGGAGGCGAGCCGGTTGGCCTGGCGTACGGCGAGGAGCACGGCCGAGATGATCGCGAGCAGCGCCACCGCGCCGATGATCAGGAGCGTGCGCCCGACCTCGCGGGTGACGGCCGAGCGGGACTCCTCGACGGTGACCTTCTCGCCCTGCTCACCGGTCTCGGTGGCGCGCAGGACGCTGCCGGTGGGCCGCTCGCCGACGGCGATCGGGGCCCGGCCCGGGATCTCGATCAGTGCGAACCGGGACGGGTCGATCTGCTCGGACAGCACCCCGGAGTTGATCACCTCGTCGCCCAGCAGCCGGCTGTCGACCACGCTGATCAGCCGCAGCGCCTCGGATTCGACGCTCTCCTGGGCGCTGGCGCTGATGGTGCGCGTCTCTACGATGACGAGGGAGACGCCGAAGACGGCGATGACGACGAGGACCACGGCGAGCGTGGAGTTGATCAGCCGGCGGCGCATGGCCGCCGGTTCTTCCGTTGTCCTGCTTCAGGGCGCATGAGGGCTTCGTACGTCAGCTCTTCTCGAACCGGAAGCCGACGCCCCGGACCGTGGCGATGTAGCGGGGATTGGCCGCGTCGTCGCCGAGCTTCTTGCGGAGCCAGGAGATGTGCATGTCGAGCGTCTTGGTGGAGGACCACCAGGTGGTGTCCCAGACCTCGCGCATGAGCTGGTCGCGGGTGACGACCCGGCCGGCGTCCCGGACCAGGACTCGGAGCAGGTCGAACTCCTTGGCGGTGAGCTGGAGTTCCTCCTCGCCCATCCAGGCCCGGTGCGACTCGACGTCGATCCGGACGCCGTGGGTGGCGGGCTGCGCGGCGGGCTCGGAGGCGCCGCGGCGGAGCAGGGCGCGGACCCGGGCGAGGAGTTCGGCGAGGCGGAAGGGCTTGGTGACGTAGTCGTCGGCGCCGGCGTCCAGGCCGACCACCGTGTCGACCTCGTCGGCGCGGGCCGTCAGCACCAGGATCGGCACGGTGTGGCCGTCGGCACGGAGGCGGCGGGCGACTTCGAGGCCGTCCATCCCGGGCAGCCCCAGATCGAGCACCACGAGGTCGATGCCGCCCTGGAGTCCGGCGTCGAGCGCCGTCGGGCCGTCCTCGCGGACTTCGACCTCGTAACCCTCCCGACGCAGTGCGCGGGCCAGTGGCTCCGAGATGGATGCGTCGTCCTCGGCGAGCAGTACACGGGTCATGGACTGATGGTAGTCCGGCTGGGACGTGCGAGGTGAGGCCCGCGACGCCGCCTGCGGGTTACCGTCGAGATCCGGACATGGACCTTTGAATATGGGAGCCTGGTTCCACGATTACCTGTGATCCATGTCTCAAGTCCTTCCATATGCCGCTGTGTCGTGTCGTATGGTGTCCCGACGCCTGTTGCACTAAAGAACGACCTTTGGGCCGCCATGAGCGCCAAGGGTCTCTTGTGTGTGTTGGGCCGGTTCGCGCCGGCCCGCTTTGAGTGAATGACCTGTGAGCCGGGCCCGGAGCGTGTGAACCAGCGAGTGCACGCGATCCGGGTGTGGATCCCGACGCGGTACTTCCCCGCCCCGCCGCCGAACGCTCCGACCGGAGCCCGGCCCCGGGGCGAGTCCCCCTCAGGCGTGGGGATGGGGTGCGGCCGCGCCGGTGCCGGCTACCCCCCACCGGGCGCGCACCGCTCACGAGGCGAGCGCGTCCCGACCAGCAAGGATCGACCATGGCGTCCAGCCTGACGAAGGACTCGGCCAGTTCCGGCGAGAAGACCTTCTTCGGCCACCCCCGCGGCCTGGCCACACTCTTCATGACGGAGATGTGGGAGCGCTTCAGCTACTACGGCATGAGGGCACTGCTCCCGCTCTACCTGATCGCGCCCGGCGGGCTCGACATGAACCCGGCCACGGCGACCGCGATCTACTCCGTCTACCTGTCGCTGGTGTACCTGCTCGCCATGCCCGGCGGCTGGTTCGGCGACCGGGTCTGGGGCCCGCGCAAGACCGTCGCCATCGCCGGCGGGGTCATCATGGCCGGGCACCTGGTGCTGGCCCTGCCCTGGGAAGGCACGTTCTTCGCCGGCCTGGGCCTCGTGGCCATCGGATCGGGTCTGCTGAAGTCCAACATCTCGACGATGGTCGGCCACCTCTACGACGGCCCGGACGACCCGCGCCGCGACGGCGGCTTCACCATCTTCTACATGGGCATCAACATGGGCGCCTTCGCCGCGCCCCTGGTGATCGGCACCGTCGGTGAGAACGTCAACTGGCACCTCGGCTTCGCCCTCGCCGCACTCGGCATGGGCCTCGGTGTGCTCCAGTTCCTGCTCGGCACCAAGCACCTGGACGAGAAGAGCCTGATCGTCCCGAAGCCGCTCTCCAAGGACGAGCGCGCCTCGACGCTGCGCAAGTCGATGATCTGGCTCGGCGTCGCGGCCGTCTTCTACATCGGTACGGTCGTCACCGGCGTCTACACGCTGAACTGGCTGCTCGTCCCGATCACCATCGCCGGTCTCGTCATCCCGGTGATGGTCCTGGTCCGCATCAAGCGCGACAAGGAGCTCAGCGCCGCCGAGCAGTCGAAGATGTCCGGCTACATCTGGTTCTTCGTGGCCGCCGCCATCTTCTGGATGATCTACGACCAGGGCGGCTCGACGCTGGCGATCTTCGCCGAGTCCTCGGCCGACAACAGCGTCTTCGGCTGGGACTTCCCGGTCTCCTGGTACCAGTCGGTCAACCCGGTCCTCATCATGGCCCTCGCGCCGGTCTTCGCCGCCTTCTGGCTGGCGCTGAACCGCCGCGGCAAGGAGCCGAGCACGATCGTGAAGTTCAGCTCCGGTCTCGTCCTCGTCGGTGCCTCGTTCTTCGTCTTCCTGATGCCGCTGACCATCGCGGGTGACGGCCACAAGGCCGCCGCGATGTGGCTGGTCGCGATCTACTTCATCCAGACCGTCGCCGAGCTGACGCTCTCGCCGGTCGGCCTGTCGGTCACGACGAAGATGGCTCCGGCGAAGTACGCGAGCCAGATGATGGGTGTCTGGTTCCTCGCCGTCACCGCCGGTGACTGCACCACGGGCCTGCTCTCGCTGGCCGGTGTGGGGCTGAACGGCACCGGGGTGGTAGCCCTGGAGGCGACGCTCGCCGTGGTCGCCGGTATCGCGATCTTCATGTACCGCGGCAAGGTCAAGCGGCTCATGGGAGACGTCCGCTGACGTCGTACGAGATGTAGTACGGGCTGGTTCGAGCTGTCGTACGAGCTGTCGTACGAGCTCTATGCGGAGGGCCGCCGCACCGGAGTGTTCCGGTGCGGCGGCCCTCCGCGTTCTGCGGGTGGTTCAGCGCGTACCGCGCAGCCGCCGCCACGGCGTGAACGTGAAGACCGCGCCGCCGATCAGGATCGCCGTACCCGCGACCAGGCCGAGCGCGCGCAGGGCGCCGTCGTCCTCGGCGCCGGTGGCCGCGAGGCCGCCGCCCGAGTCCGTACCGCCGCCGGAGGCCGCCGCTCCGCCGGAGGCGGTCGTGGTGCCGCCGCCGGAGCCCGTGGAGCCCGTCCCTCCGGACGCGCCGCCCGGCTGGGCGGAGGTGTCCAGCTCCAGGGAGACCGCCACGTCGGCGGGCGGGGTGCAGGTCGTCGTCGTACCGGCGGCCATCACCGTCAGGACGCCCGGGCTGAGCGTGGACTTCCCGCTCGCGCCGGGCTTGTACGTGCCGGTGAGGTCCGGGATGTCGATCGGGGCGCCGGTCTTGATGACCTCCTTGTTCAGCGGCCCCTCGACCGTGACCGTGCCCTGGTCGGCGCCGCCGAGCGCGACCTCCATGGACGGCTTGACCTGGTCGGCCGGGATGTCGATGGGGCTGTCCATGACGGACTTGCTGAACTTGACGGTGAGGTCGTACGCGCCGCCGTTCTTCTTGGCACTGATCCGGACCGGGGAGGTGGCGTTCTTGTCGCCGATGGGGGTCTTGCAGGCGTAGGCGACGGAGACCTCCTTGCCGGGGAAGTCGGTCTCGCCGCCGGTGCCGCCAGTTCCGCCGGTTCCGCCGGTTCCGCCGCCGGAGGTGGTGGTTCCGGTGCTGCCGCCGGTGGTCGTGGTGCCTCCGGTGGTCGTGGTTCCGCCGGAGGTAGTGGTTCCGGTGCTGCCGCCGGAGGTCGTCGTGCCTCCGGTGGTCGTGGTGCCGCCCGATGTCGTGGTGCCGCCCGTGCTGGAGCCCGCCGCCGTCACCTTGATCGTGGCGCCCGGCTGAACCGCCTCCTTGGGCGCGCACTTGGTGTCCGTGGAGATCGGCTTCGAGACGTTGATCGTGTACGCGCCCGGGGTCAGCGTGATCTCCCCGGCCTTCTCCAGCTTCAGTTTGGCCTTCATGTCGGGCAGCAGCATGGGGCTGTTCTTGGGGATGGGCGGGTTCTGCCGGGGACCCTCCAGCTTCAGCTCGCCGCTCGCCGCACCGCCCAGCGTGATGGTCCCGGTCGGCTTCACCGTGTCCTTGCCCAGGTCCAGCACGTCCGGGTTCTTGGAGGCGGCGTCGACCGTCTTCCAGACGACCTCGATCTCGTCGCCGACCTTGGCCTCGGCCGGGGCGGTCAGCAGCACCTTCGTGGTGCCCTGGACCGGGGGCAGTCCCGAGATCGGCGGCGGAACGCACTCCGTCGCGTAACTGACCTCGGCGGCCTGGGCCGGGCTCGCGGCCAGCACGATGCCCGCGCCGCCGAGCATCAGCGCGATTCCCACCGCGCTCATCCTCCGTTGCGTGTCCACGCTTGTCCCTTCGTCGTGGGTGGGGGTCGGTTCTCCGGCGGTGCGGAACGCCGAAGGTCAGGCGGTGCGGAGTCAGGGGTGAACCACGGCAGCGCGGCCGGGGCGGGAGGCGCCTGGGCGGGAGGCGCCTGGGCGACGGGCGTACGCGTACGGTGGGCGTGGCGGGCCACCAGGCCGGCGGGGCGCGGGCGGACCTTGTCCACGACGGCCATGCCGATACGGAAGACGGCGGCCGGGACGACCAGGCAGAGCAGCACCCAGAAGAGCGTGACGCCCCACGGGCGGCTCACCCCCCACGGCTGTTCGGCCAGCACCCTCGTCCCGTACCGCAGGGAGACCTGGTAGTCGCCGTGCGCGCCGGCGGAGAGTTCGACCGGCAGCTTGATCTGCGCCTTGGAGCCGGGCGCGACCGTGCCGCGCCACGGGCGTTCCTCCCACTGCGGGGCGTAGACGCCGTGCGCCGTGCCGATCTCGAAGACGGGGTCCTCCACGGGCGCGGACCCCAGATTGCCGACGGTGACGACCAACTGCCGGGCGGGCGGGGCGCCGAACCAGGTGAGCAGCGAACTCTCGCCCTCCAGCCGGGCGGTGGCCAGCACCGCGAGCCTCCCCTCGTCGGCCGGGGGCGGCAGCGGGGCCGTGGGGTGGCCCGCCACCGTGAACACCGCGTCGACCGAAGCTTGTTCGCCGGTCACCGTGGCCACGTGCACCACACAGGGGCAGGGCGCAGGCGGCTCGGCCACCGGCAACTTCTTGCTGAAAGCGCCCTTCTTGTCGGTGGTGACGGCCCGGCCGTCGGCGTTGGCGCAGGAGTTGGTGGAACCGATCACGCCCCGCTCCGGGGTGGACCGGCCGCAGATCAGGAGCATCAGCAACGCCTCGGGGCGCCAGCCGCCGCCCTTGACGGTGATCTCACCGCCCTTGCCCGCCTCCTTCTTGGAGAGCGTGACGGAGGGCCCGTCGCCATCGGCCGCCTGTGCGGTCGGAGCGACGAGCGCCAGGAGAACGGCCAGGAGGAGCAGGAGAGTTGTCGGTACGCGGCTTCCACTGCCCGGGTGCTGCCTCACGATTACGCTCCCGCCTTCGCCAAGGGCCGCGCCTCTTTGGCCGGTTGCAGCTCGTCGTCCACCTCGGCCTCTCGCGGCCTGCCGCGCGAGCGGCGCCGGTACGCGCCCGTGCCGAGCACCGCCAGCACGCCGAGCACCAGCAGCCCGCCCCCGACGACCGGCGCCACCGGGACGTACGCCGCCGAGGCAGCCGCCTCATCCCGCGCCCCACCTTCCGCGGCGACCCGCAGCCGTACGGTGACGGAGTCCAACTCAGGTGCGTCAGCCCAGGGTTCGGTGAGCTCCACCCGGCGGCCGGGGGCCAGCTCAAGGTCCAGCGGCCGGGCCGGGCGGTCCAGCAGCGCGCCGAAGACGCCGTCCGCGCGCACGGCGAGCCGCGGCCGCAGAGGTACGTTGCCCCGGTTGACCAGGGCGTACCGGACGGTCCGGCCCGCCACCTCGACGTCCTCCACGGTGAGCGCCGCCAGGGTGGGGCCGCCGACCCGCACCCGTACCGGTACGCGCTTCTCCTCGCCCCCGCCCGCCACCGCCACGATCTCTCCCGCGAGGCCTCCCGGCGTCGCGTTGACCGGCACCGCGAGCGCGAACGGCACGTCGGCGCGGGTCCGGGCCGGCACGGTGACCGTCTCCGCCGCGAACCGAAGCCACGGACCGGCCCGGCCGTCGCCCCGCAGCCGTACGGTCAGCGGGGCGCGGGCGGGGTTGGTCACCGAGATCCGGTCCTGGAGCACCGTCGCGGGAGTGCCCTCCAGATAGACGTACGGCCGCCCGCCACTCCCACCGCCCTCGGGCCGGACCGTCCAGCCGGAGCCTTCGTCGGCCGCCGCCGGAGGGGCCAGGAGCAGCGCCAGGACCAAGGCGACGAGCAGACGGCGTACGTACGGCATGGACGACTCCCTCACACTGGCGGTTCCGGCGTTCAGCCCGTGGGGCGCTGTCCGCGCCGGGTCAGCCAGAGCACTCCGGCCGCGCCGGCCAGGAGCACGGTCCCGCCGAGGGTGCCGAGCGCCGCCGCCGAGTCGAGCGGGCCGGTCTTCGGCAGTTCGCCGCCACCGGAGGCACCGCCGCCGGAGGCACTGCCTCCTGTGGAGCCACCGCCTCCGGAGCCACTGCCGCCGGTGGAGCCGCCCGTCGTACCACCCGTGGAGCCGCCCGTCGAGCCTCCGGCGCCTGCGACATCGAGTTCCAGCGAAGGCCCGGGACTGTTCTTCGGCGTACAGGTCGTCGTCGTACCGAGCGCCTTGATGGTGAGCACCCCGGCGGTGAAGGTGACCTTGCCGCTCTTCTTCGGGGTGTACGTCCCCGACAAGTCACTGATCTTGATAGGGGTGTTGGCCGGTATCGCCTCGGCGTTCGCCGGCCCCGAAACCTGGACCTTCCCCGTCTCCGCACCACCCAGCTCGATCACGGCGCTCGGGTTCATGGCCCCCTTGCCCAGCTCGACCGGGCTGGAGGAGACGCCCTTCTGGAAGGACATGGTGAGCTTGTAGCCGCCGCCGCTTCTGACGCTCTTGATGTCTATGGGCGAGACGGCCCCCTTGGGCCCGATGGGCGTCTCACACTGGTAGTTGACGTCCACGACCTCGGCGTGGGCGGCGGGCGCGGCCATCAGGACCACCGAGCCCGCCGTCACGACCGTGAGCGCGGCCGTCAGCGCGAGAGCTGTCCGCTTCTGGTTCGACACCTCGTGTTCCCCTCATGCCGGACGTCGCCGCGCGCCACGATCCGTACGGGCGCCAGTTGCTGACGACACATCAGATTGGGCGCTCAAGGTACGCCCGGGGCCTGATGGAGGGAAGAGAAAGAGCGCGCCGGATCCGGCGCGCTCTTCGGTGTACGGAAATGCCTCTTGAATGCCTCTCGCTGTCACGCGGGAGCGGCGAGCTCCGCCCAGACGGTCTTGCCCGGCGTCTCCGGCGTACGCTGCACGCCCCAGTCCAGGCAGAGGCGCTGCACGATGAACATGCCGTGTCCGCCAGGGCGGCCGGCGCGGTGCGGCGTACGGGGGGCGGGCTGGCCGGCCCCCCGGTCCACGACCTCGACGCGCAACGCCTTGGGCGTGCGGCCGATCCGGAGCTCTTCGGGGCCCTCGGCGTGCAGGCACGCGTTGGTCACGAGCTCGGAGACGACCAGCAGGACGTCCTCGGCCGCGGCCCGGCGGTCCGCGCTGGACGCCGGAAGCCACCCCCAGTCGTGCAGGGCCTGCCGGGCGAAATCACGGGCCATCGGCACAATGCCGCTGGCCTGCCCGAGTGAGAGCGTGCGCCACTGCCGCTCGGCCGGAACGGGCGAGGCTGCGCCCGCTTCTTCCGGCTCGCGACCGAGGTCGCCCGGCGGATGCTGCCGGGTGGTGCTCATCAGCGCTTCACCTCACCGATTCGCCATGTCGCCATGTCGCCATCGAACAGAAATGGTCAGTTACCGAATGTGCCGGATCTTTGCGGGATACCGACGGGGTGTCTCCTGCCCGGCCGGACCGCTACGACACCCCCTTCGGGCTGTCGATCGCGTAACACGGCCGTCATCAGGGACGACGCGCGAGCGCGCCGCACCCGATCTAGGTCTCCAGGGCCTCCGCGAGCGTGGCGTGGACGGTGAAGACCGCCTCGGCGCCGGTGATCTCGAAGACTCTTGCCACGACCGGTTGCATTCCGGCCAGGTGAACCGCTCCTCCGACCGCCTCCGCCTTGAGGCGGGCACCGAGCAGCACGTTCAGCCCGGTGGAGTCGCAGAAGTCGAGGCGTGAGCAGTCGACCACCAGGCGTGACCGCCCCTGCTCGACCGCGCTCTCCAGAGGCTCCCGCAGGAGATCGGCGGTGTGGTGATCGAGCTCACCCACCGGAGTCACGACCTCGCTGCACCCCTCGGTCCGGGCCTCGACCTGAAGTCGACCCCGGTTCGCACTGCCGACCGTCCCGCGGTCCATGCCCAGTACCTCTTCGCCGTCCGTCACTGTGCGCGTCACTGCCTGTGCGGCTGTATGCAGAGCTGCCGCCGACGTGCCTGAAACAGTACGCGTTTCGTTCGCCACGCGGTAGTCGGAGACCTCAACAAACCGGACATATACGGTCAATTGGAGCTTGTAACTGCTGGCAGGAACCGGGTAAGGGTAGAGGGACACCTGAAACACGACCGGCTTTGGAGGCGCCGCTTCACCGCAGGAACACGTATGGGCATCGGCAGCCATATGCCGAGAACGATGGAGGAGAACCATGTCACCCCGGCTCGACGAAGCGCGTACCCCCCACGCGTCGTCGGCATGTCCTCAGGGACCGACCAATTCCGACTCCCCCGCCGCGAGCGCCGTTCCGGGCCCGCGCACCAGCACCACCGGCACCACCAGCACCACCCCTGACTCTTCCGGTGACTCTTCCGGCGAGGGGCTTGAGGGCGTCACGGGGATCTTCACGGGGCTCGAAGGACTTCCCGAGATCCCGCCCTACGCCGAGGTAGGGGCTCTGGACGCCAGGGCCCTGTCGAAGACGCTCTTCGAGCGCCTCGAGTCCCTCGAAGAAGGCACGCACGAGTACGCGTACGTCCGCAACACCCTCGTCGAGCTCAACCTCGCGCTCGTCAAGTTCGCCGCCTCCCGGTTCCGCTCGCGCAGTGAGCCGATGGAGGACATCGTCCAGGTCGGCACCATCGGCCTGATCAAGGCGATCGACCGGTTCGAGCTGAGCCGCGGTGTCGAGTTCCCGACGTTCGCGATGCCGACCATCGTCGGTGAGATCAAGCGGTTCTTCCGCGACACCAGTTGGTCCGTGCGCGTCCCGCGCCGGCTCCAGGAGCTCCGGCTCGACCTGGCCAAGGCGGGGGACGAGCTCTCCCAGCAACTGGACCGCGCGCCCACCGTGGCGGAGCTGTCCGAGCGCCTCGGCATCACGCCGGAGGAGGTCGTCGAGGGCATGTCCGCGAGCAACGCGTACACCGCGAGCTCACTGGACGCCAAGCCCGAGGAGGACGACAGCGAGGGCGCCCTCGCGGACCGCCTCGGCTACGAGGACCACGGGCTCGAAGGCATCGAGTACGTGGAGTCCCTGAAGCCGCTGATCGCCGCGCTGCCCTCGCGGGACCGCATGATCCTCTCGCTCCGCTTCGTCAGCAACATGACGCAGTCGGAGATCGGGGAGGAGCTGGGCATCTCGCAGATGCACGTGTCCCGGCTGCTCTCCCGCACGCTGGTCAAGCTCCGCAAGGGGCTGACCCTGGAGGAGTAGCGGCTCGCACGCTTACGGAAGGGCCCGCCCCGGAGGCCGGGGCGGGCCCTTCCGTGTGCCGGGCTCCTGGCGGCTACTCCACCCGCTCCCCGTCCCGCCACACCGCGCTGACCAGCGGCACGCCCGGGCGGTAGGCGAGGTGGACGTGGCTCGGGGCGTCCAGGAGGACCAGGTCGGCGCGGGCGCCCGGGGTGATCCGGCCGATGTCGGTGCGGCGCAGGGCGGCGGCGCCGCCCGCGGTGGCGGACCAGATCGCCTCGTCGGGGGTCATCCCCATGTCGCGTACGGCCAGGGCGACGCAGAACGGCATGGACGAGGTGAACGACGAGCCGGGGTTGCAGTCCGTGGAGAGCGCGACGGTGGCCCCCGCGTCCAGCAGGCGGCGGGCGTCGGGCCAGGTGGCGCGGGTGGAGAACTCGGCGCCGGGGAGCAGCGTGGCGACCGTGTCGCCCTGGCCCAGCGCGTCCACGTCCGCGTCGGTGAGGTGGGTGCAGTGGTCGGCGGACGCGGCGTCGAGCTCCACGGCGAGCTGGACGCCGGGGCCGTACGTCAGTTGGTTGGCGTGGATGCGGGGGTGCAGGCCCTTGGCACGGCCCGCCGTGAGGATGGCGCGGGCCTGGTCGCCGTCGAAGGCGCCGCGCTCGCAGAAGACGTCGATCCAGCGGGCGTGCGGGGCGCAGGCGTCCAGCATGGGGCCGGTGACCAGGTCGACGTATCCGGCCGGGTCGTCGGCGTAGTCCGGGGAGACGACGTGGGCGCCGAGGTAGGTGACCTCGTCGGTGTGGCGGGAGGCGATGCGCAGGGCACGGGCCTCGTCCTCGACGGTGAGGCCGTAGCCGGACTTGGTCTCCAGGGTGGTGGTGCCCTGGCGCAGGGCCTCGGCGAGGTAGCGGGCGACGTTGTCGGAGAGCTGCTCGTCGGAGGCCTGGCGGGTGGCGGCGACGGTGGTGCGGATGCCGCCGGCGGTGTAGGGCTGCCCGGACATCCGGGCGTTGAACTCCTGGGTGCGGTCGCCCGCGAAGACGAGGTGCGAGTGGGAGTCGACGAAGCCGGGGATCATGGCCCGGCCCGCCGCGTCGAGGACGTTGTCAGTGGCGGGTGCTTTGCTTGATTCACCGGTCCAGACGATGCGGTCGCCCTCGATGACGACGGCCGCGTCCTGGATCAGGCCCAGGGGGGTCCCGTTGCCGAGGGAGGGGTCATTGGTGACCAGGCTGGCGATGTGGGTGACGGCGGTGGTCGTCATCTGGAGAGTGTTCTCCTTGCGTTCCGGGCGGTGCGGAGGTCTTACGCGTCCGGGCGGGCCGGCGGTCAGTGGTGCAGGGCTGCCACAGCCGTCGCGAGCGCTCCGGGCACGTCCTCGATCAGTGCGTGGCGGCCGTCGCGCACGATGTGACGCCCTGCCACGACCGTGTGCCGCACATCAGCGGCGGAGGCGGCGAATACGGCGGTCTCCGCTGCCAGTCGGGGCACCGGTCCCGCTGTTCTGACGGAGTCCAGGGCGATCGTCGTCAGGTCGGCGGGGGCGCCCGGTTCCAGGACGCCCGCGTCGGGGCGGCCGAGTGCGGCGTGCCCGTCGGCGGAGGCGGCCCGCAGCAGGGCGGCGGCCGTCCAGTGGCCCCGGACGTGGGTACGCAGCCGCTCGTTCAGCTCCATCGCCCGCGCCTCTTCGAAGAGGTCGATGACGGCGTGGCTGTCGCTGCCCAGCGAGAGCGGCGAGCCCGCCTTCTGGAGGGCGACGGCGGGGCCGATGCCGTCGGCGAGGTCGCGTTCCGTCGTGGGGCACATGCAGGTGCCGGTGGCGGAGGAGCCGAGCAGCGCGATGTCCTCGTCCGTCAGATGCGTGTTGTGGATGCCGGTGGTGCGCGGGCCGAGGACCCCGTGGTCGGCCAGGAGCCGGGTGGGGGTGCGGCCGTGGGCGGCCCGGCAGGCGTCGTTCTCCGCCGTCTGCTCGGAGAGGTGGACATGGAGGGGGGCGTTCCGCTCCTCGGCCCAGGCGGCGACGATGGCCAGTTGGCCGGCCGGGACCGCGCGGACGGAGTGGATGGCCGCGCCGATCAGGGTGTGGTCGTCGCCCTTGAGGAGGGAGGCGCGTTCGGCCCAGGCTTCGGCGGTGGTGTCGGAGAAGCGCGACTGGTGCCGGTTGGGCGGCTCACCGAAACCGGCGGCGAGGTAGGCCGTGTCCAGCAGGGTGATCCGGATGCCCGCCTCGGCCGCCGCCGCGATCAGCGCCTCGCCCATGGCGTTGGGGTTGGCGTAGGGCGTGCCGCCGGGCGCGTGGTGCAGATAGTGGAACTCGCCGACGGAGGTGATGCCCGCCAGGGCCATTTCGGCGTACGTGGCGCGGGCCAGGTCGAAGTAGCTGTCCGGGGTGAGCCGGGAGGCCACCTGGTACATCAGCTCGCGCCAGGTCCAGAAGGTGCCGGAGCCCACCTGGACGGTGGCGCGCAGGGCCCGGTGGAAGGCGTGGGAGTGGGCGTTGGCCAGGCCGGGGAGGGTCAGGCCGCGCAGCACGGTGGCGCCGGCCGGGGGCGTCCGCACGCCGGTCCTCACTCCGGCGATGCGGCCGCCCGCGACCTCGACCACGACATCGGGCTCCACATGGGTCCCGAGCCAGGCGTGGTCCATCCAGTACGTGGCGGTGACGGGCCCGCCGGCCGTCCTGGTCGTCTCCCCCGCCGTCCCGGTCGTCACCGGGGCCTGTGGCGACACCGCGGCCTCTGGAGTCTCCACGGTCCGTCCTGTCTCCGCGGCCCGTGCCCCTGTCTCTGCGGCCCGTGCCCCTGTCTCTGCGGCCCGTGCCCCTGTCTCTGCGGCCCGTGCCCCTGTCTCTGCGGCCCGTGCCGTCTCAGCGGCCCGTGCCGTCTCAGCGGCCCGTGCCGTCTCAGCGGCCCGTGCCGTCTCAGCGGTCCGGTTCGTCAGCTGCACGCGAGACCTTCCAGTACGTCGGCGAGTGCCCGGACCCCGGCCGTGCAGTCGTCCTCGGCGGCGTGCTCGGCCGGAGAGTGCGAGATGCCGGTGGGGTTCCGTACGAAGAGCATGGCGGTGGGCACCGAAGCGGACAAAATACCCGCATCGTGGCCCGCGCCGGTGCCGAGGACGGGGACCGGGCGCCCCGTGTCGCCGCTCCCCTCCAGGATCTTGGCCAGCTCGTCACGCAGGGCGTGCTCGAACTCGACGACGGGCGTGAACGACTCCCGTACGACGGCGAGGTCGATCCCGGCCCGGTCGGCGTACTCCCGGGCGGCGCGCTCGATGCCGGTGACGACGGCGTCCAGGGTGGCCTGGTCGGCGGCGCGGGAGTCGAGCCAGCCACGGACGAGGGAGGGGATGGCGTTGACGCCGTTGGGCTCGACCGTGATCTTGCCGAAGGTGGCGAGGGCGCCGGTGAGTTCGGCCTCGCGACGGGCGGCGAGCACGGTCTCGGCGTACGCGAGCATCGGGTCGCGGCGGTCGGCCAGGCGGGTGGTGCCCGCGTGGTTGGCCTCGCCCCGGAAGTCGAACCGCCAGCGGCCGTGCGGCCAGATGGCGGAGGCGATGCCGACGGGGTCGCCGGTCAGGTCGAGGGCGCGGCCCTGCTCGACGTGGAGTTCGACGAACGCGCCGATCCGGGCGAGCCGTTCGGGGTCGGGCCCGATGGTGTCGGGGTCGTATCCGGCCGACTCCATGGCGGCGGGCAGGGTGGTCCCGTCCGCGTCCCGGAGGCGGTGGGCGTCGGCGACGGTGAGCTGCCCGGCGGCGAGCCGGGACCCGACACAGGCGAGGCCGAAGCGGGCGCCCTCCTCGTCACCGAAGTTGGTGATGGCGAGGGGGCGGGTGAACGCCACGCCCCGGGAGCGGAGTTCGTCGAGCGCGGCGAAGGAGGAGACCACACCCAGCGGCCCGTCGAAAGCGCCACCGTCCGGTACGGAGTCCAGGTGCGAGCCGGTGACGACGGCACCGCCGGCCAGGGGGTCGCCGAGCCAGGCCCACTGGTTGCCGTTGCGGTCGACCTCGTAGGTGAGGCCGCGCGCCTCGGCCTGCGTACGGAACCAGGCCCGGCAGTCGAGGTCCGCGGCCGACCAGGCGTAACGCCGGTAGCCGCCGCTGTCGGGGTGGCGCCCGACGGGGGCCAGCTCGCGCCACATGGAGAGGAAGGAGTCACCCGCACGCCACGGGGCGCCGGACGTGCTCTCCGTCGTGCCGTCCGGCGTGGTGCCGTCGGGTGTGGTGCCGTCGGGTGTGGTGCCGTCGTCCGGTGTGGTGCCGTTCGGCGTCGTGCCCGTGGGCATCAGTTGCCCTCCGCCATCGGGACACGTACGCCCTTGTCCTCGGCGACGGACTCCGCGATGTCGTATCCGGCGTCGACGTGGCGGATGATGCCCATGCCGGGGTCGTTCGTCAGGACGCGGCGGATCTTCTCGCCCGCGAGCTTCGTGCCGTCGGCGACGGTGACCTGGCCCGCGTGGATGGAGCGGCCCATGCCGACACCGCCGCCGTGGTGGAGGGAGACCCAGGAGGCGCCGGAGGCGACGTTGACCATGGCGTTGAGGAGCGGCCAGTCGGCGATGGCGTCGGAGCCGTCGAGCATGGCCTCGGTCTCGCGGTACGGGGAGGCGACCGAGCCGCAGTCGAGGTGGTCGCGGCCGATGGCCAGCGGGGCGGCCAGTTCGCCGCTCGCGACCATGTCGTTGAAGCGCTCACCGGCCTTGTCGCGCTCGCCGTAGCCGAGCCAGCAGATGCGGGCGGGCAGGCCCTGGAAGTGGACGCGCTCGCCGGCCATCTTGATCCAGCGGTGCAGGGACTCGTTCTCCGGGAAGAGCTCCAGCATCGCCCGGTCGGTCTTGTGGATGTCGGAGGCCTCGCCGGACAGGGCGGCCCAGCGGAAGGGGCCCTTGCCCTCGCAGAAGAGGGGGCGGATGTAGGCGGGGACGAAGCCGGGGAAGTCGAAGGCGCGGTCGTACCCGGCGAGCTGGGCCTCGCCGCGGATGGAGTTGCCGTAATCGAAGACCTCGGCCCCGGCGTCCATGAAGCCGACCATGGCCTCGACGTGGCGGGCCATCGACTCGCGGGCGCGCTGGGTGAAGTCGGCGGGCTTCTCGGCGGCGAGGGTGGCCATGTCGTCGAAGTCGACGCCGAGCGGGAGGTAGGCCAGCGGGTCGTGGGCGCTGGTCTGGTCGGTGACGATGTCGATGGGCGCGCCCTCGGCGAGCATCCGGGGCAGCAGCTCGGCCGCGTTGCCGAGGAGGCCGATGGAGAGCGGGCGGCGGGCGTCGCGGGCCTCGACGGCGAGCTGGAGGGCGTGCTCCAGGTTGTCCGCCTTGACGTCCAGGTAGCGGTGCTCGATACGGCGGTCGATGGCGCGCGGGTCGACGTCGATGCAGATGGCGACGCCGTCGTTCATGGTGACGGCGAGCGGCTGGGCGCCGCCCATGCCGCCGAGCCCGGCGGTCAGGGTGATCGTCCCGGCCAGGGTCCCGCCGAACTTCTTCGCGGCGACGGCGGCGAAGGTCTCGTAGGTGCCCTGGAGGATGCCCTGGGTGCCGATGTAGATCCAGGACCCGGCGGTCATCTGGCCGTACATGGTCAGGCCGAGCGCCTCCAGACGGCGGAACTCCTCCCAGTTGGCCCAGTCGCCGACCAGGTTGGAGTTGGCGATCAGGACGCGCGGCGCCCACTCGTGGGTCTGCATGACGCCGACCGGGCGCCCGGACTGGACGAGCATCGTCTCGTCCTGCTTGAGCGTCTGGAGGGTCCGGACCATCGCGTCGAACGAGCGCCAGTCGCGGGCCGCCTTGCCGGTGCCGCCGTAGACGACGAGCTTGTCGGGGTGCTCGGCGACCTCGGGGTCCAGGTTGTTCTGGAGCATGCGCAGGGCGGCTTCCTGCTGCCATCCCAGGGTGCTGAGGGCGCTGCCGCGCGGCGCTCGTACGGGGCGGGGTCCTGACATGGCGGTGCCTCCTCGGGACGGTGAACTTCTATTCACATCCTGAGGCGCTGAATAGTCGTAGTCAACAGGTGCGGTTGGCGTCGCGTCCGGGAAGAGGTGTTCCATCCCCGACCCGAGGGCACCGGAGGCACCGATGAGCACGCCCGGCACACCAGACACACCAGGCACGCCCGCCGGCACACCCGGCACGCCCGGCACACCCGCACCCGTCGAGGCGTCGCCACCGCTCAAGCGGGCGCTCGGCCCGAAGCTGCTGATCCTCTTCGTCATCGGCGACATCCTCGGCACCGGCATCTACGCCACCACCGGCGACGTGGCGGGCAAGGTGGGCGGCGCGCTCTGGCTGCCGTTCGCGATCGGGTTCGTCGTGGCGCTGCTGACGGCGGCCTCGTACGTGGAGCTCGTCGGCAAGTACCCGAAGGCGGCCGGGGCCGCGCTCTACACCCAGAAGGCGTTCAGGATCCCCTTCCTGACCTTCATCGTCGCCTTCATGGTCATGTGCTCCGGGCTCTCCTCGGCGAGCGCGGCGGCCCGGGCGTTCAGCGGCGACTACCTGGGGGAATTCACCGACGCGGTGCCGCCGACGCTCATCGCGATCCTGTTCATCCTCGCGCTGGCCGCGATCAACCTGCGCGGGGTCTCCGAGTCGGTGAAGGCGAACGTCGTCCTGACCCTGGTGGAGGTCAGCGGCCTCGCGGTGATCCTGGCGATCGGCGCGTACGCGGTGTTCAGCGGCGACGGCGAGCCCTCCCGGCTGACCCAGATCGAGGCCGGAGGCACCGGATACGCCCTGATCACCGGGGTGCTCGGCGCCACCGCGCTCGGCTTCTTCGCCTTCGTGGGCTTTGAAGATTCCGTCAACATGGCCGAGGAGACCAAGGACCCGGCCCGCAACTTCCCGCGCGCCATCTTCATCGGCGTGGCCGTCACCGGCACGATCTACATCCTGGTCGCGCTGGTCTCCTCGCTGCTGGTCGACTCCCGCACCCTGTCCGACTCCAGCGGCCCGCTGCTGGAAGTGGTGAAGGCGGGCGGCGTCGATTTTCCGCCGAAACTCTTCGCGCTGATCGCCCTGTTCGCGGTCACCAATTCGGCGCTGATCAACCTCATGATGGCCTCGCGGCTCTGCTACGGCATGGCCAACGAACGCATCCTCCCGCCCACGATGGGCAAGGTGCTGGCGGGCCGGCGCACCCCCTGGGTCGGCATCGTCTTCGTCTCCGTCCTGGCGATCGGCCTGGTCTCGACCGGCGAGATCGAAGGGCTCGGCGACACCACCTCGTTCCTGCTGCTCTGCGTCTTCGGCGTGGTCAACATCGCCGTACTGGTGCTGCGCAAGGACCGGGTCGAGCACCGCCACTTCCGTACGCCGACCGCCCTGCCGGTGCTCGGCGCGATCACCTCGCTGGTCCTGGCGAGCCCGCTCGCCGACCGGGGCGCCGACGTCTACGTACGGGCCGGGATCCTGCTGCTGATCGGCATCGGGCTCTGGGCGGTGAACAAGGCGGTGATGACGGCCCGCGAGAAGTCCGACCGGGCGGCGGGCTGACGACACGTCACCCCCGTTCCCGGCCAACACATTTCAGCCGCTCCTTTACGCCCTGGGGCGCATGTACCAAAGGAAAATGCCAGAACGTCCACCTGCCGTGAGTACGTTGCGTAGCCTCTGGGTCACAGCCGTACGCCGCGTCGGGAGGGGAATCCGCGTGCCCGGAATCGACGAGTGCCTGCTCGAAGTCATGAGGCTGCCCGGCGCCCGGGGCGCCTCGGTGGTCGACTGGACGAGCGGCCTCGCGCTCGGCACCATCGGCGAGTCCCCCAACGGCGACCACGAGGCGACGGCGGCCGAGACCGCGGAGGTCGCCAGGATGACCGCCGAACAGCCCGCCTTCGCCCACCTGGCTCCAGGGGGCGGAGGCGACCGCTCCGGGGAAGCGCCGAGCACCTCCGTCGAGGACGTCATCGTCACCACACAAGACGGTTACCACATGCTCCGCTTCGTCGAGACGGCTTTCGACAGCAGCGTCTTCCTCCACCTCTGGCTGAGCCGCTCCGAGGGCAACCTCGCGATGGCCCGGTTACGGCTGGGCGAGCTGGCCGAGCGGCTGGTACTGGCATGAGCGCGATAGCCGCCGACCCCGGCGCCCCGGAGACGGACCGGCTCCCGGTCCTCTCCCCGATGCTCCAGCGCCTCGCCGCCGAACGCGCCACCGGTGCCCTGATGCGCGACCGCGGCACGCTCTACCTCGCCGACGGCCAGGTGGTGCACGCCGAAAGCCCCGCCACTCCCGGCATCGACGTCCTCCTCACCACCGGCGGCACGCTGCGGCACGAGGGCTGGTGGGACGCCGTGACGCAGGCCGGGGCCGGGCAGCGGGTCGGCCGCTACCTCGTGGACAGCGGCCATGTGCCGGGCGGCGCGCTGGAGCTGTGCCACCTGGGCGCGCTGTACGACGCCGCGTTCTTCGCCCTCGCCCCGACCGGGACGCCCGCCCGCTTCCGTTACGGGGTGTCCCACTGGATCGGCCCGGTGCGGCCGGTCCCGGTGGCCGCCGTCCAGCGCGAGACGCTGCGCCGACGGGAGCTGCTGGACCGGATCTGGCCCGATGCCGCCTGCGACAGCGCCCCGGTGCTCCGGGCGGCGGCCCACCCGGGCGACAGCCCCGTACCCACCCGTCAGCGCGCCGTCCTGGAGTTGGCCGACGGCGTGCGTACGGCCTCCGACATCGCCCTGGCCCTGGGCCGTTCGGCGTTCCACATCCTGGTCGACCTGCGGCGGCTCGCCGCGGCCGGCCAGGTCGAGGCGGTCCGCGCGCAGCCTCTGCCCGCCACCGCCTCGGCACCCGGCCGGATCACGCTTCCCGAGGTGACCGCCGACCCCGATATCGCCCTGCTGCGCCGGCTCCGAGACGCATTGGAGGCCCTGTGATACGCGCGCTCAGACAGCGTGCCGGGAGGAGACAGCTGATGGTTCCCGAGGCCGAGACGCGCGGTGTCCTCGACGAGCTCCAGCGGTTACGGGCCAGGGTCCCCCTCCTCGCCGGGGCGCTGGCCGCCTCCACCGACGGACTGGTCCTGGCCCACGACACCCCGGGCATCGAGGCCGAGGGCGTCGCCGCCCTCACCGCCGCCGCGCTCGGCGTCTCGATCCGGATGACGGAGGCCACCGGCCGCGGCGGCTTCCGGGAGCTCCTGGTCCGCGGCGAGAGCGGCTACATCGCCACGTACGCCGCCGGCTCCTCCGCCGTCCTGACCCTGCTGGCCGAGGACCGCATCAACGTCGGCCGGCTCCATCTGGAGGGCCGCCGGGCGGGCGCCCGGATCGGCGAACTCGTCGACACCGCCCTGGAACGCGCCGAGCGCACGCCCCCCATGCCCCGTACCGCTCCCTCGCGCGGCGCCCCCCACCGCACGCTCCCGCAGCGCCCCACGTAGCCGCGCCTCCCCCTCCCCCACACGCGCCACAACCACCCACCACACCTATGCCACCCACGCGAAAACGGACCCGGTCAGCGCGACCGGCCACGGAAAGGAAACGAGCCTCCATGGCGAACACCGAAGCGTCACTGAAGGAAGCGATGAGCTCGATCGAGGGCACCACGGGTGTCGCCCTCGTCGACTACACGAGCGGGATGGCCCTGGGCACGCTCGGCGGCGGCAAGGACTTCAACCTGGAGGTCGCGGCCGCGGGCAACACCGACGTGATCCGCGCCAAGCTCCGCACCATGGAGCACCTGGGGATCAAGGAGGAGATCGAGGACATCCTCATCACCCTGGGCACCCAGTACCACCTGATCCGGCTGCTCAAGACCCGGGGCAGCAACGGCCTCTTCCTCTACCTGGTGCTGGACGCGAGCCGCGCGAACCTGGCGATGGCCCGCCACCAGCTGAAGAGGATCGAGGCCGAGCTGGAGGTCTGAGGCCTGAAAGGTCGGACCACTCGCGGGCGAGGTCCAGCGCGCAAAGGTCTGACCTCTCGCGGTGAGGTCTCAGCGCAGAAAGGTCTGACCTCACCGCTGGCGACGCCGCCGCAAAGGTCCGACCTCACGTGCGGCGACGCCGCAAAGGTCCGACCTCACCGGCGGCGACGCCGCGCCCCGCCCGGCGCGGCGTCCCCCGCCACCGGCCCCGTCGTGCGGTGCCCCTGCACCCGCTGCGCGACCGGACTGCCGCGCCCCGCCCAGTCGGTGCGCACCCAGTACAGGACGTCGTCCCGGCGCTCCCGCTGCCCGATCCGCACCGCCTTGGCCCAGAGACCGGCCCCCGCGCCCGCGAGCACCAGCCCACCGGCGCCCGGCAGCGCGAACGAGGACGCCGCCGCCACCACGAACGCGCCCAGCAGCCGCCACCGGTGCCCGCGCCGCCACACCCGTACGGTCACGGCCCGGTCCTGGAGGAAGTCGCCGCGCCCCGCCCGGGCGGCGCCCCGCGCCAGCTCCGCGTACCGCCCGCCGCGCGCCAGGAGCACGACGGCCGCGGTCACGATGAAGAGCGCCGCCCCCGTCAGCAGCCCGATCCGGCGTCCCGTCAGCCCCGGTACGAACGCTCCCGCGGCGGCGGCCACCAGCCCGGCCCACCACAACGGGGCGGCCCCGGCCCGTACGATCACGGCCACTCTCGCCAGCGACTGTCCTCCGCGCCCCACGTCCGCACCCCTCTCGCTCACCCTGCGCCCGCCGGTCCCTGTGCCGGTCGCTCCGGTCGCTCCGGTCGCTCCGGTCGTTCTGCGCGCGGAGATTAGCGGCCGCAGATGAGGGGTGCCTGAGAATCCGCGGAATCGGTGGGCGCGGGGGCCTCGCCGGCAGGCCTCACCCCACGAAAAGGCCCCGAGCGGCCGCCCGTACGTCGAACTCCTCCAGCCGCGCCTGGGCGTCGGGCAGTTCGTCGCACATCGCCTCCAGGAGCACCCGCCCCAGCAGCATCGGCGCGCAGACCGTGTCGAAAGAGAGCCCCGAGCCGATGGCCGCCGGGAGGAGCAGGTCGCTGTGCTTGGCGACCGGCGCGAAGGCGGAATCCGCGACCGTCACGACGGTGAGCCCCTGCTCCCCGGCATACGCCAGCGCCTCCACGCACTCCCTGGGGTGGCGCGGCAGCGCGAAGCACATCAAGGCGGTGGCACCGGCCCGGCGGGCGGAGTCGATCCGGTCCAGGAGCATGGAGCCGCCCTCGTCGAGGACGCGGACGTCGGGGTGCACCTTGGCGGCGAAGTAGCCGAACCCGCGCGCCTGCGAGGAGGCC
This sequence comes from Streptomyces cyaneofuscatus, assembly GCF_042718795.1. Taxonomy (GTDB): domain Bacteria; phylum Actinomycetota; class Actinomycetes; order Streptomycetales; family Streptomycetaceae; genus Streptomyces; species Streptomyces cyaneofuscatus_A. The sequence continues at coordinate 74,123 of NZ_JBHXOX010000017.1, forward strand.
GCGCGCAGCCCCAGCACGGGCAGCGGCCGGGACCCGGCCAGCAGCCGGCCCGCCCGCTCCACGGGTCCGGGGTCGGCGAGGAGGTCCGAGAGGTGCTGGAGGTTCTCGATCTCGGCGCGGACGGCCTGCTGGTACTCGTTGTACGTCTCCCCCGCGTCCTCCTGCTCCGCGTCGGCGGGCGCGACCTCGCGGAGGTGGCGGCGGAGCGCCGGGTAGCCGTCGAAGCCGAGGGCGACGGCGAACCGGGTGACGGAGGGCTGGCTGACCCCGGCGAGCTCGGCCAGCTCGACGCTGGACAGGAACGGCGCGTCGGCCGCCCGGCGGACCATGCAGTGCGCGATGCGCCGCTGGGTGGGCGTGAGCCGGTGCCCCTCGAAGAGCTGCTGCAACCGCGCAGCGGGGCTGCTCCCACTCATGCTGTCCCCTCGCTGGATCCTCGCTGGATCCGTCGCGCCACGATCTTCGCGCCGCGATCGGCGTCGCGCCACGGTCGGCGCCGACAGATCCATTCAGCCAGGAAGGCTCCTGCATGTCCATATGCAGGGGCGGGAAGCGGGCGGGCGGGTGGCCTCCTGGCCCGGAAATAGGGGGGCTAGCCCCCGTGCCCGGGCCCGCCCGCGCTCGTAACGTAACGGGTATGGAAGCCCGTGACCACGAGATCGAGAAGGAGCTCGCCGCCACCCTCCAGGCGCGCCGCGAGCTGGGTCCGGAGTACGAGTCCGCGCTCGTCGACTCGTTCCTGGAGAGGGTCGAGCAGCGCCTGGACACCACCCTGGACCGCCAGGTCCGGCGCCACCTGGCCGAGCAGCAGGTGACGGCCGCCCGGGACCCCCGATCCCTGCGGCCGCCGTCCGCCTCGGGGGCGCCCTCCGGCTTCGGGGAGCGGTTCGGGGTCGGGGTCGTCTCGCTCGTGCTGGCCGTCCCGCTCTCCGCAATCGGGGTCGTCAACGCGGGCATCGAGGGGCTGGTGGTGGCCTGGATGGGGATCGTCGGGGTGAACATGGCTCACGCGGCGCGCGGCGGGGGCCCGTTCCGGCAGCGGGGGCAAGAGCGGCGCGCCGGTCCCGCTTCGGCCTCGGAGTGGCAGAGCGACTGACTGCCGGTCACAGCAGCCGGGGAACGACCGCGCGGCCGGGCCCACGGGGGGTCCGGCCGCGCGTCCAGGGGCGTACCCCTGAGGTATGTCGCGGGGGCCGCCGCACCCCCGGTGGCCCGGGGGGCGGGACGACGGCGGTCCCCGCGAAGGACGCGGTCCGGGTCAGGGCCGGATGCCCGCGTCCGGGCGACGGTGGAGGTCCGGGAGCCGCTCCGTAGTCCGGTGTCGCCGTTCTGGGTGCCGGCGGGTTTCCCTGCCGACACCCACCAATGTGCCGGAGCCGTGTTAAGCGGGTGCTGCGCGGACGTGACGCGCTCGTACCGTTTTCGCGAAGCCCCGGCCCCGACCGGCCCCGGCCGACCCCGACCGACTCCGAATCGGGTCAGACCTTCGCGGACCCGGCGTCCTTCGCGAGGAATGCCAGCACGTCCTGCCTGCTCACGACGCCCTTCGGCTTGCCCTCGACCAGCACGATCGCCGCGTCCGCACCATCGGCACCGCTGAGCGCGGCCATCAGGTCCTCGACCGGCTCGCCCGAGCCGACCTGCGGCAGCGGGGCCGACATGTGCTTCTCCAGCGGGTCGCTGAGCGAGGCGCGCTGGGTGAACAGGGCGTCCAGCAGCTGCCGCTCGACGACGGAGCCGATGACCTCGGCGGCCATCACGTCGGGGTGTCCGGCGCCCGGCTTCACGATCGGCATCTGGGAGACGCCGTACTCGCGCAGGACGTCGATCGCCTGGCCGACCGTCTCGTCCGGGTGCATGTGCACGAGGGAGGGCAGCGGGCCCTCCTTGAAGTTCAGCACCGCGCTGACCTGCGGGGAGGAGCTGGTGTCCTCCAGGAAGCCGTAGTCGGCCATCCACTCGTCGTTGAAAATTTTACTAAGGTAGCCGCGGCCGCTGTCGGGCAGCAGCACCACCACGACGTCGTCCGGGCCGAGCCGCTTGGCGACCTCCAGGGCGCCGACGACCGCCATGCCGCAGGAGCCGCCGACGAGCAGGCCCTCCTCCTTGGCGAGGCGGCGGGTCATCTGGAAGGTGTCCTTGTCGGAGACCGCGACGATCTCGTCGGTGACCTCGGCGTCGTAGGCGGAGGGCCAGAAGTCCTCACCGACGCCCTCGACCAGGTACGGCCGGCCGGAGCCGCCGGAGTAGACCGAGCCCTCCGGGTCGGTGCCGATGACCTGGACGGCGCCCTTGCTGATCTCCTTGAGGTAGCGCCCGGTGCCGGTGATCGTGCCGCCGGTGCCGACACCCGCGACGAAGTGGGTGATCTTCCCCTCCGTCTGCTCCCACAGTTCGGGACCGGTGGTCTCGTAGTGCGAGCGCGGGTTGTTCGGGTTGGAGTACTGGTCCGGCTTCCAGGCCCCGGGCGTCTCGGTGACCAGGCGGTCGGAGACGTTGTAGTACGAGTCCGGGTGCTCCGGGTCGACCGCGCTGGGGCAGACGACGACCTCGGCACCGTACGCGCGCAGCACGTTGATCTTGTCCGTGGACACCTTGTCCGGGCAGACGAAGATGCACTTGTAGCCCTTCTGCTGGGCGACGATCGCGAGGCCGACGCCCGTGTTTCCGCTGGTCGGCTCGATGATCGTGCCGCCGGGCTTGAGCTCGCCGCTCTGCTCGGCCGCCTCGATCATGCGCAGGGCGATGCGGTCCTTCACCGACCCGCCGGGGTTGAAGTACTCGACCTTGGCCAGGACGGTCGCCTGGATGCCTGCCGTGACGTTGCGCAGCCTCACCAGCGGGGTGTTGCCGACAAGAGTGATCAGCGAATCGTGGAATTGCACCGTGTACTCCGGGATCTCCGAGATGGTCCGGCCCAGAGTATGCGTACGGGCCGGACGATGCGTACGTACGGGCTCCGCCCCGGGAGAGGGAGGCCGGAAAGCAAGGTCGGACACGGAGCGTACGGGCCCGGAGACGCGCGGTGCGATTGGGCGGCGCACTTCACGGGGCAGGTAGGTACATGTAGGGCGGTACGGCGAGAAGGAGGTGGACCGGACTGTGTCGAGAGCGAGGGTGGCACGGCGGATCGCGGCGGGCGCGGCTTACGGCGGTGGCAGCATCGGACTGATCGGTGCGGCGGCCGTCGGCGTGTTCCTGGCGGAGGTCCAGCTCGCGAAGAGGCAGGTGGGCGGCGGTACGGCGCCGGTTCCGCCGAGTGCGGACGGGCGGTACGGGGTGGCGTTCGCCGGCCCGAACGAACCGTTGCGGCTCGGGATGCTCGGGGATTCGACGGCGGCGGGCCAGGGCGTGCGGCGGGCCGGGCAGACCCCGGGGGCGCTGCTCGCCTCGGGGCTGGCGGCGGTGTCCGAGCGGCCGGTGGACCTGCGGAACGTGGCGCTGCCGGGGGCCAGGTCGGACGATCTGGAGCGGCAGGTCTCGCTGCTGCTCGCGGACCCGGCCCGAACCCCGGACGTCTGCGTGATCATGATCGGGGCGAACGACGTCACCCACCGGATGCCCGCCACCCAGTCGGTGCGCTGTCTGACGACGGCGGTGCGCAGGCTGCGGACGGCGGGGGCGGAGGTGGTCGTGGGGACCTGCCCGGACCTGGGCACGATCGAGCCGGTGTACCAGCCGCTGCGGTGGCTGGCCCGACGGGTGAGCAGGCAGTTGGCGGCGGCGCAGACGATCGGCTCGGTGGAGCAGGGCGGGCGCACGGTGTCGCTGGGCGATCTGCTGGGCCCGGAGTTCGCGGCGAATCCGCGCGAGCTGTTCGGGCCGGACAACTACCACCCGTCCGCCGAGGGGTACGCGACGGCGGCGATGGCGGTGCTGCCCACCCTGTGCGCGGTGCTGGGCCTGTGGCCGGAGTCGGACCGGCTGGACGGCTCGCGCCGCGAGGACATCCTCCCGGTGGCCAAGGCGGCCTCCCAGGCGGCTCGCGAGGCCGGTACGGAGGTCACGGGGGCCCGCGCCCCCTGGGCCCTGCTCAAGCACCGCAGGAGGCGGCGTCTGCCCGCCTCCACGGAGACGGAACCGACGGCGCCGCATCCGCACCCGGACGCGGCGCACGGGCACACGTAGGCCCGTCCGGACCGGAGCACCCGGCAGGCCGCAGCGGACTGAGCAAGCGCTTAGAAAAGAGTCGCTCATCACACGGCCTGCCGGGTGACCCGGGCCATACGCCCGGGTAGCTTCCAAGGGAGTTCCGCCTGTCCACCCAGCTTTCCAGCCCTCATGGAGCCGCGTGATGCCCGAAGCCGTGATCGTCTCTGCCGCCCGTTCGCCGATCGGCCGCGCCTTCAAGGGGTCCCTCAAGGACCTGCGCGCGGACGACCTGACCGCCACGATCATCCAGACCGCGCTGGCCAAGGTCCCCGAGCTGGACCCGAAGGACATCGACGACCTGATGCTGGGCTGCGGTCTGCCCGGCGGCGAGCAGGGCAACAACCTGGGCCGCATCATCGCCGTACAGATGGGGATGGACCACCTTCCCGGCTGTACGGTCACCCGCTACTGCTCTTCCTCGCTCCAGACCAGCCGGATGGCGCTGCACGCGATCAAGGCGGGCGAGGGCGACGTCTTCATCTCGGCGGGCGTCGAGATGGTGTCCCGCTTCACCAAGGGCAACTCCGACAGCCTCCCGGACACGCACAACCCGCTCTTCGCCGAGGCCGAGGCCCGCACCGCCGCCCGCGCCGAGGAGTCCGGCGCCGGCTGGCACGACCCGCGCGAGGACGGCATCGTCCCGGACGCGTACATCTCGATGGGGCAGACGGCGGAGAACCTGGCCCGCTCCAAGGGCGTCACCCGCCAGGACATGGACGAGTTCGGCGTACGGTCGCAGAACCTCGCCGAGGAAGCCCTGAAGAACGGTTTCTGGGAGCGGGAGATCACCCCGGTCACCACCCCCGACGGCACGGTCGTCTCCAAGGACGACGGCCCGCGCGCCGGCGTGACGCTGGAGGGCGTGCAGGGCCTGAAGCCGGTCTTCCGCCCCGACGGCCTGGTCACCGCGGGCAACTGCTGCCCGCTCAACGACGGCGCCGCCGCCCTGGTGATCATGTCCGACACCAAGGCGCGCGAGCTGGGCCTGACCCCGCTGGCCCGGATCGTCTCCACCGGCGTCTCCGGCCTCTCCCCCGAGATCATGGGCTACGGCCCCGTCGAGGCCAGCAAGCAGGCCCTGAAGCGGGCCGGCCTGACCATCGGCGACATCGACCTCGCCGAGCTGAACGAGGCCTTCGCCGCCCAGGTCATCCCCTCCTACCGGGACCTCGGCCTGCCGCTGGAGAAGGTCAACGTCAACGGCGGCGCGATCGCGGTCGGCCACCCCTTCGGCATGACGGGCGCCCGCATCACCGGCACGCTGATCAACAGCCTCCAGTTCCACGACAAGCAGTGGGGCCTGGAGACGATGTGCGTGGGCGGCGGCCAGGGCATGGCGATGGTGATCGAGCGGCTGAGCTGAGCCGCAGCGGAGGGTAGGGGTCGCGCGAGGGACGAGTGCGGCACCTGCCCGCAGCGCAGGCGAAGCTCAGCGCGACCACCAGCACGAGCGGCTGAGCTGAGTCCTGCCAGGGCTTTCCTTACGCGCCGCACGGCCTTCCTCACCGCGGGGTGACCGAATCCCTCCGAGCCCCGACCGTGACCGAATCTCCCCCAGGATGTGATCTGCGTCCCGGGGGAGAGTCGTTTTCCCAGGTCACGGCGGATATGGGGGTAAACCTAGGACCGAAAGACCTGTCCATTTCGTGACGTAATGCACTGACAGGCGGTACGGGTACAGGCCAAGCTGATGTAGGAAGTCGGGGGTGTCGATTGAAACCGGGAGTTGTCAGTGAGCGCCATGTCATTTGCCCTGTTGCTGACCACCGCCGCTGCCACGGCCGTCGGCGCCGCCGCGCTGCATGCCGCTCACGGGCTGCGCAAGCAGGTCGTGGGCCTGCGCACGGAGCTGGCCGAGGGGCGCGCTCCCGGTGCGTCGGTGCCGCCGCAGAGCCGTAGTGCCGCCACTCCCCCCGAGGAGATACGCGCGGCCGTGGCCGAGGCGCTGGCCGAGGAGCGCGAGCGTGAGCTGGCCGAGGCGCGTGCCTTCTGGGCCGCCCAGGAGGCCCGTGACGCGGCGGACGCCCCCTCCCTGCTGGGCGGGATGCCCGTGCTGGGTGAGGACGCCCCGTACTACCTTCCGCGTCAGGCCGACTTCGCGGGTCTGGAGTCGCTGGACCTCGAATCGGCCGAGGCGATGGAGGAGCTGGCGGAGCTGAGCGAGCGGACGCTGGCGGAGCACGAGGCCGGTGAGTACGCGGGCGAGTTCGCCGGTGAGTTCATGGACCTTCCGGAGATCGCGGACCACCCCGAGGACTCCCCCGAGCTGGCCGCGGCCCGCCGCCGCCACCCCTCGCACCCGGACTTCGTCCCCGTACAGACGCCGGTGGTCACCGACCACGAGCGCACCGTGAGCCGCCTGGAGGAGCTGGCCGACCTGGCCACCGAGCTCACCGACGTGCGGCCGGGACCGCTGGGCACGCTCGATGTGTACGTCTTCGCCGACGGCACCACGCTCTGCATGACCCCCGGCCACCGTGAGACGGCCGAGCGGCTCGCGGACGCGCTGCGGGCGGGCCGGCAGCCGGTGCTGCTGGGCGGCTCGGGTGTCTCCGGCGCCTACGCGCTGACCTTCTCCTGCGGCGAGGACAACGTCTACATCCTGGCGGACCGCGTCATCGCCTCGTTCTGACCCGTCGCTTCTTCGAGCGGCTACGCGAAAGCCCGCGCCGCCGCTTCCTCGACGTACCGCACGGCCTCGTCCAGCTCACCGGGCGGGGCCGTCACCAGTTCCACGGCCAGATCACGCCCCGCGACGGCGAGTTGGTCGCCCACGGCGAACATCCCGGCGTCCGGCAGCACCCGCGGCTCCGCCCCGGGGCTCTCGAAGCGCTGCGCCCGTACGGCGAGTTCGCGGGCGGCGGCCAGCGCCTCGGCGGCCGCGCCGCGCTGGAGGCGGCTCTGCGGGGCCGAACGCAGCCGGTCGGCGAATCGGTCCACGGCCAGGATCAGAGGCGTCGTATCGAGCACGCGCCCGACCCTACGCGCCCCTCCCGCACGGGTGCCACCACGCGCCTCTCCCGCATCGGCGCAAGCGGAAGGGCCCGCAGGCGCGATGCCTGCGGGCCCTTCCGTCGTGCTTGCCGGCTCACCGGCGCGTCACCGGCCGGTCACCACCGGCCACTCGTCACCGGCCACTCGTCACCGGTCAGTCGTCACCGGTCAGTCGTCACCGGTCAGTCGTCACCGCTGAGGATGGCGACCAGGCGCAGCATCTCGATGTAGATCCACACCAGGGTCACGGTGAGGCCGAAGGCGGCCAGCCATGCCTCCTCGCGCGGGGCACCGTACGCGATGCCGTCCTCGACCTGCTTGAAGTTGAGGGCGAGGATGCACGCGCCGATCACGATGGCCACGATGCCGAAGATGATGCCGAGCGCGCCGCTGCGGAAGCCGAGGCCGTCGCCGCCGCCGAAGACGGCGAACAGCAGGTTGACCATCATCAGCAGCATGAAGCCGATGGCGGCGGCCATCACGAAGCCGTAGAAACGGCGCGTGACCCGGATCAGACCGGTGCGGTAGGCGATCAGCACACCGGCGAAGACCGCCATCGTGCCGAGCACCGCCTGCATCGCGGCGCCGGGGGCGACGTAGACACTGACGATGTTGCTGACGATGCCGAGGAAGACACCCTCGAACGCCGCGTAGGTCAGGATCAGCGCAGGCGAGGGCCGGCGCTTGAACGAGTTCACCAGCGACAGCACGAAGCCGATGATCGCGGCACCGATGGCGACACCGTAGGCGCTGCCCAGGTTCGCCTGGTCGACCGGCATGACCCACCAGGCGATGGCGGCGGCCACGACGACCAGACCGAGCGTCATCGCCGTACGCGTCACCACGTCGTCGATGGTCATCGCGTCGGTGCGCGCGGGCGCCGGAGCGCCGGGCTGGGTGCCCTGCTGGGCGTAGGGGTTGGTGGCGTACGGGTTTGCGGCGGTGCCCTGCGCGTACGGGTTGGCGCCCGTCGTGGCGGCCCCGGCCTGCGGCGCCGCGTTGAAGCCCGCGTGGCCGTTGTCGCGGCTGAACCCCCGTCGCGAGAAGACCGGGTTGCTGCTCCTCATCTCACTCCTCCATGGCCACACTGCGCGGCCTTGCGACAAGAGTAATGGGTAGGCAAAAGAAGCACCCAGTGCCAGAGGAGGATCTTTCTCACCGTCGTCGGCACGGATGGGCACGGCCCGGCGCGGGAAGAGGACGGAGAGCGTCGGCGCGAGGCTACGGACAGGGCCGTTCAGGTCACGCTCCGTACTGTGCGTGGTGCCCGGAGCCGGACTCGAACCGGCACGCCCCCGAGGGGCAGCGAGGTTTAAGCTCGCCGTGTCTACGTTCCACCATCCGGGCGTGCCGCGCGGCTCCGCGTTGGCAACTGACCCTATCCGGGGGCGTCCCCCGATCAGCGGAACAGTGGCGCGATGTTGTCCTATTTTATTGACCGCTTGAGGGACCGTCAGCAAATTCGCGCGGCCTCACCACGCACCAGCAACGGATCCCGGCCGACCGGGCCTCCTGCGGGATTGACGGAAAGTCGCCGCACCCGTACGGCCCAATGCGCCAGGTGCGCGCCAGGCTTCGCCAGGGGGTGCGCCACCCTCGGGATCCGGGGCGTCGGGAACGGCTCCCGTTCGGGGTGCGGGGTCGCCTTCGCCGCCGGAGAGCGGCGGTCACCCTGCGTCACGGGGTCGACCCTCGGATGAAGCCTCAGGGTCGGTGTCATACCCGAGGAGGACGACCCCACCCTTCCGATGCGACTCAAGAGGGCCACGGGAACGGGCTCAGGGAGTGACGACGTCGGGCGATCGGGACGTGACGATGGAGTAGTCCCGAGGCACCGCCGTCAGCGCGGGCCGCGTCACCACCGCATGCATCCGCATCACCGATCCTGGAGCGTCCCTGTGACCACCACCCCCACCGTTCACCGCGCCACCGCGGTGGCTGCCCGCGCCACGGAGCTGTCGAAGGTCTACGGCGAGGGGGAGACGCAGGTCGTCGCCCTGGACCGGGTGACCGTGGACTTCCCGCAGGGCGAGTTCACGGCGATCATGGGCCCCTCGGGCTCCGGCAAGTCGACGCTGATGCACTGCGTGGCCGGTCTCGACAGCTTCAGCAGCGGTTCGGTGCGCATCGGCGAGACCGAGCTGTCCACGCTGAAGGACAAGCAGCTCACCCAGTTGCGCCGGGACAAGATCGGCTTCATCTTCCAGGCCTTCAACCTGCTGCCGACGCTCACCGCGCTGGAGAACATCACCCTGCCGATGGACATCGCGGGCCGGAAGCCCGACGCCGCGTGGCTCCAGAAGGTCATCGACATGGTGGGGCTCTCGGACCGGCTCAAGCACCGGCCCACCGAGCTCTCCGGCGGCCAGCAGCAGCGGGTCGCCGTGGCCCGCGCCCTGGCCTCGCAGCCCGACATCATCTTCGGTGACGAGCCGACCGGAAACCTGGACTCCCGCTCCGGCGCCGAGGTCCTGGGCTTCCTGCGCAACTCGGTGCGCGAGCTGGGCCAGACCGTGGTGATGGTGACCCACGACCCGGTGGCCGCCTCCTACGCGGACCGGGTGATCTTCCTCGCGGACGGTGCGGTCGTCGACCAGATGATGCACCCGACCGCCGACGGGGTCCTCGACCGGATGAAGGCGTTCGACGCGAAGGGCCGCACGAGCTGACGCCGGCGGCCGGCCGGCCCGGCCGCCGCACCGGCTGACGCGTAAGGCCTCCGTCCGCCCGCGTCCCCACGTCCCCCTTCCGGAACCCATCCCAGGACACACAGACATGTTCCGTACCGCCCTGCGCAATGTGCTCGCGCACAAGGCCAGGCTGCTGATGACCGTGCTCGCCGTCATGCTCGGCGTAGCGTTCGTCTCCGGCACCCTCGTCTTCACCGACACCCTCGGCAACGCCTTCCGCAACCAGTCCGCCAAGAGCTACGACGACGTCGCCGTCGCCGTGGAGACCTACGCCGGCGGGCGCGACGAGAAGACCCCCGGCCTCGACGAGGCCACCCTGGACAAGATCCGCGCGGTGGACGGCGTCGCCTCCGTCACCGGCCGGGTCAACGGCTTCGCCGGGGTCGCCGACCCGGACGGCAAGCTGATCGGCAACGGCTGGTCCAACACCGGAGCCAACTTCGCCCCCGGCAAGGACGGCAAGGACGGCGCGTACGACTTCACCCAGGGCACCGGCCCGGTGAGGAACGGCCAGATCGCCCTCGACAAGGACACCGCCGCCAAGGGCGAGTACCGCGTCGGTGACCCGGTGCGGGTCGCCACCAACGGCCCGGTGAAGGAGTACACCCTCTCCGGTGTCTTCACCACCGAGGACGGCGCGGTCAACGCGGGCGGCAGCCTGGTGCTGTTCGACACCGCGACCGCCCAGAAGCTCTACCTGAAGCCCGGCGTCTTCCAGAACGCCACCGTGGCCGCCGCCGCAGGCGCATCCGACAGCAAGCTGCTGGACGCCATCACGCCCCTGCTGCCGGAGGAGGCCACCGCGCAGACCGGCAAGGCCCTGGCGGACGAGCAGGCCGAGCAGATCGAGTCCGGTCTCACCAGCCTCAACACCATGCTGCTGGCCTTCGCGGGCATCGCCCTCTTCGTCGGCATCTTCCTCATCGCCAACACCTTCACCATGCTGGTCGCCCAGCGCACCCGTGAGCTGGCCCTGATGCGGGCCATCGGTGCCACGCGCCGCCAGGTCAAGCGCTCGGTGCTGATCGAGGCCGCCGTCGTCGGCGCGCTCGCCTCCGTCATCGGCTTCGCCCTCGGTCTGGGCCTCGCCACCGGGCTGCGCTCCGCGATGGGCCTGCTCGGCGGCAAGATTCCGGCCGGACCGCTGATCGTCTCGCCCACCGCGGTCCTCTCCGCCTTCGCCGTCGGCATCGTGATCACGATCCTGGCCGCCTGGCTGCCCGCCCGCCGGGCCGCGAAGATCGCCCCGGTCGCCGCGATGAGCAGCGTGCACGCCACCGCCTCCACCAAGTCCCTGGTCGTACGGAACTCGATCGGCGGCTTCATCGCCCTACTGGGTGCCGTGTCCATCGTCGGCGGCGCGGCGACCGGCGGGACCAACGGGCGGTACCTGGTCGCGGCCGGCGCCTTCCTCGCCCTGATCGGGATCATCATCCTGATCCCGCTGCTCTCTCGCCCGGTCATCGCGCTGGTCCGGCCGGCGATCACCAAGCTGTTCGGCGTCTCCGGGAAGCTGGCCTCGCAGAACGCGGTCCGCAACCCCCGGCGTACCGGAGCCACCGCTTCCGCCCTGGCCATCGGGCTGACCCTGGTCACCGGCATCTCGGTGCTCGGCGTCACCCTCGGCCAGGCCATCGACAAGATGACCACGGACAACATCAAGGCCGACTACATGGTCTCGATGGCCAGTGGCGACTCTCTCGACAAGTCGGCGCTCACCGCCCTGTCGAAGGCGGACGGCGTCTCCGCGCTCTCCCCGCAGCAGGCGTCCTCCCTCCAGGTGGACGGGGAGTACCACTCCGCCTCCGGTGTCACCCCGGGCGACGTGGAGAAGGTCTTCTCGCTGGACACGGTCTCCGGCTCGCTCGCCTCGCTGAAGGACGGCCAGGTCGCCGTCGGCTCCAAGACGGCGAAGTCGAACGGCTGGAAGACCGGCGACACCCTCCCCGTGACGTTCGACGACGAGAAGAAGGGCAAGGTCACGATCGGGGCGCTCTACAAGGAGAACGAGTTCCTCTCGCCCTTCGTGATCCCCAAGGACCTCGCCGACCGGCACAGCGCCTCCTCCCGCCCCGAGATCCGCGAGATCTGGATCAAGACGGACGGCGGCGCGAGCGAGGCCAACGAGAAGGCCGTCGTGGACGCGCTCGGCGACAACCCGGCGATGAGCGTCATGGACCGGCAGGACATCCGTGACATGTTCGGAGGCTTCATCAACACCGCGCTGAACATCATGTACGGGCTGCTCGCCATGGCCCTGCTGATCGCCGTCCTCGGGGTCGTCAACACCCTCGCGATGTCAGTGTTCGAGCGTCAGCAGGAGATCGGCATGCTGCGGGCGATCGGCCTCGACCGCGGCCAGGTGAAGCGGATGATCCGTCTGGAGGCCGTCGTCATCTCGGTCTTCGGCGCGGTGATCGGGGTCGGCCTCGGGGTCTTCCTCGGCTGGGCGATCGGCCAGACCCTGGCCGCCGACATCCCCGGCTACGCCCTGGTCATCCCGTGGGACCGCCTCGCGGTCTTCCTGGCCCTGGCCGGCCTGGTGGGCGTCCTCGCCTCGCTGTGGCCCGCCCGCAGCGCCGCGAAGCTCAACATGCTGACGGCGATCAAGACCGAGTAGCCGGGTCCCGGGGACCGGGACGACAAGGGACGGCAAGGGACGACGAGGGGCCGGTGCACCGCTGGAGAAGCGGTGCACCGGCCCCTCGCCCGTACCACCGGCGTACGTCTGACAGAGGTAGGTACTACAGAGGTACGCGTACGGGTCAGCCGTCGGCCCCCACCGCCTCCTCCGTCCAGGCGCGGGTGCGCAGCGGCAGCCGGGAGGAGCCGCCCTCCAGCGGGCGCACCGCGAGGATCTGGTTGACGCCGATCTTGTTGTGCTCGAAGGAGAGCGCGGAGGCGGCCATGTAGAGCCGCCAGACCCTGGCCCGGCCCGGGGAGGTGGCGCGTACCGCCTGCTCCCAGTGGCGCTCCAGGTTGGCCACCCAGCGGCGCAGGGTCAGCGCGTAGTGCTCGCGGATCGCCTCCACGTCCCGGGCCTCGAACCCGGCCTCCTCCAGGGTGGCCAGGGTGTGGCCGAGGGGGGCGAGTTCGCCGTCGGGGAAGACGTAGGAGTCGATGAACGCGTCGATGCGGTAGGCGTCCTCGTCCCGCTCGGGGCGGCGGGCGATCTGGTGGTTCAGCAGCCGTCCGCCGGGCTTGAGGAGGGCGTAGAGGTCTTCGGCGTACTCGCGGTAGCGGACCGAGCCGACGTGCTCGGCCATGCCGATCGAGGAGATCGCGTCGTACGGTCCGTCGTGGACGTCCCGGTAGTCCTGGACGCGGATCTCGATCCGGTCGGTCAGCCCCGCCTCGGCGATGCGCTTGCGGGCGTGGGTGGCCTGTTCCTGGGAGAGGGTGATGCCGGTGACCTGTGCCCCGTACTCACGGGCGGCGTGGATGGCCATGGAGCCCCAGCCGCAGCCGACGTCCAGGAGGCGGTCGCCCTCCTTCAGGGCGAGCTTGCGGCAGACCAGGTCGAGCTTGTCGCGCTGGGCGTCCTCCAGGGTCCCGCCGTCCTGCCAGTAGGCGCAGGAGTAGACCATGGACGGGCCGAGGACCAGGGCGTAGAAGTCGTTGCCCACGTCGTAGTGGTGGCTGATGGCCTCCTTGTCCCGCCGCTTGGTGTGCAGCGGGCCGGTGCGGCGGCGGACCTCCTCGACGGGCGGGGCGGGCGGCGGCCAGGGGCCGGCCAGCCGGAGGAGGCCGGCCGCGAAGGCGCGGACGGCGGGGTCGCGGACCGGGTGGACGGCGTCCTTGGCGTCGGCGCCCCGGTCCCACAGGAGCCCGGCGATCCGGTCGAGCACCTCGTACAGATCGCCCTCGACATCGATCTCCCCGGCCACCCAGGCGCGGGCCAGGCCCAGTTCGCCGGGCTTCCACAGGAGTCTGCGCAGGGCGCGACGGTGGCGGATCACGAGGACGGGGGCGCCGGGCGGACCCGATTCGCTGCCGTCCCAGGCCCGGATGCGGACCGGCAGGGGTTCCGAGAGCAGCTCTTCGGCGAGAGCGGTCAGCCGCGATGCGGCGCGTGCCATGGCGCACACCTCCGTGGTGGTGTTCCCGACAAACACAACAAGCCCGATGCGTACATACATGCCCATAGTCCCGCCGTGGCGGGGATCGGTGCCATGACGAGGTACGTCTGTGTCAACTCTCCCTCCACGCTCCGTCATCCCGCTACGGGGCAACGAAAGGGCAAAAGCCTTCCGAGGGGGAGCGGACACGGCCACGGATAAGCCGTCACGGATACGCCGAAGGGGCCGTCCGCACCACGGATGGCGGACGGCCCCTTCGGGCGTCGTACGGTGCGCTCCCCGCGGAGCGCTTCACCGGGGAGTCAGGAGGCCTTGGCCTTCTCGCCCTCGGGCTTGGCGGCGACGGCCGGAGCCGGGGCCGGCTTGGCGGCCTCGTAGAACTCCTCGCGCGGCGTCTCCATGGCGCCGAGCGAGACGACCTCGCGCTTCAGGAAGACCGCGAGGGTCCAGTCGGCGAAGATCCGGATCTTACGGTTCCAGGTCGGCATCGCCATGCCGTGGTAGCCACGGTGCATGTACCAGGCGAGACGGCCCTTGAGCTTGATCTTCACCTTGCCCATGACGATCATCGCGACGCCCTTGTGCAGGCCGAGACCGGCGACCGCACCCTTGTTGGCGTGGCTGTACTCCTTCTGCGGGAAGCCCCGCATACCGGAGATCACGTTGTCGCCGAGGACCTTCGCCTGACGCAGCGCGTGCTGGGCGTTGGGCGGGCACCAGGCGTTCGGGTTGCCGGCGCGGCGGCCGACCATGTCCGGCACCTGGGCGTTGTCGCCCGCGGCCCAGATGTAGTCGGTGCCCTGCACCTGGAGCTTCTCGGAGGTGTCCACGTGGCCGCGGGGGCCGAGCGGCAGGCCGAAGCGGGCGAGCGCCGGGTTCGGCTTCACACCGGCGGTCCACACGATGGTGCTGGAGTCGACCTCCAGGCCGTTCTTGAGCACCACGTGGCCGTCGACGCAGGAGTCCATGGAGGTGGAGAGGTAGATCTCCACGCCGCGGCTCTCCAGGTGCTCCTTGCCGTAGGAGCCCAGCTTCGGGCCGACCTCGGGAAGGATCTTGTCGGCGGCGTCGACCAGGATGAAGCGCATGTCCTCGCGCTTCACGTTGGTGTAGTACTTCGCCGCGTCGCGGGCCATGTCCTCGACCTCGCCGATGGTCTCCGCGCCGGCGAAGCCGCCGCCCACGAAGACGAACGTCAGCGCCTTGCGGCGGACGTCCTCATCGGTCGTGGAGTCAGCCTTGTCGAGCTGCTCCAGGACGTGGTTGCGCAGGCCGATGGCCTCCTCGATGCCCTTCATGCCGATGCCCTGCTCGGCGAGGCCGGGGATCGGGAAGGTACGGGAGACCGCGCCCATCGCGATGACCAGGTAGTCGAAGGGCAGCTCGTAGGCCTCGCCGACGAGCGGCGCGACCGTGGCGACCTTGCGGTCCTGGTCGATGGTCGTGACACGACCGGTGAGAACCTCAGCCTTGGGCAGCACGCGTCGCAGCGGGACGACGACATGCCGAGGCGAGATGCTGCCTGCGGCAGCTTCGGGGAGGAAGGGCTGGTACGTCATGTACGACCGCGGGTCGACGACCGTGACGGTCGCCTCTCCGTATCGCATCTTCTTCAGAATGCGACGAGCTGCGTACAGGCCTACGTACCCACCGCCTACAACGAGGATCCTGGGACGCTCCGTGGTGCTCATGCCATCGAGTATCCACCTCCCCTCAGGGGGGTGCTCGTGAGCCCCTTCACAAGGATTCACCCACCCTCTGCTACACTTCGCCGCCCACGTGACCCAGGTCATGACCCTACAGGGGAACCGCAACGCCCCGGGAAACGTTCCTGACCGCCTGTGAGCTGGCCCTTGGCCCTCCTGGAGTGCCGCGACGGCACCCCTTTTCACGCCCGCGCAACACCCCTGGAACGTGCCCGTACGCCTTCCACGAGGCCCCTCATATGACCCGGGCGGCCCTTGAGGGGGCGAACTTCGCCCAAGAGGGCCGAATTCCTTGTGAAGAAGTTCACGAACTTTCTCGCGCCGCCTCTCCGGAAGGGTCCCCCGAGCGGCCCAGCAGGGCCTCGGGGCGGCTCAAAGGTGCAGGTGACGCTGCGGCTGAGCGGGCAGGAGGCGGGGCACGGCACGGACGTAGAGCACCATGCCGACGACCTCGACGAGGGTCTGCGTGACCACCACGACGGCGGCGATCGCGTACGCGTCGGGGAGGGCCAGCGCGAGGGGAAGCACCACCAGGGAGTTACGCGTCGCCCCACTGAAGACCACCGCCCGCCCGCCGGGCACGTCCAGCCGGAACAGCCGGGCCACCGCCTTCCCGGCGAAGGCCATCACCACCAGGAACGCGGCGTAGAAGGGCACGACGGCGGCGACATCGGCGAGGTTCCCGCCCACCTTCGGCACCTGCGACGCGACGACGACCAGCAGGGTCGCGGCCATCAGCGGGACCATCGTCGTGGTCGCCGCGTCCGACACCTTCCGCCCGCTCTCCCGCCGCCCCGCCCAGGCCTGAAGCCCCCAGGCCAGCGCGAGCGGGATGACGATGAGGAAGACGAACGCCTCCAGGAACGGTCCGGCCTCCACGATGTCGGCGAGCCCGGAGCCGAGGAACGCGTACAGGAACACCGGAAGCAGCACCATCTGCGCGACCAGCAGGACCGGGGTCACGGCGAGCAGTCGGCGGGCCGACCCCCCGGCGAGCCCGCTGAAGACGATCACGTAGTCGACGCACGGACAGAGCAGCACGAGCAGCACCCCGAGCCGCACCGCCCGGTCGACCGGCAGGAACGTGAACAGCGCGGCGACGACGAGGGGCACCACGACGAAGTTCACCACCAGCGCGGCGGAGAGGAACCGCCCGTCGCGCAGCGAGCGCAGCAGCTCGGCCGCCGGGACCTGAAGAAAGGTCACGAACAGGAGCGCGCCCAGGACGGGGTTGATGAGGTGCTCAAGACCCGGCCCGAAAGAAGGCGCCGCGCGACCGAGAAGGGCGCCGAGGGTCATCGCGGCGAGATAGACGGCCACTTGGTGGTGTTCCATCCGCTCGACGGCCCCACGCGGCGTGTCGGTTTCGGTCATGTCGTGCGCCCCCAGCGGACTGTTACGCGGCGCTCCAGGCGATCCCGTCCAGGATGTCGTGCTCGCTGACGACGACCTCGTGCGCGTGTACACGAATACGCGTACACTGTGTTCATGGCCGAGAGCATTGTGACTGTACGGGAAGCCCGCGCGCACCTGGCGGACCACATCAACTCCGCCGAGACGGGCACACCCACGGTGATCACCCGCAACGGCGAGCCCGTGGCCGCGCTGGTACCGATCGCGGACTTCGATGCGCTGGAGGAAGCCGCCGACGTCCTGCTCGCCCGAGAAGCGGAAACGGTCCTGGCCGAGGGCGGCCCGACCGTGACCATGGCGGAGCTGTTGGCGGACCTGTTCACCGAGCGCGCCGAAGGCGCGGCGTGAAGTACGCGTTCCGGTTCACCGCCGCGGCACAACGACAGCTCCGGGCCATCGACCGGCCCGCCGCCATGCGCATCCTCGCCGCGCTGACAGCCCTCGGCGACGACCCGTACCGCGAGGACGCCGACATCAAGAAGCTCACCGGCCCGTCAGAGCTCTACCGGCTCCGGGTGGGCAGCTACCGGGTGGCCTACCAGGTGGAGGACGGCGAGCTGATCATTCTCGTCGTCAAGGTCGGCAACCGGCGGGACGTCTACCGGTCCTTGTGAGAGCCGGCGGCCCCCCGCCGCCCACAGCCCGACTACGCGGCGCTCCAGGCGATCCCGTCCAGGATGTCGTGCTCGCTGACGACGACCTCGTGTGCGCCCGTCCGCTCCATCACGGCGAGCAGGACCAGGGCGCCCGCCGCGATCACGTCGACCCGGCCCGGGTGCATCACAGGGATCGCGGCGCGCTCCTCGTGGGTGGACTGGAGGAGGTGTTCGGTGATCGCGCGGACCTGGCCGCGGGAAACGCGGGAGTGGTGGATGGCCTCGGAGTCGTACTCCGCCAGCTCCAGCGCGATCCCCGCGATCGTGGTGACCGTGCCCGCCAGGCCGACCAGCGTGGCCGCCTCGGTCAGCGCGACGGTCCCGGCGGCCACGTCGAGGGCGGCGTCGATGTCCGCGCTAATCGCGGCGACCCGCTCGTGGGTGGGCGGGTCCACCACGGTGCCGTCCACGGTCAGGTGACGCTCGGTCATGCGTACGCAGCCGACGTCCACGGAACGGGCCGCCTCGACGCCGTCCGAGCCGAGCACGAACTCGGTGGAGCCGCCGCCGATGTCGACGACCAGATACGGCTTCGCCAGGTGGTCGCCGCCCGTCAGCTCCTTGGTGGCGCCGTCGAAGGAGAGCTGCGCCTCCTGGTCGCCGGTGATCACCTCGGGCTCGACGCCCAGGATGTCCCGGACGCCGGCCACGAAGTCGGCGCTGTTCTCGGCGTCGCGGGAGGCGGAGGTGGCCACGAAGCGGACGCGTTCGGCGCCGAACTCCTCGATCACCGCGGCGTACTCACGGCAGGCCGCGAAGGTGCGCTCCAGGGCCTCGGGGGCCAGCCGGCCGGTCCGGTCGACGCCCTGGCCGAGGCGGACGATCGTCATCCGGCGGTCCAGCTGGGTGAAGGAGCCGGTGGCGGGGTCCGCGTCGGCGACGAGGAGCCGGATGGAGTTCGTACCGCAGTCGACGGCGGCGACCCTGGTCATGCGCCCTGCCCTTCGGCGGGGCCGTCGAGCGGGCGGAAGGCGAAGTGGCCCCCGTCGCCCTCGTCCACCGTCCAGCCGTCCTCGGCCTTCGGCGCGCACGGCGTGACGCAGGCGCCCTTGGCCCACCACTCCGGCAGCATCGCGATGGCCTCGTCGCCCAGCGGGTTCACCCCGGGCCCGGCGGCCAGCGAGTGGCCGACCAGGACGTGCAGGCACTTCACCCGGTCCGGCATGCCGCCGGCGCTCGGGAAGCCCTCCAGCACCTCGATGGCGTCGCGGCGGGTGATGTAGTCCTCGTGCGCGGCCCGGTAGGCGGCGGCCAGCTCCGGGTCGGTCTCCAGACGGGCCGTCATCTCCTTCATGACCCCGTTCGCCTCCAGCGTGCCGATCGCCGAGGCCGCCCGGGGGCAGGTCAGGTAGTACGTCGTCGGGAACGGCGTGCCGTCCTCCAGACGGGGCTGGGTCTCCACCACGTCCGGGTTGCCGCACGGGCAGCGGTGCGCGATGGCGCGCAGGCCGCGCGGCGGGCGGCCGAGCTGCTGCTCGAACGCGGCGATGTCCGCGTCGGTGGGCTTGGTGGACTCGGTCTGCGGAGGGGGCGTTTCCATGCCTGCCTTGGTTCTGCTCGGAAGCTCGTCGAAGGAAAAGGAAGTAAGAGGGGTGTCAGTCGCGGTCGGCGCTGTCCACGCCGTCCCAGACGTTCGAGTGCCAGGGGCGGTTGTTCTCGCCGGGGTCTGCGCGCCGGTCCTCCGCCGCGTCGGGATCGGCCACGATGTAGCCGGTCTCGCCGGGGAGGACGTAATGGAGGTGCTGGCGGGCCAGCCGCATGATGTACGCGTCGTCCTGGAGCCGCGCCTTCTCGTCCCGCAGCTCCTCGGTGCGCGCCTTCGCCTCCTGCGAGAGCCGCTCCTGCTCGGCGATCTCGTCGCGCTGGGAGACGTACTGACGCATCGGGTAGGCGAGCGCGACCACCAGGGAGCAGACCACCAGCGCCAGGAACGCGGCCCGGCCGGTGAGCCGGGAGCGGCGGGCCTGGCGGCGGTTCTGCGAGCGGTACACGCGGGCCGCGGTCTGCTCGCCGAGCAGCCGCAGCCTGGTCGCGGTGGAGAACCGGTCGCGGTCCTTGCCGGCCATGTCTCCCGCCTCCCCGTTACGCACGTCCGTCCCCGCACACGGTACGGGACCGGGTGCGGGGACGGGCGGAGGCTACCGTCTTGGCGCTGTGGGTCAGCCCTGAGAAGGGCTCAGCCCTGAGCCAAGGTCAGCCCTGAGCCAAGGTCAGCCCTGGAGAGCGGTCAGCCCTTGAAGCGCGGGAAGGCGGAGCGGCCCGCGTACACGGCGGCGTCGTCGAGGATCTCCTCGATGCGCAGCAACTGGTTGTACTTGGCGACGCGGTCCGAGCGGGCCGGGGCGCCGGTCTTGATCTGGCCGCAGTTCACCGCGACGGCGAGGTCGGCGATGGTGACGTCCTCGGTCTCGCCGGAGCGGTGCGACATCATGCACTTGAAGCCGTTGCGCTGGGCCAGCTCGACGGCGTCCAGGGTCTCGGTCAGCGAACCGATCTGGTTGACCTTGACGAGCAGGGCGTTGGCGGAGCCCTCCTCGATGCCACGGGCCAGGCGCTCGGGGTTGGTGACGAAGAGGTCGTCGCCGACGATCTGCACCTTGGCGCCGATGCGGTCGGTGATGACCTTCCAGCCGGCCCAGTCGTCCTCGTACAGCGGGTCCTCGATGGAGACCAGCGGGTACGCGGAGACGAGCTCCTCGTAGTACTCGGTCATCTCGGCGGCCGAGCGGGACTTGCCCTCGAACTCGTAGACGCCGTCCTTGTAGAACTCGGACGCGGCGACGTCGAGCGCGAGCGCGATGTCGCGGCCCGGGACGTAACCGGCCTCCTTGATGGCCTCGACGATGAGGTCCAGGGCGGCGCGGTTGGACTCCAGGTTCGGGGCGAAGCCGCCCTCGTCGCCGAGTCCGGTGGACAGGCCCTTGGTCTTCAGGACCTTCTTCAGCGTGTGGTAGATCTCCGCGCCCCAGCGCAGGGCCTCGGAGAAGGACTCCGCGCCGATCGGGGCGATCATGAACTCCTGGATGTCCACGTTGGAGTCGGCGTGCGAGCCGCCGTTCAGGATGTTCATCATCGGAACGGGCAGCAGGTGCGCGTTCGGGCCGCCGAGGTAGCGGAAGAGCGGCAGGTCGGACGCCTCGGAGGCAGCGTGCGCGACGGCGAGCGAGACACCGAGGATGGCGTTCGCGCCGAGCGAGGCCTTGTTCTCGGTGGCGTCCAGGTCGAACATCGCCTGGTCGATGAGGCGCTGCTCGGTGGCGTCGTACCCGACGAGCTCCGGGCCGATCTGCTCGATGACGGCGAGGACGGCCTTCTCGACGCCCTTGCCCTGGTAGCGGTTGGGGTCACCGTCGCGAAGCTCGATGGCCTCGAACGCACCGGTGGAGGCGCCGGACGGAACGGCAGCACGGCCCGTGCTGCCGTCGTCGAGGCCAACCTCGACCTCGACCGTGGGGTTGCCCCGGGAGTCGAGGATTTCCCTGGCTACGACGACGTCGATGGACGGCACGAGGCATCTCCTTCTGGGATATGACGCTGGTTGTGCAGGGTCACTGTGGCCTTGCGACACGAGCCTAACCGGCCCGGCCGCGTCAGTCGGCCGACCGCCCGCCTCCTGGGACGAAAAAGGACCCAAGGGCCAGCATCACGGGACAAATCTCTAGAAATCTACTGAACGGTAACAAGCGGCGGCGGTGCGATGCCGACAAGAAGTGAACGGATCCCTTTGCCCGTCGGCTTCTCTCGCCTGTCGGCTTCTCTCGCCCGTCGGCGTCCTTCACGCGGAAAGACCCCGGCCCGGCGCGCACGGGGGGAGTAGCGCGCCGGGCCGGGGAGCCGTGCGAGGGAGGGTGGAGCCGGACCCCCTCCCTCCGGGGAGGAGAGACGGCTGTTACTTCAGGTGGAGCTGCTGACCCGGGAAGATCAGGTCCGCTTCCTTGACGATGTCGTCGTTGAGCTTGAAGAGCTTGCTCCAGCCGCCCTTGACGCCTTCCCTGTCGGCGATCTTGCTCAGGGTGTCGCCGGTCTTGACCTTGTACTCGCCGTCGCCCTTCTGGACCTTCTCACCGGTCGGGGTGGTGACGGTCTTCTTGGAGCTCTCGGCCTTGGGGGCGGCCGGGGCGGTGCGCTGCTCGCTGCGCGAGGTGGGCTGCTCGGCCTTGCGCTCGGGCTGCGCCTGCTCGGGCTTGCTCGCGGACGAGCCGGAACCGGTGTTCACGCCCGGGTCCACACCGTCGTTGGTGAGGCCGCCGGCGCCGGCGCAGGCCCAGGCGCCCGGGCCCTGCATGTCGAGGAGCTTCTCGGCGGTGGCGATCTGCTGGTCCTTGGAGGCCAGGTCGGCACGGGAGGCGTACTGCGTACCGCCGGCGGCGGCCCAGCTCGACTGCGAGAACTGCAGCCCGCCGTAGTAGCCGTTGCCGGTGTTGATGGACCAGTTGCCGCCGGACTCGCACTGGGCGACGGCGTCCCAGGTCTCGACGGAGGCGGCGGAAGCGTTGGTCGCGCCCATCAGCGGGACGGCCACAGCGGCACCGGTGATGCCCGCGAGGGTGGCGAGACGGACGGTCTTCGAGGGGCGACGGTGCTTGCCCTTGCTGTTCAGCAGCATGGAACGGATCTCCTCACCGACGCCTACGAGGTGAGCTGTCGGGTTCGGGCTGATGAGTTGCCCGGTCGCGCGACCTTGCGCGCGACTTCACCCCAAGCCGTTCCCGTACGTCCCCGGCTGCGAAGGAGCTGTCCTTCGCGGGGGCTGCACGGACCCGGCGGCCTACCTGGGTCCCCCGCTCCTGCCTACGGCGCTTACGCGTCTGTTCCCTTCGACCGACGGCAGGATTCGGCGTGACGGTCGACGGGGCCCGCGGTGCGAGCGGCTTAGACCGTAAACACAGGCAACCCCGACATTCAAAGATGGACATACTCACCCAATCGGCGCTTACTTGCCTACCCTGACGGACCGTTTCCGCAGGTCGGAGGGGATCTACGCCGAGCGGGCGGACGCAACACGCCAGTTGCAGCAAAGAGACCCATGTCTCACTTACGCATAAGTGGACATAGGCCTCTGAACTACCCGCGATTTTGGGGTGTTTTCCCGAATTCGATCAGTTGGCGGCGGACGCCTCGGGGCTGGTCTCAGCGCCTGCCTCAGCGCCTGTCCCAGCACTTGCGTCGGCGCCTGCGTCGGCGCTTGTCCCAGCACTTGCGTCGGCGCCCTGACCCAGCCCCAGATCCAGGCTCTGGCCAGGCAGGATCAGGTCCGGGTCGGAGCCCAGGAGGTCCTTGTTGGCCTCGTACAGGCCGGTCCAGCCCTGCGGGAGTTCCTGGGAGTCGGCGATGGCCCAGAGGTTGTCGCCGGGCCGCACGGTGTAGCCGCCGTCGGTGACCGCGCTGCCGTCCCGCGCGTCACTCTCGCCCCGCGAGGCGTGCCGGCCGGACTCCCGGGGACCGTCCCCCTGGTCCACCGTGCCGGTCTCCTCGGGGGCCGGCGCGCCGCGGTGCTTGCCGCCGGTGCGGTCGGCGCGGCCGTTGCCCTGCGAGGCGTCGGGGGCGGAGGTGGAGGGCTGCGAGGCGTCGGGAGAGCCGGGGGTGCCGGTCTTTCCGGTGGCGGAGGGCGCGGAGGGCTTCGCCGAGGGGTTGAGCGTGTCGCCGCCGCCCTTGTTCTCCCCCTTGTCGGTTTTCTCCGTCTTGCCGGTGGAGTCCGTGGTGCCCGTGGTGCCCGTCTTGTCGGTCGAGCCCGTGTTGCCGGAACCTTCTGCTTCACCCTTTTCATCCGCTTCGTCCGCCGGGGCGGTCGTGGGGTCCTGAGTGGGGTCGGCGGAGGGGACCGTACCGGGGTCGACGCCGGGCAGGCTGCCGTCCACCGCGAGGCCCGAGATCACCGCGCAGCTCGGCCACGCCTGCGGGCCCTTGTCGTCCAGGACCTTCTCGGCCACGGCTATCTGCTGCGAGCGGCTGGCCAGGTCGGCCCGCTCCGCGAAGGCGTCGCCGCCGTACGCCGACCAGGTTTCCTGCGAGAACTGGAGCCCGCCGTAGTAGCCGTTGCCGAGGTCGGCGCTCCACATACCGCCGCTCTCGCACTCCGCGACCCGGTCCCAGGTGGTGGCGTCGGCCGCCTGTGCGCCCGCCGCGCCGAGGAGCGGAATGGCGATGGCCGATCCGGTCACGCCTGCGGCGACGACGATGGCGGGTGCCTGACGAGGGCGGCGGTGTCTGCCGTTCGCGGAGCCCATGGGATATGCCTTCCGTGCGACTGACAAGCAAGAACTGACAAGCAGGAACCGAGGAGCATGAAGCTGTTACGCAAGTGGCGCGTGGGCAACCGGTGAACAGCGGCCGACGCGTCGAACCGTGAACCTAGCGGGACTCGAACGCATGTCACAAGTCGATGCAGCGCAGATCACGTGAAAGTCACAGAGGTGACAGCGTGTCACTTTCTTCGAGGCGGTGACCGGGCTCGAATTGCACCGGCAGGGTGCGCAGTCCGCGCATGATGAGCCCGCCGCGCCAGCGCAAATCGCCAGGTTCTACGGCAAGTCGCAGGTCAGGGAGGCGTCTCAGCAGGGTCGCCACGGCGGCCTGACCCTCCAGCCGGGCCAGCGGTGCTCCCAGGCAGTAGTGGATTCCGTGACCGTAGCCGAGATGCTGATTGTCACTCCGTGGCAGGTCCAGCGTGTCCGGATCCTCGAACCGTTCCGGGTCCCGGTCCGCCGCCGCCAGCACCACCAGCACCGGGTCCCCGGCCGCGATCTGCTGCCCGCCGAGCGTCAGCGCCTCGGTGGCGTACCGCCAGGTCGCGAGCTCGACCGGGCCGTCGAACCGGAGCAGTTCCTCGATCCCGGTGGCCAGCAGCGCGCTCTCCCCCGCGGCAAGGGATTCTTCGAGCCGGGCGCGCTGTTCGGGGTGGCGGAGGAGAGCGTACGTACCGTTCCCGATCAGGTTCACCGTCGTCTCGAACCCGGCGAAGAGCAGGATGAACGCCATCGCCGCGGCCTCGTTCTCGGTGAGGTGCTCGCCGTGGTCGCTGGCCCGGATCAGCCCGGAGATCAGGTCGTCGCCGGGGTTCTCCCTCTTCCGGTGGATGAGTTCGGCGAGATAGCCGCGCATCTTCTTCACCGACCGGGCCACCCCGCCGCGCGGCCCGCCGCCGTGGCGGATCATCATGCCCGCCCAGTCCCGGAAGTCGTCCTGGTCCTCGCGCGGGACGCCGAGCAGGTCGCAGATGGCGTAGATGGGGAGCGGGAAGGCGAAGTCGTGGATGAGGTCCGCCTCTCCCTTCTCGACGAAGTCGTCGATCAGCCGGTCGGTCAGCTCCTGCACGCGGGGCGCGAACTCCGCGACCCGGCGCGGGGTGAACGCCTTGGAGACGAGCCGGCGCAGCCGGGTGTGGTCCGGCGGGTCGATGTTGAGCAGATGCGTCATCAGCTCCGCCTTGCGCTCCCCCGGGATCCCCGTCTTCCCCTTGGCCGCCGCGGACCCGGCGTGGTTCGCCGGGTCCTTGGAGAGCCGCGCGTCGGCGAGCGCCTGCTTGGCGTCCCCGTACCGGGTCACGAGCCACGCCTCGACCCCGCTGGGCAGCGCGGTGCGGTGCACGGGGCTGTGCTCGCGGAGCCAGGCGTAGGCGGGGTAGGGGTCGGTGGCGAACTCCCAGGTGAAGAATTCGGGGGCGTCAGGCGTGTGGGGGCAGGCGGGGGTGTCGTTCACTCCTCGACGCTATCGGGCGGTGCGTACGTCACGGCATACAGCCGGGGCAGCGCCCGCGCCGCCAAGGGGTGCCCGGCCTCGGCCGCCCGGTTCATCCAGGTCTTGGCACGGTCGAGCAGCAGCATGCCCAGGGAGTACTGCGACCGTACGATGCCCGCCTCGGCGGCCTGTTCCAGGTACGGGATCGCCTCCGCCGGCGCACCGCGCGCGACCATCATCTCTCCCGCCGCGGCCGCCGCCTCGGTGTGGCCGCCGTCCGCCGCATTGCGGCACCAGAACTCGGCGGTCTCCAGGTCGCCGACGGTGACGTTGATGTCGCCGAGCACCGCCGCGAGCATCGGGTCCTCCCTCGCCCGCTCCACCAGGTGTACGTGGGCGTTGGCCCGGACCGTCCAGCGCGCGCCCTCCGTCCACACCGTTTTCAGGGCGAACATCCACAGGCCGAGCGGGACCGGCCAGTCGTCGGGCTGGTCGACCGCATCGGCGAGCAGCCCGCCGAAGACGCCCCAGGTGCCGTCCTTCTCCCCAGGGACCAGCAGCCCGCTCACCCCGTACCGCTGCTCGGCGGCCCAGGCGAGCCCGTCGTCGAACGACTCGGCCTCGGCCGCCGCGAACGCGTCCGGGTACAGCCGCTGCGCCTCGCGGAGCACCTCGCCGGAGATCACCCCGTCGGGCACCCCGCACCGGTGGAGGTCGACCGCGGCGCGCACCAGCAGATGGCCGCGCGGGTGACGGGTCGGCCGGGCCGCCCGCCGCCACTCCTCGACGAGGTCCGGGCCGACGGCCAGGTACTCGGGCACGGTGTGCGCTCCGCGCCAGAGCCGGGCGCTCCGCAGCCGGGGCTCCTCGTCCAGTGCCTCAAGGCGAGCCCACTCGCTGTCGCTCCACACCCTGTTCAGCTCGACGGCCCGGATTCCGTCGAGCACCCGGGCGCGGTCCGCCGCCCCGAACCGCCGCGCGTCGTACGCCTCGTCCTCCATCGTGGCCAGCACCGGCACCCGCAGCCGTACGAGCTCCGCCAGGACGGCCGGGGTCAGCCCGTACTCGCCCAGGTGGCCACCCAGGTCGTCCAGCCACAGGACACAGCTCGCCTCGCCCCGCCCCCGTACCACCGCCGGAAGCCCCCGCAGATCCGTACCGGGCGATGGCGCGAACACCCGGGTCGTACCGGGCAGGCCGGCCGCCAGGGCCGCCCACACCGTCCGGGTCTTGCCCGAGAGCGGCGCCCCGGTCACCACCACGAGACCGCCCTCCCGGGCCGCCTCCCGGACGCGGTCGCCCAACTCCGCGTCGCAGTCCCGCTCCACGTAAGGCGGCAGCAGCGGCCCCCCGGGCAGCCGCCAGGTGCGGCGCACGCCGAGGGTGATCGGGTCGGCCGCCTGGAGGTGCGGCCACTCGCGGGACGGCGGCAGGGCGGAGTGCGGCGGCTGCGCATAGTAGGTGTGTACGCCGCCGTACAGGGCCCCGGCCTGGACCACTGGGGCCTGGAAACTTCCGCCGGAAACGGTGTTGTGCGCGGTGAGCGGGGGCGCTTCCGCAGCAGGGCGTTCGGTTACCGAGGGGGTGTTCCTCCGCGCACTCTGGAAGGCGTTCCTCCGCGCGACCGCGGTGACGTTCTTCCGTGTAACCGTAGGAACCTTCTTCTGGGCAACCGTGGGGGCGTTCTTCCGCCGGAAGGCAACAGCCAGCGCTTTCAGCTCCACGAACCCGGCAGGGTTGGCCACCCTCACCTCGCCCAGGATTGCCAGCAGGAGTGCTCTGGCTGCTTCCGGCCCTCCCGGAATACTGCCGTGGTGCATTCCGTGCATCCTGTCCAGGCGCGGCCCCTGGAAACGGATGGGGCGCCTCCGTAAGCACGCGGCCATCGCCTCGTGCGTACCCTGCTTGTCGCTCATGACGACCAGCGTCAACGCATCTGCCAGCGACTCCAGTTCAGCGTCCACGCGCCCGCCCCCGCCCCTTGTACGACCTCTCAGGTCACCGTACTAACCCGCACGCCCCTCCGCCGCCATGATCGCGTCCCTGTAGGCACGAGCCGCCGCGCGCAGGGCGGCTTCCGGGTCGGTGCCGTTCGCCTCGGCCTGCACGGCCAGCGCGAGGAGCTCGTAGCCGAGGGGGTCGCCCGTCGGGAGGGGGACGTCGAGGCCGGCCGTGCGGGCGCGGCTGCCGAGCTTGGCCGCGAGGGCCAGGCCCGGTTGGCCGAGGGGGACGCCCTCCGTGACCGAGGTGCGCTGCTTCTCGATCGCCTTCGTGCGGAGCCAGTGCGCGTGGACGTCCTCCGGGGTCTCGGCGGTCTCGTCGCCGAAGACGTGCGGATGGCGGTGGATCAGCTTCTCGACCAGGCCGCCCGCCACGTCGTCGATGGCGAACGGTTCCTCGGGGTCTTCCTCCGCGATGCGGGCGTGGAGGACGACCTGGAGGAGTACGTCGCCCAGTTCCTCACGCAGCTCGGTCCGGTCGCCGTCCTCGATCGCCTCGACCAGTTCGTACGCCTCCTCGATGGCGTACTTGGCGAGGCTCTTGTGCGTACGTTGCGAGGTCCAGGGGCACGCGCGGCGGATCCGGTCCATGACCTGGACCAGGTCCAGGAGGCGGGCGCCGGGCAGGTCGTACGAGCCGGGGAGCAGCTCCAGGTCCGGCATGGCCACCCGGCCGGAGCCGCCGAGCCGGGCCAGTCCGTCGGTCAGCCGGCTGTCCCCCTCGCCGCCTACCAGGACCACGACCGTGCGGCCGCCCGCGCAGGCGGCGACCAGTTCGTCGGCGGAGGGCGCCGCGTGCTCGACGCGGACGCCCGCCTCGCGGAGGTAGGGCAGTTGCGGGTGGTCCGGGTCGGCGGTGAGGACCTGGTCGGCGGCGTGCAGCGTCTGCCAGGCCGGCCAGGACAGCAGGCCGGCCGCGACCCGGTGGCTGGCGGTGAGGAGGACGATACGGCCGGGGGCGGCGGGCGGCGGGCCGGAGGCTTCAGCGTTCACCCGGCGAACCTACCCGCCGCGTCCCGAGGTCAGGCGCCCGGCGGGTACCCGGACGGCGCCCGCCTCAAGCGCCCGCCTCAAGCGCCCGGCTCAAGCGACAGGCTCAGGCGCCCGCCTCAGGCTCCTGCGGGGCGAACTCGGTGACCTGGGTGATCCACGGCGCCTTGTAGTTGCCGAGCTGCATCTTCTGGTCGTCCCAGGCGCCGAAGCGCGGGTTCACGTCGATCTTCAGCTGCTTCGACGCCTTGGTCAGCGCCTCGCCGACGACCTGCTGCCCGGCGGGGGTGCCGAGGTCCGCGCCGAGCGCCTTGGCGAGCTTCGGGAGCAGCACCTCCTGGCGCATGTCGCCGTCGATCTGGTCCGGGGCGACCCAGCGCTGCTGGAGCATCATCGCCTGAAGCTGCTCCTCGCCGCCCGCCTGCGCGCGGCTCGCGGTCCGGGCCTCCTGGATCTCCTTGCGGGTGACGGTGACCCCGGCGTCCTCGGCGGCCTTGTCCAGGATCCGGCCGAAGATCAGCCCGTGCAGCTTGGCGCGGTTGAGCTGGCCCGACTTGTTGACCAGTTGGGCGGCCTCGGGCGAGCTCTCCTGGGCGGCGCGGACGTCGGCCGCCTGGGTCTGGACCGCCGAGACCTCGATCCGCTCGCCGCCCACGACGGCCGCGGCACCGGGGTGGGCCTCGTTGCCGCAGGCGGCCAGAAGGGGGGCCGCGAGCAGGGTTGCGGCGGAGACGGCGAGCGCGGTGCGACGACGGCGGTGCAAAGGAGCCTCCCGTGGAGAGTTTGTGCATCGGTGCACAAGCCTTGCGGTGACCGATGTTAGGCAGTGGTGGTGATCGGTGCCACTAGTTCGACCAACGATTCGGGAGGAGTTGGGGATGTGGGGCGGGCCCTGGAGCTGACTCAGCCGCCCCGGACGTCCCTTTGGTGGCTGAGGCGGCGGCGCAGGTCCACGGGGAGCGGGTGGTGCGGGCCGTACGTGCGCTCCGCGTCGTACAGCAGGGCCTGGAGCTGGGCACGGCCCGCCGTGTGGTCCCCGACCGCGAGCAGGAGCTGCCCGATGCGGTGGCGGATGTCGAGCGCCCGGCCGGGGTCGGTGGTGACGGGCCCGTAGGCGTTCTCGTAGTACGGGAGGACCGCGCGGTACTCGCCGAGCGCGGCCGTGGCCTCGCCGAGCTGCTCCAGGCACTGGGCGGCGTCGTAACGGAACTGGAGGACCTGGATGTCGGCCGGTCCGGTCTCGGCGGTGCGGTCCTCCGCGAGGCGCCGCAGCTCCGGGAGGGCGCGGCGGTACTGCCCGTCGTCCATCAGCGTCGCCGCGTACTGCTTGCGCAGGATGCGGACGACCGGGGAGTGCTCGCCGTGTTCGGCGGCGGCCGCCGGGAGGATCGCACCGAGGATGTCCACGGCCTGGGTGATCCGGCCCTCGCCGAGCAGCTTCTTGACCTCGTCCACGGCCCGCGCGACGTCCGGCCGGGCGGGCGGCGGCGGGGTGAAGTTGGTCGGCGCCGTGAGCGGCGGGGGCGGGGAGAGGAGGGAGGCGACGGCGGGCCAGGGGGTCGTCGTGCCGGGCTGGGGCTGCGCCGGTACGGAGACGGCTGCCGGTACGGAGACGGCTGCCGGTACGGGCGTGGAGGCCGGGGTCGTGGCCCGGTCCGGCCAGGGGGCGTGCGGGCGCAGGAAGGGGCGGGTCGGGTCCAGGGGCTTGGTGGGCGTCCCGTGCTGGGGCAGCAGCGGGGCCAGCTCCTCGTACACCTCCTGCGCGGAGGCGGGCCGGTCCTGCGGGTCCTTGGCGAGCAGCCGCAGGACCAGTGCTTCCAGGGCGGCGGGGACTTCGGGGCGGGCCTCGCGGACCGGGACCGGCGGCTCGTAGAGGTGGCGGTGCAGGACGCCGAGCGCGGTGGACCCGGCGAACGGCACGTCCCCGCTGAGCAGTTCGTGCAGGACGACCCCGAGCGCGTACAGGTCGGTGTACGGGCCGACCGCGCCGCCCATCGCCTGCTCGGGGGACATGTAGGCCGGGGAGCCGATCGGTGAACCGGTGTGGGTGAGGCGGGTGGTGTCCGTGTCGAGGACGGAGGCGACACCCAGGTCGAGCACGGTGACGGTGCCGTCGGGCCGGACCATCACGTTCCGCGGCTTCAGGTCGCGGTGCACGATCGGCACCGCGTGCACCGCGCTCAGGACGGCGCAGAGCTGGGCGGCGACCGCGACGGCCCAGGGCCAGGGGTACGGGGTCCGCTCGGCGAGGTGGTCGGCGAGGTCGACGCCCTCCACGTACTGCATGACGAGGTAGAGGTCCTGGCCGTCGCTGCCCGCGTCGTGGACGGTGACCAGGCCGGGGTGGTCGACCTGCGCGGTGACCCGGCACTCGCGGACGAACCGGCTGCGCAGCTCGTCGGCGGCGTCGCTGCCGGTGGGGCCGGCGACCCGGTCCGGGCGCAGCAGCTTCACGGCGACGCGGCGGTCCAGGCGCTGGTCGTACGCCGTCCAGACCTGGCCCATGCCGCCCTGGCCGAGGATGGCGGCCAGCTCGTACCGCCCGGCGATGACCCGGTTGCTCACCGGCCTTCGCCCTCCCTGTTCTCCTTGTTCTCCTTGCGGAGGTAGTCGCTGAGCTCGTCCAGCTCGGCCCGGACCTGGTCGAGCCGCTGGGGCGCGGGCTTGGGGGGCGGGGTGTCGACGGCGTACGGGTTCGGGGTGGCGGGCGGCGTCTGGGGCTGGGGCTGGTGCTGGACGGGCACCTGGTTGTGGACCTGGGCGGGCGGGTGCTGATGGGTGCCCGGCCCGTACGGAACGGTCGTGGCCGTGGGGCCGGACACCGGGCGCTGGGTGCCGTACGGTCCGGGCGCCGCGAAGTGCCGCGTCTCCATGATCAGGTAGTACGTGATGACGCCGGCGAGGAGCAGTATGAGCCAGCCGACCCCGACCAGCGCCTGGGCGTCCGTCATCTGGTCCCCCTCGGGCAGGGCCGCGAAGAACGCGAACAGGCCGATGGTGAGGACGACCGCGACCGCGAACAGCCACCAGTCACGGGGCTTGCGGGTGACGATCGCCAGCCTCAGCATCGCCACCCACCCGAGGAACCCGCAGCTCAGCACGGTCAGCACAACAAAGATCGCGCGCAGCGTGGTGAGCGTCCCCGGGGACGGCCGGGACGTCGGCGGCTGCTGCGGCGGATAGCCGTAGCCGTGCATGTGCTGCTCCTGGGAGGCGTACGTGAGTCGGGCGTGTGAGCTGAGCGTATACACCGCCGCCGACAGACCGTCCCCCGTTGTGCCCAACCGTTGCCCAGTAGGTCACCGGGGCGTGACCGTACGGCACCGCACGGCACCGCACGGCCCGTCAGGCCGGCGTGGACCTGGATGGGCGGCCGGTCGTCGCGCCCGCCGTGAAGTCCACCTCGGCGGTGCGCAGTACGCGGATGCGCCGGCCGGGGAAGCGCAGGTTCCGGTAGATCTCGTTGTGGTGCGCGATCGACGCCTCCGGCGCGGCGTACGGGCCGGGGTCGGGGCCAGGGTCGGGCCGGAGTGACGTGGTGTGGGCGTCGGCGACGAGCACCACGTCGTAGCGGAGGCTCAGCGCCCGCCGGGCCGTGGACTCCACGCAGATCTCGGTGGCGAACCCGGTGACGACGACCTCGGTGACCCCCAGGTCCCGCAGTGCGGCGTCGAGCCCGGTGTCCAGGAAGCTGTCGGGGCTCGACTTGGGGACGACCGGCTCACCCGGCGCGGGCGCGAGTGCGGGGGCGATGCGCCACCCCTCGGTGCCCGGCTCCAGTTCGTCGTCCTGGTGCTGGACCGTCACCACCGGTACGCCGGCGGCCCGGGCCCGCTCCTGGAGTACGGCGATCCTCGCGACGGTCCCGGCGGCCTGGTGGGCGATGGCCACCAGGGCGTTCTGCATGTCGATGACGAGGAGGGCGGTGGTGTGCGGCACGGGCCACACGCTAACGCCGACGGGGCGTTGGCGCACCGGAGTTGTCCCCGGGGCGCCCTCCCCCGGACGTGCTCCTCACACCCGGTGCCGCACCCATACGTTCGGCTCGGCGTAGACCGCGTACCCGTGCGCGGGCGAACAGTGCACCGGCACCAGCGCGCCCGGCACCTCCACCGGCCCCTCCGTGTCGAACGGCAGCCCGGTCCACCCCCGCCACTGCTCCAGCGTCCCGCTCACCGTCATCGACACCGGGGCCACCGAGTCCACGACCCCGCCCGCCCGGACATGGACCCGCAGCCACGGATCCTCGGGCAGCCCGTCCTCGGGCCGGGTGAGCCGGGCGTACTCCTCCATCGGCAGCGCGGCCCGCAGGTGCTTGCCGCTCGGCCGCACCGGGGCGACGACCTCGCCGAAGCCGTGCCGCCCCGCGTTCTCCCGCATCGCGGCCAGCATCCGGCCCGAGATCCCCTTGCCCTGGTGGCCGGTGGCCACGGTGATCTCGATCGCGCTGACGGTGTCCGGGGTGCGGCCGCGCCGCAGATCCGAGAAGGCCCAGAGCAGGGTCCGGTCCCAGCCGCCGGCGGGGAGCTTGCCGCGCCCGGGGGCGTTCAGCTCGAAGGGGACGCTGTAGGCGCGGGCGACCACGCTGCCGCCCGGGTCGGTGGCGACGAGAACGTACTGCGGGAACTCGACGGCGATCCGCCCGAAGTTGGCCCAGCCGACGATGTCCTCCAGGACGAATTCCGGCCAGGTGTCCGGCATCCGGTTCAGGGCGTCGGCGAGCTCGGGGCGCTCGGCGAGCGTGGTGATGTGCAGTTCCATGAGGCTGACCCTAGCCAGGCCGTACCGGCTGTGACCAGGGAATTTCCGCGTACCGGCGCCGATGGGAGCGGCCCTC
This sequence comes from Streptomyces cyaneofuscatus, assembly GCF_042718795.1. Taxonomy (GTDB): domain Bacteria; phylum Actinomycetota; class Actinomycetes; order Streptomycetales; family Streptomycetaceae; genus Streptomyces; species Streptomyces cyaneofuscatus_A. The sequence goes on from NZ_JBHXOX010000017.1 coordinate 107,317, forward strand.
GGGCGGCTGCCCGCCAGGCGCTCCGCTCCGGGAACCGTGAGGTGTCCATGCCGCGTCCCCACCCGTGACTTCGTACCTCCGCGACTTCGTACCGCCATGACTTCGTACCTCCGTGACTTCGTCCCCGAGCACCACTCCATGAGGAGCAGCACCATGAGCCAGCCAGGCAGTACGCCGTCCCGCCCCCGGAGGGGAGCCGGGTGTCTGCAGAGCCTTTTGGTGCTCGCGGTGATTCTCGGCCTGGGCTACGGCGCGTCCAAGGTCTTCGGTGACAAGGACTCCTCCTCCTCGTCGTCCTCCGCGTCCTCGTCCCCCTCCTCCGCCTCGGATGGCAAGGGCGGTTCCTGGGAGGTCGGTGACTGCGGCGGGCCGGACCCGGAGAACAAGCCGGACGGCTACCGCGCGTTCGACTGCGACGACGCCGGCGCGACCTTCGAGGCGCTGGAGATCAAGAGCGCGAGCATCATGCCCAACGCGATCCAGTGCCCGGCCGGGACGGACCTGATCATCCAGGTCTCACGGGTCTTCGGCTCCGGCGACGACAAGAAGAGCAGCGGCATCCCCACCAACACCGTCTGCGGCCGGAACCTGACCGGTGACCACCCCGGGGACGCGGGTTCCGGCGGCGGGCAGTTGGTGAAGGGCGACTGCATCACGTCGACCGCCAAGGAGGTCGCCTGCGCCTCGGCCGGGTCCGACGCCTTCAAGGTGCTGGCCCTGGTCGAGGACGAGAAGGAGTGCCCGGCGGCGACGGCGGAGCCGATGCAGCTGATGATGGCGATGGGCCGGCCGTACAACGTGATCTGCGGCGGCAAGGTCTGACACGCTCTACGGCCACGGGCTGCCGGCTCAGCCTCCGCACTGGGCGAGCATGGCCTGCTTGTCCGGGGTGGTGACCGGGAGGTCGTACTTCAGCGAGACCTGGGCGAACCGCACCGCGTACGAGCAGCGAATCGCCTTGTACGGCGGCAGCCAGGCGGCCGGGCCGGAGTCGCGCTTGGCGCTGTTGGCCGGGCCGTCGACCGGGAGGAGGTTGAGCGGGTCGTTGGCGATCTGCTGCCGCTTGGTCTCGTTCCAGCGGGCGGCGCCCATCTGCCAGTTGTAGGAGAGCGGCATCACGTGGTCTATCTGCACCTTCGTCGCCTGCTGCTTGCGCCAGTCGATGGACTTGCCGGTGTAGGGGTCCTTGAGCTTCAGCGAGACGACGACGCAGTCGGAGCCCGAGCGGTGCTCGATGTCCTTGCCGTCGCGGGCGAGGAGGTCGTTACGGGTGTCGCAGCCGTTCCGGGCGAGCGGGATGCCGTCGATCCCGTCCTTCCACGCCGACCCGAACTTCTCCCGCTCGTAGCCGGTCCTGGGGCCGCGCCCCTTGGTGGCGACCTTCTCGATGATCTTGCGGGCGGCGGCCCGGTCCGCGTCGCCGGTGAGGGGCGCCAGGCCCGGCTTCGTACCGTCGGGGTTGTCCAGCGGGCTGACCCCGAACCCCTCGGCGGACTGCGCCCCGCCACCGTTCGCACCGCCGCTCGCGCTGCCGCTGGTGCTGCCGCCGCTCTCCGCCGCGAGGTCGTCGGGGTCGCAGCCGGCCAGGGCGAGCACGACGAGGGCGCTGAGGGCGGGGAGGGCCGCGACTCGGTACGTACGGGGAGATATCACGTGAAGCCATCCTGACGGGGAGAAAGCCGAACGCCGAGAATCTTATGGGCGTCTTCCCCGTCGGCGGGGCTTTCATGACTGGCCTTCCGTCTTCACCGGTCGCCCGGGCCGATCCGGGTGAGCGGCGAGCAGTCGGCGTCCCGGTCGTCGGCATTGTCATAGGTGCCTGGCACCATGATCGGCGTGAGTGAGACAACTGAGCCTGAATGCAGTGAAGTTGCTGGCGGCCTGACCACGCCGGAGGAGTGGCGGGTCTTTCTGGAGCGATACGGCGAGCTGTACGTGAAGGTCCGCGCCGACGATGACGAGGCCGTCGACCTTTTGGATGACGATCAGCTGGAGGCCCTGGACCGAGGGGAGCGGGTGGTGCCGTGGCTGGGGGAAGCCCCTGCCCGCGAGGAGGCTCTGGTGGCATCGGAGGAGCGGCTCGGCGTGCGGTTCCCACCGGGTCTGCGGGGATTCTTCCTGGCGAGCGACGGGTGGGCGAGCGTGGATGCCTGGGTGGACGGCATCCACCCGTGCGGCCGCGTCGTGTGGATGCGGGACAGCGAGGCAGGCAGCCGCGTGACCCAGATCTACGAATCGATACCCGGCAACGAGGACGTCGTCCAGTTGTTCCGCCGGTCCGTCGAGATCGCCCGGGGAGAGGACTACTGGCTGCTCGATCCGACCGACGTCGGGCCGGACGGCGAGTGGGCCGCCTACGAGTTCGCACCGAAGTACGGCGACACGACGAGACACCCCAGCTTCTCCGCGCTGATCCACTCCGGGTACGAGAGCATGGAGGAGGATGAGGACGAAGAGGACATGGACTGAGCCGATCACCTCACCGTCGAAGCCCGGCGGGACGCCTCCCCCGGCTGCTCCGCCGCCCTCGTGAACGACCACCTCGGCCCCGCCGGAATCCCGGCGGGGCCGACGTACGGCGGGCTGCCGCCCCTACGACCCCAGGATCGTCGTCAGGAACTCGCCCGTCCACGACAGCAGTTCGCGGCCCACCACCGGCTTGCCGCCGATCCTGCCCGTCGTCGGGCGCGGGACCAGGATCTGGTGGGCCGTGGGCTTGATGACCGTCTTCGGGTGGAGGCGCTTCAGGCGCAGCTCCTGGGATTCGCGCAACTCCACCGGGGCGAAGCGGATGTTGGAGCCCTGGAGGACGATCTCGCCGACTCCGCAGGCGCGGGCCAGCATCCGCAGGCCCGCCACCAGGAGGAGGTTCTCGACCGGTTCGGGCAGGGGGCCGTAGCGGTCGGTCAGCTCCTCGCGGACCGCGCGGATGTCGTCCTCCGAGGTGGCCTGGGCGATGGCGCGGTACGCCTGGAGGCGCAGGCGCTCGCCGGGGGCGTAGTCGTGCGGGACGTGCGCGTCGACCGGGAGCTCGATCTTGACCTCCAGCGGGGGCTCCTCCTCCACGGAGCCGTCCATCTGGGCCCGGTAGTCGGCGACCGCCTCGCCGACCATGCGGATGTACAGGTCGAAGCCGACGCCCGCGATGTGGCCGGACTGCTCGCCGCCGAGCAGGTTGCCCGCGCCGCGGATCTCCAGGTCCTTCATCGCCACGTACATGCCCGCGCCCATCTCCGTGTGCTGGGCGATCGTCGCGAGGCGCTCGTGGGCCGTCTCCGTCAGGGGCTTCTCGGGGGGGTACAAGAAGTAGGCGTAGCCCCGGTCGCGGCCTCGGCCCACCCGGCCGCGGAGCTGGTGGAGTTGGGAGAGGCCGAAGTTGTCGCCGCGCTCCACGATCAGCGTGTTGGCGTTGGAGATGTCGATGCCGGATTCCACGATCGTCGTGGAGACCAGGACGTCGAACTTCTTCTCCCAGAAGTCCACCACCACCTGCTCCAGGGCCTGTTCGGACATCTGCCCGTGGGCTGTCGCGATCCGCGCCTCCGGGACGATCTCGCGGAGGCGGGCGGCGGCCCGGTCGATGGACTCGACCCGGTTGTGGATGTAGAACACCTGGCCCTCGCGCAGGAGTTCACGGCGGATCGCCGCGCCGATCTGCTTCTCCTCGTACGGGCCGACGAAGGTCAGCACCGGGTGGCGCTCCTCCGGCGGGGTGGTGATCGTGGACATCTCGCGGATGCCGGTGACCGCCATTTCGAGCGTACGGGGGATGGGCGTCGCGGACATCGTGAGGACGTCGACGTTGGCGCGGAGCTTCTTGAGCTGCTCCTTGTGCTCGACGCCGAACCGCTGCTCCTCGTCCACGATGACCAGACCGAGGTCCTTGAACTTCGTCTCGGAGGAGAAGAGGCGGTGGGTGCCGATGACCAGGTCGACCGCGCCGTCCTTCAGGCCCGCGAGGGTCGCCTTGGATTCCGTTTCGGACTGGAAGCGGCTCAGCGCCCTGACGTTGACCGGGAATTGGGAGTAGCGCTCGGTGAACGTGTTGTAGTGCTGCTGGACCAGGAGGGTCGTCGGGACCAGGACCGCCACCTGCTTGCCGTCCTGCACCGCCTTGAACGCCGCCCGGACCGCGATCTCCGTCTTGCCGTAGCCGACGTCGCCGCAGATCAGCCGGTCCATCGGGACCGTCTTCTCCATGTCCTCCTTGACCTCGGCGATCGTGGAGAGCTGGTCCGGCGTCTCCGCGTACGGGAACGCGTCCTCCAGCTCCCGCTGCCACGGGGTGTCCGGGGCGAAGGAGTGGCCGGGGGCCGCCATCCGGGCCGAGTACAGCTTGATCAGGTCGGCGGCGATCTCCTTGACCGCCTTCTTCGCCCGCTGCTTCGTCTTCGTCCAGTCCGCGCCGCCGAGCCGGTGCAGGGTCGGGGCCTCGCCGCCCACGTACTTGGTGACCTGCTCCAACTGGTCGGTCGGGATGTAGAGCCGGTCGCCGGGCTGGCCGCGCTTGGCGGGGGCGTACTCGACCAGCAGGTACTCGCGGGTCGCGCCCTGGACCGTACGCTGCACCATCTCCACGTACCGGCCCACACCGTGCTGCTCGTGCACGATGTAGTCGCCCGCCTCCAGCGTCAGCGGGTCGATCGTCTTCCTGCGGCGGGCCGGCATCCGGCCCAGGTCCTTGGTGGCGGTGCGCTGGCCGGTCAGGTCGGTCTCGGTGAGCACCGCCAGCTTCAGCGCCGGGTCCACGAAACCCTGGTCGATCGCCCCGCAGGAGACATGGACGACGGACGGCGCGATCTCGGTCAGGTCGGGGACGAAGCGGGCCGCGATGCCCTCGCCGCCCAGCACCTCCACCGTACGGGTGGCGAGGCCCTGGCCCTCGGTGACGTACACCGTGCGCCAGCCGTCGGCCAGCCACCCCTTCGTGTCGGCGAGCGCACGGGCGGTGTCGCCCCGGTACGCCTCGGGGGCGTGCATCGACAGCTTGAGCGTGTCCTCGTCGTGCTCGGCGTCGTCGGCCGCGAAGGGGGAGGTCGACCACCACATCATCCCCAGCTCACGGGCCCGGTCCCGGACGTCCGCGATGCTCCGCAGCGAGGCCGCGCCCACGTCGATCGGGGCCTCGCCGCCGCCCGCCGTCGCCGCCCACGACGCCTGGAGGAACTCCTGGCTGGTGGCGACCAGGTCGGCCGCCCGGGTCCGGACCCGCTCCGGGTCGCAGACCAGCGCCATCGACCCCTGGGGCAGGACGTCGAGCAGCAGCTCCATGTCGTCCACCAGGACCGGGGCCAGCGACTCCATGCCCTCGACCGCGATGCCCTCCGCGATCTTGCCGAGCAGCTCGCCCAGCTCCGGGTGCGCCTCGGCGAGGGCGGCGGCCCGTTCCCGTACCTCCTCGGTCAGCAGCAGTTCACGGCAGGGCGGCGCCCACAGGCCGTGCGCGGCGACCTCCAGGGACCGCTGGTCGGCGATCTTGAAGTACCGGATCTCCTCGACGTCGTCGCCCCAGAACTCCACCCGAAGGGGGTGCTCCTCGGTCGGCGGGAAGACGTCCAGGATCCCGCCCCGTACGGCGAACTCGCCCCGCTTCTCCACCAGCTCCACCCGCGCGTACGCGGCGGCCGCCAGCGCGTCCACCACCTCCCCCAGGTCCGCGCTCTGCCCGCTGGTCAGCGCCACCGGCTCCAGCTCGCCGAGCCCCTTGACCTGCGGTTGCAGTACGGAACGGATCGGCGCCACGACCACCGAGACCGGACCCGTCTCCGGGTCGTCCTCGCGCGGGTGCGCGAGGCGCCGCAGCACGGCGAGGCGCCGGCCCACGGTGTCCGAGCGGGGCGAGAGGCGTTCGTGCGGCAGGGTCTCCCAGGACGGGAACTCCGCGATCGTGTCCGGCGGCAGCAGCGTCCGCAGGGCGGCGGCCAGGTCCTCGGCCTCCCGGCCCGTCGCGGTGACGGCCAGCACGGTCCGGCCGGTCTGCCGGGCCAGCGCGGCCACGGCGAACGGCCGGGCGCCGGGCGGACCCACCAGGTCGACATGCATGCGGTGGCCGTCGGCGGCGGCCTTCACCGCCTCGGCGATCGCCGGGTCCGTTACGACGACATCCAGCAGACCGTGCAGGCTCATAGGGGCATCCGTCCGGGTCATGAGGTGTTCAGGTGTTGCCGGCAGCCGGCTGCTGCCAGGGGGCAACGCGAAGAGCCCGACACGTGGGACGAGCCGGGGGTTCCCAGACTACGACCCGGCAGTGACAGCCGCTCCCGCAACCGGGGCGGCAGCGGTGTACCGGGCGGGCGGTGTGGGGAGTCTCTCCGTCGGACGGCGCCGGGGTCTTCACGGGGTGCCCGTTCGGGCACCCTCGCGGGTACCGGCGGTAGCTGTCCGGGGCCGTCCGTCGCTCCGCCACCACCGCTCACCGCCCGTCGCCCACCGTTCATCTCCGTACGGCACACAGTTGTGTCCGGGGGCCTCACAGGAGTGATCCCAGCGTCTAGTCTGTGGCCGACCATGGCACGAACGGTTTCCGACGGTTCACCGGCGCAGACACGGTTCCACCAGTTCCACCGGCCGCGACAGCGGGCGGCGACCGGCTCCGCAGGGCGATCCCCGGCGGTGCACGGACTCCAGCGGACACCAGGTATCGGGTATCGGGGGCGTACGTGGGCGAGAACGAGATGGCGGTTTTCGGGGTCTCCGACGCCGAGGAGGAGATCTACCGCCACTTCCTGCGCAACCCCTCCACCGGCGCCGACGACCTCCACCTCCTGCTCCACACCGAGCCCGGGCAGGCCCGCGCCCGGATCGACCGGCTCCGGGAGCTGGGCCTCCTGCGGATGGAGGACGACGGCCGCCGGATAGCGCCCGAGGACCCCGAGACCGCCCTCTCCCGCCTGGTCGACCTGCGGCTCCACGCACTCCACCAGGAGCTGCAGCGCGTCACCCGGTCGCGGCACGTCATTGACGGTCTACGCGCGGAGCAGGGGGCCCGTACGCCGCCCCCGCAGGGCATCGAGCAGTTGGAGGGGCTCGCCCAGATCCGCAACCGGATCGACGACCTCGCCTTCTTCGCCCGGGACGAGATCCTCTCCGTGGAGCCGTACACCCGGCTCTCCCCGGAGAACATCGCCCGCTCCAGACCGCTGGACCTGCGCTGCCTCAGACGCGGCGTCCGGATCCGCAACGTCGTCTCCAGCGTCGCCCTCCAGGACCCGCCGACCGCCGCCTATCTGCGCGAGCTGTCCGAGCACGGGGCGTCGATCCGGGTCACGGCCGACACCACCGAACGGCTCCTGGTCTACGACCGCCGCGCCGCCCTCGTCCCGCTGGACCCTCGCGACACCTCCCGGGGCGCGCTGCTCGCCCACCGCAGCGGGCTCGTCTCCAACATCATCGCGCTGTTCGAGAAGATCTGGGACCAGGCCGAGGAGCTGGCCCACGCCGGCGGTGGGAGCGGCACGGACCGCGAAGGGCTCTCCGCCATGGAGCGGCGGGTGCTGGTGGCGATGTGCACGGTCGGCAAGGACGAGGCCGGGGCGCGGGAGCTGGGGGTTTCGGTACGGACCTACCGGCGGCATGTCGCCGAGCTGATGCAGACCCTGGGCGCCGCCAGCCGCGCCCAGGCCGCGCTGCTGGCGCGGGAGCGGGGGTGGATCTGACCGCCCATGCGCGCCACGGTGGTCAGAACTCCGCCCCTGCGCGCCACGGTGGTCAGAACTCCTCCGTCCAGCCCCGCAGCGCCGTGTCCGCCAGCACGCAGGAGACCGCCCGCCGCACCGCCGGGGCGTCCGTCGACCCGGCCAGCTCGATCCGCAGCACCACCCGGTCCTGGCCCACCTCCGGGTGGCAGCACCAGTGGCCGGGGAGCAGTCCCAGGAGCCGTACGACGGTGGTCCAGCCGGTCGGGGCGGCCCGGTCCCGGCGTACGAGGACGACTGCGGCGACCCCGGCCCCGGCACCGGGCGGACCCGGCGTCATGACTCCGCCTCCCTGCCGCCGCCCGGTCCCGGCCCGTGTCCTGTGTTCCCGCCGCCGCCAGTGCCGGTGCCCGGTCCCGGCCCGTGTCCTGTGTTCCCGCCGCCGCCCGGCCCGTGTCCCGCGCTCCCGTCGCCTCCCGGCCCCCCGCCCAGCACCTGCCGGGCCGCCGCCGCCAGTGCCGTGACGCCCGTCGGCAGGGCGGTGCGGACGTCGGGCGCGAAGCCGGGCGCGTGGTTCGGCGGTACGGGCCCTCCCCCGGCCCGTGCCGCACGCCACTCCCGTACGCCGGTGGTGCCGAGCAGCCAGTACGCCGTCGCCACCCCGCCCGCCCCGAAGTGCGGGAAGTCCTCGGTGGCCGTCGCGGGGGCGGCGTCCAGCACCCGGGCCGCGCCGAGCGAGGCCTCGTGGGCGCGGCGGACCGCCGCCGTCAGCGCCGGGTCGGGGAGCAGGGCGGGCGAGCGGGCCGTCACCGTGAGCTCCGGGTCGTGCGGGGCGCCCGCCGCCGCGGCCTGGGCCCGTACGACGCGGGTCGCGGCGGCCAGCAGGCGGTCGAGGGCGGAGTCGGTGAACGCCCTTGCGGTGAGAAAGAGTTCGGCGGTGTCCGGGGTGACGTTGCCGCGCTCGCCGGCCCGCACCGAGCCCACGGTGAGCACGGCCTGTTCGGCGGGGGCGGTCGCGTGGGCCGCCACCGACTGGAGGCCGAGCACGGTGGCGGCGGCCATCAGGACCGGGTCGACGGTGAGGTGCGGGGTAGCCGCGTGGCCGCCCCGGCCGTGGAGGGTGACGTCGGCCGCGATACTGCCCGCCATCAGGGGCGCCCCGCCCGGCGCGTGGGCGACGGTGCCGGCGGGGAGCGGGGCCGCGTGCTGGGCGAGGACCGCGTCCGGGGTGCCGAACCTCTCGTACAGGCGGCCGTCCTCCAGCATCGGCCGGGCCCCGCTCAGCGTCTCCTCGGCGGGCTGGCCCACCACGAGGAGCGTGCCGCGCCAACTGTTCCGGTCCCCGGCGAGGAGGGCCACCGCCCCGGTCACCGCCGCGATGTGCAGGTCGTGGCCGCAGGCGTGCATGACCCCGGGGACGGTGCTCGCGTACGGCAGGCCGGTGGCCTCGGTGACGGGGAGCGCGTCGAGTTCGGTGCGCAGGAGCACGGTGGGGCCCGGGCCGTTGCGCAGGACGCCGACGAGGCCGTGGCCGCCGCCGACCGCCCGGGTGACCGTGAGGCCGTGGTCGGTCAGGCGGGCGGCGAGGAGGTCCGCGGTGCGGTGCTCGTGGCCGGAGAGTTCGGGGTGGGCGTGCAGGTCGAGGTAGAGCGCGAGGGTGGCGCGGAGCAGCGGGCGGGGCAGGGGCGTGGTCGCCATGGCCTCTTCGCCCGTCCCTTCGCGCCCGTCGCCGTTCGCGCCGGGTGCCTCGATCACGCCGTCCCCGCCGTCCGCCTCGTTCACCTCGTTCGCCGTTCTCGCCGCTGTGACCACTTCACACCTCATCCCGTGTCCCCGCTCAACGAGCCTGATCCGTACGGCTGTCAGAGGCCCTGCCGTCCCGCTGTCATCCGGTGCAGGCGAAGTGGCGGCGAAGTGACAGCGAAAGCGCGGCCGATCTGACAGCGGCCACCTCTCCAATGGGTTCAGGACCGGGGACAGCGGGCCGGAGCAGCCGGCCGTCGGTCCCCACGAGACCAGGGAGAACACCATGGCCCCCAAGACCGAGCTCGCCACCCTCGCCGACGAGATCCTGGAGCTGGAGTCGGAGACCTTCGAGATCTCGGACTACTCCGACGCGGTGGAGGTCGTCCTCGCCGGTTCCACGTCCTCCTCCTCGACCTCCACCTGCTCCAGCACCACCAGCACCACCTCCTGCAGCGCCTGATACCGGTTCGCAGGCCCGCTCGTGCCGCCAGCCCCCTCCGTCGGTCGGAGGGGGCTGACGTACGTCCTGCGCGGAGCCGGTCACGGGAACGGGTGCGGGACGGCCTTGATCTCCGCCTCCGGCAGGTCGTCCGCCCGCCGCCCGGCCGCCCGCAGCGCGGTCCGCAGCCGGGGCATGCGCAGGGCCCGCTGCCGGGTCCAGCCGAAGTCCAGCGGCAGGAGGCCCGGGACGGTGGTGGAGACGGTGTGCAGGCCCATCCGGTGCTGCTCGGGGGTCGTCTGGTCGACGGCGATGACGTCGTACCCGACGGTCGTCAACTGATCGCGCAGGCAACGCAGATCATCCAGCAGGTCGCCCGTGCGCGGCCGTAGCGGCTGCCAGTCGGCGAACACCTCCTCCAGCGGGAGGACGGCCTCCGGCTCCAGGTACTCGGCCGCGTGCCGGACCATCGACGGCAGTCCGTACAGCTGGGCGTGGTCCTTGAGATGCAGGACCTTGGCGAAGTCCCACTCCATCGACTCCAGTTCGGTGCGGCGCTCGGCCACCTGGTAGGGCAGGTGCGGGATGTAGGTGAGGACCTCCGAGAGGGCCGCCTCCACGGTGTCCGCCGGGTCGAAGCCGGCGGCGGCGGAGAAGGAGAGCGTGCCGTGGCCCCCGTCGCGCCGGACCGCGAGGGCGGTGACGACGGGGACGGCCAGATCCATCCGCGTATCGAAGGCGTGCACGTCGTAGCCGTGCAGGGCGGCCCGGTCGAGCATCGAGCGGACGGCGGGGGTGGTCGCGGTGGTGAGGTCGAGCGCGGTGAGGCGGGCGCGGCCGTACCAGGCGAGGAGGAACGCGTCCCGCTCGACCAGCTCAAGGAGCCCGAAGAGGATCGCCTCCTCCGGACTGCCGCCCGTGGCACAGCCGTTGGAGCACTCGAAGACGAAGTTGTCGGCGTCGACCCCGGCGCTGTAGTGGGCGAGCCGGGCCGGGACGAGGATGGGGCGGTCGTCGCGGAGCGAGTGCCCCCAGACCCAGGGGATCGCGCGGTCGGGGTCGAAGGGGCTGACCAGGGGGTCGGAGGCGTACGTCTCGGAGGCGTAGAAGCCGCAGTCGGCGGGGTTCAGGGCCTGGCCGGACAGGTTGGCGTAGCTGTCGACCACCGGGGATGTGCCGCGTCGGCGATGGGTGCCCGCGTAACGCTCCAGCCCTTCCAGGTAGGCGAGGGTGCGGCTGGTGGCGTACCGGTTGGCCTGGCCGCTCCAGGTGACGTCGTTGAGTCCGGCGTAGCCGCGGACGAAGTGGGTCCCGGCGACGGGGGCCGTGGTGGTGGAGGCGGGGTTGATCCAGGTGTCCGAACCGAGCGCCCCGCACACGGGGTTGGCGAGGGCGGAGGTCGGCAGGAGGTAGGAGTCGAGCGTACGGAGGCGGTAGCCGTCGGGGTCCGGTTTAGGGGTGGGGCGCAGCTCCATCCGGGCGGCTTCCGCCGTGTCGGGGACCTCGACCACGCAGGAAGGGCAGAGGGGTTCCGGGAGGAGCGGGAAGGTGGCCGTGGCGAGGGTGGCCAGGTCGACGCGGGTGACCTGGGGGAGCGCGCGGTCGGCGGGGGTGGCGTCGGGGTTGCTCCGCTGACCGGTGAGCACGGCGCTGTACGCCGCCCAGACCGCGTCCACCGTGTAGTCGGTGAGTACCGGCCAGTGCACGGCCCCCTGCGGCTCGTACCCCAGCTCCAGCGCCTCCCGCTCGGACCGGCTGCGCAGCCGCTGCCACCGCATCGCGAGGCACTGCCCGCAGGCGGCACCGGACAGCCCGCCGCCCCAGGGCCCGATCAGGACGGCCCGGGAGGTGAGCTGGACGTTGGCGGCGGGGCGGATGTCGGCGTACGGGTCCGGGTGCCCGAATCCGAGGGTGTCGGCGGCACCGAGCGGGACGACGTAGGGGGCGGGCAGGGAATGGCCGGAAGGACGGGAATGGCGGACCGACAGCGCATCCTGAAGCTGGGCCCGCGCCGCGTCCAGAGGAGGGGAGGAAGCCGTGGCCGTCGTCATGACTTGTCGCTCCAGCGGAAGGTCTTCAGCGCCACCGCGCCGAGGACGAGGGCGAATCCGGCGAGCACCGCGCAGGCGACACCGATGTCCGTCAGGGTGCCGCCGCCGGTCAGCGCGCCGGACACCCCGTCGTTGAGGTAGCGCAGCGGCAGGACGCGGGAGAGGCTCTGCATCCACTGCGGCATGGCGTCCAGCGGGAAGAACGAACCGGAGAGGAACGCCATGGGAATCATCAGGCAGTTGGCGACGGCGGCGACCGCCTCCGGGGTCCTGGCGTAGCTGCCGACGATGACGCCCAGCGCGAGGAACGCGGTGATCCCGAGCACCAGCACCGGCAGCGCGAGCGGCCAACGCCCGTCCAACTGAAGGCCGAAGGAGGGGAGCAGGGCCACGGCGACGAACAGAACCGCCTGTACGGCTCCGATGGCGAGCGCCAGCACATAGCGGGAGGCGAGCACGGCGGAGACGGGTGTCGGTGTCATCCGGATCAGCCGGAGGATGTCGTCGCGCCGCCACTGCATGAGGACGAACCCGACGCCGAACACGGCGGCGTTGCCGACGCCCCAGGACAGGACGCCGGGCGCGATGTAGTTGATGTAGGGCTTGCCGCTCTCCTCGACGGTCTGGCCGTGGAAGATCAGCCCGAAGACGACGAGGAAGATCAGCGGGAAGGCGAAGGTGAAGAAGAGGGTGGTGCGGTCGCGGGTGTAGGCCCGGTATCCGGCCTGGCTCAGCGCGGTGTAGGCGCTCATCGGGTGTCTCCGTATCGGTGCTCGTCCGGAACAAGGGGGCTGATTCTCGACGGAGTCACGGCTGCTGAGCTCCGGTGCCGGTCAGCGCCAGGTACACGTCCTCCAGGCTCGCCGTCCTGGTCTGTACGCCCTGGAGCCCGGCGATCTCGTCGACGGCCGCGAGCACCTGGCCCGAGGCGAGGGTCTCCAGCACGATCGAGCCGCCCTCCTCGGTGACCCGGTCCACGCCCGGGATCGCGCGGGCCTGGCCGGGCGTGAGGCGGTCGGCCGGGACGAGGAGCCGGGTGGTGGGGCTGGAGGCGGCGATGAGCCGGCCGGGGCTGTCGAGGGCGGCCACCTTGCCCTCCACCATGATGGCGACCCGGTCGCAGAGCGCCTCGGCCTCGTCCAGGTGGTGGGTGGTGTAGACGATGGTGCGGCCCGCGCCCTTGAGGTCGCGGAGGACCTGCCAGAGGGAGCGGCGGGCCTGCGGGTCGAGCGCGGCCGTCGGCTCGTCCAGGAAGATCAGCTCGGGGTCGTGGACGAGGGCGGAGGCGATGGCGAGCCGCTGCCGCTGGCCGCCGGAGAGGTCGTCCACCCGCGTGTCACCCTGCTCGGTGAGGCCGACGGAGGCCAGCGCCCGTTCGGCGGCGGCCGCGTCGCACCGGTAGAGGGCGGCCATGGTGACCAGGTGTTCGCGGGCGGTCAGCCGGACGAAGAACGCGGAGCTCTGCGTCTGCACACCGAGCCGGGGCAGCAGGGCGGTGTTGCGCGGCCAGGGGCTCTCCCCCAGGACCGCCACCGTCCCGGAGTCGGCGCGCCGCTGGCCCTCCATGATCTCGACGAGGGTGGTCTTGCCCGCCCCGTTGGGCCCGAGCAGCCCGAAGAACTCGCCGCGCCCGACGGTCAGCGAGACCCCGTCGACGGCCCTGGTCGTGCCGTACGTCTTGTGGACGCCGGACAGGGCGACGGCGGGCCCGGCGGCCGGCCCGGGAGGGGGGTCGTGCGGGGTGTGGGGGGCGGTGGACGTCATGGGACTCTCCTTGAGGGGGAACAAGCGGGATCAGGCCGTCAGCAGGGCCAGGCCGTCAGCAGGGTCAGGCCGTCAGCAGATGATGGGCGCCCGCGACGGCCGCCGCGACCAGACCGGCGAGAACAAGCACCGTGCCCAACAGGTAGGCCGGGTAGGCGATCCGGGCTCGGCGCGGGTACGCGGCCACTTCCGGCGAGCGGCGCAGCACGAGCCGCAGATAGCCGGCGGCGGAGGCGGCGAGACCGGTGGCCCCGGCGAGCTGGCTCGCGATCTTGTAGCCGTCCAGCGGCGGCAGCGGCACGAGCATCGCGAACGCCTGCACACTGCCGAGGAGCAGCAGCGCGGCGAGCGCCTCGTGCGTGGCGGCGTCGAGCGGGGCGAAGAGCCAGAGAGCGCAGAACGGGAGCAGGAAGAGCAGGTTCATCACCGCGCCCGCCACCGCTGTGGCGATGCGATGCCAACGGCTGCCGATGTACAGGTAGTTGTCGACCGTGCAGTACATGATGACGACCGGCAGCCGCCACCGCAGCCCGATCTCCGCGACCTGCCCGCCGTAGTGCCGGGCCACCACCCCGTGGGCGAGCTCGTGGAGGGCGGTGCTCAGCCAGAGCAGGATCGCCGTGCCGGTCAGCAGGACGGGGTTGGTGAACAATTCCCGTACGGCGATCAGCAGTTCGCCAGTCCGGGCGACCACGACCGTCTCCATCGCGACGATCAGCACCAGCAGCGGCACCATCCCCCACGGCGCCAGCAGGAAACCGAAGACCCGGTGGAGGCGGGCGGTGGTGGCGTCGGCGTCGGCCACCAGGGGCAGGGTACCGCGCAGCAGGCTACGGGGCTCCGGCGCGACAACAGAGGCCTCCGGAAGAGGCGTTCCGGTCAGCAGCCCCTTCGTCCCGAGCATCGTCAGGATCTGCTGCCAGTGCGCGTCGCCGAGCCGCCGCCCGTACTCCCCCGCATACTCCTCGCCGATCTCCGCCAGGCTCCGCCCGCCGTCCATCCGGGCGATGAGGAAATGCTCCTTGGCGCCGACCTTGAAGGAGTTGCCGCTGTCGGTGTCCTTGATCAGGTGGACGGTGGAGGGGCCGTCGAGGAGGGCGTCGCTGAGCAGGACGGCCGGTCGCAGGGCGGGCCGGTAGGAGGCGAGCGCCCCCGAAGCCCCGGTCGCACTCATACGGACTCCCCCGCGTGCCCCTCTGCGGACTCCTTGAGCACCCGGCCCAGAACATGGCTGAGATAGGCCTCGTCCCTGATCGTCACGTGCAGCCGGTTGTTGGTCATGTGCATATACGGGGAGAGCAGCAGCGGCAGCGCCACCGCCGGGTCGGTCACCCGCTCGTCCCGCTCGCCGTCCCACGACCGGAAGACCAGGTCCCCGTCGACGGCCAGTTTCCGTGCCCGGTCCCGGAGTTCGGCGCAGTGCCCGGCCCAGCCCGCCAACGACCCGGGGAGCGAACGCGCGCTGCCGGGCGGGGCGGTGGCGGCCCGGATGCGGGTGAAGCGGTCGCGCAGGCCGTCCGCCGTACGGGCGTAGTTCCGGTCGTACTCGTCCGTACCGATGAAGCCGGTGCCGGGGAAGGCGCGGTGCCAGAACTCGTAGTAGCTGTCCAGGTAGGCGGTCAGCTCCGCCCGCTCCGGCAGGAACGTCGACGCCATCACCATCATCCACTGGGCCGAGGTGCCGAGCAGGACCGTGCGCAGGTGGAGGTTCTTGGTGGCGAGCGCGTCGATGACCAGGTCGCTGGAGTGCCGGAAGTGCCACTCGGCCAGCTCGATCCCGGCCGGGCCGCCGTACTTCCCGAACTCCGGCTCGTACGCCTCCCGATGGCGGGAGTTGTTGGGCCGCAGGTTCATCCGGCCCTGCTCGTCCATGTAGTGGCCGCGCTCGCTGCCGGGGAACTCGATCTCGAAGAGCGTGTTGTAGAAGTCGTTGAGGAACCCGGAGTCGACCTCGTAGAGCGCGGGCCGCTCCGCGAGGAACGCGTCCACGGCCTGTTCGGTGCGGCGGGCCACCTCGGGTTCGGCGGCGGGGGACGACGGCTTCAGGCGGAGCCGTACGTGAGGTCCCTCCAGCCAGTAGTTGATGAAGAAGTACCCGGTGATCAGCCCGTCCGCCTCCAGCTCCGCTACCAGCGGGCGGACGCAGTGCAGGAGGAAGGGGCGGGGGTTGGCTGCGTAGAAGACGTGGGTGGCCTGCCAGGCGCAGGTCGCTTCTGTTCCGAGCGGGGTCGTTTCGAGCGGGGTCATACGGTCCTCCTGCGGACGGGTACGGCCGTCTCCACGGCCAGTTCGGCGACATGGCGGCCGCGGCCGGAGACGGTGTGCAGGGCGTCCTCGTCCGGCAGCGCCTCCCGGAACACCACCCGGGCCTGCGGGGTCTTGATCAGGGCCTCGAAGGCCGACAGGGAGAGCGGGCTGTCGAAGTCCAGGTACTGCGGCTTGGCCCCGGTCGCGCCCCGGGCCCCGGAGTCCGACACCGTCGCGAAGACCCGGTCGGGCAGGCCATGCGTACGCCGGAACGCGTGCCAGTCCAGGAACCAGCCGGCCTCCGGGGCCCCGGCCCGGTGCAGCGGCAGCGCCGTGGCCGGGGCGCTCCAGCTACGGCGGCTGAGGACGAGCGAGCCGTGGCGCACCCGGGGCCGTGTGGTGACCCCGTCCGCGTCCGGCGCGCCCTCCGGGACCCCGGCCCACACGTTGAGCGGGGCCATGGAGGTCGGGGAGAGGAGGAGCAGGGTACGGGGCAGCTCGGGGAGGGCGAGGGGGACGAGGTAGCCGAGGTAGACCGGGATCACCTCGCGGTCCAGGCGGGCCGAGCGCAGGACCAGCCGGCCGGCGTCCGGGTCGTGGACGAGGTGGAGGTCGTCCAGCGAGATCCGGAACTCCGGCTCCAGCGTGCCGCGTTCGCCGGGGCAGACGATCTCGTACGGGGTCAGCCGGCCGTGCAGGTTCAGGTTGCTGGTGACCGGGCCGCCGGTGACCTCGGCCAGCACCGCGCCTTCGGGCCCGCTCGTCGCCGCGCCTTCGGGCCCGCTCGCCCCCGCGCTCGCGAGGAGCCGCTTGTCGAGCCCGTCGAAGAGCTGGGTGAACCGGCTGAAGGGGAACGCGACCCCGCCGTAGGACCGGTTCAGGACGACGAGCGGGTCGCCGGGGCGGTCGGCGATCTGAAGGTGGTGGCTCATCGGGGCGAAGTCCGGTGCCAGACCGGTCAGTTCTGCGGCTACCACGGCCAGGAAGGTCTCGTCCACCCGCACCTCGGCCGCCCCGGGGCCCGCCGCCTCCGCCAGCGCGGCCATCCGGGCGGTGAAGGTGCGGCGGGCGGTGTCGAGGGCGCGGAGGCGGTCGAGCCCGAGCCAGTTGACCTCGGGGACGTAGGTGCCGTCGGCGTCGTACGGGGTACGGGTGGCGGTGAACGTCATGTACTGGTCGAAGAAGTCCTCGTGGAAGTCGTGGACCAGCTTCAGGAGGTCGTCGCACCGGCCCCCGTGCCCGTACCGCGCGAGGAAGAAGCCCTCGAAGGTGATCCGCTGCGGGAGCGTGAGGTCGAAGGCGGGCAGCACACGCTCGACGGCTGCCAGCGGCCCGGCCGCCAGCTCCTGCCAGGCGTCGGGGTCGAACGCCGTCTCCCCGCCCGCCGCCGCGTCCTCGTACAGCAGCGTCTGCGGCACCTTCGCCCGGTCCGCCCCCAGCTCCTCCTCCTGGACCGCCCGCAGCCCCGCCCGCAACGCCTCCAGCAGCGCGCGCCGCTCGTCCACCGGCGCGTCCGCGAACCGCTCGACGCAGCGGGCGGGCGCAGTCAGCCGGTCCGCGAGCCGGTCGGCCCAGGGGCGCTCCAGGCCCCGCAGCGCACCCTGGAACGCCCGCAGCGGGTCGGTGTCGTGCACCTCGGTCCGCAGACACGGCACCTGGACCATGCCGACGTCCAGCAGCGCCCCGAGGTACTGCTCGCACTCCTCACGCGCGGCCCCCTGGTCCCGGGCCAGCCACTCCACCAGCTCCCCGTACCGCAGCCCGCCCCGCTGTCCGTTCCGCGCCTCGCCCCGCTCCTCGAAGAGGGTGAGCAGTCGGTCCAGGGTGCCGCTGCGGCGCAGGAAGAACAGCCGGTCCTTCACCGCGTCGAACGTGACGGCGGTGTCGTCGTCACCGGCCGTGACCCACCGCCGTACGTACCGCACCCGGTCGTCGTCGCGGCCCCACCCGGAGGCGGGGGCGACCGGCAGGTCGGCGCGCCGGGCCGGGTCCGCGATCACGGCGTCGGCGAGGCGGCCCAGCGCGACGACGTTGAGCCGGGCCTGCGCCCGCCACTCCTCGTCCACGCGCAGCCGCAGCCCGTCGGAGCCGGTGAGGGAGCCCGGCGCGACGCCGGTGAAGGTGGAGAACGGGCTCGTCTTGCACGCCGTCCGGTACACGTAACTCAGCAGCGAACGCTCGATCTTGCGCTGCTTCTTGTCGGGCCGGGCGCCCGGCGTCAGGCTCTGACGGCGGTACGCGTCGAGCTGGGCGTCCAGCGCCGGGGAGGCGAGCAAGAGGGCCCGGCGCAGCCGTTCGTGACCGGCGAGTTCGCGCAGGGCCGCGCGGCTGCGGCCGGTCTCGGCGGCGAGCAGGGCCGCCCCCGCAGCCCGCCGCTCGTCCAGCGCGCGGCGGCCGGTCAGCCAGTCGGCGAGGGTGGCGGCGGCGGCCGGGTCCAGGGCGCGGACCCGGGAGAGGAGGCGATCAGCAGAGAGGGCTTCGGGCAGCCGGCCGTTGAAGATGTCGCGGCGCAGCTTCAGCAGGGCCCGGCGCAGCGGTTCGTCGTCGCTGCCGCCGATCAGGTCGTGGAGCCGGTCACCGGCCTTCTCCGCGAGCAGCCGCAACTGGCCGTCAGCGTCCAGGACTTCGTCTGCCCACCGGCGGCTTTCCGGGCAGCGCAGCCCTTGCACGCTCTCGACGGGCAGCCCGGCCACCCGGGCCATGAACGCGGGCCGTGTCACTGCGGAGTTGAGGGAATCGCTCATCGTCGGCTCCCCCGCTCAGGCGATCTCGTAGCGGAAGTCGGCCGGTGCGGGCCGTTCATTGCCGATCATCATGATCAGCAGCGGCGCCTCGCCCGTCCCGTCGAGGCCGAGCTCCTCGATGTAGGAGATGTTGTCGAAGCCGAGCGCGACCCCGCAGCCGAGATCCACGGCGGAGGCGGCGGTGTAGACGGACTGGGCGACCGCCCCGATCGTGGCGTTGACCAGGCGGTATCCCCGGTCACCGACCGCGTCCAGGACGGCGGTGGTCCGGACGGTCGGGACGAGCACGGCCCCGGCCTGCTCCAGGTTGTAGTTGGCCAGGAAGTAGTTCCGCTGGAGGAACTCCCCCGGCCGCCCCTCCTTCACCCGCCGCAGGCTCCGCCGCTCGGGGTCGTACGCGTACGACCCCGGTTCCAGCCCTTCCACATGGCTGACGAACGCGTACAGCTGGGCGAGCCGCACCTCACCGGTGTCCCCGCCGAGCCGCGATCCGGCGACCGCCGCCGCCAGGCAGGCCGCCAACTGCGGGCGCGTGACCGGCTGCTGGGCGTCGAACCGGCCGAAGCTGGAGCGGCGGTCGCGCAGGGCGGTGCGTACGTCGGTCTCCAGCGGGCGGGCCGGGGGCAGTTCGACCTCCGTCGCCGCCGGGGCGACGGGGTGCGCGGCGGCCGGGGCCAGCGCCCCGGGGGCGGGCCGGGCGGTGGCGTCGGCGGAGGTGGCGGCCTGCATGCGGAGCAGGGCGTCGAAGGTGAGGACCGTACGTGAGCGCTCGACGTCCCTGCGGCGGACGGAGACGGGTGCGCCACCTCCGTACGATCTCCCCTCCCCACCCGCCCACTTCAGCGGGACGACCGCGAAGACGCCCTCCTCCTGCGGGTCGGCGCCGAGCAGGGCCGCGAGCCGCTGCTCGTCGAACCAGAGCGCGGGCTCGACGGCCAGGCCCCGGGCGGCCGCCCACATCCGCCAGGTCTGGAGGCAGGCGCCGAGGTCCATGGAGACGGCGTGGAAGGAGAAGCTGTTGTACTTGAAGGAGTTCTGCCAGAACTTGATCGAGAGCACCAGGTACTGATCGGTCGCCGGGCCCGGCGCGCCCTCCCCGAGCGCGGCGCGCACCTCGCCGGACACATCGCCGGTGAGCAACCGCTGCATGGCGTGGTGACGGGTGGAATAGTAGTGCACGCCTGGCGGTACGGGGCCGCTCGGCCCGGAGACCCAGTGGACGCCGACCGGGTACAGCCCGCCTCCGGAGGCCGAGCCGCGCGACCAGTTGGCCAGCGGGTAGAAGGGCAGAGCGCTGAGGTCGGTGTTGGCCTGGACGCCCAGGCGGCGGCCGGTGAGCCCGTAGGAGTCCCGGAGCATGCCGGAGAGGGTGGTGAGGTCGAACTCGCCGTCCCCGGGCGCCCCTTCGGCGCACAGACCCCGGTCGAGCGTGGCGTCGGCGGGGTAGGGGGCGTCGGGCAGCGGGAAGCTGTCGGCGCCCGGGTAGAACTTGGCCTTACGGGGGCCGTCCTGCCAGTTCGGTACGTAGTCGGCGGGGTCCATCGGGACCCGGCCGCGGTGCATGATCGCGTCGGCGTATTCATGGGCGTATCCCATGGCGGGCTCCTTGGTCACGGCAGGAGGGGCGGAGGAGGGAACGGTCATGGGAACGGTCATGGGAATAGTCATGGGAACGGGTGCGGGGCCGGGTTGAGGTCGGCGTCGGTGAGGTCCGCCGTACGCAGCCCCGCCTCACGCAGCGCGGTGCGCAGCCGGGGCATGCGCAGGGCCCGCTGCCGGCTCCAGCCGAAGTCGATCGGCAGCAGGCCGGGCACGAGGACGCTCACGGTGGTCAGCCCCAGGGCGCGCTGCTCGGGCATGGTCTGGTCGACCACGACCACGTCGAACCCGGCGCCCGTGACGGCGTCCACGCACCGCTGAAGGTCCTCGCGCAGGTCGTCGGAGACGGGGAGGACGGGCCGGGCGCCGGGCCCGTCCCCGTACAACTCATGGAAAGAGGAAGCTGGTTGGCGGGCGGCCCCCGGCGCACCGAGCAGGAAGTCCGCGTGGTCGCCCATCTCCGGGATGCCGTACGCCAGCGGGTGGTCATGGAGCGCCGCCACCTGGTCGAAGTCGTCCGCCATCGCCCGCAGCCGCTCCTCGTCCCGCTCGGTGCGGCCCTGGAGGTTGACGGCGTCGGTGGCGATCTCGCAGAGCGCCCCGGCGAGCGCTGCCTCCGGGTCGAGTCCGGCGCCGGCGCCGAAGCACATCCGGCCGAGGCCGCCGTCGGGGCGGACGGCGACCCCGGTGACGACGGGGATCGGGAAGGAGATCCGGGTGTCGAAGAACCGGGCCTCGTACCCGTACATCTCCAGCCGGTCCACCATCTGCCGGGTGGCCGGGCGGCGGCTGGTGCGCGGGTCGATCTCGGGCAGCGCGGCCCGCCCGTACCAGGTGAGCAGGAACGCGTCCCGTTCCACCACCTCCATCAGCCCGAAGTAGACGGCCTCCTCCAACGCCCCGCCCGACGCACAGCCGTTGGAGCTCTCCTGCACGAACCGGTTCTCCAGGCCGGGCGCGTGGTAGTACGTGAGCACCTCCGGCACCAGAACCGTCCGCTCGTCCCGCAGCGACCAGCCCCGCACCCACGGGATCTCGCGGTCCGAAGTGAACGGCAGGACACGGGGGTTGGCGGTATGGAAGGCGTCCGAATAGAGCCCGACGGTCCGGGGGTCGACCGCCGCCCGGCCCTCCGCCCGGAGTCCGTCCAGGCTGGCGTGGACCTGGGCGCGCTTGGCCCGCGACCGCATACCCGCGTACCGCTCAAGCCCTTCCAGCACCCCGATCCGCACGCTCTCGGCGAAGGTGTCGGCGTGGCCGCCCCAGAACGTCTCGCGGAGGTAGGGGCCCGAGCGCATCGAGAAGCAGCCGATGGTCGCGGAGGTGGAGGTGGACGAGACGTCCTGGACGACGGAGGGGCCGAGGGAGCCGCAGACCGGGTTGGCGTACGGCTCGACGGGGAGTTCGTACGAGCCGATGTCCCGCACCCGGAAGCTGCCCGGCCGCAGCTTGGGCGCGGGCTTCAGGGTGATCGTGGCGGCCGCGTCGGTGTCGGGCTCGGGGGTGGCGCAGACCGGGCACTCGGGGTCCGGGACGAGCGGATAGTGGCGTACGGCCAGGGTCTGGAGGTCGACCAGGTGGACGGCGGGGAAGGACCCGGTCGCCGGTCCGCCGCCGTCCAGCCGGGCGGCGATGAGCCCGGCGAGCGTCTCCGCCGCGAAGGGCGTGACGTACGGGGACGGGCCCGCCGCCCGGGTACCGTCACCGAGCTCCAGCGCCTCGCGCAGCGCCACCGAGCGTACGGCCTGCCAGCGGCGCTCCAGGCAGCGGGCGCAGGGGGGTCGGCGGTGATCGCTCCCGGCCGCCGGGAAGGGGCCGACGACGGCGTGGCGGCCGTAGTAGCGGACGGGGACGGCGGGGGCAGATGACCTCTCCTCGGACCTGAACGCGTCCCGTACGCCGAGGGGTTGGACGTCTACGGGCGCGGTGGTCGCCACCTCCTTGCGGTGCCGGGCCAGCCCTGCCGTCAGCAGCTCCGTGAGCAGGTAGGTGGAGTCCGCCAAGACGTCCGTTCGGGTCTCAACGGGCATCAGGGCCGCCCTCGCCGTCCACCGTCAGCAGCACGCGGGCCGTGGCGATGGAGCCCGACGGCAGGTCCGCCGGGGTCGTCGCCACATACAGGGCGTCGCGCCCGGCGGACCGCAGCCGCTCCAGCACGGCGCCGAACGTCGCCTCCGGCCCGTCCACCGCCACGGCCTCCCCGCCCACCGCGATCGCCGCCGGGGCCAGGTCCCCCAGCAGCGGGTCGCCGAGGTCGACCGCCGCACCCGGGTCCTCGGCGGCGAGCTGGACCTGGCCGAGCAGGTCACGCAGGGCGGAGGCGGTCGCGGTACGCCGGGAGAGCCCGGCGCCGACCGCCCAATGGCCCTGCGCCATAGGTTCGTTCGCTTCCCTGGCCAGGACCACGTAGGCCGAGGTCCGGTCCGCCTCCCCCAGGTCCAGCAGCTCCACCGCGATGTCCAGGTTGGCGGCGGACTTCAGCAGGAACACCAGCTCCGGGTCGATCCCGTCGCCCCTGCCGCCCGCTTCGGCCCCGCCGCCCCTGCCGCCCGCTTCACCCGCTTCACCCGCTTCGGCCGCGACCGGGCTCACCCGGGTGGTGCCCCGCACCGCCCGTACCAGCGCGTCGTGCGCCAGCGCCGACAGCAGCCCGAGCCCCGCCGCCTCCGCCGCACTGCCGCCCGCCCCGGAACCGGCCCGGCTCGCCAGGTGCGCCCGGTCGCGGTTGTGCGGGCCGAACGGGCGCAGGGCCGCCGCCGGAACGCGTACGGGCTCCTTGGTGATCAGGGAGGTGGCGGCGGCCCAGAGCGTGGGCTCGGCACCGGTGCCGCCACCGGTGGTGAGGGCGGCGGGCCGCAGGGCGCGTACCGGGCCTTCCGGTTCGGCGTCCGCGAGGGGTACCACGTGCTCCACGTACGCCTCCGCCGCCGCGTACAGCGCCCGCATCCGCGCCCCCGCCAGATGGTGCACGTCGAACGCGGCGATCCGGCGCCGCACCCCGCCGCCGAGCGCCACCTCCACCCGGCTGAGCTTCAGCGGGGTCTGGGTCAGCTCCTCGTCGTCGTACCGGCGGAAGATCCCGGTGTACGGGCGCACCAGCGCCGTACTGACCCGGTTCAGCTCCTCCACCAGCGCCTCCGCGTCCCGGGCCGTCCCCACGGTCGGGGTCACGGGCAGCGTGAGGGTGTCCGGGAGCGCGGGGGCGGGCTCCCGCGCGTCGAGGGCGGCGCAGCGGGCGCACCGGGGATGGGGCTGGACCGGTTCGGCCATGACATCGAGCGATTCCAGGTCCTGGACGAGGACCTGGCCGTCCGTCTCGGCGGGCAGGGCGCCGGTGGTGAGGCGGAAGATCTCGTAGCCGACGAGGTTGCCGACCATCGCCGCGACCGGGCCGGACAGGGCGTCGGCGGAGGCCGGTACGGCTCCCGCCGCCTCGCTCCACAGCGCCTCGGCGGCCCCCGCGTCGACGTTGCCGCCGAGGCGCAGCAGGGCGCAGGACCAGCAGCCGGTGGAGGCGGCGGTGGAGAGCGGGCCGACGATCAGCCGGCGGCCGAACAGCCAGGCGGGGATGAGCGTCACGCCCTCGGGGACCCCGGCGGCCAGCAGCGCGTGCGTGCGCGCCCCGGCTCCGGCGCCGGTGACCACGACGACGTCGTACCCCGCCAGCTCCGCCCAGCCCGCGCCCGTACCGGCCCCGACCGTCTCGATCTCGGCCCCGGCCCCGGCGGCCTCGGCGCTGACGTCGTCGTGAGGGGAGGTCGTCCCGATCCGGGCGCAGCCGTTACGGAGGAGGCTCAGCGTGCACCAGCGGGCGGTCTCGTCGTCGCCGAGGACGGCGACCCGGGTGGTGCGGTAGCGGGCGAAGCGGGCGGGGGCGTCGTCGGTGTAGTGGTCGACGTAGGCGATCTGGGCGGCGAAGCGCTCGGCGATCTCCGGGCACAACCCGTCGTCCCCGGCGGTGTCCGTGCCCGCCTCCGCGCCCGCCTCCGGGATGTCGCGGGCGAAGCCGCGCGCGTACAGCGTCTTGACGAGTTCGGCGGCCATCGCCCGCTGGGCCGGTCCGAACCCGGCGCACAGCTCGTCCAGCCGGTGGTGTCCGGTGAGATGGGGGACGACGAGGGAGGCGAAGCGGTAGGCGGTGCGGCCGGTGAGGTGGAAGCCGCCGTCGGCGTTGTGGAAGAGCACTCCGCCGGGGGTCTCGGTGAACAGGACGTCCCGGCGGATGCGCGGGCGGGTCCCGGCGAGCGCGTCGAAGGACCCGGTCCCGTTTCCGGTGGGCACGGTGGCGGTGGGTGCGGGGACGGCGGGGACGGACCCGGTGGGTGCGGGGACGGCGGGGGCGGCGCTCTCGGCCATGGGGATCACACCTTCTCTGTGCGGCGGTCGCGGATCCGGACGGTTCTTCGGAGGTGGGCGCGGAGCAGGTCATGGATGCGGTACGGGCCCGGCGGCCCGTCCTCCAGGAACCCGGCGTCGGCGAGCTGTTCCAGGACGTCCTCGGGGACGGGCGGGTGGTTCCTCGTGCCGTCCGGAACCTCGTCCACGACGTCGGCCTCGGCCCCGGCCTCGGCCTCGCGCAGGAGTTCCGGTGGGCCGGCGCCGATACGGAGGAACGTCTCCGACAGCCGGGGGTCGAGGCGGCCGAGCGCGCGGTCGAAGAGGCCGCTCACCGAGTGGTCCGGGGAGTCGGTCAGGGTGAGCCGGGCCAGCGGGTCGTCGCCCAGCCAGTCGACGGCGTCGCCGAGCCGCAGCCCGGGGCGGGTCAGCAGGCGGGCGGTGAGGATGCGCAGGGCGGCCGGGAAGTGGCCGCAGAGCGCGGCGAGTTGCCGGGCGGCGAGGGGTTCGGCCTCCACCCGTTCCGTACCGAGGGCGGCGAGCAGCAGCGCGTACGACTCCGTCTCCGTGAAGGCGGTGAGCCGGTGCACCCAGCCGCCGTGGGTGGCGATGAGGCCGCCGAGCCCCATCCGGCTGGTGACGACGACGGCGAGGTCGTGGCGTTCGCCGAGCAGCGGGCGGACCTGGTCGGCGTCGACCACGTCGTCCAGGACCAGCAGGGCCCGCTCACCCGCCCGTCCGGGACCCAGCGCGGCGGCCACCTCGGCGGCGGCCTCGTCCGCCGTACGGGGGTGGCCGTCCGCCCGGGTCATCCGGACGAGCAGCCGGCCGGCCGGGAAGCTGTCCCGCACGAGGTGGGCGACGTGCTGGGCGAGGGCGGACTTGCCGATGCCGGGGGCGCCGGACACCAGGACGGTGAGGGGCCGTTGGCCGTCGGCGTCCGGGGGCGGCGGTGCGGTGAGGCGGGCGGCCATGGCGGCGGCCTCCGCCGCACGGCCGGTGAAGTGGGGGACGGCGGGGAAAGCGGGACCGGCTCCGGGGAAAGCGGGACCGGCTCCGGGGGCGGCGGCCGGGAGGGGGACGGCGGCACCCTGGATGACCCGCGAGGCGGCCCCCGGGTCGGAGGCGGAGACGAGGGCGGGCGCGGGTTCTACGGCAGCCCGCACTGCTCCACCGCCCCCCAGATCCTCACCGCGCAGGATGGACAGCTCCAGCTTCCGTAAGGACGGCGAGGGGTCCACGCCCAGCTCGTCCAGCAGGAAGCTCTTGACCCTGCGGTACTCGGCGAGGGCCTGGGACTGGCGCCCGGTGCGGTAGAGGGCCTCGATGAGCTGCTCGTGGAACCGTTCGTGCCCCGGATATACGCGCGTAGCGGTCCACAGGTCGACCAGCGCCTCGCCGCAGCGCCCGAGCCCCAGCAGCAGGTCGCAGACCCGCTCGACCGCGCGGAGCCGCTCCTCGGAGAGCCGGGGCACCTCGTCCCGGTGCAGGACGTCGGACCGTACGTTGGCGAGCAGGGAGCCCTGCCAGAGCGAGAGGGCGTCCTTGAGCGTGTAGAGCTCCGCCTCCGGATCACCGGCGAGGGCCGAGGCCCGGCGCACCTGGTCACGGAAGCCGAGGAGGTCCAGGGTGGGGGGTCCGGCGGTGATCCGGTAGCCGCCGGGGACCGCTTCGATGGACGTGCCGGTGACCCCGTGCTTGGTGAAGAGCCGCCGCAGCCGCAGGACGCAGGTCTGGAGGGCGGCCCTGGCGGTGGCGGGCTGGTCCTCACCCCACACCGCCCGCTGCAAGTACTCCGCAGAGACAGTGGAGTTGGCGTGCAGGAGGAGCGCGGCGAGCAGGATGACGGGCTTGGAGGGCTGGAGGACGACGACGTCCGGGCCGTCCGCGAGGGCCAGCGGACCCAGGAGCTGGAAGCGCATCACGATCGCCGCCGCCTCGCCCTAGTCCCAGCCGTTGACCAGCTTGCACACCCGGACGGGCACGGATTCCGGCGGCAGGTGGCCGATGACCCCCGCCAGCTCCGTACAGACCAGCCGGGTGACGTGCTCGGGAACACCGGCCGACCCGGTGTGCGTCGCGGGGGCGGCCGGGGCGGTCCGCTGGGGGGCGGCGGCCGCCGCGGGGCCGGCCAGCAGGGTGGCGGCGGCGAGGGCGATCCCGGTGGCGAGGGCGGCGGCAGCGGTGCGGGGTGAGCGGCGCGGCTTCGGGTGGGGCGAAGTCCTGTACACGTTGTCCCCTTTCGGCGGTGGGGGTCCATGCCGGGGTGTCCCGGTTCCATGCCGGGGTGTCCCGGTTTCCCGGGGGTGTCCCGGCAGGGACGACGATGCCAGCGCGGATGGGGGACGCAGAGGTGCAGTCGTGTCAGCTTGCTGCACACGGCGGTGGCCGCCCGTGCAACAAGCTGTCAGGGCCCGCCGTGACCGGCGGGCCCGGTCGGGGAAACGGGCGGAGCAGAGGCCGGAAACGGGTTCGGCCCCGGGGCGTTTGGAGGAACGCCCCGGGACCTGCCGGTCATCCTACGGTGAACTCCGGCTGCTCAGAGGTTCGTTGAGACGCCTGCCGGGTGGAGTGAGCGGGAGAGGTGGGGCCTCAGCCGTCCGTCGCGATGGCGTTGAGGACGTTCATCCGGCCGGCCCGGAAGGCCGGGACGAGGGCGGCGAACAGTCCGACCAGCGCCGAGCAGGCGAAGACCGTGAGGATCGTCGGCCACGGGATCTCCAGGACCTCGAGTCCCTCCAGGGCCAGCAGCTTCTGCGCCGCCGTTCCCCAGCCCATCCCCAGGCCCAGTCCGAGCAGCGCGCCGAAGAGGGCGATGACCACGGACTCCAGACGGATCATGCGGCGGAGCTGGCGGCGGGAGAGGCCGATGGCCCGCATCAGGCCGATCTCCCGGGTCCGTTCGACCACGGAGAGGGCGAGGGTGTTCACCACACCGAGCACCGCGACGATGATCGCGAGGGCGAGCAGGCCGTAGACGATGTTCAGCAACTGCCCGATCTGGTTCTTCAGGTCCTCCTTGAAGTCGGCCTGGTTCTGCACCTTGTAGACCGGGTACCCGGCGAGCGCGCTCTTGAGGGCCGCGTACGCCTCCTTCTCCTTGCCCTCCTCGGCCTGGCCGAACATCGCCACGTTCTGCGGCATCCGGTCGGCGGCGATGAAGGAGGTCGCCGTGGTGATGTTGGTGTACATCGCGCCGCGGTCGATGTTGGTGTCGTCGGAGGTGATGGCGGCGACCTTCAGCTTCGCGCTCTCCCCCGTCCTGAGCGCGATGGTGAGGGTGTCGCCGACCTTGACCCCGTGCTTCTCGGCGTAGTCCTCGCCGACGGACATGGCGTTCTTCTCGTAGGCCTTCGCCAGGTCGCCGGAGAGGGCGGTGCGGCGGACGTCCTGCTGGTAGGTCGGGTCGGTGGCGGTGATGCCCTCGTCGACCGTCCTGCCGTTCGGGGCGGTGATCTTCGCCTTGATGTACGTGTAGTCCGTCAGGTGCTCCAGGCCGGGCACGGCGCGCAGGGCCTCGGCGGCCTGCGGCACGATCGGGCGGCCCGTACCGCTGTCCTGGACGATGAAGTCCGCGCCGACCGACTTGTCGAGCTCCTCGGTGGCCGAGGCCACCATGGAGGACCCGACGACGGAGAGGCAGGCCACCAGGGCGAGCCCGATCATCAGGGCCGCGCCGGTCGCTCCCGTACGCCGGGGGTTGCGCAGCGCGTTGCGCTCGGCCAGCCGGCCGACCGGGCCGAAGAGCCGCAGCACGACCACGCTGAGGGCCCGGACGACGACACCGGCCAGCAGCGGGCCGATCACGATGAAGCCGATCAGGGTCAGCAGCACACCGACGGCGAGGAGACCCGAGCCCTCGGTGGCCTTGTCGGCCTGCGTCGTCGCCCACAGGGCGGCGCCGCCGGCTCCGGTGAGGACCAGGCCGATCCCGGCCCTGACCCAGCCGGACCTGCCGTCGGCCGGGGTCCCGGCGTCGCGGAGGGCGGCCATCGGGGAGACCTTGCCGGCCCGCCGGGCCGGGATGTACGCGGCGAGGACGGTGACGACGACACCGAGCACCAGGCCGATGACGGGGGTCGTCCAGGCGACGGTGAGGTCCCTGGTGGACAGCTCCATGCCGACGGCGCCCATCAGCTTCATCAGCCCGACGGCGAGTCCGATGCCGGCGGCGACACCGAGGACGGAGCCGACGATGCCGAGGAGGACCGCCTCCAGCAGCACAGACCGGTTGACCTGCTTGCGGCTGGAGCCGATGGCCCGCATCAGGCCGATCTCGCGGGTGCGCTGGGCGACCAGCATCGAGAAGGTGTTGACGATGAGGAAGATGCCGACGAGGAAGGCGATCCCGGCGAAGCCGAGCATCGCGTACTTCATGACGTCCAGGAAAGCGCCCATGGAGTCCTTGTTGGCGTCGGCGGCCTCCTGCTGCGTCTGGAGCTTGTACGCGGCGGAGCCGTCGAGGGCCGCGGCCACGTTCTTCTTGAGCTGGGTGTCGCTGACGCCGCTCTCGGCGGTCACCAGGACCTGGGTGAAGACGTCAGGGGCGCCCAGCAGGTGCTTCTGGGCGGTGGCGGTGTCGAGGTAGACGATGGCCGCGCCCGGGTTGGTGACGGTGAAGGACGCGATACCGCTGATCTTCGCCTTGAGGTCACCGGTGACGGCTATGGTGCGCAGCTCGTCGCCGATCTTGAGCTGGTGCTTCTTCGCGGTGTCGCCGTCGACCATCACCTCGGTGGGGCCCCGGGGTGCGTGTCCGGAGGTGATCTCCATGGAACGCAGGTCGTTGTCGGTCCAGTTGCTCGCGATGGTAGGGGCGCCGGTCTCGGAGCCCATGTTCTTGTTCTCGCTGTCGACGACCGTGACCGCCATGGAGAAGGCGGAGCCCTCCGCCTTCTCCACCCCCTCGGCCTTCCCGACCTGCTGGACGAGCGAGGCGGGCAGGGAGGCGGGCTTGCCGTTGTCGGGCTGCTCGTCGTTCTCCCCGGCGCCCTTCGGGCTGACCGTGACGTCCGGGGAGGACACGGTGAAGAGCTTGTCGAAGGTGGTGTTCATCGTGTCGGTGAAGACGAGCGTGCCGCAGACGAACGCCACGGAGAGCAGCACCGCCACCGCGGAGAGGGCCATCCGGCCCTTGTGCGCGAAGAAGTTGCGCATCGAGGTCTTCCAGACAGTCATGACGTCCGCCCACGTGCGTCGAAGTGCTTCATGCGGTCGAGGACCTGGTCGGCGGTCGGGTCGTACATCTCGTCGACGATGGAGCCGTCGGCGAGGTAGAGCACCCGGTCCGCGTAGGAGGCGGCGACGGGGTCGTGGGTGACCATGACGATGGTCTGGCCCAGCTCGTCGACCGACTTGCGGAGGAAGGAGAGGACTTCGGCCCCGGCCCGGGAGTCCAGGTTCCCCGTCGGCTCGTCACCGAAGATGATCTCCGGCCGGGCGGCGAGCGCCCGGGCGACCGCGACGCGCTGCTGCTGACCGCCGGAGAGCTGGGTGGGACGGTGCTTGAGGCGCTCGGCGAGCCCGACGGTCTCCACGACCTGCTGGAGCCAGCCGGCATCGGGCTTGCGGCCCGCGATGTCCATCGGCAGCGTGATGTTCTCCAGCGCGTTGAGCGTCGGGAGCAGGTTGAACGCCTGGAAGATGAAGCCGATCCGGTCGCGCCGGAGCTGGGTGAGCTTCTTGTCCTTGAGCTGGGTGATCTCGGTCTCGTCCAGGAAGATCTCGCCTGACGTCACCGTGTCGAGACCGGCCAGGCAGTGCATCAGCGTCGACTTGCCGGAGCCGGACGGGCCCATGATCGCCGTGAACTGCCCGCGGGCGATGTCCACGTCGACATGGTCGAGCGCGACGACGCGGGTCTCCCCGCTGCCGTAGGCCTTGACGACTTGCCGCGCTCGCGCCGCGACGGCCGTACGCCCTCCAGTGCCCCCGTGCCTGGGAATGGTTACAGCCGTTGTCACGGTATATCTCCTATGTCAGTTGATCATGGGACCTAGCAGGTCGCCGAGTGCGTCGCAGTTCGTCGAGTACGTCGTCGGGCGTCGAGTACGTCCTCGGTCGTCGAGTACGTTCCCAGTCTGAGTTCAGCAAGCTGTCCGGCGCGATGGTGCCCAGCGCAGTCTTGAGGTGGGGTTTTCCCCACCCTCCCCCCTGCTGCGGGCCGCAGGTGCGACGTAAGAACAGGTTAAGGAAACGCCCGCGCCCTCCACGTCCTCCGCCGGGAGGAAGGGGCCCTGGCCACTATGAGGGGGTGCCCCCTAGGGGGAGTCGTCCTCCGGGGGGAGGCGGTGTCAGGGTCCTCCTCCGGGAACCGGGACCGGAGTCCGGGCGTCCACCGAGGGCGAGATCACCGGCGCACCGAAGGGCCCAGGACATGACCGCCACAGCCACCCGCTACCTCCACCTCGTCCGGCACGGCGAGGCGACCCCGGACGAGAGCGGACTGACGGAGAACGGGCGCCGCCAGGCCACCCTGCTCGGCCGGCGCCTCCAGGGCATCCCCTTCGCGGCGATCCACCACGGCCCGCTGCCGAGGGCGGCGGAGACCGCGCGCCTGATCGGCGACGAGCTGGACGGCGTACCGCTGCACCCCTCGTCACTCGCCGGCGACTACGTCCCCCACGTCCCGCACCGGGACGAATTCCCGCCGGAGTCAGCCGACCTCTTCCTCCGCTTCCTCGAAGGAGCCGGTGAGGAGGAGCGGGAGCACGGCCCCGCCCTGGCCCGCCGGGCACTGGAGCGGTTCACCGGCCCGGTCGACGGCGAGGAGGACCGGCACGAACTGGTCGTCACCCACAACTTCCTGGTCGCCTGGTTGGTACGGGACGCCATGTACGCCCCCGAGTGGCGCTGGCTCGGCCTCAACCACGCCAACGCGGCCCTGACGGTCATCCGCTACCCGCCCGACCGCCCCGCCTCCGTCCTCCTGACCAACGACATGCGCCACCTTCCCGCCGACCTGCGCTGGACCGGATTCCCGCCCGAACAGCGCCTCTGACCCCGCCACTTCGGCCGGCCCGCCCCCACGCCGCCGCCCGGGATGAGACAGTGCCCCGGGAGATACGTGCATAGGGAAGGAAACCCGGTGAGCGGCACGGAGGCCAGGGACGGTACGGGCGGTACAGGCAGTACGGGCGGTATCGACACCGGCAGCGGTGCGGGCGGTACCGAGGCCGGCAGCGGCACGGGCGGTGCGGGCGGTAAGGGTGGTGCGGGGGGCACCGAGGCCGGCAGCGGCGCCGGCGGCGGCACGGACGGCGAGCGCGGTACGTACGGAACGGCCGAGCCGGGCGCCCCCGCCGCCCTCACCACCCGCCGGGGCCGCCGCCCCGTCGTCGCGGCCCTCATGCTCGGCATGGCGCTGGTCGCCATCGACGGCACCATCGTCTCCACCGCCGTACCGCAGATCGTCGGCGACCTCGGCGGCTTCACCGTCTTCTCCTGGCTCTTCTCCGGCTACCTGCTCGCCGTCACCGTCACGCTCCCGGTGTACGGCAAGCTCTCCGACACCTTCGGCCGCAAGCCGGTCCTGATCGCCGGGATCGCCCTCTTCCTGGTCGGCTCGCTGCTCTGCGCCGCCGCCTGGAACATGGGCGCGCTCATCGCGTTCCGTATCGTCCAGGGCCTCGGCGGCGGCGCTCTCCAGGGCACCGTCCAGACCATCGCCGCCGACCTCTACCCCCTGAAGGAACGCCCGCGCATCCAGGCCAAGTTGTCCACCGTCTGGGCCGCCTCGGCGGTCGCGGGACCCGTGGTCGGCGGGCTGCTCGCCGGGTACGCCGACTGGCGGTGGATCTTCCTCATCAACCTCCCGGTCGGCGCGATCGCCCTCTGGCTCGTCGTCCGCCACCTCCACGAACCCGCACGCCCCCGGCCGAAGACCCGTCCCCGTATCGACTGGGCGGGCGCGCTGGCCGTCTTCGCGACCGGTGTCCTTCTCCTCACCGCGCTCGTCCAGGGCGGGGTCGCCTGGCCCTGGCTCTCGGCGCCCTCGCTCGGCCTGTTCGCGGCGAGCGCGGCGCTGGCGGCCCTGACCGTCGTCATCGAGCGGCGGGCGGCCGAACCGATCATCCCCGGCTGGGTCTGGCGCCGCCGCACCATCGCCTCGGTCAACCTGGCGCTCGGCGCGATGGGGCTGCTGATGGTCGCGCCGACCGTCTTCCTCCCGACGTACGCGCAGTCGGTCCTGGGCCTCGGCCCGATCGCGGCCGGGTTCGTGCTCTCCGTCATGACCCTGAGCTGGCCCGTCTCGGCGGCCCTCGCCGACCGGGTCTACAACCGCATCGGCTTCCGGCTCACCGCCATCATCGGCATGAGCGCCACCCTGCTGGTCCTACTGGCCTTCCCGCTGCTCCCCTACCCGGGTGAGCCCTGGCAGCCCGCCCTGATCATGCTGCTGCTCGGCGCGGCCCTCGGCCTCTTCCAACTCCCGCTGATCGTGGGCGTGCAGTCGACGGTGGGATGGGCGGAGCGCGGTACGACGACGGCGTCCGTCCTCTTCTGCCGCCAGGTCGGCCAGAGCATCGGCGCGGCCGTCTTCGGGGCGGTGGCGAACAGCGTGCTGGCCGCTCGCCTCCTCGACGCCCCCGTACCCGGCCTCCCCGACGACCTGGACGCGGTCGCCCGCACGCTGGAGGACCCCGGCGCGCTCTCGGCGGCGGCCACGGACCACCTGCGCCGGGCGGTGGACGCGGCGGTGGACCACGTCTACATCGGCGCGGCCGGAGCGGCGGCCCTGGCCCTGCTCGCCCTCGTCGTCCTCGCCCCGCGCCGCTTCCCGGTCATCACCGAGGCGGTCAGCACCGAGGCGGTCAGCACGGAGCCGGTCAGCACGGAGCCGGTCACCACCGAGAGGAACGGCACCGAGACGGACGGCAAGCAGGACACGGACACCTCAGCCTGAGCCCTGGCGGGTGAAGCCTGAGCGCGGGCGGGTGATCAGGGGTCCGCGATGTCGAGGGTGACCTCCGACAGCGGGCACCCCCCGCACGCCAGCACGTACCCGTCGGCCTTCTGCCGCTCCGTGAGGCAGTTCGGCTCGCTCTGGGCGACCTCGCCGACCTTCAGCCGCACCATGCAGTCGCCGCAGTTCCCCACAGTGCAGGAGTACGGCATCGGCAGCCCGGCGGCCAGGCCCGCGTCCAGGAGCGTCTGGCCCGGCTCCACGACCGCCGTGCCGACGGGCTCGCCGTCCCTCTCGACCGTCATCCGCTGCGGCACGGAGGTCCCGGCCCCGATCCCGGTCCCGGCCCCGGTCTCCGTACCGCTGGTGTAGCGCTCGTGGTGGACCTGTCCGTCCGACACCCCGAGCCCGGTGAGGACCTCCCGGACGAGGGCCGTCAGCGGGGCCGGCCCGCAGACGTAGTAGTGGGCGTCCCGGGCCGGAGGCGCACCGGTGACCCAACGGCGTACCCGGTCCGCGTCGAGTCGCCCGTCGCGGCGGGACAGGACGTGGGTGACCGAGAGCCGGTCGGGGTGGTCCTTCGCGAGCCGCGCCAACTCCTCCCCGTAGATGGCCTCTTCCGCGCTGGAACTGCTGTAGAGCAACGCCATACGGTCGCGCGCCGAGCGGTCGGAGAGCCGGGTGCGGATCATGCTCATGATGGGCGTCACCCCACTGCCCGCCGCGACGAGCACGATCTCGTCCGGCGGCTGCGGCTCCGCGTGGAAGTGGCCTGACGGGCCGCGCACCGCGATACGGTCACCGGTCCGGAGGCTCTGATGGACGTGGGCGGAGAACCGGCCGCCCGCGATGTGCTTGACGGTGACTTCCAGTCGGGCCGATCCGGGCACCGAGGAGGCCGAGTAGGCCCGCCGCACCGGGCGGCCGTCGATGTCGGCGACGAGGGTGAAGAACTGGCCCGGCCGGAAGTCGAACGTACCCGGTTCCCGCCCCCAGTCCTCCAGGACCAGGGTGACCGCGCTCAGCGTCTCCCGGCGCACCTCTGCGATCCGCACCTCCCGCAGGTCCTGCCGCTCCCCGCGCTCCTCCTCCGCCTTCTCCTCCCGGCCGCCGTCGACGGCCCTGCGGTACGGGAGAAGGCGCCGCCACCCGCTCCTGCCGGGCGGGAGGGCGTCGTACCCCTCCTTGCGCAGCCCGGAACTGTAGGCGCGGTCGACCACCAGGCGCAGCAACCGGGGCAGGCCCGGCACCGCCATGAGCACCTTCAGCAGGAGAGCGGGTGAACCGCCCTCCTCCTCGGCCGAGTTGGCGGCGAGATGCTTCCCCGCCAGGGCCATCAGGTCGGGCGCCGCACCCTGGTCGAGGTGGCCCCCGGGGGACCACAGCCGCGAGCGCGCCACGGCGTCGTTGCCGGTGAGCTCCGCGTACTCGACCTCGATCAGCAGCGCCGCGTGCGGGGGCGTCCCGCGCAGCGCCATCGTCTCCAGCAGCGCGGGATCGTCGGTGATCGCACCCCGGCCCCGGACGTGCAGCACGCCGGCGCGTCCCGGTACGAGCGCGGCGAGGGAGAGCCGGTCGTCCTGCACCAGGTTGCGCAGCGTATCGGCGCGCTTGTTGCCCCTCCGGTCCGGCAGGAGGAGCGTCCGGCCGTCGAGAACCCGCAGCGCCGCCCCCTGGTCTCCGCGCGGGCTCGTGTCGGCGCCACCGGAGGCGTCCCAGGTGGACAGGGCGAGGAACGGCGCCGCCGCCAGGAACTCGGCGACCCCGGGTTCCCCGAGCGGGCCGGGCCGGCCGACCGGGGCGGCCCCGCCGACCGGGCCGGACCCGTCAACCAGGGCGGGCGGCTGCCACAGTCGGGACCGCAGAACGGCCTGCGCACAGTGCACGAACGCCTCCGCGACCTCGACGGTCACCTCGGCCCCCTTCCGGGTGGCCACCGAGCCGTTGACCCGCAGGATCTCCCCGACGCCCGGCAGGAGGAAGAAGAACGAGACCGGGCCGTGCGGGTCGCCGGGCTCGGACAGGACGAACGAGATCCGCGTGGGCGAATGGACCCGGGCGAAGCCGGGCGCCCCGCCGACGAAGGTGGTCCTGCTGGTGCCGTCGGGGGCCCGGTAGCCGAAGGCCGCGACGGGGGACCGGGCCAGGACGGTCCGGCAGCCCTCATCGAGAGCCTTGATCTGTTTGAGCATGATCATCGACGGTGGTCGGCCGACGGTCCGCTCGACCTCGTCCACCGTCGTCAGCCGGTGCGTACCACCCGGCCGGTCCGTCTTCTCCACGGCAACTCCCTCTCCGCCCAGCTCGCAGCCCGGATCTCCCTCCAGCCCACAGCCCGGATCTCCCTCCGGCCCACAGACCGGGTCTCCTCCGGCCCACAGACCGGATCTCCTCCGGGTACCGGACCGGATCTCCCTCCGGTCCCGGACCGGCTCCCGTGCCTGCCCGCCGGGTCCGGCCGGCCGAACCAACCGTCCGACCGCCCGGCCATCCGACGCCCCCGCTCTCACCCCGGGCTGGACCGCCCCAGCCGCCAGTAGCCGACGAACGTGACGTCCCGCTTGGGCACACCGCGCTCGTTGACCAGATACCGCCGCACCGACGTGGCCAGCCGGGACTCCCCCGCGACCCACGTGGAGAAGCGGCCGGACGGCAGCGCCGCGTCACGCACCCCGGCCACAACCAGGGCACCGGGCCGCAGCGCCGCGTCATCGCGGGCGTACCAGTGGATACGGACGCCCACGGGCGTCTCGACGGGCCGGATGTCGGCCGAGGACGCCACCTCCAGATGAACCTCGCTCGGTGGCGGGGCAGTTGATTCGTCTGCTCCGTCAAGGATCGACAGGATGGCGGGCAGCGCGGTCTCGTCGCCGACCAGCAGCTGCCCCTCCGCATGCTCCGGCGGGCGGTACGTGGTGCCGATGTCGAAGATCCCCGCCGGATCGCCCGGCTCCACCCGGCGCACCCAGGACGACAGAGGCGCGTCGCCGTGCAGGGCGAACTCGATGTCGATCTCGCCCTGCTCCGGCCGCGCCCGCCGGATCGTCAGATTGCGGACCCAGGGGCGGACGGACTTCGGCAGCAGCATCAGCTGGGCGATCCACGCCTCGTTCGAGACGGTCGGCATCCGCAGCCCCGGCTGCCCTTCCCGGGGGAAGAACAGCCGGACCGCCTGGTCGCCGCCCGCGATCAGCAGATCCCGTACGGCGGGGCCGCCGAGGGTGACGCTCGCGAAACCCGGGCTGAGGAGCTCGCGGCCGAGCACCTCCAGCGTGATCATCGTGCGTGACTCGGGGAGGTGCACCTTGGGGATCAAGGCGCGTCACCCGTGCCGGAAAGAGTGCTTTCTTCGCAGGTCATGGCACTATTGTGAGTAATAGCTCAGCTCTTTGGCTACTCGCATTTCGCGCGCCGCAGGAGGCCCCTCATGCCATCGGCCGACCGTCGTCTCCAACCACGTCGCAAGCCCCGCCAGGTGCGCGCCGAGCTCACCCGCGAGCGCATCCTCGACGCCGCTGCTCACGTTTTCGCGGAGTACGGATACGCCGCCGGCACCACCAACCGGATCGCCGAACACGCCCGTATCTCCATCGGGTCCCTGTACCAGTACTTCCCGAACAAGGACTCCGTCCTGGCCGAGCTGCTGGTGCGGCACATCGACCGCAGCGCGTGGACGCAGGCCGATCAGCTCGACCTGTCCCCGGGGAGCCTGCGGACGATGGCGCGGGCACTGGTGCGCGACGCGATCGACAACCACCGGGACGATCCGCAGCTCCTGCGGATCATGATCGAGGAGGCGTCGTTCTCGCAGGAGCTGCTCGACACGATCGACCGGCACGGGAAGCAGCGGGTGAGCCAGGTGCGTGACCTTCTCGCCCGGCATCCGGACGTCCACGTACGGGACTTGGACACCGCGGCCGAACTGATCCTGTTCACGGTCGAGATGAACACCCACAAGCACATGGCCGACCCGCGGTCCATCCCGGAGGAGGCGCTGGAGAACGAACTGACGGACCTGGTGACGCGCTACCTGGGCGGCGACCGGTAGCCGTCACGGCCCCGGCCCTCCCCAGGGGACGGCGAGCGGGTCACCCCTGGCCCTGCCCGACGCTGCCCATCGGCCCGATCTCCACCGAGGGCTCCGGGCTGTCGGTGACCGGGAGCGAGGGCTTACCCGGCCACTTGAGGGTCACGGACTTCTTCTCGTCCGGGGGCGTGACCACGAGGCCCTTGATCTTGACCCCGGAACCACCGGACTCGTTCTTCTTGTAGAAGATGCCGAAGTAGGTGGGCTCACCGCTCTTCAGCACCGTCCCGTCGTCCGTCTGGTCCCTGCGCGTCGCGGGTATCGCACCCTCGCTCGACAGCAGGTTCACCCCCGCGAACCCCTTGATGGAGCACGCGCGACCAGACTTGTTCATCAGCTCGACGGCGACGGTCTCGGTGTCGTCACCGCTGATGGTCGCGGCGGTCGCCGTGATCTTGAGATCGTCCGTGTGGCACCGCTCCGGCGTCGTCCCGGTGCCACCGGACTCCTGGCCCGCCGAGCCCTGGTCCGGCGTCTCCTCGGGCGTTCCCGCCCCGCTGGACTCGCCTTCCGGCTGCTCGGAGGGAGCGGATTCCGTCTGCTCCTCGGCAGGAGTGGAACTGGGTGAAGAAGACGAGGTGTTGCCCGCGTCCGTCGTGCTGTCCTCACCCCCGCACGCGGACAGCGTGAGACCCGCGACGACGGCTGCGGCAGTGACGGCGATCCGGCTCGTTCGCATGAATGCGCTCCTCGAAGGTCGTGGGAGTCCCGCCAACCGTTCACCCCTGTGCGGCGGTATCGGGTGGTCAGGCCCTCCGCGGTTCAACCGCGCCTGCCCCCCGCCGCGTTCCCGAAACCGCTTACCTCCCGGGTCCCGCGCCCCCCTCCCGTCACCGGGCCGCACCGGAGACGCCATCTCCGCCCACCCGGTCTTCCCGATCGGATGACGCGGCGTCCTCTCCGCACGCACACCGGTCTGCACTTTCTCTCCATATACACGAGTCATCCAGCGTTTACACGACTCAGCCGCCTCGTACGGCGGTCAGCAAAATCAAGGCAGATTGACCGAAAAGAAAGCCCTCGAACGAGTCAACGCCGCACACATATCGCGTTTTCAGCCGAATACTCGGGCGAGTGTGCCATCCCTCGCGCGCCCACCGCCACGACGGCCGGACGGCGCTTTCCCTTACCTTTCCGTCTTCGCCGCAGGGACTACCACTCACAGCGCAACGGACGGGCAACGGCGCACAGTTCACGACATTCTTGTACTGCCATAGGACTATGCCGCTCGGCAGATCATTCAGTGCATCAGGATGGCTACGATGAGGCCTCTGCCTGCCGGACAGGGGCCTTCCCGTCTCGCCTTTCCTCCGCCCGCCCTTGTGGTAGGCCTCCGAGGCGGCCCCACACCTTCTGCTCGGCATGAACTGAGGGACCCGCATCAATGCCCAAACCCGAACCCCCCACACAGCGGCGACCGATGAAGGCTCCGACGGCCGTGACAGCCCCGGTCTGGGCCCTGCTGGCGCTGAGCGCCGCAGCCGGAGCCGTGGCCGTGGTGCTGGCACCGCAGGGCACACGCGGCTGGGCCGTGGCCGTCGCCGGCGCCGCCTGGCTGGTGGTGGCCATCACGCTCGTCACCGCTCGCAGACTGGTCGTCAGGGCGCAGCGCACGGCGACGGAGCGGACCATCGAGGCCGACCGGCTGAAGGCGTCGACAGCAGCCCTCGAAGCGGACGCGGCCCACACGTCCGACGTGGCACTGCCCGCCGTGATCAGGCTGGTGCGCGGCGGCTGGAACACCGCCGCCGCACTCGAACAGGTGCCCCCGCCGCGCAGCCCTCGCCACCGCAAGCTGCTGCACATCGCCGCGGCCACCGTCGAGGAGCAGGGGCAGCAGGCCGCCTCGCTCCAGGCGGGCAACGCCCAGCTGCATGAGGAGCTGGGGGCGGAGATCGCCCGGCTCCGCGACGAGCTGGAGGTGATGACCGCCGAGGTGCAGCGGTTCACCAGGGAGACGCTTCCGTCGGTGACCGTCCGGCTCCGCGCCGGAGAGTCCGGCGCCTCGGTGCGAGCCGAGACCGTGCTGCCCGAGCACCCGCTGCTGAGGACGTCGGCCGAGTCGGTGGTCCGGGAGCTCGCACTCAGCGAGCGTCGTGCCCTGGCCGCCCAGACCGCCTCGGCCAAGGCTCTCAGCCGCGTCCAGGCGAAGGCCGTGAGCATGCTGGCCGATCTGCGCACCATGCAGGAACGTCACGGCGAGGAGGTCTTCGGCGACCTGCTGAAGCTGGACCACACCACCTCCCAGCTCGGCCTCATGACGGACCGGCTGGCCCTGCTGATGGGCGGACGGCCCAGCCGCGCCTGGAACAGGCCGATCGTCATGGAGAGCATCCTGCGCGGCGCGGTCGGACGCATCGCGGCCTACCAGCGCGTACGGCTGCACTGCTCGTCCACCGCCGCCATCTCCGGCTTCGCCGCCGAGGGCGTCATGCACCTGCTCGCCGAACTGATGGACAACGCCGCCAATTTCTCGCCCCCCATCGACGAGGTCCACGTCTACGTCGAGGAACGCGGCACGGGCATCGTCGTCACCATCGAGGACAGCGGCCTGAAGATGGCCGACGCCGCCATGCGCCGGGCCGCGGACTCCGTCTCCGGACGGCTGACCGACCTCGCCTCGCTCCAGGGCACCCGGCTCGGCCTGGCCGTCGTGGGACAGCTCGCGCTCAAGCACCGGATCAGCGTCAACTACCGCCCGTCCTCCCGGGGCGGAACGGGCGTGGTGATCCTGCTGCCCCGCCAGCTCGTCGCCCAGGAGAACCGCGACACCCAACAGGCTCCGGGCCTGCCCACCGCCCCGAGCCGCCCCGGGGCCACGGCCGCCGCGGCCGCGCCCCCGCCCGGCACCTCGGTGACACCCCCCACCGGTACGCCCGTACGGGCCGTCCCCGCACCCACCACACCCCCCGACCTCACCCCCGTACCCCTCGCAGCCCCGGCACCGGCCCCCCTCACGCCCCCGGCACCCGACCACGCGCCGGCCCGGTACGAACTGCCGGGCCGGCCCCCGGAGCCCGTACGGGAGACGGTCCGCCCGCCCGTACCGGAACCGACAGCTCCGCCGGTCCGGCCCGCAGCCCTGTCCACCCCCAACGGCCTGCCCGTACGCACCCCGGGCCGGACCATGGGAGAGGCCGAGCGGGAACACGGGCGGCACCGGGGCGGCACCGCGGGCCGGGCCCCGGTGGACGGCGGCGCACCCAGGAAGTCCCCGCCGCGCAGCGCGTCCCAGCAGTTCGGGGCCTTCCAGCGCGGACGCCGGCCCCAGGAGAACCCCGGAGATCCGGACAGCCAGGCCACGCCGCCCCCCGGCACCCCCTAGCCCGGCACGCCCATCCCCCCGGTGCCCGGCGCATCGGAGCCCCTCGCTCGAACCTTCCGAGATTGGAGGTACGGGCCGTACAGCCGGCCTCCTGGCCGCACGGTCCCGCCACACATCATGCAGACCACAGACACCAGCCTCACCTGGCTCCTGCAGAGGCTGCTGGAGCAGACCCCCGGAACGCGCCACGCCCTGGCCCTGTCGCGGGACGGACTGAAACTCTGCTGGACCGAACACCTCACCCTCGACCAGGCCGACCAACTGGCCGCCATCTGCTCGGGCATGCAGGCACTGGCCCAGGGGGCGTCCATCGAGTTCGGGGACAGCACCGGGGGCGTCCGGCACTCCATGACCGAGTTCCACGGCGGCCTGCTCTTCATCGTGGAAGCGGGCGAGGGCGCCCACCTGGCCGTGGTCGCCTCGGAGGAGGCCGACCCGAGTGCGGTGGGCCACCACATGACGCAGATGGTCGAGCAGATCGGCGACCATCTGCGCGCGGCACCACGCGGCGGGGCCCCGGGGAGCCGGTCATGACCCTCCGGCCCGTCGACACCGGTCCCCCCGACCGGCTCTACACGGTCACCGGCGGACGCAGCCGGTCCGAGGACTCCTTCGACCTGGTGACCCTCGTCGTCAGCGAGTCCCGGCCCACCACGGGCATGCAGTCGGAACACGCCCGCATCCTCGAACTGTGCCGGCACCCCACGGCCGTCGTCGAGGTCGCGGCCGAACTCTCCCTCCCCGTCACCGTGGTGCGCATCCTCCTCGACGACCTGCACACGGCCGGCCGCATCACCGCCCGCCACCCCCGCGCCGCGAACTCCCCCGCCGCGCTAGCCGACTCCGATCTGCTGATGGAGGTGCTCCATGGACTCCGTAGGCTTTGACCTGCCCGCCCAGCGCACGCCCCTGGCCGACGCCGCGGAGACCGGTCTGAAAATAGTCGTCGTCGGGGGCTTCGGCGTCGGCAAGACCACCCTCGTCCACTCGGTGAGCGAGATCCGCCCGCTGAACACCGAGGAGGTCATGACCCAGGCGGGCGTCGGGGTCGACGAGACGAGCGGTGTCGACGGCAAGACGACCACCACGGTGGCGTTCGACTTCGGCCGCATCAGCCTCAACGAGCGCATGGTGCTCTACCTCTTCGGCGCCCCGGGCCAGAAGCGCTTCTGGTTCCTGTGGGACCGCCTGTTCTCCGGCACCCTGGGGGCTGTGGTCCTGGTGGACACCCGCAGGATGGACGACTCCTGGTACGCGATCGACCGGCTGGAACACCACGGAACCCCGTTCGTGGTCGCGGTCAACCGGTTCGACCACGACACCACGTACTCCCTCGACGAGATCCGCCAGGCCCTGGCCCTGCCCCCGCACGTCCCCATGGTCGACTGCGACGCACGGGTCCGGACCTCCAGCAAGAACGTGCTGATCACCCTCGTCGACCATCTGCGCACGATGGCCCTCGCCCGGGAGGCGACCCCATGAGTACCTCCAGCCCCGCCTTCGGTCCCCCCGCCGCCCCCGGCTGCCCGGCCGGCCGGGGGGCGGTACGGCTGTCCGGGAACTCCTACCAGCAGACACCCACCGAGCTGTACCGCTCCCTGCGGTCGGAGCACGGCGCGGTGGCCCCGGTGCTCCTGGACGCGGACATCCCCGCCTGGCTGGTGCTCGGCTACGCGGAGCTGTCCTACGTCACCGAGCACGACGAGATCTTCGCCCGCGACTCCCGCCGCTGGAACCAGTGGGAGAACATCCCCGCCGACTGGCCGCTGCTCCCGTACGTCGGATACCAGCCCTCGGTGCTCTTCACCGAGGGCGACGAGCACCGGCGCAGAGCCGGGGTGATCACCGAGGCGCTGGAGTCCGTGGACCAGTTCGAACT
Source organism: Streptomyces cyaneofuscatus (assembly GCF_042718795.1). Taxonomy (GTDB): domain Bacteria; phylum Actinomycetota; class Actinomycetes; order Streptomycetales; family Streptomycetaceae; genus Streptomyces; species Streptomyces cyaneofuscatus_A. Next base: position 150,072 of record NZ_JBHXOX010000017.1, read on the forward strand.
GGCCCGCGACTGCGCCGCCATCGCCGACCAGCTCATCACGGCCTTCGCCGGAAGCGGCCGCACCGAGCTGATGAGCAGCTTCGTCCACGCACTGCCGATGCGGGCCGTGGTCCAACTGTGCGGCATGCCCCTGACGGGGGACGACACCCAGTCGCTCGTCGACGACCTGCGCATCTCCCTGGACGCGAACGAGGGGGAGGACCCGGTCGCCGCCTACGGGCGCGTGGGCGACCGGCTCCGCCGGCTGGTCCAGGAGAGGCGTACGGCCCCGGGCCCCGACGTCACGTCCCGGCTGGTCACCCACCCGGAGGGACTGACGGACGAGCAGATCGTCCAGGACCTCATCTCGGTGATCGCCGCCGCCCAGCAGCCCACGGCCAACTGGATCTGCAACACACTGCGGCTGCTGCTGACGGACGAACGGTTCGCGCTGAACGTCTCCGGCGGCCGGCTCAGTGTCGGCGAGGCACTCAACGAGGTGCTGTGGCTGGACACCCCGACCCAGAACTTCATCGGCCGTTGGGCCGTACGGGACGTCCAGCTCGGCGGGCGGCACATCCGGGCCGGCGACTGCCTCGTCCTCGGGATCGCCGCGGCCAACACCGACCCGGAGATCTGGCCGGAGTCGTACGTCGGAGCCGAGAACGCCGCGCACCTGTCCTTCAGCAGCGGCGAGCACCGCTGCCCCTACCCCGCGCCTCTGCTGGCGGACGTGATGGCCCGTACGGCGGTGGAGACGCTGCTGGAACGGCTGCCCGACCTGATGCTCGCGGTGGACCCGGCGGAGCTCCACTGGCGCCCCTCGGTCTGGATGCGGGGACTGTCGGAACTACCGGTCGTCTTCAGCCCGGTGACGCGGTAGGTGAGGCGGTGAGGGCGTGGGCGGCCGGAGTACGCGCTCCGGCCGCCCACGCTCCTCCCGGTCAGCCGGAGACCGGGGTGAACCGGATCGGCAGGCTCTGCGGCCCCCGGGTGAAGACACCGCGCTCGACCGGGTCGAAGCCCTCGGCCAGCCGGAGATCGGGCATGGCGTCCAGCAACTGGCCGACCCCGGTCTCCACCTCCGCCTTGGCCAGCAGCGCACCGACACAGAAGTGGCGGCCCAGCGCGAAGGCCAGATGGTCGGCAGCAGCCGAGAAGGCGTTCGTGGCAGCCAGGTCATCCCGGAAGATGTCGAAGGAGTCGGGGTCCCGGTAGCGCTTCTCGTCACGGTTGGCCGCGCCGATGAGACAGGTGACCGTGGCGCCCGCCGGGACCGTGCCGCCGCTGAGCGCGACCTCCGTGGTCGACTGCCGCATGATCATGTGGACGGGCGGTGTGTAGCGCAGGGTCTCCGCGAAGGCCCGGGGGATCAGCTCGCGGTCCGCCCGAACCGCCTCCAACTGCTCCGGGTGCAGCAGCAGGTTGGTGAAGATGGCCGCGATGGCCTTGTCGGTGGTCTCGCCCCCGGCCGCCAGCAGCAGACTGCAGAACGCCTTGATGTCCTCGTCGCTCATCCGCACCCCGTCGACCTCCGCGGTGCACAGGACCGACAGCAGGTCGTCCCCCGGCGCCGCGCGCCGCTCGCGGATGACCGGCAGCATGTACTCGGCGAACTCGACCCGCGTACGCTCGCCCGCCCGCACCACTTCCTGGTCGCCCGAGAGATTGCCGAGAAAGGCGATGACCGCCGTGTACCAGCCGTGAAAACGGTCGTAGTCGGACTTGTCGAGACCCAGCATGTCCGCGATGACGTTGACCGGGAAGCGGCTGGCGTAGTCGGTGACCAGGTCGACGGATCCGGTGGCACGGAATGTGTCGATCAGCTCGCGCGAATTGCGCTCGATGACCGGTAAGAATTTGTCCCGCAGGTCGCTGCCCCGGAAGGCGGGGGCGACCAGGGCCCGGCGCACGGCGTGCTCCCGCCCGCTGAGCTGGAGAATCGTCCGGCCGTGCACCGGCTCGATCTGCCAGTCGTAGTTCTCCGTACTGAATTCGCCTTTTTTGTCCTTGAAGATCCTCTCGACGTCCTCATAACGCGAGACGACGTAACTTCCGGTGGCCTCGTGCCAGCTGAGCGGATCCCCGTCACGCATCTGCCGATACGCCCCGTACGGGTCCCTCTCGAACTCTGGTGACAGAATGTCCGGTATTCGGGCGGACATGAACACTCCCTTGTGCGGCGAACGTGCGCGGAGAGCGGGAAAATGCAAACCGCACTGACAATTCAGCTCGCACGAACAGCTATGCGCAAGGGGTACCGGCCACCGATGCCGCCGCCGGCGCCGGAAAGTCAGCTCTCCACTCCCCCCGACACCCGCCCCGTCAGCGCCGCCAGCGAGCTGCGGACGTGCGCCATGTGCGCCTGGACCTCCTCGCGGCCCTCCTCGTGCTCCCGCAGCACGCGCTCGGTCTCGCGGACGATCCGCTCCTCGCGCACCCGGGCCTCCGACAGGATCTCCGCCGCCCGCGCCTCCGCGTCCTCCTGGCCGTGGCGGGCCGCCTCCCGGGTCTCCGCCAGCGCCCGGGACGCCTCCGCGAGCAGGGCCTCCGCCCGGTCGGTCAGCTCCTTGTGGCGCGCCTCCGACTCCGCCTCGGCCGCGGCGATCTCGGCCTCGGCGGCCTGGTGGCGCTCCGCGTGCTCCTGATCCTGGTGCGACAGCACACTCGCCGTACGGCTCCGGGTCTGCGCCATCGCGGTCTCGGCCGCCCCGCGCACCTCCTCGGCCTCCTTACGGGCCGCCGCGAGCACACCCTCCGCCTCCCGGACCGCCTCCGCGACCCGCTCCTCCGCCGCCGCCACGGCAGCGGCCCGCACCGCGTCCGCCGCCTCCCGCGCCTGGTCCGCCAGCGCGCGGGCCTCGGCGTCGGCCGCGTCCGCCAGCTCCTGCCCCGCCGCCTCCGCGTCCGCCCGCAGTGCCTCGGCCTGCTCCTCGGCCAGCGCCAGAAGGTGCCGCGCCCGCTCCCCCAGCTCCGCGTAATCCTGCTCCGGCAGCCCCGCCACGGTCTCCGCGAGCCGGGCCGCCTCCGCCGCCAGCTCCTGCGCCTGCCGCTCCAGCCGTACGACCTCGGCGAGCGCCCTCTCCCGCTCGGCGCTCCGCTCCGCCACCGCGCGGTCCACCTGCTCCGGACGGTAACCACGCCCCCGCACGCCGACGACGTCGAACGCGGACACCGGTCCAGCACTCATAGCCTGAAGCCCCTCTACGACATACGGATCACGGACACACGAAATACGGACACACAGACATACGGACACGCAGGCGCACACGGGTCTCCCCGCGATACGCCAAGGATGCGGCAATTGGGGCCGGAAGTCGGAATCGATCAGGCGCTTTCAGGACGGAAAGCGACCGGTGTCACACGCCCGGAACGCGGTGAGGCACCCGATCCGTCCCGGACCGGGTGCCTCGTACGACCTCTATCGGCCAGGGGTACGGATCAGAGCAGACCGTCCCACATCTGCTCCAGCAGCACCGACCACCAGCTCTCCGGCGACGCCAGCGCCGCCGGATCCAGCGCCACCAGCTGTGCCTGGAAATCGACGGTCCACCGCCCCGCCTGCTCCGGGGTCAGCCCGAACCGGAGCCGCCACATCCGGCCCAGCAGCGCCATCGACCGCACGAACTCCGGCAGCCCCGTGTTCACGAACTGCGGCGGGACCGGCTGACCGCCCGGACCCGCCTCCACCGGCACGGCCACGATGTTCGCCGTGCCGTACTGGACACAGATCGCGCGCCCGAAGTCCGTACCCATCACCAGGTACGACCCCGCGTCCGGCGCCGCCCGCACCTGCCGCTGCGCCGCCAGCTCGCCCAGCGTCGGCACCACCGGCTGCCCCGGCTGCGCCCAGAAGAACGGCCCGAAATCGGCGGGCAGACCGGCCCACACGAGGGTCCGCGCGACGATCTCCGGGACACCCTGGCGCGACACCGCGCGCTGGTCGAACCGCAGGATCCCCTGCGGACCGAACGCCTGGAGCAGTTCCTCGGCCACCGCCTCCGGCGGCAGCGCCGGGGCGGGCGGCATCTGCGGCAGCGGCGCCCGCAGCGGAGCCGGCCGCGCCGGGCCGTCCGCCACCTGGTGCAACTCGCCCTGGTGGGTGAGCAGATGCCGCATGCCCTGCTGACGGCTCGCGTGATCGGTACCGTACGGCGCCACGCTGGTGATCCGCACCTGCGGCCAGGTCTCCCGGATCATCCGGGCGCAGTACCCGCCCGGCAGCTCACAGGACTCCAGCTCCGTGTGCAGCTCGATCACCTGCTGCGGCGGCACGTTCATCGCCCGCAGCTCGTGCAGCATCTGCCACTCGGGGTGCGGGGTGCCCGGCGCCGAACGCCGGATCAACTGCTGCTCACTGCCGTCCGGCGCCCGGAACCGCAGCACGGCCTGGTAGCCGGGGCCCACGGTCGGCAGACCGGTGGGCTGCTGCGGATAGCCGTACGCCGGGGGCGGCGGGGTGTGCGGGCCCCCGGGCTGCGGAGCACCGGGCTGCGGAGCACCGGGCGGAGGTCCGGGAGGGCCCGGGGGGCCCGGCGGGCCGGGGGGACCCGGGACCGGGATCGGGCCGGAGTTCGCGAACATCGTCTCCGCGTGGTGCACCCCGCCGGGGGGCGGCGTGGAGCCGGGCGGAGGTCCGGGGGGCCCGGGAGGACCGGGAGGCTGCGGGGCGCCGGGGACGCCGGGAGGGCCCGGCGGGCGGGGCGGGCCCGAGGCCGGGACGCCCGCGCCGAGGCTGCTCCCGTCGGCGAACATCGTCGCCGCGTGGTGGACGCCGCCCGGAGGGGGCGTGGAGCCCGGCGGCGGGCCGGGAGGAGCGGGCGGGCCGGGCGGCGGGGTGGCGCCGGGCGGGCCGAGCTGGGAGACGAGCTGCGTCGGGATGTACCCGCCCGCCGGAGCGCCGGGCGCACCCGGGCCGGAGGGCGGCGGCGTCGCGCCGGAGCGTACGCCGGGGATGCCGGGCGCACCGGGCGGCGGCGGGGTCGTGGGACCCGCGCCACGGGAACCGCGCGGGGGCACCACGGCCTTGCTGGTGGCCGCGTCCGCGATGTCCCCGGCGCCCGAGGAGCCCTGCTCGGCGGGCTTGAGCGCGGGCGCCACCTGCGTACGCGGGAGCTGGCTGCCCCCCGACATCAGCGCGGTGGGCGCCTCCGCCGGCACCACCGGCGGCGGGGCCTCCTCGTCGTCCGTCCCGGACAGCGGCGGCGCGAACACCGTCGCGGGCAGCGGAACGGCCCCGTCGTCGGAGTCGGCGGAGTTGGTGTCCGTACCGGCCCACGGGGTCGCGTCGGCGGGCACGCCGTCGTTGGCGGTGGGCTCGTAGGCCGCCGCACCCGTATCGCCGCCCGCTTCCGGCCAGGAAGGTGCGGCGTCGGCGGGCTCATCCACCGGAGCGGATACGGGCGTTCCGCCGACCGCCTGGCCCGACGCGGAAGCCCCCGAAGCACCCGAAGCCTCCGCGTCCGCCTCCTTCTCCGCCGCGCGGCGCTCCGCCCGGTGGTCCGGGATGCCCAGCTTGTCCGCCGCCTCCTGGAGCCACTCCGGAGGCGTCAGCAGGAACGACGTCTGGTTCAGGTCCACCCGCTGCGGCGGCTCCGGCGCCGGGGCCGGCGCGCCCGCCGGAGTCCCGTACTCCTCCTCGTACCGCCGGATCACCTCACCCACCGGCAGCCCCGGCCACAACGTCGCCTCACCGCTGTCCCGGGCGATCACCAGCCGCTGACGGCCCCCGTCCGAGACGGGACCCTCCGCCCGGTCCTCGGCCCACACCACGAAACCCAGCTCGAACTCACGGACCCGGACCTCACGGTGCTGGTACGCGGGCACGTCACCGTTGACCCACTCGTCCGCCCGCTCCTGCGCCTGCGCGAAAGTCACCACCGCGCTCACCCCTCCACCGGGACGGCGCGCGCGAAGCCGCCGTCCACCATCAGGTTCGCCACCGTCTCCAGCTCCGGCGGGTTGCCCGCAAGCCGCTGGAGGAAGGCGTCGAAGTCCGCACCGCAGGGCAGCAACAGCCGCTCCACGCGCTCCTGCACGCTCCAGCCGTCCTGGTCCCGGGCATCGTCGTACGGGCAGAACCACACCGAGCCGACGTCCTGCCCGCGCACCTTCACGGCCAGGATCCCGCCCTGGACGAAGGCGACGCCCAGGTAATCCTTGGTGAAGTGGTCCCGCAGACACTTGTTCACGTACACCAGGTCGTTGACGGCCGCCTCGTCACGCACCGTGAAGAACGGCTGGTCCACCAGGAGCCCCAACTCGGCGTCCAGCGCGGCCCCCACGGGGGCCGAACCGCCCGCCGCTTTGAGGAAGGAACGGTAGGCGCCGGGCAGCCGGTAACCGAGGTCCTCCTCGACGCCCTGGATCTGCTGCTCGCTCACCGCGACCGCGCCCTTGGGCAGCCGGACATGCGCGGGGCGGGTCTCCTGCAAGGGGCGCGTACCGCGCCGGTCCTGGTCCACCTCGGTCGTCGCCAGACCGCCGTGGTGACGCAGCAGCGCCTTCACCTCGACCGGCACCAGCTCCATCCGCCGGCCGCCCGCCACGTGGTGCCAGGTCCAGCCGTGCGGCGTCGCGACCGCCTCGATCGTGTCCCACAGCTCATGGCCGGAGGCCGCCATCGCCGCGTTCGCCGACACGTAGTCGGTCAGCCGCAGCTCGTCCACACCGAACCCCTGCGGGGGGTCGGCGATCTCGGCGGCGGCCCGCGCGTACGGCGAGAAATCCGGATGGCCGCTGCCGTCCACACGCACACCCCTGGGGTGGCGGGACGCCCGGACCGGGTCCGGGAAGTGCACGACCTGCCCGGCGTAGGCCGCGTTCGGTGGCGCGGCTTGCTGCCCGAGCCGACCTGTCGTCATGGCGGTTGCCCCCTGCTGCGTCTGGTGGTTCCGCACAGCCTAAGCGGTGGGGCAACAGGGGTTCCCGCCCCGCCGGTTCCGTCACCAACGGTCACATTCGCGTGACGGTGAGGCGACGTTCCGGCACCTTCCGGCGACACGCGCACACGATTCCCCCACCCAGCTTCCCCACCACCCTGCACATTTGGCAGGCTGTCCCCGCAACTCGGGGGATTGCAGGGAGGGACGACCGCACCATGCATTCAGTACAAACCGTCACCCATGGCACATCAGGGGACCCGCGACTCAACTGGAGCAGCACCGAGACCAGCCACACGCCTCACCTGCTCCACCGCCGCGACGGGATCCTCCCCGCCGTGGCCGCCGCGCTGTCCGTACGCGGAGAGACACTCACCTGCACCGCCGGCAAGGGGGACCAGCCGCCGGCCCTGCACCCGCTCGTCCAGGACTTCCTCGACACCCTCGCCAGCGGCCAGCGCGAACGCTTCACCGGCCGCTGCCCCGAGGCCATACTGCTCTCCCGGCAGCTCACCGCCGTCGAGAGCGGCCGCTCCAAACGCGCCCAGCGCAAACCCCTGACCAACGGGGAAGCGCGGCGCGCGCTCAAGCACTCCCGGGTCACCGCCCGCCGCATCCGCGAGGACGGCGACCCGCTGCACGGCAGCTACGCGCCACCGTGCCGATCCTGTTCGGCGCTCCTCTCCCACTTCGGCGTACGCCCCGTCGACCTCACCACCACCGGCGCCGCGACCACCGCCGAGAAGGGCTGACCGCCCACCGATGCACGACCAGCAGCCGCACCCTCCGCACGTTCCGCACCTTCCGCCCCAGCAGAGGCCGCCGCACAACTCCACCCGCTTCCCCGTCGCCGTCGACGCCGCCCTGCGCGCGGCGGGATGGCAGCCCGGGCGCTGGGACATCCGGCAGGCCGAGGAGTGGGCCGACGCCCTGCGCGCCCACACCTCGCCCGCCGGGCACCGGCACGCGGTCTTCCCGGCGGCGGTGGAGGCCTGGGCGGAGTTCGGGGCCCTGCACATCACGGCGTCCGCACCGGGCCGGCAGATCGCGCCCGCCGCCGTCCGCATCGACCCGCTGCACGGGCTGCACCTCGCCCGCACCCTGGGCGACCTGGGCCGGGCCCTGGAGACGGAGGTGGCGCCGCTGGGGGCGGAGGGCGAGGAGCAGGCGGTCCTCGCGATCGACACCGAGGGGCGGGTCTACGGCATCGACCACACGGGCGACTGGTTCCTGGGCAAGGACATCGACGATGCCCTGGCCACGCTGATCACCGGCACACAACCACTACGCCTGACGTCCACCCCGACGGGGGCCTGACCCACTTCCAGCCCGTGGGGCGCCCACTTCAGCCCGTCCGGCGTTAGAGGACGGAACCCTTGCTGCGGGGAGCGGCGCCCTTTCCCTGTCCGGGACGTGATGGTGCTGGTTCGTCCCGAGCGACGGTTCCGTCCTCAAACGCCGGACGGGCTGGAATGTGGGCCGGAAGCGTCCGGGAGCACCGCCGACACCCGGAACCCACCCGCGTCCGTAGGACCGGACACGAACACACCCCCCAGCCCCAGCACCCGCTCCCGCATCCCCACCAACCCGTTCCCCCCGCTCGGCAACCCCGCATCCGCCACCGCCGCGTCCGAAGGACCGTTCTCCACCTGCATCGCGACCTCGGAACCCCGGTGCGCCAACCGCACCCACGTCTTCGCCCCCGCCGCATGCTTGTGCACGTTCGTCAGCGCCTCCTGCACCACCCGGAACGCCGTCTGCTCGACCTCCGGCGCGTACGGGCGCAGCTCACCGTCCACCGAGAGCTCCACCACCATCCCCGCCTGCCGCGACTGCGCCACCAGCGCCTCCAGCTCGCTCAGCCGGGGCCCGTCCTCCGACGCCGCCGCAGCCACCGCCGCGGCCGCCTGCGCCACCGACGCCAACGGAACCGCACCACCACCCCCCGCGGCCGGCGCGACCAACGCGTCCCCGCTCCGCAGCACCCCGAGCATCTCCCGCAACTCCGTGAGCGCCTGCCGCCCCATGTCCCCCACCAGCGCCGCGTTCCGCACCGCCTTCGCCGGGTCCTTCGGGGCGACGGCCTGAAGCGCCGCGGCATGGACCACCATCAGGCTCACCCGGTGGGCCACCACGTCATGCATCTCCCGCGCGATCCGGGTCCGCTCCTCCGTACGCGCCCACTCGGCCCGCTCCTCCGCCCGGTCCGCCAGCAGCGACAGCTCCCGCTCCAGCGAGTCGGCCCGCTCCCGCAGGCTCTCCATCAAACGGCGCCGGGCCCCTATGTACAGGCCGAACAGCACGGCCGGAGCCGTCAGCCCCACCGCCATGAACACCGACACCAGCGGCACATACCAGTCGCCCGGGCCGAAGTCGGCCTGCTCCGCCACGCTCTGCCGCAGCCGCACATAGGTGACGATGAACGTCCCCACCAGCGCCATCCCCGCCAGAACGACGGTGATCCGGCGCGGCACCTCGGACGCGGCCAGCGTGTACAGGCCCACCAGGGCCATCAGGAAGCCCATCTCGGCCGGCGTCATCGCGATCGTCACGAGCACCACGGCGATCGGCCACCGCCGCCGCACCACCAGCACCGAACCCGCCAGCAGCCCGAACACCACGCCCACCGACACCGGCAGCCCGGTGTTCCCGGCGAACTCCACCCCCTCCAGGCCACACTCCAGCGCCGAAACCAGCGCCAGTCCCACGTCCAGGGCGACACTCCGCCGCCGCTCCCACCACCAGTAGCCGCGGGTGGTCATTCCCGCCGCCTCCCGGTCTGCCCCCGTTGCGGTCATGGCATCCAGCCTACGGGCGGTCGCATCCCCTTTTCCGGTGACCGGCAACAGCACGTTCCGCGTTCGAACGTGCACGAAACGCACGCTGATCGCCTGAAATGGCGAATCGACCGCACTTTCGACCCGGACGTTCACATTCCGGACGACGATCACCGTATGACGGAAACCACAAGCAAGTACGCCGACTTCGAGGGCTTGCGCACCCAGGCGGTGGCACTGCGGAGAGAGGGCCTCAGCCGCCGCCAGATCCGCGACCGCCTCCACGTCGACAACAACGACCTCCTCAACCGGCTCCTGCAAGGCGAACCCGCCCCTGAGTGGACGAAGCGGCCCAACGCCAAGGACGATGTACGGGCGAAAGCCCGGGAGCTGCGTCTCCAGGGCATGACCTACGACCAGATCCAGGTGGAGCTGGGGTGCTCCAAGGGGTCGATCTCGCTCTGGGTACGGGACCTGCCGAAGCCGGAGCGCAGCCGTAGCGCCATCGAACAGGCACGCCTCGCGGGACGCATGCGTTGGGACCACGAGCTGGCGGTGCGTGACGCCGAGCGGCAGCGGACGAAGGCGGCTGCCCGCGACGAGACGGCGGCCATGTCGGACCGGGAGCTCTTCTACACCGGAGTGGCCCTGTACTGGGCCGAAGGCGGCAAGGACAAGGTCTATGACCGGCGGGAGAACGTCACCTTCATCAACAGCGACCCGAGCGTCATAGCCGTCTATCTGGCGTGGCTGGATCTGCTCGAAGTGGAGCGGGAGCGCCTCTCCTACCGCGTGATGATCCATGAGACCGCCGATATCCCGGCGGCCGAGCGCTACTGGGCCGACCTGGTCGGCATCGACGCGTCCGCGCTTCAGAAGACGACGCTCAAGAAGCACAACCCGAAGACGGTCCGGAAGAACGTGGGCGAGGCGTACCGGGGGTGTCTGGTCATCCGCGTCGCCAAGGGCGCCACGCTCTACCGCCGCATCGAAGGGTGGTGGTCGGGGATCGCCGAAGGGGCCACCTCCCGGCTCAAGGACGGTGATCGACCCGGTAGGGTTGAGGCGTGATCCGCCGTGGGGTAGCGGCATCCCGCAGGCCTTTGGAGCCTTGAGACGCTGGTTCGAATCCAGCCGGCGGAGCTCACGCATCGGGCCCCGACCACACCGGTCGGGGCCCGCCCCCATTCCCCGCCGAAACACCCCCGGTATCCTGCGGATGACCACCACCCGAAGCCGAAGGGCACATCCGTGAGCGCAACCAGCCCGGCAGCCGTCGTCGTCCTCGCAGCGGGTGAGGGCACCCGTATGAAGTCGAAGACCCCCAAGGTCCTGCACGAGATCTCCGGGCGCTCGCTCGTCGGACATGTCGTCGCCGCCGCCCGGGAGCTGGACCCCCAGCACCTCGTCGTGGTCGTCGGTCATGCCAGTGAGCAGGTCACCGCGCACCTGAACGCCGGCGACGCCCCCGTGCGCACCGCCTTCCAGGCCGAGCAGAACGGGACCGGGCACGCCGTCCGCATGGGGCTCGAAGAGCTCGGCGGGGCTGTCGACGGCACCGTGATCGTCGTCTGCGGCGACACCCCGCTGCTCTCCGGCGAGACGCTCGGCGCGCTCGCCGCCACCCACGCCGCCGACGCCAACGCGGTCACCGTCCTGACCGCCGAGGTCCCGGACTCCACCGGTTACGGGCGCATCGTGCGCGACGCCGCCTCCGGCGCGGTCACCGAGATCGTCGAGCACAAGGACGCCACCGACGAGCAGCGGGCGATCCTGGAGATCAACTCCGGGGTGTTCGCGTTCGACGGGCGGCTGCTGGGCGACGCGCTGGGCAAGGTGCGCACCGACAACAGCCAGGGCGAGGAGTACCTCACCGATGTGCTCTCCATCCTGCGTGAGGCGGGGCACCGCGTCGGGGCGTCCGTGGCGGGCGACCACCGCGAGATCCTCGGCATCAACAACCGGCTCCAGCTCGCCGAGGCGCGCCGGCTGCTGAACGAGCGGCTGCTGGAGCGGGCGATGCTCGCGGGCGTGACGGTGGTGGACCCGGCGTCCACGCTGATCGACGCGACCGTGACGTACGAGCGGGATGCCGTCGTGCATCCGGGGACGCAGTTGCTCGGGACGACGCGTCTCGGCGAGGACAGCGAGGTGGGGCCGAACTCCCGGCTCAAGGACACCGTCGTGCACCCCGGCGCCCGCGTGGACAACTCCGTGACGGACTCGGCCGAGATCGGGGCGGGGGCGTCGGTCGGGCCGTACGCGTATCTGCGGCCGGGGACGCGGCTGGGGGTCAAGGCCAAGGCCGGTACGTATGTCGAGATGAAGAACGCCACCATCGGGGAGGGGACCAAGGTCCCGCACCTGAGCTACGTCGGTGACGCGACCATCGGCGAGCACACCAACATCGGTGCGGCCAGCGTCTTCGTGAACTACGACGGGGTGGCCAAGCACCACACGACGATCGGCTCCCACTGCCGTACCGGTTCGGACAATATGTTTGTGGCACCGGTCACGGTCGGGGACGGGGTCTACACCGCCGCCGGGTCGGTCATCACGAAGGACGTCCCCTCCGGTTCGCTCGCCGTGGCGCGGGGCCAGCAGCGGAATATCGAGGGGTGGGTGGCCCGGAAGCGTCCGGGCAGCGCCGCCGCTCAGGCTGCTCAGGCGTCCGCGCAGGAAGCCGACGGCGAAAGCTGACCGGAAACAGGTGCGCCGGTGACGGCGTACCGTGATAGATGCTCACCCCATTTCGGCTGGCTCGTTGCACATCGGGACCTATGCGTGCAGCGCCAGATACACGTCTGAGGAGACTGTGCTGTGACCGGGATCAAGACGACCGGCGAGAAGAAACTGATGCTCTTCTCCGGCCGCGCCCACCCCGAGCTGGCCGAGGAGGTCGCACATCAGCTGGGTGTCGGTCTCGTGCCGACGAAGGCCTTCGATTTCGCCAACGGCGAGATCTACGTGCGCTTCCAGGAGTCGGCTCGTGGCGCGGACTGCTTCCTGATCCAGAGCCACACGGCTCCGATCAACAAGTGGATCATGGAGCAGTTGATCATGCTGGACGCGCTGAAGCGCGCGTCGGCCCGCTCGATCACGGTGATCGTGCCGTTCTACGGGTACGCCCGTCAGGACAAGAAGCACAAGGGCCGTGAGCCGATCTCGGCGCGGCTGATCGCGGACCTGATGAAGACGGCGGGTGCGGACCGGATCCTCACCGTCGATCTGCACACGGACCAGATCCAGGGCTTCTTCGACGGTCCGGTGGACCACCTGTTCGCGCTGCCGATCCTGGCGGACTACGTGGGTGCGAAGGTCGACCGTTCCAAGCTGACGATCGTGTCGCCGGACGCGGGCCGGGTGCGGGTCGCCGACCGCTGGTGCGACCGGCTGGACGCGCCGCTGGCGATCGTGCACAAGCGCCGTGACAAGGACGTGCCGAACCAGGTCTCCGTCCACGAGGTCGTGGGTAACGTCGAGGGCCGGGTCTGCGTCCTGGTCGACGACATGATCGACACCGGTGGCACGATCTGCGCGGCCGCGGACGCGCTGTTCGCGCACGGTGCGGAGGACGTCATCGTGACGGCGACGCACGGGGTGCTGTCGGGCCCGGCGGCGGACCGGCTGAAGAACTCGAAGGTGAGCGAGTTCGTCTTCACGGACACGCTGCCGACCCCGGGTGAGCTGGAGCTGGACAAGATCACCGTGCTGTCGATCGCGCCGACGATCGCGCGTGCGGTGCGTGAGGTGTTCGAGGACGGTTCGGTGACGAGCCTCTTCGAGGAGCAGGGCTGACCGGAGGAGCGGGGCTGACCGTCCCACGACGGTCCCTGTTGATCCACTTTGGGGTGCGGCCTCCCCGCCGGGTAGACTCAGCGAGTTGCTCGGCGAGGGAGGCCGTACCTGTGTGTACGGCGGTCCGTTATCGGCGCGCTCTTCGTAGCAGGCCTGTCGTGGGCCGGGTGACCGTTCGTGTTCCGTCTTCCGACGGCTCACCCATCTGACGAGGAGTGCAACCATGGCTGAGATCAAGCTCGCCACCGAGGTCCGTACCGAGTTCGGCAAGGGCGCCGCCCGCCGTATCCGTCGTGCCAACCAGGTTCCCGGTGTCGTCTACGGCCACGGCGCCGAGCCGGTCCACGTCACGCTGCCCGGCCACGAGCTGCTGCTGGCGCTGCGTACGGCCAACGTGCTGATCGGTCTGAAGATCGACGGCAAGGACGCGCTGGTCATCCCGAAGGCCGTCCAGCGTCACCCCCTCAAGGGCACCATCGAGCACGTCGACCTGCTGACCGTGAAGCGCGGCGAGAAGGTCCAGGTCGAGATCGCGGTGCACGCCGAGGGCGACCTGGCGCCGGGCGCCAACCTGCTGGAGTTCGTGCAGAACACGCTGCTCGTCGAGGCCGAGGCCACCCACATCCCCGAGTCCGTGACGGTCTCCGTCGCGGGCCTGGACGCCGGTGACTCGATCGTCGCCAAGGACATCGAGCTGCCCAAGGGCGCCACGCTGGCCGGTGACGAGGACGCCATCGTGATCCAGGTCGTCGCCGCGCAGGCCGAGGAGCCGACCGAGGACGAGGCCGCCGAAGCCGCCGAGACCGAGGGTGCCGAGGCCTGAGCCTCCCCCCTCACCGTCCCACCTGCTTCATCTGTTCCACCTGCTTCATCTGTTCCACCTGCTTGACTGACGGGGTGGTGGTTCCCTTCCGGGGAGCCGCCGCCCCGTTCGCCTGCCATCACCTGTTCCCGCACGAGGAGACCGAGCGCTGATGTCCGACGCCACCGACCCCTGGCTCATCGTGGGCCTCGGCAACCCCGGCCCCGAGTACGCGGCGAACCGGCACAACGTCGGGTTCATGGTGGCCGATCTGCTGGCGACGCGGATCGGCGGGAAGTTCAAGCGGGCGCAGAAGGCGCAGGCGCAGGTGGTGGAGGGGCGGATCGGTCCGCCGGGTCCGGGGAGCCGGCGGGTGGTGCTGGCGAAGCCGATGTCGTACATGAATCTGTCCGGTGGTCCGGTGACGGCGTTGCGGGACTTCTACAAGGTGCCGACGGACCATGTCGTGGCGGTCCATGACGAGTTGGACGTCGATTACGGGTCGCTACGGCTGAAGCTGGGTGGCGGGGACAACGGGCACAACGGGCTGAAGTCGATGACGAAGTCGATGGGTCCGGAGTATCACCGGGTACGGTTCGGGATCGGGCGGCCGCCGGGGCGGATGCAGGTCGCGGATTTCGTGCTGAAGGATTTCGGGTCGGTGGAGCGCAAGGAGCTGGAGTTCCTGGTGGACCGGGCGGCGGACTCGGTGGAGTGTCTGCTGGCGGAGGGGCTGGAGCGGGCGCAGAGCGCGTACAACTCCTGACCGCCGTCTCGCGCTCCTCCGCTGCGTACAACTCCTGACATTCCTGTCCCCCGTGGGGCGTTTTTCGGCCACAGGTTGACCGGGGGCTGTGCTCTGGCCAAGGATCTGCCCCCATGAAGCGGAGCTCTTCCCAGCGTGCGGCGCGCGTGGGCCGACGGACGGCGCTCGTGGGCCGACGGACGGCGCTCGTGGGCCGACGGACGGCGATGGGGCTGGTGGCCTTGGTGCTGCTGGTCGCGGGGGTGTGGTCGTCGTGGGCGACGGCGCACCATGTCGTCCTGGCCCAGGGGCGGGAGCACGGCACGTTGACGGTGACGGAGTGCGGTGAGGAGACCTGCACCGGCCGGTACGAGCCGGACGCGATGTCGCCGGCGCGGGCGCGGGTGGTGGTGGAGAGGTCGGTCGCGGCCGAGAAGGGCGATCGTTTTCCGGTGGTCGTGAGGCCCGGTACCGATGCGGTGGTCCGCACGGGGGTGCCGGGCCTTCTGCATGCCTGGATGCCGCTCGGCGGGGCGATGGTGCTGGCCGGGTTCGTGATCGGCGGCGGGCTGCGGATGCCGCGTACGGCGTGGGGGGTCGGAACGGCGGGGGCGGCCCTGCTGGTGGCGACGTTCGTCGCGCTGTAGCAGGGCCGCCCTGTGCCTTACGGCGTACTCAGCCGGTGTTGCGCAGGCCCGCCGCGACACCGTTGACGGTGAGCAGCAGGGCGCGGGAGAGCAGCGGGTCGGGCTCTTCGCCGCGCTCGGCGGCCTGGCGCTGGCGGGCCAGGAGCGAGACCTGGAGGTAGGAGATCGGGTCCAGGTAGGCGTCGCGGATGGCGAACGTCTGCTGGAGTGCCGGGCTGGTGCCGAGGAGTTCGGTGGAGCCGGTGACCTTGAGGACTTCGCTGACGGTGAGCGCGTGCTCGGCCTCGATGGCGTCGAAGACGTGCTTCAGCTCGTCGGGGACGAGGGTGTCGACGTAGTGCCGGGCGATGCGCAGGTCGGTCTTGGCGAGCGTCATCTCCACGTTGGAGAGGAAGTTCCGGAAGAAGTGCCAGTGCTCGTGCATCTCGTCGAGGACGGTGTCGAGTCCGGCTTCGCGCAGGGCCTTGAGGCCGGAGCCGACGCCGAACCAGCCGGGGACGATCTGCCGGGACTGGGTCCAGCCGAAGACCCACGGGATGGCGCGGAGGCCGTCGAGGGAGACGCCGGAGCCGGGGCGGCGGGCGGGTCGCGAGCCGAGGTGCATGTCGGCGAGCTGGTCGACCGGGGTGGAGGCGAGGAAGTAGGCCGGGAGGTCGGGGTCCTCGACGAGCCTGCGGTAGGCGCTGTGGGCGGCGTCGGAGACGGTGTCCATGGCCGCGTCCCAGCGGGCGAGGGCCTCGTCGGACTGGCGGGGGGCGGTGTGGAGGGCGGAGGCCTGGAGGGTGGCCGCGACGGTCAGTTCCAGGTTCTCGCGGGCGAGGGCGGGGATGAGGTACTTGTCGGAGATGACCTCGCCCTGTTCGGTCACCTTGATCTCGCCCTCCAGGGTGCCCCAGGGCTGGGCGAGGATGGCGTCGTGGGAGGGGCCGCCGCCGCGGCCGACGGTGCCGCCACGGCCGTGGAAGAGGCGCAGCCGTACGCCGTAGCGGTGGGCGACGTCGCGGAGGCGGCGCTGGGCGCGGTGGATCTCCCACTGGCTGGTGGTGATGCCGCCGAACTTGGAGGAGTCGCTGTAGCCGAGCATGACCTCCTGGACGTCGCCGCGGAGGGAGACGAGGCGTCGGTAGGAGGGGTCGGCGAGCATCTCGTCGAGGATGAGGTCGGCGGCCTTGAGCTCGTCGGTGGTCTCCAGGAGCGGGACGATGCCGATCTTGGCCCAGCCGGCGTGGAGGTCGAGGAGTCCGGCCTCGCGGGCGAGGACGGCGGCGGCGAAGACGTCGTCGGCGCCCTGACACATCGAGATGATGTAGGACTCGATGACTTCGGGGCCGAAGCGCTCGAAGGCTTCCTTGATGGTGTGGAAGACGCCGAGGGTCTTCTCGCCGGCCGCGTCGAGCGGGGCCGGGGTGGGGGCGAGGGGCCGGCGGGAGCGGAGTTCCTTGGCCAGGAGCTTCTGCCGGTAGTCGCGGGGCATGTCGGCGTAGCGCCAGGACTCCTCGCCGAGGCGGTCGAAGAGCTGGCCGAGCGCGTGGTGGTGGGCGTCGGCGTGTTCGCGTACGTCCATGGTGGCGAGCTGGAGGCCGAACGCGGCGAGCGTGCGGATGGTGCGGTCCATGCGGCCGTCGGCGAAGAGGCCGCCCTTGTGCTCGCGCAGGGAGGTCTGGATGAGCTCCAGGTCGGCGAGGAGCTGGGAGGTGCCGAGGTAGTCGCAGCCGGGGCGGTGGGGGGTGCCCTTGGCGAGGCGCTCGCGGGTGTTGACGAGCTTCTGCCGGATGCAGGTGGCCTTGAGGCGGTAGGGCTCCTCGGCGTTCAGCCGCTTGTAGCGGGGGCTGATCTCGGGGAGGCGTTCCAGGTCGGCCTGGAGGGAGGTGAGGAGCTCGTCGGTGGCTCCGGTGTAGCGGATGGAGTTGGAGAGCAGGCCGCGCAGGTAGTCGATGAGTTCGAGTGCGTCGGTGATGCCGTGCTCGTGCTGGAGGATCAGGACGTCCCAGGTGACGGCGGGCGTCACGTTGGGGTTGCCGTCGCGGTCGCCGCCGATCCAGGTGCCGAAGGTGAGGGGGCGGGTGCCGGCGGGGAGTTCGACGCCGACGCGCTCCAGTTCGGCGGCGAGGTCTTCGAGGACGTCGCCGACGGCGTTGGCGTGCAGCTCGTCGAGGTAGTAGATGGCGTTGCGGGCCTCGTCGGCGGGCTCCGGGCGGACGACCCGGAGTTCGTCGGTCTGCCAGATGAGGTCGATGTTCTCGGCGAGCCGGAGGTCGTGGCGGCGGCGGTCGGCCTCGATGACCGGGGTCTCCAGCAGCTCGGCGATGCGGCGGAGCTTGTTGAGGACCGAGCGGCGGGCGGCCTCGGTGGGGTGGGCGGTGAAGACCGGCCGGACGTTGAGGTTCTTGACGGTGGCGCGCAGGTGCTCGGGGTCGGCGTCCTTGAGCCGGTCGGCGGTGCGGGCCAGGAGCCCGCCTTCGGCCGAGCGGCGTTCGCGCATCTCGTGGGCGCGGTGGACCTGCTCGGTGACGTTGGCGAGGTGGAAGTAGGTGGAGAAGGCGCGCACGAGCTGTGCGGCGGTCTCCAGGCCGGTGTCGCCGAGGAGCGCGGCCGCCGCTTCGCCGTCGGTGCGGGTCAGGGCGCGTACCCGCTCGACGAGGTCGAGGAGTTCCTGGCCTTCCTGGCGTACGAGGGTCTCGCCGAGGAGGTCGCCGAGGCGGCGGATGTCGGCGCGCAGCTCGGGGCTGGCGGCGGGGGTCTGGTCGGCACTGCTCACAGTGTGCGGCTCCTTGCAGTGAATGAGGAGGTGCGTCGCTCCGGCGTCTCCCGGTGACGGTGGTGCTGGGTGGTGGGAGAGCGCCTGGCGGGGTGCGGGGCTCTGCGGCAGGCAGCGGTGCTGTCGCCACGCCCCGACGAGCGGGTGCGGACCGCGCTGTCCGACCCTTCCAGGATAGGTGTCGTCGCCTCCGGCGTGTCCGCAGCCCTGGCGGGGGGCGGGGAACACCGTCGGCACCCAGTGCCCTACCCCTCGGGCAGGCGGACTACCGCGTACGACGGGCTGGACCGGGTTCTCGTGTTGTGGGCCCCGTCACTGCCATACTTACCAAGCCGTAGGTTACGGAACCGTAGCCATGGCCGTCCGAGCGCCACTTCCTCACCCTCCTGGGGACTCCCCTATGCCGTCCACGCCCGATGTGATCGACGAGTCCGGCCCCTCCGCTTCCGCCGCCTCCGCCTCGGCCACCTCCTCCCCTCTTCCGCCCGGCACGCTGGGCGGGGACAAGAAGCGGTCGATCGAGCAGTTCGCGCTGCTGGCGTTCATCGTGGTGCCGTTCGTGGCCTTGGTGGGGGCGGTGCCGCTGGCGTGGGGGTGGGGGGTGAGCTGGCTGGACATCGGGCTGATGGTGGCGATGTACTTCATCGGCTGCCACGGCATCACGATCGGTTTCCACCGGTACTTCACGCACGGTTCGTTCAAGGCGAAGCGTCCGCTGCGGATCGCGCTGGCCGTGATGGGTTCGCTGGCGGTGGAGGGGCCCCTGGTGCGGTGGGTGGCCGATCACCGCAAGCACCACAAGTTCTCGGACGCGGAGGGTGACCCGCATTCGCCGTGGCGGTTCGGGGAGAGTCTGCCGGCCCTGATGAAGGGCCTGTGGTGGGCGCACATCGCGTGGATGTTCGACGAGGAGCAGACCCCGCAGCAGAAGTACGCCCCCGATCTGATCAAGGACCCGGCGATCCGGGCGATCTCTCGCCACTTCCTCACCTTCACGATCGTCTCGCTGGCGATCCCGCCGCTGGTGGGCGGTCTGGTGACGATGTCGTGGTGGGGTGCGGCGACGGCGTTCTTCTGGGGTTCGCTGGTACGGGTCGCGCTGCTGCACCACGTGACGTGGTCGATCAACTCGATCTGCCACGCGGTCGGCAAGCGCCCCTTCAAGTCCCGTGACCGTTCGGGGAACGTGTGGTGGCTGGCGGTGCTGTCGTGCGGCGAGTCGTGGCACAACCTGCACCACGCGGACCCGACGAGCGCGCGGCACGGGGTGATGCGGGGGCAGATCGACTCCAGCGCCCGGCTGATCCGCTGGTTCGAGCAGCTCGGGTGGGCGTCGAACGTGCGGTGGCCGGACGCGGCCCGTGTCGATGCCCGGCGCACGCCCGTACCGGCCGACCCGGCATGATTGACGACGTGGCGACCGACGGCAGCAGCGAGAAGAGCAGACCCACCGCCTCCCGGCGGGCCCGGCGGGTCCGGATGACCGGCAAGGAGCGCCGCGAGCAGTTGCTGGACATCGGCCGGGCCCTCTTCGCCGACAAGGGGTTCGAGGGCACGTCGGTGGAGGAGATCGCGGCCCGCGCCGGGGTCTCCAAGCCGGTGGTGTACGAGCACTTCGGCGGCAAGGAGGGCCTGTACGCGGTGGTGGTCGACCGCGAGATGCGCCGGCTGCTGGACATGGTGCAGGGGGCGCTCACGGCGGGCCACCCGCGGGAGCTGCTGGAGCAGGCGGCGTTCGCGCTGCTGGACTACATCGAGTCGTACACGGACGGTTTCCGGATCCTGGTCCGGGACTCCCCGGTGGCGCAGTCGACGGGCACGTTCGCCTCCCTGATCAGCGATATCGCCACGCAGGTGGAGGACATCCTGGGCCTGGAGTTCAAGGCCCGCGGCTTCGACCCGAAGCTGGCGCCGCTGTACGCGCAGGCGCTGGTGGGGATGGTTGCCCTGACCGGCCAGTGGTGGCTGGACGTCCGCAAGCCGAAGAAGGCGGAGGTCGCGGCGCACCTGGTGAACCTGTGCTGGCACGGCCTGGAGAACCTGGAGTCGAAGCCGCGGCTGATAGGGCACCGGAAGAGCTGACCGCGTACCCCTTCCGCACGTCGTCACCCGTTGTGATGACGGCTGCGGATTTCCCGCCGTAGTGTGGTCGGCAGGGCACAGATTCCCGTCCATGGGAGGAACCATGACCGCCGAGCCGACCACCGCGCACAGCTCCCGCTGGCCGGTGCCCCCGCAGGACGGATACACCGTGGACGATCTGTTCACGCTGCCCGATCTCCCGCCGCACACAGAGCTGATCGACGGGAGCCTGGTTTTCGTGAGTCCGCAGCGACGCTTTCACCAAAAGACGATCGACCTGTTGGTGAATGGCCTGCGCAGTATCGCTCCGGCCGATGTGAAGGTGGAGCGCGAGATGACGGTGGTCCTGGACCGGCGCAACGGTCCGGAGCCCGATGTGTCCATCGTCAGTGCTTCCGCCACCGCCGGCCTTGAGCAGACGCATTTCAAGGCCGCCGACGTCGTCCTCGCCGTCGAAGTCGTCTCCCCCGACTCCGAGGCCCGCGACCGTGAGGCCAAGCCGCACAAGTACGCGACCGCCGGCATCCCGCACTTCTGGCTGGTGGAGATGACGGGCAGCGACCAGCACCCCGTGGTGCGGGTCTACGAGCTGGACCCGGTGACGAAGGCGTACGCGCTGACCGGGATCCATCACGACCGGCTGAAGACGGGCGTGCCGTTCCCCGTGGACATCGACATCTCGGCGGACGCGCTCAAGGAGCTCTAGATCTGTAGAGCTGTGGGACGCCTCAAGCCGCGTCCGGCTCCAGGAACTCCAGGCGGTTGCCCGCCGGGTCGTGGGCGTAGAAGCGGCGGTGGCCGGGGAGGTTGTCGTCCCATTCCGTGCGGACGCCGTGGGCCTCCAGGCGGGCCGCGTACTCCACGATCCCGGTGACGCGCAGGCCCGGGTGGGCCTTCTTCGCGGGGTGGAAGTCCGGCTCGATGCCCAGGTGGAGCTGGACGGGGCCGACGGCGAACCAGCAGCCGCCGCGGGCGGCCAGCACCGGGGGTTTCGGGATCTCGGTCATGCCCAGGGCGTCGGCGTAGAAGGCGCGCAGGGCGTCCTCGGAGCCGGGTGGGGCGGCGAGCTGGACGTGGTCGACGGCGGCGAGGCCTACCTGAGCGGTCATGACTTCTCCTTGCGGGCTACGGCTTGCGGGCTACGGCGAAGATGCGGCGGAACGGGAAGACCGTGCCGTACGGGCCCGGCGGGTACGCCTCGCGCAGCAGGTCGCGGTATTCGGTGACGAACGCGTCGCGGGCCTCGGGGTCGTCGGCCAGCGCGGTGAGGACGGGGCGCAGGGCGGTGCCCTTGACCCAGTCGAGGACGGCGTCGTCGCCGTGCAGGGTCTGGAGGTAGGTGGTCTCCCAGACGTCCGCCGTGCAGCCCAGGTCGCGGAGGCGGGTGAGGTAGTCCGCGGGCTCCAGGACCGAGGCCGTGCGGTCGCCGGTGCCGTGGAGGCGGGGGCGCCAGCGGTCGGATGCGCGGAGCTGGGCCAGGAGGGTGTGGCTGGGGGCGGTGAAGTTGCCGGGGGCCTGGAAGGCGAAGGTGCCGCCGGGGGCGAGGGCGTCGATCCAGCGGGGGAAGTAGGCGGCGTGGCCGGGGATCCACTGGAGCGCGGAGGTGGAGACGATCAGGCCGTACGTCTCGGTGGGCGTCCAGGTGGCGGCGTCGGCCTCGGCGAAGTCGAGGAGGGGCGGGCGGGCGTGGGCGGCGGCCTCGGCGAGCATCTGCGGGGAGGTGTCGTAGCCGGTGATACGGGCCTGCGGCCAGCGGTCGGCGAGGAGGGCGGTGACGTTGCCGGCGCCGCAGCCGAGGTCGGCGATGCGGGGCGCGGGGTGGCCGGGGAGGTCGCCGATCCGGGCCAGGAGGTCCTGGAAGGGGCGGGTGCGGTGGTCGGCGTGGCGCAGGTACTGCTGGGGATCCCAGGTGGGGTCGGTCGTGGGCGGCGTGGGCGACGTGGAGGGCGTGGGCGGCGTCTTCGGTGTCATGGGGAACAGGATCACGCCCGCTATATCTTGATGTCAAGACACTTGAATTCAAGAGACTTCATGTCGACAGACCCTCTACACTGATCCACATGGAGGACGAGGTCGACCGACTGGTCGCAGCATGGCGCCGAGAGCGCCCCGACCTCGACGTGGAACCGCTCGAGGTGCTCAGTCGTGTCTCCCGCCTGGCACGCCACCTCGACCGGGCCCGCCGCATAGCGTTCGCCGAGCACCACCTGGAGCCGTGGGAGTTCGACGTGCTCACCTCGCTGCGCCGGGCCGGCCCTCCGTACCAGCTCTCCCCCGGGCAACTGCTGACCCAGACCCTGGTCACCTCGGGCACGATGACCAACCGGATCGACCGGCTCACCAAGAAGAACCTGGTCGAGCGGCTTCCCGACCCCAGCGACCGGCGCGGTGTCCTGGTCCGGCTGACCGCCGAGGGGCGCGACAAGGCCGACCAGTCGCTGGCCGGGCTCCTCGACCAGGAGCGGGCCATCCTCGGCGAGCTCTCCCGCCGTCAGCGCGGCGAACTGGCCGGACTGCTACGCCAGTTGACTGCCCCGTTCGACAACATCCCCGGCTAGCCGGACCGTTACGGGCTCCGCCGGGCCGACCCCGGCCCGGCGGGCGAGCGCCACGGCGGCCAGCGTCGAGTGCACCCCGAGCTTGCCCAGCACGTTCTGCATGTGCGTACGGACCGTGTGCGGGGAGAGGAACAGCCGCTCCGCCACCGCCTTCCTGCCCAGACCCGCCACCATGCAGCGCAGCACCTCGCGCTCGCGCGGCGTCAGCGACTCCACCAGCGCCTCGCTCTCGGTGCGGTGCTTACGGGTCGCCGTCAGCTCCCGCAGCACCCCGGTCAGCAGGGCGGGCGGCAGATGCGTCTCGTCGCGCAGCACGCCCCGGACGACCGTGAGCAGCCGCTGCAGCGAGCAGTCCTTCGCCACCCACCCCGAGGCCCCCGCCTGGAGCGCCCGGGCGGCGCACCGCGGGTCGTCCTTCTCCGCGAGCACCACCGAGCGCACGCCGGGCCGGGCGGCGCGGACCTGGGCGACCAGCGAGATGCCGTCGACGGCCCCCGGCTCCTCCGGCCGGGGCACGGGGAGCACAGGGGCGCCGCCGCCGTGCGCCAGGACGCCGAGCTCGGCGTCGACCAGGATCACGTCGTACGGGCGCGCCTCGGCGGCCGCGCGCTCCAGGGCGCGCAGCGCGGCCGGGCCGCTGCCCGCCGCCGCCACGTCCACGTCCGGTTCGGCCGCGAGGGCCGCCGCGAGCGATTCGGCGAAGATGCGGTGGTCGTCGACCACCAGAACCCGGATTCGAGCCACAGAGAGACCCCCATCAGCGGGGGCGGACAGCCGCGGGTACGGCGTCCGGAACATCCGGCGGGCCCGTGGCCTGCCTTCACCGGCGGCCTCCGGTGCTCCGACCGCCGTCGTATGCACCGCCTGCCGCCCCGCTCCGGGCGCCGTACCCGACTCTCTCGCCCCCTGATCCGGCACCGGCCCCCACCGGTGCTGGGATCAGCGTACGGGCGGGGGCCGGAGGGGGAAGGCGATTCGCGGAACTGGTGGGCCGGGGCGGCCTACGAGGTGTTTAGGGTGGGGTTCATGTTCCGTCTTGAGGCAGAAGTGGACAAAGAACGTCACCGCCTGCTGAGCAAGCGTCTCCAGGAGGACAACGTCGCGGCCTCGGCCGGTCTGCGCGCCCTGCTCTCCACCTCCGCCGAGCACGAAGTCCCGCTGGAGGTGTGGGCGTTGGACGAGCAGGGCACGGTCGCCGGCGGGCTGACCGGGCGGACCTGGGCGTACTGGCTCCATGTCGACCTGCTCTGGGTCGACGCCCGCCACCGCTCCGCCGGCCTCGGCTCGCGACTCCTCGCCGAGGCCGAGCGGGTGGCCCGCACGGAGCGGGCCTGCACCCGCTCCCGGCTGGAGACCTGGGACTTCCAGGCCCCGGACTTCTACCGGAAGCAGGGGTACGAGGAGATCGGCCGGGTCGAGGATTACCCGCCCGGCGTCACCGAGTTCATCCTCACCAAGCGGCTCTGAACAGCCCTGCCGCGTAAGGCCGGTTCAGCTCAGGCGGCGTGCCCCCGCCGAGGGGATCGCGGCGAAGATGCCCGGCGCCGCGTGCCCCGCCCCGGCGAACGCCTTCGTGACGGCCTCCGCCACCGCGTCGGCCTCCGCCGCCTCCACCAGCACGATCGCCGAGCCGCCGAAGCCGCCGCCGGTCATGCGCGCCCCGAGCGCCCCGGCCTCCCCCGCCGCCGCGACCGCGAGGTCCAACTCGGGGCAGGAGACCCGCAGATCGTCGCGGAGCGAGCGGTGACCCTCGTCCAGGACCGGGCCCGCCGCCCGCACCTCGCCCGCGTCCAGCAGGGCGATGACCTGCTCGACCCGGCGGTTGTCGCCGACGACGTGGGTGACGTACCGGATCACGGACTCGTCCGCCCCGGCGTCCGCGAGCGTGGCCAGGGCCGCGTCGAGACCGTCGTACGGGAGGTCGCGCAGGGTGGGTATCCCGAGGAGCCGGGCGCCCTCCTCGCAGCCGGCCCGGCGCTCCGCGTACGCCCCGTCGCCGAGGGCGTGCTTGACCCGGGTGTCGACGACCAGGAGCGTCAGCCCCTGGGAGGCCAGGTCGAAGGGGACCTGGCGCAGGGTGAGGTCGCGGGTGTCCAGGTGCAGGGCGTGGCCCTCGGTGCAGCAGGCCGAGGCCATCTGGTCCATGATCCCGCAGGGCACGCCGACGAAGTCGTTCTCGGCGCGGCGGCCGATGACGGCCAGTTCGGGACCGGTCAGGCCGAGGCCGAACAGGTCGTTGAGTGCGAGCGCCGTGACGGTCTCCAGGGCGGCGGAGGAGGAGAGCCCGGCGCCGGTGGGGACGGTGGAGGTCAGCGCGATGTCGGCGCCGGTGACCGGGTGGCCGGCCTCGCGCAGCGCCCAGACCACGCCCGCCGGGTAGGCGGCCCAGCCGTGGCCGGAGCCCGGGGCCAGCTCCTCGACGCGGAGCGAGACGACGCCTCCGGGTACGTCGGAGGAGTGCAGCCGCAGGACGCCGTCGGTGCGCGGGGAGACGGCGGCGACGGCGGTGTGCGGGAGGGCGAGCGGCATGACGAAGCCGTCGTTGAAGTCGGTGTACTCGCCGATGAGGTTCACCCGTCCGGGTGCCGCCCATATGCCGTGGGGTTCACCCCCGTACAGCTCGGTGAAGGTGGCGGCGGGTTCCGACGGTGTGGTGGTCCCGTTCATGGGGTGGTGGTCTCCTCTCGGCGGGCGAACTCCCAGGCGTCGGCGACGATTCCGGCCAGGTCGGCGCGGGACGGCTGCCAGCCGAGGCGTTCGACGGCGGTGGCGGCGGAGGCGACGAGGACGGCCGGGTCGCCGCCTCGGCGCGGGGCGGGGGTCTCCGGGATCGCGTGGCCGGTGACCTTGCGGACGGTCTCGATGACCTCGCGGACCGAGAAGCCGTTGCCGTTGCCGAGGTTGCAGATGAGGTGCTCGCCGGGGGCGGCCGCGTCCAGGGCGAGGAGGTGGGCCTCGGCGAGGTCGGCGACGTGGATGTAGTCGCGGACGCAGGTGCCGTCGGGGGTGGGGTAGTCGTCGCCGTAGACGGAGATCGACTCGCGCCTGCCCAGGGCCACGTGGAGGACGAGTGGGATGAGGTGGGACTCGGGGGTGTGGCGTTCGCCGCAACTGCCGTACGCCCCGGCCACGTTGAAGTAGCGCAGCGAGACGGCGGCCAGGCCGTGGGCGGTCGCCTCGCCGCTGATCATGTGGTCGACGGCGAGCTTGGAGGCGCCGTACGGGCTGGTGGGGGCGGTGGGGTCGGTCTCGGTGATGGGGCTGGAGACCGGTTCGCCGTAGGTGGCGGCGGTGGAGGAGAAGACGAGGGTGCGCACACCGTGTTCGCGCATCGCGGCGAGGAGGGCGGTGGTGCCGCCGACGTTGTTGACCCAGTACTTCTCGGGGTCCACGACGGACTCGCCGACCTGGGAGTACGCGGCGAAGTGCAGGACCCCGTCGTAGGTGGGGTCGAGGTGGCGGGCGGCGTCCTGGATGCGGCCCTCGATGAAGGTGGCGCCGGCCGGGACGCCGGCGCGGAAGCCGGTGGAGAGGTCGTCCAGGACGGTCACGTCGTGCCCGGCCTCCAGCAGGTGCTGGGCGACGACGCTGCCGACGTATCCGGCCCCGCCGGTGACCAGGTACTTCTTCGCGCTACTCATTCGCTCGCTACCTCTCGCAGTCGCTGGGCCGCGGCCTCCGGCGGCACGTCGTTGATGAACACGCTCATGCCGGACTCGGATCCCGCGAGGAACTTCAGCTTGCCGGAGGTCCGGCGAATGGTGAAAAGCTCCAGGTGCAGGGCGAACTCGTCCCGGCCGTCGATCCCGAACGGCGCCTGGTGCCAGGCGGAGATGTACGGGGTCGGCGGCTCGCCGGGCCCGAAGATCCGGTCGAAGCGCCTCAAGAGTTCCAGATAGACCTGTGGGAACTCCGTACGCGCCGCCTCGTCGATTGCGGGCAGGTCGGGGACGCGGCGGCGGGGGTGCAGGTGGACCTCGTAGGGCCAGTGCGCCGCGTACGGGACGTAGGCGATCCAGTGGTCGGTGGCGAGGACGACCCGGGTGCCGTCCTTCTCCTCGCGGGCGACCACGTCGTCGAAGAGGTTGCCCCCGGTCTCCTCGCGGTGGCGGGCGGCCGAGCGGAGCATCAGCTCGGTGCGGGGGGTGACGAAGGGGTAGCCGTAGATCTGGCCGTGCGGGTGGCCGAGGGTGACGCCGATCTCGGCGCCCCGGTTCTCGAAGCAGAAGACCTGGGTGACCTGGTCGAGCGCGGAGAGCGCGGCGGTGCGGTCGGTCCAGGCGGCGAGGACGAGCGCGGCCTGCTCCTCGGTGAGGTCGGCGAAGGACGCGTCGTGGTCGGAGGTGAAGCAGACGACCTCGCAGCGGCCGGAGTCGCCGGCGAGGGAGGGGAAGCGGTTCTCGAAGACGGCCACGTCGTAGTGGCTGTCGGGGATCTCGCTGAGGCGCCCGTCCCGGGTGGGGCAGAGCGGGCAGGAGTCGGCCGGCGGGTGGTAGGTGCGGGCCTGGCGGTGCGAGGCGACGGCGACCGCGTCGCCGAGGAGCGGGTCGCGGCGGATCTCCGACGAGGTCGACACCGCGTCCAGCGGGCGCCGGTCGACGGCGTCGCGGACGGTGCCGTCCGCGGAGTCGTAGTAGATCAGCTCACGGCCGTCGGCCAGGCGCGTAACCGTCTTCTTCACCAGGGTCCTCCACCCGTTCCCCCAACCAACACAAACGCACATAACAAATCACAAGCGAACACCCTCGTCAATGCCGACGCCCGTACGCCACTCACAGAGATCGTCCGCAACACTTCCGTGCGGCATACCCGGACATTCCACCGCACTCGATCACGATCGAACAAAGAAGCCCAACGAACCTGTTCATTTAACGAACACAGAGGCGTAAGTTCCGTCGGGTTCAGTTCGCGCAACGAAGCGAGTACCCCCATGCAGACACTGGCCGAAGGGCTCCGTCTCCCCACGAACGGGCTCGACTACGCCATCCTGGCGATCTACTTCGTCGTCGTCCTCGGCATCGGCTTCGCGGCCCGCGCGAGTGTGAAGACGAGCCTCGACTTCTTCCTCTCCGGACGGTCCCTGCCCGCCTGGGTGACCGGTCTCGCCTTCGTCGCGGCGAATCTCGGGGCCACCGAGATCCTCGGCATGGCGGCGACCGGCGCGCAGTACGGCGTCGCGGTGGTCCACTGGTACTGGATCGGCGCCATCCCCGCCATGGTCTTCCTCGGCCTGGTGATGATGCCGTTCTACTACCGCTCCAAGGTGCGCTCCGTACCGGAGTTCCTGCTCCAGCGGTTCGACAGGTCCGCCCACCTGCTGAGCTCCATACTCTTCGCCTTCGCGGCGATACTCATCGCGGGCGTCAACCTCTACGCCCTGTCGATCGTCGTGGAGGCGCTCCTCGGCTGGCCGCAGTGGGTCGCGATCGTCGTCGCGGGCCTGTTCGTGCTGATCTACATCACCATCGGCGGCCTCTCCTCGGCGATCTACAACGAGGTGCTCCAGTTCTTCGTCATCCTCGCCGCGCTGATCCCGATCACCGTGCTGGGCCTCAAGCGGGTCGGCGGCTGGGACGCCATGAGCGACTCGCTGACCAAGCAGCACGGCGGCGACTTCATGACGGCCTGGGGCGGCACCGGCATCGGTGACGCCAACCCGCTCGGCGCCAACTGGCTGACGATCATCCTCGGGCTCGGCTTCGTGCTCTCCTTCGGCTACTGGACGACGAACTTCGCCGAGGTGCAGCGCGCCCTGTCCGCGAAGAACCTCTCCGCCGCCAAGCGCACCCCGCTGATCGCCGCCTTCCCGAAGATCTTCATCGTCTTCGCGGTGATGATCCCGGGTCTGGTCGCGGCCGTGATCGTGCCGCAGATCGGCACCCCGGACTCGGACCTCACGTACAACGACGCGATCCCGCTGCTGATGCAGGAGCTGCTGCCCAACGGGGTGCTCGGCATCGCGGTGACCGGTCTGCTCGCCGCGTTCATGGCGGGCATGGCGGCCAACGTGTCCTCGTTCAACACGGTGTTCACGACGGACATCTGGCAGCGGTACGTGGTGAAGGGCAAGCCGGACACGTACTACCTGAAGTTCGGCCGGCTGATCACGGCGATCGGGGTGCTGGCCTCGATCGGCACGGCGTTCATCGCGGCGAGCTTCTCCAACATCATGAGCTACCTGCAGACGCTGTTCTCGTTCTTCAACGTCCCGATGTTCGTCGTCTTCATCATCGGCATGTTCTGGAAGCGGGCTTCCATGAAGTCCGGTGTCTGGGGGCTGATCGCGGGTACCGGCGCCGCGATGGTCAACTACTTCTGGATCTACAAGGGCGGGGTCATCGACATCCCGTCCGACCAGGGCGCCAACTTCGTCTCCGCGATCGTCGGGTTCGTCGCCGGGGCCGTCGTCATGGTCGTCGTCACGCTCTTCACCGCGCCGAAGCCCGAGGCCGAGCTGGCCGGTCTGGTGTACGGGACGGAGTCCCCGGACCCCGACGAGGCGCTGGAGGAGGCCGACAAGGCCTGGTACCGCAAGCCCGCGCTGCTCGGCTGGGGCGCGATCGTGCTCGCCGCCGCGTGCTACGTCCCGTACTCGTTCTGATACTTCCGATCGGAGGAACCCACCATGTCCGACCTGCACAAGGAAGTCTCCGAACTGGAGCGCAAGTCCGCGACCGCGGCCCGTCTCTTCGACATCCGGCGGATCATCGGCGGCCTGTTCGTGGTCTACGGGGTGATCGTCACCATCGCCGGGATCAGCCCGTCCGACGCCGACCTGAAGAAGGCCGAGGGCGTCCACATCAACCTGTGGACCGGCCTCGCGATGCTGGCGCTCGGTCTGTTCTTCCTCATCTGGATGAAGCTGCGCCCGGCGGAGGCGCCGGCCGCCCCGGTCGAGGAGACCGGCGCGGACTGACCCGTCGCCTGCCCTGACGCCCTCGGGGGCCGTACGTCACCCGCGCTGTCCGGGAACGTACGGCCCCTGTCGCGTCCCGCCGTTCGCCGCCGCCCGCTCCAGCAGTCCCGTACGGGCCGCGAGGGCGGCCGCCTCCAGCCGGGATCCGACGCCCAGCTTCATCAGGACCCGCTGGACGTGCGTACGGGCGGTGCTCGGCGCGATCCGCATCCCGGCCGCGATCAGCCGGGTGTCCTCGCCCTCGGCGACCCGGACGAGGACCTCCGCCTCGCGCGGGGTCAGCATCTGGAGCAGGCGGCGGCCCTCGTCGTCGGGCTGGGCCGCCGGGTTGAGCAGCTCGGCGAAGGCGCCGTGCAGCAACTGCGGGGCGACGGCGCTCTCCCCCACCCG
Organism: Streptomyces cyaneofuscatus; assembly: GCF_042718795.1. Lineage (GTDB taxonomy): Bacteria > Actinomycetota > Actinomycetes > Streptomycetales > Streptomycetaceae > Streptomyces > Streptomyces cyaneofuscatus_A. The sequence goes on from NZ_JBHXOX010000017.1 coordinate 180,405, forward strand.
CGCCTTCAGCATCGCCCGCTCGACGCCCTCGATGCGCTCGTCGTGCCGGACGTACCCCGCCGCCCCGGCCGCGAAGGCCGCGGCGATCCCGCGCGGGCTCGGCACCGGCCCGAGGACCACCACCGCCACCTGCGGGCGCTCCTGGACGATGCGCGTGATCGGGTCGAAGACCCCCGGCGCGGCGGGCGACGCCGTACCGAAGAGGCAGACCTCCGGGGCCCGGCTGACCACCAGCTCCGCCGACCCGGACGTCGGGGCGGCCGCCGCGAGCACCCGGTGCCCGCGCAGTCTCAGCGCCGAGGCGAGTGCCTCGGCGAGCAGGCGGTGGTCGTCGACCACCATGAGCCGCACGCTCATCGTTCAAGCTCCAAGTGCCCGTGTATGCCCTGGATACCGGCCCCCCGGGCTCCCTGACCCGGCAACGTACACGCTTGTTCGGCGCTGTGTGCCCCTTACGGGGGAGAAGCTGATCAGAGTGCCGAATTCTGCTTGATTCAGGATCACTTGGAGACCGCACGCGGGGCAGAAAACGATCAGCCCTGCCAGCCAGCGATCAACTGGCAGGGCCGATGGGCGGGTTGGGGGTGTCAGTCGGTGCGGAAGCCCACCGCGAGGTAGAGCTTCTCGTCCGCCTGGCTGTCACGGCGCTCGCTGATCAACTGCTTCGCGAGGAAGAGGCGGCCCTCTCCGTAGAGGACTTCGGAGCGGTCGGCGGTGAACGCGGTCTCCGCGTCCCGTACCGACTCGTCGCTCGGGTTCTCCATCAGCAGCGTCTGCTTGAAGGTCTCCCCGTCGATGGAGACGATCTGGCCGCCCTTGTCGTACGGAGGCCGCTTGTAGGCGATGACGTTGGTGCCGTCCATCCGGAGCGGGGTCAGGCTGTAGCGGTCCCCCGCGTCGGCCCGGCCGCCGAGCAGCTTGCCGGTGGTGAGGTCGAAGGCGACGACCTCGTTGGTGTCGCCGTACTCGCTCGTACCGTCGTGGTCCTCGGTCGGCAGGTAGAGCCGGTTGTTGCCGACGACCGCCGCACGGCAGCTCTCGACGTCGGTGGAGCCGCAGCGGGCCGCGTACTTCTCCGCGTCGGCGGAGATCCGCACGATCAGCTTGCCGGTCGCCGCGTCGATCGAGAAGAAGTCGGAGATGGCGCTGCCGTCGTTGGCGGTGTCGCCGACGTTGGCCGCGACCACCAGCGGCTTGGTGGAGACGATGGAGGCGTAGTCGACGCCGGCGGGCATCTGGTACGAGGAGAGGGGTGCGCCGGTCGCCGGGTTCAGCGCCTGGATCTGGAGCTGCGGGCTGTCGTACGAACCGCACTTGCGGACCACGGCGAGGGCTTCACCGCCCCCGTACCCCGTGTCGTAGCAGCGGTCGGCGCTGACCTTCGGCTTCCAGAGCTCGGCACCGTTCTCCAGCTTGAAGGCCGCGCCGCCCGAGGTGCCGCCAGCGGCGACGGTGGTGCCGCTGAGCGTGACCTCGTCGAACTGGACCGGCCGGTCGCCGCCGGTGGCGGAGGTGACTGACTTGCTCCAGAGCAGCTTGCCGGCGGCCAGGTCGACGGCGCCGACCTGGTTGCACGCGGGGTACTTCTTCGCCTTGGTCGGCTTGCCCTCCTTGAAGAGGATCGCCGTCTTGAAGTCCTTCGTCATGTGCGGGGAGGCGCCGCAGACCTCGCCGGCGACCGGCACGGACCAGAGCTTGGTGCCCTTGTCGCGGTCGTACGCGACGACCTCGTTGACGCCGGACTTCACGTACGCCTTGTCGGTGAGCCAGGAGCCCTTGACCGCGGTGACGTCGGTGACCTCGGGCTGCGGGAGCTGGAAGGCGACCTTGGAGCCGGTGTTGCCGGGGGCCTTCTCGCTGCCGCCGGCCAGGCCGCCCTCCTTGCCGTCACCGCCCTTGCCCTCGCCGCCACCGGTGGAGCCGGAGGTGGAGGCCTGGTCGCCCGTGTCGCCGTCGTCCTTGGTGGAGGTGTAGACGACGGCCGCGCCGATGATCAGCACCACGGCGACGGCCGCGGCGACGATGATCTGCATCTGGGTGGAGAACTTCTTGCCACCGCCGGGGCCGCCACCGCCCGGGCCGGGCTGCGGGGCGCCGTACATCGGCTGGGTGGGGTAGCCGTAGCCCTGCTGCGGCATGCCGGGCTGACCGGGCTGGCCCGGGTAGCCGGGCTGACCGCCCGGGTAGCCCGGCTGGCCCGGCTGGCCGGGGGCTCCCTGCGGGTAGCCGTAACCGGGCTGCTGGGCCTGCGGGTAGCCGTACCCGTTGGGCTGCGGGGCCGGCGGGGTCGGGTAACCGGGCTGCGGGGTGCCGTAGCCTCCGGCGGGCGGGCCGGCCGGAGGGGGCTGCTTGCCGAAGGGGTCCGCGGGCGGCGGGGTCGGCTCACCGAACCCACCGGGCGGCGGGTCCTGCGGGGCCCCGAATCCGCCGGAGGGCGGGCCGGCAGGAGGACCTGCGGGCGGTCCTGCCGGGGGCTGGCCCGGGGGCTGGTTCGACGGCTGGCCCGGGGGCTGCCCGGGGGGCTGGTTCGGGGGCTGGGGCTCGTTGGGTGGCTGCTGCGGCGGCTGGGTCATCGCGTACGTACCTCGGAGGATGTGTGGGGGTGGGGTCGCGTCCGGCCGCGAGGGGCCGGCTGCCTTCGGATGCCGTCGTGAGCGGTCACTTGGAGAACACCAGCGCCGTCGCCTGCTCCATCTCGCCGTCGTCGCGGCCGGTGATGCGCTTGGGGAAGAGGAAGGAGCGGCCGTCCCGGTACACGGTGTTCATGCCCCCGAAGAGGCTGTTCTCGATCCGGTTGGTCCCCTCCGGGTGCTGGAGCAGGACACTGGTGGAGCCGCCCGTCGGCGGGACGGTGAGGATGGCGCCGGCCTTGTCGTAGCGGGGCTCCGCATAGAGCAGCACCTTGCCGCCGTCCATCCCGATCGGGCTCACGGTGCGCCCGGCCGGGGCGGCCACCGTCCACTTGGGCTTGCCGGTGTCCAGGTCGAAGGCGACGACCTTGTTGGTCCGCTCGGAGCCGGTGGTGTCGGTCTTGGTGGCCATGTAGAAGGTGTCGGCGTCGGCGGCGACGCCGGAGCACCCTTCGAGCTGCTGGCCGAAGATGGAGAGCAGGCCGCCGCAGTTGGCGGTGACCAGGTCACCCTTGGCCGGGCTCAGCTGGGAACGGAGCTTGCCGTTGTCGGTGAACGCGGCCACCGACCACTGCTTCTTCTTCCTGTTCTCCAGCGAGACCACGAGCGGGCTCACCGAGTACGTCTTCTTGATCTCCCATCCGCGAGGCGGCTGGTAGGTCCACTTGGCCTTGCCGGTGGCCGGGTCCAGCTCCTGCAACTGGTGCTGGGGGTTGTCGGCGTCGTCGTTACGGCAGTTGGCGGCGGCGATCAGCTTCGGGCCGCCGGCGAAGGCGAAGGTCCGGCAGTTGCTGTCGGGGGTGCCGAACAACTGCTTGCCGTCGCTGACCCGGTAGGCGCTGGAGTAGCTGGTCCGCCCGGCGGTGACCGTGTTCCCGCTGATGGCGAGGCCGATGTCGGAGATCAGGTCGAAGGCGCCGCTCTTCTTGACCTCGGACTTCCAGCCGGCCTTGCCGGTGTTGAGGTCGATCATCTGCATCACGGAGCACTTGGACCGGTCCGTGGTGCCGTTCTGGATGCCGATGACGATCTTGCCGTCGGGGGAGACCGTGTTGGGGGCGGCGCAGATGTCGGCGGGGAGCGCGACGGTCCACTTCTTCTTGCCGTCGGCGACCGAGTAGCCGGAGATCCCCCGGTACAGGGCCGTGACCACCGTGTCGCCGACGAACCAGGGGCCACGGATCTCGTCGCCGTCGCGCGGGAGGTCGACCTCGTTCTTCTGGAGCCAGGCGACCTTGGCCTCGCCCGGCTTGCGCCCGGCGTTGAGGTCGTCGTCCGTCTCCCGGCCGTCGCCGGTGCCGTCGCCCTCGTCGACGGAGGGGGAGGCGGTGGGCGCCTCCGACCCCTTGGCGTCGCCGCTGGGGCCCGCGACCGGCTTCTTGGGGTCGTCGCCGCTGTCGCTCACCACGTACCAGGCGCCCGCGCCGACGAGCAGGACAACGGCGACGGCCGCCGCGGCGAGGACACCGGTCTTCCCCTTGAAGGGGCCGCCGCTGCCGGGACCGCCGGGTCCGCCGGGTCCGCCGGTTCCGCCCGGGGCGGGGGCGCCGGGGTACTGCTGCTGCGGGTAGCCGTAACCGGGCTGCGTGGGCTGGCCGTAGGGGCCGGGGGCAGGCTGGCCGTAGCCGCCGGGGCCGGGCTGGCCGTAGGGGCCGGGCTGCTGACCGTACGGACCGGAGGGCTGCTGACTGTAGGGGCCGGGCGCCTGGCCGGGGGCCTGATGACCGTACGGGCCGGGCGCCTGGCCCGGCGCCTGGGGGTAGCCGTACCCGGGCTGCGGAGCCGGGGGCGTCTGCGGGTAGCCGTACGCCGGGCCGCCCGGGGCCGGCGGCGTCTGCGGCGGGCCGGCCGGGGGCTGGGGCTGACCGGCCGCCGGGGCCTGCGGCGGCTGCTCCGGCTGCTTGGCCAAGGACGGCTGCGGCTGGTCCTGCGGCGGCTGAGGAGTCCCCTGCGGCGGCTCCTGCGGAGCCCCGAAGCCCCCCTGCGGCGGTTGCTGGCTGGGCGGCTGGCTCATCAGCACGTCCCCCTTCGTGCGGGCCGGTGCCCGATCCGGTCTCCCCCGCGATTCCGGGAGGGAGGGTTCAATCACCCCCGGAAAGGAGCGAATCGGGCATGGCTTCCGCGGTGTCACGACAGTCGAGCGGGGCTTCTTTGTACCACCCACCAGCCATCGAACACCGGATCGGTCCGCCCCCTGTTCCCAAGGGAGAACCGGGTCGTGATGCCCTCGTTACGACCGGCGGAAGATGACGGCCAGTCACCGGGGACGAACCTCCGGCCCGATCGCCTTCAGCCACCGGCCGCCGCCCCGCCGACGGACGACCGCATGAGCACGGTGCGTCCGTCGCGGCGGGCGGGCTCTCAGGCGTCCTCGGCCAGTTCCAGCCAGCGCATCTCCAGCTCGTCGCGCTCGGTGACGAGTTCGCGAAGCTCGGCGTCGAGCCCGGCGACCTTCTCGAAGTCGGTGGCGTTGTCCGCGATCTGCTTGTGCAGCGCGGTCTCCCGGGTCGAGAGCTTGTCGAGCTGCCGCTCGACCTTCTGGAGCTCCTTCTTCGCGGCGCGGGCCTCCTGCGCGGAGAGGGCCGGAGCGGCGGCGGGGGCTCCGGCTCCCGCTCCGGACGAGCGGGGCGCGGGGGCGGCGGAGGGGGTGACGGCCTCCTCCATGCGCTGCCTGCGCTCCAGGTACTCGTCGATGCCGCGCGGCAGCATGCGCAGGGCGCGGTCGCCGAGGAGGGCCATGACCTTGTCCGTGGTCCGCTCGATGAAGAACCGGTCGTGGGAGATCACGATCATCGATCCGGGCCAGCCGTCGAGGAGGTCCTCCAACTGGGTCAGGGTCTCGATGTCCAGGTCGTTGGTGGGCTCGTCGAGGAAGAGGACGTTGGGCTCGTCCATCAGCAGCCGCAGGATCTGGAGCCGGCGGCGCTCACCGCCGGAGAGGTCGCCGACGGGCGTCCACTGCTTCTCCTTGGTGAAGCCGAACTGCTCGCAGAGCTGGCCCGCCGTCATCTCGCGGCCCTTGCCGAGGTCGACCCGGTCGCGGACCTGCTGGACGGCCTCCAGGACGCGGAGGTTCGGGTTGAGCTCGGAGACCTCCTGGGAGAGGTAGGCGAGCTTGACGGTCTTGCCGACGACGACCTTCCCGGCGGCGGGCTGCTCGTCGCCCTGCGTACGGGCGGCCTCGGCCAGGGCGCGCAGCAGCGAGGTCTTGCCCGCGCCGTTGACGCCGACGAGGCCGACGCGGTCGCCGGGGCCGAGCTGCCAGGTGAGGTGGGTGAGGAGGGTCTTGGGCCCGGCCTGGACGGTCACGTCCTCCAGGTCGAAGACGGTCTTGCCGAGGCGGGCGTTGGCGAACTTCATCAGCTCGCTGGTGTCGCGCGGCGGCGGCACGTCGGCGATCAGCTCGTTGGCCGCCTCGATGCGGTAGCGCGGCTTGGACGTACGGGCGGGGGCGCCGCGGCGCAGCCAGGCCAGCTCCTTGCGCATGAGGTTCTGCCGCTTGGACTCCTCGGTGGCGGCGATCCGCTCGCGCTCGGCGCGGGCGAAGACGTAGTCGCTGTAGCCGCCCTCGTACTCGTGGACGGTGCCTCGCTGGACGTCCCACATGCGGGTGCAGACCTGGTCCAGGAACCACCGGTCGTGGGTGACGCAGACGAGCGCCGAGCGCCGGGTCCGCAGGTGGCCGGCGAGCCAGGAGATGCCCTCGACGTCGAGGTGGTTGGTGGGCTCGTCCAGGACGATCAGGTCCTGCTCGTCGATGAGGAGCTTCGCCAGCGCGATACGACGGCGTTCACCGCCGGAGAGCGGGGCGATGACGGTGTCGAGCCCGTGCTCGAAGCCGGGGAGGGCGAGACCGCCGAAGAGCCCGGTGAGCACGTCGCGGATCTTGGCGCTGCCCGCCCACTCGTGGTCGGCGAGATCGCCGATGACCTCCTGGCGGATGGTCTTCGCCGGGTCCAGCGAGTCGTGCTGCGTGAGCACACCGAGCCGCAGCCCGCCGTTGTGGGTGACGCGGCCCGTGTCCGCGTCCTCCAGCTTGGCGAGCATCCGGATGAGGGTGGTCTTGCCGTCGCCGTTGCGGCCGACGACACCGATCCGGTCGCCCTCGGAGACCCCGAGGGATACACCGTCGAGCAGGGCACGGGTGCCGTACACCTTGCTGACCTGCTCGACATTGACCAGATTGACGGCCATTTCACTCCTGCCCAGGGGGTTGATCGACCTTCCCAGGGTACGGCGCGGCGGAGGGGGCTCGGTGGCACGGGCGTGCTGTCCGGACCGCGGCTCGGTGTGCGGGATGATGCCGGTGAGCCGGGAGGTGGCCATGCGGACGATGACCTGTGAGGAATTCCTGGCGGATTGCGCCGGGACCGTGGACGCGGTGGGCAGGGGCGGGGAGGCGGTTGCCGTGACGCGGGAGACACGGCTCCGTGATGATCGCGGGAGACACGGCTCCGTGGTGATCATGCCCGTGGCCGAGTACACGTCGTTGAAGGAGACCCTTCACCTTCTCCGCGACCCCGCGAACGCACGTCGGCTGCTGGCTTCGATCGGTCGGCTGGAACGGGGTACCGGCACCGTACGGGATGCTGCCGAGGGGTGGGCGGCGGGCGGGTAGCCGCCCGTGGAGCCCTACCGCACGGCCGTCCCCCGCCCCGCCCGCTCCACCAGCAGCCAGCCGCACAGCGTCATCGCGACGGCGGCCGGGGCGGTGACCGGGATCGCGATCAGCAGGGCCGTGCGGCCCTCCAGCAGGCCGGCGAAGCCGACCAAGGAGAGGCCGAGCACGCCGAGGAGGCAGAGCGTCGCGCCGAGGGCGGCCAGCGGGCCGGAGCCCGTACGGAGGGCCGTGGGCGCCGGGCGCTCGACGGTGCGGAAGGTGGCGACCAGGGCCGCGGTGAGAACGGCCGCGGCGGCCAGGCGCAGCGGGGTCTGGGCCCACCAGGCGGCGGTGGCGGGTTCGGGGAGCGGGACGTCCAGGGCGAGCATCGCCCCGTACACGCCGAGCATCGCCGTGAGGTGCCAGAGGAACGCGGTCATCGCCACCCCGTTGGCGGCCACCACCGTGCGCCAGGCGCGCGGGCGGGCCAGCAGCCGGGCGGCGGGGGCGCGGAGCAGCTCGACCGCGCCGACCAGCCAGAGGCCGTGGCAGAGCAGGGCGAGGGTCGGCGGGGCCATGTTGCTGACCTTCTCGCCGGGCATCCCGACCATGGAGAGCGGGTAGGGCCCGAACGCCACCAGGGCCACGGCGGTGACCAGGCCGCCCCCGGCAAGGAGCGCGGGGCGGCGGAGTGTGGCGAGGCCCGCGCCGACGCCGAGGCGGCCGTCGGCGCGCAGGAAGCCGAGCTGGTGCACCGCGAGCCAGACGAAGGCGAAGTTGAGGAACTCGACGTACGGGACCCCGGCCGCGAACCGCAGCACGTCCACGGCCGCCGCCGCACCCGCGAGACCGGCGAACGCGCCCCAGCCGTACCGCTCGTGCAGCCTCAGCAGCGGCGGGGTGAACGCCACCATCGCCAGGTAGATCCCGATGAACCAGAGCGGCTGGGTCACCAGCCGCAGGGTGACACCGGTCAGCCCGCCGCCTCCGCCGAGCAGTTGGACGAGGAGGGCGGCCGCACCCCAGACGAGGACGAAGACCATGGTGGGGCGCAGCAGCCGCTGGAGCCGGGCCCGCAGGAAGGCCGCGTAGACGGAGTCCGCGGAGCCTTCAGGGCGCTTGCGGAGGAGGGAGCGGTACGACAGCGCGTGCGCGAATCCGCCGACGAAGAAGAACACCGGCATGACCTGGAGCAGCCAGGTCAGCGGCTGGAGCGCCGGGACGACGGCGAGCAGGTTGCCGACCCCGTCCGGGGTGACCGCCGCCATCATCCAGTGCCCGAGCACGACAGCGGCGAGCGAGGCGACCCGGAGGAGGTCGACGTAGCGGTCCCGGGTGGCGGGAGTGGCCTCGGCGAGAACGCGAACTGGTGATCCCATGGACATACGTTCGCGGCGGACGGGGGTGCGACGGGAGGGTACGGGTACTCAATTCGGCGCCTGAGTACGCGGGATGCGCCGCCGATGCGCCGAGTGAGCCCCCTCCGTACCGGGGAGGAGACAGGGGCAGGACAAGCACGCAGGCCGTCCACGTGCCCACCGGACCGAGCCGCCCCACCGGATCGGAGTACCCCTATCGTGCGGACCTCTCACCGCCTCACCCTCAGCGCCCTCGTCGGCGTGCTCGCCCTGGCCGGATGCTCGGGTGGCGCGCCGACCGACGACAGCGCACCGGTGACCGCGGCTCCGTCCCTGTCGTCGTCGGCGCCGTCGTCATCCCCGTCCCCGTCCCAGGCCCCGGCCCCGCCGTTGCCGTCTCCGTCGTCCCCGTCCGGCACCACGGAGATGCCCGCCCCCACACCCACGGCCACCGCCTCGACCGCCCCCGCCCCCGATCCGGTCATGCCCGCCCTGCACAGCAGGACCTACGAGCAGGCGCGGACGGAGTTCGCCCGCCAGGACCTGTCTCCCGCACGCCTGAAAACCGCCGCCCAGCACAAGGACGTCACCCTTCCCCGGGACCACGGCGCCTGGTACATCTGCGACACCAGCCCCCGGCCCGGCGACCCGCTCCCGGCCACCACCACGGTCACCGTCAAGCTCGCGCGGGACTTCAGCGACTGCACGACGAGTTTCAACGGCTACCTGTACGAAAAGAACGACCCGGCCTCCACACCCTGAGCTGCTTGCCGGAACGGCAACTTCTCGTGCGGATCCCGGCGGCCGGTGACCACACTGGGCGGGTACCCGACAGCGCGCCCCGCCGCGCGCGTCCCGGCCGAAGGAGCTCTCCGTTGACCACCACCGATGCCGCCGCCTCCTGGGACGGCGTGTACGCCGCCCGGCCCGTCGCCACCGACCCCCGGCCGAACGTCCGGCTCACCGAGACGGTCTCCGACCTGCCGCCCGGCGACGCGCTGGAGCTGGGCTGCGGTGAGGGCGGCGACACCCTGTGGCTCGCGCGCCAGGGGTGGCGCGTCACCGCCGTGGACGTCTCGGCCGTGGCGGTCGAGCGGCTCACCACCCTGGCCCGCTCGCTCGGCCTGGGCGACCGGGTCACGGCCGAGCGGCACGACCTGGGCGCGACCTTCCCGGAGAGCCCGGACGGCCCCGAGGGCGGGTTCGACCTGGTCACCGCCCACTACCTGCACACCCCGCACGAGCTGGACCGGGCGGTCGTCCTGCGCCGGGCCGCCCAGGCGCTGCGGCCGGGCGGCCGGCTGCTGGTCGTCGACCACGGTTCGACCGCGCCCTGGTCCTGGAACCAGGACCCCGACGTGCACCACCCGAGCCCGCAGGAGGTCGCCGAAGGCATCGCGCTCGACCCGGCCACCTGGACGGTCGAGCGCGCCGACGCGCCCCGCCGCATCGCGACCGGCCCGGACGGCACCACCGCCGAGGTCACCGACCACGTCCTGATCGTCGTCCGCCGCACCGCCTGACCCGCCCGCACCCTGGAGACCCGCCATGGCCACCCGTGACCGCCGCCGTGACACCCCGCCGCCCCGGACCGGCGGCAGCGAGGCCGAGACCCTGCGCGGGTTCCTCGACTACCTGCGGACCTCGGTCGCCGCGAAGGTGGACGGCGCCCCGGAACCGGAGGTCCGGACGGCCGCCGTGCGCTCGGGGACGAACCTGCTCGGCCTGCTCAACCACCTGACGTACGTCGAGCGCGCGATCTTCCTCGGGGACCAGGTCACCGACTGGCAGGCCACGTTCACGGCGGCGCCGACGGACAGCGTGGCCGAGGTCGTCGCCCGCTACCGTACGGCGGTCGAGCGCGCGAACACCGTCCTCGACGGGTGCACCGACCTGGCCGCCCCGGTCCCCCGGCCGGAGTCGGGCAAGCCCGGGAAGCCCGGGAAGCCCGCGCCCAGTGTCCGGTGGGCGCTCGCCCACATGATCGAGGAGACCGGCCGGCACGCCGGTCACGCGGACATCCTGCGCGAACTGATCGACGGTTCGACGGGCCGCTGAGCCGGCTGTCCCCCGAAGACTTACGCCGTCACCACGTGCGCGCCCCGCGCGGGCGCCGGCGCCACCCGCGCGTTCCGGCAGGTACCGGATGCCAGCAGCGCGTCGGCCACCTTGCGGGCCGCCGGCTCGTCCGCGACCAGGAACGCCGTCGTCGGCCCGGATCCGGAGACCAGCGCGGCGCACCAGGGGCAGTCAGCTGCCTCAAATTTGGGATGGCAACTCGCAACTACGACACTTTACCGATTTCCTTAACTCCCGAGACGAAGGAATTAAAACTGGGTGACCTATTTTCCTGAAGGTTCAGGTGCGGACCTACTCTCCGCCCCCATTCCGGCTTACAGCGGCTAACACAATGAGTTGATCTGTCGGTGGGTGATGAGGCAGCAGGCGAGTTTGAGGAAGGCTTCGTGGATGTCGGCTCGGCGTTCCCAGCGGATGCGGAGGCGTTTGAAGCCGTGGAGCCAGGCGAAGCTGCGTTCGACGACCCAGCGGTAGGTTCCCAGTCCG